>CP064985.1:2876097-4314146 GCA_016699675.1 Austwickia sp. | reverse complement strand
GCACGGCGCGATACCGGAGCGAGAGAGCGGGGTGCGAGCGGCCGCGGTGGACGCGGCGATTCGCGGCGCGGCGAACCTCGTGGTGCGCGGAGCGGCAACGGTTCGGGGAGCGATGGGGGCGCCCGGGACGCCTCGCGGGGCAGGCCCGGACGGGGGTCTGGACCGCGCAAGGGCCAGGGCAGAGACGTCGCGAGGGACGGCCGCGCTGACGCTGGCGGCGATAGTGCCGCTCGGGGTCCGCGCCTGGCGCCCAAGCAGGGGCACCGCCCGGACCCGGCGATCGACGAGGACGTCACCGGCTTCGAGATCGACCGCACCGTCAAGAACGAGCTCCGCACGCTGAGCAAGGACAACGCCAAGGGCGTCGGCCAGCACCTGGTGATGGTCGCTCGCCTCCTGGACGTCGACGTCGTCGCCGCCCGGGCGCACGCGGAGACCGCCGTACGGCGTGCGGGCCGCGTCGCCGCCGTCCGGGAGACGCGTGGCCTGGTCGCCTATCGCGAAGGCGATTTCCAGCTGGCCCTCAGCGAATTCCGCACGGCGCGCAGGCTTTCGGGATCTCAGCACCTGCTGCCGCTCATGGTCGATTGCGAGCGCGGACTGGGCCGTCCCGAGCGGGCCCTGGAATTGGCGGGTTCCCCCGAGGCGCGCACGTTGGGGAAGGCAGAGCGGCTGGAGCTGCTCATCGTCTGCTCCGGGATCCGGCGTGACATGGGTGACCTGGACGCTGCCGTGGTCCTGCTGGAGACCCCGGAGCTGAACCCCAACCGGCGCGATCCCTGGTCGGCTCGGCTCTTCTATGCCTACGCCGAGGCCTTACTCGCCCGTGGCGACCGGGGGCTCGCACGGGCGTGGTTCGCGGAAGCCGCCGACGCCGATGCGGAGGCAGTTACCGACGCCGCCGAGCGACTCGACGAGTTGGACGGGATCGTCTTCGTCGACCTCGGCGAGGACGACACCGAGGACGCTTCGCAGGGCGAGTCAGAGGGTTCCGTTGAGGACCCCACCGAGGACCCCGCTCAGCGGGCGCCCGAGATCTCCGAGAAGGACGTGACCGACGAGCCAGCTCGGGACGCGGTTGATGGCCCGATCGGCGACGAGCCGCAGGCGGCTGAACAGCACGCCAAGGAGCCCGCCCCGGGCGACGCGCCCGAATCCGGCCCGATCGGGGACGAGGCGCAGGCGGCCGAGCAGCATGCCGAGGAGCCCGTCCCGGGCGACGCGCCCGAATCGGGTCCGGCGGCGCCGTACGATTCCGTGCCCGACCGTCCGGAGCCCGACCGCCCGGAGGGCGACACCCCGTGAGTTCCACCGAACCCGCACCGCTCCTGGCGGGCTTTCGCGGCCTCGTGTGCGACCTGGATGGGGTGGTGTACGCGGGACCAGCGGCCATCCCCCATGCCGTGCCGGCCCTGGAGCGGGCCCGGGAGACCGGTGCGGGGATCGTCTACGCCACCAACAACGGGTCTCGGCCGCCGCAGGACGTGGCCGACCACCTGACCGAACTTGGGCTCACCGTCACGCTGCAGTCGATCGTCATCAGCGCGCAGGCGGCCGCGGCACACCTGCGCGAGCGCCTGGGGGAGGGCGCCGCGGTGCTGGGGGTCGGCGGGCCCGGGGTGGCCGTCGCGCTCGCCGGGGCCGGCCTGCGCCTGGTCACGACCGCGGAGTCGGCCCAGGGCGAGCCCGTGGCCGGAGTGCTGCAGAGCTACGGCAGGGACGTGGCGTGGAGCGACCTGGCAGAGATCTCGTACGTCGTGAACGGCGGGGCCCTCTGGGTCGCCTCCAACGACGATCTGACGCTGCCCACCGCCCGCGGCGTCGCCCCGGGCAACGGTTCCCTCGTGCGGGTCGTGCGGGCCGCCGTCGCGGTCGACCCCGTGGTCGTGGGCAAGCCCCACACCCCGCTGTACGACCTGAGTGCAGCCGTGCTCGGCACGCCCAAGGACCAGACGCTGGCGATCGGCGACCGGTTGGACACCGATATCGAGGGGGCCAATCGTGCCGGCATCCCGGCCCTGCTGGTCCTCACCGGGGTCAACGACCTCGCCGACGTCGCGCTGGCGCCGGCCGTGCGACGCCCCGCCTTCCTCGCCCGAGACCTTCGGGCGTTGGCTGAGCCGTACGTCGCCGCGGAGGTCGCGCCCGCGGACCGGGGCCACGCCGCCCGCTGCGGCGGAGTCGAGGCACGGCTGACCGATGAGGGACCCGTGTTCTCGGGCGACGGCTCGGTCGACGAGCGGGCCCGCGCGCTCGTCGCCGCATGCTGGGCTGCCGTCGACGCCGGCTCGCCACCCAGTCCCGACGCCCTTCGTGCGGCGGACCCGACGAAGGACGGCAGCCCATGAGCGACACCGAGATCCCCGCCCCGGGAGACCCCGACATCGACGCGGCGCTGGCCGCCCTGGAGAGCGCTGACGCGGACCATCTGGACGGGCAGATCGACGCCGCCGACCGGCTGCACGCCCTGCTCACCGAGCGCCTGTCCGGGGAGGCATGAGCGACCAGCGGCTCGACGTGGCCCTGGTGGCTCGCGGCCTGGCCAGATCCCGCGGCGCCGCCGCTGACCTGGTCAAGAGGGGCGCGGTGCTCGTCAACGACGCGGCCGTGCGCCGACCCGCCCACCCGGTGCGTCCGGGCGACGAGTTGCGCGTCGAGAGCGCCGGGCCCGAATGGGTCGGGCGCGCCGCCCGCAAGCTCGTGGCGGCCTTCGACGCCTTCGGTGGCGTCGAGCCGGAGCCGTGGTCGGTCGGCGGGCAGCGGTGCGTGGATGTCGGCGCCTCCACCGGCGGGTTCACCCAGGTGCTCCTCGACCGCGGCGCGGCCAGTGTGGTCGCGCTCGACGTGGGACGCGACCAGCTGGCCGGCGCGCTCCGGTCGGATCCCCGCGTGATCGAGATGTCGGGACGGTCCGTGCGGGGCATCGTCCCCAGCGAGGTCGGGGGCCCGTTCGGAGTCCTCGTCGCCGACCTCAGCTTCATCTCCCTGCGCCTCGTCGCCACCGACCTGGCCGGACTCGTCGCGCCGGGCGGCCAGGGGGTGCTGCTGGTCAAACCCCAGTTCGAGGTGGGCCGGGCCCGCCTCGGCAAGAGCGGCGTCGTACGCCGTGCCGCGGAGCGCATCGACGCGGTCGCCGGGGTCCTGGAGGCCTATCGTGCCGCGGGCCTCTTCCCCCGGGCGGTGACGCCGACACGCGTGCCCGGGGGCAGCGGCAACCACGAGTACCTAGTGTGGGTCACAACACGGGCGGAGTTCGCCCTGCCCGACGACACGGCGGCCGCAGCGCACGCCGTACGAAGCTTTGAAGGACGATGATGACCCGGAGGATCCTGCTCGTCACCAACGTCACCCGACTTGGCCTGCGTCGGCACACGAGGGACTTGGCGGAGCTGTTCGGTCGAGCCGGGCTGCAGGCAGCCATGCTGCCGGAGGACATCGAGGCGCTGGGCGCGAGCGCCCTGGACGGCGTCGTGGCCGCAGACCCGGCGCGACCGGCCGACGGCGCGGAGCTCGTCTGCGTGCTCGGCGGGGACGGCACGATCCTGCGCGCGGCCGACATGGTGCGCGGGTCGGGGGTTCCCCTGCTCGGGATCAACTTCGGGCACGTGGGTTTCCTGGCGCAGGCCGAGAAGGACGCCCTGGCGGTGACCGCGCAACAGATCCTCGACGCGGACTACGCCGTGGAGGAGCGGGTGGCGCTCGACGTGGTCGCCCGCGACGCCGAGCGGGAGATCGCCCGACGGTGGGCACTCAACGAGGTCACGGTCGAGAAGGCGGCCCGCGAGCGCATGTTGGAGATCATCCTCGAGATCGACGATCGTCCGCTGTCCAGCTGGGGCGGCGACGGCGTCATCGTGGCGACGCCGACGGGGAGCACGGCGTACGCGTTCTCGGCCGGCGGCCCGGTCGTCTGGCCGGACGTCGAGGCGTTGCTGCTGGTGCCGATCTCGGCCCACGCGTTGTTCGCCCGGCCGGTGGTCGTCAGCCCGGACTCGCGGATCGCCGTCGAGATCGTGCCCGGCACGGACGGTCGGGGCGTCATGTGGTGCGACGGGCAGCGGCCCGTGGATCTGCCCGGCTCCGCGCGCATCGAGGTCACCCGCAGCCGCACGCCGGTGCTGCTCGCCCGCCTGGAGTCCGCGCCGTTCACGGATCGCCTGGTCAGCAAGTTCGCCCTGCCGGTGCACGGCTGGCGCGGTCGTCCCGGGGAGGCGAGCGAACTGCCCGACACCGGCGCGGACGCCGACGCGCACCGGCCCTTCGATCGGGGCTCCGCCGACCTCGATGGCCGCGTCGGCCACATGGGGTAGGGCCGCGTCGGCCCATGGGATGGGTCTGGCCACCCACAAATGTGGTAGATATCTCAAGCGATCAGGTCAGCCAACGGTCAAGCGTCGGTGAAACTGGAGTAAAGCGGTAACGACGCCGCGGGCACCGGAGCCGGTTCCCGCGGCTTTTCATGTCGTGGGGCGCGCCGGCTGGGCTGGTCGGCAAACGAGGGGTGTGGGGTGAGGACCGTGGGACGGGGTTGTCGGTACCGGACATCGGGGCGGGTGGTGCGACCCGGTGTCCCGGTCGTCGCCGGTGAGGCGGCCGCTGGGGGCGTCGGGCTGCGGCGCCGCCCCGGGCGTCCCTGCGAGGCCCCGCGCGTGTCCGGTCTCGGCCGCGCGACCTGGGTGATTCACCGGTTGGCGGCGGTGCCGACACCGCGCTGCGCGCACGAGCGTTGTCGGGGCGCCCGCCTACGCTGAGCTCATGCTCCGCCAGATCCGGATTCAGGGCTTGGGTGTCATCGACGACGCCGTCCTGGACCTCTCGGAGGGGTTGAACGTCCTCACGGGCGAGACCGGCGCTGGCAAGACGATGATCGTGTCCGGGCTCGGGTTGCTGCTCGGCGCGCGCGGGGACGCCGCCATGGTGCGGCACGGTGTGGGCCAGGCCGTCGTGGAAGGGGTGGTGGAGCTTCCCGCCGACCACGCGGCGCGGACGCGGGCGCAGGCTGCGGGCGCCGACGTGACCGAGGACCTGATCCTGGTGCGGACCGTCTCCGACCAGGGCCGCAGCCGGGCGCACGTGGGCGGCCGCCAGGCGCCGATCGGGGTCCTGAGCGAGCTGGGCGAATCGCTCGTGGCCGTGCACGGGCAGGCCGATCAATGGCGATTGCGCCGCCCCGATCAGCATCGGGTGGTGCTGGACGACTACGGGGGCGGGCCGGTCGCCGACGCGCTGGCGGCGTACGAGGCCGCCTATCGCGCACTGGGGCACACGCAGGCCGAACTGCGGCGGGTCACCGAGCTGGCCCGCGACCGGGCCGTGGAGATGGAGGTGCTCCGCAGCGGCCTCGAGGAACTGGAGCGGCTGGACCCGCGCCCCGGCGAGGACGATGCCCTGCGCGCGGAGGACGAACGGCTCTCGCACATCGACGCCCTGCGCGCCGCCTCCGGCGGCGCCTACGACGCGCTGATGGGCACGGACGAACCGGGGTCGCCCGGGGGCGCCGCGGCCCTCCTGACCGCCGCTCGGACGGTGCTGCTCGCGGAGGCCGGACACGACGGCGATCTCGCCGACCTGGCCCGGCGCGCGGGCGAACTGGCCTACCTCGCGGGGGACCTGGGTGCCGACCTCGCCGCCTATCTCGATGGGATCGACGCGGACCCGGCCCGGCTGGCCGTGGTGCAGGACCGGCGGGCGGCCCTGTCCCGGTTGACGAGGACCTACGGCGACACGATCGACGACGTGTTGCAGTGGGGGAGCCGCGCGGCGGCGCGGCTGGACGAGTTGGCCGGCGCGCACGACCGGGCCACCGCGCTGCGCGAGGACGCCGTGCGGCTGCAGGGCGTCCTCGTGGAGGCCGCGCTGGTGCTGAGCCGAGCCCGCGTCAAGGCCGCCACGGGGTTGTCGAAGGCCGTCACCGCCGAGTTGGCGCACCTCGCCATGGGTCGGGCCCGGGTGGAGGTGGCCGTGGAGCGCCAGGAGGACCCCGAGGGCCTGCCGCTGCCCGACGGCACGCGGGTGCGCTTCGGCCCGTGGGGGATCGACGCCGTCGAGATTCGGCTGGCCGCCAACCCGGGCACCCCGCCGCGCAGCGTCGCCAAGGCGGCCAGCGGCGGCGAACTGTCCCGGGTGATGCTCGCCCTGGAGGTGGTGACCGGCGGCGGCGATGTGCCGACGTTCGTCTTCGACGAGGTGGACTCGGGGGTCGGCGGCAAGGCCGCACTGGACGTCGGGGCGCGGCTCGCCCGTTTGGCCCGCCACGCCCAGGTTCTCGTCGTGACGCACCTGCCACAGGTGGCCGCCTACGCCGACCGGCACCTGGTCATCCACAAGAGCAGCTCGGGACAGGTGACGACGAGCGGGGTGAGCGTCCTCGAGGGCGACGACCGCCTGGCCGAGCTGGCGCGCATGATGGCGGGCGCCACCAGCGACGTGGCCATCGAACACGCCCGCGAGCTCCTGGCCCAGGCCAGCGCCCAAGCCCAAGCGCAGGCCGAGGCGCAGGCCCAAACGCCGGCCCAAACGCAGGCCCAGGCCCAGGCTCAACCGCGGCCGTAGCCGCCTTGGGCTGAATCGAGTGCTGACCCGGCTTGCCACGCCGTGCATCCCGGCGCGCCACGCCGTACGGTCCAGCGCGCCACGCCGTACCGTCCGGACCCTGGCCAGCGCCTCCGGAACCGTCACGTAGACTGGGGGTCCGTGGCGCAGACGAAGCACATTTTCGTGACCGGAGGCGTAGCCTCATCGCTCGGCAAGGGCCTGACGGCCTCCAGCCTCGGCTTCCTGCTCCGCCAGCGCGGACTGCGGGTGACGATGCAGAAGCTGGACCCGTATCTCAACGTGGACCCCGGCACCATGAACCCGTTCCAGCACGGCGAGGTCTTCGTGACCGACGACGGCGCCGAAACGGACCTCGACATCGGCCACTACGAGCGCTTCCTCGACGTGCCGCTGTCTCAGGCGGCAAACGTGACGACCGGCCAGGTCTACAGCCGGGTGATCGCCAAGGAGCGGCGCGGGGAGTACCTGGGCGACACGGTCCAGGTCATCCCGCACATCACCAACGAGATCAAGGAGCGGATGCGGGAGCAGGCCAACTCCAGCAAGCCCCCGCAGGTCATCATCACCGAGATCGGCGGCACGGTCGGCGACATCGAGTCGCTGCCGTTCCTCGAGGCGGCCCGGCAGGTGCGCCACGATCTCGGCCGCGACAACTGCTTCTTCCTGCACGTCAGCCTCGTGCCCTATCTCGCCCCCAGCGGCGAGCTCAAGACCAAGCCGACCCAGCACTCGGTCGCCGCGATGCGCCAGCTGGGCCTGCAGCCCGACGCGATCGTCCTGCGCGCCGACCGGGAGATCCCCTCGGGGCTCAAGCGCAAGATCGCGCTGGCCTGCGACGTCGACCAGGACGGCACGATCGCCTGCCAGGACGCGCCCTCGATCTACGACATCCCGAAGGTGTTGCACAGCGAGGGGCTGGACGCGTACGTCGTACGCCGGCTCGGCCTGCCGTTCCGGGACGTGGACTGGACCGACTGGGACCGGCTGCTGCGCCGCGTGCACGCCCCCGCCCACGAGGTCGAGGTGGCGCTGGTCGGCAAGTACATCGACCTGCCGGACGCGTACCTGTCCGTGACGGAGGCGCTGCGTGCCGGCGGCTTCCACCACGACGCCAAGGTCAAGATCCGATGGGTGACCTCGGACGACTGCGACACCCTGCGCGGCGCCCAGGAGGTGCTCGGCGGGGTCGACGCGGTGTTGGTGCCCGGCGGCTTCGGGGTGCGCGGCATCGAGGGCAAGGTCGGCGCGCTGCGCTGGGCCCGCGAGGCCGGGGTCCCGACGCTCGGGATCTGCCTGGGGCTGCAGTGCATGGTGATCGAGTACGCCCGCAACGTCGCCGGGATTGAGGGCGCCAGCAGCAGCGAGTTCGATCCCGCGTCGGCCGCCCCCGTGATCGCCACGATGGCCGAGCAGAAGGACTACGTGGAGGGCGCCGGCGGCGACATGGGCGGCACGATGCGCCTGGGCAGCTACCCGGCCCGGCTGGCGTCGGGCTCCGTCGTGGCTACGACGTACGGGACCACGAAGGCCGACGAGCGGCACCGGCACCGCTACGAGGTCAACAACGACTACCGCGGGGCGTTGGAGGACGCGGGGATGCTCTTCTCCGGGACCAGCCCCGACGGCCGCCTGGTGGAGTTCGTCGAGCTCCCGCCGCAGACCCACCCCTACTACGTGGCCACCCAGGCCCACCCCGAGTTCCTGTCGCGGCCGAACCGGGCCCACCCCCTGTTCGCGGGCCTGATCGGCGCCGCGCTGCGGCGGCAGCAGGAGGGCCGGCTGGTCGAGGTGCCGCTACGTGACGACGCCGCCGTGCCCCCGCGCGCGGACGAGCCTACGGCACCGCGCGAGGAGCGGGACGCCCACGCCGATCACGGCGAGGCCGGAGCGCCCGTCGGGACCCGACCGTGACGCTGTCCGCGCCCGTCGTCGGCCCCGAGGGGCTGGGCGACGACTACACCAGCAAGCAGGTGCTGTCCGCGGAGACCGTGTATCGCGGGATGGTCTGGGACCTGCGCAAGGACCGCGTCGACCTGGGCGCGGCGGGTCAGGTGAGCCGCGAGTACATCGAGCATCCCGGCGCCGTCAGCGTGGTGGCCCTGCGCCGCCACGAAGGTCGCGACGAGCTGGTGCTGATCAAGCAGTATCGGCATCCGGTCCAGGCCACCGAATGGGAGCTGCCCGCGGGGCTGCTCGACGTCCATGGCGAGCCGCCGCACGTCGCGGCCGCCCGGGAGTTGGCGGAGGAGACCGACCTGACGGCCGCCACCTGGCACGTGCTGACCGACCTGTTCCCCTCGCCGGGCGGCATCGGCGAGGCGATCCGGGTCTTCCTGGCGCGCGACCTGGGCGAGGTCGCGGCGGCCGAGCGGCACGATCGGTCCGGCGAAGAGCTCGGCATGCCCACCGTGTGGATCGCCCTCGAAGACGCGGTGACCGCCGTGCTGACCGGCCGCATCACCAATGGCGTCGCCCAGCTCGGCATCCTCGGGGCGTACGCCGCGCGCGAGCGCGGGTGGGAGACGCTGCGCGCTCCCGACATACCGTTTCCGGCGCACCCTGGCCTGCGCGGCGTGGCGGGATCCTCGTGACCCGCGGTACCGGTGACGCGTTCGGGATGGCGCGGGCCGCCACCGACGGCGCGTGCCCGTGCGGCGGTCATCCCGCGCCCGGCACGGCCTACGCCGCATGCTGTGGCCGCTTGCACGACGGCGGCCAGGTCGCGGAGACGGCGGAGGCGCTGATGCGATCGCGCTACTGCGCGTTCGCCGTGGGCGACGAGGACTACCTGCTGCGCACCTGGCACCCGAAGACCCGACCGGCGTCCCTGCAGCTCGACCCGCGGCACGCCTGGGTGGGCCTGGAGGTCTTGGGGGTGACGGGCGGCGGCGCTGCGGACACGGCGGGGCAGGTGGTCTACCGGGCCCGGTCGCGCGGTCGGGACGGCAGCGCCCACGTGCTGATCGAGGACAGCCGGTTCGAGCGGCGCGGCGGCCGCTGGGTGTACGTCGACGGCGCGGTGGACCCGGCCAGCAGCTGAACCAACCACCAGACGCGGGGTGCTTTCGGCGCGCGCTCATGTCAGATGCTCAACCATGTTTTGAGTTTGACGCGACTCGTCCGCGCGGAAATACACTTTTCTTTTAGTTGGAAAGTCCCTAGGCTGAAGTGGTGCCCGGGAACCGTCACGACCCTCGACGCGCACTGCACCGCGTGGCCTTCGCCCAGGCCGGCTACTTCACGGCAGCCCAGGCTCGGTCCGTGGGGTACAGCTATCAAGCGCAGAAGTACCACGTGGACCACGGCAATTGGGAGCGGGTCGATCGAGGGCTGTTCCGGCTGCCCGAATGGCCGGCCGCTCCGACCGACGATTATGTGCGCTGGACGCTGTGGAGCGGCGGCCGTGGGGTGGTCTCCCACGAGAGCGCCCTGGCCTTTCACGACCTTTCGGACGCCAATCCCGCCCGATTGCACCTCAGTGTCCCTGCGGGTTTCCGCGCGCGAGACGACCATGTGCACACCTATCCCGCAACCCTCGATTCCCACGACATCGAAGCTCACTTGGGATTCTCAGTGACGACCGTGGAGCGCACCCTGCTCGACGTCGCCGGTGTCGGGGCTGCGCAGGACTTGGTCGATGCCGCCGTCGCGGACGCCGTGTCGGGGGGGCGCAGCACCAAGCGTCGGCTTCGTCGCCGAGCCGCCAACGCGACGGACCGTGCGGCGCTGGGCATCGAGCGCGCCCTCAGCCGCCTCAGCGAGGATAGATGACCTCGGAGAGCGACCGCGCGCGATCACTCCATCACCGCCTCGCCAACACCGCTCGCGCCACCTCGATCGACCTCCAGCGGCTGCGCAGACAGCTCGCCTTCCATCGGCTCCTCGCACGCGTGGCAGACGCCGGCTGGGTACTCAAAGGCGGCTATTGCCTCGAGGCGCGCCTGTCGGGACAGGCGCGCGCAACCAAAGACATCGACTTCGTTCGACGCACAACCTCCTCCGGCGATGACCTACTCGATGAACTGGACACCCTCTTCGCCGAGTCACCGTCGATGACGGCTTCACGTTCGAAGCGCTGGCGGCCAAACTCATGCGCGGCCTGGACGACCCAGCGCCCGCGTGGCGGGTCAGCGTCGGCTGCTCAGTTGACGGCAGGCGCTTCGACCGGCTGAAGCTTGACGTCGTCGCGCAGTTCGCTGAGGTCGCCGAGGCGCTTGAGCCGTTGGTCATCGCCTCACCTGTGCCCTTCGCGGGCTTCGCGCCAGTGACCGTCGCGGCCGTCGACGTCTATCAGCACGCCGCGGAGAAGCTGCACGCCATGTCACGGGTCTATGCTCACGACCTTCCGTCCTCTCGGGTCAAGGATCTCGTCGACCTGGCGTTGCTGATTGAGGCAGGACTGCTCGTCAACGAGCGAGCATTGCGCCGACGGCTCATCGTGGTGCACGAGCACCGGGACGGCTCGCTGCCACCAGAAGATCTGCCCGACCCACCCGCGGCGTGGTCAGCCGGTTACGACCGGCTCGTCGAAGACCTCGACCTCAGTGTTCGCACCGCAGGCGACGCCTTCGCCCGCGTGCGCGCGCTGTACCTTTCCGCCCTCTCGGAGGGACGAGCCTGACAGCCCGGTCGCGGCTGAAGTCGGAGAACGCACCGCGCGAGGGTGGGCGACGGCCGTACCCTGGCCAGGGGCGGCGCGTCTTGGGGAGGGCGCGCGCGGGAGCCGGGGAGCAATGGGGGGAATCGTGGGGGAGAGCGTGGGAGCATGCCGTGGCGGCCTGCCGCCGGAGCGGGTCGGGCTGGGCCTGGCCGCCGCCGGAGTGGCCGTGGGTGCGGCCGTGGTCCTCGCGGCCGGCCTGTCCGGGATGGGATGGATCGCTGCCGCGGCGACGGTGCCGATGGCGGCCGTGGCGGCGCAGGCGTACGCCGTAGCCTCCGGCGGGCGGCTGCAGCGAGGGGTCGCGCCGCTGGTTATGCTGCTGGTGAGCGGGTCGTTGGCGTGCGTGATCCTGCTGGTGTTCATCGACGCCTGGCACGCGTACGACCTCTTCGGGCCGGACCTGCTGCGCGTGAGCCGACCGGACTTTCTGCGCTGGGCGCTCACCAGCCCCGCCGTACTGGCTGACTATCGCGGCAGCGCCGCGCTCGCCGCTGCGGGTACCGTCCTCGGGGCCCTCACCGCCCTCCCGCGGATCCGCGCCACGCTGGCCGCGCCGAACGACGTGCCCCGCGAGGCGACTCATCTCGGCCCGTCCCGGGAACCGGTGGCACCCTGAGCGGGCCCGCGCTCAGGCTGGCAACGCCGACGTAATGTCGGTGTGGGTGAAGTCGTCGCCGACGAAGAGCAGGGGCTGCCCGGTGTCCTTGGCCAGGGCGTAGGAGAAGGTGTCGCCGAGATTCAGCCGCGCGGGCGAGCCGGAACCCTTGCCGTACTCGCGATAGGCCTGGGCCGCGAGCCGGGCCTGGTCGACCGTGACCGGTACGGGGGTGACGTCAAGGGCGTCAAGGAGGCGGTCGACCATCGGGATCGAATGATCGGGCCAGAGGACGATTGTCAGCTCGACATATGACGCCGCCGACATGAGCGAGTCCCTGTGGCTCAGGAGGATTCGCTTCAGGTGCTGTGAGGTGCCCTCCTCCCGAGCGACGGCCACGACCGCCGACGTATCCACGATCACTTCGGAAGACCCATGTCGTCGTAGAGGTCATCGTCGGTGAGCCACGTCTCGGGGTGCGAGTTCTTACGGAATTCTGCGAGAACGCGTTCCAGGCGTGCCTCACGTGCGGCCTGGGCTTCCGGGGAGGGGTCGTGGCGCTCCCGATCGAGCTCAGTGAGTCGGCGGTTGACCGCGTCGTCGATCGCCTCGGTGAGGCCAGTCCCGGTGCGCGCCGCGAGACGGCGTACGGCGTCTTCGGTCGCCTTGTTGCGGATGCTCAGCGCCATGGCAACTAGACTACCCGACCGCATATACAAGGTGTGTATACGACAGGGTTCGGTGGTCCAGGTTGAGGGAGTAGATGCCGTCGACATCTCGTGTAGCACGAGTGCCGTGTAACACGAATGCTAGGGTGAGGCATGACCAACCTGACGATCAGCGTGGATCCGGACGTCTTGCGTCGGGCACGGATCCGGGCGCTGCAGCGGAACGAGTCGGTCAATGCCTACCTGGCTGAGGTGTTGCGGCAATACGCCGACGCCCCTGCGGCCGCGACGGTCTTCGAGGCCGCCGCGCAGATCGCCGAGTCTGGCGCTGCGCACACGCCGCGACAGCCCGTCCGAGCCTGGACCCGCGACGAGCTGCACCGTGGCTAGGGTCTTCCTGGATACGAACCTGCTGGTCGGTCGGATCGATCCCGGGGATCCGGACAAGCGGGCCCGAGTCGGCGCCGTGCTGGACGATCCGGGGCACACGTTCGTGGTGAGCACGCAGGTGCTCCTGGAGCTGTACGCCGTCGCGACCCGCAAGCTGGTCCCGCCGCTGGCTCCCGCGTCCGCCCGGGAACTGGTCGGACAGATCGCGCTGCTCGACGTGGTGCCTGCTGATGCGTCCTTGGTGCTGGGGGCGCTGGCGACCGCCGAGGCATGCCAGCTCTCCGGCTGGGACGCGATGATCCTGGAGGCTGCGGCGCAGTCCGGCTGCACGGAGCTGTGGGCCGAGGACTTGGCGACGGGGGCCACGCTGCGCGGCGTACGGATCGTCAACCCCCTCGCGGACTGAGGCGCGGTCCGACGCGTCGCACGGCTCGTCCTGGGGCCCGGTCGGAGGAAACCGACTTCGGGCGGCCACCGCCCACCACGTACAGTGAAGGCGCACCGAATCGCCGCGCCCCGCACCGTCTATGCGGGGGCATCAGAAAGGAACAGCGCATGCTGCGCACGCACACCGCCGGATCCCTGCGCGCCGCGGACGTGACCACTCCGCCGACGGCCGTCACGCTGACCGGCTGGGTCGCCAGCAGGCGCGACCACGGCGGCGTCGAGTTCATCGACCTGCGCGACGCCAGCGGCATCGTGCAGGTCGTCGCCCGCGACGAGGTGCTCTCCGGCGCCGCACACGGGCTGCGCAACGAGTTCTGTGTGCGCGTCACCGGCGAGGTCACCCGGCGCGGCGCGGAGAACGTCAACCCCGACCTGCCCACCGGCGAGATCGAGGTGGTCGCGCGCGAGATCGAGGTGCTCTCCGAGGCCGCGCCGCTGCCGTTCCAGATCGACGAGCGCACGACCGTCGGCGAGGAGGCGCGGCTGCGCTACCGCTATCTCGACCTGCGGCGGCCCGGCGCGCACAACGCCGGCCACGCGATCCGACTGCGCTCCAAGGTTTCTCAGGCCGCCCGGCGGGTCCTCGACGCCCGCGACTTCGTCGAGATCGAGACGCCGACCCTGACACGCTCGACCCCGGAAGGCGCGCGCGACTTCCTGGTGCCCGCGCGGCTGTCGCCCGGGAGCTGGTATGCGCTGCCGCAGAGCCCGCAGCTGTTCAAGCAGCTGCTGATGGTGGCGGGGATGGAGCGGTACTACCAGATCGCGCGCTGCTACCGCGACGAGGACTTCCGCGCCGACCGGCAGCCCGAGTTCACCCAGCTCGACATCGAGATGAGCTTCGTGACCGAGGACGACGTCGTCGAGGTGGGCGAGGCCGTCGTGCGCGAGATCTGGCAGCTGATTGGGGTGGAGCTGGAGACGCCGTTCCCGCGGATGGCGTACGCCGAGGCGATGGCGCGTTTCGGCACCGACAAGCCCGACCTGCGGTTCGGCCAGGAACTGGTCGACTGCACGGAGCTCTTTGCCGGCACCAGTTTCCGGGTTTTTCAGGCCGACTACGTCGGCGCGGTCGTCATGCCCGGCGGCGGAAGCCAGCCGCGGCGGACCTTCGACGCCTGGCAGGAGTGGGCCAAGCAGCGCGGGGCGAAGGGCCTAGCGTACATCACCATCGCCGACGACGGCACGCTGGCCGGGCCGGTGGCCAAGAACCTGTCGGAGGCCGAGCTCGCGGCGCTGCCCGGGCACACCGGCGCCCAGCCCGGCGACTGCATCTTCTTCGCCGCCGGCGCCCCCAAGCCGAGCCGCGCGCTGCTCGGCGCCGCCCGTCTGGAGATCGGCAAGCGGTGTGGCCTGATCGACGAGTCCGCCTGGAGCTTCCTGTGGGTCAACGACGCCCCGCTGTTCGAGCCCACGTCAGACGCCGTCGCCGCGGGTGACGTGGCGGTCGGCGGGGGTGCCTGGACGGCGGTGCACCACGCGTTCACCTCGCCCAAGGCCGAGTACCTCGACACCTTCGACACCGACCCCGGACCGGCCCTGGCGTATGCCTACGACATGGTCTGCAATGGCAACGAGATCGGCGGCGGCTCGATCCGTATCCACCGTCGCGACGTGCAGGAACGCGTCTTCAAGGTGATGGGGCTCACGCAGGAGCAGGCGCAGGAGAAGTTCGGCTTCCTGCTCGACGCGTTCGCCTTCGGGGCCCCGCCGCACGGCGGCATCGCGTTCGGCTGGGACCGGATCGTCATGCTGCTCGGCGGGTACGACTCGATCCGCGACGTCATCGCCTTCCCCAAGTCCGGCGGCGGATTCGACCCGCTGACGGAGGCGCCGGCGCCGATCACCCCGGAGCAGCGCAAGGAGGCCGGAGTGGACGCCAAGCCGCAACCCAAGGGCGGCAAGGGCGAGGGCGACGGCCCCGCGCCGCAGGGCGCACCCGAGGTCAACCCCAAGCAGTCATGACCTCGACGGAACAAGGGGACCGGGCGCGCTTGCTGCAGCAAGCGCGCCCGGTCGCGGTGCTCATCGACGCCGACGGGGTGCTGCAGCGGACGCCGGAGGACTGGTACGTCGTGCTGCACGCCCTCGGCGGCGACGGCTTTCCGGAGGCCTGCTTCGAGATCGAGCGGCCGTCGCTGCGGGGCGAGGGCAACTTCCGCGAGCACATGCAGGCGTACCTCGACGAGCACGGTTTGACCTGCACGGTCGACGACGTGCTCAACCCGTGGTTGCGGATCGAGCTGGACGAGGGCGCGCTGGCGGTGGTCGCCGACGTGCGGGCCGGGGGCACGGCCTGCTACCTCGCGACCAACCAGCAGTCCGTGCGGGCGGCGCACATGCGCGAGGTGCTGCGCTACGAGGAGGTGCTCGACGGCTGCTTCTACAGCTACGAGCTGGGCGCGGCCAAGCCGGACCCGGCGTACTTCTCGGCCATCGTGGACCGTCTCGGGCTGGCTGCGGACCGGTTGCTCTTTGTCGACGATCGCGAGGACAACGTCGCGGGCGCCCGGTCGGTGGGCCTGCGCGCCGAGGTGGTGCCGCAGCACGACCACGGGGCGACGCTGCGCCGCATCTTCACGACGTACGGCCTGCTGTAGTCCCGACCGGGGCCTCTCGGCAGGCCAGGGGCGCCGACTGGCGGCCGTGCTCGTCGAGTCCCGCGAGCCAGGATTCGTACGCCGGGCGGAGGCGCGCCCAGTCGTCGTCGGTCATGGCGTACCACGCGGTGTCCCGGTTGCGCCCCTTGTAGGCGAGGGCCTTGCGCCACACCCCCTCGAATGTGAAACCCAGCCGCTCCGCCGCGGCCCGGGAGCCGGCGTTGAGGGCATCGCACTTCCACTCGTACCGGCGGTAGCCCAGGTCGTCGAAGACGTGCCGGGCCAGCAGATACATCGCCTCGGTCGCCGGGGCGGCCCGGCGCGCGCCCGCGCCGTACATGATGTGGCCGACCTCGATCGTGCCGCCCGGGGGATTGATGCGCAGGTAACTGGCCGTCCCGATCGGCGCGCCCGAGCGGTCCCGGATGACGAACGGGACGACGTCGCCGTCCTGGACGAGTCCGCGGATGACCGTCTCCTCCTCGGCTACGGTGCGGCAGGGACCGTAGGACATGTAGGTCCACTGCTCATCGCCCGCGCCGGCCTGCAGGTCGGCCAACAACCCGGCCGCGTCCTCGGCGCGCAACGGGTCGAGACGGCAGGTGCGACCGGCGAGGGACGTCGGCTCGGGACGCCGGGCCGTGATGTCGCCCGTCGGGTCGCCGATCGGTTGGCCGAATTCGTTCCGCCGCGTCATAGGTTCAGTCTCGCTGGTCGCCGAGGGTGCGACGACGTTAATTTGGGCCCATGGTGGACCTGGAGTTGAGCCCCATGGAGCAACGGATCCTCGGCGCGCTGATGGAGAAGCAGGTCACGGTGCCCACGACGTACCCGCTCTCACTCAACGCCCTGCGC
Source organism: Austwickia sp. (assembly GCA_016699675.1). Classification (NCBI taxonomy): domain Bacteria; kingdom Bacillati; phylum Actinomycetota; class Actinomycetes; order Micrococcales; family Dermatophilaceae; genus Austwickia; species Austwickia sp. The sequence goes on along the minus strand of CP064985.1, from coordinate 4,297,376 downwards.
ACGGCCTGCAACCAGTCCTCCAGTCGGGACCCCGTCACGACGTACGAGGACCGTGAACTGGAAGCCTGCGCAAGGGAACTCAAGCATCGCGAGCTGATCCGGGTGGTCGTCGCCGACCGGGGGCAGCGGACGCTGAAGTACCACCAACGCCTCGACGAACAGCTCGAGCTTGCCGGCGACGAACGGGCGCTGCTGACCGTCCTGCTCCTGCGCGGGCCCAACGCGCCGGGGGAGTTGAAGACCCGCACCGAACGGCTGCACCCTTTCGCCGACCGCGCCGAGGTCGAAGAGGTGCTGACCCGACTGGCGGAGCGCGGGCTCGTGCGGGAGCTGCCGCGGCTGCCCGGCCAGCACGATCACCGCTGGGTGCATCTGCTCGGGCCGGTGGAATCGGAGCAGGTGGCGGCGGCTGACGCGGTGCCGGCCGTCGACCGGGAGAGCGTCCTCGCGGACGGCGCGGCGGCGCGGGATGCGCGGGTGCGGGTGGGGTACGACGCGGCGGCGGCGGGGTACGCCGAGGGCCGGGAGGAGATCTGGGCGGAACGGGCGTTCGACCGGTGGCTGGTGGACCGCGTCGCGGAGCTGGCCGAGGGGCCCGTCGCCGACGTGGGCTGCGGTCCCGGTGTCGTGACCGCGCACCTGGCGGCATGGGATGCCGAGGTGGTCGGCTACGACCTGTCGCCGGCCATGGTCGAGCAGGCCCGGCAGCGCAACCCCGAGTTGACGTTCGAGGTCGGGGACCTACGCCGGCTGCTGCGGCCGCCGACCGCGTCGGGCTGGGGAGCGATCGTGGCCTGGTACTCCCTGGTCTACCTGGCGCCGTCCGAGCTGGCGGAGACGTTCGCCGCGCTCGCTCGCGTGCTGGTCCCGGGCGGCACGCTGGCGCTGGCCCTGCACGTGGGGGACGACGTGGCGCACGAGTCCGAGATTGCCGGCGCGGAGGTCGACCTGGACCTGGTCCTGCACGACGCGGGGCAGGTGCGCGAGGCCATTACGCAAGCCGGTCTGAGCGTGGCGGAGTGGTACGTCCGCGGAGCCACCCCGGGGGAGTACCCCACCGACCGCCTGTACGTCCTCGCCCGCACCGCCGGATGAACTCTCGTCAGCCGAGCCCATGTGCCTCTGGTGAGCCTCAGGGCCCGCATCGGACACGTGGCACGGGTCGAGCGTCGCCGTCGCCGGCCGCATGGTGTCCGCCCCGAGGTTCCCAGCGACCGTTGACCTGCGCAAAGAGTGCCATGACACCTAAACCGCAGGTCGTGAGCGGTCGGCCTGTGGACAACGGGGCGGGGTGACCGTTCGTGACCTGCGCAAAGGGTGCCATGGCACCAAAACCGCAGGTCGTGAGCGGTCGGTGTGGTGGGCGATCAGTGCGTCAGGCGGCGGCTCGACGCCGCGGCGGTGCGACCACGAGGCGGTTCGGCCAGGCGGCGGCTCGACCAGGCGTGCGCGGTCACGTAACCAAGGGAGTGGTACAGGCCGCGCGCCACGTCGTTATCGGCGTACATCCCCAGCGTGCACACCCCCTCGGCACGCACGCTCTCGCGGGTGAGCGCGCCGGTGATCGCGCGGCCGTAGCCCCGACCGCGGACGGCGGTGGCCACCAGGATCCCCGACAGGTGCGGCGCGCCGGCGCGCGTGCGGTGCCGCGCCCCGCACGCGACTACGCGGCCCGTTGGATCGCGCACCCCCAGCCAACGCTCGCTGCGGCCCGTCCCTGGCTCGCCCTCGAACAGCGGGTTCTCCGCCGCCGCGAGCGCCGCGATCTCGTCGGCGTCCGCGACGTCGGACAGCTCGACGAGCGCGTCCTCCAGCCCGTACGCCGGGGGCTCCCACCGCGTCCACATCCACTCCCAGTCCCCGCCGCCGCCGGTGCGCGCGTGGCGCTCCAGCACGTGGGCACTCCCCAGCGGCACGCTCACGCCGGCCACCCCGCGCTCCGCCCCGCCCCGACCGAGCAGCGCCGCGAGCAGGGCGTCGAGGCGCTGCTCGCCGGCGGCGTCGAGGAGCGCCCCGGCGCGGTAGTCGTCCGGGGGTCGCACCCAGGCGCTGATGCCGCGCTGACCCCGATGGCCGATCCGCGTGACCGCCACGGCGTCGCCCAGCGCCCAGGCGCGCTCCGGGCGCGGCAGCACGTCGTACCGCAGGAACGGGTCGTCCCCCACCATGGCCAGCAGCTCCGCCCGGGTCGCCACCGCGCGCAACCCGCCGCGCCTCGATCCGGCGGATGTCACGCCCGCGCGGTCGCCGAAGTCTGACGAGGTCACCTCAGTGCGCGATCCCGTGGCGTTCGTACCAGCGCTTCATCGGCGCCGGCGCCCACCAGTTCCAGCGGCCGAGCAGGTGCATCGTGGCGGGCACGAGCAGCATCCGCACCAACGTGGCGTCCAGCAGCACCGAGATCGCGAGCCCGATGCCGATCTGCTGCACGATCAGCATCTTCGCGAACGCCAGCCCGCCGAGCACGATGAGGATGAGCAGCGCCGCCGAGGTGATGATCTTCCCCGAGCGCTGCAGCCCGAGCTCGACGGCCCGCGCGTCGTCGTACCCCTTCTCGTGCAACTCGACGATCCGCGACAGCAGGAACAACTCGTAGTCCATCGCCAGGCCGAACCCGAACGCCAGCATGATCACCGGCGTCACCGATTCGACGCCGCCCGTCGAGGTGAAGCCCAGCACGCCCTGAAGGTGCCCCTCCTGGAAGATCCAGGTCAGCACGCCCAGGCTCGCTCCGAGGGAGAGCACGTTGAAGAGCAGCGCCTTGGTCGGCAGCGCCAGCGAGCCGGTCATCAGGAACATCAGCACCACCGTCGCGAGCGCGACGATGCCGATGGCCCACGGCGCCCGCGCCCCGATCGCGTCGAGGTAGTCCGCCAGGCGGGCGTCGGAGCCGGTGACCCAGGTCTGGTACGCCGGGCGGTGCGCGCGCAGGTCGTCGACGATGCGACGCCCGACGTCATTGCCCGGCGCGGCGGTCTCGGCGCGCACCCCCATCGCCACGTGCTCGGCGTCCACCCGCCGGACGGGGTCCACGCCGCTCACCCCCGGCAGACCCGCGGCGACGTCGCGACCGTACGCCGTGAGCTCGGCCTCACTCGCGCGGGCGACCACGATCGCGGTCGGCTCCGTGGTCAGCGGGAAGTCCCGCCGGGCCCCTTCGAGGAACTGTCGCTGCGCGTTCGCCGCCGGCAGCAGTTCGGTGCTCGAGGACACCTGCCGCATGGACAGCGACGGCCAGGCCAGCGCCACGAGCAGCGCCGCGCTGAGCAGCACCACCGGGAGGTAGGCGCGCGCCACGAACCGCGCCAGCCGCGCGAACAGTCCCTCGTCGGGGGAGTCGTCGCTGCGTAGCCGGACGATGCGGCGGCCGCCGAGGGTGCACAGCGCAGGGACCAGCGTGAGCGCCACGAGCAGCGCGACCAGCACCACGGTCACTCCGGCCAGGCCGACCGCACGGATCACCGGCGCCGGGAAGACCGTCAGACCGGCGAGCGAGATCGCGACGATCACCGCGGAGAAGAACACCGTGCGGCCCGCCGTGGCCACCGTGTGCGCCGTGGCCTCGATGAGGTGATCCCGGTCCAGCTCGTCCCGGCTCAGGTGCGGCGCCACCCGGCGGACCTCCTCGCGGAACCGACTCACGATGAGCAGCCCGTAGTCGATGCACAGCGCCAACCCGAGCAGGGTCGTGATGTTCACGACGGTGGCGTCCAGCTCCGTCACGAACGAGAACCCCCACAGGCTCGCCAGCCCGCCGGCGATCGCCGCGACCGCCCCAACGATGGGCAGGCCCGCCGCAAGGAAGCCGCCGAAGACGAACACCATGACCACCAGCGACAGCGGCAGGGCCAGGCCCTCGCCGCGAGCCAGGTCGGCCTGGATCTGGCCGGTCATGTCGTGCAGGAAGGTCACCCCGCCGCCGGCGCTCACCCGGGCCGCGGGGCCCGTGCCGATGCCGGTGAACGCGTCCTTGGCCTGCCGTTCCAGGTCTTGGGCGAGCTCGTAGCGTCGGGTCTGGGACAGGTCCTTGTCCAGGACGGCGACCACCATGAACGACGTACCGTCCTTGGCGAACAGCGGCGCCGTCTGCGGCGTCTTGGCGCCACCGGGCACGACGAAGGGCGAGCGCACCGACGTGACGCTCGCCGTTTGCGCCATGCGCCGCTGCAGGTCGGCTCCGGCCCTCGCCACCGCCGGGTCGGTGCTGGGGGCGCCGTCGACCCGGATCAGGACGCTCGGCCCCGCGTCGGCGGCGCCGGTCAGGAGGTCGGTTCCCTCGTGGGATTCGCTGGGCACGTAGGGCTCCGCCTGGTGCAGGCGGGAGAACAACGACGGTACGCCGAGCGCCCCCGTGGCTCCGGCGTAACACAGGGCCGTGATGATGATCCAGGCCACGACGACGAGCTTGGCGTGCCGCGCCAGCGCGGCGCCGACCGCCTGCAGGACGGGCGTCCGTGCAGGTCGAGACGGGTGTTCGGCGGTCACGGTCCTACTGTCTCACCAGCTGGGCCGCGGTGTCGCAGGAAGCGCACCGGGGACGCCCGTCCTCCCGCTGAGCGGTGCGGATAGCGCTCACGGTGGTGGTTATCACCGCAACCGTGAGCGCTCAGCGCAACCGCCAGCGCTCAGCGCAACTGTGAGCGCTAACCGCAACCGCCAGCGCGCGGGGCACCGTGAGCATCCAGGGCGGGCGCGGGGGGCCGTCGGTGGGCAGTGCCAGACTGGCCGGGTGGACACCCCAGACCTGTTCGCCAGCCCCGCGGACCCCGGCGCCGAGTCACCGGCGGAGCTGATGGCGCCGCTGGCGGTGCGGATGCGGCCCCGGACGCTCGACGAGGTGCAGGGGCAGGGTTCGGTGTTGCGGCCGGGCAGCCCGTTGCGTCGGCTCATCGAGGGGCACGGCGGCGCGGCGGGCCCACTGAGCGCCATCCTCTGGGGCCCGCCGGGGACGGGAAAGACCACGCTGGCGCATCTCGTGGCGCGGGCCGCGGGCCGCGAGTTCGTGCAGCTCTCGGCCGTGACCGCCGGCGTGAAGGACGTCCGCACCGTGATGGACGGGGCCCGCCGGACCCGAGACCTGTACGGCCGGCAGACCGTGCTCTTCCTCGACGAGATCCACCGGTTCAGCAAGGCGCAGCAGGACGCGCTGCTGCCCGGCGTCGAGGACCGGACGGTCATCCTCGTGGCCGCCACCACGGAGAACCCCTCGTTCTCGGTGATCTCACCCCTGCTCTCGCGCTCGATGCTGATCCGGCTGGAGTCGCTCACCGACGACGAGGTGGGCGCGGTCGTCGACGCGGCGCTGGCGGACGAGCGGGGGCTGGGCGGCGCCTACGAGTTGGCGCCGGAGGCGCGGGCGCACGTCGTACGGATGAGCGGCGGCGACGCGCGCCGCTCGCTGACCTTCCTGGAGGCGGCCGCCGGCGTGGCCCTCGACGCCCGGCGGGCGGGGCGCGGACTGCCCGACCCGAGCGACCCTGCCCCGATCAGCCTGGCGCACGTCGAGCAGGCCGTCGAGCACGCCGCGGTCCGCTACGACCGCGCGGGCGACCAGCATTACGACGTGGCCAGCGCGTTCATCAAGTCGATGCGCGGCAGCGATGTGGACGCGGCGCTGCACTACCTGGCGCGGATGTTGGAGGCGGGGGAGGACCCGCGGTTCATCGCCCGGCGCATCGTGATCTCGGCCAGCGAGGAGATCGCGATGGCGGACCCGACGGCGCTGCAGACCGCCGTCGCCGCGATGCACGCGGTCGCGCAGATAGGGATGCCCGAGGCGCGGCTCATCCTGGCGCAGGCCGTCGTGCACAACTGCCTCGCGCCCAAGTCGAACGCGGTCTACACCGCGATCGGCGCCGCCATCGCCGACGTCAAGGCCGGCAAGGGCGGCGCGGTGCCGGCGCACCTGCGGGGGAGCGGGTACGCCGGGGCGGAGCGGCTGGGCCATGGCGCCGGCTACAGATACGCCCACGACGAGCCCGACTCGGTGGCCACCCAGCAGTACCTGCCCGACGACCTGGCCGCCGCGGCCGACTATTACCACCCCAAGGACCGCGGTTTCGAGGCCCGGATGATCGAGCGGTGGGCCTGGCTGCGCGACCGACTGCGCTAACCGCCCATCCGCTCGCCGGGCTATTCGGAGCTGCCCGAGTCGGTGATCAACCCGCTGCGGGTGGGCTCCTGGCCCGTGGGATGCGGCGACTCGCCCCCGACGTACCCGCCCGCCTCGTTAGCCACCCGCTCGTCGGCGTTCGTCGCGGCGAGCGGGTCGAGCTTGTCGATCGCGGTGTCGCTGATCGTGCCGTCCGCGGCGAGGTCGTCGCTGATGATTGTGCCGGTGGGGGCGTCGATGTGGCTCACGTCCACGGTTTCGACGACCTTGCGCGGCTCGGCGAAGTGGCACGCGGACTGGTGTTCGCCCATCCCGTCGGGGCGCATGATCAGCTGCGGCTCCTCGGACTTGCACCGCTCCTGCACCTTCCAGCAGCGGGTGTGGAAGCGGCAGCCGCTGGGCGGATTAGCGGGCGAGGGGACGTCCCCGCTGAGGACGATCTGTTCGCGCTTGCCGCGCAGCGAGGGGTCCGGCACGGGCACCGCCGACAGCAACGCCTGGGTGTAGGGGTGGGTCGGGTGCCCGTAGATCTGGTCCTCCTCGCCCAGCTCGGCCATCTTGCCCAGGTACATGACGCCGACCCGGTCGGAGATGTGCCGGACCACGGACAGGTCGTGGGCGATGAAGAGGTAGCTGAGCCCAAGGTCGTGCTGCAGCCGGCCCATCAGGTTGACGACCTGGGCCTGGACCGAGACGTCCAGCGCGGACACCGGCTCGTCGCAGATCAGCACCTTCGGGTTGAGCGCGATGCCGCGGGCGATGCCGATGCGCTGCCGCTGGCCGCCGGAGAACTGGTGCGGATAGCGGTTGATGTGTTCGGGGTTGAGGCCGACCACGTCGAGCAGGTTGCGGACGGCCTTGTCGTAGCCGCCCTTCGGCACCGCGTCCCGGTGGATCTTGAACGGTTCGCCGATGATGTCGCCGACCGTCTTGCGGGGGTTCAGCGAGGTGTAGGGGTCCTGGAAGACGATCTGGATGTCGCGGCGCAGCCGCCGCATCGCCGAGCCCTTCTGGGCATACATGTCGACGCCGTTGAACGTCACCTTGCCGCTGGTGGGTTCCTCCAGCCGCATCAAGAGCCGCCCGAGCGTCGACTTCCCACAACCGGATTCGCCGACGATGCCGAGCGTCTCGCCCTTGTGCAGGGTGAAGCTCACGCCGTCGACGGCCTTGACGGCCCCGACCGTACGCCGTAGCACGCCGCCCTTGATCGGGTAGTGCTTGACCAGGTCCTCGGCGACGAGGATGGGCTCGCCCTGCCGGGTCTGCGCAGAGTTCTCAGCCACCGTAGACCTCCTCGGCGAAGTGGCAGGCCGAGCGGCGGCCTGGGACGATCTCGCGCAGCTCGGGCAGGTCCTGGCGGCAGACCTCCTGGACGTACCGGCAGCGCGGATTGAACGGGCAGCCCGTCGGCATCCGCAGCAAGTTCGGCGGCAACCCGCCGATGGCAGCCAGCGTTTGGCCCTTCTGGTCCAGGCGCGGGATCGAGTCGAGCAGCCCCTTGGTGTAAGGGTGCGCCGGGCGGCGATACAGCTCGTAGACGTCGGCGGTCTCCATGAGGCGCCCGGCGTACATGACCGCGATCCGGTCGGCGACGTCCGCGACGACGCCGAGGTCGTGCGTGATCAGGATGAGCCCCATCTGGCGCTCCTCCTGCAGATCCTCCAGCAGCTTCATGATCTGCGCCTGGACGGTCACGTCGAGGGCCGTGGTCGGCTCGTCGGCGATGAGCACCGCGGGGTCGAGCGCGATCGCCATCGCGATCATGATGCGCTGCCGCATCCCGCCGGAGAACTGGTGCGGGTAGGCCTTGACGCGCTGCCGCGCCGCCGGGATCTGGACCCGCTCCATGAGCCGCACGGCCTGGGCGTAGGCGTCCGACTTGTTCACGCCCCGGTGCTGCCGGAACATCTCCGCGATCTGCCAGCCGACGGGGAAGACAGGGTTCAGCGAGCTCAGCGCGTCCTGGAAGATCATCGAGATCTCCGGGCCACGGATTTTGCGGCGCTTGTCCTCGTCCATGGTGAGCAGCTCGTGGCCGTTGTACTTCACGGACCCGCTCGGGATCTTCGCCGGCGGCATGTCGAGGATGCCCATGATCGCCTGGGCGGTCACCGACTTGCCGGAGCCGGACTCGCCGAGAATCGCCAGGGACTCCCCGGGCTGGAGCTGGAAGCTCACGCCGTTGATCGCGTGGGCGACGCCGTCGTCGGTGTGGAAGTCGACGTACAAGTCCCGTACGTCGAGCAAGGGGGCGTCCCCGACCCGTGCGAACTCGGTGCTGGTCGCCGCGGCAGGCCTCTTCGCGCTCGCGCCGCTGCCGCCACTGGTGTGCATCGTCGTCATCGTTGTGCCCTCGTCATCGCTGCTTGGGGTCGAAGGCGTCGCGCACGACGTCGCCGAGGGTCATGAAGGCCAGGACGCACAGGCTCAGGAACAGCGAGGGGAAGAGCAGGTTGTGCGGGAAGGCCTGGTACCAGGGCAGCGAGTCGTTGATCGCCGTGCCCCAGGACGTGGCCGGATAGGTGAGGCCGATGCCGAGGAAGGACAGCGTCGCCTCCGCCGCGATGTAGGACCCCAGGTGGATCGTCGCCACGACGATCACGGGGGCCATCGCGTTGGGCAGGATGTGCTGGGTGATGACCCGGAAGGGGGAGGCCCCCAGCGCGCGGGCCGCCAGCACGTATTCGTTCTGCTTGATCTGCAGCACCGAGCTGCGCATCAGCCGCGCGATGCCCGGCCAGCCGAACAGCATGAGCACGAGCACGACCTTGAGCACGATGATGAAGTAGGGGTCGTTGGGCCGGCTGGGCCACGTCGACATGAAGAGGATCCCGCCGAGCAGCATGGGGATCGCGAAGACCATGTCGGTGATCCGAGACAACAGCGCGTCGAGCCAGCCGCCGTAGAAGCCGGCGAGGACGCCGAGGAGGCTGCCGAGGGTGGCCGTGGCGATCGTGGTGAGGACGCCGACCATCATCGAGGCCCGGGCGCCGTAGACGGCGCGGGCGTAGACGTCGCGGCCGAGGTGGTCGAAGCCGAAGATCGCCCCGTCGGTGCCCGGGGTCTTGTTGAACCGGTCGAGCGTGCCCTTCTCGGGGTTGACGGACGTGAACAGCTGCGGCGCGACGGCCATCGTCACGAACACGACGATGAGCACGGCGGACACCCAGAACAACGGGCGCCGGCGGAGCTGCCGCCAGGCGTCCTGGGACAGGGACCGGCCTGGTGCGGCCTCGCCGCCCTCGACGGTGTGCTGGGTCTGCGGGTCCTGCGCAGCCGCGATGGCGGGCGCGTCAGTCATGGCTGATCCTGGGGTCGAGCACGCCGTACAGCAGGTCGACGAGCAGGTTGACGAAGAGGAAGACGAAGACCAGGACCGTCACGGCACCGACGACGGACAGGCCGTCGCGGTTGGCGATGCCGGTGAAGATCATCGTGCCGACGCCCTGGATGTTGAAGATGCGCTCGGTGACGATGGCGCCGCCCAGCAGGCTGCCGAAGTCGGCGCCGATGTAGGTGACGACCGGGATCAGCGAGTTGCGCAGCGTGTGGACCCCGACGGCGCGGCGCCGGGTGAGGCCCTTGGCGATGGCCGTGCGGGTGTAGTCGGCGCGCAGGTTCTCCACCAGGTTGGTGCGGGTGAGGCGAGCGACGTAGGCGATCGAGAGGGTGGCGAGCACCAGTCCCGGCAGCAGCAGCTCGTTCCACGGCGTCTCGTAGGACACGGTGGGGCGGAACCAGCCGAGCTTGATCGCGAACACGATCTGCGCGACGGGCCCGATGACGATGATGGGGATCGAGATGAAGACCAGGGTCGCCAACATCACCCCCGTGTCGATGAGGCCGCCCTTGCGGGTGCCGGCCAGGACGCCCACGCCGATCCCGATGAGGATCTCGAAACCAATGGCGACCGCGGCGAGCTTGGCCGTGTTCGGATAACGCTGCAGCAGCTCGTCGCTCACCTTGTTGTTGAAGTAGTTGGTGCCCAGGTCGCCCTGCGCGAGCTTGCCGAGGTACTTGCCGTACTGAACCACCAGCGGGTCGTCCAGGTTGTGGTCGGCCCGATACTTCGCGATGTACTCCGGTGAACAGGGCCGCTCCCCGCACTTGCCGTCGGTGGGATCGCCGGGAAGGGCGAACACCATCGCGAAGATCAGGAACGTCGCGCCGAGGACCACGGGGATCATCTGCAAGAGGCGCCTGATCACGTATTTGCCCACGACACCTCCTTCAAGGTCTGTGGCGGCAGATCCGCTGTGCGGCGCCGCTGCCGGGTCGCGGCCGAGAATGGGCTGGCGGGGTGGACGCGGTGGGCTGCCAGATGGGGCAATCGGACCGATTCCGGTGAATTTCTGCGACCATACCGCCGGGTCCGGACGACGCGCAGCGGATCCGCCGGGAAGTCGCACATTTCATGAAACGCAACGCGATCCGGACTCGAGTATCGCTCGGCGTCGCGCCACCGCCGCATGGGGGACGGCCCGCGTGCATGACATCGGCCCGCGCGCACCACGGTCCGCGCAGGCCGAAACAGGATGCCTGCATGGACCCGGCCGCAGACCGGCCGGGTCCATGCAGCCGCGGTCACTTCAGCTTGACGTTGCGGTAGTCGGGGCGGCCGAACGCGTCGATCTTCACGTTGGTCACCTTGTTCGACCACCCGGCGCGAGCGGAGGCGCCCCACAGCGGCACGACCGGCATGTTCTCGGCCAGTAGCTTCTCGGCGTCGAAGTAGAGCTTGGCGCCGTCAGCGGCCGACTTGGCCTGCGCCGCCTCCTCCAGCTTCTTGTCGAAGGCGGGGTTGTCGTAGTCGTTGTAGTTGCTGCCGTCCGCGATGGCCTTCTTGCTGTAGATCGGGCCCAGGAAGTTCTCCGGCAGCGGGTAGTCCATCTGCCATCCGTAGCGGTAGAGGCCCTTCGTCTCGCGCTTCTTCAGGGCGTTGAGGAACGTCTTGAAGTCGACCGCGGGGGCGCCCTGGCAGGGGATGTTGAGCGTGTTGGTGATCGACTGGCAGGTCGCCTCCACCCACTGCTTGTGGCCCGAGTCCGCGTTGTACGAGATCGTCAGCGTGCCCGTGTAGCCGCCCGCCTCCTTGAGCTTGGCCTGCGCCTTGTCCTTGTCGTAGACGCAGTACTCGCCGCAGGCGTTCTCCTGGTAATCACCGACCGCCTTCGCGGCAACCCAGCCCGCCAGCGGCTTGCGCTCGCCGTTGAAGACCGTGTCGATGATCTGCTGGCGGTTGATGGCCATCGAGATGGCCTGCTTAAGCTTGGGGTTCTGGATCGCGGGGTCGGCCTTCGGCGAGGCGAAGCCCACGAACTGCACCACGCCGGCGTCCGTGCGCAGCGCCCACCGGTCCGGCAGGTCGGTCTTGTACCGGCCGCCGACGATGGCCTCGGACGGGTAGTCGTTGGTCACGTCCAGGTTGTTGGCCTGCACGTCCTTATAGGCGGCGCCGGAGTCCTGGTAGATCTTGTAGGTGATCTTGTCGGCCTGGCCACCGAACTTGCCGGAGTAGTCCTTGTTCTTCTCCATCACGATCTGGGCGTTGGCGTCCCATTGGGTCACCTTGTAGGGACCCGCCCCGATCGGCTTCTTGCCGAAGTCACCCTTCGGGTTGCTCAGGAACGCGTCCGGCATCGGCGCGAAGGCCGTGTAGCCCAGGCGACCGGCGAAGTCCGACAACGGCGACTTGAGCGTGATGTCGAAGCTGTAGTCGTCGGCGCCCTTCTTGAGCCCCTTCATCTCCTTGACGGTCGCGGTCTTGGTGGAGACCTCGTCGTAACCGTCGATCGGCTCCATGAAGGACCCGGAGCTCTGCGCGTTGGGGCCGTAGGCGGCGTAGTTCCAGGCGTCGATGAAGTTCTTCGCCTTGACCTCGGTGCCGTCGGAGAACTTGTAGCCCTTCTTCAGCGTGACCTTGAAGGTCTTGCTGTCGGTGGTGTCGATCTTCTCCGCGATGTCGTTCTCTGCCTTGCCGGACTCCGGCGTGTAGTAGACGAGCTTCGACGTGGTGAGGTCGAGGACGTCGCCGCCACAGGTCTCGCTGGTGTTGGCGGGGATGAGGTCGTTCTGCGGGTTGCAGCCGCGGATCTTGATCTCGCCGCCGCCCTTTCCGCCGGAGGCGGTGTCCGCGGGAGCGCTTCCGCCGCCACCACAGGACGCCGCAACAAGCGCGGTCGAAGCCAGGCCGACCACGACGGCCGCGCGGGTCTTTCCTCGCATGAATGAACCTCCTACACGGGTCCGCGCCCGGGTGACGCGGACTGCTGGGGGGTAGCGATCCCACAGGGTCGGGACCGCCTTGTCCACGACCTCCATCCGCGATCCGTTGCGCGGCCCGCGGATTGGAGGACTCTGGGACAACATAGAGCGAGTTTGCACAGCTCGTAGGCTAACGAGACAGAATCGTGACCAGTCGCCGGGAGAATGTGGCGGCCAACGGACCCCTCGGGACCGATCCGGTGTGTTTGCCCCTCGCGGGCCCGGCCGGGCCGGGTATCCTGCGCGTTCGACTGCCCTGTGGGCGTGACCCGCGCGCCGTACGGTCCGTGCGGGCGGCGCCCCGATACGCGCCCCGATACGCGCCCGGTGGGCTCGGTCGGCCTGGGGAGGGCCCAGTAGTGTGGGGCGAGTCGCGCGTTCGGGTCCCCGGGCGTGCGCACGTCGTCTCCCCGCCGTCTGCCTGCAAGGACTCACCGATGGAAACCGCCGAGATCAGGCGCCGCTGGCTCGCGTTCTTCGAGAAGAACGGGCACACCGTCGTCCCGAGCACCCCGCTGCTCTACGACGACCCCAACCTGTTGTTCGTCAACGCGGGGATGGTGCCCTTCAAGCCGTACTTCCTCGGCCACGAGACGCCGCCGTACGCCCGCGCCACCTCCGTGCAGAAGTGCGTGCGGACCGGGGACATCGAGGAGGTCGGCAAGACCACCCGGCACGGCACGTTCTTCCAGATGAACGGCAACTTCTCGTTCGGCGACTACTTCAAGGAAGGCGCCATCCGCTACGCCTGGGACCTCGTCACCGGCTCCCAGGCCTCCGGATGCTACGGCTTCGACGCAGACAAGGTCTGGGTCACCGTGCTGGGCGCCGGGCATCACCCGGACTATCCGGACGGCGACGTCGAGGCGATCGAGCTGTGGCGCAGCGTCGGCGTACCGCCCGAGCGCATCCAGGGCCGCAGCCTTAAGGACAACTACTGGCACATGGGCGTCGCGGGTCCGGGCGGTCCGTGCTCCGAGATCTACATCGACCGGGGCGCGGAGTTCGGGGCGGACGGCGGACCGGAGGCGGACGAGGACCGCTTCCTGGAGATCTGGAACCTCGTCTTCCAGACCGAGGAGATCGCCGACGTGGTGGCGAAGGACGACTTCAAGGTGGTCGGGCCGCTGCCCGCCAAGAACATCGACACCGGGTTGGGCCTGGAGCGCACGGCGTACCTGCTGCAGGGCGTGGACAACCTCTACGAGATCGACGAGGTCTACCCGGTCATCGAGCGGGCCGAGCAGATCGCCGGGCGGACCTACGGGACGAACCCCGGCGACGACGTACGGTTCCGGGTCGTCGCCGACCACGTGCGCTCCTCGATGATGCTGATCGGCGACGGGGTGACCCCCGGCAACGAGGGCCGCGGCTACGTGCTGCGCCGCCTCATCCGCCGCGCCGTACGGTCCATGCGCCTGCTCGGCGTCCACGACCCGGCGCTGCCCGAGTTGCTGCCCGTCTCGATGGCGCGGATGAGCAAGTCCTACCCGGAGCTCAAGCGGGACTTCGGGCGGATCAGCCAGATCGCGTACGCCGAGGAGGAGGCCTTCCGGCGAACCCTGACCTCCGGCACGACGATCCTCGACACGGCCGTGACCAAGACGAAGGCCTCGGGCGGGCAGCGTCTCTCCGGCGACGACGCCTTCAAGCTGCACGACACCTACGGCTTCCCCATCGACCTGACCCTGGAGATGGCGGCGGAGCAGGGCCTGGCGGTTGACGAGGACGGCTTCAGGCGGCTCATGACCGAGCAGCGGCAGCGCGCCAAGGCCGACTTCCAGGCCAAGAAGCAGGGCCACGGCGACCAGCACGCCTACCGCGAGATCGCGGACCGGCTCGGGCGGGCGGTGGAGTTCACCGGGTACGCCGAGGTGGTCTCCGAGGCGACCGTCGCCGGCGTGGTGGTCGGCGGGGAGGGTGCCGCGGCCGCTCGCGAGGGCGAGGAGGTCGAGCTGGTCCTCGACCGTACGCCGTTCTACGCCGAGGGCGGCGGCCAGCTCGCCGACGGCGGCCTCATCAAGCTGGCCGGCGGCGCGCTGGTCGAGGTCGACGACGTGCAGTCCCCGATCACCGGGCTGGTCGTGCACCGGGCGCGGGTGCTCACCGGCGAGGTCAGCGTGGGCGAGGCCGCGGTCGGCCAGGTCGACATCCAACGGCGCCGGGGCATCTCCCGGGCGCACACCGCCACCCACATGGTGCACAAGGCGATGCGCGAGGCGCTCGGCGAGACCGCCACGCAGGCGGGCTCCCTGAACCGCCCGGGCAGCTTCCGGTTTGACTTCAACGCGGGCGCCCCCGTGCCAGCGACCGTGCTGCGCGACGTCGAGGCCGAGGTCAACGCGAAGCTCCTGGACGACCTGCCGGTCTACGCCGAGGTCATGACCCAGCAGGAGGCGGTCGACTCGGGCGCGATGGCGCTGTTCGGGGAGAAGTACGGCGCCGAGGTCCGGGTGGTGTCGGTCGGGGAGTGGGCGCGCGAGCTGTGCGGTGGCACGCACGCGCAGCGCTCCGGCCAGCTGGGCGTGGTGAAGCTGCTCTCGGAGGCGTCGATCGCCTCCGGCGTACGGCGGGTGGAGGCGCTGGTCGGTGCCGACGCCTACACCTACCTGGCGCGGGAGAGCGTCATCGTCGGCCAGCTCACCGAGGCGATGAAGGCGCGCCCCGAGGAGCTGCCCGAGCGCATCGACTCGATCCTGGCCAAGCTGCGCGACGCCGAGAAGGAGATCGCGACGATGCGCCAGCAGCAGGTGCTGGCGCAGGCCGGCGCGCTGATCGAGCAGGCCAAGGACGTCTTCGGTGTCACCGTGCTGACCCACGACGCCGGAGCGGGCGTCGGCGGCGACGACCTGCGCGGCCTGGTGCTGGACCTGCGCGGCCGGCTCGGCAGCCAGGGGGACCGGCCCGTGGTCGTGGCGGCCGCCTCGGTGGTCAAGGACCGGCCGCTGGTCGTCGTCGCGACCAACGACAAGGCCCGCGAGTGGCGCGTCAAGGCCGGCGAACTCGTCAAGGTCGCCGCGCAGGTGCTCGGCGGCGGCGGCGGCGGCAAGGACGACGTCGCGCAGGGCGGCGGCACCGACGCGACGAAGGTGGCCGAGGCGCTGCGCCAGATCGAACACGCCGTCGGGCAGAAGGTGACCGGCTGACGTGCGGCCGGGACGCCGGCTCGGCGTGGACGTCGGGGAGGCCCGGGTGGGCGTCGCCGTCAGTGACCCCGACGGCCTGCTCGCGACGCCGGTGGAGTCCGTGCCCCGGGATCGGGGCGGCTCCGCCGACCTCCTCACGATCGCCGCGCTCGCGGTGGACTATGCGGTGGTTGAGATCGTCGTGGGGTTGCCCCGCAACATGTCCGGCGCGGAGACGGCGGCGGCCGCCAAGGCGCGCGAGTATGCCCGCGCCCTGGCCAAGCGGGTGCGCCCGATCGGCGTACGGCTCGTCGACGAGCGCCTCAGCACCGTCGCCGCCCACCGCGCCCTGCACGAGGCGGGCCGTGCCGGACGCACCCATCGGGCGGTCGTGGACCAGCAGGCGGCGGTCACCATCCTCCAAGCCGCCCTCGACACCGAACGGGCGACGGGCTCACCAGCGGGGGAGCAGGTAGACTCCCGCAAGCCGCGGACCGCGCGGTCGACGACGTAGGAAACGAGACATGCCGGCGCCACTCGACGAGCACATCTTCGGCCGCCCGGCCGATGCCAGCGCGCATCACCCGCGGCGCGGATCCCACCCCCGGTCCCCGCGCAAGCGTCGGCGGGGACCGGTGATCCTCGTGCTGCTCCTCGCCCTCCTCGTCGCGGGGGCGGTGTTCGCGGTCACGGTCTTCAAGCCGATCTACGAGCGCTGGGCCGCGCCGAAGGACTACCAGGGCGAGGGCACCGGGTCGGTCACGGTCGTCGTCAAGCCCGGCGACACCGGCGCAGCGATCGCCAAGACGCTGGTCGATTCGGGCGTGATCATGACGTCGCAGGCCTTCACCGACGCCCTGGCCAGCACCAAGGGCGACGAGATCCAGCCCGGCACCTACCAGCTCAAGAAGGAGATGCGCGCGAGCTCTGCGCTCTCGATGCTGCGCGGCGGCAACCGCGACGTCTGGAAGGTCACGATCCGCGAGGGGTTGTGGAAGAGCGAGGTGTATGACGCCCTCGCCCAGGCCACCGGGATCGCGCGCGCGGACTACGAGGCCGTCGAGAAGCAGGCCGTGGCCAATCCCGCCGTCCTCGGGCTCCCGCCGGCCACCAAGGGCAACCCGGAGGGGTGGCTGTTCCCCGCGACGTACACCTTCGACAAGGCCAAGAAGCCCGTGGACCAGCTCAAGGACATGGTGGCCAAGACGCAAGAGCGGCTCACCGATCTCGGGGTCGGATCCAACCAGGCCGAGCGCGTCCTCACGATCGCGAGCCTGGTCGAGGCCGAGGCCCGCCGGGACGAGGACCGGCCCAAGGTCGCCCGGGTTCTGGAGAACCGCCTGGCGGCCAACCCGCCGATGCCGCTGCAGCTCGACTCGACCGCGGCGTACGGCGTGCAGGAGCGGCCCGGCAAGGTCTTCACCTCCGACGAGATGCGCGGCAACCGCAACCCCTACAACACCTACGTGATCCCCGGGCTGCCGGCCGCGCCGATCGGGGCCCCCGGCGACGCCGCGATCAAGGCCGCCGCGCGGCCGGCGGACGGGAGCTGGCTCTACTTCGTCACGATCGACCCCGACTCCGGCGAGACCGTCTTCACCAACACCCTCGCCGAGCACGAGACCCAGGTGGAGCGGTTGCGCACCTGGTGCGGCCAGCACCCGGGGAAGTGCTGAGCGCCCGGCAACTCCGGTGAGGGGCGGGGCCGGGCGAGCATCCGCCGTCGACTAGGGTGACGCGAATGGGTAGGGGACGGCGGGCGGCGGTGCTGGGTTCGCCCGTGGCGCATAGCCTTTCGCCGGTCCTGCATGAGGCCGCGTACGCCGCGCTCGGGCTGTCCGACTGGCACTACGAGCGCATCGCTGCCGGGGGGGCCGGCGAGCCGACCGTAGCCGAGGTTCTGGCGGGGCTGGGACCCGAGTGGGTCGGGCTGTCGCTCACGATGCCCAACAAGGAGGCCGCCCTCGCGGTGGCGGCGGGGGCGACGGAGCGGGCCCGGCTGGTCGGAGCCGCCAATACCCTCTTGCGCCGCGGGACGGGCTGGCTGGCCGATAGCACGGACGCGTACGGCCTGATGCGGGCCCTCCGCGAGGCGGGCGCGCCGGCGGCCGGGGAGGCGCTGGTGCTGGGGTCGGGCGCTACGGCACGGTCGGCGTGCGCGGCGCTCGCCGAGCTGGGGGTGGGCGCGGTCGCGTTCGGCGTCCGCGCGCAGGCGCGGCCGGAGACCGTAGCGGTCGCCCGGAGCGCCGGGCTGGCGACGCGAGAGCTGCCCCTGGCCGACCTTCCGTCGTACGGCCGAGACTTCGAACTCGTCGTCAGCACCCTGCCCACCGGCACCGATCTCGGCCTGCCCGCGGGGGGCGCCGGCGCACCCGGGCCGGGGGCGTTGGTCATGGACGTGGTGTACGGCGGGTGGCCCACGGCCCTGGCGACCTGGGCGCAGGCCGGTGGCGCCCGGGTGCTGTCGGGCCTCGACATGCTGCTGCACCAGGCCGCCGAGCAGGTGTGGTTGATGACCGAGGCGTACCCGCCCGTGCCGGCGATGCGGGCGGCCCTGGAACGGGCCACCGGAATCGAGCTCTTGCACTGAGCCCCCGTTGCGACGGACGGATTGCGGGGGTCGTTCGGCGTTCTGGCAGCATGGCGCGCATGGTGCGTTGGTTGACCGCGGGGGAGTCGCACGGCCCCTCGCTCGTGGCCGTGATCGAGGGACTGCCGGCCGGAATCCAGGTGACAAGCAAGGACATCGAGGCCGCGCTGGCCCGGCGTCGGCTGGGCTACGGCCGCGGCGCCCGGCAGAAGTTCGAGCAGGACGCGCTGGAGATCCTGGGTGGGGTTCGGCACGGGGTCACGATCGGCTCGCCGATCGCCCTGGAGATCGGCAACAGCGAGTGGCCCAAGTGGTCCACCGTGATGAGCCCGGACCCGGTCGAAGCCGCGGCCTTCGCCGCCGCCGACGACGTCAACGCCCCGCAGGAGATCGCCCGCAACCGCCCGCTGACCCGGCCGCGGCCCGGGCACGCGGACCTGGTGGGAATGCAGAAGTACGGATTCGACGACGCCCGGCCCGTGTTGGAGCGGGCCTCGGCGCGGGAGACGGCCGCACGGGTGGCCCTCGGGGCGATCGCCGCCGCCTACCTTCAGCAGACCTGCGGCATCCGGCTCGTGGCGCACACCGTGGCCATCGGGACTGCAGGTCAGCTCGACACCGACCAGACGGCGGCGCTGCCGACCCCGGACGACGTACCGGCCCTCGACGCCGACCCCGTCCGCGCGTACGACCCGGCCGCCTCCGCCGCGATGGTCGCCGAGATCGACGCCGCGCACGGCGACGGCGACACCCTCGGCGGGGTGGTCGAGGTCCTGGCCTACGGCTGCCCGCCCGGCCTCGGCAGTCACGTGCACTGGGACCGGCGCCTCGACGCGCGCCTCGCGGCCGCGCTGATGAGCATCCAGGCCATCAAGGGCGTCGAGGTCGGCGACGGCTTCCGCAGCGCGGCCCGGCGCGGGAGCGCCGCCCACGACGAGATGGCCCGCGACGACGCCGGGACGATCCGGCGTCGGACCGGCCGCGCGGGGGGCACGGAGGGCGGCATGAGCACCGGCGAGGTGCTGCGGGTGCGGGCCGCGATGAAGCCGATCAGCACGGTGCCCCGCGCGCTCGCCACGATCGACGTGACCGGCGACGACCCGGCTACTGCGATCCACCAGCGTTCGGACACGTGCGCGGTCCCGGCCGCGGGGGTCGTGGCCGAGGCCATGGTCGCGCTGGTCCTGGCCGAAGCGGTCGCCGAGAAGTTCGGCGGGGACCACCTGGCGCAGACCCGCGCGGCGTACGAGGCGTATCTCGCCGGCATCCCCGAGGGGATGCGCTCGTGGTGACCGCCACCGGCCCGCTGGTCGTCCTGATGGGGCCGCCGGGGGCCGGAAAGTCCACGGTCGCCGCCGAACTGGCTCAGCTCCTCGGAGCCTCGACCGCGGACACGGACGCGCTGATCGAAGCGCGCGAAGGCCGCTCGATCCCCGACATCTTCGTCGAGCAGGGCGAGGAGCACTTCCGTGCCGTGGAGGCGAGCGTGGTCGCCGACGCGCTGGCGTCGTACGGCGGCGTCCTCGCCCTCGGCGGCGGCGCCGTCCTCGCGGAGGCGACCCAGGCGGCGCTCGCTGGGCAGCGGGTCGTCTTCCTCGATGTGGGGCTGAAGGAGGCGGTCCGACGTACCGGCCTCGACCACGGCCGGCCGCTGCTGGCCCTCAACCCACGCGGTGCCTGGCTTCGGCTCATGGAGGCCCGCCGTCCGATCTATGAGCGACTGGCCAGCCTGCGCATCGACACCAGCGAGCTCACGCCCCGCGAGGTGGCGGAGGAGATCGTGACGCGGCTGGGTCTGGCGGCGCGAGAGGGGTCGGCATGACCACGATGCACGCGATCCGGGTGGGCGGCGCGGGCGGGTACGACGTGCTCGTCGGCTCGGGTCTGATGGGCGCGCTCCCGGCCCTGCTGGGGCCTGCCGTACGCCGGGTACTGGTGCTGCGCCCCGCCTGTCTGACACACCCGGGGGACG
Source organism: Austwickia sp. (assembly GCA_016699675.1). Classification (NCBI taxonomy): domain Bacteria; kingdom Bacillati; phylum Actinomycetota; class Actinomycetes; order Micrococcales; family Dermatophilaceae; genus Austwickia; species Austwickia sp. The sequence goes on along the minus strand of CP064985.1, from coordinate 4,277,310 downwards.
AGGCCCGCATGACCCTGGCCGAGGCCGGCTACGAGGTCTATGTCGAGGACCTGCCCGACGCGGAGGCGGCCAAGACCAGCGCGGTCGCCGCCGAGCTGTGGGGTGTGCTGGGCCGCGCGGCATTCACGCGCACCGATGCGGTGGTCGCGGTCGGCGGCGGCTCGGTCACCGATCTCGGCGGATTCGTCGCGGCGACGTGGCTGCGTGGGGTGCGGGTCGTCCACGTCCCGACGACCCTGCTCGGCATGGTCGACGCGGCCGTGGGCGGCAAGACCGGCATCAACACGCCAGAGGGCAAGAACCTGGTCGGCTCGTTCCACCCGCCGGCCGGGGTGCTGGCGGACCTGGACCACCTGGTGAGTCTGCCGCGGGCGGACCTGGCCGCCGGGATGGCTGAGGTTGTCAAGGGCGGCTTCATCGCCGACCCGGTCATCCTAGACCTGGTCGAGGCCGACCCGGCCGCAGCGCTCGACCCGGCCGGGCCGGTGCTGGCGGAGCTGGTCCGCCGGAAGATCCAGGTGAAGGCCGACGTCGTCACGGCCGACCTGAAGGAGTCCTCGCTGCGCGAGATCCTGAACTACGGGCACACCTTCGGCCATGCCATCGAGCAGGTCGAGGGCTACACCTGGCGGCACGGCGACGCCGTGGCGGTCGGGATGGTCTACGCCGCCGAGTTGGCCCGTCTCGCCGGCCGGCTCGACGAGGTGGACGTGGCGCGGCACCGGCGCGTGATCGGCTCGCTGGGCCTGCCCACGACGTACGCACCGGGTCGCTGGGACGCGCTCCTGACCGCGATGACCCGGGACAAGAAGACCCGCGGGGCCACGCTGCGGTTCGTCGTGCTCGACGGCATCGGCCACCCGGGGCGGCTGGAGGGGCCGAGCGAGGAGCTGCTGCGCGCGGCGTACGACGCCGTCTGCGCCTGAGATTCAGGCCTTGATCGCGGAGATCTCGAACTCCAGCGTGATCTTGTCGGAGACGAGCACCCCGCCGGTCTCCAGCGCGGCGTTCCAGGTCAGGCCGAAGTCCTTGCGGCTGATGGTGGTCGAGCCGTCGAAGCCGATCCGGTGGTTGCCGAACGGGTCCGTGGCCGAGCCGGCGTACGCGAAGTCGATGGTGACCGCGCGGGTCTGCTCCTTGATCGTGAGGTCGCCGGTGACGCGCAGGACCTCGTCGTCGACCGCGGTCACCGCCGTGGAGACGAAGGTCATGGTCGGGTAGGCCTCGACGTCGAAGAAGTCGCCGCCGCGCAGGTGTGCGTCGCGGTCGCCCTGGCGGGTGTCGACGCTCGCCGTCTGAATGGTGACCGCGATGGCGGCGTCGGCCAGCCCGGGCTGCGTGCTCGCGGTCCCGCTGAACTCGTCGAAGGAGCCGCGCACCTTGGTGACCATGGCGTGCCGCGCGACGAAGCCGAGGCGGCTGTGCGCGGGGTCGATGGCGTAGCTGCCGGCGAGCTCGGCAAGTGGCGTGAGATGGGTGAGAGTGTTCATGAGGGACTCCTTCGTGGGTCGTTGATGTGTCAACTACATTACCCCGGGCGTGATGACGTGTCAACTAACGCCTATTCTGGAGGCATGACCACGGGGAACGGCTGGCTGGACGACAACGAACAACGGATCTGGCGGCAGTGGCTGGACGTCGCCACCGCCCTGCCCGCCGCGCTCGGCGCCGACCTCGCCGCGCACGGCCTGTCGCTGCCGGACTACGGCGTCCTCGTGGCGCTCTCGGAGTCGCCCGACCACGCCCAGCGCGTCCTCGCGCTCGCGGAGCGGCTGGGCTGGGAGCGCAGCCGCGCCAGCCACCACCTGACCCGGATGGAGAAGCGGGACCTGGTCCGGCGGACCTGTTGCCCGGACGACGCGCGCGGGCAACTCGTGACGGCGACCCCGGAGGGCCTGGACCGGCTGCGAGCGGCGGCCCCCGACCACGTGGCGGGGGTGCGACGCTACCTGTTCGACGGCCTGGACGCCGCGGACGTGGCCGCCCTCGACCGGATCACGGCCGGGATCATCGCCCGCCTCGCGGACCGGCGATCGGCGGGCGGGGCGCCGAACTAACCTGCTCGGTATGGCCGCCGCGATCCCCCCGACCGCCGACACCTCGTCCTCGTCGCCCCCTGCGCCCCCTCTGACCGAGCCGGTCGATCGGCTCATCACCACCCGGCACACGCTGGCCACCGGGGCGGGCGAGCTGCGCTACACCGCCCGGACCGGCCGGATCGTGCTGCGCGAGGAAGACCTCGACGGCGGCGTCTTCCGCGGCTGGCGGGCGCGCGGGCAGCTCGCGGTCACGGCGTACACGCTCGACGACGCCGACCCGGCCACCCGCCCGCTGACGTTCGTCTTCAACGGCGGACCCGGCTCCGCCTCGGTGTGGCTGCACCTCGGCCTCGCCGGGCCGCGGCGCGTCGAGATGGGCGAGCCGGGCGCGACGCTGCCGCCGCCGTACGCGCTTGTCGACAACCCCGACACCCTGCTGCACGCCACCGACTTGGTCTTCATCGATCCGATGTCCACCGGGCAGTCCCGCGCCGTGGAGGGCGGCAGGCCGGGGGAGTTCCACGGCTTCGCCAAGGACGTCGAGCAGATCGCCGAGCTCATCCGGCTGTGGTGCACCCGCGAGGACCGGTGGATGTCCCCGAAGTTCCTGCTCGGCGAGAGCTACGGCACGCTGCGCGCGGTCGCGGTGGCCGAACGGCTCAGCAGCGCGCACCGGCTTGCCCTCAACGGGCTGGTCCTGGTGTCCAGCGTGCTCAGCTACGCCAACCAGGACTTCGAGTCCGCGCGCTGGGACGAGGCGTGTGTGCACTTCCTCCCGACGTACGCCGCGGTCGCGCACTACCACGGCGTGGGCGCGCCGGGACCGCTGCCGGAGGTGCTGGCGGAAGCCGAGGCATTCGCGGACGGCGAGTACGCCGCCGCGCTGCGGGCGGGGCGCCGCCTCGATCCGGCGCGGCGGGCGGCGGTGGTCGCCGAGGTCGTGCGGCTCACTGGGCTGTCGGAGGGGTACGTCGACCGGGCGGACCTGCGCATCGAGCACATGCGGTTCTGTGCGGAGGTGCTGCGGGACCGGGGGCTCGTGGTCGGCCGGATCGACGGCCGGTTCACGGGACCCGCTCGCTCCCGGGTGGCCGAGCTGCCCGACGCCGATCCGTCGATGGACGCGCTCGAAGGACCGTACGCCGCGGCCATCCACCACTACCTGCGCGCCGAGCTGGGCTCGGACCTGGACCTGCCGTTCGCCGTGTACGCGGCGGCCGCGGGGGAGGAATGGTCGTATGCCGAGTTCGACGGCCGGGCCGTGGACGTCACCGACCGGCTGGAGCGCGTGCTGCGCGCCAATCCGCACCTGCGGGTCCGGGTCGAATACGGGCGGTACGACCTGGCCACGCCGTACCACGCGGCCGAGGACACGCTGGCGCACCTGCGCCTCGACGACGCCGCGTGGGACCGGCTGGAGCACGCGTACTTCGACGCTGGGCACATGCCCTACCTCGACGCGGCCTGCCGGGCAGCGGAGTCGGCGGGGATCGTCGACTTCATCCGCCGCGCCTGTCCGGCCGCTAACCCGAGCTAGCACGCGCGGAGAACCAGCGCGAGCTCCCGGACTCAGCCGAGCTCGCGCAGGCGGCGGCGCAGGTAGGCATCCTGGGGGCCGTTGCGGTTCAGGGCGATGGCGGCGCGGTACGCCGTCGCGGCCTCCGCCGTCCGCCCCGCCCGGCGCAGCAGCTCGGCGCGCACGGCAGGCAGGTAGGGATAGCGCGCCAGCGCGGGATGGTCGGCGAAGGTGGCCAGCTCGTCGAGCACCGCGAGCGGGTCCGCGCCGGGCAGCATGCTGACCGCGACCAGCCGGTTCACCGCGACGACCGGGTTCGGCCACCGCGCGAGGAGGCCGTCGTACATGGTGACGACGGCCGCCCAGTCGGTGGCGGCCAGGGACGGCGCCTGGGCGTGCAGCCCGGCGATGGCGGCCTGCAGGGCGTATCGCCCCGTGCCGCTTCGCAGTGCGGCGGTCGCGGCGGCCAACCCCGCGGCGAGGAGGTCGCGGTCCCAGCCAGACCGGTCCTGCTCGGCCAGCACCGCGAGCGCCCCGGCCCCATCGGTCCGGGCCGGCAGACGCGCGTCGTCGAGGAGGCACAGCGCGAGCAGGCCCCGGACCTCGCTGTCGCGCGGCAGCAGGCGAGCCAGCATGCCGACCAGGTCGCGGGCGGTGCCGGCCAGGTCGGGCCGGGTCAGGGTCGCGCCCTCGGCGGCCGTGTGCCCCGCCGTGTGGATGAGGTGGATGACGTCGAGCACCGCGTCGAGGCGCTCGGGCAGGTCCGCGGCGGCCGGCACCCGGAACGGGATCCCGGCGGCCGCGATCTTCTGCTTGGCCCGGGTGATCCGGGCGGCGACGGTCGCCTCCTTGAGCAGCAGGCCGGCGGCGATCTCGGGCACCGTCAGCCCGCCCAGCAGCCGCAGCGTCAGGGCGACCTGTCCGGAGGAGGCCAGCGCGGGGTGGCAGCACAGGAAGACGAGGCTGAGCAGGTCGTGGTTCTCCAGCGGATCATCGGGGTCGACGCCGGGGTACTGGCGAGCATCCGGGCCCGACTCGGGGACCACAAGGAGCGGCAGCTTGGCCCGCAGTCGACCCTCCCGGCGGATCCGGTCCACGGCCAGGTGCCGCGCGGTCGTCGTCAGCCACGCCGCCGGGTTGCGCGGCGGATCCTGGTCCCAGCTCTGCAACGCCCGCAGCATCGCGTCCTGGACGCAGTCCTCGGCCAGGTCGATGTCCCGGGTGAGGCGTACCGTCGCGGCCAGCACCTGCGGCCGGCAGCGACGGTACGCCTCGGCGACCGGGTCGGAAGTGGTCATCTCCGCGCCGGGGTCGGCCTCAGGAGGGGTTCTCGGCGCCCGGGAGCACCATCAGCGGGCGCACCTCGACGTGGGCCGAGGGGCAGATCTGCGCGAGCTTGACGGCGGCGTCTAGGTCCGGGGCCTCGATGAGGTAGTAGCCGCCGATGACCTCCTTGGCCTCGATGAAGGGGCCGTCGGTGATGCTGATCTGGCCGTCGCCGCGGTGCACGGTCGTCGCCGTCGCCTGCGGCTGCAGCACCGCCCCGCCGGTGATCTGGCATCCCGCGGCCGCGACGGCGGCGGCGAAGTCCTCGTGCAGCTTCATCTCCGCCGCGAACTCCTCGGCGTTGGCGTCGTACCAGGCCTCGGTGTCGATCAGGCTGAGCATGTAGGTGGTCATGATCGTCCTTCCAGAGTGATTCGGTGGTGACGCCTCTCGACGTACGGGGGAGGCCGGAATCGACAACGCCGCGCTGAGCCGACCCGATTTTTTCCGCTCAAGCCAGCGCTCAGGACAACCCGGCGTCGTGCACGAGCAGCGCGACCTGGACCCGGTTGTCGACCCCCAGCTTCTCGAAGAGGTGCCCCACGTGGCCCTTCACGGTGGCCACGCTCATGAACAGCGTCTCGGCGATCTCCGCGTTGGCCAGGCCGCGGCCGACGGCGCAAGCCACCTCTCGCTCCCGGTCGGTGAGGGTGGCGATGGCGGCACCGTCCTGGGCGCTCGCCGTGGCCGCGGCGATGACCTGGGCCATGACCGTGGGGGAGAGGGTGTGCTCGCCGCGGCGTACCGCCCGGATCGCGGCGATCATGTCCCTGGGGTGGGTGTCCTTGAGCAGGAACCCCGAGGCGCCGGCCGCCCGCGCCTGAGCACGAGTTCGTCGGCGTCGAACGTGGTCAGCACGATCACCTTGGGTGCCCCCGGGCGGGCGAGCAGCTCGCGGGTGGCGGTCAGGCCGTCCTTGCGGGGCATTCGCACGTCCATCAGGACAATGTCCGGGCGCAGCCGGTCGGCCTCGGCCAGCCCGGCGACGCCGTCCCCGGCCTCGCCGACGACCTCCAGGTCCGGGCTCCCGCCGAGGATCAGCCGGAGCCCCGCGCGCACCAGCGCGTCGTCGTCGACCAGCAGCAGCCGGATCGTGGGCTCGGCAGCGGGGGGATCGGTCATCGCTGCTCCTCTGTCGGCCAAGGTAGTTCGGCGCAAACCCGGAACCGGCCGCCCCCCGTGGGACCGGCCGTCAGGCGACCGCCGACGAGTTCGGCGCGCTCGGCGAGGCCGACGAGGCCCAGCCCGGCGCCGGGGGCGGCGGGTACGGCGGGTGGATTGGGCGCGGCGGCGTACGCCGGGTCAGGTTGACCACCTCGACGACGAGGTCGCCGCCGGGGGCTCCGGACAGACCGATCCAGATCGGCGCCCCCGGGGCGTGCTTGCGAGCATTGGTGCACGCCTCCTGCAGGATCCGGTAGCCGTGCCGCGCGACCAGCGGGGGTGGGCTCACCCCCGAGCTGCGCTCGTCCTGCACGTGAACAGTGCTGCCGGCGCTCCGCAGCTCCGCGACGAGGTCATCCAGGTCAGCCGGCGTCGGCTGGGGGCGAGCCGGCAGGCCGGCTGCGTCGAGCACCGCCCCGGAGCGCAGTACGCCGAGGACGCCCCGCAGCTCCACCAGCGCCTGGTGCGCGGTGCGTTGGATGGTCTCGGCGGCGTCGCGGGTCTGCTCGGGGGTCAGGTCGTCCCGATAGGCCAGCGCGCCCGCGTGCATGGCGACCTGGGAGATCCGGTGGGCCAGCACGTCGTGCATCTCGCGGGCGATCGCCGCCCGCTCGGCCGTGCGTGCCTGCAGGACTCGGGCGCTCTGCTCCCGCTCGGCCGTCTCCGCCCGCTCCCACAGCGAGGTCACGAGGTCCCGGCGCGCGCCGGTGTAGGCGCCCAGGGCGATGATGACGATCGCCGAGAGGAGCGTCATCAGCATCGTCAGACCGTGATCCGTGCCCGGGTCGGGATACAACGCGGACACCGTCGACTGGGCCGCCATCGTCAGGGCCAGGATGGGCAGGATCTCCCACCAGCGGCGCCGCGTGGCCAGTGACGCCACGGCGACCGTCCACGGCCCGGTCGAGGAAACGGACACGGCGCCGGCGGCGGTGATCGCCGCCGCGACCGCCAGGGGCCAGCGGCGGCGCCAGCCGAGGAGCACGAGCGAAGCCACCCCCAGCAGCAGGTCCAACCCGACCAGGCCGTGGGTGTTGCGCGCGTAGTCCGGCGCCGCGCTGCCGACGGTGCCCACGCCGAGGACCGCGATGCCGACCGCGACGGCGTACCGCCACGCCTGCGACCACCACCGCAACGGTGCGGCGGTCGGGGCGCTCGACATGCGGTCAGCCTAAATCCGCGCGGTGGCCAGCGGACAGCGTCGATCGTCGGGGCCGCAGCGGTCCCTTCGCCTGTCCGCAGCCGACTTAACCTCGATCCACCGATCGACTTTGAGGTGTTGAGCGTGCCGTTACGCGAAGAAGCCCTTCTGGGCTGGGAGTTTGGGACTTGCGACGGAACCAAACCACCCCGCTCAGGAGGGCATCTTCAAGATGCGACTCTCTCACACCGTTGGTCGAACCTCGGTGGCGTTCGACGATCCGAATCTCGTGTCGGCCGGCGGGCTGGTCCCGGTCATGGCGTTGGCCGATCGTGCTGGGCTGCGTGACCTGGCTGATGAACACCTCACGGTGCCAACCGACAAGGGCGCGAACGCCGGCCTGAAGGTCGCCTCGCTGGTGGCCGGGATGGTCGCCGGTGCGGACTCAATCGACGATATGGCGCTGCTGCGCCACGGTGGGATGAGCCGGCTCTTCGCGAAGGCGTATGCGCCCTCCACGCTGGGCTCGTTCCTGCGCTCATTCACCTTCGGCCACGTCCGCCAGCTCGACGCCGTCGCCTCCCGGTTCCTCATCGCGATCGCTGGGCTCACCGGCCTGCTGGGAGCGGCCACCACGGTCGAGTCCGACACGTTGGGATACGCGCTGCTCGATGTCGACGACACGATCATCGAGGTCCACGGCTACGCCAAGCAGGGCGCCGGGTTCGGCTACTCCGGTGTCCGCGGGCTCAACGCACTGCTCGCCACGCTCGCGACGCCAGCCACGGCGCCGGTGATCGTGGCCCAGCGGCTGCGCAAGGGCTCGGCCGGGTCACCTCGTGGTGCGAAGCGACTGGTCGGTGACGCGGTTCGGACGACCCGGCGGCTGCTCGGCAAGGCCCGGCCAGTGCTGGTGCGGATGGACTCGGCGTTCTACGGCCGCGGGCCGGTCCACGCCGCCCTCAACGGCGGCGCCGCGGTTTCGGTGACCGTACGGATGAATCCCACCGTCAAGAAGGCGATAGCCAGCATCGATGACCACGCCTGGACGGCGATTGAGTACACCGACGCCATCTTCGACGAAGAGACAGGCAAGTGGATCTCTCGGGCAGAGGTCGCCGAAGTGCCGTTCACCGCGTTCACCTCGGCCAAGAAGGCCGAGCGGGTGCCGGGCCGCCTGATCGTGCGCCGGATCCCGGACTTCAACGCCGAGAAGAACAAGGCAGCCGGTCAGGACACGCTGTTCGACACCTGGCGCTTCCACGCGTTCTTCACCACCGCCGACCCTGCTGTCCTCGACACCGTCACCGCGGACAAGACCCACCGCCATCACGCGGTCATCGAACAGGTCCACGCCGACCTGAAGCACTCAGCGCTGGCACACCTGCCGTCCGGGGTCTTCAACGCCAACGCCGCATGGCTTGTGCTCGCGGTCATCGCGTTCAACCTCACCCGCGCCGCCGGCACCCTTGCAGCACCCGACCTCGCACGCGCGACCACCAAGACCCTGCGCCGCAAGCTGATCAACGTCCCAGCCCGAATCGCGTCCTCAGCCCGACGCGTCACCCTGCACCTACCCCGGTCCTGGCCCTGGGAGGCCGCCTGGACCACGCTGTTCGACCGAGTCAGCGATCCGCCGTCCGCCCTCGCGGCCTGACCACCCAGCAGCCACCGCTGCGCGACCCGAAGACCACCGTGGAACACCCCGGACACCCAGGTCCGGAAGACCGTCGCGTCCCAGCACCCTCGCCCCCACGACGACCACGATGACTCACCCCATCCCGGCCATCGGTGGATCGAGGCTTAAGGAGGGGCCGACGCGGTTAGGAGCGGTTGAGTTCGGTGTAGATCGGCACCCCGAACACGTCGATTCTCACCTGCTGCATGTGAGCCGCCGCCCCGGTGGTGGCGTTGACATACCAGAGCGGGATCTCGGGGAGGTCGGCCAGGATGGCCTTCTCGGCGTCGCGGTAGACGGCCATCCGAGCGTCCCCGTCCGTGGTCGCCGCAGCCTTGGCCAGCAGGGCCTGGGCCGCGGCGCCGGCGTACCCGCTGGGGTTCTCCGTGCTGCCGGCGAGGAACCGGGGGGACAGGAAGCCTCCGAGGTCGGGCCGCGCCATCCGGTGGGTCGAGAGCATGGGGATCGTCAGTTCGTGCCGCGCGGCGGCGGTGGCCAGGGTGGCGCCGGTCGCGGGATCGCGCGGTACGGCGTGCGGGCTGCAGCTGATCCGCAGCGCGCTGGTGATCGCTCCGCAGAGCGCCTGCACGGCCGGCAGGCCGCCCTCCTCGGGGCTGTAGGCGATCTCCAGCGGCGGCACGGGCGAGGCCGGGGGCAACAGCTCCGCGGCGGCCTTCGGGTCGTGGCTGCAGTAGTCCCCGCACAGGTCGGGCGCGTAGCCGGAGACCCCGGGGGCGGCCAGGTCACCGGCGGGGGTGCGGGTGCCGGCGTACAGACCCTCGGCCAGCCCCTTGCGGTCGATGGCCCGGGAGATGGCCCGACGCAGCTGGAGCCCCTCGCGCGTGGCCCAGCCCGGCGCGGCCATCGGAAACACCAGGCTCGACGCGGCGCCGATGGGCTGGTTCGCGGCCCGGAACCCCAGGTCGGACTTGTAGCGGCCGAGCGCCGTGAGAGGCGTGTCGTCGAGCACCTCGAGTTGGCCGCGCTGGAGCGCCTGATAGGACATCGCGGGGTCGGGGAAGAACCGGAACGTGACGCCGCCGTTGTGCGCCGGATCGCTGCCGGAGTAGGAGGCGTTGGGGATCAGCCGGAGCTCTCGACCGTCGGACCACCCGCCGGCCAACTGGTAGGGGCCGTTGCCGATCGGCGCCGTCGCCGCCGAGGCCGGGTCGGCCAGGGCGACGCGGGGCAGCGGCGCATAGGCCAGCGTGGCGAGCCGGTCGCGGAACGTCGCGTCGGGTTGGGCGAGGCGCACGGTGAATTCGAGGTCGTCGACGACCCGCAGCCCGGCCAGCTGCCGACGGGCGGTCGGTCCGCAGGGGGTGTCCGGCACATCGGGCAAGCTCGGGGCGGGGGCGGCCACGGGCGCCGTGGGGGAGCCGCTCGCGCTCGGCGTGCCGCTCACGGTCGGACCCGGCTCGGCACCTGTGGGCGACGCGCTGGGGGCGGTCGTGGAACCGGCGGTGGGCTGGGCGGTGCCGGTGGGTGTGGCGGTCGGTGGCTCGGGCAGGCCACGCAGCGCACGGAAGCCCGCGATCGGGGCGAACGCCGCGGCGTTCAGTTGTCTGCAGGCGGGGGAGGCCGCGAAGTTCCAGGCATCGACGAAGGACGCGGCCGTGACCGGTTCGCCGTTGCCGAAGAACCAGCCCTTGCGCACCCGCACCCGGTAGAGCGTGGGCCCCTCCGCGGCGATGTCCTCGGCCACCTCGTTGACCAGGCGACCCTTCGCGTCGTACCGGAGCAGGCCCCGGTAGATGAGCGAGCCGACCCGCTGGCCGTATTCGTCACTGATGGTCGCGGGGAGCAGGGCGCGCGCCGGTTCGACGGCGTTGACGAGGATCGGGGCCTTGCCCCCCGAGGTGGGGGTGCTGGTGACCGCCGCGGGCGCCTGCGGGACCGACGGCGGCGACGGAGCCGGGGGCGGCGGTTCGTCGCGGCTGCACGCGGCCAGCCCCGTGCCCGCCAGGGCAGCGACCATGCCAGCGGCCAGCGCGGTCTGCGCCCTGCGGGGGCGGCGCTGGCGGGACATGGGCGGCTCCCAACGGGCGGGCCCAGACGCTGCGCGCGTCGGCCCGGATTGACCAAGCGGGCACCCTCGACCCTACGCGATGCGCGCCGGGCGAGGCGCCTCGCCCGCGGGTCGAGCCACCCGAGGGCAAGGGGCGTGCCGCGTCGGCGGCGACCGGGCCCGGAGGCCGTTCGGCCCCCACGGGCCGGCCGGTAGAATCGCCCCCGGATCAAGACCATCGAGCAGAGAGAAACCCCGTGGCGACCACGAACGACCTCAAGAACGGCCTCGTGCTCAACCTGGACGGCCAGCTCTGGACCGTCATCGAGTTCCAGCACGTCAAGCCCGGCAAGGGCGGCGCCTTCGTGCGCACCAAGCTCAAGAACGTCCTCTCGGGCAAGGTCGTCGACAAGACGTTCAACGCCGGCACCAAGGTCGAGACGAGCAATGTCGACAAGCGGACGATGCAATACCTGTACAAGGACGGCGACGACTTCGTCTTCATGGACGGCAAGACCTACGACCAGCTCCACGTGAGCAGCGCGGTGGTGGGCGACGCCGAGCGATTCCTCCTGGAGAACCAGGAGGCGATCGTCGCCACCCACGAGGGCGCCCCGCTGTTCGTCGAACTCCCCGCCTCGGTCGAGCTCGTCATCACCTACACCGAGCCCGGCGTACAGGGGGACCGCGCCACCGGCGGCACCAAGCCCGCCACCCTGGAGACCGGCGCGGAGATCGCGGTGCCGCTCTTCCTGGAGCAGGGCACGAAGGTCAAGGTCGACACCCGGGACGGCAGCTACCTCGGTCGCGTCAACTGATGCCGTCGTCCTCCGGAGCTGAGTCCACCGGCGGACGGCTCACCGGTGGGGCCGGTCCGGGTGGCCGGAAGGGCACCGAACGGGCGCCCCTGACCGGGTCGCGGACCAAGGCTCGTCGGGCCGCACTGGACCTGTTGTTCGAGGCCGACCAGCGCGGCGTGAACGCGGCGGACCTCGTCACGCAACGGATCGCCGCCCCCGTGACGGAGGCTCCGCTGCGCGACTACAGCGTGCAGATCGTGCGGGGGGTCGTCGAGCATTGGCGCGTGATCGATGAGGCGCTCGGCACCTACAGCCAAGGCTGGTCGGTGGAGCGGATGCCCGCGGTCGACCGGGCCCTGCTCCGCGTCGGCACCTGGGAGATCCTCTACAACGACGACGTTCCGGATGCGGTCGCGACCCAGCAGGCCGTCGAGCTGGCGACGGCGTTGTCCACGGACGAGTCGCCGAGCTTCGTGAACGGCTTGCTCTCGCGCATCGCCGAGGTGAAGGCGACGCTGGATCTCGGCTGAGGACGACGTGACACGCCGACGGGCGGCCCCTGAGCATCGATGATGCCCGGGGGCCGCCCGCGTTCGTCTCCAAGGTGGCGGCCGGAGGCCGCCACGGTCAGGGCTTCTGCACGGTGATCGTCCAGCTGGCGTCGCCGGTCCGGTCGAAGTGGGTCACCGGGTAGCCCTCCCCGGCGGCCCAGGCCGGGATGGCCTCGGTCGCCTGGGTGCAGTCGAAGTCGATCACCAGTTCGTCGCCGCTGGCCAGTTCGACCATGGCCTGCTTGGCCTCGACGAGGGGGAACGGGCAGACCTCGCCCGCGGTGTCCAGGGTGTACGTCGCCATCTCGGCGTCTCCTTCTCGCGTTGTCTGGGTTGGTCTCGGGCGCGCAGCTCGGACGCGTCGTCGCGGACTGCGCGGGTACGGCGGGTGGGGTCTCAGACCCGGGTGAGAACCGCGCGGCGGCTCGGCGTACCGTCGCCACTCGCGACGTCGGCGCCGACCGCGGCCTGCGGGGCCGACGCGGCCACGGGGCCGCCCGAGCGGCGGTGACCCATGATGTAGACGCGCGCCGCCAGGCCGGTGCCCAGCAGGAACGCGGCGAAGCTGATCCAGCCCTGCCAGGTGAACTGCGCCGTCTCGACCATCGCGTTGCCGATCGTGCAGCCGCCCGCCAGGGAAGCGCCGACGCCCATGAGCACCCCGCCGATCGTGGAGCGGACCGCGATGGTGGCGTCGGGGACGCGAACCCGGAACTCGCCCGCCGCCTTCGCGGCGATGAACGAGCCGGCGAGGATGCCGACGACCAGCATGACGCCCCAGTCGAGGTACTTGGGCTGCGCGGTGGCGAGGTAGCTTGTGAGGTTGGCGCTGGGAGTGGTGATGCCGAGGCCGCCGTTGCGCCCGGCCGCGGTGGACAGCGGCCACGCCGCAATGGCGATGAGCCCGATCACGACCGCCGTGGCGAACGGGTGCCAACGGCGCTCGAGCAGGAGGTGCATGGCACCGGACCGCCGCGGGGGAAGCGTGGCGAGGGTGACCGCCGGCTTGCGCAGGTGATGGCGGACCGCGAGGCCCACCCCCACGACGAGGGCCACGAGGAGCGGCCACATGGCGATGCCCAGCGTCCCGTGGATCGTCGTGGCCGGCACCGTGATGCCGCGCAGCCCGTCGTTGACCGGCTTCAGCACGCCGTACTTCATCGCGGCGCTCGTGCCGGCGTATCCGATGAGGGCCAGCCAGCTCCCGACGAGGCCCTCGCCGGCGCGGTAGTACGTGCCGGTCGCGCAACCGCCGGCCATCACGATGGCGTAGCCGAAGATCAGTCCGCCGATGACCACCCCGAGTAGCGGCAGCGGCGCCACCTTGGGGGTGACGACGCCGGTGGCGGTCAGGATCGCCAGGCCGACGGCCTGGACGGCGATCACGAGGAGAAACGCGGTGAGCCAGAGGGTGTTTCGGGTGACGAAGACGTCGCGGAAGGCGCCCGTGACGCAGAACCGGCCACGTTGCAGAACGAAGCCGAGGAGTGCGCCGAGCAGGAGTCCGGTGATGATCACATTGATGCTCCGGGGGATAGGGCAAATCGGGCTGAGGTCGACCCACCGTAGCTCTCACACCAAACGTGACCAACTGTATTCCATAATTTGGACTTATGATCCGGCGGCCCGGGTGGGTCGCCCAGCCCATTCCGCGGCGGGCGGGGTCAGACCTACGGTGAGCTCGTCGAAGCAACCCACCGGGATGTCCCCAGGGCCACATCTCCGGCAGGGATGTATCAGGGGGACGACTGGGTGCTCTGGTCAGGTGGGGACCCATCGCCACCTAGCGTCGCCTTGGCTTCCCAGGGAGCCCCGAAACACACGAACGGCGTGCCGGTCGGACCGGCCGCAGCAGCCAACGCGGCGTCGGCCGGCAGACCGGCGGCCAAGCCACGATGCAGCTGCGACATCACCGCGTAGGTCTCGTCGTCGCGGACCGCCACCAGCGGGGCGACAACGGTGCGTACGCCGAGGGCGAGGAGGGCCGACGGCCACCCCAACGCCTCCTCGCCCGGCCGTGCGGTGCCGCGCCCGGCATCGCACGCGGACAGCACGACCAGGGACGCGGCCGGGGGAAGCGTCTGCAGCTCGTGCGCGAAGACCAGCCCATCGACCAACCGGAGGGAGCTGAAGAGGGGGCTCTCCGGCTGGTGGTCGCCGTGCGCGGCGACATGCACGAGGTCCGCCGAGGTCAGGGCGTCCAGCAGGTCGGTGCGGGAGGCACAGGGGGCCTCCCGCACCGACCTCCCCGGGTCGGCCACCCGGGCCGCCGCCTCGGCCGACCACGCGCCCAGCACGCTCGCCACCTCGGCGGCGCCGTGTGCCACCCCGGGTCCGGCGAGCGCGGCCACGCGCGGAATCGGGGGTGGCCCCACCCGGCCGGGTGGTCGGCCGGGCGCACCACTCACAGACATGTCGGCCGGCGGGTCGAGCGCCGCCTCCCCGCCGGCCGGCAGGACGACATCGGCCGTGGGCCCGGTGGCCCCCATGGCCCCCGTTCCCCCACCAGCCGTGGCGGCCGACGCAGGCCCCGCTGGTCCGTCCCGCCCTGGTTCCGCGAAGGCCGCCCAGGCCAGCAGCGAGGGGGCCAACGTGGTGGGCAGGCCCCGCCGGCTGGGCAGCAGGCCCCAGGGGATCGCGCCGAACAGCTCGCCCGCAAGGACCACCGCCGGTGAACCCTCCGCGTCCGCCAGCGCCGGGCGCAGCGCGCGGTCCAGGGCGCCGACCGACTCCTGCGCGGCGGCGGCGATCATCGGCCCGAGGCGCGGTTCGCCGGCGGCTCGCGCGGCCGAGTCCACGTCGGCCACGACCCGATCGATCAACCGCCACAACGCGGTCGACGGCCCCAGATCCACGATCGTCGCGCGAGCCCCGGGCGTGGCGACCACCGCTCGCACGGCGCCGCCCATGACGACCAGCCCCAGCACGGCGGCGCCGATCCCGTCAGCGGTCGACAGCGCCGCCCTGACCTGGGCATAGGTGGGCGGTGAGCCGGCATGCGCGGGGGCCGTGATCGCGGCCCGCCACCGAGCGGCGGAGGTGGCCCGCTCCAGCCGGCGTACGTTGCTGCGCAGCTCACCGAGCCCTCCCGGTGCGCCCTGGGAGAGCGCCTCCCGGGCGCGCCCGAGCTGGGCGAGCAGCAGCGCCTCGTCGGGGTCCGCCGACGGACTGAGTGGCGTCAGGGGGGTGACCGCGCGCCGCCACCGCTCCATCCGGTGCAGGACGGCGACCGGGTCGCCGCGCCGCAAGGCCAGATCGACGTCGAGGTCCGCCAGGCGACGGGCGTGCACGGCAAGGGCCGTGCGCGCGTCGAGACCGGCGGTACGCCGTTGCGCGCCGGCCAGGTCCTCGGCGGCTCGGGCCAGGCGCGCCGCGGTGGCGCTTTCGCTGCCGATGGCGAGGTCGATCCTCGCGCGGGCGTGGGAGTAGCCGAGCCGGGAGGCGAGGTGCGGCGATCGGGCGAGCCCCTGGGCCTGGACCAGCAGGGCGCGCGCGTCGGCGAGAGCCTCGACCGAGGCGAGGTCGCACAGAGCCAGGGCGAGTTCCACGCGCACCAGGTTGGTGGTGGCCACGTCGCCGCGTCCGGCGACGGCTCCGAGCAGGTCGCGGGCCTGCTGGATGCGGTCCGCGGGCGCCGGGGCGCCGGCGAGGCCGAGTGCGGTGATCTGCACGAGGCGCGCCCGGTGCTCCCAATAGGGTTCGCCGCGGTCGTGGAACACGGCGGCCGCGTGCCGGGCGCGCTCGGCGGCGGAGGTCACCTCCCCGATCAACAGCTCGCATCGGGCCAGATCGACGTGGATCTCGCTCACGTCGCGCAGCAGCCCCGCGTCGGCGTACCGCGTCGCTGCCTCGAGCAACGCGGAGCGCGCCTCGCGGAGCAGTCCGGCCTCGACCAGCACGCGCGCGCGGTCGACCAGGGTCAAGCCGGTGTTCATGGCGCCGGTGTGGGCCGCCGCCGCGTGCATCAGCGCGAGCGCCGCAGGAATGTTGCCGCGGTAGAACTCCGCACACCCCTGGTTGTGCAAGGCCTTGAACCGCAGGGGAGCCAGGTCGGGGCCGACGGCGGTCGACGCGGCCTCTGCCAGGTCGGCGCGCGCGGCGTCCAGGTCCAGGGTCTGGATGGCGAGGGCCCCCCGGTTGAGCAGGATCCGCACCTGGTCATCGGGCGTCAGGGCGTGCCGATGCCGCTCGGCCCGGTGCAGCGCGGCCAAGGCGGTGGTCAGGTCGCCGGACCGCATGCGCAGGGTGGCCTGCTGTGCGTCGCACAGCGCGATGAGCGCCGGCAGGTCCGCCCGCTCGCTGGCCTGGCGGACGTCCTGGAGCTCGGCCTCGGCCGTCTCGAGTCCGTGGCGCTCGAAGGTGAGCCAGGTGCGGGTGATGCCCAGCCGGATCCCGACGTGCGCCGGCAGGTCGGCGACGGCCTCGGCCGCCCGCGATGCGGCGTCGAGGTGCGCGGCGCCGTCGTCGTTCCGATACTGCGCGAAGGCCATCCGCGCCGCGTCGAGCAGGCGGCCCACCTCCGCGGCCTGCACCTCCGCGGTCCCCATCCCGTGGTCCAGGCCGGCCATCGGTGGCGATCACCGATCGGCGCGGGTCGAACCCCGTCGCGCACTCAGAGCTGCACCACCGGGGTCGCGATCGGCGGACCGAAGATCGGCCGCACGATCAGCCGCACGGCCCCCGGCGCGATCCCGGCGAACTCCACCCGGCCATGGTCATCGGCGGCGGCGGAGGCCACCAGCACCCCGTTCGACCACACCTCGACGCCGGCGCCGGGCTCGCTGGCCCAGCATTCCAGGGCGAGCCGCGATGTGGCGTCCGCCCCGGCGTCGGGCCGGCGGATCCGGACCATGAGGCTGGCCGAGCTGCCGCGGAACGTCAGGGTGTCCGCCACCGCCAGGCCGTCACTGCGGACCTGGGCCAGATCGCCGGCCTCCAGCTCGGCGATCTCGGCCCGCAGCACGGCCAGGCTCATCTCGAACTGGATGCGCTCGATCATGCCGGTCGGGACGGGATCGGCCGCCTCGCAGGCCGCGCGCAGGGCCGTCAGGATCTCGGCGTCTACGTCGTCGAGATGATCGAGGTCGCCGAAGTCGGTCATGAAGCGCTCCACGTCGGGTCGGCGAGCAGGGCCGCTCGCAGGGTGGCAAGGCAGCGGCCCCGGGTGGGGCCGATCGAGCCGATCGGCATGTCGAGGGCCGCCGAGATGGCGGCGTAGTCGGGGCGCTGCGCGAAGGAGATCGCGCGAAGCAGCGTCTGGCATCGGGGGCTGAGGGCGTGCACGTGGTGCCACAGGAGGCGGTCCTGCTCCGAATCGAGGGCCATGTCGGCGGGGTCAACGGGGGCGCTGCCCGCCACCGCCGTTCGCGGGTCGTCGAAGACGGCATCGTCACCGCTGGTCAGCGTGCGGCGGGACGCACCGGACGCGCGCCAGGACTGCCGGCGTACGGTCGTGGCGAGCCACCCCACCACCGCCTCGGGCTGCTCGAGCTCGTCGAGGTTTTCCAGCAGCTTCAGCCAGGCCTGCTGGACCGTGTCCTCAGCGCTCTGGTGGTCCAGGCCCGCCGAGCGGGCGACCTGCCACAGCAGCGGGGTCAGCAGCTCCACGAGGTCCGCCAGGCGTTGGGCGTCGCCCGCGCGGGCGTCGCGCACTGCGGCGCCCGCGCGTTCACCGAGCGACAGCGTGGCGGGGGGCGACATCAGGGCGCCCCGTCGCTCGTCGCGTCGCCGGCGAGTGGCTCGGTCAAGGGCTCGTACCCGATCTGTGGCTTCGCGTCGGGATCGCGCGGGGGTCGCTTGCCGCCCGCGAGGTCGTCCCTGGCGTCGTCGGTCTGGTCCGGGCGCTGGCCTGGCGTCGTTGACATGGCTGCTGCCTTCCATCGGGAGGGGTGCGGTCATGGAGAGAGAGCAGCGCGCTGCTGCGGTGATACATGTTCCGCGCAAAATCCTTCCCTGAGAAGGGAATTAAGGTTCACCGGGCGGTCTGCGCGGGACATAGTGCTCGAGCCCGACGAAGTGGACGCGCCGAACGGCCGGCCCCCGCTGGGGAGCCGGCCGTTCGGGTCAAGGGTGGTGCGTCGTCCGACGTACGTCGTGGTCGTTCAGAACGTTCGGTGGGCCCGGTAGTAGCGCACGAGCCCCTGCGTCGAGGCGTCCTGGTCGGCCAGAGCGGCCTCGTCGCCGCCGACCGCCGGGGTGACCTGCTTGGCGAGCTGCTTGCCCAGCTCGACACCCCACTGGTCGAAGCTGTCGATGCCCCAGACGATGCCCTGGACGAACGTGATGTGCTCGTAGAGGGCGATGAGCTGGCCGAGCACGCTGGGGGTGAGCGCCGGCGCCATGATCGACGTGGTCGGCCGGTTGCCCGCGAACACCCGCGCGGGGACGATCGCCTCGGCGGTGCCCTCGGCGCGCACCTCGTCCGCCGTCTTGCCGAAGGCCAGCGCCGCGGTCTGGGCGAAGAAGTTCGCAAGGAACAGCTCGTGCACGTCGGCGTCCTCGTCGACGTCGCGCAGCGGGTGGGCCGGGTTGGCGAACGCAATGAAGTCGGCCGGGATGAGCCGGGTGCCCTGGTGGATGAGCTGGTAGAAGGCGTGCTGCCCGTTGGTGCCCGGTTCACCCCAGAACACCTCGCCAGTGTCGCAGGTCACCGGCGTCCCGTCCCAACGGACGGACTTGCCGTTGGACTCCATGGTCAACTGCTGCAGGTACGCCGGGAACCGGTGCAGGTATTGGCTGTAGGGCAGCACGGCATGGGTGTGGGCGCCCAGGAAGTCGACGTACCAGACGTTGAGCAGGCCCATCAGCAGCGGAACGTTCTCCTGCGGCTCGGCCGTGGCGAAGTGCGCGTCCATCGCGTGGAAGCCGGCCAGCAGGTCGGCGAAGCCGTCCGGGCCGATGGCGATGACCAGGGCGGTGCCGACGGCGGAGTCCATCGAATAGCGGCCGCCGACCCAGTCCCAGAAGCCGAAGGCGTTCTGCGGGTCGATGCCGAACGCCGCGACCTTGTCCAGCGCCGTGGAGACCGCGACGAAGTGCTTGGCGATGGCGTCGGCCTCGGTGCGGCCGGACCCGGCGGCGTCGTCCAGCGCCCCGGCGTCCCGCAGCGCCCGCAGCAGCCACGCCTTGACGAGCCGGGCGTTGGTCAGGGTCTCCAGGGTGGTGAAGGTCTTGCTCGCGACGATGACCAGCGTTGTCTCGGGGTCGAGGTCCTTGGTCTTTTCCGCGGCGTCCGTCGGGTCGATGTTGGAGATGAAGCGGCACTCCAGGCCGGCTTGGACGTAGGGCTGCAGGGCCTCGTACGCCATCACCGGGCCGAGGTCGCTGCCGCCGATGCCGATGTTGACGACGGTACGGATTGGCTTGCCGGTCACGCCCTTCCATTCGCCGCTGCGGACCTGCTCGGCGAAGGCGTAGACCTTGGCCAGGACGGCGTGGACGTCCTCGTCGACGTTCTGGCCGTCGACGACGAGCTGATCGGGGGCGCCCGCGGCGGTCTTCGGGCGGCGCAGCGCGGTGTGCAGGACGGCGCGGTCCTCGGTGATGTTGATGTGTTCGCCGGTGTACATCGCCTCGCGGCGCTCGGCCACGCCGACCTCGGCTTGGAGTTCGAGTAGCGCGTCGCGGATCGCGTCCGTGAGCAGGTTCTTCGACAGGTCGACGAACAGGTCGCCGGCCTCGTAGGCGTAGCGGGTGGCTCGCTGCGGGTCGGTGTCGAACTCCTGGCGCAGGTTCGGGATGCCGTCGGCCGCGAGCGTCGTCAGCTTCGCCCAGGCCTTCGTGGTCGTCGGGTCGATGGGAGCTCGCATGTGCGTCGCCTCTCTGCTCGGAACACCGGTGCTCTGCTGGGCGTCTCGGCACCTCAAGCCGATCCGGCTTGCGGCTGCCTTCCGGCGCCAGCCTAGCCAGCGGATGATCCCGGGGGAGCTTCAGGGAAAGGATCGGCAGGCATCGGTCGGGCCCGGGACTGGCGCCACGGTTCAGAGGTCGGCGCCAGTCCCGGTGCTCCTTGTGACGAGCGGGGGATGCTCTGGTCAGCAGCCCCGTCGCTGCCCTCAATACTCGATGACTATCCGGCCGTCGATGTGCCCGGCCCGCATCTCCTCGAAGATGTCGTTGATGTCGCCGAGACGGCGCGGGTGAATGCGGGGGCGCACCTTCCCCCGGGTGTAGAAGTCGATGGCCTCGACCATGTCCTGACGCGTGCCGACGATCGAGCCGCGCACCGTGATGGCCTTCAGCACGATCTCGAAGATCGGCGCGGGGAAACCACCCGGGGGCAGACCGTTGAAGACGATCGTGCCGCCGCGTCGGACCATCCCGATGGCCTGCCCGAAGGCGGAGGGGTGGACGGCCGTGACCAGTACGCCGTGAGCCCCACCGGTCTGCGCCTGGATCGCCGCCACCGGGTCCTCCACGGTGGCGTTGACCGCGACCTCCGCGCCGTACGATCTGGCCAGGTTCAGTTTTTCGTCGGCGACGTCGACGGCGGCCACCCGAAGTCCCATGGCGACGGCGTACTGGACCGCGACATGCCCGAGACCGCCGATGCCGGAGATGACGACCCATTGACCGGGGCGCGTGTCGGTCACCTTGAGACCCTTGTAGACGGTGACCCCCGCGCAGAGGATGGGCGCCACCTCGATGGGGTCGCAGCCCTCCGGTAGGAGGGCGGCGTACCGGTGGTCGACGAGCATGTACTGCCCGAACGATCCATCGATGGTGTAACCGCCGTTCTGTTGGGCTTCGCAGAGGGTCTCCCACCCGCTGCGGCAGTATTCGCAGTGGCCGCACGCCGTCCACAGCCAGGCGTTCCCGACCAGGTCGCCGACCTTGAGGTCGTCGACACCGTCCCCGACGGCCTCGACGCGGCCGACCCCCTCGTGGCCGGGGATGAACGGAGGCTTCGGCTTGATCGGCCAGTCGCCCTCGGCGGCGTGCAGGTCCGTGTGGCACACGCCGGTGGCGATGTTCTTGACGAGAACCTGCCCGAAGGCCGGCTCAGGCCGGGGATGGTCCTTGACCTCCAGCGGGGAACCCAGCCCGGTCACCACGGCAGCTCGCATGGTCGTCATCGCGCAGTCCTTTCACGTCGTTTCGGTGGGAAGGGTGAAGCGGTGAATCAGTGGCCGATCAGAAGAAGCCGAGTTTGTCGGGGGAGTAGCTGACCAGCAGGTTCTTGGTCTGCTGGTAATGCTCCAGCATCATCTTGTGGTTCTCGCGGCCGATGCCGGACTGCTTGTAGCCACCGAAGGCGGCGTGCGCGGGGTAGTGGTGGTAGCAGTTCGTCCAGACGCGGCCGGCCTTGATGGCGCGGCCCATGCTGTAGGCGCGGTGGACGTGTCGGGACCAGACGCCGGCGCCGAGCCCGTAGAGGGTGTCGTTGGCGACCTTGAGGGCGTCGTCGAAGTCGGCGAACTTCGTCACCGCGACGACCGGCCCGAAGATCTCCTCTTGGAAGATCCGCATCGTGTTGGTGCCCTCGAAGACGGTGGGCAGCACGTAGTACCCGCCGGACAGGTCGCCGCCGAGGTCGATCTTCTCGCCGCCGACCAGGACCTTGGCGCCCTCCTGTTTGCCGATGTCGATGTAGGACAGGATCTTCTCGTACTGGTCGTTGCTGGCCTGGGCGCCCATCATCGTCGCGTCGTCGAGGGGGTCGCCCTGCTTGACGGCCTTGACCCGTTCGACGCCGTCGGCGAGGAACTGGTCGTAGATCGAGGCCTGGATCAGCGCGCGGGAGGGGCAGGTGCAGACCTCGCCGGAGTTCAGCGCGAAGAACGCGAACCCCTCCAGGGCCTTGTCGTAGAAGGAGTCCTGCTTCTCGGCGACGTCCTCGAAGAAGATGTTCGGGCTCTTGCCGCCCAGTTCGAGGGTGACGGGGATGATGTTCTGGCTGGCGTACTGCATGATCAAACGCCCGGTGGTGGTCTCGCCGGTGAAGGCGATCTTGGCGATCCGCGGCGAGCTGGCTAGCGGTTTGCCGGCCTCGACGCCGAAGCCGTTGACGACGTTGACCACGCCCGGCGGGATCAGGTCGCCGACGATCTCCATCACCTTCAGGATCGACCAGGGGGTCTGCTCGGCCGGTTTGAGGACCACGCAGTTGCCCGCGGCCAGCGCCGGTGCGAGCTTCCACACGGCCATGAGGATGGGGAAGTTCCACGGGATGATCTGGCCGACGACGCCCAACGGCTCGTGGAAGTGGTAGGCCACGGTGGTCTCGTCGAGCTGGGAGAGGCGGCCCTCCTGCACCCGGATGCACCCGGCGAAGTAGCGGAAGTGGTCGATCGCCAGCGGGATGTCCGCGTTGAGGGTCTCCCGCACCGCCTTGCCGTTGTCCCAGGTCTCCGCGACGGCGATGTCGGTCAGGTTCGCCTCGATGCGGTCGGCGATCTTGAGCAGCAGGTCGGCTCGCTCCGCCGCCGGCGTCTTGCCCCAGGCCTCCGCCGCCCGGTGCGCCGCGTCCAGCGCCGCCTCGATGTCCTCGGCCGTGCCGCGCGCCACCCGCGTGAAGACCTGACCGGTCACGGGGGTGATGTTGTCGAAGTACTCGCCCTTGACCGGCGGCACCCATTCGCCGCCGATGTAGTGCTCGTAGCGGTCCTTGACCTCGATGCCGCTGTCCGCGGTGCCGGGCCGGGCATAGATCGTCATGACGGGTCTCCTCGCGTCAACGGATGGGCACCAGATCGCATCTGGCGATGCCCGCCGACAGTACCACGTTGCACGGCGATCTGCGTGACGCTCAGCCGCCGTACTCCTGCTCCAGCCACTCGAGGTGCCTGACGATGCGGGCGCGCTTGGGGGACCGCGCCGGGAGCCTGCGCAACGCCGCCAGCCAGGCGTCGGCGTCGCTGCCCGCGTCGGCGAGCTCCAGGAACTGAAGGAGCGCATCGACCGACCCGCTCTCCAGGATCGTGTCCCGGATCGTCCCGGACACCCGGGCGCGTAGTCGCTCCACGCCGGGGGCCCTGGAGGTGGGAAGCAGCGGACCGGCGTACGCGCTCAGGGCGGCCCGGTGGCGGCCGCGTTCGACCTGCTCCATGACCAGGTCGGCATCGGTGGCCAACGCCGTCGGCAGTCGATAAGGGCGGGAGCGGGGCACGTAGCGGGGGGCGCAGGCCTCCAGCATCCGGCGCAACCGCGCCATCTCGGCCCGCAGTGTCACCACACTGGCGTCCGGATTCACCAGATCCAGCAACTCCTCCAATCGCAGGCCTGCGGGGTGCCGGGCGAGCATCAACAGAATCTCCGTGTGCCGCAGCGAGAGCGTGGTCTCGACGCCGGACTGGACCAGAATCCCCGTGTCGCGGCCCAGCACGCGCAACTCGGCCCCGGCGCCGCGGGCCGCGATGCTGGAGCCACCTGCCCCTCGGGGTGCGGGCAGCACAGCGCTCGTACCGGAGCCCACCGGGGCCTGGGCGGTCAGGCCGCGCAGACGTTGGACGGTGAGTTCGGCCTCCGCGGCGGCCACCGCCGCCCGGACCAGGGGGAGCGCGTGCGGCGCCACGGCTTGGGGGCCGCCGGTGAGATCAACGACCCCGATCGTGTCGCCGGTCGCCGGATCGTGGATGGGCACGGCGGTGCACGACCATCGGCGCACCTCGGGGGAGAAGTGCTCCTGACCCATGACTTGTACGCCGCGGCCCAGGAACAGCGCGGTCCCCGGGGCCGCCGTCCCGACCGCGCTCTCGGACCAGTCGGCGCCGGCCTGGAATCCGATGCGTTCGGCGCGCCGACGCACCTCCGGTGCGCCCTCGACCCACAGCAGGAGGGCCTCGGCGTCTCCGACCGCGACGATGATGTCGGAGTTCGCGCTTGCGTCGACGAGGAGCCGGCGCAACACCGGCATCACCGCGGACAGGGGGTGGGACTCGCGGTAATCGCGTAGACCCGATCCGGCCAGGACGACATTGGTGGTGGCCTTGGCGGGCTCCGGGAACCAGGCTAGGCAGCGGCGCCAGGATGCGCGGACCTCGCGGCTGAGGTTTCCGAGGCGGGGAGCAGGCAACCCGAGCGGGGGGTCGTCGCGGGCTTTGTCCATGGGCAGCCTCCACGCGGACAGGTGCGTGGGACCTTACTCTCGCGGCCCCCGCGCCGGAAGGACTGGCGGGGGCATGCTCGCCGCCGGGGTAGGGTGGAGGCCGTTCAGACGTCCTTTAATGACCGTCCTGTGAGGCGGGGAAGGAGGTCCGGCGCCATGGGGCGACGTGACTCGGCCAGTTCGGAAGCCACCGGAAAGCACAAGGCGGCCCCGGCCGCCGACGATTCACCACCCGAGAACCTCCCGCCGGACCCCTCATCCAGCGTTGACCTCCCCGCCGACGAGGACGGCCGCGTCGTCCTCGGCCAGGACGACATGACCCGGGCGCTGCGGCGGATGGCCCACGAGATCGTCGAGCGCAACAAGGGCGCCGAGGACCTGGTGGTCCTGGGGATCCCCAGCCGAGGGGCGCCGCTAGCACGGCGGCTCGCCGCTCAGCTCGCGAAGGTCGAGGGCCACGACGTGCCCGTCGGCACGCTGGACGTCACGCTCTACCGCGATGACCTGCGCCGCAAGCCCACCCGGAAGATGGAGCGCACCCAGATCCCCGAGGGGGGCATCGACGACAAGGTCGTCGTCCTCGTGGACGACGTCCTCTATTCCGGACGGACCATCCGCGCCGCGCTCGACGCCCTGGGCGACGAGGGCCGGCCGCGCGCCGTACGCCTCGCGGTCCTGGTGGATCGGGGCCACCGCGACCTGCCCATCCGCGCCGACCACGTGGGCAAGAACCTGCCCACGTCGAGCTCTGAGCGCGTCCATGTCCTCCTCGCCGAGTCCGACGGCGTTGACGAAGTCCGCATCACCGGAGGCGACCGCTCGTGAAGCTGCCCCACTTCCTGTCCATGGACGGCCTGTCCCGCGATCAGATCACCCAGCTCCTCGACACCGCGGAGGAGATGGAGAAGGTCCGCCAGCGCGAGGTCAAGAAGATCCCCGCGCTGCGCGGCGTGACCATCGTCAACGCCTTCTTCGAGGACTCGACGCGCACGAAGAACTCCTTCGACCTGGCGGCGAAGTCGCTGTCCGCCGACACCATGGGCTTCGCCGGCAAGGGCTCCTCCACCTCGAAGGGGGAGTCGCTGCGGGACACGGTGCTGACCATCGCCGCGATGGGCGTCGACGGCTTCGTCATCCGGCACGGCGCCTCGGGCGCACCGAAGCTCGCGATGGAGTGGACCGGGCTGCCGGTGGTCAACGCCGGCGACGGCACGCACGAGCACCCCACCCAGGCCCTGCTGGACGCCTACGCGATGCGCAAGCGCCTCGGCGATCTCGCCGGCAAGCACGTCGCGATCTGCGGCGACCTGCTGCACAGCCGGGTGGTGCGCTCCAACATCTTCTGCCTGCGCACCCTCGGGGCCGAGGTCACCCTGGTGGCGCCGCCCACGCTGATGCCGCCGGGGATCGAGGAGCGGGCCGCGAAGGAGGGCTTCGCCACGACGTACGATCTCGATTCGGTCGTCGCCGACGTGGACGCGCTGATGATGCTGCGCGTCCAGCGGGAGCGGATGAGCGGTGGCTTCTTCCCGACCGAGAACGAGTACACGACGCTGTACGGGCTGACCCGCGAGCGCCTCGCGAAGATGGGCAAGCACGCCGTGGTGTGCCACCCGGGCCCGATGAACCGCGGCCTGGAGATCGCGCCCGAGGCCGCCGACGCGGCCAGTTCGCTGATCCTGGACCAGGTCACGGCGGGGGTCTACACCCGGATGGCGGTCCTGTTCCATGTCTTCTCCGGCGAAGGGAGCGCGGCGTGAGCGCGCAGATCACGGTGGGCTCGGGCCGGGCCGGGCAGAGCGGAGTGCGGGCATGAGTCTGCTGGTCAAGGGCGCCGACCTGATGGGTCAGGGGCGCACCGACATCCTGGTGCGCGACGGCAAGGTGATCGAGGTCGGCACCGGGCTCGACGTACCGAAGGGCACCGAGACCGTCGACGCGGACGGCCTCATCGCGCTGCCCGGCCTCGTCGACGTCCACACCCACCTGCGCGAGCCCGGCCGCGAGGACGCCGAGACGATCGAGTCGGGCTCGCAGGCGGCGGCCGCCGGCGGCTACGTCGCCGTCATGGCCATGGCCAACACCGAGCCGGTCACCGATACGGCGATCCTCGCCGAGTGGGTCTGGGAGCAGGGCCGGCGATGCGCCTACGCGGACGTGTTCCCGATCGGTGCCGTCACCAAGGGGCTCGCGGGGGAGCAGCTCGCCGAGCTCGGGCTGATGAACCGCAGCCGGGCCCAGGTGCGGATGTTCTCCGACGACGGGCGTTGCGTGCACGACCCGCAGGTGATGCGGCGGGCGCTGGAATACGTCAAGACGTTCGGCGGCGTCGTCGCGCAACACGCGCAGGACCCGCGGCTCGCGCCGCACACCTCCTGCTGCCATGAGGGCGAGATCTCGGGTCGGCTGGGCCTGCCCGGCTGGCCGGCGGTCGCGGAGGAGACGATCATCGCCCGCGACGTCATGCTGGCCCGCCAGACCGGCAGCCGGCTGCATGTCTGCCACCTCTCCACGGCCGGGTCGGTGGAGATCGTCCGCTGGGCCAAGAGCCAGGGGATCGCGGTCACCGCGGAGGCGACGCCGCATCACCTGCTCCTCACGACCGACCTGCTGGCCAGCTACGACCCGGTCTACAAGGTCAACCCGCCGCTGCGCCCCGCCGAGGACGTCGAGGCGGTCCGAGCCGGCCTGGCGGACGGCACGATCGACGTGGTCGCCACCGACCACGCCCCGCACGCGCTCAACGACAAGCAGCACGACTTCCAGGTGGCGGCGTTCGGGATCCTCGGCCTGGAGACCGCGCTCGCGGTCATCACCGAGGTGATGGTGCGCCCGGGCCTGATGAGCTGGGCGGACGTGGCGCAGGCGATGTCCGTGCGGCCCGCGCGGATCGCGCGGCTGGACGGGCACGGGCGGCCCGTGGCGGCCGGCGAGCCGGCCAACCTCACGCTCGTCGACCCGTCGGCGACGGTGACCGTGGACCGGGACGCCAGCCTGAGCAAGTCGCGGAACAACCCGTATCACGGGCGCGAACTGCACGGCCGGGTCGTCACGACGTTGCTGCGCGGCGTCCCGACCCTGCTGGACGGGCGTCTCCAGTGAGCTCGACGGCACCACAGCGAGGCCGGGCCGTCCTCGTCCTCGAGGACGGCCGGGTCTTTCGGGGTCGTGCTTTCGGCGCCGAGGGCACGACGACGGGCGAGATCGTCTTCTCCACCGGCATGACCGGCTACCAGGAGACGCTGACCGACCCCAGCTATCACCGGCAGATCGTGGTCATGACCGCGCCGCACGTCGGCAACACCGGGATGAACGACGAGGACCCGGAGAGCCGCCGGATCTGGGTCGCCGGCTATGTCGTGCGCGATCCCGCGCTGCGGCCCAGCAACTGGCGGTCGCGGCGCAGCCTGGAGGACGAGCTGCGCGGCGCCGGCGTGGTCGGGCTGTGCGACGTCGACACGCGGGCGATCACGCGGCACATCCGGGAGGCGGGGGCGATGCGCGCTGGGATCTTCTCCGGCGCGGCCGCGCAGGCGCCCGATCGGGAGCTGCTGGCCGCCGTGCTGGCGGCGCCGCTGATGTCGGGGGCGCGGCTCGCCGAGGAGGTCAGCACCGACGAGACGTACGTCGTGGCCGCGCACGGCGAGCGCCGCGCGGTGGTCGCGGCCCTCGACCTCGGCATCAAGTCGATGACCCCGCACCGGATGGCGGAGCGGGGGATCGAGGTCCACGTGCTGCCGGCCGGCACGACGTACGAGCAGGTCCGCGCGATCCACGGCGTCACCCCTGGCGCTCTGGCGCGCGGCGGCGGCCCGGACGGCGTGTTCTGCTCCAACGGGCCCGGCGACCCGGCGACCGCGGATGAGCAGGTCGGGCTGCTGCGCCGGATCCTCGCGGACCGGACCCCCTACTTCGGCATCTGCTTCGGCAACCAGCTCTTCGGTCGGGCGCTCGGGTTCGGGACGTACAAGCTCGCGTTCGGGCACCGCGGGATCAACCAGCCGGTGCTGGACCGGGCGACGGGACGCGTCGAGATCACCGCGCAGAACCACGGGTTCGCGGTGGACGCCCCCCTGGACGGGCCGGTGCCGGCGCCGAGCGACGCCGCGGACGGTACGGCGTACGGTCGCGTGGAGGTCTCCCACGTCTGCCTTAACGACCAGGTCGTCGAGGGCCTGCGGTGCCTGGACATCCCGGCCTTCTCGGTGCAGTACCACCCCGAGGCCGCGGCCGGCCCGCACGACTCGGCGTACCTGTTCGACCGCTTCCTCGACCTCATGCTGGACCCGACCGACGCGACCCACCGGGAGGGTGCGGCCTGATGCCGAAGCGCGACGACATTCACAGCGTGCTCGTGATCGGGTCGGGGCCGATCGTCATCGGCCAGGCGGCGGAGTTCGACTACTCGGGCACGCAGGCCTGCCGCGTGCTGCGCGCCGAGGGGCTGCGGGTCATCCTCGTCAACTCCAACCCGGCGACGATCATGACGGACCCGGAGGTGGCCGACGCGACGTACGTCGAGCCGATCACCCCGGCGATCCTCGAGACGATCATCGCCAAGGAGCGCCCCGACGCCGTGCTCGCGACCCTGGGCGGGCAGACCGCGCTCAATGCCGCGATGGCGCTGCACGAGAACGGCGTGCTGGAGCGCTACGGCTGCCCGCTGATCGGCGCCAACGTCGAGGCGATCCGGCTGGGCGAGGACCGCGAGGCGTTCAAGGGCGTGGTGGAGCGGTGCGGGGCGGAGTCCTGTCGCAGCCACATCTGCCACTCGATGGAGGAGGTGTGGGCGGCGGCGGAGGACCTGGGCTATCCGCTGGTGGTCCGGCCCAGCTTCACGATGGGCGGGCTCGGCTCCGGCTTCGCGCATACCCCCGAGGACCTGGCCCGGATCGCCGGGGCCGGGTTGCACGACTCCCCGGTGACCGAGGTGCTCCTGGAGGAGTCGATCCTCGGCTGGAAGGAGTACGAGCTGGAGGTCATGCGCGACCACGCCGACAACGTCGTGGTCGTCTGCTCGATCGAGAACCTCGACCCGTGCGGCGTGCACACCGGCGACTCGATCACGGTGGCGCCGGCGCTGACCCTGACCGACCGCGAATACCAGAAGCTGCGCGACATCGGCATCGCCGTGATCCGCGAGGTGGGCGTCGACACCGGCGGCTGCAACATCCAGTTCGCGGTGGACCCGGCGACCGGCCGGATCATCGTCATCGAGATGAACCCGCGGGTGTCCCGCTCCTCGGCGCTGGCGTCCAAGGCCACCGGCTTCCCGATCGCGAAGATCGCGGCGCGGATGGCCATCGGCTACACCCTCGACGAGGTCCCCAACGACATCACCGAGAAGACCCCGGCGAGCTTCGAGCCCACGCTCGACTACGTCGTGGTCAAGGTGCCGCGGTTCGCGTTCGAGAAGTTCCCCGCCGCGGACCCCACGCTGACCACCACGATGAAGTCGGTCGGCGAGGCGATGGCCATCGGGCGCAACTTCACCGAGGCGCTGCAGAAGGCGCTGCGGTCCTCCGAGCGCAAGGGCGCCGGCTTCCACTGGCGCGGCCCGCGGCCCACCGCGCAGGAGGCGGCCGCGCTGCTTGCCGCCGCAAGCACCCCCACGGACGGGCGGATCGTGCAGGTGCAGCAGGCGCTGCGCGGCGGGTGCACCGTGGCGGAGGTCTTCGAGGCCACCGGCATCGACCCGTGGTTCCTCGACCAGATCGCCCTGCTCAACGACATCGCCGACCAGGTCCGCGGCTCCGGTCGCACCCTGACCCACCTGGAGCCCGAGACACTGCGGCTGGCGAAGCGGCACGGGTTCTCCGACGCCCAGATCGGCGAGCTGGTGGGTCTCGGCGAGGCGGTGGTGCGCGGGGTGCGTCAGGCCCTCGACATCCGGCCCGTGTTCAAGACCGTGGACACCTGCGCGGCCGAGTTCGCGGCCCGCACGCCGTACCACTACTCCACCTACGACGAGGAGACCGAGGTCGCCCCGCGGGAGCGGCCGGCGGTGCTCATCCTGGGTTCCGGCCCGAACCGCATCGGGCAGGGCATCGAGTTCGACTACAGCTGCGTGCACGCCAGCTTCGCGCTGCGGGCGGCCGGCTACGACACGGTGATGGTCAACTGCAACCCCGAGACCGTCTCCACGGACTACGACACGTCGAGCCGGCTCTACTTCGAGCCGCTCACCCTCGAGGACGTGTTGGAGGTCTACGAGGCCGAGAAGGCGGCCGGCCCCATCGCGGGCGTCATCGTCCAGCTCGGCGGGCAGACGCCGTTGGGGCTGGCCAAGGCGCTCAAGGACGAGGGGCTGCCGATCGTCGGCACGTCGCCGGAGGCCATCGACTGGGCCGAGGACCGCGGCCAGTTCGGTCGGATCCTCGACGAGTGCGGGCTGCCGGCGCCGCGGCACGGCACGGCGTACAGCCACGGCGAGGCCGCCGAGGTCGCCCGCGACATCGGCTATCCGGTGCTCGTGCGCCCGAGCTACGTGCTCGGCGGGCGGGGCATGCAGATCGTGTACGACGAGGCGACGCTGCGCGAGTACGTCGAGCGGGCCACCGACGCGAGCCCCGAGCACCCGGTGCTCATCGACCGGTTCCTCGACGACGCCGTCGAGATCGACGTGGACGTGCTCTACGACGGCACCGAGATGTTCGTCGGCGGGATCATGGAGCACATCGAGGAGGCGGGGATCCACTCTGGCGACTCGGCGTGCGTGCTCCCGCCCGTGACGCTCGGGCCCCGCGAGCTGCGCCGGGTGCGCGAGTCCAGCCACGCCCTGGCCCGCGCGCTCGCCGTGCGGGGCCTGATGAACGTCCAGTTCGCCCTGGCCCAAGACGTGCTCTACGTGCTGGAGGCCAACCCCCGGGCCAGCCGGACGGTGCCGTTCGTGGCGAAGGCCACCGGCGTGCCTCTGGCCAAGGCCGCGGCCCGCGTCATGCTCGGCGCGACGATCGCGGAGCTGCGCGCCGAGGGCCTGCTGCCGGCGGTCGGCGACGGCGGCACGATGCCGGTCGACGCGCCGGTCTCCGTCAAGGAGGCGATCCTGCCGTTCAAGCGGTTCCGCACGCACGAGGGTCGCGCCGTCGACTCCGTGCTGGGCCCGGAGATGCGCTCCACCGGCGAGGTCATGGGCATCGACGCCAGCTTCGGGGCGGCGTTCGCGAAGACCCAGATGGGCGCGCTGTGGGGGTTGCCGACCCAGGGCCGGATCTTCGTGTCCATCGCCAACCGGGACAAGCGCGCCATGATCTTCCCGCTGATGCGGCTGGCCGACCTCGGCTTCGAGCTGCTGTCGACGCACGGCACGGCCGACGTGCTGCGCCGCAACGGGGTGTCCGCCACGGTGGTGCGCAAGCACAGCGAGGGACCGGGCGAGCACGGTGAGCCCACGATCGTGCAGATGATCGAGGCGGGGGAGATCGACATGATCGTCAACACGCCCGAGGGCGGCGACGCCCGCCGGGACGGGTACGCGATCCGGACCGCGGCCACGAGCATGGACCGCCCGATCATCACCACGATCCAGCAGCTGGGCGCGGCCGTGCACGGCATCGAGTCGATCCGCACCGCGCCGGCGCGGGTCGCGTCGCTGCAGGAGCACGCGGCGGGCCTCGACCTGGCCGCCGGCGCGGAGCAGGCCCTGCCGGAGCGGCCGGAGCAGATGACCTCGATGACAAGGAGCGCTGCGAGCGGATGAGCGAGGAGATGAGCCCCATCGAGCGAGCCCGGCGGGCGGGGGTGTTCACCCAGCAGGCCAGGGTGGCCGAGAACGTGCGGGAGGGGGCGTACCACCGGATCGTCCTGGAGGTCCCCGAGATCGCCGAGGTCGCGCGGCCCGGGCAGTTCGTCGCGCTCGCGGTCGGCGGCGCCGTCAGCGGGGCGCTGCTGCGTCGAGCGTTCTCGATCAGCTCGGCCACCAAGCCCATCGGCCCCGGACCGGGACGGATCGAGCTCGTGGTGGCCCCGCACGGACCGGGGTCCACCTGGATCACCGAGCAGACCGTGGGCGCCACGCTGGACGTGGTCGGCCCGCTCGGGCGGCCGTTCCCGCTGCCGACGACCGGCGTGCCCTGCGTGCTCGTCGGCGGCGGCTACGGCAGCGCGCCGCTGTTCTGGCTCGGCGACGCGCTGCGGGAACGCGGCTGCCGCAGCTCGATCGTGTTGGGCGCGGCGACGCGTGATCGCCTGTACGGCGTGCGGCGTGCGCAGCAGCTCGGCGGCCAGGTGGTGCTCACCACCGATGACGGCTCGCTCGGCGTCAAGGGGTGGGTGTCCGACGTCCTCGGCGACGTGATCGCCAAGTCGGGGGCGGCGGTGGTCTACGCCTGCGGGCCGATGGGGATGCTCCGCTCGGTGAGCGAGATCGCCGGCGAGAACGGGGCCGTGGCGCAGGTCGCGGTGGAGGAGTCGATGGCCTGCGGCGTCGGGGTCTGCATGACCTGCGTGATGCCGGTGACCGGCAAGGACGGCACGACCCGCATGGTGCGCTCCTGCGTCGAGGGACCGATTTTCCGGGGCGACCGGCTGCGCTGGGAGGCGTTCGAGGACGGCTGGTGTCGGGTGCCCGAGGATGCGCTCGGCGCGCCGAGCACGGGAGGGCACTGATGAACGACCCACGCGAGCCCCGCGACACGCCCGCGGAGCAGGCCCGGGCGGCGCGCCACGACGACGTGTATGACCTGGAGGCGGAGGACCGCCGCGCGCACGCCGAAGCATCGGCGCGCAGCGCCGCGGCCGGCGCGGCGGACGCGGGTCCGGCCGACCCCGACGACCACCGCGCCGAGGGGGAGCCGACCGCGCACGACGCCAGCGGCGTCGACGGACCGGCGGGCGAGGCGCCGCGGGCGGACGCACGCACCGATGCGCGGGTCGAACTGATCTCGGAGGGGGCGACGCCGGCCCCGGCGCCGGTGCGCCCGCCGGTGCGGCACATCCTGCGCGGCATCGACATGGCGGTCGACCTGGGCGTGGACGTGACCATCCCCAATCCGGTGCTCACCGCGTCGGGGTGCGCGGCCAACGGCCGCGAGCTGCACCGCTTCTTCGACGTCGGCGATCTCGGGGCGGTGACGACCAAGACCGTCATGCGCGACCCGCGCTCGGGCCGGGGCACCCCGCGGATGGCCGAGACCCCCGCCGGGATGCTCAACTCGATCGGGCTGCAGGGGCCGGGGATCGCCGCATTCGTCGAGGAGGATCTGGCCTGGCTGAAGTCGGTCGGGGCGCGCGTGCTCGTCTCGATCGCGGGCAACGACGCGGCGGAGTTCGCCGACGTCACCCGGGTGCTGCGCAACAGTGCGGCCTTCGATGCGTGCGTCGGCGTCGAGGTCAACATCAGCTGTCCCAACGTGGCCAACCGGGGCCTCGTCTACGCCTGCGACCCTGCGTCGACGACCGAGGTCATGGAGCAGGTGCGCAGCGAGCTGCCGCCGGACATCCCCGCCTTCGCCAAGCTGAGCCCGGACGTCACGGA
The DNA here is from genome assembly GCA_016699675.1 of Austwickia sp. Classification (NCBI taxonomy): domain Bacteria; kingdom Bacillati; phylum Actinomycetota; class Actinomycetes; order Micrococcales; family Dermatophilaceae; genus Austwickia; species Austwickia sp. The sequence goes on along the minus strand of CP064985.1, from coordinate 4,243,566 downwards.
CATCGTCGCGATCGCCCGCGCCGCGCTGGAGGCCGGGGCCACCGGCCTCACCATGATCAACACCCTGCTCGGCATGGACATCGACACCGACCGGCTGCGGCCGCGGCTGTTGGGGCTCACCGGGGGACTGTCGGGGCCGGCGATCCGGCCGGTGGCGGTGCGCGCGGTCTTCCAGGTCGCCGCCGCGATGCGCGCCGGGGCGCTGCCCACGGCGCCGATCATCGGGGTGGGCGGCATCGCCTCGGGTCTGGACGCGCTGCAGTTCCTGGCGGCCGGCGCCACCGCCGTCCAGGTGGGCACGGCGACCTTCCACGATCCGACGGCGCCGCGGAAGGTCCGCGACGAGCTTGCCGGCGAACTGGCGAGCCGCGGGTACGAGCGGGTCGCCGACGTCGTCGGGATCGCTCACGAACGGCTGCCCTGACCAGGACCACGCGCCCCCGAGCGCCGAAGGAGAACCGGTGACGACGTACGACCAGGCCGTTTCCACCCCGCCGTTCGGCGCCCGCCTGCAGGCGGCGATGCGGTCGCAGGGCCCCCTGTGTGCGGGGATCGACCCCCACCACGCGCTGTTGTCCGCCTGGGGGCTCGACCGCACGCTCGCCGGCGTGGAGCGGTTCGCGCTCACCTGCGTCGAGGCCTTCGCCGGACAGGTGGCCGCCGTCAAGCCGCAGTCGGCGTTCTTCGAGGTCTTCGGCGCGGGCGGGGTGGCGCTGCTGGAGCGGGTCATCGATGAGCTGCGGGCGGCCGGCACGGCGGTGATCCTCGACGTCAAGCGCGGCGACATCGGTTCGACGATGGAGGCGTACGCCGAGGCGTTCCTCGGGCCCGACGCCGTCGCGCCCCCCGACGCCATCACCGTGAGCCCCTATCTGGGCTACGGGTCGCTGCGGCCGGCGATCGACCTGGCGCTGCGGACCGGCCGCGGCGTGTTCGTGCTGGCGCTGACCTCCAACCCGGAAGGGGCCGCCGTTCAGCATGCGCGGGAGGAGGGCTCCGGGCGCAGCGTGGCGGGCCACGTCGTCGCGGGGGTGGCGGCCGACAACGCCGCGGCGGCCGCGCGCGGCGAACTCGGCAGCGTGGGCATGGTGGTCGGCGCCACCGTCGGCGACGCCGTCCGCCGCCTGGGGCTGGACCTGGCGGCCGCGAACGCGCCGCTGCTGGCGCCCGGGGTCGGCGCGCAGGGCGCCACGGCCGAGGACCTGCAGACGGTCTTCGGCGCGGCCCTGCCGACCGTGCTGGCCGCGAGCAGCCGCGAAATCCTTTCTGCGGGACCGGATGTCGCCGCGTTGCGGGCCAGGGCCCGCACGAGCGCGGAACAGCTGTTCGAACTGCTGGGGACGTCATGACCGACACCCCCGGCCAGATGCCTTCGCCGGCGTCCACTGCGGAACAGCCGGCCGAGCGCTCCGCCGTGCTCGCCGAGTTGGCTCAGATCCGCGGCAGCATCGACAACATCGACGCCGCCCTCGTGCATCTGCTGGCCGAGCGGTTCAAGTGCACCCAGCGGGTCGGGCGCCTCAAGGCCGATCACGGTCTGCCGCCGGCGGATCCGGGCCGCGAGGCGCATCAGATCGCGCGGCTGCGGGCGCTCGCGGAACAGGCGCATCTGGACCCGGCCTTCGCGGAGAAATTCCTCACCTTCATCATCGATGAAGTCATTCATCACCATCAGCAGATCGCCTCGGAACGCGAGCGCTAACGATTGGCGCGCCGCGGCGCCGCGCAGTCGGCCCGCCGACAGGAATCAGTCGAACGTACGACACGCCAGGTCAATGGCGGTCCAACCGTTGCACGTGACCGGCGCTTTCGCTAGGTTCAACCCTGGACGACGCGAGAAAGTCCCGGTTAACGGCCTGACACGGCGATGCCGGGCCGGTGAAACCCGACCGACACTGGCAGCTTTTGCGAGGAGATACCCGTGGCCCTACCCCAGCTGACCCCCGAGCAGCGCGCGGAAGCACTTGAGAAGGCCGCGGCTGCGCGCCGCGAGCGGGCTGCCGTGAAGAACCGCCTGAAGAACTCTCAGGGTTCGCTCGCCGACGTGGTCAAGGAGGGCAAGACCAACGACGTGATCGGCAAGATGAAGGTCTCCTCCCTGCTGGAGTCGATGCCGGGTGTCGGGCGCGTGCGGGCCCGCCAGATCATGGAGGAGATCGGGATCTCCGAAACGCGTCGCGTCCGTGGGCTGGGCGCCAACCAGATCGCGGCGCTCCTCGAGCGCTTCAAGCAGGGCTGACCCCTGAGCGTGGAGCCGAGCCGAACCGCCTCGGCGGTTCGGCCCGGCTCGCCGCGCCTCGCGGTCCTGGCCGGGCCGACGGCCGTAGGCAAGGGCACCGTCGCCGCCTGGGTGCGCGAACACCACCCGGAGATCTGGATGTCGGTCTCTGCCACGACGCGCGCCCCGCGCCCCGGTGAGCAGGACGGCCGCCATTACTACTTCGTCACGGACGAACGCTTCGACGAGATGGTGGCCGGCGGCGAGCTGCTGGAGTGGGCGACCGTGCACAACCTCGCGCGCTACGGCACGCCGCGAGGCCCAGTCGAGCAGGCCCTGGCCGACGGGCGCTCGGTGCTCCTGGAGATCGACCTGCAGGGGGCCCGCCAGGTGCGCGCCTCGATGCCGGAGGCGCTCTTCGTGTTCCTCGCGCCGCCGAGCTGGGACGTCCTCGTCCAGCGGCTGCTGGGTCGGGGCACCGAGACCGCTGCGGAGCGGCGCGCGCGCCTGGCCACCGCCTTGGTGGAGATGAAGGCGGCCAAGGAGTTCGACGTCGTCATCGTCAACGACGAGGTTCGGCGGGCCGCGGAAGAGCTCGTACACTTGATGGCGGCGGGAACCCATCCTGCGCCGGGCGGCGCGCGTCCCACGACGTACGAGCCGCCGCCGCAACCCGCCCTGCGCACCACCGCCCCCGAACGAAACGAGTGAGAGTGTCCGGCACCGTCGCGAACCCGATCGGCATCACCAACCCGCCTATCGACGACCTCCTCGAGGCCGCCGAGAGCAAGTACGCCCTGGTGATCTACTCGGCCAAGCGCGCCCGCCAGATCAACGCCTACTACAGCCAGCTGTCCGAGGGACTGCTGGAGTACGTCGGGCCGTTGGTGGAGACCCAGGTCCACGAGAAGCCGCTCTCGGTCGCGCTGCGCGAGATCAACGGCCAGCTCCTGACCTCCACGCCCATCGAGGGCTGAACCCTGCGCGTCGTCCTCGGTGTCGGTGGTGGCATCGCGGCCTACAAGGCGTGCCTGCTGTCCCGACTGTTCAGTGAGGCGGGCGACGATGTCACGGTCGTCCCCACCGAGGCGGCGCTGCACTTCGTCGGCGCCGCCACCTGGGAGGCCCTGTCGGGCCACCCGGTGAGCACCTCGGTGTGGGACGGGGTCGACGAGGTGCGCCACGTCCGGATCGGGCAGCACGCCGACCTGGTCGTCGTCGCGCCCGCCACAGCCGACCTGCTCGCCCGTGCCGCGCACGGCCTGGCGAATGACCTGCTGACGAACGTGCTGCTCACGGCGCGCTGTCCGGTCGTGATGGCGCCCGCCATGCACACCGAGATGTGGCTGCATGCCGCGACCCAGGCCAATGTCGCGCTGCTGCGCGCCCGCGGGGTGCACGTCATCGACCCGGCCGTCGGCCGGCTGACTGGCGCGGACAGCGGCCCGGGCCGGCTTCCCGAGCCTGAGCACATCCACGCCCAGGCCTTGGCCGTGCTCGGCGGCGGCGCCGCGACGGCGCGCCTGCAGCCACCGGCCCTGGCCCGCGATCTCGCCGACCGGCGCATCGTGATCACCGCCGGCGGCACCCGCGAGGCCCTGGATCCGGTCCGCTATCTCGGCAACCGCAGCTCCGGCAAGCAGGGCTACGCCCTGGCCGCGGCGGCGGCCGCCCGTGGCGCCATCGTGGAGCTGATCAGCGCCAACGTGGGTCTGCCGGACACCATGTCCGGGCCCGATCGGTTCGACCACGGGGCGGTCACCGTGCACCGGGTGGAGTCCGCCCGCGAGCTGGAGGAGGCCGTCGCGGCGGCGTACCCGCACGCGGACGCGATCATCATGGCCGCCGCCGTCGCCGACTTCCGGCCGAAGACCTACGCCGCGCACAAGATCAAGAAGACCCACGGCGCCGGGCACGACGAGGACGCGCCGGTCATCGAACTGGTCCGCAATCCGGACATCCTCGCCGGGCTGGTGCGCCGCCGCGGGGACGCGGCGGCGCAGTACCCGGTCATCGTGGGGTTCGCGGCCGAGACCGGCGACGAGACCGGCTCCGTGCTGGACCTGGCCCGGGCCAAGCTCGCCCGCAAGGGCTGCGATCTCCTGGTCGCCAACGAGGTCGGGCGCGACGCGGTGTTCGGCAAGGACGTCACGACCGTGGCGATCCTGGCCGCCGGCCGCCACGACCCGGTCGCCGAGGTGACTGGCTCGAAGGAGGAGGCCGCGCAGGCCGTCCTCGACGCCCTCCGGCCACTGCTGTAGCGCCCCCGTGGGCGCAGCTCGCCCCGTATCGCCGCGGCGTCCGGGACCGCCGTGCCGGCCCGGATAAGATTGCCTGGTGGGCCGATTCCGGCCCAGACCGCAGCATCGTCAGCATCGCTTTCGCGTCGCCAGCCCGAGGAGTCATCCGTGGCCCGTCTGTTCACCTCCGAGTCCGTCACCGAGGGACACCCCGACAAGATCTGCGACCAGATCTCCGACTCGATCCTCGACGCGATGCTGCAGCAGGACCCGCACGCGCGGGTCGCCGTCGAGACGATGGTGACCACCGGGCTGGTGCACGTGGCCGGCGAGGTGGCCACGATCGGCTACGTCGACATTCCCCGCCTGGTCCGGGAGACGATCGTCGGGATCGGCTACGACAGCTCGGTCAAGGGCTTCGACGGTCGCACCTGCGGCGTCGAGATCTCGATCGGCGAGCAGAGCTCGGACATCGCGCAGGGCGTCGACACGGCGTACGAGTCCCGCACCGGCGGCACCGACGCCAAGGACAAGCAGGGCGCGGGCGACCAGGGCTTGATGTTCGGCTACGCCTGCCAGGACACCCCCGAGCTGATGCCGCTGCCGATCTTCCTCGCGCACCGCCTCGCCGAGCGCCTCACGGCCGTCCGCAAGTCCGGCCAGATGGCCTACCTGCGGCCGGACGGCAAGACGCAGGTGACCATCGCGTACGACGGCGACAAGGCGGTCCGGCTGGACACGGTCGTCGTGAGCACCCAGCACGCCGCGGACGTGAGCCTGGAGGCGCTCCTCGCCCCCGACGTGGAGAAGTGGGTCATCAAGCCGGTGCTGGAGGACCTCGCCGACTCCGGGGTGGCGCTGTCCCACGAGGGCCTGCGCACGCTCATCAACCCGACCGGGCGGTTCGAGATCGGCGGCCCGATGGGCGACGCCGGGCTGACGGGTCGCAAGATCATCGTCGACACCTACGGCGGCATGGCCCGCCACGGCGGCGGCGCCTTCTCCGGCAAGGACCCGAGCAAGGTGGACCGGTCGGCGGCGTACGCCACCCGGTGGGTCGCCAAGAACGTCGTCGCCGCCGGGCTGGCCGGTCGGTGCGAGGTGCAGGTCGCCTACGCGATCGGCAAGGCGCAGCCGGTGGGACTGTACGTCGAGACGTTCGGCACCGAGACCGTCCCGGTGGACACGCTGGAGAAGGCCATCACCGAGGTGTTCGACCTCCGGCCCGCCGCGATCATCGAGGAACTCGACCTGCTGCGGCCGATCTACCAGGTGACCGCCGCCTACGGGCACTTCGGACGCACTTCGCACGCCGGCGTGACCAACCCCTTCACGTGGGAGCGCACCAACCGGGTCGAGGAACTGCAGCGCGCGGCGGGCTGAGGCTCGATCTGGCTCGGCGGCCGGCCGCAGGGCGGCGAGGCCGCGGGCGGTGTCGGCGAGGCCGGCGGCCGGTGTCGGCGAGGCCGGCGGCCGGTGTCGGTGACCTGAGGTAGAACTGCCTGCATGGAAGGCGACGGGGTGGGCGGCGTGCCCCTGCCCGTCGCGCTCGTCGCGGTGGACACCTCGCTGCCGCACCTGGATCGCGGGTTCGAATACGTCGTGCCCGCGGAGCTGGCGGAGGCGGCCAAGCCGGGGGTCCGGGTCAAGGTGCGCTTCTCGGGCCGCGACGTGGACGGGTTCGTGCTGGAGCGCCGCGCCGCGGCCCAGCACCCCGGCCGGCTCGCGCCGCTCCGGCGGGTCGTGAGCCCCGAGCCGGTGCTCACCGACCGGATCGCCGCCGTGGCCCGGCGGATCGCCGACACGCATGTCGGCACGCTGTCCGACGTGCTGCGCCTCGCCATCCCGCCGCGGCACGCGCGGGCGGAGAAGGCGCTGGATGCCCGGGGCGCGAGCGCCGGCGACGAGAGCCCGGACCCGCTCCCGCCGGCCACGACACCGCTCGGGATGCCGGAGGGGGCGCCTGGACTGCCGGAGGCGGTGGCCTGGGCCGCGTACCCGGCGGGCGCCACCTTCCTGCGCCGCCTCGCCGAGGGCCACGACGCGTCCGCGGCCTGGTCGGCCCTGCCGGGCCAGCGCGCCGACCGCGACTGGCCGGCCGCCTTCGCCGAGGCCGCCGAGGCCTGCCTCGCCGGCGGGCGCGGGGCGCTGCTGGTCGTCCCGGACAGCCGGGACCTGGACCGGCTCGACGCGGCGATCACGGCCCGGTTGGGCGCAGGCCGCCACGTCACGCTGACGGCGGCGCAGGGTCCGCAGGCCCGCTACACGGCCTGGCTCAAGGTGCTGCGGGGGCAGGTGCGCTGCGTCGTCGGGACCCGGGCGGCCGCCTTCGCCCCGGTGGCGCACCTGGGTCTGGTGGCCTGGTGGGACGACGGCGACGACAGCCATGCCGAGCCCCGCGCGCCGTACCCGCACGTCCGGGACGTCCTGCTCGCGCAGGCCGACCTCGCCGGTGCCGCCGCCCTGGCGGGCGGCTTCGCGCGCAGCGTCGCCGTGCAGCAGTTGGTCACATCGGGCCGGCTCAAGGAGGTCGGCGCGGAGGCGACCGTACGTCGTACGGCGGCCCCACGCGTGCACATCGCGGGGGAGGGGCTCGACGAGGAACGCGACGGGCCGGCGGCCCGGGCGCACCTGCCGTCCGCGGCGTGGCGCGCGGCCCGGACGGCCCTGGCGGAGGGTCCGGTGCTGGTCCAGGTGCCGCGTCGCGGCTACCTGCCGGCGCTGTCCTGTGCGACCTGCCGAACCCCGGCGCGCTGTGCGGTGTGCGCGGGGCCGTTGGCGGTGGCCGGGGAGCGGCAGGCCCCGGCCTGCCGGTGGTGCGGTGTGGTGGCCACTGGGCACACCTGCCCGACGTGCGGGGACCATCAGCTCCGCAGCGCCGTCATCGGAGCCGGGCGGACCGCCGAGGAACTCGGCCGGGCGTTCCCGGGCGCTGCCGTCGTGACCTCTCGCGCCGGGCACATGATCGACGCGGTGGGCGCCGAGCCGATGCTCGTGATCGCCACGCCGGGGGCGGAGCCGGTGGCGCCCGAGGGTTACGGCGCGGTGCTGCTGCTCGATGCGTGGGCCAGCCTGGACCGGCCGGTGCTCGCCGCGGCGGAGGAGGCGCTGCGCCGTTGGCTCGGGGCGGCCGCGCTGGCCAAGCCCGGGGCGGCGGTGGTGCTGGCGGGCGTGCCCGGGGCGGTTTCAGTCCCCGCCGTGGAGGCGTTGGTGCGCTGGGCCCCGGAGTGGTTCGCCGACCGCGAGCTGGCGGACCGCGCGGCCCTTCGCCTACCGCCCGCCGCATGGGCGGCCGCGCTGCGCGGAAAGCGCCGCGGTCTGCGGGAGCTGGTCGACGCGGCGGGCCTGCCCGATGCGGTCGACCGGTTAGGCCCGGTCTCGGGCCCGGGGGACGACCAGCTACACCTGCTGTTGCGCTGCTCGGCCGACGTCGGTGGGGCCGCGGCCGCCGCGCTGGCGGCGGGTCGCGCGGTCCGCAGCGCACGCAAGGATCCGGACAATGTCCTGGTCAAGATCGGTGTCGTTGATCCCTGAAAACGGTTAGGCCTGGTCAAGGTCGCGTCAAGTCCACGGTCGGCTGCTGGGCTGACCTGCGGATCCGACATAAGCTGGGCGCGCCAGCGGTGGGGGAGGTGGGCTGCACACCGTCGATTGGGGAGGGGCGTCATGGACCGAGCCGGCGCGCTCGAACCCTTGCGGGTGCCCAATTTCGCCTGGTTCTTCATGGGTCGCCTGATCTCGACCGCGGGCTCCGTGATGGCCCCGGTGGCCATCGTGTTCGCCGTTCTCGACATCACCGACTCGACGTTCGCCGTGGGCCAGGTGCTCGCCGCGCGCAGCATCCCGCTGGTGTTGTTCCTGCTCATCGGCGGCATGGTCGCGGACCGCCTGCCCCGCGCGAGGGTGCTCGTCGTCGCCCATCTGGCCTCGTTCGTGACGCAGGGTTTCGCGGCGTTCCTCGTCATCTCGGACCGGGCCGAACTCGCGCAGCTGGTCGTCCTGGAGGCCCTCAACGGCGTGACGACCGCCTTCACGATGCCGGCGATCCTCGGCCTGGTCCCGCAACTCGTCGACCGCCGCTACCTGCAGCAGGCCAACGCGCTCCTGGCGTTCAGCCGCAGCGGTCTGGCCGTCCTCGGTCCCGCGTTGGCCGGGACGCTCGTCATCACCGTCGGGCCTGGCTGGGCTTTGGCCTTCGACGCCCTCACCTGGGCCGTCGCGGGGATGTGCATGGTCTTCGTCAAGGTGCCGCACCGCACCGAGGCACCCGAGACGGGCTCCATGATCGCCTCGTTGCGCTCGGGGTGGACGGTGTTCCGGTCGCATACCTGGCTGTGGACCGTCGTCGTGACCTGCGGCGTCCTCAACGCCGTTCACGCCGGGGCATGGTCCACCCTGGGCCCGGTCGTGGCGAAGAACTCGCCGCACCTCGGTGAGCAGGCCTGGGGTTTCGCGGTCTCCGCCGAGGCGGTCGGCCTGCTCGTGTTCACCGTGGTCATGATGCGGGCGCAGGTGCGGCACCCGTTGCGGGTGGGCGTCGCCAGCATGCTCGCCTTGGCGTTGCCCCTGTTCGCCCTGGCGGCGCACGCGCCGCTCTGGGTGCTCCTCGCCGCCGGCTTCCTCGCCGGCTCCGGGGTGCAGGTGTTCATGATCTCCTGGCACACGACGATCCACGAGAACATCCCGGAGCGCTACCAGTCGCGCGTGGCGGCGTACGACGCCCTCGGGTCGTTCGTCGCCCTCCCCGTGGGGCAGCTGGCGATCGGGCCGATCGCCGCAGCGGCCGGCGAAAGCGCCACGCTGGCCTGGTCCGGGGTGCTCTACGTGGCCGTCGTCGCGGCCACCCTCGGCGTACCCGCGGTGTGGGCCCTGAGCCGGATGCACGGGGCACCCGCCGACCACGGGTGGGCCGGCGACGAGTCCGGCGACGAAGGGCCCGCCGACGACGAGATGCGGCCCGGGGGCGGGCGCACCCGGCGCGGATCCTCGGCCGCGGCAGGCCGGGCCGCGGGGCATGGCCGGCCCGCCCGGCAGCGCCGGCCCGCGGGGGACGGGGCCACCACCCTCGGGTCGTCCCGGACGGGCGAGGGCGGCGGCGCCTGAGGCCGGAGCCGCGCCCGCCCGCGGGGGCTCACCTGCATCGCGACACGTAGACTGAGGGTTCCGCCCGCCGCTGTGGGTCGCCCGCGCGCCCGGCGACGGGCCCGTCACGCAGCCCCGCCGTGAAAAGGATCCTCCTGTGGCCGTCAAGGACATTCGCCTGTTCGGTGACCCGGTCCTGCGCACCCCCGCCGACATCGTCGTGGACTTCGACAAGGAACTCGCCCGCCTCGTCGCGGACCTCACCGACACCATGCGGGAGGCTCCCGGCGCCGGCCTCGCCGCCCCCCAGATCGGGGTCGGGCTGCGGGTCTTCACGTGGTGGGTGGACGGCGAACTGGGCCACCTGTGCAACCCGGTCCTGGCCCTGTCCAAGGAGACCCAGGACGGTGAGGAGGGCTGCCTCTCGTTCCCCGGCATCTACGTCGACACGCCGCGGGCGCTCCGGGTGGTCGCCACCGGGCAGGACCTGCACGGCGAGCCCGTCACGATCGAGGGCAGCGAGCTGCTGGCCCGCTGCATCCAACACGAGACCGACCACCTCGACGGCATCCTCTTCATCGACCGCCTCGATCGCGAGGCGCGGCGGACGGCCATGAAGGCCATCCGCGAGGCGGAATGGGCCGGGGGGAAGGCCCCCGTCGTCAAGGTGAGCCCGCACTCGACCTTCGGCAAGGGGATGTAGCCGGTGCGGCTCGTCTTCGCCGGCACGCCCGAGGTCGCCGTACCGTCGCTGGACGCGCTGTTGGCCTCCTCCCACGAGGTGGTCGCGGTCGTGACCCGCCCGGACGCCCGCGCGGGACGGGGCCGGACGCTGCACCCGAGCCCGACCAAGGAGCGGGCGCTGTCGGCGGGGATCGAGGTGGTGACCCCGGCCTCCGCGCGGGACCCGGAGTTCCTCGCCCGGCTGCGCGACCTCGCTCCGGACGCCTGCCCCGTCGTCGCCTACGGCAACCTCCTGCCGCGGTCCGTGCTCGACGTCCCGCGGCTGGGCTGGGTCAACCTGCACTTCTCGCTCCTGCCGGCGTGGCGGGGGGCGGCGCCGGTGCAGCACGCGCTGATCGCCGGGGACGACGTGACGGGCGCGAGCACGTTCCTGGTGGAGGAGGCGATGGACAGCGGGCCGCTGCTCGGCACGATGACCGAGACCGTGCGGCCGACCGACACCGCCGGCGACGTCCTCGCCCGCCTCGCGGTGGCGGGCGCGGGGTTACTCGTGGCCAGCCTCGACGCGGTGGAGAGCGGGGCCGCGCAGCCGGTGCCGCAGGCCGCGGACGGGGTCTCGTACGCGCCCAAGGTCACCGTCGAGGATGCCCGGGTCCGCTGGGGCGACCCGGCGCTCGCGGTCGATCGGCGGATCCGGGGATGTACGCCGGCGCCCGGCGCCTGGACCCTCTTTCGGGGCGAGCGCCTCAAGGTGGGCCCTGTGGTACGCCTCGACTCAGCGGGCCTGGTGGGCCTGGTGGGCCTAGCGGACCTGGCGGGCTCGACTGGCGCGACGGGCCCGGCAGACCAGGCCAATCCCGGTGGACCCGAGGTGACCCTGGCGGCCGGGGAGCTCTTCGTCGACCGGCACGGGGTGCTCGTGGGGACCGGGACGACCGCCGTCCGGTTGGGCGAGGTGCAGCCGCCGGGCAAGCGGCCCATGCCGGCCGCGGACTGGGCCCGCGGCGCGCGGGCCCGCCCGGGCGAACGCCTCGGCGAGGTCGGCCGTGGCTGAGCGCAGCCAGGGGCAGCCACCGCGGCACCGCGGGCCGCGGCGCCGGTCGGTGACCACCCCAGCGGAGCGGCACCGGCGCGCGGATCCGGCGCGCACCGTCGCGTACGCCGTGATGCGCGCGGTCGACGCCGGGGCCTACACGAACCTGGAGCTGCCGAAGCAGCTGCGCGCCGCCGGACTGCGCGGCCGGGACGCGGCCTTCGCCACGGAACTCGTCTACGGCGCCACCCGCCTTCGCGGCCGATACGACCCGATCATCGCGCTGGCGGCCGGCCGCCCGCTGGACCGGCTCGACCCGGCGGTGCTCGACCTGCTCCGGCTCGGCACGCACCAGCTGCTGGGCATGCGTGTCCCCGTGCACGCCGCCTGCGACACCACGGTCGCGCTGGCCCGCGACAGCCACGGGCCGGGCGTCGGTGGCCTGGTCAACGCGGTGCTGCACCGGGTGAGCGAGCGGACCCGCGAGGACTGGCTGCGCGAGGTCGCGCCCGAGGGCGCCGAGCCCCTGGCCCGGCTGGCCGTGGCGACCTCGCATCCGGAGTGGATCGTGCGGGCGCTGCGCTCCGCGCTGCTGGGGCACGGTGCCGCCGGGCCGGACGATGTCGACAACGCCCTGGCCGAGCTGCTGGCCGCCGACAACGAGGCCCCGGTCGTGACGCTCGCCGCCCGGCCGGGCCTGGCAACGGTGACGGAGCTCACGGGGGCGGGGGCGGTCGCCGGGTCGTTGGTCCCGACCGCCGCGCGGCTGGTGACCGGCGGAGACCCCGGGGCGCTGGCCGCCGTGCGGGAGGGCCGGGCCGCCGTGCAGGACGAGGGCAGCCAGCTCATCGCGCTGGTGCTGGCCGCGGCGCCGGTGCTTCCACCGGCGCACGACGTACCGGAGGAGTCTGCGACCCCTGCGCCCGCGGAGAACTGGCTCGACCTGTGTGCCGGGCCCGGCGGCAAGGCGGGGCTGCTCGCCGCCATCGCGCGGGACCGCGGGGCGACCCTGTTCGCCAACGACAGCAGCGAACACCGCGCCCGACTGGTGCGCCAGACCGTCGCCGCGGCGGTCGCCGCGGGGGCGCAGGTGTTCGTCGGGACGGGGGACGGCCGCGAGATCGGGGCGGCCGAGCCGGGCGCCTACGACCGGGTGCTCGTCGACGCGCCGTGCAGCGGTCTCGGGGCGCTGCGTCGCAGGCCCGAGGCGCGCTGGCGCCGCAGCCCCGACGACGTCCCGACGCTGGTCGCGCTGCAGGGCGAGCTGCTGGACTCCGCGCTGCGCGCCGTCCGTCCGGGCGGGGTGGTCCTCTACGCGACGTGCAGCCCGCACCTGCCGGAAACGCGGTACGTCTTGGCCGATGCGCTGCGGCGCGCGGCTCGGGCGGGGCTGGCCGTCGAGGAACTGGACACCGCGGCCGTGGTCGACCAGGTGGCGCTTGCTTCGGTCACCGGCGTGGGGGCGCCGCCGTTCGTGCAGTTGTGGCCGCACCGGCACGGCACCGATGCGATGTTCGCCGCCCTGCTGCGCCGCACCAGCTGAGCCCCACGCACCGGGCCGCCCGCCGCGTCGGGGGTGCGGTGGAGTGGCGTCTACGCTGGCCGGGTGCAGATCTCGCCGAGCCTCCTGTCCGCCGATTTCGCCCGCCTGGCCGACGAGCTGCAGGCGGTGCGGAACGCCGACTGGGCCCACGTGGACGTCATGGACAACCACTTCGTGCCCAACCTCACGCTGGGCCTGCCGGTCGTCGAGGCCCTACTCGAAGTGAGCCCCATCCCCATCGACTGCCACCTCATGATCGAGGATCCCGACCGGTGGGCCCCGCCGTACGCCGAGGCCGGCGCCAAGAGCGTGACCTTTCACGTCGAGGCCGCCCGGGAGCATCGCCGGCTCGCCCGCGCGATCCGCGCGGCCGGCGCCCGGGCGAGCATGGCGCTCAAGCCGGGGACGCCCTGGGCGCCGTACGAGGAGCTGCTGCCCGAGGTGGACATGGTGCTGGTGATGACGGTGGAGCCGGGCTTCGGCGGGCAGAGCTTCCTCGCCGATCAGCTGCCCAAGGTCCGGGCGGTGCGCGAGGCGGTCCGGCGGCACGGCGGCGAGATCTGGGTGCAGGTCGACGGCGGGGTGTCCGCGGACACCATCGAACAGTGTGCGGAGGCGGGCGCCGACGTGTTCGTGGCCGGGTCCGCGGTCTACGGCGCCGCCGACGCCGCCGGCGCGGTGGAGCAGCTGCGCTCGTTGGCGCAGCGGCACCGCCATGCTTGAGGCGCTCGGCGTCCCTCGGCGGCGGCCGCAGTTAGCACGCTCGCCTCGCCGGTTTCCCCGGGGAAGACGGTGCGCTATTTCACATGCGCTACCAGGGGTTAGGCTGTCCGCGAACAGAATTCAGCGACAACGCCCAGCGCCGTCGCCGATCGTGACCGAACAAGAGGCCGGGCCCCGTGACCGCGTACAGGCTCCCCGTCGACTCCACCGCCGAGATGCACGAGGACTGTGCCTTCGAGCCCGCGGGGGAGCAGCCGGCGGAGGCGCCCGCGTTCGATGCGGCCGGCGTCGACGAGACGGCGCTGGACGCACCGGATTTCGACGAGACGGCGGTGGACGCGGCGGGTTTCGACGAGACGGCCTTCGACGCGGCGGGCTTCGCGGCGTCGCCGTTCGATGAGGACCTGCCGGACATCCCCGAGGTTCCGTTCTCGGTGCGGGTGGCCTCGATGTGGGGCACCATCCCCGCGATGCCCCCGGCCACGGCGCCCGCCACGGGAGACGACCGGCATGGGGACGACGGCGGCGCGGCGGGCGTCGACGATGCCGGCTTCCTCGTGGACCCCGGCGAGGCCAGGTCGGCCGGGGAGGGTGTTCGCGCGCCGTCCGTCGACAAGAGTGGCCCCGTGGTCCTCGACGAGGCCCAGGCCTGGCAGCGGCTGCTGCGGCTCCTGGAGCGGCACCCGGGCCGCCTGGTGCTCGGGATCAGCGGCGCGCCGGGGGCCGGAAAGACGTCGTACGCGGACTATCTCGCCGCGTGTTGCGTCGACGCGGCCGTCATCGGGGTCGACGGGTTCCAGCTGTCGTCGGCGGCGCTGACGCGGATGGGCCGGGGCGCGCGCCGCGGGGCACCGGACACGTTCGACCTCGACGGCTACCTCGCCCTGCTGCGCCGGCTGCGCCGCGACGACCAGCGGACCGTGTGGGCGCCCGAGTATTGGCGCGACCTTGAGGAACCGGTCGCCGGCGCGGTCGCCGTCCGGCCGTCCACCCGGGTCGTGATCACGGAGGGGAACTACCTCCTGCTTCCCCAGCGCCAGTGGCTCGAGGCGCGGGCGCTGTGCCACGAGGTCTGGTACGTCGAGGTTCCGGAGCGCGTCCGCGTCGAGCGGCTCGTGGGCCGGCACCGGCACTACGGCCGCAGCAAGGCCCAGGCTCGGGCGCGGGTCACGGTGGGGGTGGACGCCGAGAACGCGCACGTCGTCGCCGCCACGCGGGATCGCGCCGATGTCGTGGTCCAGCTCTCGCTCTCAGCCGGGGAGCACTACTGACCGGCGGCCCTCTGGCGTCGCTGCCCGCGCCGTCGCGAGGCGGCGTGGTCTGCGTCGGCCTGACCGTCCTCGACGTGGTTCAACGCGTCGCGGAGCCCGTGGCGTGGGGCCGCAAACACGTGAGCATCGCCGCGGAGGTGGCGGCCGGCGGGCCGGCGGCCAACGCCGCCGTGTGCGCCGCGCGACTGCTGGGCTCGGCGGTCCTCGTCACCGGCCTGGGGGACTCGCGGGCGGCAGCCGTCGTGCGGGCGGAGCTGGAGTCGTACGCCGTGCGGGTCGTCGATCTCGCGCCGCCAGGATGGTCCCTTCCCGTCGCGGCGTGCCTGGTCGACGCTGCTGGGGAGCGCACCGTGGTGTCGCCCGGTGCGCTGACCACGAGCTGGAGGCTGCCTGCCGAGGCCGTGGAGCTGGTGGCCCGAGCCGATGTCCTGCTCTTGGACGGCCACCATCCCGCGGCGGCCGGGGCGGCACTCGCCGCGCTTGCCGGAGCAAGCGCAGGTCCGCCCCGTCCCCTCTCGGTGCTTGACGCAGGGAGCGCCAAACCCCACGCGGAGGAGTGGCTGGGCCGGCTCGACGTCGTCGCGGGCTCGGCGGACTACGCGGCCGGGCTGGGGCTTGATGCGCAGGCGGCCGTCGCGCACATCCTCGCGGCCGGCGCCGGAGCCGCCGTCATGACCGACGGCGCCCGCGACATCCTCTGGGCGCAGCGGCGCGGGAGCGCCGGACGCGTCACCCCACCCACGGTCGCCGCCGTGGACACCTTGGGGGCGGGGGACGCCTTCCACGGCGGGCTGGCGGCCGCCCTCGCCGCGGGGTTGGCGCTGGCCCCCGCCGTGGGGTTCGCGGCTCAGGTGGGGGCCGCGCGCGTCGCCACGGCGGGCGCCCGGTCGTGGCTGGACGCGCTGCCGCCGCCCACCGGCCGGAGGTCGCACTAGCCCAGCCCGCGCGTGCGGGACCGCTTTTCCCCGCTCCCTATCCCGCGAATTCGCTTGTGGCATAACCGAGAATCGACAGCAATTGGACATGGGTCCAATTGCTTTGTATTCTCGAATGCGGGGAAACAGCTTGGGGGTTGGTTTGCCCGCGGTGTTGGGGTCGGCGGCAGTGCCGCCGGAAACAGCGCGGGCGCGACCGTGGTCATCGATGGGGATCGAATGCCACGCCGTGGAAAGCCTCGTCCCAAGCGTCACACTTGGGGGAGGGTTACGTGCGCTTGCGCCTGTCTGGACGCAAAGCCGGGGGAGCCGGGGACACCGCGACGGTAGCGGTGGTCAATCACGAGCATGGCTGGGGTCAGAGCGTTTTCGCCGACCCGTCGGGTCGGCGGTGGCGTCGCACGCGACGAGTTCTCGTCGCGGTGGCGCTGGCCGCGGTCGTCATCCTGGCGCTGGTCGGGCCGCAACTGTGGGCCAGCCCGCGCATGACGCCCGCCGCGGCCGACACGCCCGTCCTCGCGCGGGAAGACGTGGGGGACCACCCGCCGGTCTTCGGTCGAGGTCCGTTGGAGCGGGTCGTCCGCCTCACGACGGAGCAGGGGGTCACCACGAGCGTCGAGCCGTTCACCGGCGAGAAGCTCGGCAATCTGGATGCGGAGTCGGTTGCGAAGGTGGGTTCGGCGAAGTACGCGATTCAGCGGTATGGGTATTCGCAGACGGCCACCAAGACGATCTCGTTGACGTATGACGACGGGGTTGATCCGGTGGTGACGCCGGCGTTGTTGGATCTGCTGGGTAAGAACAAGGTGCCGGCGACGTTCTTCCTCATTGGCGATAAGGCCGCGCTCGCGCCGGACGTGGTTCGGCGGATGGCGAACGAGGGGCACGGGATCGGCCTGCACACGATGACGCATCCGCGGGTCGCGGAGGTGCCGGACTGGCGGCAGCAGCTGGAGGTGGTGCAGACCGAGCGGGTGCTGCGCTCGATCACGGGGCGTGAGGTCGGGATCTGGCGGGCGCCTTATACCGGTCCGGACGAGCACAGCTTGCAGGACACGGTCACGGGGTTGTTGCGGGCCCAGCGGTTGGGTTACGTGCATGCGGACTATGACTTCGACACCCTGGACTGGGAGCACGATGCGCGGCCGAATGAGACGGCTGCGGACATTCCGTTGCCCGACTTCAGCACGGGCGAGAACATCACGGTGTTGATGCACGACGGCGGCGGGCCGGATCGGATGCGGACCGTGCAATACACGGCGCGGCTGATCGATGCGGCGCGGGCGGCGGGTTATTCGTTCCACACCATGCCGCAGGTGAATCCCCTGATCGCGCAGGCGAATGCGCCGGTGTCGGCGTCCGCCCTGGATCGGATTTCCGAGACGATCGTGGTCGGCCTGTATGACTGGCCGCGGCTGCTGATGAAGGGCCTCTTCCTGATCGCGGTCGGGATGACGCTGGTCGTGGGGGTCGCCAATGTGCTGCTCGCGGCAGGGATGAAGTGGCGGCGCAGGCGGCGTTCGTGGCCGCACCCGGCCGAGATCGGGCTGTCCGTCTCGGTGGTGATCGCTGCGTACAACGAGGAGCCGGTCATTGCCCGGACCCTGCGGTCCATCCTGCTGTCGGACTACCCGCTGACCGAGGTGCTGGTCGTCGATGACGGTTCGTCGGACGGGACGATGGCGGAGGTGCTGTCGTTGGCGGCCGAGGACCCGCGGGTGCGGTTGTACACCCAGCCGAACGGGGGCAAGGCCACGGCGCTCAACAACGGCATCGGCGCGGCACAGGGCGAGATCATCGTCACGCTGGACGCGGACACGATCGTCATGACCGACACGATCAGCAACCTCGTTCGGCACTTCGCGGTCGGTAAGGACGTGCAGCGCCTCGGCGCGGTGGCCGGCGTCGTGCGGGTCGGCAACCGCAGCAAGAACCTGCTCACGCGCTGGCAGGCGCTGGAGTACCTGACGCAGATCGGCTTGGAGCGTTCGGCTCAGGACGCGCTGGGCGCGATCTCGATCATCCCGGGGGCCTGCGCGGCCTGGCGCAAGGAGGCGATCGTGGCCGCGGGTGGGTATTCCACGGCGACCTTGGCGGAGGACTGCGATCTGGCGCTGACCTTGCATGAGTTGGGTTGGCGGGTGACTCAGGACACCGATGCGGTGGCGCTCACGGAGGCCCCGGAGACGGTGGATGACCTGTTGAAGCAGCGCAGTCGGTGGACCTACGGGACCTTGCAGGCGATGTGGAAGCACCGCCGGATGATGCTGCGCCCCAAGTTCGGCATGTTGGGGATGTACGTGTTGCCCAGCTATGTGCTCTCGATCCTGGTGCCGCTGGTGTTCCTGCCGTTCGTGGTCGTCATGACCGTCAACACCCTGCAGACCGACGGGCCGGGGGTGCTGGCCGGGTATGCGCTGCTCTTCCTCGCGGTGCACGTGGTGTTGGCCGCGATCGCGGCGCGGTTGATGGAGGAGAGCTGGGGCCACGTGGCCATGGTGCCGATCTACCGCGTGGTGTACGAGCCGTTGCGGGCCTACCTGCTCTACACCTCGGTGGATCTGGCCTGGAAGGGCCGCAGCATGGGCTGGAACAAACTCGTGCGGACCGGATCGATGGATCTGGACACCGTGGTCGACGCCGGCGGGGCCCGCCCCGCGAGCCGGCTGCTGCCGCTGCGGGCCCGCGCCGCGAAGGGACTGTCCTCATGACCATCGACAAGCGTCACGACGTCGCCCCCCGCCAGCAGGGGCCGGGGCGGTTCCTGGGTCAGCGCCGGCTGCCTCGCTTTGCGCTGCGCTCCCCGGCCGCCGCCCCGAGCTCGCCGGCCGCGGCCCCCCGTACGCCGGTCGTCGCGCCGCCCGTCGAGGTGCCCGTGGTGCTCGACACCGCGCCGCCGGGGTTCCGTCAGGTCTTCCCGGAGTCGTGCGCGGCGGTCCTCGCCCCGACGACATCCAGCGTCGCCGAGGTGGTGGCCGAGGCTGAGCTCACCCAGAACCTCGAGTCCCCGGCGACCGAGCCGGTGCCGGCGGCGAGCCGCCCGGCCCCGCAACGGGACCGCTACATCGACGTGCTGCGGGTCCTTGCCTTGGGCCGGGTCGTGCTCTACCACCTGGTCGGCTGGGCCTGGCTGACCATCGCCTTCCCGTCGATGGGGATCATGTTCGCCCTCGCCGGCTCCCTGACCGCGGCCTCGCTCGATCGGCACCAAGGCCACTACGTCCGGGTGTTGCTGCGTCGGATGCGGCGCCTGCTCCCGCCGTACTGGGCCTTCGGTGCGGTCATGATCGCCGCGATGGCCGTCATCGGCTGGCGGGCGGACGCCGCCGGTCACGGCGGCCCCGACTGGGGCACGATGATCTACTGGGTGCTCCCGCTGGCCGAGCCGCCGAGCAGCGCCGCGGTCGCGTCCGCCACGGTCCCGCTGTGGTACATCAGCGCCTACCTGTGGCTGGTCCTGCTCTCGCCCGCGCTGCTGTGGACCTTCCGGCGCTGGCCGCTCAAGACCCTGGCCGCCGCGCCGATCGCCCTGCTCGCGGTCGCCGGCAGTGTCCTGGTGCTGTGGGGTCCCTTCGAGGCCACCACGCTCAACCTGCTCACGTACGCCGCGTGCTGGATGCTGGGCTTCGCCCACCATGACGGCCGGCTCCGCGCCGTGCCGCTGGGACGAATCCTGCTGATCGGCGCGGCGCTCGCCGGCGCGGGCCTGGCCTGGGCCATCGCGAACCCGGACCCCGAGACGGGGGTCAACGTCACGGACATCCCGGTCGCCGCGATGCTCTACAGCCTCGGGGTCGTGCTCATCCTGCTCCGGTGCTACGTCGACATGTCGTGGTTGACGAAGGTCCGTTGGTTGGATGCCCTGGTCGCCGCCGTCAACCGCCGGGCCCTGACGATCTACCTGTGGGGCAACGTGTGCATCGACGTCGCCCTGTGGGCGCTGGCTCGGTATGTCGACCCGACCCTGTTCGAGGGCAACCCGTATCAGGTGGCGATCCTGCTCGGGGCCGCGTGGGCGCTGATCTGGGTGGTCGTCCTCGCGCTCGGCTGGGTCGAGGACCTTGCCGCGGGCCGGCCGTTGCGCATCAGTCCGTTCCCGCGGCGCGCGCCCCGGCATGCCCGGGCCCCCCGTCGGGGTCGGGTGGGTCGTGGCGTGCCGCAGGTCCACCCGCGGGAGGCCGCCGTGGTCGGCGGGGCGGGGTCGTGAACGGCGCCGAACCGGCGAGCCGCGATCCACGCTTGGGGAGGCAACGCCTGGCCCTCATGGCCGGGGCGCTGGTGATGATCCTGGTGGCGTTCGGCGCCACCTGGCATCTCGGCCGCGTGCACGGCGCGCAGGTCGAGGAGCGCACCCGCGAGCCGGTCGCGAGCGGCAATGCTGCCCAGGGCGACCACGACCGGGTCCGCTGCTCCTCAGCGGCCAGCGCCGATCCGTCGTCGCCGGCCGGCGAGACGCTGGTCCTGTCGATGGTGGCCTCGGCCGAGAACTCGACCTTGCGCTGGGAGCAGCAGGTCGGCTACCTGGAGTACAACGTCGAGGGCAACGCGGCCGAGAACCGGGGCTACACCGGGGGAATCGTCGGCTTCACCAGCAAGACCCACGACATGCTGGAGCTGGTCCGGGCGTACGACGCCGCCGCTCCCGGCAACCCGCTGAGTCCCTACCTTCCGGCGCTGGCCGATGTCGACGGCAGCTCCCGCAGGACCGGCCTGGGGTCGGGCTTCGAACAGGCTTGGGCGAGCGCCGCGAAGGACGAGCGGTTTCTCCAGGCCCAGGTGGACCTGACCCGCAAGCTCTACCTGCAGCCGGCCGTCGCGCTGGCCAAGGCCGACAGGGTCGGGCCGCTCGGTCAGTTCGCCTATGTCGACGCCGCCGTGATGCACGGCCTCGACGACGCGAAGGGCCTGGGCCGCATCCGCCGGGACGCCACGGCCGCGGCCCGACCGCCGGCGCAGGGCGGCGACGAAAAGGCCTACCTCGACGCCTTCCTCGACGCCCGCGTCGCGACCATGAAGACGGAGAAGGGCCACAAGGACACCACTCGGGTCAACACCGCGCAGCGGGTGTTCCTCGACGCCGGGAACCTCGCCCTCGACCTGCCCCTGGAGTGGAAGACCTACGGGGACCGCTACACGATCCTGGCCACCGACGAGTGCGCCCGGCGGGGGATCAAGGAGTAGATCCCCCGCCGGGCGACGGTCGGGCATCCCCTCCACGGCGGGGTGCCGGGTGCCGGATCAAGCCTTCGGCAGCGTGATCTCGTTGACTGTGTACTTGTCGCCGTAGACCGACCAGGTCAGCGGCAGCGACAGGTTGAGGTTGCTGTTCTTGAGGAAGACGCGCTGCGCCGTCTCCACCCGAGAGACGTCGCTGTGGCCCTCCTCGGCCTTCATCGCCGCTACCCGCGCGTCGAGGAAGGCGTTGAGGTAGGTCTTCTCGTCGCCGCCCTGAGCGGGCGTCTTCGCCTTCTTCAGCGCCGCGGAGCGGATCCCACCGAAGCTCAGCGAGTCGGAGCCCGGACCGTGCATCACCATCGCGTCGAAGTAGGCGAACTGGCCGAGGGCGCCGAGCCCGTCCGACTTGGCCTGGTCGACGGCGGGGCGGAAGTACATCGAGTCGGCCAGGTCGACCTGGGCCTGCACGAAGCGCGGGTCGCTCGCGGCGCTGCGCCACGCGGCGACGTACGCCGAGCCGAGTCCGGCCGTGCTGGACGTGCCGTCCACGTTCTTCAACGCCGGGAGGAACTTGGCCAGCGGGTTGTTCGTCGGGGCGGCGGCGACGTACTGCTGGACGAGCAGCAGCATGTCGTGGGTCTTGCTGGTGAAGCCGACGATGCCGCCGGTGTAGCCGCGGTTCTCGGAAGAGTTGCCCTCGACGTTGTACTCGAGGTAGCCGACGTTGTCCCGCCAGGCGAGGTTCGAGTTCTCCGCCGAGGAGATCAGCATCCACGCGAGCTCGTGCAGCGTCGGGTCGGTGAGGCTCGGGCGGCGCGTGCCGGGGTTGGCCGTGGTCGACGGGGCGGTGGTGGGCGTCGCGGAGGGCGCCGAGGTCGGCACGGACGTCGGGTCGGTCGTCGGTGCCGAGGTCGGGGCCGAGGTGGGGGCAGTCGTGGGCGCCGTCGTCGGCGCGGAGGTGGGGGCCGACGTGGGGGCGGTGGTCGGCTTCGTCGGGGGCGTCGTCGGCTTCGGGGTCCAGTGGTGCCGGCCGATCGAGCGGCAGTGGTGGTGGCACTTGCGGCTCGAGGTCTGGAACGTCGGGTCCGCGGAGGCGAGCGGGACGGCGAGGGCGAAAGCGCCCGTCGAGGCGGCGATGAGCAGGGCAAAACGGCATGCGGAATTCATGGGTCTCCGTTTCGAGAGGCCGGCGTGGGGAGGGCAGCAGCCGAGGCGCCGTACGGCATCCCGTGGGGAGTGACGCCGAGTGGGGGAACGACGCGCGAGTAGTGCCGCTCTATTCGTCCGGATCACGCTCGACTGAAGCCGGGGCGGCCCGTGGAGTCAGGCGTCCGCCCTGGGCGCCGGGCTGCCCGGACGAAGAGCCGGCCCCGCCCGCCGCAGGTCGCGCCGCGGTGGCATACTGGCTTCAACGTGCTCCGGGGTCGGTGAAACTCCGAGCCGGCGGTGACAGTCCGCGACCCGTTCGTCTCGCTCGCGAGGCGGCGGTGGACCCGGTGGAACTCCGGGACCGACGGTGAAAGTCCGGATGGGAGGCAGCACGTGATCGCCCGCGAGGGTGATCCGTTGGCGACGCCGGGTGCGGTGTCGTCGGTCCGTCGCGAGCACGACCCTCCTTGGGTCGTGCTCGATGCGTGTCCGGGTCGCTCAGGCGAGCGGGCCGGGCGCGTGGCCGCGACGTGCCTCGGCACGCGGCGTCCGTACGGCGGGTCGACGCGCCCGACCCACGCGCGACCCGACCACCACCCCCGGAGCCCGCCGACCGGGTCGATCCCACGCCCGGTGCCGACAGCGTGGCGAGCGGAGGGTGGTCCGATGAGCACGGCCGGGCGGGGCTGGCGACGCGACGACGTACGAGCTATGCGCCTCGCGCTGAAGGCCGCCGCCCGCGGGCCCCTCGGCGATCCCAACCCGCGCGTCGGGGCCGTCATCACGGCCGTGGACGGCACCGTCGTCGGTGTCGGGCACCACCGTGGGGCGGGCACGCGGCACGCGGAGGTCGCCGCGCTCGACGAGGCGGGGGAGCGGGCGCGGGGCGGTACGGCGTACGTGACGCTCGAGCCCTGCGACCACGTCGGCCGCACCGGACCCTGCAGCAGGGCCCTGGTCGCCGCGGGCGTCGCCCGGGTGGTCTACGCCCAGCCCGACCCCAATCCGACGGCGGCCGGGGGCGCCCACACCCTGCGTGCCGCCGGGGTCGCGGTCGAGCAGGGCCTCTTCGAAGCCGACGCCCGGGCGCTGAACGCCGCCTGGAGCGCGGCGATGGAGCTCGGCCGACCCTTTGTGACCTGGAAGTTCGCGGCCAGCCTCGACGGCCGGTCGGCCGCCGCGGACGGCACGAGCCAGTGGATCACCGGTCCGGCGGCGCGCGCGGACGTGCACGCGCGGCGGGCGGAGTGCGGCGCCATCGTCGTCGGCACCGGGACGGCCCTGGCCGACGACCCGCGGCTCACGGTGCGCGACGCCGCGGGCCGCTTGGTCGGTCGGCAGCCGCTGCGCGTCGTGGTCGGCCGGCGTGACCTTCCGCCCACCGCGCGCGTGCTCGACGGCGACGCCCCCACGCTGCAGGTCCGCACCCACGACCCGGAGGCGGCGCTCGCCGCTCTGCATGAGCGCGGCATCCGGCACGTGTGGCTGGAGGGCGGACCGACCCTGGCCGCGGCCTTCCTGCGCGCCGACGCCGTCGACGAGGTCCTGGCCTATGTCGCGCCGGTCCTGCTGGGCGCGGGCCCGGCCGCGGTCGGCGACCTGGGGGTGGGCACCCTGGCCGCGGCGTACCGGCTTCGGCTGGCCCAGGCCGAGGCCGTCGGCGATGACGTACGACTCACCCTGCGACCCGCCCGGGCCGCAGCCGACCGCACCACCCACCCGGCGCAAACCGGGGCGACCGCCGCGCCGGCGGCGCCCTCCGCGAGCTTCGCGGCGGCCGGAGCAACACAGGAGGCGAGCTAGATGTTCACCGGAATCGTCGAGGAACTCGGACGGGTCGAGGCGATCGAGCGCGGGCCGGACTCGGTCGTGCTGCGGGTGCACGGGCCGACGGTCGTCACGGACGCCCGGCACGGCGCGTCCATCGCCGTCAACGGGGTGTGCCTCACGGTGACCGGCCACGACGAGGCCACCTTCACCGTGGACGTCATGCAGGAGAGCCTCGACCGCAGCAGCCTCGGGGCGCTGCAGCCGGGCAGCCCTGTCAATCTGGAGCGGGCGATGCGCGCGGATGGCCGGTTCGGCGGGCACGTCGTGCAGGGCCACGTCGACGCCACGGCGACCTGCCTGCGCCGTCAGCCGGGCGAGAACTGGGAGGTGGTGACGTTCGCGTTGCCGGCGGCGCTTGCGCCGTACGTCGTGCACAAGGGCTCCATCACCCTCGATGGGGTGTCGCTCACGGTGTCCCGCCTGGCCGACGACGAGTTCGACGTCAGCCTCATCCCGACGACGCTGGAGCTCACCACGCTCGGGGCGCTGCCGGTGGGGGGCACGGTGAACGTGGAGGTGGACGTGCTGGCGAAGTACGTCGAGCGGTTGCTGGCCACGCGTTACGCCGAGGTGGCGACCTCATGACCGCCGGGTTTTCGAGTGTCGAGGACGGCCTGGCCGCGCTGCGGGCGGGGCGCCCGGTGCTCGTGCTCGACGACGCGGATCGCGAGAACGAGGGCGACGTCATCCTGGCCGCCGAAACGCTGACGGCGCCGTGGCTGGCCTGGACGATCCGGCACAGCTCCGGCTACCTGTGCGCCCCGATGACCGACGCGCGCGCCGACGCCCTGGAGCTGCCGCCCATGGTCGCGGACAACCAGGACCCGCGGCGGACGGCGTACACGATCACCTGCGACGCCGCGGCCGGCATCAGCACCGGCATCAGCGCCGCCGACCGGACCCACACGATCCGGCTGCTCGCCGACCCGACCACCCGGGCGAGCGACCTCATCCGGCCCGGCCACGTGGTGCCGCTGCGGGCCCGTCCGGGCGGCGTCCTGGAGCGGGCCGGGCACACCGAGGCGGCGGTCGACCTGGCCCGCCTCGCGGGGCTGGCGCCGGTGGGGGCCATCGGGGAGCTGGTCAACGACGACGGCACGATGATGCGGACCCCGCAGGTCCTCGCCCTCGGCGCCGAGCACGCCCTGCCTGTGCTGACGATCGCGGACCTCATCGCCTGGCGGCGTAGCCATGACCCTCTCGGAGTCTGCGCGACCGACGCCGGCCCGGCCGAGGCGGGCGCGGCCGACGCCGGCACCCTCCACGCCGGCCCGGCGAGGGTGACCGCGTCTCGCCCGGTGCCCTCGCGGGTGGAGCGGGTGGAGCGGGTGGAGCGGGGCGAGGAGGCGGCGCTGCCCACGCCGTACGGCACCTTCCGCATCGTCGGCTACGCCGACCGCGACACCGGCGCCGAGCTCGTGGCCCTGATCAGCCCTCTGGGGGCGACCCCGGTCGGGCGGCCGCCCGTGGTGCGGGTGCACTCCGAGTGCCTCACCGGCGACTCGTTCGGCTCGCTGCGCTGCGACTGCGGCCCGCAGCTGCAGGCGGCGCTGGCGGCCGTGGCCGCGGAGGGCGGCGTCGTGGTCTACGTGCGCGGCCACGAGGGCCGCGGGGTCGGCCTTCTCGCCAAGCTCGCCGCGTATCACCTGCAGGACGGCGGCGCGGACACCGTCGATGCGCAGCTGCGGCTGGGGCTGCCGGTGGACGACCGGGAGTACGGCGGGGCCGCCGACGTCCTGGCCGACCTCGGGGTGCGCAGCCTGGTGCTGCTCACGAACAATCCCGACAAGGTCGCCGCGCTGCGCGCGGCAGGCCTGGACGTCGTCGACCGCCGCCCCCTGCACGTCAGCCCCAACCCCGCCAACGCGGCCTATCTCGCCACCAAGCGGGACCGGATGGGCCACCTGATCGCCGGCCCCGGGCGGGGCGCTCCGCTGGCCGCCTGCACCACCCGCTCTCCCCTCACGATGGAAGGTTGATCATGGCCGGGCACGGTTCCCCCCAGCTCGCGGCGGACGGGAGCGGGCTGCGCGTCGCGCTCGTCGCGTCCACGTGGCACGAGGAGGTGATGGGCGGCCTCATCGACGGCGCTACCCGGGCCCTCACCGAGGCGCGTTGCGACGACATCACGCTGGTCCGCGTCCCGGGCAGCTTCGAGCTGCCGGTCGCGTGCGCGCGCCTGGCAGCGACGTACGACGCGCTCGTCGCCCTGGGCGTGGTCATCCGCGGCGGGACGCCGCACTTCGAGTACGTCTGCTCCGGCGCCACCCTCGGCCTGACCCAGGTCGCGGTCAACACCGGGACGCCGATCGGCTTCGGGCTGCTGACCTGCGATGACGAGCAGCAGGCGCTCGACCGCGCCGGCCTTCCCGGCTCGCGGGAGGACAAGGGCTACGAGGCGGCCCAGGCCGCGGTCGTCATGGCCGCCACCCTGGCCCGCGCCCACCGCGCCAGCGCGGCCGACTTCGCCGACTTCGGGGACGGATCGTGATGGATCTCCTGCGGCAACTGTTCGAGGCCAAGATCTCCGTCGGCGGCTACCCGCTGTATTGGCGCGAGATCATCGGCAACCTCTTCGGATTCGCCTCCGCCATCGGCGGGCTGCGGCGCCGGGTGTGGGCCTGGCCGATCGGGATCGTCGGCAACGTCATCCTCTTCACGGTCTTCTTCGGCACGGCGCTGTCCGTCGACGACGGCCGGCACCCGCTGTTCGGCCAGTCCGCCCGCCAGGTGTTCTTCATCATCACCAGCGTCTACGGCTGGTGGCGGTGGAATCAGGCGCGTGCCGGCCGGGCCAAGGACGCGCCGGCGATCACGCCGCGCTGGGCCAGCGGGCGGGAGCGCGCCGGCTACCTGGCCGCGTGGCTGCTCGGGGTGCTGGTCGCGCAGGCCGTGTTCGCCAAGGTCGGGGCCGGGTGGCCGGCGCCGGACTGGTACTACTGGACCGACGCCTGGATCTTCATGGGCTCGATCGTGGCGACCTTCGCGATGGCCCGCGGCTGGAATGACTTCTGGCTGTGCTGGATTGGCGTGGACCTCATCGGGGTGCCGCTGCTGTGGCACTCGGCGTACTACCCCAGCGCCGTGCTCTACGCCGTCTACGGCGGCCTGGTGATCTACGGCTTCTTCGTGTGGCTGCGGGCGTCGCGGACCGAGCGCGCGGACGGCACGCCGATCGCCGACCCCGACGCCGCCCCCGTCAGCGGCTGAGGCCAACCCGCGCCCGGAATCCCGCTCAGGCTCAGGGGTACACCTGCCGATGGGGCCGTCGAGACGTGCGCCGACGTGGCGCGCCCAGGGTCGCCCACGGCGACCGCAGACGGGGAGGGCCCGATGGGGCAGGAGCGGGACCAGTACGCCGGATGGGTCGGCGACGCGAGTGGCCTGCGCGTCGCCATCGTGGCCGCGCGCTGGCACCCGACGTACATGGACGGCATGCTCGCCGGCGCCCAGCTCGCCCTGTCCGAGCACGGCGTCGCCGACCCCGAGATCATCCGCACGCCCGGGGCGTTCGAGCTGCCGGTTGTGTGCGCGCGGGTGGTTCGCAAGCCGTACGACGCGCTGGTCGCGCTCGGCATCATCCTCAAGGGCGGCACGCCGCACTTCGAGTACGTCGCGCAGTCCGTCACCCAGGGCCTGTCCCGGGTCTCGACGGCCTCGGGCATCCCGATCGGCTTCGGCGTACTGACCTGCGACAACGAGATGCAGGCCCGGGACCGGTGCGGCGTGCACGGCAGCCGGGAGTCCAAGGGCTACGAGGCCGGCATCACCGCGCTCGCGACGGCCACCGTGCTGCGCGAGTGGGACCTGCACCCGCGCGCCTAGCGACCGCAGGCCTTGGCGGGCTCATCGGGTCGACCCGCCAGTCAGTCCCGACGATCATCGATGTGCCGCACCGCAGAGATCGTCGGTGATCCTTCACCCAAGCGCAGGTCAGGCGATCGCGTCGGGCGGTCACGTCGGGTTGCCGACATCGATGATCGTCGGTGGGGACGGTGCGTCGGCTCCGTCGGCGGTCCGGACCTGCCGGGTCATGGTCTGGAGAGGGCCAGGTGTCCTACCGTGAGGCGTGGGCCTCACCGGGGCGGGGACGCGTGACGTGCCGTTCCGCGCGTACGTCGCGCGTTGCGGCGATCGGTTGTGGCGCCGGGCCTGGCTGCTAGCCGCGGGGGATCGAACCGCCGCGGAACGGCTCCTCGGCGTCGCGCTGGCCACGACGTGCGACGGGTGGGGTCCCGACTCCGATGACGCCGTCGAGACCCACCTCGCCCCGCGGCTGATGACCCGAGTCACGGCCGAGGCCAAGGCGACTCGCGACGGTGCCCCCGCGGCAACGTCAGGGCGTGCCGGACTGACCGACGAGGCCATCGCGGCGCTGCCCGCGGGTGCTGCGCCGCCTCACCGGCCTGCCGCGTCGGCGCCCGGGCCAGCAGCCGAGGACGAGAGCGCTGCTGTGCCGACGACCGACCCTGCGGCCGATGCGGCCCGGGCGCGTCGAACGCTGGCACGCCTGTCGGGGCTCGATCCCGCGGCCCGCGCGGCGCTGATCACGCATGTCCTTGACGACCTCGACGAGGCGGGGGTGGCGGCGGCGCTCGATCGCCGACCGCGCGAGGTGCGCGCCGACCTGGCCCGGGCGTCGGCGGCGTGGCCGCACGGACGTGGAGTCGCAGGGCTGGCAGGGGTCGCGGCGGCGCTGCGCGAGGCGGCCGAGGAGGTCGATCCGCCGAAGTCGGCCCTGATCGCGCGGGTGCTGCGGGGCGAGGTCGAGGATTCGCCAGCGGGAGGTCGGGCACCCGGGTCGGGCGGCACTCGCGACCGATGGACGCGGTGGCGGCGGCGTCGCCGCACGGTGTCGCGCTCGCCCGGCCATCCATCCCGCGCGGCGGTGGCCCTCGTCGGCGCGGTGGCGCTGGTCGGGGCCCTCGCGGGGGCGCGCCAGTTGGCGGCCTTCGCACCGGCCGCGGCTCCCGTCACCGACGTGACCAGTTCGCCGTCCAGCCCGGTGACACAGGCGGGGGGGAGGGTGCGGCCCAGCGTCAGCTACGAGGAACTGCCGCCCGGATCGCCGGCGAAGCTGCCGGCGTACGTGGCTGAGGACGCGGCAGGGGCGTTGACCTACGTCGATGGCGCCGTCCGCACCCCGTTGCCGGGCGTGACGGGCGTCGTCGTGTTGCCGCGGACGACGGGCCCGCCCCTCCTGCTCGCACGGCCGGGCAACCCCCAGGGCCCAGGGGACCCGGTGCGGCAGCGCCTCCTGCGTCTCGACCCCCGCGAGGGACCCCGCACCCTCGTCGAGGACACCATCGGCGCCGCCTGGCCGTCGTCCGACGCCCGGTACGTGGCCTTCCTACGCATCGACACAGCGGCGGCGGGCGGCATCGCCTCCCCGGGCGCGCTCACGCTGGTCGTCGTCCGGTCGATCGACGGGGTGGCGGTGGCGTCGCGCGCGACCCCGACGCTGCTCGGCTCGGGCTGGATCGGAGATCGGCTCGTCGTCGGGGACGGCAGCAAGCTCGTGACGTGGCGAGCCGAGGAGGGCTGGGCCGAGCATGCGTTGCCGGTGCGCTACGAGGGTCCTGTCGTGGCGCGCTCGGTGGCGCTGCTGTTCCGGGCGACCGGTCCGAACGACCCGACCTGTGTGCGGCGGTGGTCGCTGGCGACCGGGTTGGACGATCGCGTCCTGTGGTGCGACGACGGGCTCATGACGGCGAACTGGCCATCGCCGAGCGGCGGGATGGTGCTGACGGTGGTGCGGTACGCCGAGCCTGGGGGGAAACAGATCGCGTGGGGCAGCCTCGACGCCGTCGCCGGCGGCCACGTGGCGTTTGAGCTGCCCTCGAACGCCTACCCGCTGAGCTCACCCGTCAGCGAGACCTCGGCGTGGGAAGACGACACGCACGTCATCTTCAAGGTGGGCGGCTCGGGTGACTCCCGCGCGGGGATTCGGTGCGACGCCATGACGGGTGGTTGCGAGCGGGCGCTGCTCCCGGCGGATCTGGCCTGACCGGGGCCTATGGCGGCGGACCGATCGAGCGTGGCGTCGCGGAGCGCGGCTCAGGTCGCCGTGATCAGCCGGGCCAGGGCGTCCGCGGGGCCGTCGGGGCGGTCCGGCTCGCCCCAGGCGTCGATCATCGCCGGGGTAACCGTGACCTCGGAGAACGACCACCCGGGCAGGTCGCTGCGGCCCCACCGGCCGGGCAGCCAGAGGCTCTCGGTCTCTGCGATCTCCACGGCCCGGCGAAGCAGCTCATCGGGCTCGCGTTCGAGAAGCACCCGAAAGGCGGTGGTGTGCGGGCGGTCCGGGGCGGTGCGGATGCCCCGGGCCTGGAGGGCGGCGGCGTGCCGCACGGCGTACGCGTGGCACTCGCCCATCCGCGGAAGCTGCCGGTCGAGACCGCGCAGGGCGCCCAGCGCCAGCGGCGCGATCGAGAAGAGCGTGCCCCCGTGCCGACGCCGCCATAGCCGGGCCTCGGCGATCACGTCGGTCGGTCCGACCAGCGCCGCGCCGGCCAGGCCGCCGAGCCCCTTGTAGAAGCTCACGTAGGTCGTGTCGGCCAGCGACGTGATCTCGGCGAGCTCGCGGTCGTAGTGCGGGGCCGACTCCCACAGCCGCGCCCCGTCCAGGTGCAGGGCGATGCCGCGGGCACGGCAGGCGTCCGCGACGGCGACGAGGTCGTCCCAGCCCGGCAGCAGGTACCCGGCGTCCCGCAGGGGCAGCTCGAGGAGCACGGCCGCGAGCCGCCCCGGGAGCGCGTCGACGTGCGCGCGGGTCGGGGTCACGGCCCCGACCGTGAGGTGGTCGACCTCGAACCCGTGCAGCCGCCGTGGCTCGTCGTCCTCATGGACCAGCAGGCGGGACAGGTCGGGCAGCGCGATCCGGCGGGTTCCCGCACGGTCACACCGGACGCGTAGCGCGGCCGGCTGCGCCATGACGCCACTGGGGAAGAACGCCGCGGCCGGCGCCCCCAGCAGCTCCAGGAGTCGGCGCTCGAGCTCGGCGACGAGACCGCCCTCGCCGTACCGGTCCCAGCCGCCGGCTTCGCCCAGCGTGTCGGCGAGGTCGGCGAGGTCGCGCAGCTCTCGGGCGGGGCTCGGCCGAGGCGGCACCAGGGCGCGGTCGGCGGTCTCGTGCAGCGAGGTGAGACGCGCCAGGAGGGCCTCGTCGGGCGATGTCATGCCTGCCAGCGTGCCATCGCCGACTCGACGGCGGCGTTCGACAACCACTCCCGCGAGAGAGCTCTCGGGTGAGCACCGCGGTCAACGCTCCCGCGGGGACGGGACGGAGCGCTGGCGACCCCACCGGTGCTGATCGACCTGCCCTCCGGCCGGGGCCGGCCACCGCGGCTCGCGGTCCGCGGTGCTGCCGGCCTCCGAGAGCCCGGGTCGACTCCTGATCAGCATGGTCGTCGCCGACTCATCGCGACTGGTCGGGTGCGATGTCGTGACCGCGCGCTGCGAGCCGGCCCCGACCCGGCCGGCGGATACGCCTTGGGCTGGCGACCCCCGATGGCGCCCCGGCGGCGGTCTGGCGACGCGGCACGATCAATACCCCCGGATCCGGACCGCACCGGCCCGATCACCGGGGTATTGATCGTGCCGCGCAACGCCTGGGACCGCCCTCGGCTGTCCCCGGGCGTTGCCTGTCCCCGCCCCGGGGGGCCGCCAGGGGCCCTGTTGTCCGGCCTCGGCGCCCAGACCCTCGGCGGGCCAGGGCCTCGGCGGCCGGGTCCCCGGGGGAGTCGACTCCTGCCAGGGCGGGTGAGCACACCTACGCACGGGAGTTCACCCGCCCTCGGGTGAGTCGCCTCACTCGGGGCGTGGGGGTTCCACCCCCAAGGACGACCGGCTCCGGGAGGACTGGGGGACGACCGGCTCCGCGAGGACTGGGGGACGACCGGCTCCGCGAGGACTGGGGGACGACCGGCTCCGCCGACGGCTGCAGGGGTCGGACCGGATGACGGGCAGCGGCGTCGCCGGCCCGGTCGGGCTTTCGGGGCCGTGCCGTTGGCCTCGGATGCGTCCGGGCGGGGTGACACACGCGACACGCCGTACCTGCCGTTCGCAGTCAACCTTTCGCCCGCCGGCCGCGTCTGGGCAGCATGAGTAGCGTGGGCGAGCGCAGCGACCGAGACGAGGCGTTCACGGTGTTCGTGCGTCTGCACGGGCACGCGCTGCGCCGCTACGCCTACGTCCTGACCGGCGAGGCCTCGGCCGCGGACGATCTGCTGCAGGCGAGTCTGGGGAAGTTGTACCTGGCCTGGGACAAGGTCGCCGCGCCTGACGCCCGGCTCGCGTACGCCCGACGCACCATGGCGCGGACGCAGGCGTCGTGGTGGCGGCGGCCTGTACGCCGAGAGCGCCCGGCCGCCGACCCGCCCGAGCCGACCCGCCCCGGTCCGGACGGGGCCGCGGCGCTGCGCACCGTCGACGACCGTGACGAAGTGTGGCGGCTGCTCGCGACGCTGCCGCCTCGGACCCGGGCGGTGCTCGTGCTGCGGTATTACGAGGACCTGCCCGAGGCCGACATCGCCGCCGCGCTCGGCTGCTCGGTCGGGAGCGTCAAATCCCAGCTCTCCCGCGGCCTCGCCCGGCTGCGGCTGCAGCGTGCCACCGGCGCATCGAGTCAGCCATCGCACGACGCGTCGGCCCCGGAGGTGACCCGATGACACCCGCGACCCGCTCCGATCACACCCCGAACCCCGATGCGCTCAGCGTGACCATGCGCCGCCGAGCCGACCTCCTCGCGGCTCCCGACTCCGGGCTGGCCGATCGCGCCATCGCCGGGGGAGTGCGCCGGCGGCGCCGCGCCGTGGCCGCCTCTGCGGGCGGGGTCGCCGCGGCGCTGCTGCTCATCACGGGCGTGGCGCTCGGCACCCACCAGCTCGGCGCCTTCCCCAGCGATCAGGTCCCCGCAGCCACGGCGAGCCGCACCTCACCCAGCGAGGCCCCCCGGCCGGTCGGCACGCCGGGGCCGGACATCGTCGACGTCATGACCAGCACACCGGCGGGGGCAGCTGAGGGGATGGGTACCGGTCCGGCGGTGGCGGCTCTGCCCCATGTGGTCATCCGAGGCCAGCGGATCGCCGTAGTGAAGGGCGACTGGGAGCAGGCCCTCACCCCGACGCTCGTCCCCGGCCCGTCCGCGGGCCTGAGGGGAGCGCCCACGTGATCGCGGATACGCCGGACGGCGTCATCATCGTGAACCCGGGCGAGGATCCGCGTGCGGGGGTGATCGTGCGGGTCACGTCGTCGAGTCGGCAGATGTACGGCGATGACGGATCGGCCCGCGACGTGGCGGTGCGCCCCGACGGGTCCCAACTGATCTACCGACAGGACGTCGTCCAACCGGGCGGCGCCCGCTCGCAGGAGGTGGTGATCCAAGACCTGCCGTCCGGGCGCTTCGTGGCCAAGTTGGGGATCTCGGGGAGCGGGCCTATCACCTACGCGGCCGGCCGCTGGTGGATTCCGCAGCAGGCGGATGGCGCGACGGGTCCCCAGCGCTTCGTGGCCGTGGATACCCGCGACTTCTCGACCCGAGGGGTATCTGACCAGCTCACCGTGGGCGGCGACCGACTCATCCCGCGGTCGGTGTTCCCATCGGGATCCGAGCGAGTGATGGTGCTCGGGAGCACGGAGGCGGGCAGCTCGTCCTGCCTGTACGCCGTGATGCCGAACCAGCCCACGTCGGTCGAGCCGCTGGCGTGTGCGAGGGAGTTGGTCGCCGCGACGCCGGTCTCCCCGGACCAACGCCGCGTGATCGTCCGGTGGCAGTCGGATCGCGACGGGGGCTCCAGCGGCTACGCCGTGGTCGACCTCGAGCGGCTCACGATCGCGCGGTTCCGGGTGCCCCAAGGGGGCCAGCCGTTTATGCCGGCCTTCCAGCCCGTCTGGGAGGACGCGACCCATGTGCTGATGGCGCTAGCGCCCATGGTGGCCCCGCCGGTGTCCCGCTGCGACGTGACAACGACGACCTGCGAGCTCGCCCCGGAGCCTACGCACGTCATGCGCCTCCAGGACGGGCGGGACACCACCGGCCTCGGCTGACAGGGAGACACACTCCCCGGCGGCTCTGGGCACGGGGAAGCGGCACCGGAATGAGCCCGCAGGGCAAGGTCGGTGCCGCGGGACGATCAATACCCCCGGATCCAGGCCGTGCCGGCCCGATCACCGGGGTATTGATCGCGCCGCGAAACGCCCCGGGGCGGCCCGGCCGGCTGTGCCCCGCGCCCGGGTGTGGCGGCCCCGGCGGCCGGATGTCGGGCGGCGGCCTCGCGGGCCCGGTCGCGCCCGGTACCATCTGCGCACGTGAAGAGCTTCGAGGACCTGTACGCCGAGCTGGTCGAGAAGGCCCGGACCCGCCCAGCCGGTTCCGGCACGGTCGAGGAACTCGACCGGGGCGTCCATTTCATCGGCAAGAAGCTCGTCGAAGAAGCCGCCGAGGCGTGGATGGCCGCGGAGTTCCAGAGCACCGACGAGGCCGCCGCCGAGATCAGCCAGCTGCTTTACCACGCCCAGGTCATGATGATCGCCAAGGGGCTGACCCTGGAGGACGTCTACCGGCATCTGTGAGCGGCGGGCAAGCCGCCGCGCCGGTGAGCGGCGGGACAGCCGCCGCGCCGCACGCCGTACCCTCCCACTGCCACCCAGCACCCGAAAGACGAACTCATGCTGCGCATCGCCGTACCGAACAAGGGCAGCCTCTCCGAGGCCGCCGTCACCATGCTGCGCGAGTGCGGCTACCGCACCCGGCGCGACGCCAAGGAACTCGTCGTCGGCGACCCCGACAACGACGTCGAGTTCTTCTACCTGCGGCCGCGGGACATCGCCGTGTACGTCGGGTCCGGCACCCTCGACGGCGGCATCACCGGCCGGGACCTGCTGCTGGACTCGGGCAGCGGGGCCGTGGAGACCATGGCGCTGGGGTTCGCGGCGTCGACGTTCCGGTTCGCGGGGCGCCCCGGGGTGGCCAACGGCGTGGCGGAGCTGGCGGGCAAGCGGATCGCCACGAGCTACGACGGTCTCGTGGGCGCCCACCTGGCCGACCACGGCGTCGCGGCCACCGTGGTGCGGCTCGACGGGGCCGTCGAGACCTCGATCACGCTCGGCGTCGCCGACGTCATCGCGGACGTCGTCGAGACAGGTACGACGCTGCGCAACCAGGGCCTCGTCGTGTTCGGCGAGCCGATCCTGCGCAGCGAGGCCGTGCTCATCGCCCGCGAGGACACCGCCGACAGCCCCGGCCTGGCCGTCCTGCAGCGGCGGCTGCAGGGGGTCCTGACGGCCCGCACCTACGTCATGGTCGACTACGACGTCCGCGTCGAGCTCGTCGAGTCTGCCTGCGCGATCACGCCCGGGCTGGAGTCGCCGACGGTGAGCCCGCTGCACGATAAGGGGTACGTTGCCGTCCGCGCCATGGTGCCCCGCAAGGGCATGAACCGGGTCATGGACGCCCTCTACGCCCTCGGCGCCCGCGGCATCCTCATCACCGATATCGCCGCCTGCCGCCTGTGACGAGCGGCGCCGCCCCGTCGCCGCCACGGCGACCGCGGCGCACTAGCGTGGGTGGCGTGAGCGGGAGTGTGAAGAGCGAGGTCGACCCGTACGCCGTGATGCGCCCGAAGCGGGGGCGGGTCGTGGCGATCGTGCTGGCGGTGGTGGTGTTCCTGGCGTTCACGTACGCCGCCATCACCGTCCCCGGCCGCGACGGCCAGAAGGGCGACTGGGGCATCATGGACCGGTTGCTCATCTTCGCGATGGGCGCGGCGATCGCCTGGTTCATCTGGCGGTTCGCCACGATCCGGGCGGTGCCGTCGGAGCGCGGGATCGTCGTCCGCAACCTGCTGATCACGCGAAAGCTCACCTGGCCGGAGATCATCCGGATGCAGTTCGGCGGGGCGGCGCCGTGGGCGCACCTGGACCTGTGGGACGCCGACACGGTGGCGGTGATGGCGATTCAGAAGGCGGACGGCGCGTACGGGCGGGAGATGGCGGGCCGCCTCGCCGCCCTCGTCCACGTGCACTCCAGCGCGGCCGAGCCGGAGTCGGGTCAGCGCGGCTAGCACCAGGGTCAGCCCGCGGTGGCCGCCGGTTGGCTGCGCTCGCCGGGCCCGTCGGTGCGATCGTCGCGGGTGCGGTCGTCGCGGTCGCCCCTCTCGTCGCGGTCGTCTGGCTCGTCGCTGTCGCCCGGCAGCTCCGGCTCGTACTCCGTCCCGTCCACCAGCTCGAACGACTCGGGGATGCACTCCACCGACTCCTCGTACGTCATCCCCGTCACCATGAGCAGGTCCACCACCATCGACCGGATCTGGGCCCGGATCACCTCCGAGGAGAGGGAGGGGTGTTCGTCGACGTACGTCGTGCGCTCGGCCAATTCGACCAGCGCGCGCCGCGAGCTCTCCGGGAGTTCGCGCACGGCGAGCGTGCCGGCCATCTGGTCGGTGGCCTCGGCCAGCTCCTCGACCATGGCCGTGTAGGCGCCGGGCACCTGCTCCCCGGTGTGGACGGCGATGCTGGCCCGGCGGACGAGCACGCGCAGGTTGCGGATCGCCCGGTCCAACGGAACCAGGAGGTCCGCGATGACCTGCACGGCCGGCAGATCGCGGCGCCGGAACGGCGAGGTCCGCACCACCGCCAGCCCGTCGTCGGCAACGTCGCGCAGATCGTCCAGCATCCCTTCGGAGGCGCGGGCCCGTTCCATCGCCTCGTCGATGCCCTCGATGTCCCGGGCCCGCAGCGAGGCGGCGGTGTCCCGAAGGACGGCGGACATCTCGGCCACGGTCTCGGAGGCCTGCTGTCGCGGTCGCCGGACCGGGGATGCCGGGGTGATCGTGGCCGCTGCCAGCGCGACGAGGCCGCCGACGACCGCATCGATCCAGCGGGTGAAGGCCTGCCCAGGCGGCGGCACGAGGATCGCCACGACGGCGGACTGGGTGCCGGCCGTCGCCGTCATCCCCACGCTGGCGTCGAGGAGCGTCGCGGTCGACATGGCGAGGAAGACGACCACCGCCAGCTGCCAATAGCCGCTCCCTGCGTAGTGCACGAACATGTCCCCAACGAAGACGCCCACCGCGACGCCCGCGACGACCTCGGCCACCCGCTGTAGCCGCTGGCCGAAGGACTGGCCGAGCACGATCACGGCGGCGATGGCGGAGAAGAGCGGGATCTCGTGGCCCAGCAGGCCGCCGGCGACGAAATAGGCCGCCCCCGCGGTGAGCGCGCATTGCGCGATGAAGAACCCGCGCGACCGCCACCGCTTGAGGCGCGCCTCGGCCGAGTTGCGGGAGGCCTGCGTGGCGCGGCGGCGCCAGGCCCCGGTGCGCTCGAGCCAGGCGGCGTCGTACCAGCGGTCGGCGTCAGCCGTTCTGGGCATACGCCGTCTCGATCAGCGGCTCGAGGGCGAGCAGGTCCGCGTCGACATCGGTGGCGGCGACCCGGACGAGATGGCCGCCGTCGGCCGCCGCGGTCAGGCGGTCGTCGTCGGGCGCCCCCGCGGGGTAGCTCAGGACGAGGTCCAGTCCGCCGTCGTCGCGCGGCTCCACGCGCAGG
Organism: Austwickia sp.; assembly: GCA_016699675.1. NCBI lineage: Bacteria > Bacillati > Actinomycetota > Actinomycetes > Micrococcales > Dermatophilaceae > Austwickia > Austwickia sp. The sequence continues at coordinate 4,206,135 of CP064985.1, read as the reverse complement.
AAGTCTGTACGCCGCCGCACGACGACGACCGTGCCCTCCAGCCTGGTGACGACGTCGTCGCCCTGGGCGTGGGTCATCTCCACGACCGCGTCCCGCAGCGCGGGGGCGGCACCGCCCACGGGATCGGCGGCGCTGCGCGGCATGCCCGGGTGGCCAGTCATGCGCACATTCTCCCCTGGATCGGGGGTGCGGCGGTCCCAGCCGTCGAGCCGTACGTCGGCGCGTCGCGCGGTCAGCTCCGCCGCGAAGTGCCGCTGCTCCTGGCGCGCCCAGCGCTCCCAGTGGGGACGGTAGGTTCGCCGTCACGGGCCAGGGCCCGGCGCAGGCGTACGTCGCGCGGGGCGTCGACCCAGGCCAGTGCGGAAAGGTACGGCGCCGCGGCGCGGGCACCGCTGCCGACCCCCTCGACGACGAGCCAGCCGCCGGGTGGGACCTCGTGCTCCTCGGCGTACCGGCCCGTGGGCCAGTCGTAGCGCCGGTAGGCGGACCGACGCCCCTGCGCCAGCGGGCGGAGCACGGACTCGACCAGGAGCGGCACCGCCGCGGCCAGGCCGTCCCAGCCGGGATAGAGGTCGTCGTCCATGGGCAGGACGGCGGGGCCGTCCTCGTCGCGCGCCAGGGCGACGTCCCGGATCGCCGCGCCCAAGCGCTCGGCCAGCGTGGTCTTGCCGGCGCCGCTCGGGCCGTCGATGGCCACCACGGTCGTACCGGCGAGCGGTCCGCGTCGCCGGGCCGCGGCCAGCAGCGCGACGACGGCGTCCGCGGGGTCCGCTGCCTGGTACGACCGTGGGCGGCGCGGCGCAGCGACCTTGCCCGGGTGGTCGGGGTTGCCTGGACCGGTGTCGGGGCTCACCCGTAGTTCATGGACATGGCCGCGCGAACCTCGTCGAGCGTGGCCGCCGCGACCTCGCGGGCGCGGGTGTTGCCGTCCGCGAGGACGTCGCGCAGGTGCCCCGGGTCGGCCACCAGCTCCGCCCGCCGCGCGCGGATCGGGGCCAGGTGCTCGTTGACCGCCTCGGTGACGACGGCCTTGAGCCGAGCGCCACCCCCGTCGCCGATCTCGTCGGCGAGCTGCGCCGGGTCGCGGTCGGCGAGCAGGCCGGCCATGAGCAGGAGGTTCGCGACCTCGGGGCGGTTCTCGGGGTCGTAGGTGATGTGCCGATCCGAGTCGGTGACGGCCCTCTTGAGCCGCTTGGCGGTCTCGTCGGCGGTCATGCCCAGCTCGATGGTGTTGCCGCGCGACTTCGACATCTTCGTCCCGTCGGTGCCGAGGATGTTGGCCCCGGACGACAGCAGCGCCTCCGGCGCCGGGAAGACGGGCCGGCGCTTGTCGGCGCGCCCGAACCGCTCGTCGAAGCGGCGGGCGACGACCCGGGCCTGCTCCAGGTGGGGGAGCTGGTCCTTGCCGACCGGGACGAGGTTGCCCTTGCAGAACAGGATGTCCGCGGCCTGGTGAACCGGGTAGGTGAGCAGCAGCCCGGACATGGCCCGGCCGCCAGTGGCCTCCAGCTCGGCCTTCACGGTGGGATTGCGGCGCAGCTCCGAGTCGGTGACCAGCGCGAGGAAGGGCAGCAGCAGCTGGTTGAGCTCCGGGATCGCGCTGTGCGCGAAGATCGTGGTCCGGGCGGGGTCCAGGCCGATGGCGAGGTAGTCGGTGAGCAGGGAATACACCCGGTCTCGCAGCTCGCCCACACTGTCGCGGTCGGTGATGACCTGGTAGTCGGCGATCACCACGAACGTGTCGAGTCCGAGATTCTGCAGCCGTACCCGGTTGGCCAGGGTGCCGATGTAGTGCCCCAGGTGCAGGTTGCCGGTGGGTCGGTCGCCGGTGAGCATCCGCAGCCCGCTGGGGTCCTTGGCGATCTGCTCCTCGATCTCCACGGAGCGGGCCTGGCTGCGGCGCAGGCTGGCGTCGCTGACGGAGTCGGCGAGGGCCCGGCCCTCGGCGGAGTCCTCGGCGCCGAGGCCGCCGGTGTCGCCGCCGGGCTGGCCCAGTTCGGCGGGCTCGACCGGCTTGGCGGTTTCGGCGGTGGGGTTCTCGGCGGACTGGGGGGGCCTGGTCACAATGCTCATCCTCGTTCGGTGCTCGGGGCCGTCCGCGCCCGACGTGCGTCCGCCGTCGCGCGGGCGACGGCGGGTGGGGAGCGTGCGTGTCGTCAGGGCCGTCGCGTCGACGGCCGCCAGGAGCGCACGGTGCTTCTCACGCGGCCATCGTACGCGTCCCGGCCCCTCGCCCTGGGGTGCCCGTCCCGCGCGACGTACAGTACGCGCCGATTCGTGGTGCGCACGTCGACGGCTCCGAGCATCGCTGCTGGTCAGAAGGATGACGGTCAGTTCTCCGGGGACCCTGCCGGGCGTACTGTACGTCCTGCGGGACACGGGGGTCGGGCTACGCTCGGCCTATGCCCGTCGCGACCCGAGTGATCCCCTGCCTGGACGTCGACGCCGGTCGGGTGGTCAAGGGCGTGAACTTCCAGAACCTGCGCGACGCGGGGGATCCGGTCGAGTTGGCGGCCGCGTACGACGCGCAGGGCGCCGACGAGCTGACCTTCCTCGACGTGACCGCGAGCAGCGGGGACCGCGAGACGACCTACGACATCGTCCGGCGCACCGCCGAGCAGGTCTTCATCCCGCTGACCGTGGGCGGGGGCGTCCGCACGGTGGACGACGTGGACCGGCTGCTGCGGGCGGGCGCCGACAAGGTGGGCGTGAACACCGCCGCGATCGCCCGGCCCCGCCTGGTCGCCGAGATCGCCGACCGCTTCGGCGCGCAGGTGCTCGTGCTGTCCGCCGACGTGCGGCGGTGGCGCGAGGACCCGGCGGCCGCCGGGGCGGGAAGGTCGGCGGACGGACACCCCCGGCCGGAGTCGGGATTCGAGGTCACCACCCACGGTGGGCGGCGCGGCACCGGCATCGACGCCCTGGCCTGGTGCGCGCAGGCGGCGCAGATCGGGGCGGGGGAGATCCTGCTGAACTCGATGGACGCCGACGGCACCAAGGCGGGCTTCGACCTGGAGCTGATCGCTGCGGTCCGGGCGCTGGTCGGCGTGCCAATCATCGCCAGCGGGGGCGCCGGCGCGGTCGAGCACTTCCCGCCCGCCGTCGCGGCCGGGGCGGACGCCGTGCTGGCCGCCAGCGTGTTCCACTTCGGCGACCTGACCATCGGTCAGGTCAAGGACGCGCTGCGCGCGGCGGGCCACGAGGTGCGCTGAGCCCAAGCGCTGTCCCGCGTCGGCGGGTGAGTTTGCCTGGCTGCGCGTCGGATTCGCGCGCGAGTCGGGGCAAGCCGTCGGTCCGGATCCCTCATCACGCCGGCGATCAAGCCGAATGATCTTGTCGTGGAGGGCTTTTCAGCGCGCCCGGGAAATCGCCCGTGACGCGGCGCATCGCCGAGACCTACGCCGCGGGCGGCGTGGTCGTCGTCGGCGTGGGCGCGGACGGCTGGGCCTCGCTCGGCGAGAACTCCCGGCACGCCCTGCGCCAGGCCCGCACGATCATCGGCAGCCCCCGGCAGCTCGAGCAGCTGCCCGTCTGGTTGGGGGCGCGGCGCGAGGAATGGCGCAGCCCCCGGCGCGACGACATCAGGGCCCTCGTCGAGGAGCACGTTGACGGCGGACTGGCCGTCCTCGCCTCCGGGGACCCGCTGCTCTACGGCATCGGCCGCACGCTGGTCGAGGAGCTCGGCATCGAGCGGCTGCTCTTCCTGCCCAACCTCTCCTCGGTCGCGCTGGCGTGTGCCCGGCTAGGCTGGCCGGTGGAGAGCGTGACGGTCATCAACGCGCCCGCCGGGGGGCTGGACACCCTCCCCGGTCACCTCGCGGAGGGGGCCCGGCTCATCGTGCTCTCCGCCGGGCGGGACACCCCGGCCACGGTCGCGACCCGGCTGGCCGACCAGGGGTGTGGCGACAGCGCCCTCGTCGTCCTGGGTGACCTCGGGACGGACCGTGAACAGCGGTGGGACGGTACGGCGTCGGGGTGGGACGTGGAGGTGACCTGCGGCCTCAACGTCGTGGCGGTGACCTGCCACAGCACGCCGGGCTTCGTCGCCCCAGCGGACAGCGCCGCCGGGCCACCCGCGGCCCTGTCGCCAGGGACCACGAGTGAATCTCTGCCTGACCTTGAGGCTGACGAGGCGCGGCACGTGGTCGACAGCGGTGCTGCGTTCCCCGCCGAGCCTGAGCCGCGCGTCGAGCCCCCGGAGCCCCCCGACCTCGGGCGGCCCGCGCCGGTGCCCGCCGCGGGGGCAGAGAACCGGGCGGGGCGCGTCTCCACGTACGGCGCCGCCCGGCTCGCCGAGCTGGGTCCGCTCCTCCCCGACGGATCGGGCCAGGAGCTCACCGGGTCCGCGGCCGCGCTGCTGTCGGCAGCCCTCCTCGCCGCGCTCGACCCGGCGCCCGGCGAGATGCTGTGGGAGATCGGCGGGACCGGCGCCGCGGCCCTCGCGTGGAGCATGGCCTCGCCCGGGGCGCGCGCGGCACTGATCACGCATCGCGGCGAGGTCGCCGACCGGCCGACCCCGTTCGGCGTCGCCCCGGTCCAGCGCGTCCACGGGGCGCTGCCCGCCGCCGCGGCTGGGCTCCCCACTCCGGACGCCGTACTGCTCGTGGATGCCAGCGCGGCGCCCGGCGTGATGGAGACGACCTGGCGCGCGCTGCGACTCGGGGGCCGCCTCGTCGGCGCGGCGACGACGCTGGACGAAGCGGCGCTGCTGGCGCGCTACCACCGCATCCTCGGCGGCGACCTCACCCGGCTGCAGTTGTCGGTGGGGATCAGCGAGGGGGAGGCCTCGCGGTACGGCGGCGCCACCGAACTCGTGCTCTGGGTGCGCCGCAAGGCGCCGGCGCGACGGCCGTCGCCGCGGCTGAGTTAGCCCCCCCGCCAAGGAGCCGCCACCGCCGGCGGACTCAGCGGCCCGTCAGCGCGGCCCGCACCGCCGCGGCGAACCGCTCCGGCGCGCCGGGCGCGTGCAGCCACAGGTTGGGCTCGATGAGTTCGACCTCGAGGACGACGGGTCGGGCGGACGAGGGCAGCAGGTCGATGCGCGCATAGACGGGCACCTCGTGCCGGTCCTCCAGGTGCGCCATCACCGCGTCGGCCACGCGGCGCTGGTCCGGGTCGGCCTCGATCACCTGCAGGCCGGGGTGCGGCTGGTCCTCGGTCAGCTCTCCCGCCTCGGGCTCGCGGAAGGGTGCCGCGCCCGGGGCGAGCAGCGCCGTCTTGCGGGCGGCGTGGGAGAAGCGGCCGCCGAAGTAGACCAACGACCCCTCACCCTCGACATCAACCTGAGACAGATACGGCTGGACCATGGCGACCCGGCCGCCGACATGGATCGCCGCGATCAGGTCGCCCGCCGCCGGGTCGCCGACCGGGAACCGGCCGGTGTCCCGCGCCGACGCGCTGACGGCCGGCTTGACGACGACCTCCGCGCAATCCTGCGGCCAGACCCCGACCTCTGACCGGTCCGGCGGCCAGACCCCGACCGCTGCCGCCCAGTCCGAGCCGGTGGCGGCATCCCGATCGCACCTCGGGGCGACGTACCGCGTCGGCACCACCGGCAGCCCGGCCTCCGCCAGTTCGGCCAGGTAGTGCTTGTCCGCATTCCAGGCGACGAGCTCCACCGAGTTGACGAGACGCGGCACCGCTCGGGTCCAGGCGAGGAAGTCCGCGAGCTTGTCCGGGTAGTCCCAGGTGCTCCGCAGGAGCACCGCGTCGAAGGCGGTCCAGTCGCGGGGTTCGTCCCAGACGACCCGGTGGGCGTCGATGCCCTCGGCGCGCAGGGCCGCCGGGAAGGCCGGCCCATCGGCATCCACCCCGAGGTAGTCCGCCCCCGTGGCCAGCGCCAGCCTGATGGTCATCCGCTGCTCCGTTCTACCGCCGCGCACCTGCCGTCATGCTCCTGCCGGCGCGCGTCCCCCGTTCAGAGGTCGAAGACCTCGAACGTCACGCCGTACCGGCATCCGGCCGCCGCACCCCCACCCGACAGGATCCCCTCGAGAAGGGCGCGCGGGGCGGGGTAGTCGGGGCCCAGCGCCTCAAGGTACCGGGCGTGTGCCTCCAGGCTCGCCACGGCGGCGTCCAGGTGCTCGCCCACGTCGAGGGCGTGCGTCGGCGTGGGGGAGGCGACGTAGGCGATGCGCCGCACGCCGCCCCACGGCTCCAGCTCCTCCTCGACCAGCTCGGGGAAGACCCACCGGTTGCCCGCGTCCCGGCAGGCGTCGAGCGCCGCCAGGCCGACCGCGCGGTGATCGGCCTGGTTGGTGCCCCCGCCGCCGAACCGCTCGCGGTGGGTCAGCGACACGACCAGGTCGGGACGCTCGGCGCGGATGACCCGAGCGATGTCGCGGCGCAGCGGCAGGCCGTATTCGACCACGCCGTCGCGGTGTGGGAGGAAGTGCACCCGGCTCACCCCGACCTCGGCGGCCCCGTCGCGCTCCTCCTGGGCCCGGACGGACGCCGTCTCGCTCGGGTCGATCGAGTCGATGCCCGCCTCGCCGTACGTCGCGAGCAGGTAGGCCACCTCGATCCCCGCCGCCCGCCACCGGGCGACGGCCGCCGCGGCGCCGTACTCGATATCGTCCGGGTGGGCGACGACGACGAGCACGCGGGCGAAGTCTTCGGAAAGCGGGGGGAGCGAGGGGAGCGGGGCGGGGGCGGTCGGCTGCGTCACGGCGAGGCTCCTGGAGTCGACGTCGAGGTGCGCGCACCGCCCGCGGACGGCGGTGGTCGCTGCGCGCCCAGCGTACGGCCGCCGCCGCGACCCGCGCTCGTGGCAGGATGCCGCGGGTGGAGGGCGGTGCGCACGACGGTGCGCGGGACGGTGCGCGCGGCGGCGTGATCGGGGCGATCGACGCGTTTCAGCGACGCCACGCCATCCTCGGGCTGCCCATCGGGCTGATCTACAAGTACTTCGATGACCAGGGCGCCTACCTCGCGGCCCTGATCACGTACTACGGGTTCGTGTCCCTGTTCCCCCTGCTCTTGCTGCTGTCCTCCGTGCTCGGGTTCGCGCTGGAGAACAACCCGGAGCTGCAGGCCCAGATCATGGAGTCGGCCTTTCGGCAGATCCCCGTCATCGGCGACCAGGTGCAGCGGGCCCAGCTGCGGGGGAACACGGCGGCGGTCGTCATCGGCTCGCTCGGCGCCCTCTACGGCGCCGTCGGCGTCGCGCAGGCCATGCAGAACGCGATGAACTCCGCCTGGTACGTCCCCCGCAACTCCCGACCGAACCCCGTCCTCGCGCGCGCCCGCAGCGTGGGGCTGTTGGTCCTCGTCGCGATCTTCTTGGTGGTCACGACCTTCCTGTCCCAGTGGGACGCCGCGCTGCGGGCGATCACCGGCAACGAGCAGGCGGTCGGCTACTGGACGACCTTCGCGTCGATGGGTGTCACCTGGGTGTTGTTCCAGGTGATCTCCCGGTTCGGCACGAGCTACCGGGTGACCGTGCGGCAGGCGCTGCCCGGCAGCGTCCTCGGGGTGCTGGCGTGGCAGGGGCTGCAGGGCGCGGGGACGGGGTTCGTGAGCCGGTACGTCGCCGGCGCCAGCGACACCAACGGCGTATTCGCGGTCGTCCTCGGTCTGCTGGCCTGGATCTATCTGGCCTCGGTGGCGTTCGTGCTGTGCACCGAGCTGAACGTCGTCCTGGCGCTGGGGCTCTACCCGCGGGCGCTGCTGACGCCCCTGACCGACGACGTGGACCTCACCGAGGGGGACCGGGCCGCCTACGCCGGGCTGGCGCGCGCCCAGCGGCTCAAGGGGTTCCAGACGGTGCAGGTGAGCTTCGAGTACGACGGCCAGTACCGCACCGGCCACGCCGCCCGCGAACAGGCCGAGCGGGAGGCCGAGGCGGCGCGGGCCGAGACCGAGCGCCGGGCGGAGGAGTCCCGGCTCGCCCGGGAGCGCCGGCGCGCGCTGGAACGGGCCGAGCGGCTGCGCCGGTCCGCGGCCGGCCGGGGCGGCCCCCTCGCCCGCGTGCGGGCCGGGGTGCGGCGCCGGTTCGCGCGAAAGGACGGTACGCCGGGAGCGGGCTAGGTTGGGGCCATGAGCGAGAGCTGGACGTGGACCTACCTGGACGCCGGGGGCGCCGAGGTGCCGGACGCCGGGACGACGGCGAGCTTTCCGAGCCAGGCGGAGGCCGAGGCCTACCTGGGGGAGTCGTGGCAGGACCTCGCGGAGGCCGGGGTCGGCGCCGTGACCCTGCGGCACGGCGGCGAGATCGTCTACGGGCCGATGTCCCTCGAGGGCGCCTGACGCCGCAGGCCGCGGGGCCATGCTCGACTGTGGCCCGGTGCGGTGACGCCGCCCGGTGCGGTGACGCCGCCCGGTGCGGTGACGCTCCCCGGTGCGGAGATCCCGCCCGGTGCGGTTACGCCTTGGGCTTGGTCCAGCGCTGCCCGCGCTGCACCCGCGGCAGCGGCATCCGGGTCCGCCGGAACGACATGGTCCGGCTCATCGCGTAGAAGAAGGTGCCGCCCGGGGGCTTGCCGCCGAACGTCTCGGCGTAGCGCCGCCGCAGCTGGAACCACATGACGAAGGTGTCGACGATGAACACGGCGAACGCGCCGTAGACGATCGAGACCCCGAACCTCGCCAGCGAGCTGGTGGGGTCGATGAACATGAACGGCAGCCCGATCAACATGACCGGCAGCAGGAACTCCCCGACGTTCCAGCGGGAGTCGACGAAGTCGCGCACCCACGCCCGCTCCGGGCCGCGGTCGCGTGGCAGCAGCGCCCATTCCTCCCCGCGCCGCATGGCCTCCTGCCGGCGCGCCCGATCGGCGCGCTGCGCGTCCTTGGCGTGCTGCGCCGCGGCCTTGCGGTCGAGCGGGACCAGCGGCTGCATCCGGGCGGCCTGCGCCTCGCGCCGCTTCGGGGTCGGGCGGTTCTTGGCCCCCGGCCGGCCCTCGCCGATCGCGTCCTGCTCCGGCACCGCAGCCGGCTCGTCCTTCTTGCGTCCAAACACGGACGCCACTCTAGGACACCCCCCTCCCGCGCTACGGCGCGTTGCCCCGATGCGCGGACAGCGCGCGGACGCCGGTCATAGGCTGGCCGGATGACCACCCCCGCCGCAGGAGCCGCCCGTACCTCGCCCGAATCCGGTTCGCGCCGCGACGAGCTGGCCGCCCGCGTGGCCGCCGCCATGCCCGGGGTCCGCAGCGATCTCGACGCGCTGGTGCGCATCCCGAGCGTCTCGCTGGGCAGCTTCGACGCCGCGCAGGTGCGCCGGAGCGCGGAACACGTGGCGCAGCTCCTGCGCGGCGAGGGTGTCGAGGCCGAGCTGGTGACGATCGGCGCCGGACATCCGGCGGTGCTGGGCCGACGGCCTGGCCCCGAGGGCGCCCCGCGGGTGCTGCTCTACGCCCACCACGACGTCCAGCCGCCCGGCGACCCGGCCGAGTGGGCCAGTGCGCCGTTCGAACCGACCGAGCGCGACGGGCGGCTCTTCGCTCGGGGCGCCGCCGACGACAAGGCGGGCATCATGGCCCACGTCGCCGCGCTGCGGGTATTGGGGTCGGAGCTGGGCGTCGACGTACGGTTCCTCATCGAGGGCGAGGAGGAGGTGGGCTCCGAGAGCCTGCCCGAGATCCTCGCCCAGCACGCGGAGGCCCTGGACTGCGACGCGATCGTGATCGCCGACAGCAGCAACTGGGCGGTCGGGACGCCGGCCCTGACCACCACGCTGCGGGGCAACGTCCGCGTGGTCGTGACCGTGACCGCGCTGCGCCACGGCGTCCACTCGGGGATGTTCGGGGGCGCGGCGCCGGATGCTCTCACCGCGATGTGCCGCCTACTGGCGACCCTGCACCACCCGGACGGGAGCGTGGCGGTCGAGGGCCTGATCAGCGACCCCGCGAGCGAGCTGGACTATCCCGAGGACACCTTCCGCGCCGACTCCGGGATGCCTGCCGGCGCCCCCCTCATCGGGTCGGGCAGCGTGGTCTCCCGGATCTGGTCCCAGCCCGCGATCACGGTCATCGGCGTGGACGCCCCGGCCGTGGATCAGGCCGCCAACCTGCTCCTGCCGCAGGCGCGCGCCAAGGTCTCCGCGCGGCTGGCGCCCTCCCAGGACTGGCCCGGCGCCTTCGAGGCCCTGCGGGACCACCTGCTCGCGAACGCCCCCTGGGGAACGACGGTGCAGGTCGAGCTCGAGGACCACGGCAACGGCTTCGTCGCCCCGACGCAGGGACCGTACGTCGAGGCGGCGCGCGACTCGTTCGCCGAGGCGTGGGGGACCGCCGCGGTCGACACCGGCATCGGCGGCTCGATCCCGTTCATCGCGGAGTTCGCGGAGCGCTTCCCCGCGGCGGCCATCCTCGTGACCGGCGTGGAGGACCCCGACACGCGGGCGCACGGCGCCAACGAGGGCCTGCACCTGGGCGAGTTCGAACGGGTCTGTCTCGCGGAGGCGTTGTTGCTCGACCGGATCGGCCGGCTGCCGCGCCCGTGAGGCCCGCGACGCGCGTGTCGTCCGTGCGGACGACGCCCGGGATTCGCGATGACTGCCTCTGCCGGCTCGACGATGGGAACATAACGGCATGCGAGTGCTGATCTGCCCGCAACGATTCGGCGGAACCTTGACGGCGGTGCAGGCCGCCGAGGCCATCGCCACTGGATGGCGTTCCCGGTCGCCGCACGACGACCTGGTGCTCGCCCCCATCAGCGGCGGCGGTGCGGGATTCCTCGACGTGCTGGCCAAGGCCGTGGACGGTGGCATCACCGTGGCCGCGACGGTCTCCGACCCGTTGGGCCGGGACGTGCCCGCGGCCGTCCTGCTCGTCGCCGAGGCGGGGGTGACGACGGCGTACATCGAGGCCGCCCAGGCGTGCGGGCTGCACCTCTTGGCGGGCCACGAGCGCAATCCCCTGGTAACCAGCAGTTATGGCGTGGGCCAGCTGATCCAGGTAGCCCGCGCGGAGGGCGCGACCCGCATCGTGGTCGCCGTCGGGGAGGCCGCGACCAACGACGGCGGCGCGGGCATGCTGGCGGCCCTCGGCGCCGGGCCGGATGCCGCACTGGCCCACGGCGGGGCCAAGCTGGCCGCCCTGGCCGAGGAGGATCTCGCCGACCTCGGCGCGGTCCGCGAGCGATTGGCCGGCATCGAGCTGGTCCTGGCCACCCAGGAGGAGCTGCCCCTGCTCGGGCTGCAGGGCACCTCGGCGGCGACCGCGGGGGTCCGGGGGGCGCGGGCCGAGGACGCCCAGCAGTTGGAGTTCGCGTTGGGGCGCTTCCGCGAGGTCGCGGACCGCTCCTGCCCGCCGGCCACCGACCTCATGACCGGCCTCGCCCGCCGGTTGGATCGGGAACCCGGCGCCGGAGCGGGGGGCGGCCTGGGGTACGGGCTGTTCCTCGTCGGCGCCCGCCGCCAGAGCGCCGCGGCCTGGTGCTTCGACGCCTGGGACATGCCCGCGCTGCTCTCTGCGACGGATCTGGTCGTCACCGGGGAGGGCAACCTGGACTACCGCACCCTGCGGGGCGGCGTCATCGGCGAGGTCGCCGCCCTCGCGGCCGCACGGGGCCTGCCGGTCGTCGCCCTGGCGGGCACCGTCGACGTGGGGCGCCGCGATTCGATGGCGCTGGGCCTGTCGGGGACGTACGCCGTGGCCGAGCATTCCGCCGGCGTCGTCGAGGCCATGGCCAACCCCGTGGGGACGCTCCAGTCCCGGGCGGCCCGCGTGGCGGCGACGTGGTCGCCACCGCGGCCCTGCTGACGCGGCCCTGGTGACCCTGCCCTATCGACGCAGCCCTGCGGCCGGGGCACGGGGCGGGCCTGCGTCACGAGCCTGCGGTGCGGCGCGGGCACGGGCATGGGGCCCCCGAGACGGGAGCGGTCGCGATCGCTTAGGCTGGCCTAAGCCCAGCGGGAATGGTCGCGGCCCGCGTCAGGTTGGCACCTGTGGACCTGGCGACCGCGCCACCGGACGACTGCGAAGGACGTAAGCGATGACCATTCAGAACGAGACCACCTCGCACGGTGTGCTGCTCACGGATGTGGCGGCGACCAAGGTCAAGAGCCTGCTGGAGCAGGAGGGCCGCGACGACCTGCGGCTGCGCATCGGCGTGCAGCCGGGCGGCTGCTCCGGCCTGATCTACCAGCTCTACTTCGACGAGCGCAGCCTCGACGGCGACCTCGTCCGCGACTTCGACGGTGTCGCGGTGGTTGTCGACCGGATGAGCGCCCCCTACCTCGACGGCGCCACCATCGACTTCGCCGACACGATCGAGAAGCAGGGCTTCACGATCGACAACCCCAACGCGCAGGGCTCCTGCGCCTGCGGCGACAGCTTCAGCTGAGCCGCGCCGCGCCGAAGGCCGCCGCATTCCCTGGACATCCCGGGTGCGGCGGCCTTCGCCGTCGTGGTCCGGTCAGGACGCCGTACGGCGCAGCGGCCGCCACACCCGCCCGGCCAGGGCGAGCACCACGAGGAAGACCACCAGGCTGGTCACCCAGAAGGGGCCCGTCATGGTCAGCCCGCCGCCGAATTCCCCGGCCCGCTCGTGGGCGTGTACCACGACGCCCGGCAGCAGCGTGACCGGCCCGGTGACCTCGTGCGGTACGTCGGCGGCGAAGACCCCGTCCATGAAGGCGAACGCGCTCCACAGCGCGAGCAGCCAGTAGAGCACCACCGCGACGAGCGCCCAGCTGAACCCTTGGCTCCAGGCGGGGCGGCGCGGATCGCGCACGGCGGCGGCCGATTCCCGCGCGAGTTGCTCCGGCGATCCGATAGCCGCCAGGGCCTTCGACGCGCCGCCGGCTTGGGCCGATTCGTGCAGGTTGCCGCGCAGTTCACGGCGCAACTCCCGGCGCCGCCGGCCGGCCACGCCGTACAGATCCAGCGCGAGGTCATAGCGCTGCACCGCGGACTCGATGCGCACGCTGTCGAGGACGGACATGTCAAGCCTCCTGAGGATCGGGGTGCCCCGGCTCGGGGTGGACGGCGGAAACCGCGGTGACGAACTGCGCCCAGGCGGCCTCGGAGCGCACGAGTTCGGCGTGGCCGGCGGCGGTGAGGCGGTAGTACTTGCGGGCCGGTCCGGAGTCGGAACGCCGCAGGTAGGACTCCAAATGGCCGGCGGTCTCCAGCCGGGTGAGGGCGGGGTAGACCGACCCCTCGACCAGGTCGGGGAAGCCGGCGGCGTTGAGCAGGGTGACGATCGAGTAGCCGTAGCCGTCGGCACCGGCGAGCACGCGCAACAACAACAACGACAGGACGCCCTTGAGCATCTGGGGATCGTGGCGTGCCATGTCCCGAGCGTGGCGTCGGTGCCTTGGTAAGTCAAGTACCTAGTTCGCGCCAGTACTGGATCATGTCGCCTCGCCCAGCCGCTCACGCCGTGGACTTCTACGGACCAGCCGAGCGTCGAACAGGTCGGGATCCACGTGGGGGTCCTGACGCTGAGGAACCGCACCGACGGGTTCGGCCTCCTACTCCGCCTAAGGAACCGCCCTGCACACCGGGAGGCCGTCCAGTGGGCCGCCGAGCGGTGGCCGCCCGATCAGCATCACTAGGCTGGGGCCGTGGAGCCCGTCGAGCCACCGCCGACCGTGTGGGATCTGGCGACGGTGCGGCCGACGCCGGGAGACGACCTCGTGGCGGTGGGTGCCGATCTGGAACCCGGCACGCTGCTCGCGGCGTACCGTTCCGGCCTGTTCCCGATGGGCCTCGGCGACGGCGGCGAGGGTCCGTTCGGCTGGTGGAGTCCCGACCCCCGCGGCGTCCTGGAGTTGGCGGACCTGCACGTGTCGCGGTCGCTGCGGCGGTCGTTGGCCTCGTTCGACCTGACCTGGGACACCGCCTTCGACCAGGTGGTCGCCGCGTGCGCGGACCCGCGTCGGCGCGGCCGGTGGATCACCCCCCAGATCCGCACGGCGTACCGCCTCCTCCACGACCTCGGGTGGGCGCATTCCGTCGAGGTGTGGCGGGAGGATCGGCTGGTCGGCGGGCTGTACGGCGTGGCCGTGGGCGGCCTGTTCGCGGGGGAGTCGATGTTTCACCACGCGACCGACGCCAGCAAGGCGGCCCTCGTCGGCCTGGTCGCGGTGCTCGCGGACGATGGCGACCCGCGCCGGCTGATCGACGTGCAGTGGCAGACCGACCACTTGGCGACGCTGGGCGTGAGCGAGCTGCCGCGAGCGGCCTACCTGGCCAGATTGACTGTGGCACTGGAGGTCCCACACTTACGCCGGGAGCCGGGCCCGCTGCCGCGGGGGCTGCTGGCACAGAGGCCCTGATCAGCCCCCAGCCGCTGGTCGTGTGAGAGCGCCGTCCACCGATTCTCTTGTGTCACCGCGCGGTACAGCCATCCCCGCACGAGCGGCCTAGCCTCCCCAGACCGGTAATGTTCACCTCACCAGCAACGCCGTGCCCCCAGGCGGAAGGCTCTAGGCCGCCCGGCGCGGCCCCTACCGATCTTGGGAAGGTGCACCATTGCGTCGGCAAGTTGACACCCATGGCCGCCGCGCGCGCCGGGCGGCGGGCCTCACCGCGACGTCTGTCCTCGCGTCCTTCGCGCTCGCCGGGTGCGGCAGCGAGGAGTTGTCGCGGGGCTTCCTCCCCAAGGGGGCATCGGAGGGCGCGCAGCGGGTCCAGGACCTCTGGGTCGGTGGCTGGATCGCGGCGCTGATCGTCGGCGTCCTGGTCTGGGGCCTGACGATCTGGTGCATGGTGGCCTACCGGCGCAAGAAGGACGACGTCGGGCTGCCTCCGCAGCTGCGCTACAACGTGCCCATCGAGCTGCTCTACACCGTGGTCCCCGTCATGATGATCGGGGTGCTCTTCTACTTCACCGCCCGCGACGAGGCGATCCTGCTCGACACCTCGACGAAGCCCGACTACCAGATCAACGTCGTCGGCAAGCAGTGGAGCTGGGACTTCAACTACGTCGACGCCGACGTCTACGACTCGGGCGTGCAGGGGCAGCTCACCGGCAAGGACGGTGTCGAGAAGACGCTGCCGACGCTTTACCTGGTCAAGGGCAAGCGGGTCGAGTTCGTGCTCACGGCGCGCGACGTCATCCACTCGTTCTGGATCCCCGCGTTCCAGCAGAAGCTCGACATGATCCCCGGCAAGGTCAACAAGCTCCAGATCGTGCCGACCGAGACGGGGACCTATCAGGGCAAGTGCGCCGAGCTCTGCGGGCAGTACCACGCGACGATGCTTTTCAACGTCAAGATCGTCGAGCAGAACGAATACGACCAGCACATGGCCGACCTCAAGGCCAAGGGGCAGACCGGCCAGCTGGACAACAGCCTGAGCCGTGCGAAGCTCGAGCCGGGCCAGGAGAACAAGCTGCAGTGGACGCCTGCTGAAGGGACCAAGTGATGTCGACCGTTCTCACGCCGGGGCATGTCGCCGGCACCAGAGCTGAAACGCGCCACTCCAGCAAGGGGCAGCGGTTCGTGTCGGTCATTACGACGACCGACCATAAGGTCATCGGCAACCTGTACTTCGTCACGTCGATGTTCTTCTTCCTCCTCGCCGGCATCATGGCGCTGGTCATCCGTGCGGAACTCTTCGAGCCCGGCCTGCAGGTCGTGCACAACCTCGAGCAGTTCAACCAGATGTTCACCATGCACGGCTCGATCATGCTGCTGCTCTTCGCGACGCCGCTGTTCGCGGGCTTCGCGAACGCCCTGCTGCCACTCCAGATCGGCGCCCCTGACGTCGCCTTCCCGCGGCTGAACATGCTGGCCTACTGGCTCTACCTTTTCGGTGGCCTCATGGCGACCGCGGGCTTCCTCGTGCCCGGCGGCGCGGCGTCGTTCGGTTGGTTCGCCTACGTGCCGCTGTCGACCGCGACGTTCAGCCCGAGCCTGGGTGGCGACCTGTGGATCCTCGGCTTCGGCATGACCGGCTTCGGCACGATCATGGGTGCGGTCAACTTCCTCACCACGATCGTGTGCATGCGGGCCCCGGGCATGACGATGTTCCGGCTGCCGATCTTCACCTGGACCGTGCTGGTCACCTCGATCCTCGTCCTGATGGTCTTCCCGGTCCTGACCGCGGCCTTCATGGGCCTCGCCGGCGACCGCCTCTTCGGGATGCACATCTACGACCCGCAGAACAACGGCCCGGTGCTCTATCAGCACTTGTTCTGGTTCTTCGGGCATCCAGAGGTCTACATCATCGCGTTGCCGTTCTTCGGCATCGTCAGCGAGATCTTCCCGGTCTTCTCCCGCAAGCCCGTGTTCGGTTACAAGGGCCTGATCTTCGCCACGATCGCCATCGGCGCCCTCTCGATGACCGTGTGGGCCCACCACATGTACGTCACCGGCCAGGTGCTGCTGCCCTTCTTCGGCATCATGACCATGCTCATCGCCGTGCCGACCGGCGTGAAGTTCTTCAACTGGATCGGCACGATGTGGGGCGGCTCGATCACCTTCGAGACCCCGATCGTCTGGGCCCTCGGCTTCCTCGTGACGTTCCTCTTCGGCGGCCTCACCGGCGTCGTGCTCGCGAGCCCCGCGCTCGACTTCCACCTCTCCGACAGCTACTTCGTGGTGGCGCACTTCCACTACACGGTGTTCGGCACGGTCGTCTTCGCCATGTTCGCCGGCTACTACTTCTGGTGGCCCAAGCTGACCGGCCGCATGCTCGACGAGCGGCTCGGCAAGATCCACTTCTGGATGCTGTTCCTCGGCTTCCACAGCACCTTCCTGATCCAGCACTGGCTCGGCGTGCAGGGCATGGCCCGGCGCTACGGCGACTACCTGGTCGAGGACGACTTCCTGTTGTTCAACCAGATCTCGACGTTCGGCTCGATCCTGCTGGGCCTGTCGTTCCTGCCGTTCTTCCTGAACGTCTGGAAGACCTGGAAGAAGGCGCCGATCGTGACCGTCGACGACCCGTGGGGCTACGGCGCGTCGCTGGAGTGGGCGACCTCGTGTCCTCCGCCGCGGCACAACTTCAACTCCATCCCGCGCATCCGCTCCGAGCGGCCCGCATTCGACCTGCACCACCCGGACGCGGAGGAGCTCGCGAGCCCCGCGCCCGACCAGCGGGTCGTCGACCAGCTCCAGCGTCGTGACGGAGGGAACGTGCGATGAAGGTCGAGTCCAAGCTCTTCCTGTACGGCGTGATCCCGTTCGCGCTCGTCGCCGCGGTGTACGCGTTCGCGACCAGCCGCTCCGAGCACGGCATCGAACCGGTCGGGGTCGTGTGCCTCGTCCTGCTGGCCATCATGGTCGGCATGGCGGGCTCGTACCTGGCCATCACCTCCCGCAAGCTCGACGCCCGCCCCGAGGACGACCTCGACGGCGAGATCTCCGACGCCGAGGGCGACTACGGCTTCTTCAGCCCGCACAGCTGGTGGCCGCTTCCGCTCGCGGGTGCCGCGCTGCTGGTCTTCCTCGGCCTCGCGGTCGGCTGGTGGGTCTTCCTCGTGGGCGTCGTCTTCGCGGTCATCGCCCTCCTCGGCTGGTGCTTCGAGTACTTCCGCGGGGACATCGGCATCTGAGTCTCGACGTACGAGCAGTCCTGGGGCGCCCGCCGCGACGGGCGCCTCAGGCGTTTCGCGGGGCGATGCCGCTCCGTGATGTCATCCTGAAGGCGATCGTGTGGCCATGGTGGGACGGGGGTTGAGGTGGGGGAGCGCCTGAGGCAGGCAGACGGCAGATCGGGTGTGCTCATGAGCACGCTGGTGCTCACCTTGGTCTTGTCCGCCTGTTCGGATGCGAACGGTACGCCGGGTGGTGCCGGCGGTTCGACGACGGCGACGGCCACCCCCGCTCGGATCGAGATCTCCATGCCGGACGGCTCGAAGGACGTCTCGCCGGCCAGCGTCGTCAGCGTGAAGGCGATCGACGGACAGCTTGGCGCGGTGACGATCACCAGCTCGGACGGCAAGCGAACCGTGGCGGGCAAGACCGGCGGCGACAACGTCTGGACCTCGACGGCGCGTCTCGTGCCGCGCACGACGTACAAGATCACGGCGGCCGCGACGAACGGGGCCGGCGCGACGACGGCCGCCAGCTCGACGTTCACGACGTTGACGCCGGCGACGACGGTCGACTACACCGTGACCCCCGACGGCTGGACCGTCGGCGCCGGAATGCCGATCCAGGTCAACTTCGACGAGCCGATCCCCAAGGAGTCGCGGCAGACCATCGAGTCGCAGCTGACCATCACCACCGTCCCCGCCCAGCCCGGGGGATGGGGGTGGACGAGCGACAAGACGCTGATGTATCGCCCGCAGAGCTACTGGGCCGCCGGCACCACGATCGACGTCAAGGCCCCACTCGCCGGGACGCAGGTCGGCCCCGGCGCCTACCTCATGGAGGACAACGGGGCGAAGCTGACCATCGGCACGCAGCGGATCCTGCGGGTGGACCTGGCCAAGCACACCATGACGAACACCGAGAACGGACAACTCGTCCGCACGTTCGTCATCAGCGGCGGCCGGCCCGGGGAGAGGTTCGAGACGCGGGGCGGCACCAAGGTCGTCATGGACAAGTTCGAGAAGATCATCATGGACTCCTCGACCTTCGGGATCGGCAAGATGGATCCGGAGTATTACCGCACGCCGGTCGACTACGCCATGCGAGTGACGGACAGCGGCGAGTTCCTGCATTCGGCACCCTGGTCGGTGGGCCAGCAGGGGTACGCCAACGTCTCCCATGGCTGCATCAACATGGCCCCCGGCGACGCCGTCTGGCTGTTCAACCGCATCCAGTTCGGGGACCCGGTCGAGAACACCGGCTCCAGCTTCCCCCTGCAGCCCGCCGAGGCCGGCATCCCCGTCTGGCTGTACACCTGGCCGCAATGGCAGGCGCTCTCCGCGTTGGCGGCCAAACCCACCGCGGGAGCGACCTCACCTGCGGCGACCGGCGCGCCGGCGTCGACTCCGGCGGCCGGTCAGCCCTCCTAGCAGGAGCGCCGCTCGCCGCGGACCGAGTGCGTCACGGCGTGCCGAGGTCGATCTCCACCTCGACGACGCCTCGCTCGACGCCGACGGCACGCAGCTTCCCGACCCGCCGCAGCATGGCCATCGACGCCGGGTTGTCCCGGGCCACCGACGTGCGTAGGTGCGTGACCCCGGCCGGGCGATCGGCCAGGAGCACCGGGAGGATCGCCGTGGCCAGGCCCCGTCCGTGCCAGGCGTCATCGATCGTGACGGCGATGTCGGCGGCGGTCGGGTCGGACTCAAGCCGCACCAGCCGGGCCACGCCCACGAGCCGAGTGCCGTCGTCGATCTCGCCGTCGGCGTCTCGTCCGGTGGCAGTCGCGGCGTCGGTGCGCGCGGGGGTAGCTGTCCGGGTTTCGGTGGGGCTGGCGTCGGTCGCCGGCCCGCTGAGGATGACCATCGCGACATGGTCCGCGCCATCCACGCCGTCGACCAGGTAGTCCAACATCCGGGGGGACAGGTGCTCCTCCTCGGCGAGGAAGCGGTGTCGCTTGGTGTCCGGCGACAGCGTGTCGTACCAGGTCGAGATCGGCTCTCGGTCCTGTCGTCGCAGGGGTCGCATCCACACCATGGAACCGTCCCGCAGGGACAACCGGCGCGGCTCCCCGGCCGCGGTCGACGCCTGATTCGTGTCGGTCAGTCCCACCCCAACTCCTCGAGCCGTTCGTCGTCGATGCCGAAGTGATGGGCGATCTCGTGGACGACGGTGATCGCCACCTCGTCCACCACCTCCTCCGCCGAGGCACACATCCGCAGTGTCGGGCCCCGGAAGATCGTGATGCGGTCGGGCAGCACCGGCGCCCCCACATCCCAACCGCGCTCGGTCTGGGGCACACCCTCGTACAGGCCGAGACAGTCGCCCTCCAGGTCGTCGTACGGCTCGTCCTCCACGAGGAACACGACGTTGTCCAAGAGGTCGAGGAACTCGGCCGGCACGGCGTCGAGGGCGTCGCCGACGGCCGCCTCGAACCGCTCTCGGCTCATGTCGACCGGCATGGACATAGTCTGGCGCACCGCGTGCGCGGGCGGCCACGTCGAGGCGGGCGGGAGAATGGACGGGTGCGAATCGCGGTGCGGGTGCGGCCAGGAGCGTCGAGGACGCGCGTCGGGGGATCGTACGGCGAGTCGTCCGCCCCGGCGCTCGTCGTCGCGGTGACGGCTCGGGCGGTGGGCGGAGCGGCCACCGAGGCGGTGCTGCGGGCGGTGGCCGAGGCGTTCGGGGTACGCCGCCACGACGTACGGCTCGTCAGCGGAGCCACGGCGCGCAGCAAGGTGTTGGAGATCGACGGCGACGACGCGATGCTTGCGGCAACTGCGTCGCGACTCCGGGAGCGCTGACGGGCGCTGGCCTCGTGGGGGGCCAGCAACGAGGCACAAAGCCCGAGGGCCGCACCCATGGGATGGGTGCGGCCCTCGGTGAGACCCCGTGCGGCGACTTAGCCGTTCTTGGGGTGCTTGCCGTGATGCTCCGGACCGTGCGGCTGGTGCTCGTGGCTGTAGGAACGGCCAGCGGGCAGCTCCTCGGCTCCGCCGTGCATGACGCCACCGAAGTCGGCCGGGTCGATGGCCAGCATCGACGTGTCGTCGTGGTGGTGCTGGTCGGCCAGGTCGGCCGGCGTGACGGGCTCGACCCGGTCGGAGAAGAAGAACTTCGACATGCGCAGCCGGTTCTTCGACACCGCCGCCTTGGGGTCGACGTTGCCCATGGCGTCGTTGCCGGCCGTCAGCTCCAGCGGACGCGGCGCCTCGTGCTGGACCAGGACCCATCGGTCGTAGTCCGACAACGGCTCGTGAGCCTCGAAGAAGCGACCCTCAGGGGTCCGGACGATCCGGCCGGTCTCCCGACCGTGCAGCGCCTTGTCGCGGTCGGCCCGCTGCAGAGACAGACACAGCCGCTTCGTGACGAAGAAGGCGATGACCGGTCCGACGAAGAAGAGGATCTGCAGCGCCCGGGTGATGTCGTTGATCGACAACCCCATCTTGATGGCCATGAGGTCGTTGCCGGCCGCGAGGAACATCACCAGATACATGGTCAGGGCGGCCATACCGATGGCGGTGCGGGTCGGGGCGTTGCGCGGGCGGTCGAGCAGGTGGTGCTCACGCTTGTCACCGGTGACCCAGGACTCGAAGAACGGGTACGCGCCCATCAGGGTGAAGACGACGGGAAGCAGGATGATCGAGCCGAGGGCCAGGTTCAGGCTCAGCGTCCAGCCGAAGAGCTCGACCTCCAGCCAGCCGGGCAGGAGCCGCAGCGCGCCGTCGGCGAAGCCCATGTACCAGTCCGGCTGGCTGTCCGCGGTGACGGGGGAGGGATCGTAGGGGCCGTACATCCACACCGGGTTGATGGCCACCAGCCCCGAGATCAGGGCGATGATGCCGAACACGATGAAGAAGAAACCACCGGCCTTGGCCGCGTAGACCGGCATGACCGGGAACCCGACCACGTTGTTGTTGGTCTTGCCGGGCCCAGGGAACTGGGTGTGCTTGTGCACGACCACCAGCAGCAGGTGAGCGGTGAACAGGCCGATGATGATCGCAGGCACGAGAAGGACGTGCGCGATGTAGAGCCGGGGGATGATCATCTCGCCGGGGAACGCACCGCCGAAGATCATGTAGGACAGCCAGGAGCCGATGATCGGGCTCGACTCGACGAAGCCCTCCATGACGCGGATGCCGGTGCCGGAGAGCAGGTCGTCGGGAAGGGAGTAACCGGCGAAGCCCTCGATGCAGGCCAGCAGCAGCAGCACCGTGCCGATGACCCAGTTGATCTCGCGGGGCTTGCGGAACGCACCGGTGAAGAACACCCGGCAGGCGTGCAGGCCGACGGCCGCCACGAAGAACAGCGCGGACCAGTGGTGCAGCTGGCGCAGCAGCAGGCCGCCGCGGACGTCGAAACTGATGTCCAGGGTCGAGGCGTAAGCCTCCGACATGCCGAGCCCACGAAGCGGGATGTAGCTGCCCTCGTAGGTGATATGGCCGGCGCTCGGCACGAACCAGAAGGTGAGGAAGACCCCGGTGAGGAGGGCGACCACCATCGAGTACATGGCGACTTCGCCGAGCATGAACGACCAGTGGTCCGGGAAGACCTTGTTCATGAAGTAGCGCATCGCCCCGGCGCCGCCGGTGCGCTCGTCCATCCAGTTGGCCAGACCGCCGATGCGGCCGCCGGTCTTGCCCGCGTCGCGGGCCGGGGGCCGGTCGTCGACGCGAAGGGAATCAGCCGCCGCCTGGGCGCGCTCGTTGCGGGAGGAGGATGTCGTGGTCATCGTTTACGCGTCCAGAAGCTCGGGCCGACGGGCTCGGCGAAACCGTCATCGGCGATCAGGTAGCCGTCCTTGTCCACGGTGATCTTCAGCTGCGGCAGCGCGCGACGGGCCGGGCCGAAGATGACCTCACAGTCGTTCGTGACGTCGAACGTGGACTGGTGGCACGGGCACAGCAGGTGGTGCGTCTGCTGCTCGTACAGACCGACCGGGCAGCCGGCGTGGGTGCAGATCTTGCTGTAGGCGACGATGCCGTGGTAGCCCCAGTCCCGGGCCTTGCTGTTCACGAACGACGCCGGGTCCAGGCGCATGAGCAGGACCGCCGCCTTGGCCTTGCGCTCCAGCACACCGAGTTGCTCGTCATGCTGGAAGGTCTGGCCCTCGTCCGGCTTCTGCTTGGGGTTGTCGTGAATCCCTTCGGGAAGCACGTGGTAGACCGACCCCATCGTGACGTCGGAAGCCTTGATCGGCCGGTTCTCGGGGTCGGTCATCAGGCGAAGGCCCTTGCGCCAGAACGTGTGGCGCAACTCTTCCTGCGCATCGCCCATCTTGCCGAGCCCACCGATCAGCTGGACGAGCATCGGCAGCGCGAAGATCCCGAGGGCCGTGCCCCCGGCGACCTTGATCAGGGGCCGACGGGCGATCTGGCTCTGCTCGGCACCGCGGCCGAGGGTGTCGATGACACCCTGACGGTTCTCCGCCGAAGAGACGATCGGGTGGCGCTCCTCGACCACCTCGGTGTCGGGCATCAGGGTCTTCGCCCAATGCACGGCTCCCAGGCCGATGCCCAGCAGCGACAGGCCGAGGAAGACGCCGAACAAGGTGTGCAGGAGGTCCAGGTTGCCGAACCACGGGATCCACACGTACTTGTGCATCGGAATGGCGAAGTACGCCACCAGGAAGCCCAGGGTGCCCAGGATCGACAACCCGAACATCGTCGCCACCTGACGTTCGGCACGCTTGGCGGCCTTGGGGTCGACGTCGGCGTGCCGGAGCTTGTGGGGCGGCAGGCCCGGGTTGTCGAACCGGTCGGCGGTGGCCACCCCGGCCACGTGGCCGTGTTCGAGGGAGACCTCTTGACCGGTCACGTGCGGGTTCTCCGGGCGGGCGTGCCCGTCTGGCCCTGGGTGGGAGCCGTTGGCGTTCATGCATCGTTCCTGTCGGTGCGGGCCTGCCGGGCGAGGCGCTCACCCGGATGAAAGGGGCGGATCAGGCGGCCTTGCGGCCCAGCCATACGGCGGCGCCGAGCATGATCGGCATCGCGATGAGCCAGAGGAAGTAACCGTCGGCGACCGGGCCGAACGAGCCCAGCGAGTGCCCGCCGGTGTTGTTGGCCTTGTCGATCTCGTGCATGTAGGCGATGACGTCGCGCTTGGCCTCCGGCGTCAGGTTGGCGTCGTTGAACACCGGCATGGACTGCGGGCCGGTCAGCATGGCCTCGTAGATGTGCTTGCCCTCGATGGAGCGCAGCGGCGGAGCGAACTTGCCGCGGGTCAACGCTCCGCCGGAGCCGGCGTAGTTGTGGCACATCGAGCAGTTGACGCGGAAGATGTCGCCACCGCGGGCGAGGTTGGCGCCCTCCATCTCCTCGGTGTACTTGGCGTCGGGGATGCCGGGGCCAGGGCCGAGGGAGGCGACGTAGGCCGCCATCTGCTTGATCTGCTCGTCGTCGAACTGCACCTTGTTGCGCTTGGCCTGAACGTTGGCCTGCGGAAGCGGCATGCGCCCTGTGCCGACCTGGAAGTCGACAGAGGCCGCGCCGACGCCGACCAGGCTCGGCCCGTCCTTGGTGCCGACGGCGCCGATGCCGTGACAGGTCGAGCAGTTGGCGAGGAAGAGCTTCTCCCCGGCCTTGGTCTCCTCCGCCGCGTTGGCGGTCGGGGCGCCGGCCTGGGCCGTCGTGGGGGCCAATGCGGCGTACGCGCCCCCGGTGATGAACAGGCCCAACAAGAGCAACAGAACGAACGCGGCCGGGTGGCGGCGGCGGGCTGCGACGGATTTCACGGCGGTGTTCCTTCGGGCGTGCGCTGGCGGGAGTAGGGGAGTAGGCGGGTGCTACTTCAGCACGTAGATCACGAAGAACAGGGCGATCCACACGACGTCGACGAAGTGCCAGTAGTACGACGTCACGATGGCGCCGGTGGCTTGCCGGTGGGTGTAGCGCCGGGCCGTGAAGCTGCGGCCGATGATGATGAGGAAGGCGATCAGGCCGCCGGTGACGTGGATGCCGTGGAAGCCGGTGGTGATGAAGAAGCACGACGTCCAGGCGTCGTGGCTCAGCGTCAGGCCCTCCGAGGTCAAGGTCGCGTATTCCCAGACCTGGCCGGCGACGAAGACGGCGCCGAACAGGTAGGTCAGCACGTACCACTCGCGCATGCCCCAGTTCTTGACGTCGAACAGCTTGCCGGTGCGCTTGCCCTTGCCGTGCTCGGCGGCGAACACCCCGAGCTGGCACCACACGGACGAGATCACGAGGATCAAGGTGTTGGTGAACGCGAACGGGAAGTTCAGCTGGGCGGTGTCATGCGCCCAGACCTCGGGTCGGACCGATCGGATCGTGAAGTAGATCGCGAAGAGTCCGGCGAAGAACATGAGTTCGCTCGACAGCCAGATCATCGTCCCGACCGACGCCATGTTGGGACGGGTCACCGGGCCGTGGCCGGGAATGACGCCGGGCCGGGAGCCGGGGCTGGAAGGGTGTACTGAGGTTGCGGTCGCCACGGGCGCCATTATTGCCGCATCGGAGAGGGCGATTCGCCCCCGCGGAAGGCTGGCCGATGCGCGGCGAACGGATCGTCGCTCAACGGTCGGTTGCTGAAGGTGAACGGCCGAAGACGTGCGCAGATCAGCGCCGTGCCGACCGCCGCCAAGCGCCGCTGCCAGCGGTGGAACCCGCTGCGACAGCGGCCAATGGCGCCCTCTCGGCGGCCGGCGCGGCCCCCAGCGTTCCGACGCCCGGCGCGACACTGGCGTTGGGCGGCCGCCTCGCTAGGATTCGCGGTATGAGCGCATCTCACGACACTCCCGGGGAGCTGACCCACGCCACGGAAGGTGCCACGCGCCGACTGCGGATTCTGCTCTACAGCGATGACCGATCCACCCGGGACGCCGTCCGGGTCGCCGTCGGTCGCCGCCCCGCGCGTGATGTCGAGGTCGAGTCCTGGCTCGAGTGCGCCACTCCCGCGGCCGCCGAGGAGGCCATGCGCACCAGTTCCTTCGACCTGCTGATCCTCGATGGCGAGTCGGCCCCGTACGGCGGGCTGGGCATGTGCCGGCAGTTCAAGCACGAGTTCTATGAGTGCCCACCGATCATCGTGCTCACCGGACGCCCGCAGGACGATTGGCTGGCGGCTTGGTCGTACGCCGACGGCGCGGTGCCGCATCCGCTGGACCCGGTCACCATGGCCCGGGCGGTGGCCGAGATCGCCGCGCGCGAAGCGGTCAAGCCCGCCTGATGGAGGTTTGCGAGCCGACCTGGCCGGATGTCCTGACGTCGCTGCTGGCCGGGACGGATCTCGACGCCCCGACCGCGTCGTGGGCGATGGGCCGCATCATGAGCGGTGACGCCGCCCCGACCCAGGTGGCCGCCTTCGTCGTGGCCCTGCGCGCCAAGGGCGAAACCGTCGGCGAGCTCACCGGCATCGCCGACGAGATGCTCGCGCATGCCCATCGCATCGAGGTGCCCGGGCCGAGTCTGGACATCGTCGGGACCGGCGGCGACCGGGCCCACACCGTCAACATCTCGACGATGGCGGCGCTCACCTGTGCCGCCGCGGGCGCGACCATCGTCAAGCACGGCAACCGGGCGGCATCGTCCAGTTCCGGGACCGCGGACGTGCTCGAGTCGCTCGGGGTCAACCTGAAGCTGACGCCCGCGCAGGTCGCCGAGGTGGCCGGCCGGGCCGGGATCACGTTCTGCTTCGCGCAGGTCTTCCACCCCTCGTTCCGGCACACCGCGGGGCCGCGCCGGGACCTCGGCATCCCGACCGTCTTCAACGTGCTGGGACCGCTGACCAATCCGGCGCAGCCGGAGTACGCCGCCGTGGGGGTCGCCGACCCCCGGTTGGCTCCGCTCGTCGCGGGGGTCTTCGCCGCCCGCGGTCGGGACACCGCCGTGTTCCGCGGCGACGACGGCCTCGACGAACTGACGATCTCGACGACGTCGCGGTGCTGGTGGGTTCGGGGCGGGCAGGTGCGCGAACGCACCGTGGACCCGGAGCGGGTGGGTCTTGCGCTCGCCCCGCTGGCGAGCCTGCGCGGGGGGAGCCCGGAGCACAACGCGCAGGTGGTGCGCGACGTCTTCGCGGGAGCGCGGGGCCCGATCCGGGACGCCGTCGTGCTCAACGCCGGCGTCGCGCTGGCCGTGATGGCGACCGACTCAGGCGACGATCAGGACGCCTTCGAGGCCGACCTGCGCGCCGGGATGGACCGCGCCGAGCAGGTCATCGACTCGGGGGCGGCCGCGGCCAAGTTGACCGAGTGGAGCCAGGTCACGACGTCCTATCCCGCCGCCGGGCACTGACGCCGGCTGGGGGCCGGGTCCGCGAGGGTTGGCCAGCCGCGCTCAGTCCAGTCCGATGCTGAAGGCCGCCTCGAGATCGCTCGCGCCGTACTGCCGGAAGGCGATGTGGGTCTGCGTCCCCTGCACCCCGGGGGTCTTGTTGAGGCGGTCGGCGATGACATCGGCGAAGTCGTCGTGGTGCTCGACCTGCACGAGGGCGATGAGGTCGCAGTCGCCGGTAACGGAGTAGACCTCCCGGACGCCGGGCTGCTCCGCGATCGCCTGGGCCACCTCGGGGATCTTGTCGACGTCTGCGTTGATGAGGACGATGGCGGTGATCACCTCGCCACTGTAGACCGGGGTTGGGACAGCTGAGCGTCCTGCGGCGCCCGGGCCGGATCGGGGGGCGTCGGCGCCGGACCCAGGGACGTCGGGCCAGCACGACCTTGCGACGGGGTGAGACGAGGTGGCGACGGGGCAGGGCTAGGGGGCGGCGGGGCCAGGCTCCGGGGCGACCGGGCGGCGACGGATCTTGCCTGCTGGCCGCTGCGGAGGCCCTCGCCGGCGGCGCCGTACGCGGGGCTTGACCAGGTGCCGTCCAGGTGGACCAGCCGGACGTCGTCGCGCTCCAACCACGCGAGGATGACCTCGGTCTCCTCGGACGTGGTCGCCGGGGCAGGCCCCACCCCGGGGGCGATCACCTCGGCGCTGGCGCGGAGGGCGTCGATGAAGGGCATCGGGTCGGCGCCGCGCGGGGTGACCGTCGTGCCGGCCAGCCGCCCGTACCGAATGGAGGCCACCTCCCAGCCGCCCGCCGGGGCGCGTCGCGCGGCCACGATCTCCGCGGCGGCGGCGAGGGGCGCCACCCGTTGGGCCCGCGCGGCGCCCCGGACCAGCGCCGACATCCGGTCGCGGGCGACGGCCGCGTCCTCGTACCGTTCATCCCGCGCCAGCGTCGCCATCCGATCCCGCAAGCTCGCGGTCAGGTGCCGGCAGTCGGCCGTCATGGCGGCGACCGCCGCGGCGGCCACCTCGGCGTACGCCGCCGCGCTCTGCCGATGCTCGCACGGTGCGCCGCAGCGACCCATCTCGAACAAGACGCAGGCTTGGCCGCGTGTGCGCGGCCCGATGTGGTCGCTGCAGCGCCGCAGCGGCAGGACGTCGTGGAGGGCGGCCACCGCCTCCTCCGCGGTGCGGCGCCCGGAGAACGGGCCGAGGTAGGTGGCTCCGTCCGCGCGCACGTGCGCCACGATGGACAGCCGCGGGTAGGTCTCGGCGGTGAGTTTGACCCAGGGGCGCCGTCGGGACCGGCGGGAGCGACGGTTGTAGCGAGGCTCATGCTCGGCGATGAGGCGCAGCTCGCGGACCTGGGCCTCCAGGGGCGTGGCGCACACCACGGCGGTGACGGACTCGGCCACCGAGACCATCTCGCCCATCCGGCTCCGATGCTCCGACGCCGTGAAGTAGGTCCGGACCCGGCGCCGGATGTCTTGCGAGGTCCCGACGTACAGCACCTGCCCGCGCGCGTCCTTGAACAGGTACACCCCGGGCGCCGACGGGAGGCGGTCGGCGAGATGACGCTTGCGGCGCTGGGAGGTCGAGACCCGCGAGCTGTACGTCGTGAGCTCCTCCAGCGTCGTGACCCCGAGGTTGCCGACCCGACCCATCAGGGCGTGCAGGACGTCGACCGTGGCCGAAGCGTCGTGCAGGGCCCGGTGGTCGGGGGTCTGCGCCGCGCCGAACAGCGCGGCCAGCGTGCCGAGCTTGCGGTTGGGCGCCTCGTCGCGCGGGACCAACTGACGGGCGAGGTGGGCCGTGTCCAGCACCGGGAAACCGGGCCATGGCATGCCCAGCTGGGCGGCCCCGGCCTTGAGGAAGGAGACGTCGAACGGGGCGTTGTGGGCGACCAGGACGCAGTCGCCGGCGAACTCGAAGAACGCCGGGAGGGCGGCGGAGAGCCGCGGCGCGGTCGTGACCATGGCAGGAGTGATGCCCGTGAGCACCTGGATGAACGCGGGGATCGGGCGGCCGGGGTTCACCAGCGTCTGGAACTGGCCGAGCCGCTCGCCGCCGCGCACCTTGACCGCACCGATCTCGGTGATGGCGCAGTCCGCCGCGCTGCCGCCGGTCGTCTCCAGATCGACGACGACGAAGGTGACCTCGTGCAGCGGCGTCCCCACGTCGTCGAGCGTGCCCTGGATCATCTGCATGGTCGGGACGGTAGGTCTCGCCACCGACAACCCATGGCAGCAGCGCGGATGCCTGGCCGCTTGCTCATGTTTGCGCAGCTCACAGCTCTGTCGGAGGGTCCGCATACGGTGACGGGCAAACGTCAGCCAACCCGCTGGTGAAGGCGGTCGGAGTGGAGGAGAGCGACATGCTGGTCGACTGCGAGGGCTGCCCCGTCCGGGGCCGGGCGTGCGCCAGTTGCGCCGTCGGCGTGCTCCTGACCATCGGACCGCCTAGACCCGGGGAGGTCTGCTTGGACGGCGCCGAGATGCAGGCCGTCGAGGCCTTCGTCCGAGCCGGGCTGGTGGACGCCGAGGTCGCCGAAGGCTTCGTCGCCATGCTCGACGAGGCGGCGATGGTCGGATGAGGACGCACCGGCGGCCTAGCATGACCGGATGGAGGAGGCGCGGCAGTCCTCGCCGCCGCCGTCCAGGCGCGAGGTGCTGCGGGGCGTCGCAGCGGTCGTGGGCGCCGTCGCCGCTGCTGCGGGTGCGTCCGGTTGCGGTGGGGGTTTGCTCGACGACCCGGGCGCCGAGGAGACGAGGGCGACTGGCCGGCCCGGCGGGGCCGACGCGGGGTCGGCAGATCGTGCGGTGGAAGCGGCGCTGCGGTCGCGCGCCGCCGCCTACGAGCGCGGTGATCGCGCGGACTGGGTCGGCACCTCGGCAGTGCCGGTGGCGACGGGTGCGGCCCGGGAGGACGAGGCCGCGTACGACGTGATGCGGGCGATGGGCATCCGCCGAGTGGAGTACGGCGGGGCGACCCTGGTCGACGGCGTGCTGGCCAGCGAACTGCGGTACGCCGTAGCCGGTTTCGACATCGCGCCGGCCTCGGCCGTCACCCACTGGGAACCGACGACTCTGCCGCCCCGGCGCCGGGATCCACCGGTGTTCCCGTGGGAGGAGCCCGGCGCGGTCGGTCGCCGCGGCGAGAAGGCGGTGGCGGTCGGCGTGGGTGCCGAGGCGACGTCCGACCTCTGGCTGCTCGCCGAGCGGGCCGTCGACCCGGTACGCCGGATCACGGGACGGCGCGGGCTGGGCGCGGTGGTGGTCATGCCCGCTGGAGCCGAGACCTTCGCCCGGTGGGCGGCGCTCACCGGACCCGTCACCGGCGTGCCCGCCGCCACGGTCGGGCCGATCGCGGACGGGCGCGCGATCGGATGCGACCGGATCGTCGTCAATCCGGCCCTGTGGTCGGACCTGAGCCCCGCCGGCCGGCGCGTGGTGCTGACCCACGAGGTGACCCACGTGTCGCTGCGCCGGGAGGGCGGCCCGGAGCGTCCGGCGTGGCTTGACGAGGGCTTTTGCGAGTACGTGGCGTACGCGGACGAGCCGCTCGCCGAGGCGGCGGTCGCGGCGCCCCTGATCCGGCAGGTCCGGCGCCGCGGCGTGGTACCCGGCGCGCTGCCCGATGTGCTCGCGGACGATGTGCTCCCGGAGGGCGCTGCACCGATCGGGCCGCAGGCAAGGGCCGGGGCAGGCGCAGGCGCAGGCGCAGGGACACCCTCACGGACACCGTCAGGGACGGGCGTCGAGGGGCGCCCGCCGACCGATGAGGCCATGGCGTACGACGACCGGGCCGCCGCCTACGCCGCGGGCCTGCTGGCCTGCCGGATCATTGCGGAACGGTCAGGCGAGGCCGCGCTGGTCCGGCTGGCCTTGACGGCGTCCGACGTACGGTCCAGCGCCGCAGGCCTGCTCGATCCCCTCCGGCAGCTGACCGGGTGGGACCTGAGCGACCTGCGGACCGCCTGGGCGACGCGGGTGCGCGCCCTGGCCTCAGGAACCGGACCGTGAGGGCGGCGACGCCGGCCCGCGTGACTCGGCGTACAGCTCGTGGATGGCCATCGCGTAGTCCTTCAGCACGAGGGCGCGCTTGACCTTGAGCGAGGGCGTGAGGTGCCCGGACTCCTCGGTGAAGTCGCCGTCCAGGATGGCGAACTTGCGGATGGCTTCGGCGCGGCTGACCCGCTCGTTGGCCCGGTCGACGGCCATCTGCAGGTGCTCCCGCACGGTCTCGTCGGTGCGGGCCGCCTCCAGGGTGAGCCCCTCGAGCCCGTGCGCCTTGCCCCACAGGGGGACCATCTCGGGGTCCAGCGTGATCAGCGCCGCGATGAAGGGCTTCTGGTCGCCGATCACCATGCACTGGGACACCAACGGGTGCGCCCGGATCATGTCCTCCAGGGGTGCCGGAGCCACGTTCTTGCCACCCGCGGTGACGAGGATCTCCTTCTTGCGCCCGGTGATGGTGAGCCGGCCGGCGTCGTCGATCGCGCCGAGGTCGCCGGTGTGGAACCACCCGTCGTCCGTGAACGCCGCGGCCGTCGCCTCGGGGTTGCCGAAGTAGCCCCGGAAGACCCCGATCCCCTTGACCAGCAGCTCGCCGTCGTCGGCGAGGCGCGTCGAGGTGCCGGGAAGGGGCTGACCCACGGTGCCGACCGTGTTGAAGCTGGGGGTGTTGACGTTGGTCGGCGCGGTGGTCTCCGTGAGCCCGTAGCCCTCCAGGATCGTCACGCCGGCGGCGCGGAAGAAGTGACCCAACCGCTCGCCGAGGGGCGCCCCGCCGGAGATGGCGTACTCGCAGGAGCCGCCCAGTGCGGCCCGCAGCTTGCCGTAGACGAGCAGGTCGAACAGCTTGTGCCGCGCCTTGAGCAGCGCCGACGGTGAGCCCTGATCCAGGGCCCGGCTGTAGGAGATCGCGGTGGCCGCGGCCATGCGGAAGATCCGTCCGCGACCCTCCAGGACCGCCTTCTGGTCGACGGAGTTGTAGATCTTCTCGAACACCCGCGGCACGGCGAGCAGCAGCGTCGGCTGGAAGGAGCTCACGTCCGGCAGCAGCGTCTTGATGTCCGGGGCGTGCCCGATCCGGAAGCGGGCGTCCACGGCCAGCACCTGGATGAACCGGGCGAGCACGTGCGCCAGCGGCAGGAACAGCAGCGTCGAGGCGTCGCTGCGGCGGGTGATCTCCGGCAGCGTCTCGATGGCGTTCGCCGACAGCTCCAGGAAGTTCGCGTGGGTGAGTTGGCACCCCTTGGGGCGGCCGGTGGTGCCGGAGGTGTAGATGATCGTGGCCAGGTCGGCCGAGGTGGTGCGGGCCGCGGCCTCCTCCAGCGGGCCGACGTCATGCGATTCGGCAGCCAGCCGGTCCAGGTCGCCGGCGTCGATCTGCCAGACGTGGGCCAGCTCCGGGCAGTCCGTGCGCACGGACTCGACGAGCTGCTGGTGCTCGGTCGTCTCGACGACCACCCCCCGGGCGCCGCTGTCCGCCAGGATCCAGCGCACCTGATCGGCCGAGGAGGTCTCGTAGATGGGGACCCCCACGAGGCCTGCGGTCCACAGCGCGAAATCGGTGAGGGTCCACTCGTAGCGCGTGCGGCTCATGATGCCGACCCGGTCGCCCCAGTGCAGCCCGGTCGCCCGGAACGCGGCGCCGAGCGCCCGCACCTGGTCGTTGAACTGCCGGGCGGTGACGTCCTCCCAGACGTCTGATCCCGGCGAGCGGCGGCTGAAGACGACCTTCTCCGGTTCGAGTCGGGCGTTTCTCGCCACGATCATGCCCAGGTGGGACTCAGTGGACTTCGTGACAACGGGGACGGACTTCTCGCGCATGAACCCTCCTGAGCGGCACCCTTGCCTGAGCCGCCTACGTTACTGACTAGTCACCATAGTCGCTGCCGGTTCGGGACGAGTCGCGCCGGGTGAGCGCCCCGATGCGCCCAAAGGCGCCGTCTTGGCGCATGCTGGAGGGCGTGCGCAGCGGTCCTGCCCAGCCCCGTCGGGTCGACATCGTCGACGAGACCTTCATCGACGCGGCGCCGAGCGTGTTGGCGCAGGTCTTCACCGATCCGCGCAATGTCGCCACCGTGTGGCCCCATGTCAACGCGCGGATCCTGGTGGACCGGGGGCCGCTCGGCGCCATCTGGGCCGTCGAGGGCGTCCTCGCCGGCGAGTTCGAGGTGTGGATCGAACCGTGGTGGGACGGCGCGATCGTGCATCACTACGTGCGGGCCAGTACGACGGAGCGCGCCCGGGCCGTGGAACTGGCCCACGTTCGGCGCTGGAAGCGGTTCGTCACCGCGGTGAAGGACGCGCTGGAGCCGCATCGGCGGACGTGGTCGTTCGAGGGCGGTCAGTCCGTCCGGGCCCTCGGCGACGACGGGTGATCCCGCGAGCGGATGTCTTGGCGGGGCTGGTTCGGTAGGTTTCGACGCATGGCCGACTTCACCGAATCCAGCATCCGCGTCGCCGCCGACCCGGGCACCGTCTCCGACGTGATCGCCGACGTGGAGGCCTACCCCGAGTGGACCCCGCAGATGCGCACGGTGACCGTCCTGTCGACCGACGAGGCGGACTACCCCGAGCAGGTGGAGTTCACGATCGACGCCGGGGTCTTCCAGGACACCTACGTGCTCGAGTACACCTGGGATCTGGCCGAGGACGGTCAGGGCGTCGTCTCGTGGACCCTGGTGCGCGGCGATGTGCTCAAGGACATGACCGGCTCGTACACGCTCGCCGCCGACGGCGACGGCACCTCGGTCGTGTACAAGCTGGGCGTCGATCTGAAGATCCCCATGCTCGGCATGATCAAGCGCAAGGCCGAGAAGTCGATCGTGTCCGGCGCGCTCGGCGGGCTCAAGAAGCGCTGCGAGGGCTGAGCCCACCGTGCGTACCCATCTGCTCACCGGGCCCGGCGGGTCCGGGGTGAGCAGCATGGCGGCCGCCCTGGCGGCGGGACTCGCTGGCAACCCCGCAACGGCGCCCCAGGAAGCCGGGCCCACGGTGACGCTGGCCTGCGTCGGCGACGACGGCTCGACGGCGCGGCTGGCGGGCACGGACCCCTCGTACGCCGTGGTCGACCTGGCCGAGCCGGCCCCCTGGGGCGACCTCGACGCGGTGCTGGCCTCGACGATCGAGCGCTTCGGCGGGGACGGTGACGTGGCCGAGGAGTGGCGGCGGTTGCCGGGTGCCGACGTCCTGACCGCGTTGGTCTCGCTCGGCGAGGCGGTGGCCGCCACGGACGTGCTGGTGGTGGACCTGGGGGACCTGCGACTCGCCGGGAAGTTCCTGGCCGCCGCGACACGGGTGCCGTTCGCGCTGCGGGGAATGCTGGGGCTGCAAGCCCTCGGGGCGCGGCTCATCGGGCCCACCGCGGCCCACGCCGTCCCGCGGTGGCTGGACGCCCTCGAAGCGGCGCTCGAGGTGCTGCGGGCGCCGGACACGTTGCTGCACGTCGTCGCGGGGGAGGGGCCGGTGGCCCCGGCCAAGGTCCGCCGGGCGGTGCCCCCTCTCCTGTTGTCCGGGGTGTCGCCGGGACTGATCATCGGGGGTGGCGCGCTGGCCCCGGCGTACGACTGGGCTCCCTTCACCCCCGCCGCCGCCACCTCCTGGCCCGTCGACGACCGGGGCAGACTCCTGCCGGACGCCGATCGCCTCATGGCGCGGATCGTCGCCACGCTCGACGAGGTGGGGCCCACGCCGTGCGTGCTGTCGCGGGCGGCCGACCACCTCACCTGGCGGGTGCCGCTGCCGTGGGTGGGAGCGTCCGACGTCCAGGTCGATCACCGCGGCGAGGACCTCGTGGTGACCGTCCACGGGGTCCCGCACCTGGTTCAGCCACCCGCGGTCGTCCGCCGGTGCATCCCGGTGCGGGCCAGCCTCGACGGGACCTACCTCGAGGTGGAATCCGTCCTGCGCGAGGGAGCGTGGCGTCGCCGTGAGAGATGACTTCGGAGGGGACATGGACGCCGAGCCGACCCCGTCCACCCGCGCCGCCGACGCGCTGGTCGACGACGACATGGCCGTCGACACCGACATCCAGAATGACGGCGACGCCGCGGCGCAACCGCGGGCTCAGGTGCGTCGGGAGGCCCGCTTGCTCGCGGCAGCGCTCCAGGACGTGCTGCGGCGGGTGGAGCCGGTGGACGGCGCGTCGGGGGAGTCGACGTCGTCGCGGCAGCCGTCGGGGCCAGGGGAACCGGGCGACCGCGGCGAGCCTGGGCCGCAGGAAACAGCCGACGGTACGGCGCGGGCCGGCGCTTCCTCGGGCCGGGGCCGCGCCGAGGCGTCCGAACCACCGCACCTGCACGCCGACGCGCCGCGGCCCGACCCGGCGGCGCTCTCGGAGATCCTCGCCGGTGCCGGGCTGGTCGCCCGCGGCGGCATGGACCTGGTGGGCGGACTGCTGTCGCGGCTGCTGGCGGCCGGCGGCAGCCCGCAGGATCCCCCGGCGACCGATGACCTCGACCCCGCGGCGGAGGGTGACCGATTGGCCGCGGGGCCGCCGCGGGTGGTGTCGTATCGTCGTTCGCCGGTCCGCCGGATTCCCGTCCACGACGCGTCGGAGCCCACCCAGCTGTCATGATGCGGATCCGGAGGAAGCTGCGACCGGGTGCAGACTCGGCGCAGAACCGGGGAGCGGAGGACTTCGTGGACGTCGCGCTGGGGATCGACATCGGTGGCACCAAGGTGTCCGGGGGGGTCGTCGACGCCTCCGGACGCATCCTGCGCCGCGCCCGGCGGGCGACGCCCGACCGCTCGACGAGCCCGCGGGTCGTCGAGGACACGATCGTGGCGGTGGTCCGGGAGCTGGAGGCGACCACCGAGGCCACGGAGCAGGTCCAGGCCGTCGGCGTGGGTGCCGCGGGATGGGTCTCCAGCGACCGAGCGACGGTGCTGTTCGCCCCGCACCTGTCCTGGCGGAACGAGTCGTTGCGGGACGCCCTGCGCGACCGGATCGGTGCCCCCTTGTTCGTCGACAACGACGCGAACGCGGCCGCGTGGGCGGAGTGGCGCTTCGGGGCCGCGCGGGGCCAGCAGGACATGGTGATGATCACGCTGGGCACCGGCATCGGCGGGGCGATTCTGCGGGACGGCCGGGTCGAACGCGGCCGGTGGGGGATCGCGGGGGAGTTCGGGCACATGCAGGTGGTGCCGGACGGGCAGCGCTGCGAATGCGGGAACCGGGGGTGTTGGGAGCAGTACGCCAGCGGCAACGCGCTGGTGCGCGAGGCCCGCTCGATGATCGACGCGGGCTCGCCGATGGCGACCGACCTGGCGGCCCGGCTGAGCGCGGACGAGGGACCCCTCAGCGGGCCGCTGGTCACCGCAGCCGCGCAAGAGGGCGACCCCACGGCGGTGGAGCTTCTCGCCGAGGTCGGTCATTGGCTAGGCGTCGGGTTGGCCAACCTGGCGGCCGCGCTCGACGTCGGGCTCTTCGTCATCGGCGGCGGCGTCAGCGCGGCCGGTGATCTGCTGATCGGGCCCGCCACGGAGACGTTCCGGCGGCGGCTGCCCGGACGCGGCTATCGTCCCGAGGCCAAGATCGTCGCCGCGCAGCTCGGGCCCGACGCGGGCCTGATCGGGGCCGCGGACCTGGCCTGGGCGGAGGTGCGGCGGCCCTGAGCCGCGGCGCCGCCTGACGTCCCCGCGGCGCTGCGCACGCAGGGGCGACGACGCGTCGGGCGTGGCTCAGCCCTGCGCGGGGAGGGGGAGCCCGCACAGCGCGTGCAGGGTCTGGTCGATCATCAGCGGCACCGGCGGCCAGGGGAATGCGGGCTTGCTGACGCGCAGGGTGACGATGCCGTGCAGCGCCGACCAGAGCAGGCACGCCGTCGCCGGGTCCGGGAGCGGGCCGCCGATGCCGACGTCCCGGCAGCGCGCGATCGACGCCTGCAGTTCCTGCACGATCTCGGCGCCGGGCAGCTCGGCCAGCTCCCGGGGTCCCACCGTGCTGGGCACCGCGGTGAACATCACCCGGTAGTTGCCGGGCTGCTCCTGGGCGAACTGCACGTAGGCGGTGCAGCGCGACCGCAATTCCCGGTCGGGGCTCCCGGCCTGCCGGCCGGCCTCATTGAGGACGTCCCGCAGCTCGGCGAAGCGCTCGGCGAGGACGGCCCGGACGAGCTCGTGCTTGTCCGGGAAGTGCGGGTAGATGCTCGGTGCCGCGACCCCGGCCGTCCGGGCGACCGCCCGCAGGGACAGCGCCTCCTCGCCCGGCACGGTCTCGAGCAACTGGCTGGCGCTCGCGATCAGGTCGGCCCGCAGCCGGTCGCCCTCCCCGCGGCGATTGCGTCTGCGGGGCGCTGCCGCGGACGTGGCGGACTCGAAAGCGGCTGGGGGCATATCGCTCCTTCCGGGGGTCGCAGGTGCGGGTTCGTGCCGTGAGGGGGCCTGGTGAAGAGTACCTTTCGCGTTCCCGGGGCCCCCTCGCGACCGCCCCCGGAACAGACTCGCGCGCGGCGGTCACGGGGGTGCGCTATCACCCAACATATGTTAGCTTACGCGTGTAAGATCATCAGCAGCCACAGCGAAAGTTCCGCCATGAACGGTCGCCAGCTCCGCACCGCCCTCCGAGGCGCGCACGTCGTCATCGGTCTGGTTGCGGCGTTCCTCATCTATGCACCCCTCGCCAGCGCCGAGACCGTCCGGACCTTCCTGGCCGTCGGCATCATCCCCGCCCTGGTGCTCACCGGCGTCGCCATGTGGCAGCAGGCGAAGCTGCGCAAGCTCTTCCAGCGATCGGGCGGTCGCGGCGCCGCGGGCCCTCGCACCCCCACGGTCAGCGCGGCGAAGGGTTCCGCGGGGCGCGCTCCCGACAACGCCCGAGCGACGCGGGGCTGAAGCCAGGATCGGGGTGGCGATTCAGCCCTTCGTGCGCGATGGTCGGCCGCGGCGAGGGCCTGCCGTCGCGACTGCCCGCCGCGGGACTCTCGGAAGGCTCGGAGCGGGCGACCGTACGGCGTACGGGCTGAGCCGTCCTACACGCGCGCCCCGTCGTCGTCCTCGTCATGGCGTTCCGGCAGCGCCGTGATGAGCGCGACGAAGCCGGCGAGCGTGGCGAGGCCGGCGAGCAGGTAGGGCAGCGACGTGCTGTGCGGGGCCGTCAGCGCCCAGACCACGAAGAGCACCGGGCCGAACAGCAGACCCGTCACGGCGGCCCAGAATCGCGCGCCCCGCGGCAGGGGCGGGTCGGGCTGCTCGAACGCCTCGTCGGGCAGGTCGTCGTCATCCGGGGGGACGTGCACCCGCCAGCCCGCGGGCGCCACGGCGAAGCTGGGCGCCGGGGGAGCCGGTGGCGCCGCCGACCGCGGTGTCGCCTCGGCGGCGGCCTCGCCGTCGGCCGCGCGCGGCTCGACCGGAGCATCCGAGCGGTCGGCCGGGGGAGCGCCGAGCACGTTCGGCTTGTTCGCGCTGCCGGGCGGCAGGTTGGGCGTCGGCCGCCGCGACGGATCAGCCTCGAGGTCCCAGCCGGCGATGATCGCGGCGAACGCGGCGTCGACGTCGGCGTCCCCGCCGGGACCCCGGTCCTGATCGTCCGGACCCCGGTCCGGCCACGGTGGGTTCGTCATGGGCGTCGACCGGGCCGGGCCGCGCGCTGGACCGGGTCGCCGGTCGGCCCCGCGGCAGTGGACATGGGCGCTCCCGGGTGGCGATGAGGCGGGCGTGAATACGGTGCTCCGGCACGGTCGGATCACCTGGAGGCAAGCTGGGAGAATTCTTCCACGTGCGCAACCTCCTGGCGACCGCCTCGCGGCATCTGGGCCCCTGGTCCCGGCCCAGCACCTGCCAGCACCTGCCAGCATCACCCGGTGGCGCCGACGGGCGGCAGCCGTCCGGAATCGTCAGCCCCGCGCTGGGGTCGCCGCGAGTTCATGTCAGAGGCGGCGCAACGCTCCCGCAGGCTCCCCTTGGGTGACGTACAGTCGTACGGCCGTCAAGAAGGGGTCGTCGCCATGGTCTACCGGGTCATCAAACTCATCCTCTATCCCATCCTCACGACGCTGTTCCGGCCCCGGGTGGAGGGCCTGCAGCACGTGCCGAGGAAGGGCGCCGCGATCCTGGCGAGCAACCATCTGTCCTTCTCGGACTCGATCTTCCTGCCCCTCATGCTGCCGCGGCGGCTGACGTTCCCCGCGAAGATGGAGTACTTCACGGGGACCGGCATCAAAGGTCGACTGACGGCGGCCTTCTTCCGCGGCGTCGGTCAGATCCCCATCGATCGCTCCGGCGGGAAGGCGAGCTGGGCGGCGATGGAGGCCGGCCTGTCGATCCTCCGGCAGGGCGAGCTGTTCGGGATCTACCCCGAGGGCACCCGCTCGCCCGACGGTCGGTTGCACCGCGGGAAGACCGGCATGGCGCGCCTCGCGCTCCTGGCCGGCGTGCCGATCATCCCGGTCGCCATGATCGACACGGACAAGGCGCAGCCGACGGGCCAGGTCATTCCCAACATCACCCAGATCGGCATCCGCATCGGCGCGCCGATGAACTACTCCCGCTTCGCCGGTCAAGAAGAGGACCACGAGGTCCTGCGGCACATCACCGACGAGGTGATGGCGGCGCTGCAGCAGCTCTCCGGTCAGGAGTACGTGGACGAGTACGCCGCCGATCGCAAGCAGGCGATCGCCGAGCGGGCCGAGCGCATGATGGCGGCGGCCCGCGCGCAGGCGGAGGCCACCGCGGCCCGGGCGCGGGCGGAGGCCGCCGCGGCGACGGCGCGCGCGCGCGAGGAGGCCCTCTCCGCGGCCGCCCGGGCGCGGGCGCAGGCGGACGAGTACGCCGAGCGGGCAAAGGCCGAGTACGCCGCAGCGGTGGAGCGCGCCAACGAGGCCACCGTCCGAGCCCGGGCCCAGGCCACCGAGGCCACCGCAAAGGCGTTCGCGTCCGCGGCCGAAGGGGCCGCCGCGGCCGAGGTGTGGCTCAAGCAGGTGCGTGACGACAACGTGGCGCGCGCCGAGGAACTCACCAACCGCGCCGACGCGATCACCGCACGAAGCACGCCCGAGGACGCCGCCGCGACCGACGAGAGCGGCGCGACGGCAGAGGACGGGGCGACCGACGACGTCGGAGAGGCGACGGAGCAGGCCCCCGGCTTCCGGCATCCGGACCCCGCGAGGGGCGATCAGGGCGCCGAGTAGCCTGGTGGACGTGACCGTCAAGCAGTCAACGTTGGACTGGCCGGTGCTCCCGGCGGCCCAGCAACCCCTCTGGCCCGACCCCGACGCCCTGGCCCAGGCGCGCGCCACACTCGCCTCGTGCCCGCCGCTGGTGTTTGCGGGCGAGTGCGACATCCTGCGCCAGCGCCTCGCGGAGGCCGCCAGCGGCGAGGCGTTCGTGCTCATGGGTGGGGACTGCGCGGAGACCTTCGCCGCGGCCACGGCGGACAACATCCGGGACCGGGTGAAGACGTTGCTCCAGATGGCGGCGGTGCTGACCTACGGCGCCAGCACGCCGGTGGTGAAGCTCGGCCGGCTCGCGGGGCAGTACGCCAAGCCCAGGAGCAAGGACACCGAGGTGCGCGGCGAGGTGGAGCTCCCGGCGTACCGCGGGGACATGGTCAACGACTACGCGTTCACGCCCGAGTCCCGGCGGCCCGATCCGGAGCGGATGGTGCGCGCCTATCACGCGAGTTCGGCCACCCTCAACCTCGTCCGGGCGTTCACGCAGGGCGGTTTCGCCGACCTGCGCCACGTCCACGACTGGAACCGGGGATTCGTCGCGACGGCGGCGAACCGCCGCTACGAGCGCATGGCCCACGACATCGACAAGGCCATGCGCTTCATGGCCGCTTGCGGCGCCGACTTCGAGGCGATGCGCCGCGTCGACGTGTGGGCGAGCCACGAGGCGCTCCTCGTGGACTACGAGCAGCCGCTGACGAGGATCGACAGCCGCACGGGCCTGCCCTACGCGACGTCCGGGCACTTCCTGTGGGTGGGCGAGCGGACCCGAGACCTGGGCGGCGCCCACGTCGACCTGGTCAGCCGGATCCGCAATCCGGTGGGGGTCAAGCTCGGCCCCACCGCCACGGTCGACGACCTGCTGGGCCTCGCCACCCGCATCGACCCTGACCGGGAGCCTGGCCGGCTCACGATCATCGTGCGGATGGGCGCCCGGAAGGTCCACGACGCCCTCCCGGGGCTCATCGAGGCGGCCCGCGCGGAGGGCCTGACGCCAACCTGGATCTGCGATCCGATGCACGGCAACACCTTCGAGACGGCCGGCGGCTACAAGACCCGCCGCTTCGACGACATCGTCGCCGAGGTCCGCGGGTTCTTCGACGTCCACCGCTCCCTGGGCACCTGGCCGGGCGGGCTGCACGTCGAGCTCACCGGCAACGATGTCACCGAGTGTCTCGGCGGATCCGTCAACCTGCACGACGAGGATCTTCAGCTGCGCTACGAAACGGCCTGCGACCCGCGCCTGAATCACCAGCAGAGCCTTGAGCTGGCCTTTGTCGTCGCGGAGATGCTGGCGTCGTCCTGAGGCGGCCTCGATCATGACCGCGCCCGACTTCGCCGACGACCGTCAGCTGCCGCCCGGGCAGCGTCGGTTGGAGACCCTCAAAGTCGTGCACTACGGCCGGGTGCCGAAGCTCGACCTCGACCGGTGGCGGTTGACCGTGTCGGGCGCGACGCGCGACGGTGCGGAGCACGCGTTGACCTGGGCCGAGATCGAGGCTCTCCCGCAGGTCGAGGTGACGGCCGACCACCACTGCGCGGCGCGGCACAGCGTCCTCGACGTCACCTGGGGCGGCGTACGCACCGCGGAGCTGTTACGACGGGTGCCGCCGGCCGACGACGCGCCGTACGCGTTGGTGTCCGCGGTCTACGGGTACAGCGCCAACGTGGCGGTCGCCGACCTGAGCGCGCCGCGCAGCCTGCTCGCGACGAGCCTCAACGGGGCGCCGCTGACCCCGGAGCACGGCTGGCCGTTGCGCCTCGTCATGCCCCACCTCTACGGGTGGAAGGGGCCGAAGTGGCTGCTGCAGATCGAGTACCACCGCACGCCGATCCGGGGGTTCTGGGAGCAGCGCGGCTATCACTTCACCGGTGACGTGTGGCGCGAGGAGCGCTACGCCCATCAGGAGTAGCGGCGCGGGAGTGGCGGCGTGGCGGTCAGACCACTCGCAGCGTCACGGTCGAGCCCCGCGGCGCCGACGTGCCCCCGGACGGGTCGGTGGCCCGGGCCGTGCCGAAGACGCCCCCGAGGATCCGGTCGATCTGGACCCTGAAGCCCGCCTTCTCCAGGGCGGCCCGCGCCTCGGCCTCGGGCTTGCCCTGAACCACCGGAACGGGGACGAGATCCGGACCCTTGCTCACGGTCAGGGCGAGCTGGTCGCCGCGGTAGAGCGTGCCCGAGGTGGGGCTCTGCTTGATGACGACGCCCTTGGGCACGTCGGTGCTGAACTCCTCCGTGACCTGGGCCCGGATCCCCGCGGCGTCGAGGCTCTTCTGCAGGTCGGCCAGCGGCTTGCCCGTCCAGTCCGCGACCTCGAACGGCTTGCGGCCCTTGCTCACGACGTACCCCACCGGCTTGCCCGCCCGCAGCGTCTCCCCGGCCTTCGGGGCCGTCCCGATCACCTGCC
This sequence comes from Austwickia sp., assembly GCA_016699675.1. Taxonomy (NCBI): domain Bacteria; kingdom Bacillati; phylum Actinomycetota; class Actinomycetes; order Micrococcales; family Dermatophilaceae; genus Austwickia; species Austwickia sp. The sequence continues at coordinate 4,163,886 of CP064985.1, read as the reverse complement.
CCGCCGCGACCGTCTCGCTGAAGTCCTCCGAGCGCGAGCCCACGGTCAGCCGGGCGTCCTGCAGCGCCGCCCGAGTCGCCTCCTCGCTGCGGCCCGCCACGTCCGGGACCGTGACGACGTCCGGGCCCTTGCTGACGGCCAGCGCGACAGCGGTGGCCCGGCGAGCCTCGGCGCCTTCGCCGGGGTCCGCGGAGATGACGATCCCGGACTTCACGTCGTCGGAGAACGTCGGGCGCAGGTCGGCTCGCAGGTCCTGGGCGGCCAACGACGCGACGGCCTGGTCCTGGGTGAGCCCGGCGACCTTCGGCACGACCCGCGCCGAGCCGGGGCCGAGGAACTGGTACCAGCCGACCCCCCCGCCCACCAGCACCAGGGCCGCGAGCAGCGCGAGCAGGATCTTCCGGACCGGACCAGGGCGCCGGTCCGCCGCGTCGCGGTGGGCGCCGGTGGGGGGCGGCTCGTCGCCGCCGCCCGCGTCGCCCACGGCGACGGGGGCGACGCGAGCGCCGCTGCCCGTGGCGTCCTCGCCCGGTACGCCGGGCGCGGGCGAGACTTCGGACGCCGCACCCGCTCCCGCCCCACCCGCGGCGCTGAGACCTGCCGAGCCCACCGAGCCGGCGAGCATCGGCACCGGCTGGGTCGGCCGGACGAGCCGGTCGGTGAACTGGGGGCCGGCCGGGTTCATCCGGCCCGGTGCGGGCAGGTCCAGCTCGGCGGGCTCCAGGATTGCGGCGGCCCGATCCAGCTCGGCGAGGAAGGCGGCGGCGTCCTCGGGACGTTCCGAGGGGTCGCGGCGGGTCGCCGAGGCGACCAGGGCATCGAGCGGGTGGGCCAGCCCCGGCCGCGCGCTGCTGGGCGCCGGCACCGCGCCGTGCACGTGTCGGTAGGCCACCTGGATCGGCGTGTCCCCATCCACCGCCCGGCGCCCGGTGAGCAGCTCGAACAACACCAGGCCGGCCGCGTACACGTCGCTGCGGGCGTCGGCGCGACCCGACTCGACCTGCTCGGGCGCCAGGTAGCAGACCGTGCCGAAGGCCGCGGGGCCCAGCGTGCTCGTGGTGACCGTGGACACCGCCCGCGCGAGACCGAAGTCGGCCACCTTGACCTGCTCGGACTCGGTGAGCAGGACGTTCTCGGGCTTCACGTCGCGGTGCACGATGCCGGCGCGATGCGCCGACCCCAGCGCCTGGAGGATCTGACGCTGCAGCCGCAAGGCCTCCCGCGGAACGAGCGCTCCCTCGCTGTCGAGGCGGGCGCGCAAGGTGCGCCCCGGCACGTATTCCATCGCGAGGAACACGACGTCCTCGTCCTGACCCTGGTCGTAGACCGCGACCACGTGCGGATTCGTGAGTTGGGCCGCGGCGCGGGCCTCGCGGCGGAACCGCTCGACGAACCCCGCGTCGCGAGCCAGGTCCGGGCGCATGACCTTCAGGGCGACCTGGCGATCGAGACGCTCGTCGAGGGCGACGTACACGCTGCCCATCCCGCCGTCCGCGAGGTGGGCGCGCACGCGGTAGCGACCGTCGACCAGCCGGCCGACAAGCTCGTCGCGGGTCGCCGTCATAGCGGGAGTCTAAGTGGGTCCACTGACCGGTCTCGGCAAGCCCGCGCGGGTCGTTTGTGAGGCCCGCGCGGTCACATCTGTTGCTTGTACGCCTGCACCGAGGCGACGTAATCCCAGGTGTCCTGGTAGAGGCCCCGGTCGCGGATCGAGGTGAGGCCCTGGTAGTACGCCGCGAGGGCCTCCGACTCCGAGGAGGTGGATCGGGTCAGGCTGCGCAGGAGCACCACCCCGCAGGTGATGTTGTCCTGGGTGTTGAGCAGGTCGAGGCGCCGTCCGATCAGCTCGCTGACCCAGCGGCCCGTCGAGGGGAGGCACTGCATGACGCCGAGGGCATTCGCCTCGCTCACCGCGCGCTGCGACCAGCGGGACTCCTGCCAGGCGACCGCGAGGGCCAACCGCGGATCCAGCCCGTGCGCCTGCGCCGTCGACACGATCATCGAGCGGATCTGGGTGCGGTCCGGCACGGCGACGCTGTTGAGGTAGCTCAGGTTGGCGGAGGCCGACGACGCCAGGGCGCCCGTGGAGGTGGTGGAGGCGGCGCTGGAGGCGAGGCTGCCGGCAACGGTGAGGCGGTCACCGGGCTTGATCGGGTAGTCCAGGTCGATGCTGTTCGCCTTCGCCAGGCTGGTGACCGAGACGCCGTACCGGGTCGCGATGTCCCACAGCGTGTCGCCGGGCCGCACGGTGACGGCCGTCCCGCCGGTGTCGGCCGCCCCGGTCCGGGCGGCCTTCGTCGCCTGGCGGGAACCCCCGCCGGCCGTGGACCAGCCGCCGCTGGGCACGGTGAGCCGCTGCCCGGGCAGGATCGTCGAGGTGTTGCTCAGGCCGTTGGCGGCGAGGAGGGTGTCGATGTCGATGCCCGCGGCGCTGGCGATGTCCCAGGCGCTGTCGCCGGCGCGCACGACGTAATTGCCGACCCCGGTGCCGGTCGATCCCGTGGTGGCGGCGCCGCCCGTCGTGCCGTCGCGCGGCACCGAGATGCGGTCGCCGACGCGCAGCGTGACGCCGCCGGAGGAGAATCCGTTGCGGGCGACGAGGTCGGAGACCGTGGTGCCGAACCGCTCCGCCACGTCCCACAGGGTGTCGCCGGAGCGTACGACGTACGTCGTCCAGCCGGAGGCCTGAACGGTGACGCGGACCGCCGGGGAGGCGTAGTCCACGACGTGCGCGGGGGGCATGTCGGTGACGGGAGTCATCGGTGGTCGAGGTCCTTTCCGGCGTTCCGTCGACCGTGGCCGCGGGCGAGCCGCGGGCCCCGGCGGGCGGTGACGCATGTGACGAACGAGCCCGAGGTGACTGGGGTGTCCAGAGCGACCCATGGGATCCCTGTGCCGTCTGCGACCGTAGCGGAGGGCCCCGCCGGCGGCCGGGATCCCGCCCGCGACGCGCCGAAATTCTGTGTCGGACGGTCGTCCTCAACGTTTGGTGGCTCTGGCTGCACGGGCGGATGTGGGCGTCGGCGGATCGGGATGGCATGCTCCCGTTGTGCGCGCGAAGAGGTCCCGGAAGGGCGACGCAGGGATGGACGATCTGGGCGAGGCGGCGGTGACGACCCGCAGCCAGGAACGCGGCGCCGCGGACGCGGCGGCGGTGACGGCGCTGGAGGGGATGGTCGACGCCTGGTTGGCCGTTCCCGAAGCGGCCCAGCTGCAGGGCGTTCCGCTCGCGGTCGTGCGTCGGCAGCTGCAGGACCGGGAGCTGCTGGCCGTCCGCCGCGGCGAGAACAGGGCGCTCTACATCCCCGCCGCGTTCCTGACGGCCGACGGTCCCCGACCGGATATGAAGGGCACGTTCACCGTCCTCTCGGACGGGGGGATGTCCGATCCGGAGCTGCTGACCTGGCTGTTCACCCCGGACACCAGCTTCCTCGGCGGCAGCGCGATGGGATCGATCCTGGCGGGCCACAAGACGGAGGTACGGCGCCGCGCGATGGAGGAAGCCTTTTAGCGGCGGCAGCACCGGCGGCCGACGCGCCTGGAGCTCCCGAAGGATTCCGCGCCGCAAGGACGCCGCTCCGGGGACGCCGGGCCGTGAGTCCTAGCTCTCCCGCGCGGTCGTCAGGTCGATGAGGTCTGCCAGCGCGGCCCGGCCGGGCTCGGTCAGGCCCGTCGTCGCCGCGAGTTCGGCGCGGGCGGCGGCGACCTGCGCGGCAATGAGTTCCTCGTGTCGGTCGGGCGCCCCCGACCGACGGACCAGGTCGCGCAGCTCGGCGACGTCGTCCGCGGTCAGATCCGGCCGGCCCAGGCCGGCGAGCATCCGGGCGCGGCCGGCGTCGTCGAGCCCGTCGAGGGCGAGCGCCAGCAGCACGGTCCGCTTCCCCTCGCGCAGGTCGTCGCCCGCCGGCTTGCCCGTGGTCGCCGGGTCGCCGAACACGCCGAGGACGTCGTCGCGCAGCTGGAAGGCCTCGCCGAGCGCCAGGCCGTACGCCGAGAGGCGGGCCGCGTCAGCCTCGCCGACCCCGGCCGCCTGTGCGCCGATGAGCAAGGGGTGCTCGATGGTGTACTTGGCGCTCTTGTAGCGCACGACGTCCCGCGCCTGGGCGACGCGCGCGGTCGTGTCGAGCCCGTCCCAGCCCCGCGCCGACACCAGCACGTCGAGGAACTGGCCGCCCATCAGCTGGGTGCGCATCGTGTCGAACACGCGCCGGGCCCGGGCCAGCTCCGACGCCGGCAGCCCACTGGTGGCGACCATCTCGTCGGTCCACACCAGGCAGAGGTCGCCGGCGAGGATCGCCCCGCTGACGCCGAAGCGGTCGCCGTCCCCGGTCCAACCGTTCGTGCCGTGTTCCGCCGCGAGCGCGCGGTGCGCGGTCGCGTTGCCACGCCGGGTGGCGCTGTCGTCCATGACGTCGTCGTGCAGCAGCGCGGCCGCCTGGAACAGCTCCATGGCGGTGGCGACGGAGAGCATCGCCTCGTCGGCGGTCCCGCCGCAGGCGAGGTAGCCCACCTGAGCGAACGCCGCCCGGAACCGTTTTCCGCCGGCCAGCAGCGAGGCGATGGGGTCGACGAGGCGCGCCATGTCGTCGCCGAGCTCGGCGAGCACGCCGCGCTGGTGCGCCACCTCGGCGTCGATCCGCTGCTGGACGCGGCCGCGGAAGGCGCCCAGGTCCCACATGCTGCTCAACGTCGTCCTTTCGCCGGGTCCGGTCGGCCCGTCCGGTCAGCCTACCTACCCGGTCGGCGGGTCCGCCGGTCGCCAGGCGTCTCCTAGGCTGGAACCATGTCCCGCGCCGCGATTCCCGCCCTGCTCGCCGCGAAGGCGCCCGCCTTCAGCTTCGAGTTCTTCCCGCCGAAGGACGACGCGGCGGAGGCGGTGCTGTGGGACGCCGTACGCCGGTTGGAGCCGCTCGCGCCCGCGTTCGTGTCGGTGACGTACGGCGCGGGGGGATCCACCCGGGACCGCACCGTCCGCGTCACCGAGCGCATCGCGCACCAGACGACGCTGCGGCCGATGGCCCACCTGACGTGCGTCTCGTCCTCGGTGGACGAGCTGCGCGAGGTGATCGGGGCCTACGCCGCCGGCGGCGTGCGCGACATCCTCGCGCTGCGCGGGGATCCCCCCGGTGGCCCGGGCGCCCCGTGGACCGCGCACCCCGAGGGGCTCGACCACGCCGAGGACCTGGTGCGACTCGTGCGGAGCCTGGGGGACTTCACGGTGGGCGTCGCCGCCTTCCCGGACAAGCACCCCGAGGCGTCCTCGCTGGAGGTGGACGCCGACGTGCTGGTGCGCAAGTTCGCCGCGGGGGCGGAGTTCGCGGTCACGCAGTTCGTCTTCGATGCGACGGCGTACGCACGCCTGCGCGACCTCGTCGCCGCCCGGGGGCACAACGAGCCGATCGTGCCCGGGTTGATGCCGGTGACCTCGTTCAAGCAGGTGGCGCGGATGGCGGAGCTGTCGGGTACGCCGTTGCCGGCGGCCGTCGTGGACCGGCTGGCCCCGTTGGAGGGCGACCCGACCGCGCTGCGGGCCGAGGGGGTCGCCATCACGACGGAGCTGGCGCAGGCCCTGCTGGCCGAGGGCGCGCCGGGCCTGCACTTCTACACGATGAACCGCTCGACCGCGACGCTGCAGGTTCATCGCAATCTCGTCGGCCAGCTCCCCACGCCGGAGGCTGGGGTGCCGGCGTCGGCGCTGGCCGGTGACGCCTCCGCCGCGGGGCTGGGCGCTGCCCAGCCGGCGGTCCCTGGCCCCGGTGCTGGGAGCTTCGCCGGGGGCTCTACTCGGGGCTCGACTCAGGGCTCGACTCAGGGATCGGTCGGGGATGCGGTGGCGACGGTGCAGCGCTTCCTCGCCGCGGTGGACGCGGGGGATTGGGCGCAGGCGGCGGCAGCCCTGGGCCCCGACGTGGAGGTCCAGCTGCCGGTGTCGGGGACCCGGCTGGCGGGTCGCGAGGCGGCGGTGGCTCGGCTGGCGGAGCAGCGGGGGCGGCTGCGGGTGGAACGAATGGTCCACGACGGCGCCCGGCAGGTCGTGGTCTGGCTGACCACGCAGGACGAGACGGGGCCCGTGCACGACACGGCGTTCTTCACCCTCGACCCGGTGGGCCCGATCGAGTCCGTCGTGGTCCTGCGGGCCCGCGGGACCTGAACCCCGCGTTAAACCCCTCGGGGTCTCACCGGCGCTAGCCCCCGCAGGTCGGCTGCGGGTCAGTCGGCCGGGGCGATCGTGCTGCCGAACGTGCGCTCGCCCCACTCGTCGTACCGGCGCTTGAGCCGCCGCACCCGCCGGAACAGCCAGAACGCGAGGATGACGCCGACCACCAGGAGGACGGCGGCGATGCCCGCGGCGACGAACGGCTGCGCCGCCGCGAGCGAGATCACGCCGGTGACGGCCACGTCCTCGGCCGTGCTCACGACGACGTTGCTCACCGGTTCGGGGGAGGAGTTCACGCCGAGCCTGATGCCGGCCTTCGCGAAGTGGCTGATGAGGGCGGTGACGCCGCCGGTCGCGGCGAACACGGCCGCGTCGAGGCTGCTGTTCTGGTTGCCGATGAGGTAGCCGACCGTGGCGCCGACGACCGGGCGGATGGCCGTGTGCACGGTGTCCCAGGTGGAGTCGATGTAGGGGATCTTGTCCGCGAACATCTCCAACAGGAACAGGATCGCCGCCACGATCAGCACGTCCGTGCGCTGGAGCGCCCCGGGGATCGCCGAGACGTGGGCGAACCGGCCGAGTAGACCCATGACGACGACGACGGCGTAGGCGTTGATGCCGCTTGCCCACCCCGTGGTGAACGACCAGGCGACGAGCTCTGCGCCCATGGGGCCTCCTCCAGCGGCCAAGGCGCGGGCCGGGCGCGGGCGCCCCGACGGGCACCAGGGCGGCAACGACGCGTCCGCCTCCTCTATTCCGCCTGATGAGGGCGCGAACGGCAACCCGACGTGCCGTGTCGGGTCGCGGAAATCGGGGGCGCGACGTCGCTTGCGTCTCACTTGTCCGCGGGGGTGTTGAGCGTTGTCGGAGGGCTCCCGTAGCATTCCCTGCATCGAACACGGATACGAAACGCGTGTTCGACGGTGCGGTGCTGGTGAGGAGGGGTTGTGCGACGCATGGACGAACCGATCGCGGTGCTGCTCGACGAGACTGCCGCGGTTCCGGTCGCCTTCACCTGGCGCGGCAGATCGTACGTCGTGCGCGAGGTCCTCGATCACTGGCGCGAGCGACGGGCCTGGTGGCGCACGGCCCTGGAATCCGGCCACCTCGACGCCGAGGACCTCGAGGAAGGGGTGTGGCGGGTGGCCGCCAGCCCGGGGCGGGCCTTGCACACCGGCGTCTATGACCTCGGACGGTCCCATGCCTGGCGGCTCTTGCGGGTCGCCGATTGACCGGCGGGTGCCCCCCGGTCTCGACAGTTCTCTTCCCCCAACCGACAGCCTTGCCAACGAAGGAGTCGTGATGACCCTCTGCCCAACCATCCCGGACGTCGTCCCCCAGCCGATGTCCCGAGCGGTTCCGGCGACCGTCCCGGCCGCGTCGGCCGTCCCTGGGCGGCGGGCGGCCGGGCCTGAGAGGCGGGCGGCCGGGCCCCGGGGGGATGGCCTCGGGTCCGCGCTGGACCTGCTCGATCGGGCCCAGGCGACGTTGCTGGCGGCGTGTCGGGCCACCACCTCGGCCGACCGCTATGTCGCCGCCCACCTCGGCGCCCTGCGGTGCGCCGCGGCGTTGCTGGCGGCCCACCCGCAGGCGGGTCTGCGCGGCGGTCCGGTGCGCACGGTGTGGTCCCACCTCGGCCGCATCGCCCCCGAACTGGGCGAATGGGCCGACTATTTCGCGCTGATCGGTGCGCGTCGGGCGCAGGTGGAGGGCGGGGCGACACCCACCCGCCGGGAGGCCGACGACGTGCTGCGCTCGGCGGAGACCTTCGCCACCCTCGTCCGCGGGGCCCTCGGGCTTCCGACCGAGACCGGCGCCCCCGCCGGGCCGCTGGCGGCCGTCGGCTGGCCCTGAGCGGCTTCGTCGAAGGAGGGTCGGCGGCAGCCGCCGTCACCCAGGTGATCACCCGCGTCGAGGTTCATCGAGCGGGCCCCCGACAGATTCAGCGATCGTGAGGAGAGCCGGATGCGTGCGGAGTTCGTGCACCTGCACGTGGCGTCGTCGTACTCGATGCAATACGGCGCGTCGGCTCCCGCGCGCCTGGTGGAAGCCGCCGCCGCCGACGGGCAGCCAGCCCTGGCGCTGACGGACCGGGACGGGCTCTACGGCGCGATCCGGTTCGCTCGTGCCTGCACGGAGGCGGGCATCGCCCCGATCCTCGGGGTGGACCTGGCGGTGGCGCCCGCGTGGGGGGACGGCACGCCGGTGGCACCCGGCGGGGCGTCGTTGGTGGCACGGGGTTCGGGCGTGCGCCGGACCCCCGCCCGCGGGGGCATGCCCGTCGACGACCGGCTGCCCAGGGTGACCGTGCTGGCCCGGGGGGCGGCCTCCGGGATGGCGCCCGGGCAGGGGTGGGCGGCCCTGTGCCGCCTGGTCACGGCGACCCACCTGCGCGGGGAGCGCGGCCGGCCCGTCAGCACGGTGGAACTCATCGCCGAGCACACACACACCCGCCGCGCATCCGTCGGGAGCGGCGTGAGCGACGCGGCGGACGATCTCCGCGGTCCGCGTCCGGGGGCGGTCGCGCGTGGCAGCCAGGTGCGCCGCGGTCCCCGGCCGGGGACCGCCGGCAGTCGGCCCTCCTATCAGGAGGCGGCGCCGGGCAGCCTGGTGGTCCTGCTCGGCCCCGACTCCGATGTCGGCCGGGCCGTCCTCGCCCGGCGCTACGCGAGGGCGGAGGCGCTGCTGCGCCGCTGGGTGGACGCCTTGCCGGCCGGGTCCGTGACGATCGAGCTGACCTGTCACGACGGGCCGCCCGACAGTCCGGGCAGCGCCGCGCACTGCGGGGCGCTGGCCCGGCTGGGGATCCGCGCCGGGCTGCCGGTGGTGCTCACGGCGGCCGTCCGGCACGTGGAGCCGGGGCAGGCCGTGGTCGCCGATCTGCTCGACGCGGCCCGCCGGCTGGTCCCGCTGGCGGAGCGCCACCTGGACCGCACGACGACGGCGGGGCACCTCGCGGGGGCCAAGGCCATGTACGCCGTGGCTCGCCGCATCGCCGGCGGCGACGTGGCGGCCCGGGAGCTCCTGCGCGAGACCGTCGCCCTGGGCATCGCCTGCATCCAGCACCCCCGCGAGGACCTGAGCATCGGTGCCGTTCACCTGCCCGAGCCGACCGCCATCGGGCTACCCCCGGGCGTCGACCCCCAGCGGGTGCTCGCACAGCGGTGCCGGGCGGCAGTGGGGCAGCGCTATGCCGCGCGCTCCGGGGACGCCGCGTTCCTGGCCCGGGTCGCCGACCGGCTCGAGGACGAGCTGGCGGTCATCGCCACCCTGGGCTACCCCACCTACTTCCTCACGGTGGCCGCCGTTGTCGACCTGATCCGGGATCGCGGGGTCCGGGTGGCCGCGCGGGGTTCGGGGGCAGGGAGCATGATCAACTACCTGCTCGGCATCAGCGGGGTCGAGCCGCTCGCGCACGACCTGCTCATGGAGCGGTTCTGCACGCCGCTGCGGGCCCAGCTCCCGGACATCGACATCGACGTGGAGTCGGCGCGGCGCACCGAGATCTACGAGGCGATCCTGGCCCGCTTCGGCGGGGCGCGGGTGACCTGCGTGTCGATGATGGAGACCTACAAGGTGCGGCACGCCATCCGGGACGTCGGCGCCGCGCTAGGACTGCCGCCCCCCGAGATCGACCAGATGGCCAAGGCCTTTCCGCACATCCGCGCCCGCGACGCCCGGCACGCGATCGCGGAGCTGCCCGAGCTGGCGGCGAGCGGCTACGACAGCCCCCGGTTGGCGCGGCTCTTCGAGCTGGTCGAGGCCCTCGACGGGCTGCCGCGGCACATCGCGCTGCACCCCTGCGGGGTGATCCTCTCGGACGGCGGACTGCTCGACCGCACGCCGGTGGAGGCGAGCTGGCTGGGGTTCCCCATGAGCCAGTTCGACAAGGACGACGTCGAGGCGGTGGGGCTGCTCAAGCTCGACGTGCTGGGGATCCGGATGCAGTCGGCGATGGCCCACGCGATCACCGAGATCGCCCGCGTCGAGGGGGTGAGCGTCGACATCGACGACCGGGACCAGGTCCCGCTGGACGATCCGGTCACCTACGACCTCATCCGCTCCACCCGCACCCTGGGCTGCTTCCAGATCGAATCGCCCGGGCAGCGCGAGCTGATCGGCAAATTCGCGCCGGAGACCTTCGACGACCTGGTCATCGACATCTCTTTGTTCCGACCAGGTCCGGTGAAATCAGATATGGTCACCCCGTTCCTGCGCGCGCGGCAGGGCTGGGAGCCCCCCGACCTGCTGCATCCCACCCTGACCGAGGCCCTCGCGCCGACCTGCGGCGTGGTGGTCTTCCACGAGCAGGTGCTGCAGATCATCGCGGTGACCACCGGGATCTCGCTGGCGGAGGCCGACGAGGTGCGGCGCGCGTTGGGATCGCGCGACGGGCAGGACCGGGTCGAGACGTGGTGGAAACCGGCGGCGCGGGCCCGTGGCTACGCCGCCGCCAACATCGAGCGGATCTGGGGGGTTCTGGCCGCCTTCGCCTCGTTCGGGTTCTGCAAGGCGCACGCGGCGGCGTTCGCCCTGCCGACCTACCAGTCGGCCTGGCTCAAGGCGCACCACCCGGCGGCGTTTGTCGCGGGGGTCCTCACCCACGACCCGGGCATGTATCCCAAGCGGCTCATCCTCGACGACGCCCGCAACTTCGGGGTGGCCGTTCTGGGGTTGGACGTCAACGCCTCCGCGGAGGCCTACCGGGTGGAGCGCGACGAGTCAGGCCGCCTGGGGATCCGGATGGCCCTGACCGATGTGAAGGGCATCAGCGCCGAGGAGGTGGCGCGGATCGTGGCCGGCGCGCCGTTCGGCGACCTGGAGGACTTCTGGCGCCGCGCCAGGGTGAGCCTGCCGGTGCTGGAGCGGCTCGTGCTCGCCGGCGCCTTCGACGCCCTCTACGGGCTGGATCCGCGGCGCGAGCTGGGCCGGCACGGCCGGCTGACCCGGCGTGATCTCCTGCTCTACGTCGCCGAGCTGGATCGCTGGGGCCGCGCAGTCGACCGTGGCGCCGCCTCGGGCGCGGGTCGAGGGGTGGGCCGACGCGCCCGGGGAGTTCAAGTGAAGGCGCGCGTCTCAGCGCCACACCAGCCGCTCGGGCGGGAACCGGAGCGGCCGGGGCGGGAGCCGGATCGGCCGCAGGGGTGGGATGCTTCCGTGACCGTGGCGGACCGGCCACCGGAGGGGAACGTCGCCGCGGCGGATCGGCCGCAGGGGTGGGAGATCGCCGCGGCCGCCGCGGGCCAGTCGCAGGGGCCGGCCGTCGCCGTCCCCGCGGCCGAGCGCCCTCGCCAGCTCGTCCTCGACCTGGGTGACGCCCCGGTCCTCACCCCGGCCTCCGGGCTGCCGGAGCTGAGCGATGCCGAGCGGATCCGCGCCGAACTCGACATCCTCGGGATGGACGTGTCGGCACATGTGCTCACGCCGTACTGCGAGATGCTCGCCGACCTCGGCGCGGTGCGCTCCAGTGGGGTGCGCGACGTGCGCAGCCGCTCCGAGATCCTCGTCGCCGGGGTGAAGGTCGCCACGCAGACGCCGCCGATCCGGTCGGGGCGGCGCGTGGTCTTCCTGACGTTGGACGACGGCGCCGGACCGGTGGACGCGACGTTCTTCGAGGACGTGCAGGGGCCCTATGCGGCCACCGTCTTCCACTCCTGGCTCCTGGTGGTGCGCGGCATGGTCCGCCGGACCGGGCCGCGGGGGGTCTCCCTGCGTGCGACCGGAGCGTGGGAGCTGTCCGGGCTGCACGCCCTGTGGTGCACGGGCGGATCGCAGGCTGTCCTTGAGGTCCTCGATGCGGCCCCGAACCCGGCGTACGGCGAGGGCGCCCGCGCCGGTGCCGCCGAGTCCCGATCCACCCGACCCGTCATGGTGCCGGTGCCGGCCCATGCCGGGGCGGTGGCCGAATTCGGCGGTCGCGGGGCCCCGCTCGTCGAGGCGGGGGCAGTGGGAGGCCGGGACGGGGAGAGCGGCCCGCGCGCCGGTGGCATGGGTGGGGGTTCGGGTGTGGGGTTGGGCGCCCGGCGGGTGCTGGTGCACCCTTCGGGGTTCCGGCAGTCGCCGTACGCGGACGTCGCCCCGCCGGGGGCGCAGGTGCGTTCGGGGCGGGGCCTCGCGGCGGCGCCGGGGGTCGGCGGGGTGGGCCACTCCGGTCCCGTGGCCGACGCCGAGCAGGTCTCGGGGCGATCCCCGCGAACCGCGCCGCGCAAGTTGTGGCACTCCAGCCCCGGCAGCTCGGGGCATTAAGGTGAGGCACGAACGCCGCCCCACGAGGAGGACGCGCCCATGTCCGAGGATTCGCGCCGCCGCCGCGGGGCACTGGCCACCTCCCCACGCACCGCGATGTTGTGGGAACGCGTCACCGCCGCCGCCGCGCAGCGCTCGGAGCAGCTCGGCCGTCCGCTACGCGTGGTCGACCTCGGCGGCGGCACCGGCGGCATCGCCGTTCCCCTGGCCGCGCTCGGGCATCACGTCACCGTGGTCGATCCCAGCCCGGACGCCCTTGCCTCCCTGGAGCGCCGCGTCCGCGACGAGGGGATCACCGACGCCCCCCGCCATCTGGAGGCCGTCCAGGGGGACTCCTCGACCCTGGCGCGGCTCGACCTGGGGGAGGGAGTGGACCTGCTCACCTGCCACGGGGTCCTGGAACTCGCCGATGACCCGGCGGGCACCCTCGCCGACATCGCCCGCGCCCTGGCTCCCGCGGGGCTGCTCAGCCTCCTCGTCGCGCAGCGCCTCGCCGTCGTCCTGGCGCGCGCGCTCGCGGGCCGGTTCGCCCAGGCGCAGGCCGCCCTCAGCAGCGTCGATGGACGGTACGGCGAGACCGACCCGGTGCCGCGCCGATATACCCCGCAGGAAGTTTCCGATCTCGTCGGCGCCGCGGGGCTGGAGGTGGTGGACTCGCGCGGGCTGCGCGTCTTCACCGATCTGGTGCCCTCCTCGTTCGTCGACAGCGACGCCGACCGCAACGCCCTCCTGGAGCTGGAGCGCGCCGTGGCCGAGCACCCCGACGCCGACCTGCTGGGTCGGCTCGGCAGCGCCCTGCACCTGCTGGCCCGGCGCCCCTGAGCCCCTGTCCATATCCGCGACCGTGGCGCCCGCAACGGTGACCGGGACCAGGTCCGCGACCGTGACGACGTCGCACCGGAGCGCCGGCCCAGGGACGAGGTCGCCCCGGACGGCGGGCCCCGGCATCCGGCGACGGCGTACGCCCGGGCGGCCCCCTCGGGGGCCGCGTCGGCCGGGGGCCGGCCCGTGAGCCGCCGTCGCTACGCGCTGCCCGCCCGCGTCGGCGACGGACCCCCCGACGACACCGGCTGCACGATCCTGCACGTGGACATGGACGCCTTCTACGCCTCCGCGTCGTTGCTGTCCCGCCCGGAACTGCGCGGGCGGCCCGTGATCATCGGCGGGGGTCATCGCGGGGTGGTGCTCTCGGCGACGTACGAAGCTCGCACGTACGGCGTCGCCTCCGCGATGCCCATGGCGCGGGCCCGGCGCCTGTGCCCCCAGGCGGTCGTGATCTCGCCCGATCACCGGCTCTATGCGCGCATCTCCGACGCCGTGATGGCTGTCTTCCGCGACGTCACCCCGCTCGTCGAGCCACTGAGCCTGGACGAGGCCTTCCTCGATGTGGCCGGGGCCGTGCGCCGGCTCGGTTCACCCGCGATGATCGGCCAGCAGATCCGTGACACGATCGCCGACGAGCAGGGGATCACCTGCTCGGTGGGGGTGGCCGCGACCAAGTTCGTCGCCAAGCTGGCCTCGGGACTGGCCAAGCCGGACGGGCTCGTCGTCGTGCCGCAGGCGGAGGCCACCTCCTTCGTGCAGCAGCTGCCCGTGGGGGCGCTGTGGGGCGTGGGGGAGCGCACCGAGGAAGAACTGGTGCGGCTCGGCCTGCACACCGTGGCCGACATCGCGCACACCCCCGCCGAGACGCTCCGCCGCGCGCTGGGGGAGACCGGTGTCCACCTGCACGAGCTCTCCTGGGCACGGGATCCGCGCCGGGTGGCGCCGGCCCGCACCGAGAAGTCCGTCGGGTCGGACGAGACGTTCTCCTACGACATCGACGATCCGGAGGAGATCCGGCGTCGCCTGCTGCGCCTGTCGGACCGGACCGCAGCCCGGGCCCGCGCGCAGGGGATGATGGGTCGAACGGTGACGATCCGGGTCAGGTTCGCCGACTTCACGACGATCACCCGGTCGCGCACGCTGCGCGGCCCCACGGACGTCAGTCGGGACATCTACGCCACGGCCGTCTCGCTCTTCGACGGGCTCGGACTGCGCCGGGTCCGGATCCGGCTCGTGGGCGTCCGCCTCGAAGGTCTCCAGGAGGCCGCCACCGCCCCGGTGCAGGGGCTGCTGGACGAACCGGAACACGGGTGGCGCGACGCCGACCGCGCGGTCGACAGGGCCAGCGCACGGTTCGGGGCGGGGGCCGTCCAGCCGGCATCGCTGGTGGGTCGGCGGCCCCGCAAGGACACCGACACCGCTGCGCCACGGCGGCGCACGTCGCCCGGCGAGGGACCTGGTCAGGGCCCCTAGAGCCGGACTCCCCACGAGCGCCGAGCCATCCTGGCGGTCGACCGGGTCAGCCGTCCCGGGGGTCGTCGCCGAGTGGTTGGCCCCTGCGCTATCGAAACGGGAAAACGCCGCCTATCCTGGTGAGACCGACACCACGACGTGTCGGGGGGCGGGCGTCCTTGACGATGCTGAAGCGGTTACGGTATGACCACCCAACTGGTTCGGTGCGCGTCTCGCAAGGAGCGCCTCGGCGTAAGGAGGCAACGGATGCCATTGTCGGAACACGAGCAGAAGCTCCTGGACCAAATGGAACGTGCCCTCTATGCCGAGGACCCGTCGTTCGCCACGCAGATGAAGGGCCACGGTCGGCCCGGCGGCACCTCCCGGACGCACCTGGTGGGCGGCATCATCGTGGCGGTCCTCGGACTCGCGGTCGTCGTTCTCGGCGTCAACGCGGCCAGCATCCCGCTCGGCGTCGTGGGCTTCGTGATCATGGTCGCCGGCGTCGCCTGGGCGATGACCCCGCCGCGGGGCAGCCGCTCCGATGCCGCTCAGTCGGCGGCGCAGCGCCAGGGCCCAGCCCGGCCGGCCAAGGGGACGAAGAAGGCCCGCAACGGCGGTTCGTTCCTGCAGAAGATGGATGACCGCTGGGAGAAGCGTCGGCGCGAAGGCCTCTAAGCGAAGGCCCCCGAACGCCGTCCTCTCAACGAAGGCCGCTCACCCGAAGGCCGCGGTACCAACCGGCCTCCAGACCGCTGCTCCTCGTGGTCAGCCCGGCAAGGTCAGCCCAGAAGGCGCCAGGCCCCGACCGCCCATACGGTGGCGATCAGCGTCCCCGCGGACAGCTCGATGCCGAAGCTCGTGGCCGCCGCCACCAACGCCCGACGTACCGACGGCCAGGCCGCCGCGACCGTGCGCTGCCGCACCAGTTCAGCCAGGAAGACCCCGGAGACGAAACCCACGAGCAGGCCGACGCCCGGGATGAGGAACACACCCAGCACACCACCGACCGCGCCCGCCACGAGGGTGCGCTGAGGCACCCCCGCGTCGCGCAGCCGCCGGCCGGGGATCAGGTATTGCAGGGTCCACCCGAGCGCCGCGATCGCGGCAGCCGCGGCCAGCACGCCCCACCCCACCGGGTCGTGGGCCACCAGCGCCCACAACAGGACGGAGCCCAGGACAAGAATCAGTCCCGGCAAGACCGGGACGACGATGCCGGCGAGTCCGATCAGGATGCCGACGGCGGCCAGCGCGGTAACGACCGGGAGGTCCACGTCCTCAGCTCTCGAGCGTCATCTCCGCGGAGAGCCGGCCGGTCTCGTCACAGATCTCGGCAATGCCGCTGAGGGCCGGGACGTGCTGGCGGGCGTGGTGGCCGCAGAAGAGCAGCTCCCCCCCGGATGCCAGCCGCGCGCGCACATAAGCCTGTGCGCCGCACCGGTCGCAGCGGTCAGCGGCGGTCAGAGTGTTCGCCAGTGCAGTGCTCACGTCAACCTTCCCGCCATAGCCCCCGCTGAGCGACCCCGGGTGGGTCGGGCGCGGGCCATGAGCCTCGACTCGTCCAACAGTCAAGCATGCCCAGGTGTTCCCGCCGGACAGCACGCGCTGGTCGGCAGGTCGGGTTCTCGGACCGCTGATACCCCTCTCATCGACGGCTATGCCCCTGCGACAAGGGCAATCTCGGGCTTTCCCCGGTCAAGGATGGCCGCGGGGCGTGGCGCACGCGAGCTCTGTCAGTGCGCGGCGATACCCTGAACGGCGACCAACGACGCACTCTCACCTGCAGAAAGGACGGCATCTGTGGCCGTCTCGACGCCGGCCAACACGCCGGGTAGCTACAGCGCACGCCACCTCCAGGTGCTGGAGGGCCTCGAGGCGGTGCGCAAGCGACCGGGGATGTACATCGGGTCCACCGACGGCCGCGGCCTCATGCACTGCCTGTGGGAGATCATCGACAACGCCGTCGACGAGGCGCTGGGGGAGCACTGCGCCCACATCGATGTCGTGCTGCACGACGACGGCTCCGTCGAGGTGCGGGACGACGGCCGCGGCATCCCGGTCGACATCGAGCCCCGCACCGGCCTCTCCGGGGTCGAGGTGGTCTTCACCAAGCTCCACGCGGGCGGCAAGTTCGGCGGCGGCAGCTACGCGGCGTCCGGCGGTCTGCACGGGGTCGGCGCGTCCGTGGTCAACGCCCTGTCCGAGCGGTTGGACGTCGAGGTCGACCGGGGCGGCAAGACCTACGCGATGAGCTTCCACCGGGGCGAGCCCGGGGTCTTCGCCGACGGCCCCAAGGGGCCGCGCGTGGACGCGCCGTTCACGCCGTACGTCGAGGGCAGCGAGCTCCGGGTCGTCGGCAAGGCGCGGCGTGGCGTCACGGGCACCCGCATCCGCTACTGGGCCGACCGGCAGATCTTCCTGCCGGAGGCAGGCTTTGCCTACGACGAGCTCGTCGCCCGGGCCCGCCAGACGAGTTTCCTCGTGCCCGGACTCGAACTCGTGGTGCGCGACGAGCGCCGGCAGGACGGGGCCGACGGGGCTACCGAGGAGCGCTTCCTGCACTCCGGCGGAATCGGCGAGTTCTGCGAGTTCCTGGCGCCGGACGCGCCGGTCACCGACGTGTGGCGGCTGCAGGGCGTCGGGCACTTCCACGAGCGGGTGCCGGTGCTCGACGCGCAGGGCCACATGACGCCCACCGACGTGGAGCGGGAGTGCCACGTCGACGTCGCCGTACGGTGGGGGACCGGCTACGACACCCGCGCCGAGGCGTTCGTCAACATCATCCACACCCACAAGGGCGGCACCCACGTGGCCGGCTTCGAGCAGGCCCTGCTCAAGGTGTTCCGCCAGCAGCTGGAGGTCAACGCGCGGCGCCTCAAGGTCGGCGGGGACAAGGTCGAGAAGGACGACATCCTCGCGGGCCTGACTGCCGTCGTGACCGTTCGGCTGGCGGAGCCGCAGTTCGAGGGCCAGACCAAGGAGGTGCTCGGCACCAACGCCGTGCGGGGGATCGTCGCCCGGGTCGTCGAGAAGCAACTGACCGCCCGGCTGACCTCGACCAAGCGCGACGACAAGGCCCAGGGCGCCCAGCTGCTGGAGAAGGTCGTCGCCGAGATGAAGTCGCGGATCTCGGCGCGCACCCACAAGGAGAACCAGCGCCGCAAGAACGCCCTGGAGACCTCCACCCTGCCCAGCAAGCTGGCGGACTGCCGCAGCAGCGACGTGGACCGCACGGAGCTGTTCATCGTCGAGGGCGACAGCGCCCTCGGCACGGCCAAGCTGGCGCGGGACAGCGACTTCCAGGCGCTGCTGCCGATCCGCGGCAAGATCCTCAACGTCCAGAAGGCGTCCGTGGGGGACATGCTCAAGAACGCGGAGTGTGCCTCGATCATCCAGGTCATCGGCGCCGGCGTGGGTCGCAGCTTCGACCTGGAGCAGGTCCGCTACGGCAAGGTCATCATCATGACCGACGCCGACGTGGACGGCGCGCACATCCGCACGCTGCTCCTGACGCTGTTCTTCCGCTACATGCGCCCGCTGGTGGAGTCCGGTCGGGTCTACGCCGCGGTGCCGCCACTGCACCGCATCGAGGTCGTCAACCCGGGGGCGAAGAAGAACGAGCTGATCTACACGTACTCCGAGGCGCAGATGCGCGCCACCATGACCCGGCTGCGCAAGTCCGGCCGGTCGGTCAAGGAGCCGCAGCGCTACAAGGGGCTCGGAGAGATGGACGCCCACCAACTGGCCGATACGACGATGGACCGGGCTGCGCGCACGCTGCGGCGGGTGACACTCGCCGACGCCGAGGCCGCCGAGCGCGTCTTCGACCTGCTCATGGGCAGCGACGTCCCGCCGCGCAAGGACTTCATCGTGGACAGCGCGCACACCCTCGACCGGGAGCGCATCGACGCCTGAGCGGACGCGCTCGCCCGGCTCAGCGGGTCTGGCCGGGTCAGCTGGGCTCGCCGGTCACGACGTACGTCGTCTGGTCCTGCCCGGGCTTGCCGCAGGACGCGGGCGGGGCCGGGGCCGTCCGCGCCGTGACGACCACCGGCCAGGACCGGCCGTCGCGGTGCGCCACGACGTACCGGCTCGCCGCCCGCCGTCGGGCCGCGCCGATGAGCCGGCCCAGCACGCCGCCGCGTCCCGCGGAGCTGACGGACAACGCGTCGTACGACGTCTCGCCGGTCACCTCCCGCACGGAGGCGTCCGCCGCCTGCGCCGCCGGGTCCAGGTGGGCCAGGCCGCGCAGGTGTCGGTAACCTCCGCCCGCCGTGCCGACGACGGCCGGCAGGCATCCGACGGCGGCCGCGTCCAACGCCGCCACCGCGAGCGGGCCGTCGAGGCGGGCGAACATGGCCCCGTGGGGCAGGACGAGCCCGGTCGGCGCGTACCGGTGACCCCCCGTGTGCGTGCACTCCCACACCAACGGGCCGCGCTGGCCGGCCGCATAGCCCGCAACCGCCCGGCCGCGCGTGGCGCAGCACTGATCACGCTTGCCGTTGGTGCACACCAGCAGCAGCGGCGCGGGACACGGCGCGAGCTCCCGCAGGGCGGCGACCGCGGCCGCGGCGTCCCCGGCCGCGACGGCCGCCCACGGCAGCGACACCAGGACGGCGGGATCGTCGATGAGGCCCTGCAGGAGCCAGGGCTTCCCTGTCGCGGCTCCGCCGGCGAGGAAGATCCGTCGCGGGCCGACGGTGTCGCCCGGCCGCCGGTCGCCGACCGCGCGGATCAGCAGGGCGCGGCCGCCGGCGGCCCGGGTCGCTTCGTCCAGCGGGCCGCCGATCGCGGGGTCGAGGCGGGAGTCCACGAACGCGTGCACGCCCCAGGGGCCGGGCTGCTCGAGGCAGAGCCAGAACGCCGCCCGCGTCGCCGTACCCCACACGGGCGCGTCGACGTCGTCCCACATCCGCGAGCAGGCCTCCTCGGCGCGTCGGGATGGAGGGGCGGGGGTTACCGTCGCGTCGGGCACCGATCCACCGTACGGCGACCCGACCGCTCGCGTGGTCGAGAAGCGGAGGGGAGGTCAGGTAGACAGGTCGCTCGCTCGCCCGATCACCGTGGCTCGGTCACCTCCTGGGCCGCTCCGGACCCCCGCCGCTGATGGTGAGCACCGCGCGGGCCGTCGGTTCGTCGATGACGAGATCGGTCACCGCGCCCGAGCGCAGCGCGCCGACCGTGGCCGCGGCGCGGTGCCTGCCGGCGACGACGCACACCCGCCGGCGCACCCGGGCCAACACCGCGGGGCTGGGGCCCGAGGCCCGGGCGTTCAGCGGAATGTCGGCATAGGAGCCGTAGGCCCGCAGCGTGACCGTACAGATGTCACCGACGGCGCCGAGCCGTAGCAGCTCGGCCATCTCCTGGGAGGTGAGGTAGCCGCCGGCGTACACGTGCGACAGCTGCGGCCCCGAGAACGAACCGACGCCGAACAGCGCCAGATCGAGGTTCTCGTGGAGGTCGAGGACCCGTCGCACGGCACGCTCCCGCCAGAGGGCCTCCTTGGTCGTCACGTAGTCGAAGAAGGCCGGCACCGGGAAGTAGTGCACCTCGGCGTCGAACGCCGCGCCGAACCGCGCCAGGATCTCCCCGGCGTAGGCGATGCCGGAGCTGGAGGTGCTCGCCGCCCCATTGAGCTGCACGATCGCGCTGCCGTGGGTCGGCTGGGGGGTCAGGTGGGTGGCGACGGCGCTCACCGTCGTGCCCCAGGCCACGCCGAGGGCCGTGTCGTCGCCCATCAGCCCGTTGACGAGGCTCGCCGCCTGGCGGGCCACCGCTTCCAGGTGCGTCGCGGGCGGCGCGGACTCCCGAATGGGTACGACGTGAGCGGTCACCCCGAAGGCGTGCTGGAGCTGCTCGGCCAGTCGCGAGGGCACCCGGGTGCCGGGAGCCAGGGTGATGCGCACGAGCCCGCTCTCGCGCGCTTCGCGCAGCAGGCGCGAGACGGTCGAGCGGGACATGCCGAGCCGCGCGCCGATGGCCTCCATGGTCTGGTCCTGGAGGTAATACAGGCTGGCCGCCTCGTACATGGCGTCGCGTCCGTGCATGGGTTCAGCGTAGTTCTGCACGTTCGTGCACGCACCTTGCCCATTCGTTCAGCCGGGCGCATTGTGGTCATGACGACAGCGATCTTCCAGGTCCGATGCGGGCCGTGGGGACGATGATGGAGGGGCGCCCCGTGGGCGTTCGAGGAGGAGAGAACATGAGCACGGCGCTGACGATGCAGTCCCGCGACCGGGCACTCGCGGCCATGACCGATGCCGAGGGCGTGGACGTCCTCGTGGTGGGAGGCGGCGTCACCGGCGCCGGCATCGCCCTCGACGCGGCGACGCGCGGCCTGCGCACCGCGATCGTCGAGGCTCAGGACTGGGCCGGCGGGACCTCGCAGTGGTCCAGCAAGCTGGTGCACGGCGGCCTGCGCTATCTCTACAACCTCGACTTCGCCCTCGTCGCCGAGGCGCTCAAGGAGCGAGGGCTTCTCCTGGAGCGCACCGCGCCGCACCTGGTCAAGGCCCAGGCCTTCCTGTGGCCCCTGAAGATGCCGGTCATCGAGCGCAGCTACAGCGCGGTGGGCGTGGGCATGTACGACGTGTTGGCCCAGATCGGCGGCGGCGGACGCCGCGCCGTCCCGGCCCAGAAGCACTACAGCAAGAAGGGCGCCAAGAAGCTGTTCCCCGGCATCCGCGACGACGCCCTCATCGGTGCGATCCGGTTCTACGACGCGCGCGTGGACGACGCCCGCCTGGTCATCGACCTGGTGCGCACGGCCGCCGGATTCGGCGCCCTGGCCGCCAGCCGCACGCAGGTGGTGGGCTTCGACAAGGATGCCGACGGCCGCGTCGTCGGCGCCCGCATCCGCGACCTGGAGGGTCGCCAGGACCTCCACGTCAAGGCCAAGTACGTCATCAACGCCACCGGCGTCTGGACCGAGCAGACCCAGGACCTCGTGCGCGACGACGCCGGCCTGCGCGTGCTCGCCAGCAAGGGCATCCACATCGTCGTGCCGAAGGACCGCATCCAGGGCTCGACCGGGATCTTCCTGCGCACCGAGAAGTCCGTGCTGTTCATCATCCCCTGGGACCGCTACTGGGTGATCGGCACGACCGACACCGCCTGGCACGAGGACCTGGCGCACCCCGTGGCCACGGCCGCGGACATCGACTACGTCCTCGACCACGCCAACTCGGTGCTCGCCGACCCGCTGACCCGCGACGACATCATCGGCACGTACGCCGGGCTGCGCCCGCTGCTGCAGCCGAAGACGAAGGGCGACGCGAGCTCCGCGAAGGTCAGCCGGGAGCACACCGTGACCGAGGTGGCGCCGGGCATGTGCGCCATCGCCGGCGGCAAGCTCACCACCTACCGGGTGATGGCGCAGGACGCCGTGGACTACGCCGTGACCCACCTCTTCGGGGAGGGCGGCGCCGAGGCGTACCCCTGCGTCACCACGCAGATCCCCCTCGTCGGGGCTGCCGGATTCCGGGGCGTGCAGGCGCGCCGGCACCTCATCGCCGCCGAGCGCGGCTGGGACGATGCGCGCGTGCAGCACCTGCTGGACCGGTACGGCGACGAGATCGACATCATCCTGGCGATGATCGACGCCGACCCCACCCTCGCGGCGCCGCTGCGCACCGCGCCGGCGTACCTGCGGGCCGAGGCGGCGTTCGCCGTGACCCGGGAGGGTGCCCTGCACCTGGAGGACATCCTGCGCAAGCGGATCCGGCTCGACTACGAGACCCGCGACCGCGGCGCGTCGGCCCTGCCGGAGCTCGCCGAGATCGTCGCCCCGTTGCTGGGCTGGGACGCCGAGCGGACCGCGTGGGAGATCGACTGCTACCGCGCCCGCGTCGCCGGCGAGGACGCCGCGGAACGCGAGCGCTCCGATGAGGCGGCCAGCGCCGCCCGGTCGGCGGTCCCCGACCTCGTGCCGATGGTCGCTCCCGACCTGGCCGCCATGGTCGCCTGACCGATCTGCTGGGACGGTCGGCCCGACCGACCTGCTTGACCTGGTCAGGCTGACCGACCTGCTTGAGCGATCGGCCTGACCGAGGCCGCCTGACCTAGGGCGCCGGGCCTGGCGCGTGTCTCCCCTCGACACGCCCGAGGCCGAGCCACCGAAGCGCCCCCTCCCACCGGTCCCGCGTGCCGTGCGCCGTTCGGCGCGCGGGACCGGTATGCCGTGCTGCCCTTCCCGGCCACGGCGTACCCCCAGGGCGCGCCGCCCGCGGCGCCCCTCCCACCTCGCCCACACCGCGAGGCCCACGGTTCTCGCGGACCTCGCCGCCTGGGCGCCTTTCCGCACAGAATCGAGCCTTTGTCATGCCTTGTGTGCTTGCGGCTGCCGCGCCCCCGACCGTCTCCCTGGGGGATGTGTTCCTCTCCGAGCTGTTCGGGACCGCCGTCCTCGTCCTGCTCGGCGTCGGCGTCGTCGCCAACGTGTTGCTCACCCAGACCAAGGGGCACGGCGGCGGCACCCTGATGATCAACTTCGGGTGGGGCCTGGCGGTCTTCGCCGGCGTCTACGTCGCCTACCGCTCGGGCGCGCACCTGAATCCCGCGGTCACGATCGGCCTGTGGGTCAGCGGCGCGGCCGACTACGCCCCCGGCGTCGAGGTCACCGCCGGGAGCACGGCGGTCTACCTCCTCGCCCAGTTCGTGGGCGCCTTCGCGGGGGCGGTCGTGGCGTACCTGGCCTACCGGGACCACTTCGACGCCGAACCCGACCCCGAGAGCAAGCTCGGCTGCTTCGCCACCTCGCCGGCCATCAAGAACCACCCGTGGAACCTCGTCACCGAGGTCATCGCGACGTTCATCCTCGTGTACGTCGTGCTGCGGTTCGGCAACACGCCCTCGCAGCTCGGCCCGCTCGCGGTGGCGCTGCTGGTCGTCGGCATCGGCGCCAGCCTGGGCGGCCCCACCGGCTACGCCATCAACCCGGCTCGCGACCTCGGCCCCCGGTTCGCCCACGCCGTCCTGCCGATCGCGGGCAAGGGCACCTCGCGGTGGGCCTATTCGTGGGTGCCGGTGGTCGGACCGCTGCTCGGCGGGATCCTGGCCGGGCTGGTGGCCCGCGGATTCTGAGCCGCCCGGTCGGCGGTGTGCCGACATGACCCAAAACCTGTGCGGCCGCGATCCGCGGCCCCGTCCCGATGACGAGAAAGACTGAAGACATGACGGAGAAGAAGTACGTCCTCGCGATCGACCAGGGCACCACCAGCTCCCGCGCGATCCTGTTCGACCACGGCGGCCAGATCGTCAGCACGGGCCAGCTCGAGCACGAGCAGATCTTCCCCCGGGCGGGATGGGTCGAGCACGACCCGAACGAGATCTGGCGGAACGTGCGCGAGGCGGTCGGCCAGGCCCTGTCCCGCGCTGAGATCAACCGCCACCAGATCGCCGCCGTCGGCATCACCAACCAGCGCGAGACCGCCGTGGTCTGGAACCGCAAGACGGGCGAGCCGATCTACAACGCCATCGTGTGGCAGGACACCCGCACCCAGCAGCTGTGCGACAGGCTGGCCGGTCGGGAGGGCCCGGACAAGTACAAGGACATCTGCGGCCTGCCGCTCGCGACGTACTTCTCCGGCCCCAAGATCCGCTGGATCCTCGACAACGTCGAGGGCGCCTGGGAGCTGGCGGAGAAGGGCGACCTGCTGTTCGGCAACACCGACAGCTGGGTCATCTGGAACATGACCGGCGGCGTCGACGGGGGAGTGCACGTCACCGACGTCACGAACGCCTCGCGCACCATGCTCATGAACGTGCGCACGCTCACGTGGGACGAGGGCATCTGCAAGGACATGGACATCCCGATGTCGATGCTCCCGGAGATCCGGTCGTCCTCGGAGATCTACGGGTACGGCCGCAAGCAGGGCCTGCTCGTCGACACCCCCATCGCCGGGGACCTCGGCGACCAGCAGGCTGCCACGTTCGGGCAGGCCTGCTTCGCCAAGGGCATGGCCAAGAACACCTACGGCACCGGTTGCTTCATGCTCATCAACACCGGCGAGGAGGCCGTCACCAGCAAGAACGGCCTGCTGACCACGGTCGCGTACAAGATCGGCGACAACAAGCCGATCTACGCCCTGGAGGGCTCCATCGCGGTGGCCGGCTCGCTGGTCCAGTGGCTCCGCGACAACCTCGGCATGATCGCCACGGCCCCGGAGATCGAGAAGCTCGCGGCGACAGTCGAGGACAACGGCGGGGCCTACTTCGTGCCGGCGTTCTCGGGGCTGTTCGCGCCCTACTGGCGCAGCGACGCCCGTGGCGCCCTCGTCGGTCTGACGCGGTTCGTGAACAAGGGCCACATCGCGCGGGCCGCGTTGGAGGCGACGGCGTTCCAGACCCGCGAGGTCATGGAGGCGATGATCGCCGATGCGGCGGAGCAGGGCGTCGAGTTGACCGAGCTGAAGGTCGACGGCGGCATGACCGCCAACGAAACCCTCATGCAGTTCCAGGCCGACATCCTGGGCGTGCCGGTGGTGCGGCCCCAGGTCGCGGAGACCACGGCCCTGGGTGCGGCGTACGCCGCCGGCATCGCCGTCGGCTTCTGGGAGGGTGAGCAGGACGTGATCGACAACTGGGCCGAGGGCGCGCGCTGGGAGCCGGCGATGCCCGACGAGCAGCGCGAGAGGCTGGTCCGCAACTGGAAGAAGGCCGTCACCAAGACCTTCGACTGGGTGGACGACGACGTCGACTGACGCCCCCGACGGCGTCAGGCCGTCGGATCCTGGCCCGCGAAATAGAGGAAGCGACAGCTCCCGAAGCGGATCTCGTCGCCCTGATGTAGCGAGACCCTGGTGGCCAGCATGTTGTTGACGTAGGTGCCGTTGAGGGAGCCGGCGTCGCACACGTCGTAACCGTCGGCGGTGCGCACGAACGAGGCGTGGTGGCGCGACACCGTCCCCGAGGACAGCCAGATCGGGCAGTCCTCGCCCCGGCCGACGGCCACCTCGTCTCGCCAGATCAGCACCCGCGACCCCACGGTGGGACCGCCGATGCCGACGAGCATGGCGGTCCCACCGCGCAACTCGGTCACCGCGGCGATATCGTCCGGGGTCAGGTGATAGGCCTCGGCCAGTTTCCCGGCCAGCCAGGACTGCGTGGGGTATTCCTCGTTGGGTTGGGGCGCCGAGTAGACCATGGGGGCTCGCTCCCGCGCGGGCTCGGGGATCCGGATTCCGTCAGTGTGCGCTCCCGGCAGGCCCGTAGCCAAGGGCCTGCCGGGTCAGTCGACGCCCGGGACGAGGGCCTTGCCGAGGCGGTCCAGGAACTCGACCTGCCCGGAGACCAACGCGACGCGGGCCTGCGGCACGGTCTGCCACTGCGCCCGGTCGATCTCCGGAAAGCTCTGGCGCCGACCGGATCTCGGCGGCCACTCCATCTCGAACGTGCCCGGTTCCAGCAGCGCCAGCGTGACCGGGGCCTCGACCGCCCACGCGGTGATGACCTTCCCGCTCTTCGTGCGGACCGCGCCGAGCGGCAGCCATTCGCTCTCGGGGGCGGGCGCCCCGGTCTCTTCGAGGAACTCCCGCCGGGCCGCCGCCTGGGCGTCCTCGACGGCGGCGTCGTATTCGCCCTTGACGATGGACCAGGCGCCCGCGTCCTTGCGCGCCCACAGCGGGCCGCCCATGTGCGCGATGAAGACCAGCAGCGTGCCGTCCTCCCCGTGTCGGTAGGGCAACAGCCCCGCGCTCGTCTTCGCCACGACGCGCCACGTTACGCCCCGGGCGTGCGGCGCAACGATCAATACCCCGACGTTCGACACCTTCTGGGCGGAAACCGCGGGTAGTGATCGCCGCGCGTGACGGCCCGTCCCTGGATTCCGCGCCTACTCGCGGCCGACCTGCACCGCGTCACCGAAGTCGTCCGGATCGTAGTCGCTGCGGTCGACCTCCGGGTGCGGCCGCGGGCCCCGGGTCACCGGCTCGGCTTCCAGGTCGAACAGTGCGTCGCCCGCCGCCAGCCCGGGTTCGGGCTGCCGCCGTGGTGCGCGGCCGGTAGCGCGGCTGGTGGAGCCGGAGCTGCTCGGGAAACGGCCGGGGGAGCGGTTCGGAGCCTCGCGGGCGCCGGCGACCCCCAAGGTGGCCTCGTCCGGCTCGGTGCTCACCTCCGCGGCCTCGGTCACCGTCGAGGAGGTGGCGGCGGCCGAGCCCGCCGAGATCGCCCCGCCGTCCGAGCCGTCGGCCCTCGTCGCGGCGGACCGAACAGCACTGCCAGGGGTGTCCGGTCCGCCGGAACCGCCGAGACCGGCAGGCCCGGCAGCACCCGCCGGGCCAGCGCCGGGTTCGCGCGGGCCGCCGGGTCCGGGCGGGGCGTCGTTCCAGGGACCGTCCCCGTAGGCGCCCGCCACCGAGGCGATCGGCGCCGTCGCGGGCGTGCCCGAGCCGTCGCGCCGGCCGGGCTCCGCCGGCAACGCCACCGGCACGCCGTTGGCCCCGGCCGCCCGAGCCGGCGTGCCACCAGCCCAGCCGAGCAGCAGCCGGGCCTCGCCGCGCAGGAACCGCTGGCAGCGGACGCCGCCGGTGGCGCGCCCCTTCGCCGGGTACTCCGCAAACGGCGTCACCTTGATCGAGCCCGCCTCCGTGCCGGGCAGCGCGTCGCCCGACCCGGCGATGGTGACGACGACCGGGTCGTCCCGATCCGGGTTCACCGCACCGAACCAGATGGCCTCGTCGCGCGCCCCCAGCTTGATCCCGGCCATTCCGCCGGCCGCCCGACCCTGCGGGCGCACCGCGTCCGCGGGGAAGTGCAGCAGCTGGGCCTCTCGGGTCACGAACACCAGGTGCTCCTGGCCGGTCGTCAGCTCCACGGCCCCGACGACCCGGTCGCCATCCCGCAGGGTCACGCACTCGAAGTCGGGCCGACCCGGATAGTCGCACGCCACCCGCTTGACGACACCCTGCGCCGTGCCCAGCGCCAACCCCGGCGACGAGGGTGCTAGCGAGAGCAAGCACAGCGGTGTCTCGCCCTTGGGCAGGTCGAGGAAGGCCGCCAGCGGGGCGCCCCCGGACAGGTTCGGCGCGTCGTTCGTCGGCGGCAGGGTGGGCAGCTCCAGGCAGGACAGCCGCAGGACCCGGCCTGCGGACGTGACCACGCCGACCTCTCCTCGGGCGGTCGCCTTCACCCGGGAAACCACGGCGTCGTGCTTGGCCCGGCCCCCCGAATCCGACAGGGGCGCATCGGAACTCGTCCGCGCCAACAGCGCCGTGGAGCTGAGCAGCACCCAGCATGGGTCGTCGGCGACCTCCAGCGGCGTCGCGCTGGCCTTGACCTGCACGCCGGCTCCCTCGAGCAGGACGGTGCGTCGCGGCGTACCGTGCGCCTTCGCCACCTCCGCGAGCTCGTCCGAGACGACCCGCAGCAGCAGCGCGGGATCGTCGAGGATCGCCCGCAGTCGGGCGATGTCCTCGATCAACTCGCCCTGCGCCTTCTCCAGCTCGATCCGGGAGAACTTCGTCAGCCGCCGCAGCTGCAGGTCGAGGATGTGGTTGGCCTGCGTCTCGGACAGCCCGAAGGCCGCGATCAGCCCGGTCCGTGCGGCGGCGGTGTCGTCGGCGCCGCGCACGATCCGGATGACTTCGTCGATGTTGAGGATCGCGAGCAGGAGACCCTCGAGCAGGTGCAGGGCGCGTTCCTGCTTGGCGAGGCGGTACGCCGTGCGCCGGCGTACGACGTCCGTGCGGAAGTCCACGTAGACGCGCAGCAGCTCGACAAGGCCGAGCGTGCGGGGCTGCCCGCCCACCAGGGCGACGTTGTTGATGCCGAAGCTGTCCTCCATCGGCGTCAGCCGGTAGAGCTGCTCCAGCACCGCGTCGGGGTTGAAGCCGTTCTTGACCTCGATGACCAGGCGCAGGCCGTGCTTGCGGTCGGTGAGGTCCTTCAGGTCGGAGATGCCCTGCAGCTTCTTGCCCTGCACCAGGTCCTTGATGCGGTCGATGACCTTCTCCGTGCCGACCAGATACGGCAGCTCGGTGACGACGATCCCCTTCTTGCGCGGCGTCAACGCCTCGACGCGCGCGGTGGCGCGGGTGCGGAAGGTGCCGCGGCCGGTCTCGTACGCCTCGCGGATCCCGTCCAGCCCCACGATCAGCCCGCCACCCGGCAGATCGGGCCCCGGGACGAACCGCATCAGCTCCTCGAGCGTGGCCTCCGGGTGGTCGATGAGGTGCCGGCAGGCGCCGATGACCTCGACGAGGTTGTGCGGCGGCATGTTCGTCGCCATCCCGACCGCGATCCCGGAGGCGCCGTTGACCAGCAGGTTCGGGAAGGCCGCCGGGAGCACCTCGGGCTGGGTGAGGGTCTCGTCGTAGTTGGGGACCGCGTCGACGACCTCCTCGTCGAGGCTGGTCGTCATGAGGAGGGCGGCGGGCGCGAGCCGGGCCTCGGTGTACCGGCTCGCCGCCGGCCCGTCGTCCAGGGAGCCGAAGTTGCCGTGCCCGTCGATGAGCGGCAGCCGCAGCGAGAAGGGCTGGGCCATCCGCACCAGGGCGTCGTAGATGGCCGTGTCCCCGTGGGGGTGGTACTTACCCATGACCTCACCGACGATGCGGGAGGACTTCACATGCGGCCGGTCGGGCCGCAGCCCCAGCTCGGCCATCGCGTAGAGGATCCGGCGCTGGACCGGCTTGAGGCCGTCGCGCGCGTCGGGCAGGGCGCGGCTGTAGATGACCGAGTACGCGTATTCCAGGAACGCCCCCGACATCTCCTCCTCGACGTCGATGTCGACGATGTTCTCGACGATGTCGCCGTCGGCGGGGGGCGTGCGTTTGGCCATGCGGGGCGGTTCTCCTGGGCGGAACGTGCGGGCGGTCGGGCCTGCGGGGGAGCCGGGCGGCGACTCGCAGCGTACCTCGGCGCCACCCGCGGGCCGCGGAGCGCAGGCTCCGGGGCGGTCCGGCCATGGGGACGTGGAAGCGGCCCCGGCGTCGTCGCGTCTTCCCCGCGGGACGACGCCGCGGCCGGTAATGCCATGGTCACCCGCGCGGGGGTCCGATCCCGCCCGCCACGCCGTACGGCGGAGGTGGCGCTGGTCACGCGATCCCGCCGGTCACGCGATCTCGCCGGTCACCCTCGCAGGCGGTCGAGCACCCAGTCGCACCATGCGATGTCTGCCTGAGCGCCGAGGACGCCACCGGTGACGGCGGCGAGATTGCCGAAGCGGGGGGTGTCCGGGGTCGGATCGCCGTCGGCGACGATCCCGGATCGCTCGGCGGCGTATACGGTCAGCGCCTCCGCGTGGCGACGGCGCCACGACTCGACCAGCCCGATCGCCTCGTCCCGGGGAAGGAACCACAGCGAGTAGAACTGCAACGTCTTGACGTCGCGCACCGGTCCCCCCGCAGCGGGGGTGGCCAGCCAGCGCCGCAGCTCATCGGCGCCGGC
Organism: Austwickia sp.; assembly: GCA_016699675.1. Taxonomy (NCBI): domain Bacteria; kingdom Bacillati; phylum Actinomycetota; class Actinomycetes; order Micrococcales; family Dermatophilaceae; genus Austwickia; species Austwickia sp. The sequence goes on along the minus strand of CP064985.1, from coordinate 4,133,822 downwards.
GTCGGTGAGCCGGTATCGACGCGTGGGGCGCGGGCCCGCCCCGGCGATCTCCTCGCCCACGATCAGTCCCGCATCCTGCAGCCGAGCCAGTTCCGGATAGATCTGGCTGTGCCGCGCCGCGTAGAAGAAGCCCGCCGGCCGCTCCATGCTGCGGGCCAGCTCGTACCCGGTCGCCGCCTGGCGCGCCACGAGCGCCAACAGCGCTAGGCCCAACGTCGACGTCACGAAGGGGGAGCCTACGGGCTCCTTCGCCGCCCCGTGGGGACGCCTGCGGCTGCCCGGGGTCGCCGCACCACGCAGGTCTATGTCTAACTCGACATAGACCTGTAACCCCGTCAGGATGTCTCCATGCGCTTCTCTCGCCTTCTGACCGGTGCCGCGGCGCTGGCCGGCGCACTGTCGCTCGCCGCCTGCGGCGGCGGCACCACGCCTGCGCCCACCGCCGCGGCAAGCTCGTCCTCCGCGAGCGCGTCACCCACCCCGGAGCCGCCCAAGGACACCCGGCCCATCGACGAACGCTGCCTGCGTCAGACGGGGTTCGCGCCGACCTCGTGGCGCACTCCCGCCGGAAGCACCGTCTCCGGCGCCACGCTCGGCTCGGGCGAGCGGACGCTGGTGCTCCTGCACTCCACCGGTGCGAGCGGGCTGTGCGAGGGCTGGCCCATCGGCAAGGTCGCCGCCGCTCGGGGGATGACGGTGGTCGCGGTGGACGCCTGCGCCTGGGGCGGCTCGAGCTGCCTGCCCGCCGACGCGGCCGACCCCCGGGTGGCGGTCCGGACCGTCGTTGACCAGCTCCGGGCGCGCGGCGCGAAGCCGATCACGGTGATGGGGTCCTCGATGGGCGGCACGGTCGCCCTGGCGTCGGCGACCCTGGACGGCGTCGACGCCGTCGTGGACGTCTCCGGTCCGGGCGGTTGGGCCGGCGTTCCCGATGCCGCGACCAGCGCCCAGGCGGCCGCCGAACGGAAGGTGCCCACCTTGCTGGTGGTGGCGGACAAGGACGAGGGATCGATCGTCGCCGGCGTCACGTCGGCCGAGAAGGCGGCGCCGTCCGCGACCGCGATCCACGCTGCCGGCGACGACCACGGCTTCGCGCTCCTGGTGACCAGCGAGACCGTGGCCAGCCCCGCGGCCAGCCCGACCGGGGCCCAGGTGCTCGACTGGATCGCCGCGGTGAAGCCCCGCGCCTGAGTCGACGGGCCTGATGCCTCAGGCCTGACGCGACTGGGCCTGACGCGACTGGCTCAGGCCCGACGGGCCTGAGCCGACGGGCCTGAGCCGAGAGGTCCCAGGCGAGCACCGACTCACCAGGCCGGCCGGACGCGGGGTGGGGTCAGCGCGGAGGCATCCGCAGGGCGCCGTCCATCCGGATGACCTCGCCGTTGAGCATCGGGTTGTCGATGACATGGGCGACGAGCGAGGCGAACTCGCTCGGCTTCCCGAGGCGGCTGGGGTGCGGGACCATCGCGCCGAGGCTCGCCTTGGTCTCCTCCGGCAGGCCCGCCATCATCGGGGTCTCCATGGTGCCGGGGGCGACGGTCATGACGCGGATCGCCTTGTCTGCGAGGTCGCGGGCGGCGGACAGGGTGAGGCCGACGATGGCGCCCTTGCTGGAGGCGTAGGCGGCCTGACCGACCTGCCCGTCGTACGCCGCGATGCTCGCCGTCATGACAATGACGCCGCGGTCACCGTCGACGGGCTCGTTCTCGGCCATGGCAGCGGCGGCCAGGCGCAGGACGTTGAAGGTGCCGATGAGGTTGATGTCGATGACGGTCTTGTAGCTGTCCAGCGGGAGGGGGCCCTTGCGGCCGAGGACCCGTCCCGGGGTGGCCACGCCCGCGCAGGTGACGGCGATGCGCAGCGTGCCGAGCCCCTTGGCCGCGTCCACGGCCGACTGCACCTGGTCCTCGTCGCGGACGTCGGTGGGGCAGAAGACGACCCGGTCCCCGAGCTCGGCGGCGACGGCCTCGCCGGGGGAACTCGGCAGGTCGAGGATGACCACCGCGGCGCCGGCGGCGTGCAGGCGGCGGACGGTGGCCTCGCCGAGGCCGGAGGCGCCTCCCGTGACGATGGCGGCGGTGTCGGGCGTGATCTGCATGAGGCTCTCCTGCGGCGCGGGGTCGAGGCGGACGGCTGCGGGGGCCAGGCTAGCGGCAGGGGCGCCGCGTGGTGAGGGCTTGGCAGCCCGGATTCGCCCGAAAGGGGTGAACGCTCCATCACCGGATGGGCTCGCTCGCCAGCAGATCCCGGGACGCCGAAGGAGGGGCCGACACGGCGCAGGTCGGCCCCTCCTCGGTGGTGCAGGCTGCCCCCGGTTAACGCGTCGGGGGAGCCGTTGGTGCCTAGGCCTCCACGGACGAGAGGATCTCCTGGATCTCCTCGGGTGTCGTGGCGGCCTCCAGGCGGGCGACCTGGCCCTCGTCGAGGAACACGGTCGCGAGCTTGGACAGCAGGGTGAGGTGGTCGTCGCCCGCGCCTGCGATGCCTACGACGAACGTGACCGGGTTGCCGTTCCAGTCAATCGGGTCGGCGTAGCGGACGAACGACATCGCGGTGCGCCGGATCGACCCCTTGGCCTCGTTGGTGCCGTGCGGGATGGCCAGCAGGTTGCCCATGTAGGTCGAGACGGACTGCTCGCGCTCGTGCATGGAGGCGACGTACGTCGCGTCGACCGCGCCCTGGGCGATGAGCAGGTCACCCGCCTCGGTGATGGCACCGTCCCGTTGCGAGGCGTTGCCGTCGAGCCGAATGCCCTGCGTGCTCAGCACCGAATGCTGGGCATCGGTGCCGGAGCCGGCCTCGGCCGCCGGGGCGGCCTGGGTGGCCTGCACGGCCGCCGTACCGTCCACGGCGTGCGGCGTACGGTCCTGCACCGCCGCGCCGGCGACCGCCGCCGTTCCCGCCGCCGCAGCCCCGGCGGACGGGACGGCGCCGGCAGTCGCCGGGGTCCCGCGGTTGGTCTGACCCAGGAGGCCGACGATCTCGTCGTACCGCGGGCTGCCCATGAAGTTGTCCACGGAGACGTGGATCGCCGAGCCGGTGCGCTGGCGAGCGCGCTCGGTGAGGTCCTGGTGGGTGACGACGAGGTCGTAGGTGTCCGTGAGGGCCGCGATCGACTTGTTGATGACCGTCACGTCGTCGTAGCCGGCCTGCTGGATCTTGCGCCGCAGGACGGAGGCGCCCATCGCCGAGGAGCCCATCCCCGCGTCGCAGGCGAACACGATCTGGTGGATCGGGCCGGCGTGGTCCTGCACGGCCGCCGTGCCGGCGGTCAGGGTCGAGGAGGCGATGGACTTCTTGCCCTTCATGGCCTCCATGTCGGCCGTCGCCGCGGCGAGGTCGCCGTCCTCGGCGCGGTCGGTCTTCAGCAGGAAGGACGCGATCGCGAAGCTCACGCCGGCCGCGACGGCGACGGCGAGGATCACGCCGAGGTAGGAGTCCGTCGCGGTCTGCAGCAGCACCGCGATGATCGAGCCGGGCGCCGCGGGGGCGCGCAGGCCGGTGTGGAACAGGACGTTGACGAAGACGCCCGCCATGCCGCCGGCGATGGTGGCCAGGAGCAGCTTGGGCTTCATCAGGACGTACGGGAAGTAGATCTCGTGGATGCCACCGAAGAAGTGGACCAGCGCGGCGCCCGGCGCCGAGGCGCGGGCCGCGCCCTTGCCGAAGAACATGTAGGCCAGCAGGACGCCCAGGCCGGGGCCGGGGTTGGCCTCCAGGAGGAAGAGCACGGACTTGCCCTGCTCCTGGGCCTGCTGGATGCCGAGCGGGGTCAGCACGCCGTGGTTGATCGCGTTATTGAGGAAGAACACCTTCGCCGGCTCGATGAACAGCGACGTCAGCGGCAGTAGCGAGTGGTCGACGAGGAACTGCACGGCGCTGCCGAGCGCGCCGACGATCGCGAGGACGACGGGCGCCAGGATGAACATTCCGACGACCGCCATGATCGCGGCGATGATGCCGGCGGAGAAGTTGTCGACCAGCATTTCGAAGCCCGGCTTGACCTTGCCGTGCACGGCCTTGTCGAACTTCTTCATGACCCACGCGGTGGCCGGGCCCATGATCATGGCGCCGAGGAACATCGGCGCCGCGTGGCCGTTGGCCCCGGTGAAGATCGAGGCGCCCGCCTTGTCGACGGCGCTGGCCACGAGGGTGCCGCTGGTCGGGAGGACGACGCCCATCACGGAGAAGGCGCCGACGACCCCGCCGCGGACGTCGTGGACGAGCTTGCCGCCCGCGTAGGCGATGAGGATCGGCAGCAGGAAGTAGATGCTGGGGCCCACGATCGAGGAGATCTGGGCGTTCGGGAAGGGCCCTTCCGGGATGAACAGGGCGGTGATGAAGCCCCAGGCGATGATCGCGCCGATGTTGGGCATGATCATGCTGCTCAGGAAGGTGCCGAACTTCTGGACGTGAACGCGCGCCGAGCTGCGCTGGGCCCCGGCGGGGGCGAGGGTCGAGCTGGCCAAGGCCGCTCCTTTCACTGGTGATCTACCTCACTGGAGATCTGTGATCACCTTTATAGTCCCCCGTTTCTGTGGGAGTCAACCCTTCTCCGTTGACAAAGACCACACGATCGGGCAGACTCTAGGGCAAGCGACCCACAAAAACAGACATGGCCGGGGCATCTGGGCCATGACCAGCGAGGCAAAGGAGCACCCATGAAGGCGCTGCGGTTTTACGCCCCCGAAGATGTCCGACTCGAGGACATCCCCGAGCCGGTGTGTGGCCCGGACGAGGTCAAGATCCGCGTCAAGAACTGCTCGACCTGCGGCACGGACGTGAAGATCCTGCACAACGGACACGTCAACATCACCCGCGTCACGACCATGGGGCACGAGGTGGCTGGCGAGGTCGTCGAGGTCGGGGCGAACGTGACGGGCGGATTCGCCCCCGGCGACCGCGTGCAGGTCATCGCCGCCGTTCCCTGCGGTGACTGCCACGAGTGCCGCAAGGGCTGGATGGAGGTCTGCCAGAACCAGACCTCGGTCGGCTACCAGTACGACGGCGGATTCGCCGAGTACATGATCGTGCCGCAGGCCGTCCTCAAGGTCGACGGCCTCAACGCGATCCCGGACAACGTCGGCTACGACGAGGCCAGCGCCCTGGAGCCCTTCGCCTGCGCGATCAACGCCCAGGAGCAGCTCGGCATCGAGGAGGGCGACTTCACGGTCGTCTTCGGCGCCGGTCCGATCGGGTGCATGCACATCCGCATCGCCCGCGGTGTCCACAAGGTCGGCAAGGTCGTCCTCGTCGACATCAACGCCGAGCGCCTGAAGATGTCCGCCGACGCGGTGCAGCCCGACTACGTCATCAACTCCGCCGAGGAGGACGTGGTCGCCAAGATCATGGAGCTCACCGGCGGCCGCGGCGCCGACGTCATCATCACCGCCACCCCGGCGAACGTCACCCAGGAGCAGGCCATCGCCATGGCCGCTCGCCAGGGCCGGATCAGCTTCTTCGGCGGCCTGCCCAAGACCGACCCGATCATCAAGTGCGACAGCAACCTGGTGCACTACCGCCAGCTGCACATCCACGGCGCCAACGGCTCCGCGCCTCGGCACCACAAGGCGGCCCTGCAGTACGTCTCCTCCGGCCAGATCCCCGTCAAGGACCTCATCACCAAGCACGTCCCGCTGGACAACGCGCTCGACGCCTTCGGCATCGTCGCGCGCGGCGAGGCGATCAAGGTCACCGTCGAGCCCTGAGCCCGTCATCCCCGGCCCTTGAGCGCGGGCCTGCCACGCGCTCACGGGGACGCCCCCGGCACCTGCCCCTATGGGTGCCGGGGGCGTTCGCATGCCCGCGCCGGTCGCGTCCCACCCCGCAGGGAGATTCGGGATGCCAAGGGCCCCGGGGGACGGTCGTCCCTCGGGGCCCTTGCCGGTGGCGAGCGGGGGGCAGCCCGCCCCACCCGTCGTACGCGTGGTTTACAACAGGTCGAGCAACTGCGGCTCCACGAGCCGCAGCACGGCCCCGCGGGCGTCGCCGGCGGTGCGCGAGGCGACGGCGTATGCCGCCATCTGCTGGCAGGTCGCGAGCGAGTGCAGCCGCAGCGCCGCGCGCACGGCGCGGACCCGGCCGGGTGCCATCGACAGGCTCGTCACGCCCAGGCCGACCAGGACGAGGGCGAGCAGCGGATCCCCGCCGGCCTCGCCGCACACCCCGATCGGCTTGCCGGTGGCGCGGCCGCCCTCGCAACTGGCGCGGACCAGCTGCAGCAGCGCCGGCTGCCAGGGGTCGAGCAGGGCCGCGAGCTCGCCCTGCATCCGGTCGGCGGCCATCGCGTACTGCTGCAGGTCGTTCGTGCCCAGCGACGCGAAGTCCACGACGGAGAGCAGGTGCTCGGCCCGCAGCGCCGCCGCGGGCACCTCGATCATCACCCCGACCTTGGGCAGGCCGACGGCGCGGACCTTGGCGGCGAAGTACTCCGCCTCCTCGACCGTCGCGACCATAGGCGCCATCACGCGGACGTCGGCCTTGGTGGCCTCGTACGCCGCCGCGAGCGCCGCGAGCTGGGTGTCGAGCAGATCCTCGCGGATCATGCCGAGCCGCAGGCCGCGCCGGCCCAGCGCCGGGTTCTCCTCGTGCCCCAGGTCCGCGAAGGACAGCGGCTTGTCCGCGCCGGCGTCCAGGGTCCGTACGACGACGCGCCGGTCGCCGAACGCCGTGAACACCTCGGTGTACGTCGCCGTCTGCTCCTGCAGGGTCGGGGCGCTGTCCCGGTCCAGGAAGAGGAACTCGGTCCGGAACAGCCCCGAGCCCTCCAGATCCTGACCCGCCGCCGAGCGGGCGTCGTCGGCGGTGCCGATGTTCGCGAGCAGGGCGACCTTGTGGCCGTCCTTCGTCGCGCCCTCGCCGGACGATCCCGCCAGCGCGGCCGCGCGCCGCCGGGCCCGCTCCGCGAGCTGGGTCTGCTCGGCCTCGGTGGGCTCGACGATGACCTCGCCGACGCCGCCGTCGACGGCGAGGACGATGCCGTCGCCGAGGTCGGTGACGCCCTTGGCCTGGACGACGGCCGGGATGCCCAGCTGTGCGGCCAGGATCGCCGTGTGCGACGTGGGCCCGCCGGCCGAGGTGACGATCGCCAGCACCGTCTGCGGGGTCAACGTGGCCGTCTCCGCGGGCGCCAGATCGAGCGCGACCAGGATCGAGGGACGCACCAGGTCCGGCACGCCGGGCTCGTTGACCCCGAGCAGTCGGCAGATGGTCCGGTCGCGGACGTCGCGCAGGTCGGTGACGCGCTCGGCCATGTACCCGCCGAGGCTCTCGAACATCGCGCAGTATTCCTCGACCGCCTCGTGCACCGCGCGGGTCACCCCGAGGCCGGCGCCGAGCTTGGTCTCGATGCCGGTGACGAGGCCCGGGTCGCGGGCCATCATGGCGGTCGCCTGCAGCACCGGCTTGGCGTGGTCGGGCGCCTTGGGGAGGCGGGACTCCAGGCCGGCGGCGACCTCCTCGAGGGCCTTCTTCACCCGGTCGAGGGCGAGCCCGGCGTCCTGCGTCGGCGGCTCATCGGCGGCGTAGCCGGGGGCGGGTCGCACCTGCACGACCGGCCCGGTGGCCGTCCCCGCCGAGACCCCGATGCCGTTGATGACGCGGTGGGTTCCCGTCGCGGTCGGCGTCGTCATCTCGGGTCGCCGCCCGTGGCCGCACCGGCCGGCGCCGCGCTGGGCGCCAGCGTGTGCACCACCGCACTGTGGCTGGGCATACTCACTCCGCGTCCAGGTCGCGGGACAGCAGCTCGACGAGGGAGTCCAGCTTGGCGTCCGCGTCGTCGCCCTCGGCCGACAGGGTGACCTCTTCGCCGTTCTTGGCGCCGAGCGCCATCACGGCGAGGATGCTGCGCGCGTCGACGGGCGAGCCGCCCGCCTTGGCGATGGTCACGGGCAGTCCGGTGGCGGTGGCGGCCTGGACGAACAGCGCGGCGGGGCGCGCGTGCAGGCCGACGGCGGAGGCGATGGTGACGGTACGGGTGGACATGGCGGAACTCCTTCGTTCGATGTCGTGCGTTCGGATGTGCTCGTACGTCGGGTGCTGTGGTGCGTCCGGCGCTCGTACGTCGGGTGCTGTCGCACGTCCGGCGCGATGACGGCGGGTGCTGCCGCACGGCCCACGCTCGTACGTCGGGTGCCGTGCGGTGGATTGGTGCCGTTCGTGACCTGCCCTTTGGGTGCCATGGCACCCTCGGTGCAGGTCACGAACGGTGATCGGGGTGCCTGCCGGCGGTCGGGGTGGTCAGCCGGCGGCGGAGGCGCCCAGGGCGCCGACCGAGGCGGCGGTCTGCGCGCCGCCCGAGTCAAGGGCGGCCTTGCGGGCGCCGGACCCCTTGAGGGCGATGACGACCAGGCCGCAGATCACCATGCCGACGACCACCGCGATGAGGAACATCAGCCAGTTGTTGATGAGGGCGATGACCCAGATGCCGCCGTGCGGGGCCCGCAGGGCGCTGCCGAAGGCCATGATCAGGCCGCCCGTGACGGCCGAGCCGGCCATGGACGCCACGATGACGCGCAGCGGGTCGGCCGCCGCGAACGGGATGGCTCCCTCGGAGATGAACGAGGCCCCGAGCAGCCAGGCGGCGCGCCCGTTCTCCCGCTCCGGCTCCGTGAACAGCTTCGGCCGCAGCGCGGTGGCCAGCGCCATGCCCAGCGGGGCGACCATCCCGGCGCCCATCACGGCCGCCATGATCTTCATTTGCGGGGCGTCCGTGACGGCCGAGGTGGCGACGGCGGTCAGTCCGGTCGTCGCGAAGGTGTAGGCGACCTTGTTGACCGGGCCGCCGAGGTCGAAGCCCATCATCAGGCCGAGGATGACGCCGAGCAGGATGGCGCTGGACCCGGACATGCCGTTGAGGGCATTGGTGAGGGCGTCCATGAGGGCCTTGATGGGGCGGCCCAGCAGCAGGATCATGAGGCCGCCCGTGACCAGCGTGGACAACAGCGGGATCACGATGACCGGCATGACGCCCCGCACCCCGCGGTGCACCTTCCACCCGGCGATCCAGCGGGCGGTGAAGCCCGCGATGAAGCCGGTGGCGATGCCGCCGAGGAAGCCGGCGCCCATGGTCGAGGCGATGGCGCCGCCGACGATGCCGGGCACGAGGCCGGGGCGGTCGGCGATGCCGAAGGCGATGAAGCCGGACAGGATCGGGACCAGGAAGCCGAAGGCGGCCGCGCCGATGAGGAAGAGCAGGGCGGCCCAGTGCATCCCGTTGCCGGGGCTGAAGTCCGTCATCAGGTTGGTGACGCCCTCCTTCCCGCCGGTCAGCGCGTACTTGGCCGTCACATCGATGGCGCCGTGGTCCCCGCCGAACAGCTGCGCCAGCATGAAGCCCAGGGCGATGAGGATGCCGCCGGCCGCGACGAACGGGATCATGTACGAGACACCGGTCATCAGCCACTGGCGGATCTTCGTGCCCACGTGGGCGTCGTCCGCGGCCGCCTTGGTGGCCAGTCCGGCCCCGGCGGCGGGTGCCGCGGCGGTGCTCGCGGCGGTCCCGCCCGAGGCGCGCCGCTCGGCGGCCATCGCGGCGGCCTGGGCGATGAGCGCCGGCCCGTCGCTGATGGCCTTCTTGACGCCGACGTCGATGGTGGGCTTGCCCGCGAAGCGGCCCGCGTCACGCACCTCGAGGTCGTGGGCGAAGATCACCGCGTCGGCCCGGTCGATGTCGGCCTGGCTGATGGGCTCCGAGCCGGCCGACCCCTGGGTCTCCACGGTCATCGTGTGCCCGGCCGCCTTGGCGGCCTGCTCCAGCGACTCCGCCGCCATGTAGGTGTGGGCGATCCCGGTGGGGCAGCTCGTCACCCCGACGAAGTGCAGGGGACCGGCGGCACTCGACGTACCGCCTGCTGCGGCGCCGGCTCCGGCGACCCTGGCCTCAGCCGCCGCGACGGCTTGGGCCACGAGCCCCGGGGCGTCGCTGATGGCCTTCTTGACGCCGACATCCACGGTGGGCTTGCCCGCGAAGCGGCCCGCGTCACGCACCTCGAGGTCGTGCGCGAAGATCACGGCATCGGCCGAGTCGATCACCGACTGGTCGAGCGGGCTGGAGCCCGCGGAGCCCTGGGTCTCGACGACCATCTCGTGGCCGGCCGCCTTGGCGGCCTGCTCCAGGGCCTCGGCCGCCATGTAGGTGTGCGCGATGCCTGTCGGGCAGCTGGTGACCCCGACGAGCTTCACGCGTTCACCACCTGCTCGTCGATGATGGCCACGATCTCGTCGGCGGAGGCGGCGGTGCGCAGCGAGGCCTTGAAGTCCTCGCGCATGAGCTTGCGCGCCAGCTTGGCCAGGATCGCCAGGTGGTCCTCGCCGCCGCCTTCGGGCGCCGCGATGAGGAAGACCAGCGTGGCGGGGCCGTCCTCGGCGCCCCAGTCGATGCCGTTCGTCGAACGGCCGAACGCCAGCGAGGGCTGCGCGACCGCCGCGCTGCGGCAGTGCGGGATGCCGATGCCACCGGGCAGGCCGGTCGCCATGATCTCCTCACGCTTGGTGACGTCCACCAGGAACTGGTCCAGGTCGGTGACGCGGCCCGTGTCGAGCAGCGTCTGGGCGAGGGCGCGGGTGGCCTGGGCGCGGTCGCCGGTCGGCAGCTCGAGCAGGACCTGCTGGGCGGTGATGAGGGACATGGGGTGAATCTCCTTCGAGGGTCGAGACGGGGTGGGTATCCACCGGCGGCGTGGGGTCCTCCGCCGCGGCGGAGGGGCGCCGGCCGGGTCGTCAGTCGGTCAGGGGGGTTGCCAGGTCGGGCGTCGTGGTGACGGTGGGGGAGACGGCGGCCACCTGTGCGGGCGAGGGCACCTCGCTGCCGGGCAGCGCCACGGCGGCGGCGCCGAACGCCACGGCCGTCGCGAGCGCCTCGGCGGGGGTGTCGCCCCGCTCGCTGGCCAGGAGATAGCCGGCCAGGGTGCAGTCGCCGGCACCGACGGTCGACAGCGGCCGGGTCACGGCCGCGCTTGCCAGCGCAAGCGTGTCACTGGTGACCAGGACGGCGCCATCCCGGCCGAGCGAGACCAGCACCTCCGCAATGCCGCCGGCGATTAGGTCGCGGGCGGCATCCACGACGGCGCCCAGGGTGTTCAGGTCGCGCCCGACCAACTCGCCGAGTTCGACGCGGTTGGGCTTGATCAGGTCGGGCCCCGCGGGGATCGCCTGCGTGAGGGGGGCGCCCGAGCTGTCGATGGCCACGCGGCCGCCGCGGTCGTGGACGCGGCGCACCAGGTCGCCGTACACGCCGTCGGCCATGCCCGGCGGGAGGCTCCCGCACCCGACGACCCAGGCTACGGACGGGTCGTAACTGTCGGCCACGGCGGCCAGGATGGCCTCGATCTCGGCCTCGTCCAGGACCGGACCCAGCTCGTTGACCTTGGTGGTGGTCCCGTCCGGCTCGACGATCGCCACGTTGGCGCGGATGGCGCCGCGGATCGGGACGGTCCGCACGGGCGTTCCCGCCTCGGCGAGCAGCTCCAGCATCATGCGGCCGTGGCCGCCGCCGACCGGCAGGATCGCCGTGGTCGCGGCGCCGTTGAGGGCCAGCGCGCGGGAGACGTTGATGCCCTTGCCGCCCGGGTCCATCCGGGTGTCGGTGGCGCGTTGGACGGCGCCGCGGGTCAGGGTCGCCACCGTGATGGTGCGGTCGACGCTGGGGTTCGGGGTGAGTGTGACGATCATGCGAGGACCACCTCCGGGCCGGCGGCCCTGATCTCGTCGAGGACGTCGGCGTCGGTGCCGGCGTCGGTAATGAGCACGTCCACCTCGGCCAAGCTCCCGAACTTGGCGAAGTGGGCCGCGCCGATCTTGCTGGAGTCGGCCAGCACCACGACCTGCGCCGCGGCGGCGATCATCGCCCGCTTGATCGCGGCCTCGGCCTGGTCCGGGGTCGTGAGCCCCGCGTCGAGGGAGACGCCGTTGGTGCCGATGAAGGCGACGTCGATGTGCACGTCGCGCAGCGGCTCCAGCCCCCAGGTGCCGATGGTCGCCTGGGTGCGGCTGCGCACGCGACCGCCGAGGACGTAGAGCGAGATGTCCGGTCGGCGCGCGATGACCGCGGCGATGGGCAACGAGTTGGTGAGCACGTTGAGTTCGCGCTCCTGGGGCAACCCCTCGGCGACGCCGATGGTCGTGGTGCCGGCGTCGATGAGCAGGCTGCCGGACTCGGGGACGAACGTCAGGGCCGCCTCGGCGATCCGGCGCTTGTCCGCAGCCCGATGCCCGGTCCGGACATCCAGCGTCGGCTCGAAACCCAACCGCTCGACCGCGACCGCGCCCCCGTGCACGCGGCGGACGAGCCCCCGGCGCTCCAGGACCGTGAGGTCCCGGCGGACGGTCTCCGGTGTGACGTCCATCTCCTCGGCCAGGGCGGCGACCTCGATGCGGGTGTTCGTGCGCGCCCGCTCGACGATCAGGTGATGCCGCTCGTGTTGGTGCATCGTTGCTCCTGCCGGTGGAAACTGCCTCCGCGCGACCCACACTATCGGACACAAACAGGCACATGCAAGAGCCTGTTTGAGTCTGTTTTGCGTGGTCATTCGTCCCCGTAGGGATGCGCGGGCCGGTACCCTGGATCCTGTCGAGCACCCGGCGTACGACCTGCGGTGTTTTCCGGTTCCACCGGCTCGTACGCCGTGTGCCGGAAGTCACCGCGACCCCCTCGTCAGGTCGTTGACCATGCCCGCCGGGCGCAGTGAGGATGAACGACATGACGGACTCCGACCAGGCCGTGACGTTGGCTGATCCCGACGTCGAGACCGTGCCGGGAGCAGCGCCGCGCAACGGCGATGGCGAACCCGACGTCGACGCCGTCGTCGTCCCCGGCAACTATCCGGCCCGGTGGGAGGCCGACGTCGTGCTGCGCGACGGGTCGCTGGCGCACGTGCGGCCGATCATTCCCGCCGACGCCCGCGAGCTGCAGCGCTTTCACCAGGCACAGTCCGAAGAGTCCATCTACCTGCGCTTCTTCGCGCCGATCAAGGAACTCTCCGACCGCGACCTCTACCGGTTCACCCACGTCGACTACGACTCCCGGGCGGCGCTCGTCGTCACCGTGCGCGGCGCGGTCATCGGCATCGGCCGCTACGACCGGCTGCAGGACGGGCACACGGCGGAGGTGGCCTTCAACATCTCCGACGCCTACCAGGGCAAGGGCGTCGGCTCGGTGCTCCTGGAGCACCTCGCCGCGGTCGCCCAGGAGCACGGCGTCACGCGATTCGTGGCGGATGTCCTGCCACAGAACCGCAAGATGATGAAGGTCTTCACCGACGCCGGCTACGAGGTCAGCCACCACTTCGACGACGGCGTCATCGCCGTCGAGTTCACCATCGAGCAGACCGCGCGCTCCGCGGCCGTCAGCCTGGCCCGCGAGCACCGCGCCGAGGCCGAGAGCATGGAGGACGTGCTGCGGCCCGAGGTCGTGGCGATCGTGGGGGTCAGCCGCCGCCCCGACGCCATGGGAAGCCTGGTGCTCGACAACGTCCTCGACAGCGGCTTCACCGGTCGGGTGCACATCGTCAACACCGAGGTCCAGGAGGTCCGCGGGCTCCGGGCGTATCCCCGCGTCAGCGACATCGCGGGCCCCGTCGACCTGGCCGTCATCGCCGTGCGCGGCGACGCGGTGCTCGACGTCGTGCGCGACTGCGCCTCCTGCGGCGTCAAGGCCGTGTGCGTGATCTCGTCCGGGTTCGCGGAGTCGGGCCCGGCGGGGGAGCAGCGGCAGGCCGAACTCCTGCAGATCGCCCGGTCGGCGGGGATGCGCGTGATCGGCCCGCTGTCCTTCGGGTTCGTCAACAACGCGCCGGATGTCCTGCTCAACGCCACGATCGGCCGGGTACCGCCCTCCGTCGGCAATCTCGGCCTGTTCTCCCAGTCCGGTGCCGTCGGCATGGAGATGACCGCATCGGCCGCGCGCCGACGCCTCGGCCTGTCGACGTTCATCGCCGCCGGCAACCGGGTGGACATCTCCTGCAACGACATGCTCCAGTACTGGATCGACGACGACAGCACCGAGGTCGTCGGGGTCTACCTGGAGTCGATGGGCAATCCGCGCAAGTTCAGCCGGATCGCTCGGCAGCTGTCGCTGATCAAACCCATCATCGGGGTCCAATCCGTCACGCCCCGATCCGTGGCTCCCGGGCACCGCGTCCGGGCCGCCCAGGTCACCCCTGCCGCCTTCGACGCCCTCCTGGACCAGGCCGGGGTCATCCGCGTCGATTCGGTGCACCGGCTCATGGACGTCGCCGAACTGGCCGCGCACCAGCCGCTGCCCGCGGGCAACCGGGTGGGCATCGTGGGCAACTCCGAGGGCCTCAACAAGCTGGTCGTGGAGGCGGCGATCAAGCACGGGCTGCGGGTGGAACACGAGCCCGTGTTCGTGCCGCTGCTCAGCGAGGTGCGGGCCGTGCAGCGCGCGGTCGAGGAGGTCTTCGCGGCGGACGACGTCGACAGCGTCGTGGTGGCGCTCACCCCGCCGATGCGGGCCTCCGACGAGATGATCGCCACCACCCTGGCGCATGCGGCGTGGCGTCGGGAAAAGCCGTGCGTCGCCTCGTTCGTCGGGATGCGCGACGTCTCCCTAGCCCTCCGGCGCGCCGGCGAGCCGGGTCGAAGCGCCGGGGACCACGGCCGCCGGATCATCCCGCTCTACAAGACCCCGCTGAACGGCGTGGCCGCGCTGGCCGCCATGACCCGCTACGCCCAGTGGAAGGCCGCCGACCACGGCGAGATGGTGCGGCCCGCGGGACTGGACCGAGCGGCGGCCCGGGCCCTCGTCGAGGGTGTCCTCGAATCCGCCCCCGAGGGACGGCAGCTCACGCAGGAGGAGGCGATCTCGCTCCTGGGGGCCTACGGCATCGAGCCCTGGCCGGCCATCCCCGCCCCCGACGCCGACGCGGCCGTGGCCGCGGCCGAGTCGCTCGGCTACCCCGTGGTCGTCCGCGCGTTCGCGGACGGGGTGCGCGACCTGCCCGGAATGGTCGGCGTCCGCACCGACATCCATTCGGCCGCGGGCGTCCGGGACGCCCACGAGAGCCTGTCCGCCCGGCTGTCCTCGTGGAAGGATCCGCAGCTGGCCGTCCAGCGGATGGCCACCCCGGGCGTCGCGACGGTGTTGCGCTCGCATGAGGACCCGCTGTTCGGCCCCGTCGTGAGTTTCGGGGTCACCGGGCCGCCCTCGGACGTGTTGGGCGACACGACCCACCGGATCCCCCCGCTGTCCGACGTGGACGCGCGCGACCTGATCCTGTCGCTGCGGGCGGCTCCGCTGCTGCAGGGCTACCGAGGCCAGCCCCCGGCCGACCTGGAGGCGCTGCAGGACCTCGTCCTGCGGGTCGCCGCGCTGGCCGACGACACGCCCGAGCTGGACACCCTCGAACTGATCCCGATCAACGCCTGGCCCGGCGGGGCCGACGTGCTCGGGGCCCGGGTCGTGGTGGCCCCGGCGCCGCAACGCCAGGACGCCGGGCGCAGGGCCCTGACCTGATACGTCAAAATGGGCACATGAACCACCCAGGACGCCCCGCCGGCGAGATGGCCCTGCCCGCCGATCTGCATCGCGGCATCGAAGACGCCGGCTACTACCCGGCGTTCGTCTGTGACGTCGTGGCGACGGCGATCGCCGGGGACCGGGTGAGCGGGCACCTCGTGCACCAGGAGACCACGTTCGACCACGACACGGTCCGCCGGCACGTCACGGTCCTCGTGCTCACCCCCTCGCGGCTCGTCGTGGCCCATGCGGACGACCACGCCGACGAGGACGGGCCCGTCGCCACCGTCACCGCCACGACCGAGTCGGTGCCGCTGAGCGGGGTGCGCGGGGTCATGCTCACGCACGTCGTGGCCGACCCGGGGCAGTACCGCCGCGGTGCGCTCGGCCACGAGGTGACCGTGACGATCGGGTGGGGCTCGGTGAGCCGCGTCGACCTGCTGCCCGCCACCTGCGGCGACCCCAATTGCGACGCCGACCACGGCTACGAGGGGACCCTCACCGCCGACGACATCAGCCTGCGCATCAGCTCCGTGGCCGACGGCGAGGCCAAGCTGCGCGAGGCGATGGTGTTCGCCCACGCCCTCCAGGCCGCGACGGCGCGCTGAGCGCTGCCGTGACCGGTACCGAGGCCGCTGACCAGCGTCGGGAGCAACGGCACGACCGTACGCCGGGCTCGGGCGGGCCGGGGCGCCCGGCGTACGGTCCTGGTGGCCTGGCCGGCGTCCTGCCCGCCGTCGCCGCCTCGCTCGGCGTACCGGCGCCCCTCTCGAGGATGTCCGCCCCGGCGCCAACCGACGTCGGCGCCCTGGAACTGCCGCCGGCGCGGGGTGCCTTGGTGGTGCTGGTTGATGGACTGGGCTACGAACTGCTCGTCCGCCGCGGCGGACACGCGCCGTACCTGCGGTCGCTGCTGGGCGAGGCCCGCCGCCTCGACGCGGGCTTCCCGTCGACCACCGCGACGAGCATGGGCACCTTTGGCACCGGGCTCCCGCCAGGCGCGCACGGGCTGGTCGGCTACGACGTCCTGGTGCCGGAGGAGGACCGGGTCTTCAACGAGCTCAGCTGGCGTGACGGTCCCGTGCCGGAGGATTGGCAGCCCAGCGCCACCGTCTTCGAGCGGCTCGTCGCCGCGGGGGTGCCGGCGACGATGATCGGGCCGGGCTACTTCGACGCCTCCGGACTGACGCGCTCGGCCCTGCGCGGCGCGCGGTTCCGGGCGGCCGACAAGCCCGACGAGCGCGTCCCGGCGGCCCTCGCGGCCCTGCGGGAGAACCCCCGCCAGCTGGTGTACCTCTACTGGGGCGAGGTCGACCGCACCGGACACGAGCGGGGGTGCGCCTCGCTGGAATGGGGCCTCGCGCTGGAGGAGGCGGACGCGGCGCTGCGCCAGCTCGCCGGCTCCCTCCCGGCCGGCGTCGCGCTGCACATCACCGCCGATCACGGGATGGTCGACGTCCCGTTCGCGTCCCGGATCGACCTGTCCGCGGAACCCGAGTTGGACCACGGCGTGCGGCACCTGGGCGGCGAACCGCGGGCGCCGATGCTGTACGTCGAGCCCGGCGCGGTCCTCGACGTCGCTGCGGCCTGGCGCGCTCGGTTGGGGCCGGACGCCTACGTGCGGACCCGGGAGCAGGTCCTCGACGAGGGCTGGTTCGGCCCGGTGACCGACCGGGTCTCCGCCCGCATCGGCGACATCGTGATCGCCTGCCTCGGCCAGGTGGCCGTCGTCGATCCCCGCCGGCACGGGCGGACGCTGCTGTCGCTGCTCGGTGTGCACGGCTCGGTGACGCCCGAGGAGATGACCGTGCCGCTGCTCAGCGTGGCGCCGCGGGAGGGTACCCGCAGGCGCCGCTAGGCCCACGGCAGGCTCGGCGAGGACGAGCGGGCGAAGCCCCGCGGCTGTGGGATTCGACGGCTGCGCGGCTGGCGGTCGGCGAGACGGAGAGTCGGCCCGCTGTGGGGTCGAACCGCGCGCTACTCGCGCCGACTGCCGAACATGATGTCGTCCCAGCTCGGCACGCTGGCCCGGCCCTTCGGCCGGCCCTTGCGGTTGCCCGGCGGGGGCCCCGGCTTGGGAATGGCGGGCTTGGCCGCGGTCTCCCGGGGCGCGGTGTCGGCCGCCGGCGCTGCGCTGGGCTCGTCCTCGGTCGTGCGGGACTCCTGCTCAGCAGCGTCGTCGTCCTCCGCAGCGGCCGGCTCCGGCTTCGCCTCCGCCGCGTTGTCGTCCAAGGGGAGCTGGGGTTCGTTGACGGTGTCCGATGCCACGGACGGCCGGGCGCCCCCCACCACGGGGCGAGACTGCTCGTCGGGGTCCTCGCCGGCGGCGTCTTCGCTGACGGCGTCGTCACTGGCAGTGGGGCCCTCCGCCGCTCCAGCAGCGATCCGCGCGTCCTCCTCCTGGTCCGCCTCGTCCAGCTCAGTGACGTCCTCGGACTCGGTGACGACCTGGGGCTGGGTGACGTCCACCGGCTCGTCGGCGGACAGGGCGGCGTCATCCGTCGCCTCAGAATCGTCAGACAGGTCGCCCGGCCGCGTCGTCGCCGCGGCGTCGTCGGGGCCGTCGGCGTCGTCGAGGGCGTCATGGGCT
This sequence comes from Austwickia sp., assembly GCA_016699675.1. Lineage (NCBI taxonomy): Bacteria > Bacillati > Actinomycetota > Actinomycetes > Micrococcales > Dermatophilaceae > Austwickia > Austwickia sp. Next base: position 4,115,757 of record CP064985.1, on the reverse strand, counting down.
TTGACGGCGGCGTCGTCGGGGGCGACGGTGGCGGCCACCGCATCTTCGGCCACGACCGCAGCCACGACCGCCGTACCGGCGACCGCGCCCTCGCCGACCGCCTCATCCGCGCCACCATCGGCCGCGCCCTCGGCCCCGGGATCGTTCTCGAGCGCACCGGGGAAGGCCGCCGGCCGGCGGCGCTTGGTCCGGGCCGGCATCGCCGGCTCGGGCTCGGCCTTGCCCGCGGGACGGTTGCGCGGGGGAGCGACCTTGGTGGTACGCCGGGTGCGGTTCGGCTTGGGCCGTTGGGCCGCCACGGCCGCCGGGGGTTCCGGGCGCCCGTCGGGGCCGTCGGGCTGGGGGTCGCTGTGGGCGCCCGGGGGCGGCTCCATGGTCTCCGGGTCGTAGCCGAGGTCCGCGAGCGGCAGCGCGGCATCCCCGGTCACTCCGGCCGCGGGCGGCAGCGCGGCGGGTGACGCGGGCGCGCCCGGTGTCGCCTCGACGCGATGAGCGCGGCGGACGACCCCGCCTCGGCGGCGCCCGGCACTGGAACGCTGCCGGACCGAGTCCATCAGGTCGAATCGGTCTTCGTGCGCTTCAACCTCGAACGGGGCGGCGTGGCCCTGACGGTCGTCGTCGCCGCGGCTGGCGTCGTCCAGATCCGCGTCCGGATGCGCCCCTTCCGGCTCGGCCGGCATCGCGGGGGACCCGACGCGGCGTCGGGCGACCGCCGGAGCGGACTGGCCAGCGCGGCCGGCCTGGCTCACGCGGGCCGCCTGGCTCGACGAGGTGGCCTGGCCAGCGGGGCTGGGGGAGGTCGGCTGGTGGGCCCTCTCCGGACGCGCCGCGATGTCGCCACCGCCTGCCGGCTGGGGGGCGCGGGGCGGAGCCACCGCAGGCGCCGCCTCGTGCGCCCCACCGGAGCCTCGGTCCTCGCGGGAATGCTCCGCTCGGCCATCGTCCGCTCGGCCATGCTCGGGCCGGCCGTGCCGCCGCGGAATGGGGGACTCCGGCTCGTCCTCGGCGGCCAGCCACAGCGCCTCGTCGTCCAGGGCATGGACGGTGCCGCTCTGGCGCAGGTAGGACCACGTCGCCTCGCGGGCCCGGCCACCGGCGGAGAAGCGCGCGACCACGGTCCACTGACCGTCTTCGGTGCGCCAGGCGTCCCACGTCAACGACTGGGCCGCCACGCCGCGCGCGTGCAGCCGGTCCAGCACCCGCTCGGCGAGGGTGGCGCCCGCCTCGCCGTACCGTCCGCGCAGTCTCGTCTGCGCCGCCTGCGCGGCGATGTGACCGCGTTCGGCGAGGATGGGACCGTCGAAACGGTGCACCTTGTCGAGGGACCAGCCCGCCCGCTCCGCCGCTTCTTCCGAGCTCGCGCCGGCGCGGATCATCGCCTGGACCTCGCGGGGGCCGTGCGCGGTCGAGGCCTGGCCGCTCTCCGGTGCGGGCTTCGACTCGTGCCGCGCCGCACGGCGCAGGGCGTCGTCCAGCCGCAGCCGGAACTCGCTTCCGGTGCCGTCGCCGAGGAGGAGATGCTCGCCGTCCTCATGGACTCCGATGAGGTGCAGGTCCTGCATGGGTGGCCTCTCAGCAAGGGTGGGATCGCGCGCCCTCGACTTTGCCACGCCCGGTCGCGTCGTGGTAACGGGCGCGCCGGTCGGGCGTCCGCCCCTCGGGCGCCGCGTGATCGACGGTCATCTCGACAGGGCAGCGTCGAGAGAACTCGAGAGCACAGGCTACCTGCCACGCTGCCCGCGCGGGTTGGGGTCCCAGCCCGGTAGCGTGAGGAAGGCAGCGAATCGGACGAGGAGAGGCATGGGCAGCAGCGCTCCGCGAGATGCTCTCGCGCCGTACGACGCCGTGCTCGTGCACAGCTTCGGCGGCCCGGAGGCGCCGGATCAGGTGGTGCCGTTCCTGGAACGGGTGACGGGCGGCCGCGGCATCCCGGCGGAGCGCCTGCACGAGGTCGCGGGACACTACCTCGACCGCGGCGGACGCAGCCCGATCAACGACGAGACCCGATCGCTGGTGCGGGCGCTGTCGCAGGAGCTCACCCGGCGCGACCTGATGCGGCCGGTGCTCTGGGGCAGCCGGTTCGCCGAGCCCTTCACGGCCCGGGCCTTGGCGAAGGTCGAGGAGCTGGGGTACCGGCGCGTGGTCGTGGTGCCGACCAGCGCCTACCCGTCCTATTCGGGGTGCCGCGCCTATCGGGAGGACCTCGCCGCGGCCCGGACGGTAGCGGGTATCGACGCCGGCTCTGGCGCCGGGACGGGCTCCGAAGCCGAACTGGTCATCGACCGGATCCGGCCCTATGCCCTGCATCCCGGCTTCTCGGCCACCAATGCGCGCTTGGCCACCGAGGGCCTTCGGCGGCTGCTGGCGACCACTGGGCTGCCGGCCTCCGACGTACGCCTGCTGTTCGTCACCCACTCGATCCCGATCGACCTGAACGCGTCCTCGGGACCCCCGCCCGGCGGGCACTACCTGCGGTGGCATGAGCGGCTGGCCACGGCCATCGCCGACGAGGCGACGGCGACCCTCGGCGTCCGCATCGCGCACGGCCTGGCCTACTGCTCCCGCTCCGGTCCCCCCACGCAGCCCTGGCTGGAGCCCGACATCAGCGACGCCATCGAGGAACTCGCAGAGCAGGGCTACCGCGGCGTCGTCGTGGCGCCGATCGGGTTCACCGCTGATCACATGGAGGTCGTCTACGACCTCGACGAGGTGGCGGCGGCCACGGCGCGGCGCTGCGGCGTCGCGTTCGTGCGGACCCCGACGGTCCGCCAGGACGCCGAATTCGTGTCCGGCCTCGTCGACCTGCTCCTGGAACGGGCCGCGGAGGCGCGCGGCGAGGAACCGCGCCGCCCGAGCTGGCCCAAAGTCGGGGAGCTGCTGCCCGCGGTGTGCCAGCCGGGCTGTTGCCCCAATCCGCGCGGCCCGCGACCCGCGGTCGCCGGTCGGGACGACGACACCCGATGACGGCGGTCCCCGATCTCGACGCCGGTCGCCCTGACGTTCCGGACGACCTGCGGGCCCAGCTCCCCGGGTTGCGCGACCTCGCCGTCGACCTGGCCCTCGGCGCGGGCGAACTCGTGCGGACCGGCCGGCGGGCGGCGCTCGCCGACCAGGTGGGGACCAAATCCACGGCGACCGACGTCGTCACGGTGATGGACCGGGCCAGCGAGGCCTACTTGCGGCGGCGGCTCGCCGCGGAGCGGCCGGATGACGCGGTCCTCGGCGAGGAGGAGGGGATCGCGCGGGCCCGCGGCACGAGCGCGACCCCGAGTCCGGTGACGTGGGTGGTGGACCCGATCGACGGCACCGTCAACTACCTCTACGGTCGCCCGGAATACGCCGTCTCGGTCGCGGCGGTCGTGGGGGACCCCACGCGACCGGGGGCATGGCGCCCCGTGGCCGGCGCCGTCGCGAACCCCGAGACGGGTGAGATCCATCACGCGTACGCCGGGGGCGGTGCCCACCTGCGCGATCGGTCCGGCGAGCCGGACCGGGCCCTGGCCTGCACCGCCGTCGACACGGTGTCGATGACCCTGCTGGCCACAGGATTCGGCTACGCCGCGGACGTCCGACGCGAGCAGGCGCTCGCCCTGCTGGAGATCCTGCCGGCCGTGCGCGACATCCGGCGCGGCGGCAGCGCGGCGCTCGATCTGTGCACGGTCGCCTCGGGCGTCGTCGACGCGTACGCCGAGCGTGGCGTGCACGCCTGGGACGTGGCCGTCGGCTGGCTCGTGGCGGCCGAGGCGGGCGCCCAGGTGCGCACCTGGTCGAGCGGGTCGGACCGGCCGTGGGGCGTACTCGCCGCCCCGTCCTCGGTCGCGCCCCAGCTGACCGAGCTGGTGCAGGGCGCGTATCTGCGGGCCCGCGCAGCGACCTCTCCCGAATGAACAGTCGTTCGCCCCAACTGAGCTGGGGATGTGTGTCAAACGTCCGCATGGCGACACGGGACGGACGTCACCACCCCCCGAGTGTGAATCCCGGGCGGTAATAGGGCACAATCCCGCTGGACCGGGCACAGAATGGACCGCCGGCGCGTTGGACTCGGGGAGATCCGCCCAGGGGAGCGCCGGGACGTGTTGCGGCGCCATGGTTCCGCACCAGGCCGATAGGGAGAGCATTCGATGGCGACCGATTACGACGCACCGCGCAAGACCGACGACGACGACCTCGGCGAGGACTCGCTGGAGGAGCTCAAGGCGCGGCGCGGTGACAAGGCGTCGAGCAGCGTCGACGTCGACGAGACCGAGCAGGCCGAGGGGTTCGAGCTGCCGGGGGCCGACCTGTCGGGCGAGGAGCTGTCCGTCCGGGTGATCCCCAAGCAGGCGGACGAGTTCACCTGTTCCCGCTGCTTCCTGGTGCACCACCGCAGCCAGCTCGCCAAGGAGGTCGGCGGCCAGCCGGTCTGCTCCGAGTGCGCGAGCTGAGGAAGCGCGCGCTGCCCGGTGCGCGGCGGCGCCGTACCAGCGAACCTGACGAGGTCCGCGTCGAGGTGATCCGCCTCGCCGCGGACCTTCCGTTGCCCGCGTACGCGCGGGACGGTGACGCGGGCCTGGACCTGTACGCCGCAGCGGATGCCGTGCTCGCCCCGGGTGAGCGCACGCTGCTTCCCACCGGCCTGGCCGTCGCGATCCCGCGCGGCTACGTGGGGCTGGTGCATCCGCGCTCGGGCTTGGCCACCCGGCTTGGGCTGGGCATGGTCAACGCCCCGGGCACCATCGACTCGGGATATCGGGGCGAGATCATGGTCAACCTCGTCAACCACGACCCCCGCGACCCGATCGCCCTGCACCGGGGCGACCGCATCGCCCAGCTCGTCGTCCAAAAGGTGGCGCACGCGCGCCTGGTCGAGGTGGCGAAGCTGCCTGCCAGCGAGCGCGGCGCGAGCGGGCATGGCGCCAGCGGCGTTGCGGGACGGGCACACTAGGACGTGACCCGGGTGGCACAAGGCCCGGTCGATCGACGCGAAACGGCCCGCGCTGCGGGCCGGCGAGGGGTCCGCAGGGCGGGCCGACGGCGAGGCGGTCCGCGCGGCGGGCCTGGAGGAGACGAGATGGCACTGTTCCGCCGCAAGCGGCGCGCGGGCGAGGACACCGTGGGGCGACGGGTCGTCGTGACCGACGACCTGGGGCTGGAGGAGGAGTACGACGGCGAGGACTACGACGCTCCCGCCGCCGACCCGCTGCCCGGCGCCGACCCGGTCGGCGCCGTCGCCGAGGAGCCGACGGTGGACCGCGAGGAGACCGGGCCGTTCGACCGCTCGGAGGTCGACGGGGAACTGGGCGATCGGATCGACCTGGGCAGCGTGTGGCTCGGCCTCGTCGCCGGGGCGCAACTGCGGATCGAGATCGACCCGCAGACCTCCGACGTCCAGGCGGTGACGACGGAGCTGGACGGCAGCGCGATGCAGGTGCAGGCCTTCGCGGCCCCGCGCACGAGCGGGATCTGGCGGCTGATCCGCGGGGAGATCGCGGACTCGGTGACCGCCCGGGGCGGCGAGGCCGACGAGCAGGACGGCCCGCTCGGACGGGAGCTGGTGACGCGGCTGCCCTCGCGGGGCCCGGACGGCCGGCTCGTCTACCAGCAGATGCGCTTCATCGGGGTCGACGGCCCGCGGTGGTTCCTGCGTGGGGTGCTCACCGGTCCGGCCGCCGCGGAGGCGCCGCCGGCCGAGCCGTTCTACGACATGATCCGGCGCTCCGTGGTGGTGCGTGGCGACGACGCCCGACCGCCCCGCGAGATGCTGCCGCTGCGCCTGCCCAAGGACTTGGTCGATTCGAGCATGGAGGGGGAGCCGGAGGCGACGGAGCCGCCCACCGTCGATGACTTCAAGCCGTTCGAGCGCGGCCCCGAGATCACCGAGATTCGCTGAGGAGCGTGCTGCCATGGCCGGCTTCCTGGCCCGCCTGACCCACCGGGTCGCCAACGCGGCCCAAGAGGCCGACGCGGCGGCGCTGACCGAACACGCCGTCTCCGTGGGCGCCACCCGGATCCGCGACGTGGTGGACCGGGGTCTGGCCGACGTGAGCGGTGAGCTGCGCACCCTGACCTTGCCGCCGCGCGGGAAGGTGCCCGCGCTGATCGCCGAGTTGTACGACGGGACCGGCACCATCACGCTCGTCTGGCTGGGCCGGCGCGAGATCCGCGGCGTCCAGACCGGGACGCGGATGAAGGTGCGGGGTCGGGTCACCTACCGCAAGGGCACGCCGACGATCTTCAACCCCCAGTACGAACTCATGCCGCGCACGCATGGCGCCTGAGCCCGGCGCCACCGTCGAGGCGATGCTGCGGCAGCGCCTGGAGCAGGTCATCGGCGGTTGGCGCGGGGCGATCGAGGCCGCGCTGCCCACGGTCGCGCTCGTCGCGGTCTGGACCTGGCGCGAGAACCTGCGGGCCGCGCTCGTCGCAGCCGGCGTGACCATCGTGCTGGCGGCCCTGCTTCGGCTGGCCCAGCGACAGACGCTGCAGTACGCCCTGTCCTCGGTCCTCGTCACCGCGATCGCCGCCGTTTTCGCCCTGCGCTCGGGCAAGGCCGAGGACGCCTTCCTGCCCGGAATCCTGTGGAATGCGGCGCTGGGCGTGGGCTTCCTCGCCTCCGTCGTCGCGCGCTGGCCGGTCGTGGGGTTCGTGGTGGCCGCGGCCGACCCCCGGCTGGCGGAGGACCCCGAGAACGTGGAGCTCTCGCTGCTCACCCAGTGGCGGATGCACGCGGGCACGGTGCGCGTCGCCGCTCGGCTGACGCTGGTGCTGGCGGGGCTGTTCCTGGCCCGCGTGGCGATCATGCTGCCGATGTACCTGGCGGGTGAGGTCGCCCTGCTCGGCATCGCCAAGCTCGTTCTCGGCTGGCCGGCGTACGTCGCGGTGATCGCCGCGATCGCCGCCATCCTGGCCCGGGGGCACACGCCCCTCGATGACCCCGTCGACCCCGTCGGTCCCGCCGCGCAGGCCTGAGCCGGGTCGCTCGCCCCGCTACTCGACGACGGGCTGGGCCGCGTTGGGGTTGAGCAGATACTCCAGCTCCTGCTCCGCCTCGGGTGAGGTGACCAGCAGCAGCTCGTCGCCCACCTCGAGGAGGTCGTCGCGGCTGGGTGCGATGGCCCGCTGCTCCCGAACGATGCAGGTCAGCACCGTGTCGTGCGGCCAGGGTACGTCGCCCACGAGGCGGCCGGCCCAGGGCGAGTCGCCCGGCAGGGTCAGCTCCACGAGAGTCGCGCCGCTCTGCTGGAACTCGAAGATCCGCACCAGGTTGCCGATGCTGACGGCCTCCTCGACGAGCGCGGTCATGAGCCGCGGCGTCGATACCGCCACGTCCACGCCCCAGCCCTCGTCGAACAGCCACTCGTTCTTCGGGTTGTTCACGCGCGCCACGGTGCGGGGGACCCCGAACTCCGTCTTGGCCAGCAGCGACACCACGAGGTTGGCCTTGTCGTCCCCGGTCGCCGCGACGACGACGTCGCAGTTCTCCAGGCCGGCCTCGTGGAGCGCGGAGATCTCGCAGGCATCCGCCAGCAGCCACGACGCGTCCGAGACCCGGCTGGGCTGGACCTCCGCCGCGTTGTGGTCGACCAGCAGCACCTCGTGCCCGTTGTTGATGAGCTCCCGGGCGATGGAGCGGCCGACGCTGCCGGCCCCGGCGATGACGACGCGCATCCGCTTCGTTCCTCTCTGGCCTGTGCTGGCTGGTCAGTCGGTCGGGGGGACCCGGTCCATGAGGCGTTCCACCTCGTCGAGACGGCTGGCCTCGCAGAGCACGTTGAGGATGTCGCCGTCCTGCAGGACCGTGTCGGTCCGGGGGATCACGCCCTCACCGAGCCGGCCCAGGTAGGCGACGCGGACGCCGGTCACCTGCTCGATCCGGGCGGTGGTCTGGCCGATCCAGGCCGGGTCGCTGTGCACCTCGGCCACGACGACCTTGCCGCTCGGGTCCGTGTACTGCGGGACCGCGCCGTGCGGCATGAGCCGCCGGATCATCCGGTCGGCGGTCCAGCGCACCGTCGCGACGGTGGGGATGCCCAGGCGCTGGTAGATCTCGGCCCGGCCCGGGTCGTAGATGCGGGCGACGACGTTCTGTACGCCGTACGTCTCGCGGGCCACCCGTGCGGCGAGGATGTTCGAGTTGTCGCCGCTGCTCACCGCAGCGAAGGCGTAGGCATTCTCGATGCCGGCCTGCACGAGGGTGTCGCGGTCGAAGCCGATGCCGGTCACCCGGCGCCCCTCGAAGTCCGGGCCGAGCCGGCGGAAGGAGGCCGCCTCCCGGTCGATGATGGCGACATCCTGGCCCTGCTTCTCCAGCGCCAGCGCCAACGCGGAACCCACGCGTCCGCAGCCCATGATGACGAAGTGCACGGCCTTGACGGTACACCGCCAACCTCGCCGGTCCCAGGTAACAAGCACCGCCACCAGGCAGGGGCGTCGCCCCAGGTAGGTATCGGGCTCCGGCGGTCCTACAGTGAACCCGTGTCGAACGCCAGCCGCACCCTCAAGCGGGTACTCCTCGGCCGCGCGATGCGCAGCGACAAACTGGGCGAGACGCTTCTGCCGAAGCGGATCGCGTTGCCGGTGTTCGCCAGCGACGCGTTGTCCTCTGTGGCCTACGCGCCGGACGAGATCTTCCTCACGCTCGCGATCGCCGGAGGGGCCTTCGCGACCACCCATTCATGGCAGATCGGCCTCGCGGTCGTGTTCGTCATGGTCGTGGTCGTCATGTCCTACCGCCAGAACGTGCACGCCTACCCCTCCGGCGGCGGCGACTACGAGGTGGCCACCGTCAACCTCGGCCCGCGCTACGGGGTCATCGTGGCGAGCGCGCTGCTCGTCGACTACGTCCTCACGGTCGCCGTGTCGATCTCGTCGGGCGTGCAGAACGCCGCGGCGGCCCTGCCGCAGGTCAGAGGCCATGAGATGCCCGTGGCGGTCCTTCTCGTCGTGTTGCTCACCGCCATGAACCTGCGGGGTGTGCGTGAATCCGGGACGCTCTTCGCCATCCCGACGTACGCGTTCATGTTCGGCGTGATCGGGATGGCGGCCTACGGCTGGTTCCGGGCCGCCACCGGAACCCTCCCGATGGCGGAGTCGGCCCAGTTCGAACTCGTGCCCGAACACGGCATGGACGGCATCGCGGGGTTTGCGATGTTCTTCCTGCTGCTGCGGGCCTTCTCCTCCGGCTGTGCCGCCCTCACGGGCGTCGAGGCGATCAGCAACGGCGTCCCGGCGTTCAAGAAGCCCAAGAGCAAGAACGCCGCGACGACACTCCTGCTCATGGGCACCATCGCCGTGACCATGCTCATGTCGATCATTTTTCTGGCCAACAAGATCCAGCTGAAGTTCGCGGAGTTCCCGGCGGAGCAGCTGCTGCGCGACGGCCAGCCGGTGGGCGAGGACTACGTCCAGGAGACGGTCCTCGGCCAGCTCGCCCACACGGTGTTCGACACCTTCCCGCTGGGCCTCTACTTCATCGCCGGCGTCACCGGCATCATCCTCATCCTGGCCGCGAACACCGCCTTCAACGGCTTCCCGGTGCTCGCCTCGGTCCTCGCCAAGGACGGCTTCCTGCCGCGCCAGCTGCACACCCGCGGCGACCGCCTCGCGTTCAGCAACGGCATCCTCATCCTCGCCGGCGCGGCCTGCGTGCTCATCATCGTGTACGACGCGAAGGTCACCGAGCTGATCCAGCTCTACATCGTCGGGGTGTTCGTCTCCTTCACGCTGAGCCAGATCGGCATGCTGCGGCACTGGAACCGGCTCCTGCCCACGGCGCTGCCGGCCGAGCGGCCGCAGATGCTGCGCAGCCGCGTCATCAACTTCGTCGGGGCCACCATGTCCGGGCTGGTGCTGCTCATCGTCCTGGTGACCAAGTTCCAGCGCGGCGCGAAGTGGGCCATCCTCGCGATGGTCGTCATCTACTTCCTCATGCAGGCGATCAACAAGCACTACCGCTCGGTCAGCCGCGAGCTGACGCTGGGCGACGACCCCCGCGAGGAGCGGGCGCTGCCCAGCCGGGTGCACGCGATCGTGCTGGTCAGCAAGATCCACAAGCCGACCATGCGGGCCCTCGCCTACGCCCGTGCCTCCCGGCCGAGTCACCTGGAGGCCATCACCGTCGACGTGGAGCCGGAGGCGACGCACGACCTGGTGCGCGAGTGGGACCGCCGGGACATCCCCGTGCACCTGACCGTGCTGGACAGCCCCTACCGCGAGATCACCCGCCCGATCATCGACTACGTCAAGCGGGTCCGGCAGAAGTACCCGCAGGACGTCGTCACGGTCTACGTCCCCGAATACGTCGTCGGGCGCTGGTGGGAACAGGTGCTGCACAACCAGTCGGCGCTGCGCCTGAAGGCCGCCCTGCTGTTCACGCCGGGCGTCATGATGGTGAGCGTGCCCTGGCAGCTGCGCAGCTCCGCCGACCGCGAGGCGTGGTTCGAGGCGCTGGAGGCGGGGTCGGCCCCGGGTGCCGTCCGGAGGGGCGAGTGAGCGAGTCACGCCGGTCGATGGTCGGCACGGAGTACGTCGTCGACGTCGGTCCCGTGGCGCACGGCGGGCAGTGGGTCGCCCGGCATGAAGGGCTGGTGCTCTTCGTGCGGCACACGCTGCCCGGCGAGCGCGTGCGCGTCCGGGTGACGAGCGGCCGGGAGCGGGACCGGTTCCTCCTGGCGGAGGCCATCGAGGTGCTCGACGCCTCGCCGCATCGGGTGAGCGCGCCGTGCCGCTACGCCGGTCCGGCAGGCTGCGGGGGCTGCGACTTCCAGCACGCCGACGTCGCCTACCAGCGCGAGCTCAAGGCGTACGTCGTGCGCGAGCAGCTCGCTCGCCTCGCCGGCCTCGACCGCGAGGTCGTGGTTCAGCCGTTGCCGGGCTCGCCCGACGGGCTGCGCTGGCGGACCCGGACCGACCTGGCCGTCGATCGTCGGGGGCGGCTGGGCTTCCATCCTCATCGCAGCCGGGCGGTCCTCGCGATCGACGAGTGCCTGATCGCCACGGAGGAGATCGCGGCGAGGGGCGTCTTCGAGCGCACCTTCCCCCGAGCGAAGGCGGTCCACGTCGTCGCCTCCTCGACGGGGGAGCGCGCCGTGGTCCCCGCCCCCCAGGGGCTGCGCAAGACGCCCACGATCCACGAGCAGGTGCGCATCGGCGGCGAGGACGTCGTCTTCCGCCTCAACGCCCTGGGCTTCTGGCAGGTGCACCCCGCCGCGGCGGAGACCCTCACCGCGACGGTCCTGGCGGGCCTCGCGCCGCGCGCCGGGGAGCGGTGCCTGGACCTGTACGCCGGCGCCGGCCTGTTCGCTCGCGCGCTGGCGGACGCCGTGGGCCCGGGCGGCGAGGTGTTGGCCGTCGAGGCGGAGGCCCGGGCGGCCCTGGCCGCTGCCGATCACTTCGCCGACGACGGCCACGTGAGTGTCGTGCACGGGCGCGTGGACCACGCGCTGGTCGAGCTGGCGGAGCAGGGGGTGGGCTTCGACGTCGCCGTCCTCGACCCGCCCCGCACCGGGGCGGGTCGAGACGTGCTGGCCGGCATCGTGGGGCTCGGCCCGCGCGCGGTGGCCTACGTGGCCTGCGATCCTGCAGCGCTGGCCCGGGACCTGGCGTATGCGGCCGAGCTGGGCTATGAGCTGGCCGAGCTCACGGCGTACGACGCCTTTCCGATGACCCACCACGTGGAGTGCGTCGCGATCCTGCGCCCGGCGGCCGACGCAACGTCCAGCTAGCGCGCGGTCAGGACGAGCCTCGTCCTCCTGCTGGCCCACCTTCGGTCTGCGGCTCAGCCGCGCGGGCCGGGGCCGCCCACGACGCCAGCCACCGGTTGGCCTGTCACCTTGGCGATGGTGCGAAAGTCGCGATCGTCGGCGAGGACGACCAGTCCCGCGCGCTCGGCGGTCGCGGCGATGAGCAGGTCCACCGCCCCCGCCGAACGGTGGGTGCCGTGCTGGGTAAGGAGTTGTTGGACCTCCTCCGCTCGCTGGTACGCCGCGTCGGCCATCGGCACCCACGGAAACACCTCGTGGAGCAGGCGAACCTTGTCGAGTCGATCCGCCAGCGTGCGGGCGGAGTAGCAGAAGTCCAACTCGACCAGCGGGCACACCGCAATCAGCCCGGCGGCGAGGTGGTCGCCCCACGCGAGGCGCTGCTCCCGCTGAAGGATGCGGAACAACCCGGAGGTGTCGATCAGGTAGCGCGCGTGGGTCACGGGTGCTTGCGGTAGGCCGTCGCGTCCCCGACGAACTCATCGAAATCCCCACGATCGGCCATCGCGCCGAGCCCGTCGAGGGCCCGCAGCCGTCGCAGGCGGGCGCTGACTTCGCGCAGAGCGCCGTTCACGGTGTCCTTCTTGGTCCGGGTCCCCAGCACCTCGGCGGCCGCGGCGAGGGCATCGTCATCGATCTCGATCGACGTCTTCGTCGTGCTCACGGTGCCACCGCCCCCAGATATCCATAGGTGATATCCAAGTATCGGGGAGGCCGTGCCATCGGCCATCCCGCTGCCCCGGCACCCGCACCGCAGCTCATCGCGGCCGCGGTGGTGCACCTGCGCGCCCCTGCCGCGGGCGGAATCGGAAAGCCCGCCCCGCGCACGGATACCGGTCACCGAGCAACTGCGGCAGGATCGAACTCGACGCTGGTGTGCCGCGCCCTCGATGTGGTTAGATATCTTGACGTCGAGATAACTCGTGAAGGAGCCGATGTGAGCCAGGACAGCTTCAAGGCCAAGGGAACGCTGCAAGTCGGGTCGGCCAGCTATGAGATCTTCCGGCTGAACGCGGTGGAGGGCAGCGAGACTCTGCCGTACAGCCTCAAGGTCCTGCTGGAGAACCTGCTGCGCACGGAGGACGGCGCGAACATCACCGCGGATCACATCCGCGCGCTCGGCGGCTGGGACGAGAACGCCGAGCCGGACACCGAGATCCAGTTCACCCCGGCGCGCGTGGTCATGCAGGACTTCACGGGCGTGCCGTGCGTCGTCGACCTCGCCACCATGCGCGAGGCCGTCGCCGACCTTGGCGGCGACCCCAGCAAGATCAACCCGCTGGCGCCCGCGGAGCTCGTCATCGACCACTCGGTCCAGATCGACGTCGCCGGCACGCCGCAGGCGTTCAAGATCAACCAGGACTACGAGTACGAGCGCAACGGCGAGCGCTACCAGTTCCTGCGCTGGGGCCAGATGGCCTTCGACGACTTCAAGGTCGTCCCCCCGGGCACCGGCATCGTCCACCAGGTCAACATCGAGCACCTCGCCCGGGTCATCATGACCCGCGACGGGCAGGCCTACCCCGACACCTGCGTGGGCACCGACTCCCACACGACCATGGTTAACGGTCTCGGCGTGCTCGGCTGGGGCGTCGGCGGCATCGAGGCCGAGGCCGCCATGCTGGGCCAGCCGGTCTCCATGCTCATCCCGCGGGTGGTCGGGTTCAAGCTGACCGGTACGCCGGGTGCCGGCGTGACCGCGACCGATGTCGTGTTGACCATCGTCGAGATGCTGCGCAAGCACGGCGTGGTGGGCAAGTTCGTGGAGTACTACGGCGAGGGCCTCGCCCACGTGCCGCTCGCCAACCGCGCCACGATCGCGAACATGGCCCCGGAGTACGGCTCGACCTGCGGCATCTTCGCCATCGACGACCTCACGCTCGACTACCTGCGCCTGACCGGCCGCAGCGAGGAGCAGGTCGCCCTCGTCGAGGCGTACGCCAAGGAGCAGGGCATGTGGGCCGACCCGAGCAAGGAGGCCCGGTTCTCCGAGAAGCTCGAGCTCGACCTGTCGACCGTGGTGCCGTCGATCTCCGGCCCGAAGCGTCCCCAGGACCGCATCGAGCTGTCCGAGGCCAAGACCTCGTTCCGCGAGGTGCTCCCGTCGTACGCCAAGGACGGCGGGACGACGACGGTGACCGGCGACGACGCGGGCAGCTTCCCGGCCTCCGACCCGGCCGCTCCCGAGAGCGACACCGAGTCCGGCGGCGCGGCGCCCGAGGTGACCGGCGACGGCGCGGGGCGGCCCAGCCACCGGGTGTCCGTCACCACCGGGAAGGGCACCTTCGACCTGGACCACGGCCACGTGGCGATCGCCTCGATCACCTCGTGCACGAACACGTCCAACCCCTCGGTGATGCTCGCCGCCGGCATGCTGGCGCGCAACGCCGCAGCCAAGGGCCTGACCGCCAAGCCCTGGGTCAAGACCTCGATGGCGCCGGGCAGCCAGGTCGTCACGGGCTACTACGAGAAGGCCGGGCTCTGGTCCTCGCTGGACGCGCTGGGCTTCAACCTGGTCGGCTACGGCTGCGCGACCTGCATCGGCAACTCCGGCCCGCTGGACGACGCGATCAGCAAGGCCATCAACGACAACGACCTCGCGGTCACGGCGGTCCTGTCGGGCAACCGCAACTTCGAGGGCCGCATCAGCCCGGACGTCAAGATGAACTACCTGGCCTCGCCGCCGATGGTCATCGCTTACGCCCTGGCCGGGACGATGGACTTCGACTTCGAGACCGAGTCGCTGGGCAAGGACGCCGGCGGCAACGACGTCTTCCTCGCCGACATCTGGCCCTCGCCGGCGGACGTCGACGCGGAGATCGCCCGGTCCATCACCCGTGAGCTGTTCGTCGAGGACTACAAGGACGTCTTCGCCGGGGATGCGCGTTGGCAGGGCCTGAACACCCCGGAGGGCAAGACCTTCGATTGGGACGCCGACTCGACGTACGTGCGCAAGCCCACCTACTTCGAGGGCATGACCATGGAGCTGACGCCGGTGGAGGACATCCACGGCGCCCGCGTCCTGGCCAAGCTGGGTGACTCGGTGACCACCGACCACATCAGCCCGGCGGGTTCGATCAAGGCGGACAGCCCGGCCGGGAAGTACCTGGCCGAGCACGGGGTCGAGCGCAAGGACTTCAACAGCTACGGCAGCCGCCGCGGCAACCACGAGGTCATGGTGCGCGGCACGTTCGCCAACATCCGGCTGCGCAACCAGCTGCTGGACGGCGTCGAGGGCGGCTTCACCCGCAACTTCCTCGCCGGTGGCGAGCAGACCACGATTTACGACGCGTCCGAGGCCTACCAGGCCGCGGGGGTGCCGCTGGTGATCCTGGGCGGCAAGGAGTACGGCTCGGGCAGCTCGCGCGACTGGGCCGCCAAGGGCACCCGACTGCTGGGCGTCAAGGCGGTCATCGCGGAGAGCTACGAACGGATCCACCGGTCCAACCTCATCGGGATGGGCGTCCTGCCGCTGCAGTTCCCGGAGGGGCAGAGCGCCGAGAGCCTCGGGCTGGACGGCACGGAGACGTTCGACATCACGGGCGTGACGGAGCTCAACGAGGGCCGCACGCCCCGCACCCTGGCGGTCGTGGCCCGCAAGGAGGACGGCAGCACGGTGGAGTTCGACGCGCCGCTGCGGATCGACACCCCCGGGGAGCGGGACTACTACCGCAACGACGGGATCCTGCAGTATGTGCTGCGCGGTCTCGTCGCGAGCTGACGATCGAGCGAGCGCAGCGAGCTTGAGGAAGCGAGCCAAAGCACTCGCGAGCTGACGATCGAGCGAGCGCAGCGAGCTTGAGGAAGCGAGCCAAAGCACTCGCGAGCTGACGATCGAGCGAGCGCAGCGAGCTTGAGGAAGCGAGCCAAAGCACTCGCGAGCTGACGAAGACGCGAACGCCGAGGGCCGTTCCCGCCAGGTGCGGGGGCGGCCCTCGCGTTCTCGGTAGGTCCAGTGGTTTACCGACCGGGTGGTCAGTCGCTAGCCTGGCGGCAGCGCCGACGGGCGAGCAACGTCCGCCGGATTGTCGCGAGGGAGCGCCATGGAGCACCGTACGGTCGGCACCGGTCCACACCACGTCATCGCCCTGCACGGCTGGTTCGGTTCGGCGGCGGGGTGGGGGTCGTTCCCGCAGTACGTCGACACCGCGGCCTTCACGTACCACTTCATGGACTACCGCGGGTACGGCGAGCGCCGCGAGGAACCCGGCGACTACACCATGGCCGAGATCTCCGCGGACGCGCGTCGCCTGGCCGACGAGGCAGGTCTGGAGCACTACAGCCTCATCGGGCACTCGATGGGTGGCGCCGCGGCGCTGCGCACCCTCGCGGACGATGCGGGCCGGGTGCTCGCCGTGGTCGGCATCAGCCCGGTCTGCGCGATGCCCACGCCGTTCGACGAGGACGGCCGGGCGCTGTTCTGGGGCGCGCCGACCGATCCCGCCAAGCGCGCGGCGATCATCGACTTCACCACCGGCAACCGCAACACGGCCGTGTGGGTCGGTCAGGTCGCGGCCCATTCGCTGCAGAACTCCACCGTCGAGGCCTTCGCGGGGTACCTGGAGGCCTGGGCCCACGCCGACTTCGCCGACGAGCTGGCCGGCGTCGACGTACCGGTCCTCGTCGTTCCCGGGCGGCACGATCCGGCGCTCGGTGAGGCCACGGCCCGGCAGACCTGGTTGAAGCTGTTCCCGCACGCGATGCTGGAGGTCGTCGACAATGCCGGGCACTACCCGATGGACGAGGCCCCGGTGAACCTCGTGACCGTCGTCGAGGGCTTCCTGGGCGGGCTCGCGGCCGGTTCGAGCCAGAAGTGAGCCCATCCCCGGCGCCCGGCATCCACATCGGCGCCCACGTCGACGCAGCCGTCGATGCGGCCGAGACCCAGGCCCTGCACGACCCCTCCACCTATGTCACCGGGGTGCCGTACGAGCTGCTGGCCCGGCTCCGGGCCGCCGCGCCGACCTGCTGGGTCGAGGAGCCGGCGCAGCCGGGGTGGCCGGCGGGCACGGGCTACCACGTCGTGCTCCGGCACGCGGACGTGGAGGCCGTGCTGAAGGACGCCGCGACGTTCTCCTCGGCGCTGGGGGGCACGCAGCTGCGCGACCCGGCCACGCCGGAGGACCTCGGCTACGTGCGCCGCATGATGCTCAACATGGACCCGCCCGAGCATTCCCGGCTGCGCCGGATGCTGTCGCGGTCCTTCACGCCGCGGGCGGTGGCGCGGCTGGAGGAGTCGATCGCGGCCCACGCGCGGGGCATCGTCGATCGGATGCTGGCGGCGGGCACGGAGGTCGGCGCTGACGGGGTCGACGGGGACGGGACACGCCGCCGCGAGGGGCGGTGCGACTTCGCCAAGGAGGTCTCGGCCGACCTGCCGCTGCTGGCACTCGCCGACATCCTCGGGGTGCCCCCGCAGGATCGCTGGCTCATGTTCGACTGGGCCAACCGGGTGATCGGGTGGCAGGACCCGGACTATGCGGTGAGCGCGGCGTTCGACCCGGCCGGCGCCTCGGACATCGCGCGCGAGGCGTTCGCGCTGCGCCCCGAGCCCGACGAAAACGGCCGGATGCCCGACCCGCGGACCCGCGCGGGCATGCCGGACCTGTACGCCTACGCCCACCTTCTCGGCGAGGCCAAGCGCGCGGCCCCCGGGGAGGACGTGATGTCGATCCTCATGGCCCAGCGCGACGACGACGGCGGCCACGTCACGATCGAGGAGTTCGAGAACCTGTTCTGGCTCTTCGCCGTGGCCGGCAACGAGACGCTGCGCAACGGCCTGCCGGGCGGCATGATCGGGCTGCTGGCGAACCCGGAGGCGCAGCGGCGGCTGCGCGCCGACCCCGACCTCCTGCCCAAGGCGGTCGACGAGATGCTCCGCTGGTGGACGCCGGTGATGGTGTTCCGCCGTACGGCGACGCGCGACTGCGCCATCGGCGGTACGCCGGTGCGGGCGGGGGACAAGGTGGTCGTGTCGTTCTCCTCGGCGAACCGCGACGAGACCGTCTTCCCCGATCCCGACGTCTTCGACATCGATCGCGACGCCCGGGCCCACCTCGCCTTCGGCCACGGCCCGCACTTCTGCCTGGGCGCCCACCTCGCCCGGGTGCAGATGCGCGCGTTGTTCGCCGAAGTGCTGGGCCGTACGTCGTGGATCGAGGCCGACGGCGATCCGACGTACCTGCGCAGCAATTTCCAGCGCGGCGTCAAGCGCCTCCCGATCCGCTGGACCGCCTGAGCCGCCGCGGCCCGTCGCCGGGCCCGACGGGACGGCGAACTTGAACATTTGACCAGGTCCGGGCGCTGTCGTTAGCGGCTGTTGTGGTCGAGAGTTCACGGCGCTTCGCCACCGTTGCGCGCAACCCGGTGGCAATCTTGTGCTCCAGGGGCGCCCGCCCGGGCGCCGCGGCTGGAGGATCTTCGTGGCTGAGGTGGTCATCTTCCACTCGGCGCTGGGGTTGCGAGCGGGGATTGTCGACGCGGCACGCAGGCTGCGCGAGCAGGGGCATGTGGTGCACACCCCGGACCTCTACGAGGGGACGGTGTTCGCGGGGGGCCGCGACGGCTACGACGCCGGGGTCGCGTTGATGGAGTCCGTCGGCTGGACCACGATCGTGGACCGGGCCTGGGCCGCCGTGGACCAACTCGCCCGCGAGGTGGTCTACCTCGGGTTCTCGATGGGCGCGGGGATCGCCCAGGAGCTGGCGATTCAGCGCCCCGGCGCGCGCGGGGCGATCCTCATCGGCGGCGGCGGCGCGTACGACGAGGAGCCCTGGCCGCTCGGCGTTCCCGTGGACTGCCACCACATGGTCGACGACCCGTGGGTGGACGAGTTCGCGCCGGTGCGGCTGGCGCGCCTGGCCGCGCGGGCCGGGTCGTGCAGCAGCGTCTACCTCTACCCCGGCGACCAGCACCTGTTCACCGATCCGGAGTTGCCCGAGGAATACGATCACGACCTCACCGAGCTGGTCTGGCGCCGGATCATGCGGTTCCTGATCCGGCTGGAGGCCGGCTACATCCCGCGCCGCGGGTAGCGTCGGCGCTGCGGTCCCGGCTTCCCGCCCTCGACCGCAGGGCCGCCGTCGGGGCCGCAGTCGGGTCCCCTCGCCGGTCCCTTCGACCGTACGCCGTCAGCGCTGTCGGCCTCGAGAGACACAATCCGGAGCATGAGCGGTCGGGAGGGCGAGGCTGTGCGGGGGGCACCGCGCAGCGGGCCGCCCCGCGCCGCGCGTGCGCTGCGGGACGGGGGCGCCATGGCTCACGGGGTTCCGGCGGGCTGGCCGCCGGGCGTCCCGCCGCCCGATGCGCCCGGTTGGGAGCAGGTGGCCGTGGCGTGGCTGCTCGATCAGTGCCCGGCGGATTACCGCCTGTACGAGCCGCTGCGCCGGCATCCCTCCGCGCTCGCCTGGATCGCCTCCCGGCACGTCGCCGCGCAGGTCGAGGCGGCGCGGGAGGGGTACCGGCGGGCTCGCGTGGAGCTCGGCGAAGACCTGGGCCCCGAGGGGGTCGCGGAGATCCTCGGGGTGCTGGAGCGCGAGGGACTGCGTCTGCGGGCCGCCGCCCGCGCGGCGGAGCTGCTGGTGGAGGCCCTGCAGGGCGGCCGCTTCATCCCGCGGCTGTAAGGGGTGTGCAAGCCGCCGGGGGAGTGCGGCGGCCCGCGGTCGGCCCTACCGGGCGCGGCTACGACGTGCCGTCTAGCACGCCGTACGCGACGGAACCAGCTCGGTTCGAGGCGATACATCCGGATGTCCTCGGCCCAGGTGCGCGGATCCGAGCCGTAGTGCGCCGTCCAATGGGCGAAGGTCTCCGCCCACCCCGGGTCCGCCTCGGTGAGCTCGGTGGCCTGGCCGTGGCAGAAGACCCCCAGCCGCTCGCCGTCGAGGTGGGCGACGCTGACGGCCGGCCGCGCGCGCAGATGCCGGGCCTTCGCGGAGCCACCCGCCGTACTGAAGGTCCACCGACCGTGCAGGAAGTGCCCGTCCACCGCGCTAACCCTCGGCTCGCCGCGCGCGGTGACGGTGGCGAGACTGAGCAGCTTCATGCCGTCCAGGGCCGGGACGAGTTGGGCGGCAGTGGGCCGCCGCTCCGCGGTGACGATCGAGCGCAGATGCTCGGTACTGCGCCCGTACGAGGCGTCCATGAGGTCTTGCAGCGCGGCGATCTCCGCCGGGGTCTCCCGCATGCTCGGCAGGATAGGGGCCCAGCCCGCCGAGGGGTACGGGCCGGCGCCGGTCAGCCTTCGGCCGTCAGCCCTCGGCCGGCACGTGGTCGGCGTGGCCCCGCGCGCGCAGGCGGGCCCGCAGCCGGGCGGCGGCGTCGTCCATCATGGCGGGGTCCGGGTCGTTGTCGGCGGTGCGGAAGCTGAACTGCTTCGGCGAGGTCACGGGCCACACGTGCCAGTGCAGGTGGGGCACCTCGAAGCCCTGCGCGAGCAGGCCGACCCGCGGGGCCTCCCATTCCTCCTGCTGCGCCTGCCCGATCGCGAGCGCCACCTGGGCGACGTGCGCCAGCAGGTCGGGGTCGGCGTCGGTCCATTGCTCGATCTCCTCGCGCGTCACCACGAGCGTGTGCCCGGGCGTCAGCGGCGCGGCGGTGAGGAACGCGACACAGCGGTCGTCCTCCCAGACGAACCGACCCGGGATCTCCTTGGCGATGATGCGACTGAAGATGCTGGCCATGGCGACAGCCTAGGGGCGCGGGCGCACGGCGTACGAGCCCGTGCCGCGTGCCGATTCAGCTGCCGCCCAGGGTCCGCCCAGCGCGGCGGATGCGGACGGCGTACCCTCGTGACGTCGACTGCCGCCAAGGAGTTCTCCCCGTGCCCCTGTTGGATCAGATCCGCAATCCCGCCGATGTGCGTCGGCTCGATCCCGAGCAGCTGGACGCGCTCGCTGAGGAGATCCGGGAGTTCCTCATTCGGGCCGTGTCCGCCACGGGCGGTCACCTGGGACCCAACCTCGGCGTCGTCGAGCTGACGATCGCGTTGCACCGCACGTTCGAGAGCCCCAAAGACACCATGGTTTTCGACACGGGCCACATCGCCTACGTGCACAAGCTCCTCACGGGCCGCCAGGACTTCTCCCGGCTGCGGGCCAAGGGGGGCCTGTCGGGGTACCCGAGTCGGGCCGAGTCCGAACACGACGTGGTCGAGAACAGCCATGCGTCCGGCGCGGTGTCCTGGGCCTCGGGGATCGCCCACGCCCGGCGGCTGCGCGGCGAGACCGGGCGCCACACGGTGGTGGTCGTGGGGGACGGCGCCCTCACGGGCGGCATGGCCTGGGAGGCCCTGAACAACCTGGCCGCGTGTCAGGACCTGCCGCTCGTCATCGTCGTCAACGACAACACCCGCAGCTACGCGCCCACCATCGGCGGCCTGGCGCAGCACCTGGCGTGGCTGCGCACGACGCGGCAATACGAACAGGTGTTGAACTGGGGCAAGGACAGGCTGGCTCGGACCCCGATCCTGGGCCGCCCGGCGCTCTACACCCTGCACGGGGTGAAGAAGGGCCTCAAGGACATGTTCGCCCCGCAGGGGCTGTTCGAGGACCTCGGCCTGAAGTACGTCGGGCCGGTGGACGGGCACGACGAGGCGGCGGTCGAGGTGGCGCTGCGCCAAGCCAAGGGCTATGGCTCGCCGGTCATCGTGCACGTGATGACGACCAAGGGGCACGGCTACGAGCACGCGCGCAACAACGCCGACGACCGCTTCCACGCCGTGGGCGTCATCAACCCCGAGACCGGGCTGCCGCTGGAGGTCAGCGGGCGGTCCTGGACCGACGACTTCGCCGAGGCCGTGGAGAAGGCGGCGGATCAGCGCGAAGACGTCGTGGCCCTGACGGCGGCGATGCTGATCCCGGTGGGCCTGAAGGGGTTCGCGGAGCGGTACCCCGGCCGCGTCTTCGACGTCGGCATCGCCGAGCAGCACGCCGTGACGATGGCGGCGGGGCTGGCGTACGGCGGCCTGCACCCGATCGTGGCCATCTACTCGACCTTCCTGAACCGCGCCTTCGACCAGATGCTGATGGATTGCGCACTGCACCGAGCGGGCGTGACCTTTGTGCTCGACCGCGCGGGCATCACCGGCAACGACGGTGCCTCGCACAACGGCATGTGGGACATGACCCTGGCCAACATCGTGCCGGGTCTGCGGCTCGCGGCCCCGCGGGACGGGATCCGCGTCGCCGCCGCCCTGGAGGAGGCCCTGGCCGTCGACGACGGGCCGACGGTGCTGCGCTTCCCCAAGGGCAATCCGCCGCCGCCGATCGATCAGGTCCGCACGCTCGGCGTGGTGGATGTGCTGGTCGAGCCCGGTGAGGGCGGCGTGAACGACCTCGTCGTCGGCATCGGTTCCATGGTCCCCACCGCGCTGGCGGTCGCCCAGAAGCTCACCGCCGGCGGGCGTTCGGTGCGCGTCGTCGATCCCCGCTGGTGCCTGCCGGTCCCCGAAGAGCTCGCCGGGTTGGCCCGCGGGGCCGACCGCGTCGTGGTCATCGAGGACAACGTCGTGGGCGGCGGGATCGGTGCCGCCGTCGAGTTGGCCCTCGGCGAGGCGGGCCTGGAGACCCCGGTCGTCCAGATCGGCGTGCCCAAGCGGTTCCTGGACCATGCCAGCCGCGGCGAGGTCCTCGCGGAGATCGGCCTGACCCCCGAGACGATCCTGCGGCGGCTCAAGAGCCCACGTCGCGGGCCCCGCCTGGCAGACTCCGCGTAGGAGGCGCCGCGGGTTCGCGTGGGGATCGGGCCGGGGCCTCAACCCGACGGCGGCCACCGTCGCCCGGGGTGTCGTCCGCAGGAGGGGCCATGTCAGACCTGACCGTTCACGATCTGTCCGAGGGCACCCCCGGGCCGTCCGCGCCGACCGTGCTGCTCGTGCACGGCATCACCGGCAACGGGCTGTGCTGGGGCGAAGTGGCCCTCGAGATCGGCCGTCGACACGGTGCGGGCGCGGTCCGCGTCCTCGCCCCCGACCTGCGGGGCCGCGCCGGCTCCCGGGAGGTCGGCCCGCCGTACGGGATGGGCAGCCACGCCGCCGACATGGCCGAGATCGCCCGCGCCCAGGGCGGACCGACGCTGCTCGTCGGGCACTCCATGGGCGCCTTTGTCGCGGCGGTCGCGATGGCGACGGATCCGACGCCGTACGTCGGGGCCCTGCTCGTCGACGGCGGCCTGGCGTTGCCCATGCCGGAGGGCATCGACGTCGACGCCGCCCTGCAGGCCGTGATCGGCCCCGCCATGACCCGGCTGACGATGCGCTTCGACGACCCCGAGGCCTACCTGGCGTTCTGGGATCAGCACCCGGCGGTCGGCCCGCTGCTGACGGGACCCGCCTCGGAAACGACGCGCGGCTACATCCTCTACGACCTCATGCGGGCCCCCGACGGCGACGGCTACGTCTCCACGTGCGTCCTGGAGGCCATCCGCGAGGACGGCGGGGCGGTCCTCATCGACCCCACCGTGGCACCCGCGGTCAAGAACGCGCTCGCGGCAGGGGCGCGGATGGAGTTGATCTGGGCGGCCCGGGGCATGCTCAACGAACCGCAGGGACTGTACGACGACGCCCGGCTGGCCGCGCACGCCCTGCCTGAGTCGTTGCCCGTCACGCAGGCGGACGCCAACCACTACTCGGTGATCCTCGACGCCGCCGGCGTGGGGACGATCTGCGACGCGATCGACCGCATGCTGCCCTGACTCGACGTCTGGCCAGCGACGTCCGGCCACCGACGTGGTCCATCGGGGTCGGTGGGCTGTCGATGTCGAGAACGGCCGGGCGGCTCCGTCCCTGGGGTGAGTGGCCACCGAGGCCGCCGGACATCCAAGGAGTAGACGATGGCGAAGTACCTGTTGCTCAAGCACTATCGCGGCGGCCCGACACCCATCCGCAACATCGACATGTCGACGTGGACGCCGGAGGCGGTCGACGCGCACCTGACTTTCATGTCCGACTTCGCGGAACGGCTCACGGCCAGCGGCGAGTTCGTCGACGGGCAGGCGCTGGCCCCCGAGGGCGCCTGGGTCCGCTATGACGGCGAGGGACGCCCGCCGGTGGTCGATGGCCCGTTCGCCGAGACCAAGGACCTGATCGCGGGGTGGATGGTCATCGACGTGGACAGCTGGGATCGGGCCGTCGAACTCGCCGGTGAGCTGTCTGCGGCGCCCGGCGCCGGCGGGGAGCCCATCCACGAATGGCTCGAGGTGCGACCGTTCCTCGGCGAGGCACCGGCGAACGCGGTGGACTGACCGAAGGGTCGGCCGTCAATGGATGAGGTTCGCCTGCGCGGGCACATTCCGGCCGTCCTGGGCGTCCTCCTGCGGCGCGGAGTCGACTTCGCGACCGCGGAGGACGCCGTTCAGGAGGCCCTGCTGGCGGCGCTGGTGGCCTGGCCGGCGGACCCACCCCGCGACGAGCGCGCGTGGCTCGTCGCGGTGGCGTGGCGCAAGTTCCTCGACGCCGCCCGGTCGGCGCAGGCCAGACAACGGCGCGAACGGGTGGTCGAGTCGGAGCCCGCGGCGGGACCGACCCCGGCGAGCGATGACACGCTGCTGCTCTACGTCCGGTGTGCCCACCCCGCACTAGCCCCGTCCTCCGCCGTGGCCCTCACGCTGCGGGCCGTGGGCGGACTCACCACCGCGCAGATCGCGGCAGCCTACTTCGTGCCCGAGGCCACCATGGCGCAGCGGATCAGCCGGGCCAAGCGTCGGCTGGCAGGGGTTCGGCTCGACGAGCCCGGCGACCTCGCCACGGTGCTGCGGGTCCTCTACCTGGTCTTCAACGAGGGATACGGCGGCGACGTCGACCTCGCGGCCGAGGCGATCCGGCTGACGCGGCAGCTCTCCGGGGTCACCGTGGGCACCGCCGCCGCACCGGAGGTCGCGGGTCTGCTGGCCCTCATGCTGCTGCACCACGCGCGACGCGCCTCCCGGACGACGGCAACGGGCGCGCTGGTGCCGTTGGCCCGCCAGGATCGGTCCCGCTGGGACGGGGCGCTCATTGCCGAGGGGGTCGCGATCCTGCAGGGGGCGTAGGCGGCGGACCGGCTCGGGCAGTACCAGGCGCAGGCGGCCATCGCCGCCCTACACGCCGATGCGGTCATCGTCGCCGAGACGGACTGGGCGCAGATGGTCGGGTGGTATGACGAACTGCTCACGCTCACCGGCAGCCCAGTCGTGGCGCTGAACCGGGTGGTGGCCGTGACGGAGGCCGACGGTCCGCAGGCGGGGCGCGCCGCGCTGGCGGCGGTGGACCCCGCCACGCCACGCCATGCCGCAGTCACGGCGTACGTCCTGGAGAAGCTCGGCGACCTCCCCGCGGCGGGGGAGTGGTACGCCGTGGCGGCGCGCCAGGCGATCTCGGTCGCCGAGCGCGACCATCTCCATCACGAGTCAGCCCGCGTCCGGACCCTGAGCCGCGAGAAATGACAGCCCTGGGGTGGTATTCAGATGGCGCGCGCCCGCGCCACTGACGGGAGGAATCGATGGGGTTTATCACGAGCCTCTAGGCGATGGCCATGCGCCGGCCACCCACTTGGATTTCGACGTGCAACGTGCCACCGAGGGCCTCGGCATACCGCCGCAGGGTGTCGACCTGGGTGCGCTCGATGTCACCGCGCTCGATCTTAGAAACCTGCCGCTGTCCCTTTCCGATGCGTTCGGCGACGTCGTTCTGCGTGAGTGCGGCCAACTCGCGCAACTCGCGTAGCTGGTAGGCCCGCACCTGCGCCATCATCTCTTCCTGGAGCTGCCGAACATGAGCCTCACGGGGGGGACGGCGCATCTCCATCTCTTCTAGGGACATGCCCATCAGACGTCACCTCTTGCGTGTTTGTCGCTGCTGTGGACTGTGTTTGTGCAGGTGCGCATCGAACAGGTCGTCTGCGGCAGGGATCGCCACGTCGTACCAGCCCTTCCACTTGCCTGCCTTGTCCCCGGCGTACAGCATGACTGCCTGGCGCGCGGGGTCGAACGCGAAGAGCACGCGGATCTCGCTGCGCCCGGACGATCCTGGCCGAAGTTCCTTCACGTTCTTGTGGCGTGACCCCTTGACGGTGTCCACCAGGGGTCGTCCTAGGTGCGGTCCGTGGCACCTCAGCAATCGAGCCGCCGCGATGAGCTGGTCATAGCTATCAGGGTCAAGCGAGTGCATCCATGCGGCGATGTTTTCAACATCCACCACCCACTCTCGTGTCATCCGAGTATAGATCCTTTAAGTGCTAGACCACAAGGGTTCCATCAGCGCGCTGACGGTCGGGGCTAGCGGCTGCTGCGCATGGCCTGGGTCTTGGTCGTGGACTCGTCGGCGAGGAGCTCGTCGTACCGCGCAGATCCCACGGGGACCAGCGCCACCCGCCCGGCGGCGTCGGCGTGGATGCCCCACCCGTACGTCTTGGGCAGCGGCGAGGTCCGCAGGCACGGTTGGCCCTTGGCGAAGAACACCGCCCGGGCGGCCGCCCGCTCGCCCGGGGGGATCGCGGCCCGGTCGGCGTGGACCGTGAAGATGACATCGTCGCTGGTGAACTCGTAGTCGTGCCCGGCCAGCATGGCGAACTGGCGCTCGGCGACGGTGCCCTTCCCGGCGGGAGGCGGCACGGCCGAGGTGGCCTTCGTGTCCGCCGCGAGCGTGATGAGCGTGTCGGCGTAGTTCGTGGTGTGGTGTCCCTCGGGAGTGCGCATGCCCGCAGCCTCGCACGTGCCACCGACAACCGACCGGGCACCGACCGGCCGATGCCACCGACCTGCGTCCCCGCCGTTGCTACGGTTCCGCCATGGCGAACATGCCGCCCCCGGCCGACCGTGCCGCCGATCTGGCCGTCCTCCGCGCGGCCGCCGCGGCTGCCGTCGACCGGATCGTTGAGGAATACCGGCGACGGCTCCAGCTGGCCGGCAACCCGATCGGCAACCAGGACCAGGCGCTCCTGGAGGCGAACGTCCGCGGCATGTTGGCTGGCCTGCTCACCGGCGATCCGACCACGGATGACCTCCCGGCCATCCGGGGCCGGGCGCACGCGGTGGCCCGCGTGAGTCCAGTGCACGCGATGAGCGCGATCCGCGTGCTCAGCGACGTCGTCGGAGCCGAGGTCGTCGCCGTCGCTGAGGTCGAGCGGGTGGCGCCGGCGGTCGTCGCCCGTGCGTTGGCCGACCTGTTCGCGACGCTGATGCGCCGGGTGGAGCTGAGCGGCGGAGCGTACGACGTGGCGTTGCTCGGCGACCTGCACACCACGCACCTGACCGAACGGCGCCGCATCGCCCGGGATCTGCACGACAAGGTCGCCCACACCCTCGCGATCGCGCCGCAGCAGCACGAGCTGCACGAGATCGCCCTGGATCGCGGCGACGCACGGTCGGCGCACCGGCACGACGAGAGGTTGCGCGACCTCCTGACTGAGGCGACGGACGTCGTCCGCGAGATCGGCGAGGACATCGGTCGGCTGCACACCGAACGAGGATTGACGGCGGCGGTGGGTGACTACGCCGAACTCACCGGGACCGGGCTGGTGCGGTGCGCCGTCGTCGGTCGCGAGCGACTCGATGGGCTCGCGCCGTGGGTCGCCGAGGAGTTCTATCTCGCGATCCGCGAGTCGATCCGTAATGCGGTCGAGCACGCGGACGCCTCCGTGGTCACGGTGGACCTGGCGGGCGAGCTCGGGCAGTGCACCGCTCGGATCAGCGACGACGGGATCGGCTTCAGCGCGCCGGCGGGGCGGAGCGACTCGGCCGGGCGCGGCCTGCCGGCGGTGCGGGACCGGGTCGCGTAGCTCGGCGGAGTGAGCACAATCGACAGCGGTCCGGGGCGAGGCACGGTCGTGACCCTCAGCGTGCCGATGCTGCCATGACAGCCCTGCGCGTCCTCCTGGCGGACGACCACACGATGTTCCGAGAGGGGCTGCGGGCGCTGCTGGAAGCCTCCGGCGTCGAGGTCGTGGGCGAGGCGGCCGACGGCCCCGGCGCGCTGGACCTCGCCCGGCGGACCCGCCCCGACGTGGCGCTCCTCGACGTGCAGATGCCCGGCCCGGGGATCCGCGCGCTGGTCGACACGCTGCGGACGGCCGTTCCCGACACGCGGATCGCGGTGCTCACCATGTACACCGCCAACGACCTCGCCGACGAGCTGGAGGCCCACGGCGTCTTGGGTTGGTTCGGGAAGAGCCTGGGCCATCGGGCGTTGGTCGCCGGCCTCCTCGCCGTCGCCGAGGGCCAGCCGGTCCGGCTCAGCCCGCGGTCGGTCGACGCCACCAAGGCGCGCGCCGCGGGTCTGACGCCCCGCGAGATGGAGGTGCTGCGCCTCGTGGCCCGCGGTCTAGGCAACCGACAGGTCGCCGACCAGCTCTATCTCAGCGAAGCCACAGTCAAGCGACACCTCACCACGCTGTACCGCAAGCTGGGCGCCTCCAACAGGGTCGATGCCCTGAGTCGTGCGCTCGCCCAGGGTCTGGTCGACCGGCTCGGCTGACTACGACCTTCGGCTCATCCGACGTACCCCTTCGGTGCCGGAACCCGCGCGAGGGTGGCCGCATCCGGCACGGACGGGAAGGGTGGAGTCGCGCCGATCCCCAGGAGGTCCACCATGAAGCTCACCGTGCACACCTTCACCACAATCGACGGCGTCATGCAGTCGCCCGCGACCCCCGACGAAGACACCAGCGGCGGATTCGACCGCGGCGGCTGGCTCAGCCCCCACGTCGACGACGTCATGGGCGAGATCGTCGAGGGCTGGTTCGGCCGGGCGGAGGCCGTCCTGCTGGGTCGGCACACCTACCAGGACATGCACGACTACTGGTCGCGCGTCGAGGACCCGGGCACGCACACCTGGCGGGTGCTCAACACGGGCCCCAAGTACGTCGTGTCGACCACCCTCACCGACGCCGCGGCGGACTGGACGGACACGACCGTCCTGCGCGGCGACCCGGTCGAGGCGGTCCGGGCCCTCAAGGCGCGCGACGGCGGCGAGCTGCAGGTCCACGGCAGCTGGCGGCTCGTCCAGACCCTGCACGAGGCCGGGCTCGTCGACGAATACCGGCTGCTGGTCTTCCCCACCAGCGTGGGCGGCAACGCCAAGCGGCTGTTCCCGGACGGATCCGTGCCCGTCGGGTTCGCGGTGAGCGACGTCCGGGTCACCGGCACCGGCGCCGTCGCCATGACGCTCGTCCCCGGCGACTTCCGGCAGGCCGGTGTCGATGTCGTCGACGGTGCGGACACCGTGGTGGACCTGCAACCCGCCTGACGCCGACCCGCGACGCCCTGGGTGCTAGATGTCGCGGAAGGTCGTGACGCTCGCGCCCAGGGCGTTGAGGCGGTGCGCCAGGTCCTCGTACCCGCGGTTGATGACGTACACGTTTCGCAGCACCGACGTCCCGGGCGCCGCCAGCATGGCCAAGAGGATCACCACGCCGGGGCGCAGGGCCGGCGGGCAGACCACCTCGGCCGCGCGCCACCGGGTCGGCCCGTCGATGAGCACGCGGTGCGGGTCGAGCAGCTGCACCTTGACGCCCACCTTGGTGAGCTCGGTGAGGTAGATCGCCCGGTTCTCATAGACCCAGTCGTGAATCATGGTGCGGCCCTGGGCCACCGCCCCGATGAGCGCGAAGAACGGCAGGTTATCGATGTTCAGGCCGGGGAACGGCATGGGGTGGATCTTGTCGATCGGGGCGACCAGCGGCCCCGGAATCGTCGTGAGATCCACCAGCCTGGTCTTGCCGTTGGCCGACGGGTACTCCGGCGTCAGCTCGCACTTCATCCCCATCTCGCCCAGCAGGGTCAGCTCGATCTCGAGGAACTCGATCGGCACCCGCCGGATGGTGATGGCGGACTCGGTGACCACCGCGGCGGCGAGCAGGCTCATCGCCTCGATCGGGTCCTCGCTCGGCGAGTAGTCCACGTCCACGTCGATGACCGAGCGGCCCCGCACGCGCAGCGTGGTGGTGCCGATGCCGTCGATCTGCACGCCCAGGCGCTCCAGGAAGAAGCACAGGTCCTGGACCATGTAGTTGGGGCTGGCGTTGCGGATGACCGTCTCGCCCTCGCATCGAGCGGCGGCCATCAGCGCGTTCTCGGTGACGGTGTCACCGCGTTCGGTCAGCACGATCGCTCGGGTCGGCCGCACCGACCGGTCCACGGCCGCGTGATAGAAGCCGTTGGTCGCGGTCACGGCCAGCCCGAAGTTGTGCAGGGCGTGCATATGCGGCTCGATGGTGCGCGAGCCCAGGTCGCAGCCCCCGGAGAAGGGCAGCGAGAAGGTGTCGAAGTCGTGCAGCAGGGGCGCGAAGAACATGATGATCGTGCGGGTACGCCGCGCGGCGTCCAGATCCATCGCGGTCAGGTCGAGCCGCTGCGGCGGCACGATCTCCAGGTCGTTGCTGCCGGGCAGCCAGCGGGTGCGCACGCCGATGCTCTGCAGCACCTCCAGGATCCGGTTGACCTCCTCGATGCGCGCGAGGCTGCGCAGCGTCGTGCGACCCCGGTTGAGCAGCGCGGCGCACAGGAGCGCCACCGCCGCGTTCTTGCTGGTCTTGACGTCGATCTCGCCGGACAGCTTGGTGCCGCCCTTGATCCGCAGGTGCTGCGGGCCGGACCTGCCGAGCGAGACGAACTCGCTGTCGAGGGACTCCCCAATCCGGGCGAGCATCTCCAGGCTGAGGTTCTGCCGGCCCTGTTCGATGCGGGCTACCGCGCTCTGGCTGGTGCCGAGGTGTTCGGCGAGTTCCGCTTGAGTCAGGCCCTTGTGCCGGCGAGCGTCGCGGATGAGGCCTCCGATGCGTGCCAAGTAGTCCTCACTCATAGGTCTAGCCTAACTCATATATGAGATACTCGCCGGTCAAGGCGGTCTTGTCGACGAGGGGCGACGCGCCAGGACGGCACCAATCTCGCGACTGTCACCGTGCAGGTCGGTCGACCAAGTCTCCCATACGCGTCGTGGTGCCCCCGTCAGGGGCGCTCCTCGGCGCGTCGCCGGCCGGCTCGGATCCGATACGGACAGTGCATCATTCGCCGGACCCCGCCGCGGTGAGGCACGCCGACGGCCGCCGTACGGTGCGAAAACGTCGTACGGCGGCCGTCCGGGGTGGCGCCGTCAGCGGCGCCGCGACCTCACTGCGGCAGGCTCGCCAAACCGGGGGCGAGGAAGCGCTTTCCAGTCACCTTCTCCGCGATGCCGGACCGGTCGAGCAGCGGGGTGAGCCCGCCGTTCCAGAACTGGAATCCGGCGCCGGTGATCATGGCCAGGTCGAGATCCTCGGGGGCGATGACCACGCCCTCGTCGAGCATGATCCGGGCCTCCTGCGCCAGGCCGGCGAGCACCTTCTCGCGCACCTGCTCGGTCGTGAGCGCCACGGGGTTCGCGGGCAGCTCCATCAGCTTGACGACGTCCGGGTTGGGCACCATGGCACCGCTCGCGTCCATCGTGTAGTAGCCCGGCATCTTGTGCTCGATGGCGATGCGCCGGAAGTTCTCGCTGATGTAGAACCGGTCCGGGAACGCCTTGCCCAGGGTCTCGCCGTTGTGGAACGCGACGGCCGGGCCCACCATGCCGAGCAGCACGAACGGCGGCATGGGAGCCACCCCCGCGAAGCCCTTGTCGGCCACGTCGACCGGCGTGCCCTCGTCGACGATCTTGACCATGTCCGACATGAACCGGCCCAGCAGGCGGTTCACGATGAACGACGGGCTGTCGTTGACCAGGATCGTGGTCTTGCCCAGGCCCTTGCCGGCCGCGAAGGCGGTGGCCAGCGCGGCGTCGTCGGTCTTGGCGCCCTTGATGATCTCCAACAGGGGCATGACCGCGACCGGGTTGAAGAAGTGGAACCCGACGACCCGCTCGGGGTGCTGCAGGTCGGCCGCCATCTCGGTGATCGAGAGCGAGGAGGTGTTGGTCGCGAGGATGCACTCCGGGCTGACGACCTCCTCGACCTCCTTCCAGACCTGCTTCTTGACGCCCATCTCCTCGAAGACGGCCTCGATGACGAAGTCCGCGTCGGCGAAGCCGGACTTCTCGGTGGAGCCGGTGACGAGGGCCTTGAAGCGGTTGGCCTTGTCGCTGCTCAGCCGGCCCTTCTTGACCAGCTTGTCCAGCTCGCCGTGCACATAGGCGACGCCCTTGTCGACGCGGTCCTGGTCGAGGTCGGTCATGACGACCGGCACCTTGAGGCGGCGCACGAACAGCAGCACCAGCTGGCTGGCCATCAGACCCGCGCCCACGATGCCGACCTTGGTGATCTTGCGGGCCAGCGACTTGTCCGGCGCGCCGGCGGGGCGCTTGGCGCGCTTCTGCACGAGATCGAACGCGTAGAGCCCGGAGCGGAGCTCCTCACTCATCATGAGGTCTTCGAGGGCCTTGGTCTCGCCCTCGAAGCCCTCCTCGCGGGAGCAGGTGCGTGCCTTCCCCATGAGCTCGATGGCGCGGTACGGCGCGGGGGCGTAGCCGCCCGTCTTGAGGTCCGCGAAGTCGCGGGCCTTCTTGATCGCGGCGGCCCAGCTGGCCTCGTCGCGGTCGATCTCCTTGCGCTCCACCGTGATCTCGCCGGTCAGCACCTTGGCCGCCCAGCCGATCGACTGCGCGAGGAAGTCGGCCGGCTCGAAGAGCGCGTCGGCCAGGCCCATCTGGTAGACCTCGGCGCCCTTGAGCATCTTGTTCATCGACAGCGGGTTCTCGATGACGAGCTTGACCGCGCCCTCGATGCCGATGAGGTTGGGCACCAGCCAGGTGCCGCCCCAGCCGGGGATCAGCCCGAGGAAGCACTCGGGCAGCGCGAACGCGGGAATGCCCGCCGAGGCCGTGCGGTAGGTGCAGTAGAGGTTGACCTCGACGCCGCCGCCGAGGGCCAGCCCGTTGATGAACGAGAACGTCGGCACGCCCATGTCGGTGAGCTTGCTGAACGCGTCGTGGCCGAGGTCGGCGATGGCGCGGGCTTGCGCCTTGTCGGTCACCTTCGCGACGCCGGACAGGTCGGCGCCGGCGGCGAGGATGAACGGCTTACCGGTGATGGCCACCGTCGCCAGCTCGCCGCGGTCCACGCGGGCCTTGACGCCGTCGAGCACCTCGGAGAGGTGGATGAGGGTCTGCGGCCCGAAGGTGTTCGGGCGAGTGTGGTCCTTGCCGTTGTCCAGGGTGATGAGCGCCATGACGCCGGCGCCGCCGGGCAGCTCGATGTCGCGGACCTTGGCGTCGGTGACGACCTCGTCGGGGAAGATGGTCTGGAAGTCGATCGTGGGCGCGCTCATCGGGCCGCCGCCTCCTTGGTCTCGGTGCTTGCGCCGCTGACGTAGTCGGCGTGGTGGGCGTTCTCCCAGATCACCGTGGCGCCCATGCCCATGCCGATGCACATGCTGGTGATGCCGTAGCGGACCGAGGGGTTCTCCTCGAACTGCCGGGCCAGCTGGATCATCAGCCGCACGCCGGAGCTGGCGAGGGGGTGGCCGCACGCGATCGCCCCGCCGTACTGGTTCACCCGCGGATCGTCGTCGGCGATCCCGTAGTGCTCCAGGAAGCTCAGCACCTGCACGGCGAACGCCTCGTTGAGCTCGAACAGGCCGATGTCGTCGATCGACAGGCCGGCGTTGGCCAGCGCTTTCTCGGTCGCGGGCACCGGGCCGTAACCCATGACCTCGGGCTCGAGGCCGGCGTACGCGAACGAGACCAGCCGCATCTTCGGCGCCATGCCCAGCTCGGCGGCGGCCTCCTCGGAGGCGAGGATGCACGCGGTCGCGCCGTCGTTGAGGCCCGCCGCGTTGCCCGCCGTCACCCGACCGTGCGGGCGGAACGGCGTCTTGAGGCCCTGCAGGGCCTCCATCGTCACGCCGGGGCGCGGCGGCTCGTCCTTGGTGGCCAGGCCCCAGCCCAGCTCGGCGTGCCGGGTCGCCACGGGCACGAGGTCCGGCTGGATCTTGTTGGCGCCGTAGGCCTTCTCCATCTTGTTCTGGGAGGCGACGGCGTACCGGTCCGAGCGCTCCTTGGTGAGCTGGGGGAACCGGTCGTGCAGGTTCTCCGCCGTGTTGCCCATGTTGAGCGCCTCGACGTCGACGAGCTTCTCCGCGACGAACCGCGGGTTGGGGTCGACGCCCTGGCCCATCGGGTGGCGGCCCATGTGCTCGACACCGCCGGCGACGGCGACGTCGTACGCGCCGAAGGCGATGCTCGCGGCGGCGGTCGTGGTGGCGGTCATGGCGCCGGCGCACATGCGGTCGATCGCGTAGCCCGGGACCGTGTTGGGCAGGCCGGCCAGCAGCGCGGCCGTGCGGCCGATCGTCAGGCCCTGGTCGCCCATCTGGGTGGTCGCCGCGATGGCGACGTCGCCGACCCGCTCGGGGGGCAGCTCGGGGTGGCGGCGCAGCAGCTCGCGGATGCAGGCGACGACCAGGTCGTCGGCGCGGGTCTGGGCATAGATGCCCTTGTCGCCGGCCTTGCCGAAGGGCGTACGAACGCCGTCGACGAAGACGACCTCGTGACGTGGTGTGGACACAAACTCTCCCTGGGTCGAGAGGACATGGGGATCACGACAAGCGTGGAAACGCATCGCTTCCCGCTATTCTTACCAGTCGGTAACGGATGTGCCATGGCTAGCGGGGTGGCGTTCGTCTCAGCCCCGCGCTGGGGCCATGACCTCGGACGTCGTACGTCGTACGTCGTGGGCCGTGCGTCGTCGTAGGTCGTGGTCAGCTGTGCTCGGCCAGGGCGGCCACGATCGCGGGGGCCGCCACGTCGATCTGCCACGGCCGGGCCCCCCGCTCGGCCAGCGCGGCCCGCACGGCGTCCTCGGTGCCGGGCGGCGGCGTCCACAGGACGCGCCGCAGGGTGTCCGGGGACAGGACGTTCTCGACGGGCACCCGGTGCTCTGCGGAGAAGGCCTGCAGGTGGGCCCGCACGGCGGTCAGGCGGGCGGCGGCCACGGGATCGCGATCCGCCCAGGCCCGCTGGGGTGGCGGCGCGTCGGAGGGCAGGCTCGCCGGCGGAAGCTGGTCGTCGGGTAACCCCAGCGCCGTGGTCACGGCGGCCAGCCAGGCCGAGGCGTAGCGCCGCGCGGCCCGGTTGGGGGTCGCGGTGCCGACGGCGCCCAGCGAGTTCGGTGCGGCCTGCGCGATCTCCAGGAGCGCGGCGTCGGGGATGACCCGACCCGGGGAGACATCGCGGGTCCTGGCGACGTCGTCGCGGGCGTACCAGAGCTCTCGCGCCACGGCCAGCACGCGCCGGCCCCGCAGCCGGTGCAGACCCGAGAGGCGCCGCCACGGGTCGATCCGCGGTGGCGGACCGGTGAACGAGGTCAGGGCCGCGAACTCCTGCCGGGCCCACTCCAGCTTGCCCTGCTGCTCCAGGTCGGCCTCGATGGCGTCGCGCAGCTCGATGAGCACCTCGACGTCGAGCGCGGCGTAGCGCAGCCACGGCTCGGGCAGCGGGCGGGTCGACCAGTCGACGGCGGAGTGCTCCTTGGCGAGCGTGACCCCGAGGTAGTGCTCGAGCACCGCCGCAAGGCCCACCCGCGGCTGGCCGGCCAACCGGGCCCCCAGCTCGGTGTCGAAGAGCGCGGTGGGGGACAGGCCCACTTCGGCCAGGCACGGCAGGTCCTGGGAGGCGGCGTGCACGACCCACTCCACGTCGGTGATCGCCCGCGCCACCGGGGCGAGGTCGGGGCAGGCCACGGGGTCGATGAGCACGGTCGAGGCACCCTCGCGACGAAGCTGCACAAGATAGGCGCGTTGCCCGTAGCGGTAGCCCGAGGCGCGCTCGGCGTCGACCGCGACGGGTCCGGTGCCGGCGGCCAGGGCGGCCGCCGCCTCCGCCAGCGGCCCCTCGTCCTCGATGACGTCGGGGATCCCGTCCGCGGGGAACTCGATCAGCCGCGGCATCCCCAGATCCTCGGGGGTGGCATCGACCGGGATGGGGTCGGACGCCGGCTCGGGAGCGTCCTGCGGCGGTGGCGTGTCGCGCTCGGCGCGGCGCCGGGCCAGTTCCTCGCGCACCCCAGCCCGGCTCGCTCGGGTGCGCCGACGCGACGACGTACCCGCCTGCCGCGGCGCCCGGCCGTCGGCGAGCTGCGCATCGGCCTCGCTCGGCGACGGGGCCGGATCGTCAAGGTGGCTCATACCGCCTACCAGGATGTCATGCGCCGCTCACCGGCGGATACCCGGCAGCGGCACGACGCCCTCCGGCAGGGGCGGCAGCCCCGCGATCGTGCACAACAGCTCGGTCCACAGCTCCAGGTGCGCGCGCAGATCCGTGCCCTCCACCGTCCAGGAGGCCCGCACCTCGAGCTCCGCGCTGCCCTCGCGCTCGGCGAGGCTGCCGAAGCTCTCCGAGACCACGCGGGTGACGGTGCCGCCCAGCGAGCGGTAGGGCGCCTCGGCCTCGTCCAACGCGTCCCGCAGCCAGGACCAGCCGACCTCCGAGAGCAGCGGGTCGGCGCCCATCTCCGGGTCCAGTTGGCACGTGGCGTAGGTGACCAGGCGCCACGCGCCGTCCCAGGCCTCGGGCTCGTCCGGGTCGTGGAGAACGATGAATCGCCCGGTGGCGATGGGGTCGTCGTCGCCTGGCAGCGTCACGTCGGCGGACAGGGCCGTGCTGTACGGCGCGATGCGCTGCGGCGCGGGGATCTCCAGGAGGGCGACCTCGGGCCGGGCACGCACCCCCGCCAGCGCCTCGACGCAGCGGTCGAACCGCTCGGGGACCCCACGGCGGGCCTGACGACTGGTCACGTGGAGCACCTTACGGCCGGGCACCGACGACGCCGAGGCACCACGCCGACGGGCCGCCCCCGCGGGCCCGCGGGGTGTTCGACCCTCCCGCGTGGGACGATGCGCTGCGTGACCGATTCGTCCCTTCCCTCGACCGTCGCGGGGCAGCCCACTCAGCCCACCCAGTCACCCCAGGCCGGCCACTCGCCGGCGGCCAACAGTCTCCTCCTGGCCGCTGCCCGGCGGCGCCCCGGCGCCCGACCGCCGGTCTGGTTCATGCGTCAGGCCGGTCGTTCGTTGCCGGAGTATCGCGCGATCCGCGAGGGGATCGCCATGTTGGAGTCCTGTCGGCGGCCCGAACTGGTCACCGAGATCACGCTGCAGCCGGTGCGGCGGCACGGCGTCGACGCGGCGATCTTCTTCAGCGACATCGTCGTTCCGCTGGCCGCGATCGGCGTCGACCTCGACATCGTGCCGGGCACCGGTCCGGTCGTGGCCGAGCCGGTGCGGTCCCGCCGAGACCTCGACCGGCTGGTGCCGTTGGAGCCTGGTCACGTCCCCGACATCACCGAGTCGGTGCGCCTCCTGGTGGCCGAACTCGGCACGACGCCGCTGATCGGCTTCGCGGGGGCGCCCTTCACGCTCGCGTCGTACCTGGTGGAGGGCGGCCCCAGCAAGAATCACGAGCGCACCAAGGCGCTGATGTACGGCGACCCCGAGCTCTGGCACGACCTGTGCGCACGGCTCGCCCAGATCTCCGGGGCCTTCCTCCGCGTGCAGGCCCAGGCCGGGGCGAGCGCCGTACAGCTCTTCGACTCCTGGGTGGGGGCGCTCCCGCTCGCCGATTACGAACGGTACGTCGCGTCCCACTCCGCAGCAGCCCTCGCCGCCGTCGCGGACCTCGGCGTTCCGCGCGTCCATTTCGGGGTGGGCACCGGTGAATTGCTCTCCGCCATGGGCGCGGCCGGCGCCGAGGTCGTGGGGGTCGACTTCCGGGTCCCGCTCGTCGAGGCGTCGCGTCGGATCGGCCCGACGTACGCCGTGCAGGGCAACCTCGACCCGGCGTACCTGTTCGCGCCCTGGGACGCGCTCGAGGAGCGGGTCCGAGCCATCGTGGCCGAGGGTCGGCGCACCCCCGGGCACATCTTCAACCTCGGCCACGGGGTGCTCCCGCACACCGATCCCGACGTGCTAACCCGCGTGGTCGAGCTGATTCGGTCGCTGGAGTCCGACGGCGGGGACGAGTGAGCGGCAACGGGCTCCCCGCAGCGGGGGCGCGATGAGCGTCGACCAGCTGTATCTGGTGGGCGGTCTCGCCCTGTTGTTGGCCGTCGTGCTGCCGATCCTGCTCAAGCGGGTCGCCCTCTCAGCCCCCATCGTCCTCGTCGTCGTGGGACTAGGCCTTGGCTCCCTCACGTTGCCGCAGGGATTCAACCTCGACCCGACCGCGAACCGGCCGGCGATCGAGCACCTGACCGAGCTCACCGTCATCGTGGCGCTGATGGGGGTCGGCCTGGCGCTGGACCGGCCGCTGTCGCTGAAGTCCTGGGCGTCGTTTCGGCGCTGGCACACCACCTGGCGGCTGCTGGCGATCGGCATGCCGCTGGCGATCCTTGGCACCTATCTGCTCGGCACGTGGGTGCTCGGACTGGGCGCCGCTTCGGCCCTGCTGTTGGGCGCGGCCCTGGCGCCCACCGACCCGGTCCTGGCGGCCGACGTCCAAGTCGAGGGGCCGACGACCGAGGAACTCGACGACATCGGGGAGCGCGACGAGGTGCGGTTCGCGTTGACCTCCGAGGCGGGGTTCAACGACGCGCTCGCCTTCCCGTTCGTCTACGCCGCGATCTTCCTCGCCGAACACCAACAGCTCGGCGACTTCGTGCTCCATTGGCTGTCCTGGGAACTCGTGGGCAAGACCGTGCTGGGGGCGGCCGTCGGGGTGGCCTGTGGGTGGGGACTGGGGCGGTTGGCCTTCCACGGCCACGACACGCTGCGCCTGGCCGAAAAGGGGGAGCCGTTGCTCGCCCTGGCGGCCACCTTCGTCGCCTACGGCCTCGCCGAGGTCGTCGGGGGGTGGGGGTTCCTCGCCGTCTTCGCGTGCGCCCTGTCCATCCGGGGCATGGAGCGGGGCCACGACTACCACGCCGAGATGCACGATCTTGTCGAGCAGATCGAACTCCTGCTCACGCTGCTCGTCCTGCTGCTGCTCGGGGTGTCCTTCGCGGATGGTCTCCTCGCCCACCTCGACTGGCCCGGTTTCCTGGTCGCGCTTCTGGTGTTGTTCGTGATCCGCCCGCTGACCGCCGGGCTCGCGCTGGTGGGCAGCGACCGGCACGCGCACCGCGAGGGGGAGGTGGGACTGGGCCCCCGCGAGCGGGTCGTCGCGGCGTTCTTCGGCGTGCGGGGCATCGGGTCGATCTACTACCTGTCCTACGCCTTTGGAGCGGCAACCTTCCCCGAGAAGTCCTACCTGTGGTCGGTGGTCGGCGCGACGATCCTGCTGTCCGTCCTCGTGCACGGCGTCCTCGCCACGCCCGCCATGCGCTGGGTGGAGGCCAAACGCGCGGAGCAGCACAGCGACACGGTGTGACCGGTGACGGCGTGGCACCGTCACGCCGTGGGCGACGTGAGCCGTCGCCAGGTGACCTGACAGGATGGCGGGCATGACCGAGACCCGTCCCTCCGCAGGTGAGCTGCGCGCCCTCAACGACACGATCCGCTACGCCATGTGGTCGGTGTTCGCCGCGACGGTTCCGCTGGGCGACGACCGGGGCCCCATCGAGGCGGAACTGACGGACTTCATCGCCGGGGTCGAGGCCGACGGCGTGGTGGTCCGCGGGCTGTACGACGTCGCCGGGCTGCGCGCCGACGCCGACCTCATGATCTGGTGGCACGCCGAGACGATCGAGCAGGTCCAGGCCGCCTACCAGGCCTTCCGCCGGACCCGGCTCGGTCGCCACCTCGAGCCGGTCTGGTCGGTCGCGGCGCTGCACCGGCCCGCGGAGTTCAACAAGGGCCACGTCCCGGCGTTCATGAAGGGCGAGGAGGCGCGCGGCTACCTGTGCGTGTACCCGTTCGTGCGCAGCTACGACTGGTACGTCATCGGCGAGGACGAACGCCGCACCATGCTCTCGGAGCACGGGATGATGGCGCGCGACTACCCCGACGTGCGGGCCAACACGATCGCCTCGTTCGCCCTCAACGACTACGAGTGGGTGCTCGCCTTCGAGGCCGACGAGCTGCATCGGATCGTCGACCTCATGCGGCACCTGCGCGGCTCGAAGGCTCGGCTGCACGTGCGCGAGGAGACGCCCTTCTTCACCGGCCCCCGGCGCACGCCCGGCCAGATCGTCGCGTCCCTGCCGTAGCCGGCCGACTCAGAGCTGGCGCGCCATCAGGCGCAGCGCGTCCGCGGCGACGGACTTGCCGTCGTGGAATCCCATGTCCCACGGCGCGCCGGCGAACACCTGCTCGCTCGTCACGGGGCTGATGCGCTCGGCCGCGACACGCAGGATCTCCCGGCGGATGGCGTCGGCCTCGGACTCGAACAGGGACAGGCAACTGTCGACGACGTGGTTGGCGGCGTCGTGACCCAGTCCGGGTCCGCCGTCGTCGCCCGGCCGCTGGAGCACCTCCAACAGCAGGTCCCGCGTGATCATGCCCGTCCTCTTTCCTCGGGCCTCCCCGGCGGGGAGGCGTGCCAGGGCCGCAGCTGGCGCAGGGCCCCTGGCCCTATCGGCGAGGGAGCGGCGCAGGTGAGTCGGGCCGGCGAATCGGGGCGGGACGGAGGCCGATCGGCGGTCCGGCCCACGCCGGTGACTCACGACGGGTCAGGACTGGTCGGGGGCTAGGCGCAGACTGATGGAGTTGATGCAGTACCGCTGGTCGGTCGGGGTGTCGTAGCCCTCGCCCTCGAAGACGTGCCCCAGGTGACTGCCACATGCCGCGCAGCGGACCTCGACGCGGCGCATGCCGAGGGTGCGGTCCTCGACGTACTCCACTGCGTCCCCCGCGAGCGGCGCGTAGAACGAGGGCCAGCCGCAATGACTCGGGAACTTGGCATCGCTGCGGAACAACTCGGCGCCGCAGGCGCGGCAGGAGTAGACCCCCTCCGTCGTGGTATCGGTGTATTCGCCGACGCCGGGGGGTTCGGTGTCGGCCCGCCGCAGCACCTGGAACTCCTGCGGGGTGAG
The DNA here is from genome assembly GCA_016699675.1 of Austwickia sp. NCBI lineage: Bacteria > Bacillati > Actinomycetota > Actinomycetes > Micrococcales > Dermatophilaceae > Austwickia > Austwickia sp. The sequence continues at coordinate 4,075,175 of CP064985.1, read as the reverse complement.
CAGCTCGGCCCACTCCGCGTCGCTGCGCCGGATCGGATAGGTGTGCTCCGTCATGGGGCTCACCGTACGCTGCGGCCATGGCAGATCCCGCGGTGACATTGGAGATCGAGGGCCCGGGCGACGCCGCACGGCGGGTCCGGCTGACCAACCCGGACCGGCCCGTGTGGCCGGACGAGGGGATCAGCAAGGCCGACCTCGCCGAGTACCTGCTGGCCGTGCGGGAGCCGTTCCTGCGGGCGGTGGGGGACCGACCCGTGACGTTGCAGCGCTATCGCGGGGGCGTGACGGGCGAGGAGTTCTATAGCAAGAACCCGCCGAAGGGTCTGCCGGATTGGGTGCGCACGGTGGAGTGCGTCTATCCCTCGGGTCGGCGCCACAGCCAACTGGTCATCGACGAGATCGCGGCGGCGGTCTGGGCGGTGCAGATGGGCACGGTCACCTTTCACCCCTGGCCCGTGCGCGGCGACGACAACGACCTGGTCGACGAGGTGCGGATCGACCTCGATCCGCAGCCCGGCACGGGCTATCCGGAGGCGGTGGAGGCCGCCGGGGCGCTGCGCGAGCTCATGGCCGAGCTGGGGCTGGTGGCGTGGGCCAAGACCAGCGGGAACCGCGGCGTGCACGCCTACAGCCGCATCGAGCGCACCCACGAGTTCCTCGACGTGCGGCACGCCGTGATCGGGATCGCCCGCGAATTGGAGCGCCGGCTGCCCGATCTCGTCACCACCGCGTGGTGGAAGGAGGAGCGCGGGGCGCGCCTCTTCGTCGACTACAACCAGGCCAACCGGGATCGCACGATCGCCTCCGCCTACAGCCCGCGGCCGCTGCCGGGCGCGCCCGTGTCGATGCCCCTGCCGTGGGGTCGGCTGGCCGACGTGGCGCCGCGCGACTTCACCGTGCGCACCGTGCCGGGCATCGTCGCGTCCGACGGGGACGCGTGGGCGGCCATTGCGGACGCCGGGAACGTGGGCCGGATCGACGCCGCCCTGGCGCTCTGGGACGCGGACGTCGAGCGGGGGCTGGGGGAGCTGAACTTCCCCCCGGACTTCCCGAAGATGCCGGGGGAGCCGCCGCGGGTGCAGCCCAGCAAGAAGAACGCCGCCAACTGGGAGGGCGACGTCAAGATTCGGTGAGGACCTCGCCGAGGTCGTACGCCGGGGCACGGTCGATCTGGTCCAGGGTGCAGGAGCGCGGCTCGCGGTCGGGGCGCCACCGCAGGAACTGTACGGCGTGCCGGAACCGCCAGCCCTCCAGCTGGTCGAAGGCCACCTCCACCACCCGCTCGGGGCGCAGCGGCACGAAGGAAACGTCCTTGTTGGCGGAGAACCGCGACCGGTCCGTGGCGGCCCTCGCGATGGCTCCGTCGGCGTCCCGCACGACCAGCGGCTCCAGTTCGTCGATGAGCTCCCGGCGCCGTTGGGTCGTGAACGCGGCGATGCCGCCGACGTTGAAGACGCGCCCGTCGTCGCCGTACAGCCCGAGCAGCAGCGACCCGACGCCCGTCCCGGAGGTGTGCACTCGGTAGCCGACCACGACGGCCTCGGCGGTGCGCTTGTGCTTGATCTTGAAGAGGGTGCGCTTGCCGGGTGCGTACGGGGCGTCGAGGGGCTTGGCCAGCAGCCCGTCGAGTCCGGCGCCCTCGAAGCGGGCGAACCAGTCCCGGGCGCGGTCGACGTCGCGCGTCACGCGGGTCAGGTGCAGGCCGTGACCGCGCGGGACGTCCGCGAAGAGCGCCTCCAAACGGCGCCGCCGATCCTCGAATCGCGCGGCCATCAGCGATTCGTCGCCCACCGACAGCAGGTCGAACGCGACCACCTCCGCCGGCGTCTCCACGGCGAGCTTCGCGATCCGCGACGCCGCCGGGTGGATCCGCTGGGCCAGCCGCTCCCAGTCCAGCCGTTGGGCGCCCGGCTCGCCCTGCCGTACGACGATCTCCGCGTCGAGCGCGCACCGGGCGGGCAAGGCCTTCCGGGCGCGCTCGACCACCTCGGGGAAGTACCGGGTGAGCGGCTTCTTGCCGCGGCTGGCGAGTTCGACGTCGGCGCCGTCCTTCAGCACCAGGCAGCGAAATCCGTCCCACTTGGGCTCGTAGAGCAGCCCGCCGGGCACCGCGTCGGGCTCCGGTACCTGCGCGACGGCCTTGGCGAGCATGGGCTCCAGCGGGAGCGCGAAGGGGACGTCCATAGCCGCCATTGTGCGCGGCGCGACGCCGCCGCCGCGTTCGGTCCCGCGTCGGGCGGCTGAGAGGATGGGCGCGTGAAGGAGCGCAACCTCGTGCCCACCGTCGGCGGGCGTCGCTCGATGGCCGCGGCAGCCGGCCTGACCGGCGGCGTGATGGCCGGCTCGGCGGCGGCACTGACGCTGGCCTCGTACGTGCTTCGGCGTCTGGTCACCCCGGAGCGGGACCGCTCGGACAACGTGGAGATCCTGGCCGTGTCGCTGGACGAGACGGGCGACACCGTCGCGCTCGGCCGCACCGAGGAGACCGTGGCGCCGGGGCGGTACGGCATGTGGCTGCACGGCGGCCGCGGCCACGTGCGGCTCGGCGACATCGTGGCGGAGGACCTGGAGGCGGACGCCGTCACCCGCGTCGTCGAGAAGGTCGACGCCGGCTCGCTGCGGCCGGGCCCAGCGCGCTGGAACGGCTACTACTACGGCGGCGACCCGCGCCAATCCCTCGGCCTCGACTTCAGCGACGTGCTCATCCCGGGCCCGCTGGGAGACATGCCGGCCTGGCTCATCCCCGGCGCCGCAGAGGCGTCCGGGACCGGGGCGCGGTGGGCCGTGCTCGTGCACGGCCGCGGCGCCCTGCGCGGCGAATGCCTGCGGGCCGTGCCGGTGCTGCACCGGCTCGGCATCACCTGCCTGGTCGTCGGCTACCGCAACGACGAGGACGCGCCGTCCAGCGGCGACCGCCGCTACGCCCTGGGCCTGGCCGAGTGGGCTGACGTGGACGCGGCCCTGCGGTGGGCGCAGGACCGGGGCGCCCGGCGGGTGACCTTGTTCGGGTGGTCCATGGGCGGGGCGATCGTGCTGCAGACGCTGAGCCGCTCGGCGGCGGCGCCCCAGCTGGTCGACCGGGTGGTCCTGGACGCGCCGGTGGTGGACTGGAACGACGTGATCCGGCACCACCTGCGCCTCGGCCGGATGCCCGTAGGAATGGCGAGCGTCGCGGTCCGCGTGCTGCGGTCGACCGGGGCCAGGCACCTCGTCGGTCTGGACACCCCCCTGGACGTGGCGGAGACCAACTGGACCGCGCGCGCCCGCGAGTTGAAACATCCCACGTTGCTCATCCACTCGGTGGACGACGAGTTCGTTCCCGTCGGGCCGTCCGTGGCGCTCGCGCGCTCGCGCGCCGGGCTCGTCCGCTACGTGCGGTGGACCGTGGCGCGGCACACGAAGGAATGGAATACCGATCCAGACCGGTGGGACCGCGTCGTCACCGAATTCCTCGAGGACTGAGGCGCCCACGGGGTCGGTTTCGCAGGGCGTCCCTCGCCAAGGCCTCGCCGGGGGGCGTGACCAGGGCTCGAGTTCGGCGCGCCACCCGCCCCCGTTCGCCGTACGTTTTCCCTGGTTCGGTGCCATGATGCCCCATGGCGAAAAACAAGAAGGGCTCCGACAAGAAGTCTCGTGGCGACCCCGACAAAGCCGCAAAGGCGGCCAAGAAGGCCGCCAAGGCGGGTCGCGACGACCTCGCCGAGCAGATCTGTTCGGCGCTGCGGGTGGGGCCGGGCTTCGATCTCGCCAAGGTCGCCACCGGCTCGACGCCGGGATTCACCGGGGACCAGGCCGAGGGGGACCAGGCGCTGGCCGCCTCCGCCGAGGAGGTCGCCACGCTGCAGGAACGCCTGTACGCCGAGTCCAAGGCCGGCGGGCAACGCAGCCTGCTGCTCATCATCCAGGGGCTCGACACCTCGGGAAAGGGCGGCATCATGCGCCATGTCGTGGGGCTGCTCGATCCGCAGGGCGTGCAGATCACGGCCTTCAAGGCGCCCACCCGTGAGGAGCGCAGCCACCCGTTCCTGTGGCGCATCCGACGGGCGCTGCCCACGCCCGGGATGATTGGGGTGTTCGACCGGTCGCAGTACGAGGACGTGCTGATCGTGCGCGTGCACAACCTCGTCCCCCCGTCGACGTGGTCGCGTCGGTATGCCCAGATCAACGCGTTCGAGAAGTCCGCCACCGACAAGGGCATCCGCATCGTCAAGGTGATGTTGCACATCGGCTCGCAAGAGCAGAAGGCACGCCTCGCCGAGCGGCTGGAGCGGCCCGACAAATACTGGAAGTTCAACCCGGGCGACATCGACGAGCGGATGCGGTGGAGCGATTACATGGCGGCCTACCAGGCCATCATGGACAAGACCGCGACGGACTACGCCCCGTGGTACGTCGTGCCGGCGGACCAGAAGTGGTACGCCCGGCTCGCCGTACAGAAGATCCTGCTCACCGAGCTGCGCGCCATGGATCCCCAGTGGCCGGCGGCCGACTTCGACATCGCCGAGCAGCAGAGCCGGCTCGCCGCGACCTGACGCCCCCGCGTCAGATCGTCGGCCGGGCCTGGCGCTTGCGGGGCGCGCCCGGCGGCGTCGCCTTCTTGGTCGGGGTGCTGGCGGGGCTCTTCATGGGGCTCTTGGCCGCACGCTTCCTCGGCTCCGGCCGCGGCGGGGTCTGCGGCTCGGGCTGCTTCTGCTCCTCGGGGGCGCCCGGCAGGGCGGAGGAGGTGGCCTGCGCGGTCGCGAGTTCCTCGACCTCGTCTGGCGCCGGCGGCAGCGGCGTGCTGTGCAGCACCAGCACCGACCGGCCGGCGACGGCCACGCTGTCGCCGGGCGCGATGAGGGCCGCCGTCGGGTCGGGCAGCCCCTTGGCCAGGGCCGTGTTGATGGCGACGCGCCAGCGCAGGTTTTCGTGCTCGAGGTGGCGCGGCACGGAGAACTCGACCGCGTCGCTGTGCGCGTTGAACATGAGGATGAAGTCGTCGTCGCGGACGCGCCGACCCAGGGCGTCGGGGGAGAGGATCCCGTCGCCGTTGAGGAAGACGGCCAGGGTGCGGGCGTAGCCGGTCTGCCAGTCCTCCTCGCGCATCTCCGAGCCGTCGACGGCCAGCCACACGATGTCGCGCAGTTCGGACTCGCCACCGTGGTCGGCGCTGCCCTTGAAGAAGCGCCGGCGCCGGAAGACCGGGTGCTCCATCCGCAGCTTGATGAGTGCGCGGGTGAACTCGAGGAGGTTCTCCTGGTCCCGCGACAGCTCCCAGTCGATCCAAGCGATGCTGTTGTCCTGGCAGTAGACGTTGTTGTTGCCGCCCTGGGTGCGGCCGAGTTCGTCGCCGTGCGCCAGCATGGGCACGCCCTGGCTGAGCATCAGGGTCGTGAGCATGTTGCGGATCTGCTGGCGGCGCAGCGCCTGGATCGAGGTGTCGTCGGTCGGCCCCTCGGCGCCGCAGTTCCAGGACCGGTTGTGGCTCTCGCCGTCGCAGTTGCCCTCGCCGTTGGCGGCGTTGCGCTTCTCGTTGTAGGAGACGAGGTCGCGCAGCGTGAACCCGTCGTGCGCGACGATGAAGTTGACCGAGGCGATGGGGCGCCGTCCGGAATGGGCGTAGAGGTCGCTGGATCCCGTGAGCCGCGAGGCGAATTCGGACAGCGCCGCGGCCTCCCCGCGCCAGTAGTCGCGCACGGTGTCGCGGTACTTGCCGTTCCATTCGGTCCACAGCGGCGGGAAGTTGCCGACCTGGTAGCCGCCGTCGCCGAGGTCCCAGGGTTCGGCGATGAGCTTGACCTGGCTGATCACCGGGTCCTGCTGGATGAGGTCGAAGAACGCCGACAGCTTGTCGACCTCGTGGAACTGCCGCGCCAGCGTGGCGGCGAGGTCGAACCGGAACCCGTCAACGTGCATCTCCGTGACCCAGTAGCGCAGGCTGTCCATGATGAGCTGCAACACGTGGGGGTGCCGCATGAGGAGGCTGTTCCCGGTGCCGGTCGTGTCGTAATAGTGCTCCTTGGCGTCGTCGACGAGCCGGTAGTACGCGGCGTTGTCGATCCCGCGGAAGCAGATCGTCGGGCCGAACTCGTTGCCCTCGGCGGTGTGGTTGTAGACCACGTCGAGGATGACTTCGATGCCGGCCTCGTGGAGCGCCTTGACCATGGACTTGAATTCGGTGACCTGCTGGCCGAGTTGGCCGGTGGCCGAGTATTCGTTGTGCGGCGCGAGGAAGCCGATCGTGTTGTAGCCCCAGTAGTTGCGTAGCCCTTTCTCCGCGAGGTGGGTGTCCTGCACGAACTGGTGCACCGGCAGCAGCTCAAGCGCCGTCACCCCCAGCTCCTTGAGGTAGGCGACGATCGCGGGGTGGGCGATCGCGGCGTACGTCCCGCGGATCTCCTCTGGCACCTCGGGGTGCGTCATCGTCAGGCCCTTGACGTGGGCCTCGTAGAACACCGTGTCGTGGTACTCGTGCCGCGGCGGCCGGTCGTGCCCCCAGTCGAAGAACGGGTTGATGACGACGGCCAACATCGTGTGGCCGAGCGAGTCGTCGTTGTTGTGCACCTCCGGTGCCGCGAACCGGTAGGCGAACAACGATTCGTCGCCGGTCAATTGGCCCGTGACGGCCTTCGCGTAAGGGTCCAGGAGCAGCTTGTTCGGATTGCAGCGGTGCCCGTTGGCGGGTTCGTACGGGCCGTGCACCCGGTAGCCGTAACGCTGGCCGGGCTGCAGGTTGGGCACGTAACCGTGCCAGACATACCCGTCGACCTCGGTCAGTTCCAGTCGTTCCTCGGCGCCCATCTCATCGATGAGGCACAGCTCGACGCGATGGGCGACCTCGGAGAAGAGTGCGAAGTTGACGCCCGAACCGTCGTACGTCGCGCCGAGGGGATACGCCCTGCCTGGCCAGATGTCCATGAACTCCCACTCCATCAATCCCGACCGGGCGCACCCGGCGGTCCCGTTCGTCAACGCGCCTGTCGCCGACCTGCGCTGGTCCGAGCAAGTCCTCGCTGCGGACCGCAGGCGGCGCCCACGGCGTGATGTCGAGACGGCGGACGGCGCTGTCACGGCCGCATCGGCGCGTCCAGTTTGACAGGCTCGCGGGGGGACCGAGGACAACCGCCACCGCGCACGGTGCCGTTTCCGGTCCTGCACCGCGCCTGAGCTGCCTCGACGGCAGGACGGTACGCCGTGTGCCGGCGCCGTCCGGTGGGGGTGCTTGGAGCGGGCGTTCACGGGTGCGAGAGAGGCGTGCCGGCGAGTTGGACGCGGGGCAGCGGATCGGTTAATGTCGGGGGGCACCCGCGGCCGCAGGTCGGGGGACATGCGGACATAGCTCAGTTGGTAGAGCACAACCTTGCCAAGGTTGGGGTCGCGAGTTCGAGTCTCGTTGTCCGCTCGGAGGCCACGGGCTCCCTGGGGGCACCGAGTTTCACGGTGGAGTGGCCGAGAGGCGAGGCAACGGCCTGCAAAGCCGTGTACACGGGTTCAAATCCCGTCTCCACCTCCACCCTCATGGGCGATTGGCGCAGGTGGCTAGCGCGCTTCCTTGACACGGAAGAGGTCACAGGTTCAAGTCCTGTATCGCCCACCAGCACGAAACGGCCCCTGGCCAGCGGAAACGCTAGCCGGGGGCCTTCCGTTTGAGGGCCTTCGTGTCGGATACGTGTCGGATCGACCTGGGCGTTTGTCGGCAGCCACGTCCCCCCGTGGAGCGTCGTGGCTTGGGCCCATGGCGCCTTCCGCTCCGTCCGTTGGGACGCTCGGGCTCGCGTGCCGTTGCTGCCCCCCGGTCGGCGTGGGGACAACGGTGGGGACACATCCGGGGACAACGTCGGGGACGAAGAGGCTCGCGGTTCGACTCCGGCGCGCGTGCAGGCGAAGCTCCCAACTCATCGCTCCGGCCCTTCGCCGTGCATCGGTGGCCCAGCTGAGGACGCTGGCCGTGCCGCGCCGTCAATTTTCGTTTACGATTCTGGTGTGCGCGAGGACGACGTCACTGACGAGATGATCGAAGGCTGGGCCGCCGAGGCCGAGGCCGGCTACGACGTGGACCAGCTCAAGCGTCGGGGACGCGGTCGGCCGGGGCGTGGCGCCGAACCGATGCAGGTGGTTGCCGTCCGACTGACGGCCGACGAACTGTTGGCGTTGGATGCGATGGCCGACCGGGAGCAGGTGTCGCGCTCGGAGGCAATTCGTCGAGCCCTCGCGGCGTACGCCGCGTGAAGGTCCACCCGAGCGCGCTGAAGCATGGGGTGTCGGTCGAGGACGCCACGCAGGCGGCGTACTGGTCGCAATGGATCGAACCGCTGGAGGACGAGGAATGGCCCCACCGGGAGCTTCGCCTCGGGTTCGACACGCAAGTTCACGGGTTGGCCCGAGAGCCGGCGCAGCAGAGCCGCCGTGGTGTCGATCTCCCAGCGCGCAGTGGCGGTGTCGAGCCGCGCGAGGTCCCGGTGATCCCAGGTGTGATTGGCCACCACCTGGCCGGTCTCGGCGGCCCGGCGCACCAGGTCGGGGTGGGCCTGCGCGTTCTGACCAAGCATGAACAGGGTCGCGGGCACCTTGGCGGCCGTCAGCTCGTCGAGCAGCTTGGCGGTGTAGGGCCCGGGCCCGTCGTCGTACGTCAGCGCCACGCACTTGCGACTCGCGCAGTCGACTGTGGCGTCGCCGCCAGGCGTGGCGGGACTGGACGCGGCCGGGTCGGACGCGCTGGGGCTAGTGATGGCCGGGGACGCCCCGCTGGTCGTGGGCGCGTCGGGCGCCGCGAAGCGGCCGGCGTACGGGCGTCCGGAGGTCAGTTCGGAGACGATCTCGCGGCCGCGGGCGGAGAGGTACGGCGCCAAGGTGGCCGCCGGCGGTGACGGTGAGATCCGTGAGGACCGTCTCCGCCTCGGGCGCCGGCATCGCCGTGCTGTCCGCGGGAAGCGAGGGCTTGGCGGCCGCGACGGCGGCGGCGGCGAGCTCGGACCGCTTGCCCGGCTCGATGAGGTCGGCGGAGGTGGCGGTCCAGGTCCCGCCCCCGTCGCCGTACCGCGTTTCGTGGTTGATCTGCCCCTTGGCCCCGGTCGGAACGAGATGGGTGAACCGGACCGCCGCGACGTTCCCGGCGGCGGCGACGATCTGCCCGTCGACGTGCAGTTCCGCGTCGCCGCGCGCCTCCGGCGGGTTGTCCTTGCGGTAGAGGGCGAGCTGGGCGCGGGCCGCCTTGGCCGCGGCCTCGTTGAGGGCTGTCGCGCCGGGTACGACGGGCCACCGCAGGAAGTAGAGGTGGTTGTCGGACTCCGAGGCCTCGTGGTCGAAGGTCACCCCGGGGAACACCAGCCCCGGGATGGTCGGGCCGGCCTGGAACGGTGTCGTCTCGGCGACGATTGTGATGCGCTCCCCAGACGAACTGGGCGGTGGCGCCCCGGCGTCTCCATTCGTCGAGCACGCCGCGAGCGACACGATCAGGGTGGCTGCGAGAACGGTACGGGACCAGCGATTCACGCAGGCAGCGTACGTGGGGGTCCGCGCCGCGCCTCGCAGCCCGCGCGGAGGTTCACGGCTTAGGGTTGCCCGGAACGCACGAGAGTGGCGTCCGAGGAGGAGCGTCGAGGTGGCGGGTCCTGACGAGCGACCGGACCTGCCGGGCCCGGACTGGGCCTGGCGGATCCGCCTGCACACGTGGCGCGAGCGGGTCCGGGCGACTCCGGCCACCCGCGCGGCGTACCGCTGGACCGTGGCCCTCGTCGGTCTCGTGATCGTGCTCGTGGGCGGGATCCTGATCCCCTTCCCGGGGCCGGGCTGGCTGATCGTGTTCCTGGGTGTCGGCGTGTGGGCCTCCGAATTCCATTGGGCGGGGAGACTGCTCGCGTTCGGGAGACGGCACCTGGATCGGTGGGTCGGGTGGCTGGCGCGGCAGGGGTGGGGCGTCCGGGGCCTCGTCGCGCTGGGCTGCTGGCTCGTGGTGATGGCGATGTTCTGGGTGCTGTTCCGCGTCACCGGCGTGCCCACCTGGTTGCCCGACGTGGCCGAGGACGCGCTCCGCCAGTACGCCTGGTTGTAGGGCGGGCTCGCGTTTGGACCGCCGCCCGGCGGGCCGCTAAGGTGGTCCAGCAGTCACGGACGTATAGCTCAGCTGGTTAGAGCGCTCGCTTCACACGCGAGAGGTCAGGGGTTCAAGTCCCTTTACGTCCACCATCCCCAAGCTGGCTTCGTGCCGAGAGCATGCCCGTTCATGACGTGGTGACCCTCACGGCAGGCGGCGAAGGTCTTCCTCGGCAGCATGATTGGCCGCTGGCGCGCCCTGAGCAGACGTCTTCTCGAAACGCCCGGTGAGGAGATCGAGGGCCTTCGGACCGGGATCGATGGTCTGTACGTCGGAGCCGGTGGGGATCCCCTCGCGGACGAGCGCGGCGAGGACCTCCCGGATCACGAGATGCTGAGCCTCGCGGGTCTCCAGCTGCCGAGCGCCGGACCAGAAGCGCAGCTCGACGCGGACCGTAGCCGTACCGATGCTGGTCAGGAGCGCCTGAGGCGGGGGATCGGGCAAGACTGACGGCACCGAGCGCATGGCCTCCTCGGCGACTTCGCACGCCGCCTGAAGATCGGCCCGGTCGTCGAGATCGATTTCCACGGTGGTCCGGACCGCCTCGTACCCGGTCTGCACCGTCACGACCTTGGAGTGCAGGATCGAGTTCGGGATGACGACCAGCCGGCCGTCGAAGGTGCGGATACTCGCCGAGGTCAAGCGCATCGCCGAGATGGTGCCCCGATAGCCCTCCACCGCGATCTGGTCGCCGACCCGGTACTTGTCTCGGCTGAGAATCACGAGGCCGGCGAACATGTTCCCCAGCACCGTCTGAAACGCGATGCCGGCCGCGATGGAGAGCACGCCGACCCCGCCGACGATGTCGACCGGTTTGACGCTGGGAAAGGTGATGGTCAAAGCCGCACCGATCCCCAGCCCGAGAACGACCCATGCGGCGATCCGGGCGAAGACCTCGGCGGCGCTATCGCTGCGGCCGCGATGGCGCAGGATCGGTTCCGTCACCCGGCGTACGAGCCAGGCCAGAGCTAAGCCGACCAGGAGAGCCGCCAGCCCCAGGGCCGCGCCCTGAGCGGTGACCGGCGGCAGATCCAGCGCGGATAGCGCCGTGGCACTCATGGACCTTCCCCCTCTGACGCAGCGCTTCCGGATTCGTCCTCGCCGGGCGGCAGTTCCTCCACCAGGGCGTCGATGGTCGAGCGATACCGATCGAGGGCGCAGGACCGCAGGTCGATCAGCATCGCGCGGAGGCGCGGTACCACGCGCACCGCGTCAGCGCCGTAGTGCGCGATCTCCCGGACCGGCATCTGCAGCAACCCCTCGATGGCCTGGGGACGGTGCACCACGCGCACGTTGCCCTGTTCGTCCGCGACGTAGGGGCTGGGCATCTCGCGGACCACGAGCTCGCGCAGGATGCGGTGGATCTCGTCGATGACCTGCAGTGCTGTCGTCGGATCGTTGATGCCGGGGGAGAGGGCGCGCTCAGCGATGTCGACGAGCTGGCGTAGCCCGAACCCAATCTCCTGGCGCAGCTGCCGCTCGCTGCCCACCCAGATCCGACGGCGGATCGCATCCGCGTCGGATTCGTCAATCTCGTCGCGACCCCAGACCCGGGCAATCTGCTGGCCGGCGGTGACGAACTGGCCTGCCTGGACGTCCACGGTGATGACGGCGTCGAGCCGGTCGGCCAGGGCCAGGAGGGCCTTGGCATCGATGTGCGTGACGCTCCCGTGCCGGTCCGTGAGCGTCACGACCACGCGCGACGTGCCGACTTCTGGGGACCAGGTGGCGCCTCGGTGCGGCAGGTCGACCCCGGGCTGAGCCGGATAGATCTGCTGCATGGCCTCGATCGTGTCTTCACCAACCCGGCTGATGACCTGGGACACCTGAATGGACGTGGTGATGTGGTGAATGAAGGCCAGGAAGCAGCCGACGCTCGCCAGGACGAGAACAAAGGCCAGCGAGACCGACAGCTGGGGGACGAACTGCCCGCCGTCGTTGTTCGAGCCCTGCACGTAGCGCAACACGCTCAGCGAGAAGACGAACGTCGCGGTGAAGACGCCGAGGGTGACCTGGGTGATCCGGCTCGACAGGAAGGTCCCGAGGACTCGAGGCGTGAACTGACTACTGGCCAGCTGCAGGACGACCATCGTGATCGAGAAGACCAGCCCGGTCACCGAAATCATCGCGCTGGCGATGGTCCCCAACACGCTTCGGGCGCCGTCGGGGCCGCCCTGGAAGACGTAAGGCGGTGTCGAGAACTGCTGCTCCAAGGGTGGCAGCATCAGGCCCGCGACGACGGCCAGGGCGCAAATCGACGCCGGCAGCGTCCAGAACGGCCGCCAGGTCCGCGTCCAGCGGGATTCGGCGGGCACGGCCAGGACGCGTAGGCGGGGACGCACACCGGACCGAGCTCCGTCCGAGGCGACGGACGCTTCAGGCACCCGCGTGATGGCCCGGACGCACCAGCTTGCACTGCGGGCAGTACAGCGTCGATGCGCCATCCGTGGTCCGAGCGCTGTCGGTCGAGGGCACGTGGTCGGGGCTCATGCGCACCAGCGCGGTGCCGCATTCCGGGCAGACAGTGGGCGATTCGGTCATTCCCCGATCGTGCCTCAAGCGGCCTCATCCCGAAACCTGGTTGGCCGCCGGGCCGTCGCCGTGGAATGCTGCGATCAGCGGCGTGACCGACGCCCAGCCTGCCGTGGGACCCCAGCTCCCGCGCCGCGGCGAAGGGGAGCAGATCCTCCGGCCAGCATCATCGTCACGATCGACCGGACCGACCGCGCCGGGCTGGGGCCGTGCGGGCGTGAGGTGAGATCGAATGACGAAGGATCGCGACACCAAGGCCCTGATCAGGACGCGGATGCGCGCCACGGGGCAGACCTACACCGCCGCGCGCCAGGAGCTGACGGAGGGGCCCCGCCGAGAGCAGGAGCGGCTCGTGGCCAGATGGTTCGAGGCCGGCCGACTGACCGCCATCCCGGCGAAACGGCGCACCCGGGCCGGCGTACTCCTCCAGCTCGTGACCCTCTTCGAGCCGCACCGGAGCTACCCCGAAAAGGAGGTCAACGACCTGCTGCGCACCGCCCACCCCGACGTCGCCTACCTACGCCGCGAACTCGTGAACTACGGCTACCTCACCCGGGCCGACGGGATCTACCGGCTTGCGTCGGCGGCGCCGCGCCGGGCACCGCACCAGGCGCAGGAGATCCCGACCTGGGAGGCCGTGTGGCTGCCGGGTTACCTCGCCGGCCGTACACCGTAGGGTGCCGATCATGGCCACCCTGCTCGTGGTGCACCACGCCCCGACCGCGTCGGTGCGGCGGTTGACCGAGGCCGCCCTTGAGGGCGCGCGGCATCCCGACATCGAGGGCGTGACCACGCGTGACGTACCGGCCCTCGCCTTCGCCCGCGACGAGGCCGACGCGGACGATCTACTCGCCGCGGACGGCTACCTGCTCATCACCCCTGCCAACTTCGGCTTCATGAGCGGGGCGCTCAAGCACATGTTCGACGCGACGTTCCTGCAGATCGGCGGCGCGCTGGACGACTCGGGTGGAGCCGCGGGTGGCGCCGGCGGCGGGGGTGGCGCCGCGGGGAAGGCCGGTACGGCGGGGCGGCCCTACGGCCTGCTCGTGCACGGGCGCTACGACACCACGGGAGCGGTACGGTCCGTCGAGTCGATCGTGACCGCCCTGAAGTGGCGTGCCGTCGCCGAACCCCTCGCGGTGCTGGGCGACGTGGACGAGGCGGGGGTCGAGGCGGCGTACGAACTCGGCGGCACCCTCGCCGCCCTGCTGTCGACGTGAGGTAGCCCGCGAGCCCGCGGGCCCGCGGGTCACTCCGGGCGCGTCGCGCTGGGGTCGAGCAGGCGGTTGCGGGCGGTGAGCACCGTGAGCGTGGGCAGCGTCGCGGCGCGCGTGGCGGTGCTGGCGATGCGCCGCGGCGGACCGCCGTCGATGCGGTAGCTCGCGGTCAGGACCGCGGTGATCGTGGGCGTGTACGTGCCCGCGCGCGGGTAGGCGTGCGTGATATCGCCGCCGGGGTAGGGCCCGCCGGGGGAGGAGGTGGGCCCGGAATCCGCGCCGTCGCCATAGCCATAGACGAAGTGGGCCAGCGTGATCGTCAGGTCGACGCGGTGGCCGAGCAGGGTGAGGGTGCGGGTCTGGCCGGGGCGATAGCCGGCGCCGGCGGTGTCGGCGTGCGGCCAGGTGGCGGTGAAGTAGACCGGCAGCGTGACCAGGGTGGTGTTGCCGGGCGGCTGCAGCGTGGCGCCCGGGGAGGCGAGCGGGGTCGCGGCGAACTCGCGCTCGATGTCGGCCAGGGTGGTGTCGCGGGCGGCCGGGCCTTCGACGGCGTCCGGGTCGCAGGTCTCCTCGGCGAGTTGCCAGGGCTCCGTGCTGCCGGCGGGGCGTTGGTAGATGCGGGTGAGTGCGCCGACGCCGGGCTTCCCGACGCACAAAGTCATCGCGTTCGCGCAAAGCTCGGTCCGAGGATCATCAATGCTGTTTCCCGCGCATGCGATCACTCGTCGAGACTCCATTGGAGGGGCAGACGGAAGCGCCGCAGCTTGCTGTGAATTTGGTGAGGCGCCTTGCGAGTCTGGTCGAGCCAGTGTGCCCTCAAGCACGATTTTATCGTCGTCGAGATGGCCGCTGATGTTCGGGCTATCGGGCGCTGGGGTGGCGGCCGCCACGGTAAGACACGGCATGACGGTCGCTACCATAAGCGCGAGCTTAGCCAACATCATCGCCATCCGACCTCATCAGGAGACTTTGACGGACTTGGCCGCCAGCCAGCGGTCGCCTCGCCAGACGAGCGTCAGGCGCAGGCCGATCAATTCGCGTGTAGTCCACTGATCTACGTCTTTGCCGGCACTGTCGAGCAGGCGAGTCGAGAGTTGTTGAAGGGCCATTGTCACCTGAATGGCCGTCAGCTCTGGGGTGTCGGCGATAGCAGCAGCATCAATAACGTCATGCTCTCTACCCGACGTGTGGTAGTTGTTGCTGGCTAACCAAGACGTATTCTTCTCGCGCGATGAGCACAGGGTGTAATCGGGTGTGCAGAGCTTCGATAGGGCGCCCGGGATCGGTCGCGTGTTCAGGGTGCTGGCCGTTTCAAAGAAATACCGGGCGAAGGCTTCCGCCCCCTTGACGGTGTGTTGCTTGGCCTCCGCGGGCATGGCCGCGAGCACGTCGATGGGCGGGGTTGTTGCCGGGGGAGTGCTCGTGGCGGCGACGGGCGTCGGGACCGCGACGACCGATTCGGCGCCCCCGGCGGCGCGGGTGGCCGGCTCCGGCGCGGAGCAGGAGGCTCCCGCAAGAACGGTGGCGAGCAGCACGAGGCCCACCCGCGCGCGGCTCTCGATGGCGGCCATGGGCCCATCCCACACCCGGGCCGACCTGCCGGTCTCGGCGCCGTCGAATCGCCCGACCGGGCAATGCAGCTCGCGGTCCACATCGCGGACGCGGCCGCTGTTCGCGGAGCGGTCGGCCGCGAGTGCGACGGACGGCCCCTACCAGGACGTGTGCCGCGGCCTGCCCTCGTCGTACCCGGCCGCCCCCTGCAGACCGACGATCACCCGCGCATGGAACTCGCCGATCGTCGTGGCGCCGGCGTAGGTGAACGCGGAGCGCACACCGGACACGATCGCGTCCAGCACGTCCTCGACGCCGGGACGGGCGGGCTCCAGGTACATGCGCGAGGACGAGATGCCCTCCTCGAACAACGCCGACCTGGCACGGGCGAACGCGCTCTGCTCGCGGGTCCGGTTGCGGACGGCCCGAGCGGAGGCCATCCCGAAGCTCTCCTTGTAGAGCCGGCCGTCGGCGTCGCGCATGAGGTCGCCGGGGGACTCGTACGTGCCCGCGAACCAGGACCCGATCATCACGCTGGCCGCCCCGGCCGCCAGGCCGAGCGCGACGTCGCGCGGGTACTTCACGCCGCCGTCGGCCCACACGCTGGCGCCGCACTCCTTCGCCGCGGCCGCGCATTCGAGGACAGCCGAGAACTGCGGCCGCCCCACCCCGGTCATCATGCGGGTGGTGCACATCGCGCCGGGCCCGACGCCCACCTTGACGATGTCCGCGCCGCCCGCGGCGAGGTCACGCGCGCCCTCGGCGGAGACGACATTCCCCGCCGCGATGGGGGCGCGACGGCCGCTCTCGGCGGCGTACCGGTCCCGCACGGTGCTTACTACAGCAAGCGCCTCGAGCATCCGGTCCTGGTGCCCGTGAGCGGTGTCGACGACCAGCACGTCGACACCGTGCGAGAGGAGGCGCTCGGTCTTGCCGGCGACGTCTCCGTTGATGCCGACCGCTGCCCCAATCATGAGCCGACCGGCGCCGTCGAGCGCGGGGCGGTAGATCGTCGACCGGAGGATGCCGGTCCGGGTCAGGACGCCCAGCAGCCGCTCGCCCTCGACCACGGGAGCCATCCCCAGGTGGTGGGCGTTGAGGGTGTCGAAGACGTCGGCCAGGTCCACGTCGGGCGTGACCGTCACGAGGTCCCGGCTCATCACCTCGCCCACCGTTGCGAACCGGTCGACCTCGGCGCAGTCGCCCTCGGTGATGATGCCGACCGGCCGGCCGTCCTCCACCGCGACCGCGGCCCGATGGGCGCGCTTGCCGATCAGCGCCAACACCTCGGCCACCGGGGCGGAGGGCCGCACGGTGATCGGCGACTCGTAGACCGGGTGGGCCGCCTTGACCCGCGACACCGTCTTCTCGACCGCGGCCGGCGCGATGTCCTGCGGGACGATGGCGATGGCCCCGCGCCGGGCGACCGTCTCCGCCATCCGACGTCCGGAGACGGCGGTCATGTTCGACACGACGACGGGCAACGACGTACCGACCCGGTCCGGCGTCGTGAGGTCCACGTCGAGCCGGGAGGCGACCGCCGACCGCGAGGGGACCATGAAGACGTCGCTGTAGGTCAGGTCGTACTCAGGGCGCTGCCCGTTGAGGAATTCCACCGGTGAATGGTACGTCGCCGGTGTGGACGCCCCCAGCGCAGGTGGAGCACGCGCGGACGCCGAAGCAACTCGGTTCGGTTCGGTCCGTTGCCGCCGCGGGCGATCCTCGACTCTGAGAGAGCGTCGATTCGGCGCAGCCGCCCGGTTGCGTGCGTTGTTCCGGCAGCAGCAGGCTGACACCCATGATCGTCACCCAGCTCGGCCATTCGTGCCTGCTCGTCGAGGTCGCGGACGTGCGGATTCTCATCGACCCGGGCGGCTTCACCCCCGCCTTTGAGGAGGTCCGCGACCTGGACGCCGTCTTCGTGACCCACCAGCATCCCGACCACTGCGACGTCGAGCGGCTGCCCGCGCTGCTGCGCGGCAACCCGCAGGCGCGCGTGCTGGTCGAGCCGCAGACCGCGGCCCAACTGGGCGAGCGGGGGATGGACGTCGACGACCTCGCCAGCGGTCGCGAGTTCACGATCGGCGGCCTCACGGTCGAGACCGTGGGCGAGATGCACGCCGTGATCCACGCCGACATCCCGCGGATCTGCAACGTCGGCGTGGTCCTGCGCGCCGACGGCGAACCGGTCCTGTTCCATCCCGGCGATGCCATCGATGCCGACCCGGGGCGCGTGGACGTGCTCGCCGTTCCGATCAACGCCCCGTGGTGCGCGATGAAGGAGACGATCGAGTTCGTACGCCGGGTGGGACCGGGCAGGTTCGTACCGATTCACGACGGGCTGCTCCAGCCACGCGGGCGGTCGGTCTACCTCGGCCAGATCGACAATCTCACCGGTCCCGACGTACGGCTGGTCGACCTCGCGGACGGGACACCCGCGGCGCTGACCTGACCCGGGCGCTGAGCTTACGCGCCGGGCTCGACCGCTCACGACCTGCGCTTTGGGTGCCGTGGCACCCAACGCGCAGGTCACGAACGGTCACTTGGTCGGGGTGCGCCTCGCGGTGGCTTTGGCGGCGGTGCGCTTCGCGGCGGTCTTGGTCGCCGCGGTCGCCTTCGTCGGGATCGCCTTCTTGGCAGTCGCCTTCGTGGCGGCCGCGCTCTTGGTCGCGGCGCTCTTCGTCGCCGCAGACCGGGCCGCGGTGCGCTTGGCGGTGGTCTTCGCCGGCGTCGCCTTGCGCGCGGGCGAACGCCGTACGGGGCGGGCCGCCTCGGCCGCCGCGGTGGCGAACCAGGCCGCGCCGACGATACCCGCCTGGTTGCGCAGGGTGGCCGGCACGATGGGGGCGGACAGGTTCAGCATCGGCAGGAACTTGTGGGCCTTGCGGCTGACGCCGCCGCCGATGACGATCAGGTCTGGCGAGAACAGCATCTCGATGTGGGCGAAGTAGCGCTGCAGCCGAGCCGCCCACTCCTCCCAGTCGAGCCGCTCCCGCTCGCGCGCCGAGGCCGCAGCCTTCGACTCTGCGTCGTGGCCGTCGAGCTCCAGGTGTCCGAGTTCGCAGTTGGGGACCAGCTTGCCGTCCACCAGCAGCGCTGTGCCGATGCCCGTCCCCAGCGTCGCGAGGAACACCGTCCCCGGCACGCCCTTGGCGGCGCCGTAGTGCATCTCCGCGACCCCGGCGGCGTCGGCGTCGTTGAGCACCGTCACCGGGCGGCCGAGCCGCTCGCTGAACAGCGTGTTGACGTCAGTCCCGATCCACGACTTGTCGATGTTCGCGGCCGAGTGCATGACCCCGTGCCGCACGATTCCCGGGATGGTGATGCCCACCGGAGAATCGCCGGTCTGGTCCGCGAAGTGCGTGGCGATCTGCGCGACGACGCCAGCGACCGCGTCGGGCGTCGCGGGCTTGGGGGTGTCGATCCGCAGCCGATCGGTGGCGAGGTCCCCCTTCGTCAGGTCGACGGGAGCGCCCTTGACGCCGCTGCCGCCGATGTCGATGCCGAGGGGGTGCGTACGCGTGACCATCAGGGTCCTTTCCGGGTGCCAGTCAGGCCAGGGTGAGGATCTCGGCACCGGCCGCGGTCACGAGGATCGTGTGCTCGAACTGAGCGGATCGCCGCCGGTCGGCGGTCACCACGGTCCAGTCGTCGTCCCACATCGTCCAGTCGGGGGTGCCGAGATTGAGCATGGGTTCGATCGTAAAGGTCATGCCCTCCTCGATGGGGGTGGAGTAGTCGGGGGCCGCGTCGTAGTGCGGCACGATCAGCCCGGAATGGAACGCCGTCCCGATCCCGTGCCCCGTGTAGTCCCGGACCACGCCCATCCCGAACCGCTTGGCGTAGCTCCCGATGACCCGCCCGATGACGTTGAGCTCGCGACCCGGCCGGACCGCGTTGATGCCGCGCCGCAGGGCCTCGCGGGTCACGTCGATGAGCTGCTGGGACTCGGCGTCGATCTCGCCGACGGCGAAGGTGGCATTGGTGTCGCCGTGGACGCCGTCGAGGTAGCAGGTCACGTCGAGGTTGACGATGTCACCCTCGGCCAGCGACCGGTCGTCGGGGATCCCGTGGCAGATGACCTCGTTGACGCTGGTGCACAGCGACTTGGGGAATCCCCGGTACTCCAGCGGCGAGGGGTACGCGCCGTGGTCGCACAGGAACTCGTGCACCACCCAGTCCAGCTCGTCGGTGGTGACGCCCGGCGCGACGGCGGCCCCGCCCGCCGCCAACGCCTGGGCGGCCAGGCGGCCGGCCACGCGCATCTTCTCGATGGTCTCGGCGTCCTTGACCTCAGGGCCGGTGTAGGGGGCCGGCTCGGCGCGACCCACGTACTCCGGTCGCACGATCCCGGACGGCACCGGACGACGGGGGCCGACCCGCCCGGGGGACAGGGGGGTCGAGGTCGGTGACGTGGCGATGGTCGTCGTGGTCCGGGGGAGGCTGCGGGGCATGGGT
The DNA here is from genome assembly GCA_016699675.1 of Austwickia sp. Classification (NCBI taxonomy): domain Bacteria; kingdom Bacillati; phylum Actinomycetota; class Actinomycetes; order Micrococcales; family Dermatophilaceae; genus Austwickia; species Austwickia sp. The sequence continues at coordinate 4,055,345 of CP064985.1, read as the reverse complement.
TCGATTGTGGCAGGCCGTCGAGTGTGCCCCTCGACGTCGTACGGCGGGTGCCGTGCGACGCCGTACGGCGGGTGCGCCGCGACGCCGTACAGCGGGTGCCGTGCGATGCCGCACGGCGAATGCCGCGCGCATCCGCTCCGTGCGCGCGGTGGTGAGCGGGGGGTGTGGGTGGCAGGCTGGCGGGTACGGCGAGGCGGCGCGAGCCACCCCCCGTCATGCCGAGAACACGCGTGCAGCGACAGCGCCAGGAGGCGAGATGAAGTATTGGTTCAACATCGGCACCGGCCAGGTCGAGGAGGACAGCGAGACCGCCCGCAAGGACGATCTGCTCGGTCCGTTCGCGACGCGCGAGGAGGCCGCGAAGGCGCTCGACCACGCCCGCGAGAACACCGAGCGCTGGGACGAGGAAGACCGCCGCGAGCGCGAGGAGCAGTGGAAGGACTGAGTTCTCGGGTGGGCACCCCACCCGACGTACGAACGAGGCGCCGGTCCCCGAGGGAACCGGCGCCTTCGTCGTCCGCGACCCGTGTCGCGAGCGGTTTTCTTAGATCTGGGTCAGGCGGTGCATCGCCGCGTCCCAGCGCTGGACGAGCGCGTCGCGGTCCATGTCTTCGGTGAGGTGCTCGTGCCGCAGGGTGAGGAGGGTGCCGTCGCCCTCGGGCTCCATCTGGAGATCGACCATGGTCTTCGGGGCGTCGCCGTCCGCGTGCCAGCTGACGCGGACCTGCTGCTCGGGGTGGTAGCTGCGGGTGACGCCGTACGTGCCGTCCGCTGCATGCCACGAGTCGCCCTTGCCGCCCAGCATGGCGCCCTCGCCGAGGAAGGCCTCGATGCCCTCCCGCTCCGTGAGTCGTCGCCAGACCTCGGCGATCGGGCGGGGTACGTGCTGGACGACCTCGATGGCGTCAGCCGGCTTGGCGTCGGCCTCGGAGATCTCGTTCGGAAGAGTCATGCCGTCTCCTCGGATCCTCTACCGGCGGGCGGGCCGCACGCCGGGAACTGCGGGTGAGTTCACCTCATCACTTTCTCAGCATCGATACAACGGGTTCGGGGTTGTCCGCGCTCCGGGCGGGACGTGGCGATCACCACGCCCGCTGATCCGAGGCCGCGCGAAACACCCGCGTCACATTGGTGGGGCAGGATCGGGACATGGATCGTCAGGAGGAATTCGTCCTGCGCACCCTTGAGGAGCGCGACATCCGCTTCGTTCGGCTGTGGTTCACGGACGTGCTGGGCACGTTGAAGTCCGTGGCCGTGGCGCCGGCGGAGGTGGAGGGGGCCTTCGAAGAGGGCCTGGGCTTCGACGGCAGCGCGATCCAGGGGTTCGCCCGGGTCACCGAGTCCGACATGCTCGTCAAGCCCGACCCCGGCACGTTCCAGGTGCTGCCCTGGCGGGACAGCCCGCCCGGGACGGCGCGAATGTTCTGCGACGTGCTGCTGCCCGACGGGTCCCCGAGCCTGGCGGACTGCCGCTACGTGCTGCGGCGCACCCTGGCCAAGGCCGCCGACATGGGGTTCAGCTTCTACACCCACCCCGAGATCGAGTTCTTCCTGTTCGAGCAGGGCTGGACCCCCGGGACGGCGCCGACGCCGATCGACTCGGCCGGCTACTTCGACCACTCCGCCCATGCGGCCGGCCAGGACTTCCGGCGCCGCGCGATCACCATGCTCGAGTCGATGAGCATCTCGGTCGAGTTCAGCCACCACGAGGGCGCCCCCGGCCAGCAGGAGATCGACCTGCGCTATGCCGATGCCCTGTCCACGGCGGACAACATCATGACGTTCCGGACCGTCATCAAGGAGGTGGCCCTGGAACAGGGCGTCTTCGCCTCGTTCATGCCCAAGCCGCTGCAGGACTGCCCCGGCTCGGGCATGCACACCCACCTGTCGCTCTTCGAGGGCGACAAGAACGTCTTCTACGAGGCCGGCTCGCGCTACCAGCTCAGCAAGGTCGCCCGGCAGTTCATCGCCGGCATCCTGCGGCACGGCGCCGAGATCACGGCCGTCACCAACCAATGGGTCAACAGCTACAAGCGGCTGTGGTCGGGCGACGAGGCCCCGGCGTACGTCTGCTGGGGGCACAACAACGGCTCCGCCATGGTGCGCGTCCCCATGTACAAGCCGCTCAAGGGCAACAGCACCCGCGTCGAGGTCCGCTCGCTGGACCCCGCCTGCAACCCCTACCTGGCGTACGCCGTGCTCCTGGCGGCCGGTCTGCAGGGCATCGAGCAGGGCTACGAGCTCGGCGACGAGACCGAGGACGACGTCTGGAGCCTCACGCCGGCCGAGCGCGCCGCCCTGGGGATCGAGCCGCTGCCCAGTTCGCTCCACTCCGCCATCACCGTGATGGCGCGCAGCGAGCTGGTCGCCGAGACCCTCGGCGAGCAGATCTTCGACGTCTTCCTGCGCAACAAGCAGGCGGAATGGGACGAATACCGGGCTCAGGTGACCCCGCTGGAGCTGCGCCGCCTGCTGCCCAACCTCTGACCCGGGAGCACGCCCGCCATGGTCGACCGCCACGAGTCCCCCACGACCCTGCTGGCCCGGGTGGGGTTCCACGATTCGTGCAGGGTGGCCCGCCTGCTCGAGTCGCCCGTCCTCGCCGGCCTGGTCATCCTGCCCGGCGACGACACCGGGCTGCTGCGCGCCCTGGGCCACACCGCCGACCCCGACGCCGCGGCGCTCGGCCTGGTCAAGCTCCTCGAGGCGGCCGCCGGGGAGGGCCACCACGGCCGCGCCGCCCACCGCGAACCCGACCTGCGCGCCCTCCTCGGCAGCCACAGCGACCGCCGCGACCGGCTGCTCGCGGTGCTCGGCGCCTCCACCGCCCTGGCCGATCACCTCGCGGCGCACCCGGGGCATTGGGTGGCGGCCGCGGACGCCGTACCGCTGTCCGCCGCGGACCGGGCGGCCCGGCTCGTCGCAGCCGTGGGGCCGCAGGCCCGCGGAGACCGCCCCGCGTACGACGCCCTGCGCGTCGGCTACCGCGAGCAGATGCTCGGCATCACGGCCCTGGACCTGGTCGCTGTGGACCCGCGGGAGTCGTTCGCCGCCACGGCCGCCGCGCTGGCCGACGTCGCCTCGGCCGCGCTCGAAGCCGCCCTGACCATCGCCCGCGAGGAGCACCCGGACGCCCACATCGCCCGCCTCGCCGTCATCGGCATGGGCAAGTGCGGTGGCCGGGAACTCAACTACGTCTCCGACGTCGACGTCATCTTCGTCGCCGAGCCGAACCTCGCGCCCGAGGCACCCACGGACGGCCCGCTGGACCCGGACCCCGAACCCGTCACCGAGGACGCGGCCCTGGCGGCGGCGACCCAGCTCGCCAGCACCCTGATGCGGGCCTGCTCGGCCGCGACCGCCGAGGGCACCCTGTGGCAGGTCGACCCGGCGCTGCGCCCCGAGGGCAAGCAGGGCCCCCTGGTCCGCACCGTCGCCAGCCACCGCCAGTACTACCAGCGCTGGGCCAAGACCTGGGAGTTCCAGGCGCTGCTGAAGGCCCGGCACGTGGCTGGCGACGCGGAGCTGGGTCGGGCCTATCTCGACGCCGTCCAGCCCATGGTGTGGCAGGCCGCGAGCCGCGATCACTTCGTGGAGGACGTGCAGGCGATGCGCCGCCGTGTCGAGGCGCACGTCCCCGCCGCCGAGGCCAAACGCCAGCTCAAGCTGGGGCCGGGTGGGCTGCGGGACATTGAGTTCTCGGTGCAGCTGCTGCAGCTCGTGCACGGCCGCACCGATGAGTCGCTGCGCTCCGGCACCACCCTGGAGGGGTTGGCCGCGCTGTCGCGCGGGGGGTACGTCGGGAGGGCCGACGCCGCGCGCCTCGATGCGGCGTACCGCTTCCTGCGCAGCCTCGAACACCGGATCCAGCTGCACAAGATGCGCCGCACCCACCTGATGCCGACCAGCGACGCGGACCTTCGCCGGCTCGGCCGGGCCATGCAGCTGCGCGCCGACCCGGCGCGGGAGGTCACCGCCGCCTGGCAGGACGAGGCGCGCGAGGTGCGCCGGATCCACGAGAAGCTGTTCTATCGCCCGCTGCTCGCGGCCGCCGCGAAGCTGTCCAGCGACGACGTCCAGCTCACCCCCGAGGCGGCGAGGGAGCGGCTCAAGGCCCTCGGCTTCCGCGACCCCGCGGGCGCGATGCGGCACCTGGAGACCCTGACGACCGGGGTGAGCCGCACTGCGGCGATCCACCGCCAGCTCTTGCCGGTGATGCTCGGCTGGTTCGCCGACGAGGCGGACCCGGATGCCGGACTGCTCGCCTATCGGAAGGTGAGCGAGACGCTCGGCGGTACGCCGTGGTACGCCAAGATGCTGCGCGATTCCGGCGAGGCCGCAGAACGGCTCGCGCACGTCCTGGCCCGGAGCCGGTTCGCGGGGGACCTGTTGATCCGCATGCCCGACGCGGTGCAGCTCTTCGGCGAGCCCGACGGGCTTGCGCCCCGCGCCCGCGACCGGCTGGTCACCACGATGCGCTCGGCCATCGCCCGCAAGGAGCAGGCCGACGAGGCGGTCGAGGCCGCGCGGGTGATCCGCCGGCTGGAGCTGTTCCGCATCGCCGTCGCCGACCTGGTCGGCCTCATCGACGTCCACGAGGTGGGCTACGCCCTCACGGACCTCAACGAGGCCCTGATCGAGGCGTGCCTGTACGTCGCGACCAAACGGGTCGGGATCGAGCGCGGCGCGCCGGTCCCCGCAGACCTGGCGATCATCGGGATGGGCCGCTTCGGGGGGCGCGAACTCGGCTACGCCTCCGACGCCGACGTCCTGTTCGTGCACCGGCCCCACCCGGGCGCCGACGAGGCCGAGGCCACGGAGGCGGCGAGCGCCGTCGTCATCGAGCTGCGCCGCGAACTCGGGCTCGCCGGGCCGGACCCCCAGCTCGACCTCGACGCGGACCTGCGTCCCGAGGGCAAGGCCGGACCGCTGTCCCGGACCCTGGACGGTTACCGGGGCTACTACGAGCGGTGGGCCCAGACCTGGGAGTTCCACGCGCTGCTGCGGGCCCGGCCCGTGGCGGGGGACGTGGGCCTGGGGGCCGACTTCATCGCGATGATCGACCCCTGGCGGTACCCGGCCGAGGGCATCACCTCCGCCCAGGAGCGCGACATCCGGCGCCTGAAGGCCCGCATGGAGGCGGAGCGGTTGCCGCGGGGCGCCGACCCGAAGTCGCACGTCAAGCTCGGACCGGGCGGCCTCTCCGACGTCGAGTGGACGATTCAGCTGGTCCAGCTCCAGCACGCGCACGACGTACCGGGGTTGCGTACGCAGAGCACCCTCGCGGCGCTGGCGGCGGCCCGGTCGGCGGACCTGGTCGACGCCGACGACGCCGCCATCCTCGAGGAGGCGTGGACCTTCTCCTCGCGGCTGCGCGACGCCGCGATGCTGTGGCGGGGCCGGATCGCCGACGTGGTGCCCACCGACTCCCGCGACCGGGAGGGGATCGCGCGGATCCTGGGGCTCGACGCCCACCACGGGTACGAGCTGGGGGAGGACTACCAACGCCGGGCCCGCCGCGCCCGAGCGGTCATGGACCGGCTCTTCTACGGCAAGTCCCAGCAACCCTGACGGGACCCCGTGGCGCCCGACGGCCTGACGGGCCCGGCGGGGGATAGGTACGCTGGGGCGCCCACATAGGCTGGTGACTCGGCGCGCCGACCCACGCCGCCAGGACGGAGGCACCCATGACCCTGCGTGTGTACCTGCTCGACGACCACGAGATCGTCCGCCGCGGCCTGCGCGAACTGTTGGAGCTCGAGGACGACATCGAGATCGTCGGCGAGTCCGGGTCCGCGGAGGAGGCCGAGCGCCGCATCCCGGCGCTGCGCCCCGACGTGGCCATCCTCGACGCCCGGCTGCCGGACGGCTCCGGGATCGAGGTGTGCCGGCACGTGCGCGCCGTCGACCCCTCGATCGCCGGCCTCATCCTGACCTCGTTCGACGACGACCGGGCCCTCGCGACGGCGGTGCTGGCCGGCGCGGCCGGCTACCTCCTCAAGGACATCCACGGCGACGACCTGGTCGAGGCCATCCGGTCGGTCGCGGCTGGGAAGCGGCTGCTCAGCGACGCCGACATCGCGGGCTTCCAGGAGTCCGTCGCGCTCGGGACGACCTCGGACCCGCGGCTGCGCAGCCTCACGCCGCAGGAGCGCCGGATCCTGCTGCACGTGGCGCAGGGCCAGACCAACCGCCAGATCGGGCAGGAGCTGTTCCTCGCCGAGAAGACCGTGAAGAACTACATCACCGCCGTGCTGGCCAAGCTCGGCATGGAGCGGCGGACCCAGGCGGCCGTGTTCGCGGCGACGCACGCCGACGAACTCCAGGACCGCTCCTGAGACTCCCGCGAGCAGACGCGCCGCACAGGCGCGCCCGCGCCGGGTGAGCCGCCCGCCCCCGCAGGACCTTGGGCCCTGCCCCACCCCCAGACCGGACCCAATCATGGTCCCATGACGACGACCCGGTGGCCGAGCCACCCGGCCAGGCGTGCCCCCGTGGGGGACGTCGTCGCTGGACTCTCCGGGGACGGAGCTGCGCCCTCGGTCGCCCGGGCGGCCGTGCGGGAGGCCGTGGCGCGGGGCGCCAGGGTCCGGTTCCTGCAGGTCCTGCGGTGCGGCCTGACCCCCGACGAGCGGGCGGCCTCCGACGAGGCGACCTTCACCGCCGCGCTGCGTGCGCTGCGGGAGGCCCCGCGCCTCGCGGTCACGTTCGAGGTCGTCGACGGGGACCCGGGGGAGACGTTCGTACGCCGCAGCGAGGGCGCCAGCGTCCTCGTCGTCGCGCAGGACTGCCGCCAGGAGTGCCAGGAGGACAGCAGCGTCGCCGGCTACTGCCTGAGCCACGCGAACTGCGATGTGTTGACCGTGCACCCGGAGTCCGCCGCGCCCCTCGCCACCGCGTGAGGCCTGCGCGCCGCCCGCGCCCCCCGCGTAGGGTGGCGGGCCGCTTGGCGCGGTCGTCTACCATCGAGCCTGTGGACGGCGAGGCGGCGAGACCGGCGCAGGCGCTGGCCCGTGGCGCGACGCTGGACCTGGACGATCTGCTGGGGCAGATCCGGGTCCGAGCCGACGGCGCCCAACAGTCCCGGGAACGCCTCGCGGGCCTTCTCGACGCCGTCGTGGCGGTCAGTTCGAATCTCGACCTGCCCACCGTGCTGGCGCAGATCGTCGAGTCGGCGTGTGTGCTGGTGGACGCGACGTACGGCGCGCTCGGCGTCGTCGACGAGACGGGCCAGCACCTGCAGGAGTTCCTCACGTACGGCGTACCGGACGGCACCGTCCAGGGCGAACTGCCCACCGGCCACGGCGTACTCGGGCTCCTCCTCACCGAACCCGGCCCGCGCCGCATCGCCGACGTGGCCCGCCACCCGGACTCGGTGGGGCAGCTGCCGCCGGGTCACCCGCCGGTCGGCTCGTTCGTGGGCGCACCGATCCGGGTCCGCGAGGAGATCTTCGGCAACCTCTACCTCACCCAGAAGCGCGGCGCCGCCGAGTTCTCCGCCGAGGACGAGCAGCTCATCGTCGCGCTCGCGGCGGCGGCCGGGATCGCCATCGACAACGCCCAGCTCTACCGGCGGGCGGCCCGAAACCGGGACTGGGCCCGCGCCGTCGGCGAACTGACCCAGACCCTGCTGGAGGGCCGCAACGAACGCGCCGCCCTGCAGCGGATGGTGAAACGCGCCCGGGACCTGTGCGACGCGCAGCTGGCGGTCTTCGCCACGGTGGAGGACGACAGCGGCCAGGTCGTGCTGCAAGCCGTGGACGGGGCGCGGGAGGGGTCGGCCGCGATGGTGGGCGCGGCGCTGACGAGCCAGCGCTGGCGCATGGTGCTGGCCAACCGGACGCCACTGCTGCTGATGATCGACCCCGACGACGCCCACGTGGGGGAGATGTCGCAGGACCTGCGCTCCACCGCGGGGCTGGCTACGGACGGTGCCACCGCGATCATGCCGGTCACCGTCGGCGACGTGGAGATCGGGCTCATCGCGCTGTGTTGGTCCGGGGACGACCTGCGCGACGCGCTCGACACGATGGACGCGCTGACGAGCTTCGGCGAGCAGATGGGCCTGGCGCTGGAGGCGGCCCGGGCGCAGCGGGCGCGGTCTCGCACCACGCTCCTGGAGGACCGGGACCGGATCGCCCGCGACATGCACGACCACGTGATCCAGCGGCTGTACGCGACCGGGTTGTCCCTGCGGATCGCGAGTCGGCAGACCGACGGTGCGCTGCGGGAGAAGTTGGTCGGCGCCCTCGACGGCCTCGACGCGGCGGTCAAGGACATCCGCCATGCCATCTTCGAGCTGCACCACCGGCTGCCCGAGGGCGGCCTCGGCCCGGAGCTGGAGAGCATCGTCGAGGGGGCCGCCGAGGGCTTCGGGTTCGTGCCCGACGTGTCGTTCGAGGCGCTGGGGAACATCCCGTTCGAATACGAGGCGGACGTCGTCGCGGTGGTGCGCGAGGCGCTGTCGAACATCCTGCGCCATGCGCACGCCACCGACGCGCACGTGCTGGTCAGCGCCATCGACGAGGTCATCGTGATCGTGCGGGACAACGGCATCGGCATCCCCGCCGGGGCGGCGCGCTCCGGCCTGGTGAACCTGCGCGAGCGCGCCGAGGCCCGCGGGGGATCCTGCTTCGCCGTCGACCTGGAGCCGCGGGGCACCGAGCTGCAATGGCGCGTGCCGCTGCCCGGACCGGCGACCCGGTGAGCCATCCGGCTACCCGTGAGCCGCCCGAATACCCGTGAGCCGTCCGGCTACCAGGTGAGCAGGGCCAGACCCGCGGCCATGCCGCCGCCGAATCCGGCCAAGAACACCCGCTCGCCGCTCTTGAGCTCGCCGCTGCGGGCGGCCTGATCCAGCGTGATCCCCACCGATGCCGCCCCGGTGTTGCCGTAGATCTCCAGGGTGCGGTGCACCTTGGCGTTGACCAGGCCGAGCGCCGGCACCAGATCGTTGAGCATCATGCCGTTGGCCTGGTGGGGGATGAAGTGGTCGACGGTCGCCGGGTCCACGTCGGCCTCGGCGAAGAACGACGCCACCAGCGGGGGGAGCTCCTCCAGGACGAAGTCCTTGACGGCGCGGCCCTCCATCGTGAAGTAGGCCAGCCCGGTCTCGTAGTGGATGTCCTGCGCGGGGATCCGGCTGCCGCCCGCGGGCACCATGATCTTGTCGTTGAGCGCGCCGAACGTGTGCAGGCTGGTGGCCGTCACGCCGTGGTCGTGGCCCTCGCTGGGGCCGAGGACGACGGCTCCCGCGCCGTCGCCGAACAGGATGACCGTGCGCTTGTCCTCGGGGTTGAGGATCCGGCTGTAGACGTCCGCACCGACGACCAGGCCGTAGCCGCCGGTCGCCTGCAGCAGCCGCGAGACGGTCGACATGGCGAAGACGAACCCGCTGCACACCGCGTTCATGTCGAAGCCGGCCGCGTTGTGGGCCTGAAGGTTGTGCTGGACGTACGCCGCGGTCGGGGGCTGCGGGTGGTCCGGCGTGGAGGTCGCCACGATGATGTAGCGCAGGTCGTCGGGGGTCAGGCCCGCGGATTCCAGGGCACGCACGGCCGCGCGCGTGGCCAGGTCGGAGGTCGCCTCGTCGTCGGCGACCCAACGCCGCTCACGGATGGCGGTCTTGCGCTGGATCCACTCGTCGTCGACGCCGGCCGGGCCGCCGACCTCGGCGTTCGTGACGACCCGCTCGGGGACGAATGCCCCCGTGCCCCACACTGCGACACCCATGGTGACCTCCTGTCGATCCTGCGTCCTACTCTGACACCCGAGGCCCAGGTCAGCCCGGGCGATCGGGTGCGGTGGTGGTCACAATCGCGCTCGTCGCGCGGGTGATCTGTCGGGTTCGAAGGTGGCGCGCGAGCCGGCCGGGGGCGGGAGAATGGGCCCCAGGCCCAGCAGCCCACGGCACCCGCCGTACGGCCTCTGACCGGAACCTGATCGGAACGGACTGACGATGAGCACACCCCACCGGCCCCGGCGCCGGCCCCAGCGACCGGCCGGCGCCTCCCGACTCGTGGACGGCGCCCGACCGCTGGTCGACCCGCTGCTCGGGACGGCGCGGCCCGTGGTCGACGCCGTCCTCGGGGAGGGGCGCCGCCGCGATCTCGTCGAGGGCGCCCTCTCGCGGCTGCCCATCGGGCCGTGGCGCGCGGCGCCGGTCGACCTCGCGGGGTTCGCGGCGGCGGAATACCTGGCCTACCGCGCTCAGTCCGACGCCACCCTCGAACCGCCGCGCCGCGCCGGGCACGCCACCGCCGCCCTCATCAACCGGCTCTCCGCGGTGCTCCCCCCCGAGACCGTGCCGGTGGCGCGCTCCATCACGGACGCCGCCCCCGCCGCGCAGGAGCGCGTCAACCCGGCCCTGCGCGATGTGCTGGAGCGCTACCTGCCCGAGACGCTGCGGGCGTTCAACGCCGACGGGCCCCGCGAGCTTCGCGGCCGCGCCGAGCACCTGCTGGCCTCCCAGCTCGACCTGCTCCGGGAGGCGACGACGAGCCTGCTACGCGCCCAGGCGGAGAACAACGACCGGGACCTGCGGATCCAGGAGGCATTCCTGCGGGATCGCTTCGCCGAGCTCAACCCCAGCACGCTCGACCTCACGACACCGCACCGCAGCGGTCCCGTGCCCGGGTTCGGCCCGACGGCGGCCTCCGGCGGCCCGTTCGGGCACCGCCCTCCGGAGCCCGTCCGGCACCCGTCGCTGTCGCTGCGTCCCATCCGCGGTCGGGTGCACGTGCGGCCCGAGGCGGACCCGGTGGTGCTGTTCGGGATGAACTCCGCCCACGACGCCCGCCTCGCGCTGCGGCTCGGCCTGCCGAAGGGGCTGGTCGCCACCCTCGGGGTGGTCTACGAGACCACCCGCGGCGTCGTCGGGTTCGACCACGCGTCGAATCGCAAGTTCCTCGCGCTGCGCCGGCCCACCGGGTTCCGCTCGGCCCAGGTCGACGTCAACCTGCGCCTCAACGCCGCGGGGCTGCGCCGGTTCCTGGTGTACGCCTCCTCCGCCCCCCGCGAGGAGCCCACCGCCACGGTGCTGTTCGTCCGCAGCGGGCAGCAGGCCCAGGCCGACCTGCCGACGCTGCTCACCCACGACGTACGGGTTCCGATCACGCTCGTCGCCAGCGGGTTCGCCTGCCGCGACGGGATGCTGGTCCGCAACGAGTCCCTCGTCTATCCGGACCTGCGCAGCGCGTGTACGGCGTTCGGGTACGAGCGCATCGAGTGGCTGGACGACCACACCCCGATCGTCTAGCGGCGGGTTCGGGGCCTGAGCTGGTCGGGGCGGGACGGCCCGCGCGGAGTGAGCTGCCCGCCGCGAAGTGAGCTGGCTCGCCGCCGTGACGGACGTCGCGTCGGGATATGCGTCGGGGACGGTCACCTGCGCGGTAACCGTCCCCAGACATCAGTAGACCCCGGCTCGAATGGTTGTCCGGGGTCCACCTCTGAGTAGATTGTGCCCTGCATCACAAGGTTTGCGCTAGGGCCCTTCGCCTCTACATCTTCCTAATAAACCTTCTACGGACGGTAAGGCCGGCCGTTCAGGCGGCGGTGCGGCTCGCTGCGCTCGCCGTACCGCCGCCTTCGGGCTTGCTCAGATGTCGTAGTACATCTCGAACTCGTGCGGGTGCGGCCGGAAGCGGATCGGGTCGACCTCGTTGAGGGTCTTCCACTCGATCCACGTCTGGATCAGGTCCTCGGTGAAGACGTCGCCCTCGAGCAGGTACTCGTGGTCGTCCCGCAGCGCCTGCAGCACCTCGGGCAGCGAGCCGGGCACCTGGGCGATCTGCTGGTGCTCCTCCGGGGGCAGCTCGTACAGGTCCTTGTCGATCGGCTCCGGCGGCTCGATCCGGTTGCGGATCCCGTCCAGGCCGGCCATCAACTGGGCCGCGAACGCGAGGTACGGGTTCGCCGACGGGTCAGGGATCCGGAACTCGATGCGCTTCGCCTTCGGCGACGTGCCGGCGATCGGGATCCGGATGCACGCCGACCGGTTGCGGGCCGAGTAGACGAGGTTGACCGGCGCCTCGTAGCCCGGCACCAGGCGGTGGTAGCTGTTGACCGTCGGGTTCGTGAACGCCAACAGGCTGGGGGCGTGCTCCAGCAAGCCGCCGATGTACCAGCGGGCGAGGTCGGACAGGCCGCCGTACCCCTGCTGGTCGAAGAACAGCGGCTTGCCGTCCTTCCACAGCGACTGGTGGGTGTGCATGCCCGAGCCGTTGTCTCCGAAGATCGGCTTCGGCATGAACGTGGCGGACTTGCCCGCCGACCAGGCGACGTTCTTGATGACGTACTTGAACTTCATCATGTCGTCGCCGCTGTGCAGCAGCGTGTTGAACCGGTAGTTGATCTCCTGCTGGCCGGCGCTGCCCACCTCGTGGTGCGCCCGCTCCACCGACAGGCCGACCTGGTCCAAGACCGAGCACATCGCGTCGCGGATGTCGGCGAAGTGGTCCACCGGCGGCACCGGGAAGTAGCCGCCCTTGACCCGGGTCTTGTAGCCCTGGTTGCCGTCCGGGTACTCCCGGCCCGAGTTCCACGCCGCCTCGATCGCGTCGATGTAGTAGAAGCTCGCGTTGGCGCTCGTCTGGAAGCGGATGTCGTCGAAGACGAAGAACTCGGCCTCCGCACCGAAGTACGCCGTGTCGGCGATGCCGGTGCTCTTCAGGTAGGCCTCCGCCTTGGCGGCGATGTTGCGCGGGTCCCGGCTGTAGGGCTCGTCCGTGAACGGGTCGACGATCGAGAAGTTCATGATCAGCGTCTTCTGCGCCCGGAACGGGTCGAGGTAGGCCGTCTTGACGTCCGGCAGCAGCTTCATGTCGGACTCGTGGATGGCCTGGAAGCCCCGGATCGAGCTGCCGTCGAAGGCCTGCCCGACGGTGAAGAAGTCCTCGTCGAGGGTCTGCGCCGGCACATTGAAGTGCTGCATCACGCCGGGCAGGTCGCAGAACCGGATGTCGACGAACTTGACGTCCTCGCTCTTGATGTACTCCAGGACTTCCTGGGGGGTGTTGAACACACCGTCCTCCTCACTCGGATCGGGGCCGGCGATGGCTGCCGGCCCCGTGTTGCTCGGCGGATACGCTACGGATCCCGCGTTTCCCGGCCGTGACCCTCATGTTTCCCGCGTGTTACGGGGCGAGCACCGACCGTCCGCGGACCGAACGGCCGGCCGATAGGCTGGCGGCGTGGTGGATCGCAAGGACATCGGCGCCTGGCTGGGCGGACCGCAGGTGGAGGCTCCGCAGGACGAATACGTCGGCCAGCGCCTCGGCCTGCCCCGGGAGGGCCCCGGCTCGCTCGCCCGGATGGGCCGGCGCATCGTCGCCCTGTTCATCGACTGGGGCCTGAGCATGCTGGTGGCCTCGGCGTTCCTCGGCTATCGGCTCGCCGGCGGGCATGACTCCAACTCGTTCGGCCCGCTGCTCGTCTTCTTCGTCGAGAACCTGCTGCTCGTCGGCACCGTCGGGTACACGGTCGGGCATCGGTTGATGGGACTGCGCGTGATGGGGGCGGACGGCGGGTACGCCGGGCCGCTGCGGGCGCTGGAGCGCAGCCTGCTGCTCTGCCTGTTCATCCCGGCGGCCGTCTGGGACCGCGACAACCGCGGCATGCACGACCGGCTCGCCGGCACGGTCATCGTCCGCGCCTGATCAGCGCGGGCGCGTCTTGCCGCGCATCCGCGTCGGGTCGATGCCCTGCGGGATCGGGGGCCGGACCCCGCCGATGGACCGCAGCCGCTTGTCGATCTGTGGCACCTCGTGCTTGGTGATCACCTTGTCGAGGGAGTTCATCCGCTTGACGAGCTGATGGGTGGCCACCACGTCGGGCCCCTGCCCCGCACCGACCCGCAGCGCGTGCACCGGGACGTTGGGGATGAGCCGGCTGGTCCGCTTCCGCTCCAACGCGAGCAGCTTCGTCGCGCGGCCCGCCGGGCCCTCGGCGATGAGCACCACGCCCGGCCGGCCCACGGCCCGGTAGACCATCGCCATCTGCCGCGGATCCCGCGACCCGCCGGCGTCCATCGCCACCGGCTCCTGCTGGAAGCTCCACCCGCGCCGGATGCTGCCCAGGGCCGCGCCGACCTCGCCGGGCTGACCCTCGATCTGCCGGTATGCGCCCCGCTCCGCCTTCCGCGCCACCAGCAGCAGCACGGGGAACGCGGAGAGCAGCAGGAACAGGAAGGCGACGTAGACCGGGTGCCCCACCGCAGCGCCGATCAGTGCGCCCACGATGACGAAGGCGAGCACGATGCCCCCGACGTACAGCGGCAGTCGGGGGTCGGCCGCCTTGGCCAGGCCGAAGACCTGACCGAGCTGACCGAACCGGGTCTTCGTCCGCTCGAGGATGCCTGGCCGGTTGGGGTCCTTCGCTGCGCGGGCCATGGTGTGCGGTCGTCCCCTTCGTCGGGCTGAGGTGGAGATGGGTGGAAGCTGGGCTGTGCTGGTGCGGCAGGTGGTGCGGTACGTCGACCGGGGCGGGGGCCGCCGTCGTCAGCCCGCGGTCGACACGGCGGCCCTGTCGACGAGGCTGGCGGCCTCCTGTCGGGCCGGGGCGTGCTCGCGGGCCGCGAGGTGGGCCAGATGCTCCGGCACGGGGCGACCCGCCTGGCGCATGGCCTGGGCCCACAGCCGACCGGCCCGGTACGACGAGCGGACGAGCGGCCCGGCCATGACGCCGGCGAAGCCGCGCTCCTGCGCGACGGTCGACCAGTGCACGAACTCCTCCGGCTTCACCCAGCGGGCGATGGGGTGATGCGTGGGGGAGGGCCGCAGGTATTGGGTGATGGTCAGGATGGCGCAGCCCGCCTCGGCGAGGTCGCCGATGGCCGCCTCCACCTCGTGCGCCTCCTCGCCCATCCCGAGGATGAGATTGGACTTCGTGACCAGGCCCGCGTCCCGGGCCATGCTGATGACGCGCAGGGAGGTCTCGTAGCCGAACGCGGGCCGGATCCGCTTGAAGATCCGCGGGACGGTCTCCAGGTTGTGCGCGAAGACCTCCGGGCGGGCGTCGAAGACCTGGCCCACCAGCTCGGGTCGGGCCCCGAAATCGGGCGGCAGGATCTCCACGCCCGTGGTCGGGTTCGCCTCGTGGATGGCCCGGATGGTCGCGGCGTACAGGCCCGCGGCCCCGTCCGGCTGATCGTCCCGGGCGACCCCGGTGACGGTCGCGTAGCGCAGCCCGAGCTGCCGCACGGACTCGGCGACGCGACGCGGCTCGTCCGCGTCCAACGCGGCCGGCTTGCCGGTCGCGATGTCGCAGAAGTCGCACCGCCGGGTGCACACGTCCCCGCCGATGAGGAAGGTCGCCTCGCGGTCCTCCCAGCACTCGAAGATGTTGGGGCAGCCGGCCTCCTGGCACACGGTGTGCAGCCCGCCGTCCTTGACGAGCGAACTCATCGCCGAGTATTCGGGGCCCATCTTCGCGGTGGTGCGGATCCACGAGGGCTTGCGCTCGATGGGTGTCTCGGCGTTGCGCGCCTCGACGCGCATCAGCCGGCGGCCCTCGGGTGCGACGCTCACTCGATCGATCCTCCCTGGTCAACGGACGACAGCTCCGGGGGGCGGGCTCGCCGCGCCGGCCCGGGCACAGGTCACCAGGGTAGCGTGCGGCGCCCTGCGGCCGTACGGCGAGTCGTCGGACGCGATCGGGACGCGGTCAGGTCCTGATCAGGCCCTGATCAGGACCCGTCAGACCACGTCGCGGCGCCGGAACTGCCACCAAGCCAGGGCTAGCCCCGCCACGACGAGGCCGCCGAGCACGGCCGCCGCCTGCGCGAACCAGACGGTCCCGCTGCCGGAGGCGCAGTTGTAGACCCCCATGGAGTCCTGTGCGCAGTTCGGATAGTGATACTGCCAGCGGCCGGTCACGAACCCCAGGACGTTGGTGAACAGCGACCAGCGGGCCTTGTCCCCAAGCTGCGAGGCCGCCCACTGGTCGACGACCACCGCGCCGACGGCGATGCCGGTGACGGCCGCCGTGTGTCGCGCGATGAACGCCAGGGCCGCGCCGCCGAGTCCCGTGAGGATCGGGAAGGCCACCATGCGCCCCGCCGCCAGCGCCACGTCCACCCAGGCGTCGCGCCCCAGGGCCAACGGGACGTCGAACGCGCGGGTCATCACCGCCACGCCCGCCAGCAGGACGGCCGTGGCCACGGCGGCCCCGAGGGCGATCGCGATGGCGACGGCGAGAACCTTGGCGGCGAAAACGGCGGTACGACGTGGCTCGTAGGTGAGCCACGTGGCCATCGACCCGGTCGTGAACTCGGCGGCCACCCAGCTCCCGCCGAGCAGGAGGGCGAGGAAGCCCAGGAAGATGGCCGCGGGTTCCTGGATCGACCAGAGCCGCTCGAAGGTCGGGGCCGGCTTGCCGAAGTGCTCGCGCTGGGGCTCCATCCGGTCGCAGCCGAAGTCGACGTCCGGGGCGCGCTCCCGTTCCTTGGCCTGGGCGTCGAGGCACTCCTGGCGCATCTCCCGGCCGCGCGCCTCGTAGTCGGCGCGGGCCCGCTGATACATCTGCTCGGCCTGTTGTTGTTCCGCCGATGTGAGCGGGGCGTGGGTCGTGGCCGTGCCGTAGAGCAGCAGGCCCCACAGCGCCACCACGATCAACGCGATGATCCACGTCATGCGTCGCGACCGGATCCGGCCGAGCTCGGCCCGCAGAAGGCCCGTCACGGCTGCTCCTCCTCGGCGGTGAGCTGCAGGAACACGGACTCCAGGTCGGGTCTGACCTGCGTCAGCTCGGAGAGGTAGAGCCCGCGGTCGGCGAGGCGGCGGGTGAGGTCGGCGGGATCGGGGACGCCGTCGACGTACAGCGCGGTCCCGTCGTTCGCGACGGCCAGGCCGCCCTCTTCCAGCACGGCCTGGGCCCGGGGTAGGTCCCCGACGACCACCCGTGCCCGAGCAGACGACGTGCCGAGGATGTCCCGCACCGGGCCCTGCGCCAGCAATCGGCCGTGGCCGATGATCGAGACGGTGTCGGCGACCTGCTCGACCTCGGACAGGATGTGGCTGCTGACCAGCACGGTCTTGCCTCGTGCCCCGAGGTCGCGCATCGTCTGGCGGATCTCTCGGATCCCGGCCGGGTCCAGCCCGTTGGTGGGCTCGTCGAAGATGAGCAGGTCCGGGTCCTTCAGCAGGGTCGCCGCGATGGCGAGGCGCTGCTTCATGCCCAAGGAGTAGCCGCGGTACGCGTCCTTGCCCCGGTCCGCCAGCCCCACCTCGGCCAGGACCGCACCCACCCGGGCCCGCGGCGTGCCGATGGCGTCCGCGAGGAGCTCCAGGTTGCGCCGGCCCGAGAACGTCGGAAAGAGCTTCGGGGACTCGACGATCGCCCCGACGCGGCCGATGACGGCGGGCAGGCGGGACGGTACGTCGTGGCCGAAGATCTCCATCGACCCCGCGTCCGGGCGGGCCAGACCGATCAGCATCCGCAGCGAGGTGGTCTTCCCGGAGCCGTTCGGTCCGAGGAATCCGTGGACGCCGCCCGAGGGCACGTCCATGTCGAGTCCCGCGACCGCGACCTGGGGGCCGCCCCGGGATCGATAGGTCTTCCGTAGGCCCCGCGTCCGCACGGCCCACCCAGGGTCGGCGGGTGCGGGTGGCGTCGGGCCGGTGCTGGTCGTGGTGGCGGACATGTGACCCCCGAGGTCGGTTCCCGGGAGCCCGGGATGGGCCCAGCCTAACGACGGGTAGCGGTCAGAGCCGTTGCGCCACACCGCGACCCCGCGAGCCCTGCGACCAGCGCCCCGACGTGCACGCGAGCAGAGCCGCGACGAGGAGGCGACCTCGATGCGCGGTTACCCGGCGGCCGGGTGCGGGTCAGGCCGGGACGACCGCCACCGGGTCGAGCACCGCGGCCAGGTGGCGTTCGGCCAGCGGCAGGATCTCGCTCAACGGCACGTCGCGGCCCAGCTCCAGCGACAGGTTGGTCACCCCGGCGTCGACGATCCCGCACGGGACGATGACCTGACCCCAGGACAGGTCGCAGTTCGCATTGAGGGCGAGGCCGTGCATCGTGACGTCCTGGCTGACCCGGATCCCGATCTGGCCGATCTTGCGTTCCGGCTTGGTGGCCGTCGCCTCCAGCCACACCCCGCTGCGACCGGCGACCCGGCCGGTAGCCACGCCGAGGTCCGCGCAGACCGCGATCATGGCCTCCTCCAGGCGACGGACGTGCGCGACCACGTCGACCGGGCTGCGCAGCCGCACGATCGGGTAGGCCACGAGCTGACCGGGTCCGTGCCACGTGATCTTGCCGCCACGGTCGACGTCCACGACCGGGGTGCCGTCCAGGGGCCGCTCGAAGGGCTCGGTGCGCTTGCCGGCCGTGTAGACCGCCGCGTGCTCCAGCAGCAGGACGGTGTCGGGCAGGTCACCCGCGACGACCTGGGCGTGCACCTGGCGCTGGTAGTCCCAGGTGGCCCGGTAGTCGGCGTAATCGGGGGCGAAGCCCACGTGCTCGAAGCGCATGGGGGCCAGGGTACGCGGTGTGTCGCGGCGCCGCCTGCGGCTTGGCTCCGCGGGCATCCCCGGGGTCGCCCCGCCCAATCCACAGGCCCGCCGTTCCTTGGTCCTCGGGTGGCTGCCTGTGGATAACGAGAAACCCGGCTCTCGGCGTACGGCCATAGTGACGGGGGGACGAGCAGGAGGCGAGCCATGCACCCAACCGGCCCGGAGACCTCCGGCGCACCCTTCCCGCCAGGGCATTCCGAGTTGCCCGGGATGACCCTGCTGCGGCTGCGCGGTCGGGGCGCGGACAGCGACGTGTACGCCGCCCGCCGGGACCTCGACGGCTGGTCCTGCGCGGTCAAGATCATGCGGTCGACGGCCGACCGGGAGCGGGTGCGCCGGGAGATCGACGTCTTGATCGCCGCCACCGCCCCCGGACTCGTCCGACTCCATGATGTGCTGGCGACGAACGACGGACGTCTTGCCCTCGTCCTCGACCTGGTGGACGGCGGGGTGCTGCGCGAGGTGATCGCGGATCGAGGGCACCTGGTCCCGCGCGAGGTGACGGGCGTCCTGCGCGTACTTCTGCAAGCACTCGACGGGCTGCATCGCCGCGGGATCACGCACGGCGACCTCTCGGCGGGGAACGTCCTCATCACGCGCGACGGGCGCGCCGTCCTGGGTGACCTGGGCAGCGCCCGGCTGGTGGGGGAGCGATGCCGGGAGGTGTGGGCGACGCGCGGGTTCCTCGCCCCCGAGGTCGAGTCGGGGGGCGCGCCCAGCCCGGCGTCCGACGTGTACGGCGTGGGTGCCCTCGCCTGGCTGATGCTGACGGGGGAGGTGCCGGGCCGGGCGTACGGGCGCACGCCGGCCCACGAGGCGCTCCCGGACTGTCCGGCGGCGCTGGTCGAGCTGGTCGCGGCCTGCCTGGCCAGCGACCCGCAGGCCCGCCCCACGGCGGCGGTCGCGCTCGACCGGTGCGCCGATCTGGGTCCCGAGGAACCCTTGGCGCTGCCCGCGGGCCCGGACCTCGGCGAGCGCCTTACGGCACGGGTGCGCTGGCACAGCGAAGCGGTGTCCGGCGACGACTGGGCCGCGCGGGTCGTCGGCCCCGACGATCCCCTGCGCGCGCTCGGGCTCGACGAGAAGGGCCGGTGGCGCGGTCGGCCGCTGCGACAGGACGCCGACGCGGCGGACAACCGACCCGGTCGGCATCGGGGGGCCGAGCCGGGGCGGCTGGGGCGCGTCGCTTCCGCGGGTCTGCGAGTCGCCACGGGACCGGGTGCGCGCACGGCCTCGGCCGCCGTCGCCGGCATGGCCCTGGGGCTGGCCGCCTGCGTCGGGATCGCGGGCTGGCGGGACGCCCCGCTCCCGCTGGTCGGCCGAGTGTCGCTGCCCTTCGCGCGGGCCTCCTCCGGTACGCCGACCGAGGGCGCCAACCCTGGCGCGACCGGCCCGACTGATCCCGGCGGTTCCTCCGGGGAGGCCACGGGGACCAGCGGGGCCGCAGGCGCGTCGACCCATTCCGGTCCCGCGGTGCGGGTGACGCCGCCGCCCGGTCTGCCGCCCGCCGCGTCGTCATCGGCGTCATCGCCGTCGTCATCGGCGTCATCGCCGTCGTCATCGCCGTCGCCGTCGACGTCGCCGTCATCGCGGACGTCCCCGTCGACCGGGGCGGCAGGGCCAGCTAGGAACGACCAAGCCGTCGACCCGGCCGCCGCACCCCGGGCCCTGCCCACGCTGCTCGCTGAGCGGGCCCGCGCCTACGCGACGGCGAATCCGGGCCCCCTGGACCGGTGCTACGCGCCGGGGGCCGCGGGGCTGGGTTCGGCCCGCGCCGACGTACGGCGCCTCGCGAGCCTGGGCACGCGGTACGACGGTCTGGCCTACCCCGTCCACGAGGCGCGGCTGCTCTCGACCCAGGATCGCGACGGCGTCCGGGAGGCGCGCGTCGCCGCACGGGTGGAGACGGTGTCGGCGCGGGGCGGATGGGATCCCGCGGGGGAGAGCCCGCTGGTCTTCGTCCTGCGGTGGACCGAGGCCGGGTGGCGGCTCTGGGCCACCGAGACCGCCCCGGCGTGAGGCGTGGGGCGGCCCAATCACGACCTGGCTAGCGCGGCCGGACCGAGCGTGCGCACGGCGAAGGGCCCGCCCGTGTGGCGGGCCCTTCGGTGCCGGGCAAGCGGCGAGATGCCGCGCCGTGCGCCCGGGAGCTGTCGAGACGATCAGGCCTCGAAGGCGCCCTCCTCGAGCCGCGCCTTCAGCGCGGTCAGGAAGCGCCCGGCGTCGGCCCCGTCGACGACCCGGTGGTCGTAGGTGAGGCAGAGGTACATCATCGAGCGGATCGCGATCGACTCGTTGCCGAACTCGTCCTTGACGACGACCGGGCGCTTGGTGATCGCGCCGGTGCCCAGGATCGCGACCTGCGGCTGGTTGATGATGGGCGTGTCGAGCAGCGAGCCGTTGCTGCCGATGTTGCTGATCGTGAACGTCCCACCGGACAGTTCGTCCGGGCCGATCTTGTTGGTGCGGGTGCGATCGGCGACGTCCGCGATCTTGCGGGCCATGCCGGCGATGTTGAGGTCGCCCGCCTCCTTGATGACGGGGACGACCAGGCCCTTCTCGGTGTCCACGGCCACCGCGAGGTTCTCGCTGCCGTGGTAGACGATCTCCTCGCCCTCGATGCCGGCGTTGAGCGAGGGGTGCTGCTTGAGCGTGTCCACCGTCGCCACGCAGATGAACGGCAGGTAGGACAGCTTGACGCCCTCGCGCTTCTCGAAGTCCGACTTGGCCTTCGCTCGCACGGCGGCGACGCGGGTCATGTCGACCTCGACGACCGCCGTGAGCTGGGCGGAGGTCTGCAGCGACTCGACCATGCGCTGGGCGATGATCTTGCGCAGCCGGGTCATCTTCTCCCGGGTGCCGCGCTTGGCCGACACCTCGGCGCTCGCCGGCGCGCCGGCCTGAGCGGCGGGCGCCGGTGCTGCGGCCGGGGCGGCCGGTGCGGGGGCGGGCTCGGCGGCCTTCTTGGCGGCGGCCGCGGCGTCGAGGACGTCCTGCTTGCGGATGCGCCCACCCACGCCGGTGCCCTTCAGGGCGGACAGGTCCACGCCGTTGTCCGCCGCGAGCTTGCGCACGAGCGGGGTGACGTACGCCGACGGGTCGCCGTCGCCCTCCTGGCTGGAGTCCTGGCCCTGCGGCTGCACCTGGGCGGGGGCCTCGGCGGCCGGCTGCTGCGCCGCGGACTGCGGAGCAGGCTCCGGCGCAGGCGCGGCGGGTGCGCTCTGCTGGGCCTGGTCCTGCGCGGCGTCGGCCTCCTGCTGCGCCGGTGCCGCCTCGCTCGATGCCTGCTGCTGAGGTGCTTGCTGAGGTGCTTGCTGCTGCGGTGCGGCCTGCTGGGGAGCCTCCTGGGCGGCCGCCTCACCACCGACGATCGCGAGGTCGGCGCCCACGGGCACGGTCTCGTCCTCCTGGACGAGGATCTTCGTCAGCGTGCCGGCGACGGGCGAGGGGATCTCGGTGTCGACCTTGTCCGTGGAGACCTCGAGCAGCGGCTCGTCGACCGCGACCTCGTCGCCCTCCTTCTTCAGCCACCGCGTCACCGTGCCCTCGGTGACCGACTCACCCAGCGCGGGCATCGTCACCTTCTCACCACCGGTGACGCCGCCACCGCCGCCACCCGATTGCTGCGGCGCGGCCGCCGGCTGCTCCTGCTGCTGGCCGCCCCCCGCCTCCGGCTCGGAGGTCTGCGCCTGCACGGGCGCCTCGGTCGAGGGAGCCTCCGGCGCGGCCGCCGCCTCCGCGCCGCCCTGCTGCTCTTGCTGCTCCGTGGGGGCGTCGGCTCCGGAGGCCTGCGGAGCGGCCCCGTCGCCGATGACGGCGAGGTCGGCGCCGACGGGCACCGTCTCGTCCTCCTGCACGAGGATTTCCTGCAGCGTCCCCGCCACGGGAGAGGGGATCTCAGTGTCGACCTTGTCGGTCGAGACCTCCAGCAGGGGCTCGTCCACCTGGACGGCGTCGCCGACGCTCTTCAGCCATCGGGTCACGGTCCCTTCGGTGACGGATTCGCCCAGGGCCGGCATGGTCACGCGCTCGGACATTGACAAGCCTCTCCTCATCGTGCGGTGGTGTCGCTCAGTCTAGGGGTGAACGGAAGTCCGTCACCCGTGGGCATGGAGTGGCTTCCCGGCCAGGGCCAGGTGCGCCTCACCAAGGGCCTCGTTCTGCGTGGGGTGCGCGTGGATGAACGCCGCCACCTCCTGCGGCAGAGCCTCCCATCCCACGATCAACATCGCCTCCCCAACCTGCTCGCCCATGCGAGCACCGACCATGTGGACCCCCACGACGGGTCCGTCGACGCGGCGCACGACCTTGACGAATCCGCTGGTGCCGAGGATCTGGCTCTTGCCGTTTCCGCCGAGGTTGTAGTCGTACGTCGCCACCTGGTCCGCGCCGTACTGCTCCCGGGCGGCGGCCTCGGTCAGCCCCACCGAGGCGATCTCGGGGTCGCAGTAGGTGACCCGCGGGATGCCGCTCTCCACGATCGGCGTCGGGTCCAACCCCGCGATGTGCTCGGCGACGAGGATGCCCTGGGCGAAGCCGCGGTGCGCGAGCTGCAGCCCGGGCACGATGTCGCCGACGGCGTAGACGCCGGGCACGCTTGTGCGGCAGTACTCGTCCGCCAGCACGTAACCCCGCTCCATCGCGACCCCGGCCTCCTCGTACCCCAGACCGGCCGTCACGGGCCCTCGGCCCACCGCGACGAGCAGCAGGTCCGCCTCGATCTGCTCGCCGCCCGCCAGCCTCACGCGCACCCCGGTCTTGTCCTGCGTGACGGACTCGAACGGTGCCCCGGTGCGGACCGCGATCTTGCGCTTGCGGAAGGCCCGCTCCAGTTGTGCGGAGACGGCCTCGTCCTCGGCGGCGACCAGCCGGGGCAACGCCTCGACGACGGTCACCTCCGCGCCGAAACTGCGGAACACCGAGGCGAACTCGACCCCGATGACGCCACCGCCCAGGACCACCACGCGCTCCGGGACCTCCTCGAGCCGCAGGGCCTGGTCGCTGGTGAGCACCCGGCCGCCGATCTCGAGACCGGGCAGGGTCTTCGCGTAGGACCCGGTGGCCAGCACCACCGCCGCACCGACGAGCCGGCGGCCGTCGACCTCGACGGCGTCCGGCGCGACAAGTCGACCCTCCCCGGCCACGAACTCGACCTTGGCGGTCGTCACCAGCCCCTGCAGCCCCTTGTAGAGGCGGCCGATGATGCCGTCCTTGTACGCGTGCACGCCGGCCATGTCGACGCCGTCGAGGCCCGCGCGCACGCCGTACCGTTGCGACTCCCGCACCGCGTCCGCGACCTCGGCCGCGTGGAGGAGCGCCTTGGTCGGCACGCACCCGCGGTGGAGGCAGGTGCCCCCGAGCTCGGCCTTCTCGACGAGCGCCACCCGCTGGCCGAGCTGGGCGGCCCGCAGCGCGCAGGCATAGCCGCCGCTACCGCCGCCGAGGATGACGATGTCGAACCGGTCCGGGGCGGCGCTGGCGGCGGTCATGGCTCTCCTCATGAGTGGGCGCTGGGGTCGGCGTGGGGTCAGCGTGGCGCGGTGCGCGGGTGGCGTCGGCCGGGTCGCGGCGGGATCGCTGCGGGCATCCTCTCAGAGGGGCGGCGGCGCCGATGCGAGATCCGCGATCAGCGCGACGGCGACCCGGCCGCGGCCAGGGCCCGGCGCAGCACCTCGCCGGCCATCCGGTCGCGGATCTCGGCGGCGAAGTGGGACCCGTCGGGCCGCGCGTAGTCCGGGGTCGGCGGCCCGAACCGGCCGTCCTCGGCGATCGGGAGGCGGTCGTCGCACGGGTTGGCCTGATTGCGGCAGAACAGGTCGT
Organism: Austwickia sp.; assembly: GCA_016699675.1. Lineage (NCBI taxonomy): Bacteria > Bacillati > Actinomycetota > Actinomycetes > Micrococcales > Dermatophilaceae > Austwickia > Austwickia sp. The sequence goes on along the minus strand of CP064985.1, from coordinate 4,031,010 downwards.
CGACGCGCACGAGCTTGAGCCGTTTGTCGGTCGCGGCCTTCTCGCGCAGGACGTCGATCCACTGCAGGCGCACCTGGTTGTCGAACCGCAGCCGAACGAGGAACGCGCCGCACTCGCCGGCGGCCTCGCTGCGCCGGTCCGCGGTGCACCGGTCGGCGGTCTTCATGCCGGTCGGTTCCGGCTGGACCACGACGACCGTGGCCCCCCCGGCGGAGAGCCGATCGACGGCGGCGTCCAGCAGGTTGCGCTGCATCGCCCGGTAGTTGGGGTCCGCCGCGCGCACGGGTTTGCCGCCGGGGCCGAGGAAGTCGCCGAGTTCGTAGCGGGACCACCACAGCACGACGGTCGGCCTGTCCTTCGCCACCCGGGCCTTCTGATCGCCGATGACGCCGGCGCAGATCGGTCCGTCCGGTGCGCCCGGCAGCCTGGGGATGACCGGGTCGTACGGCGTACCGTCCGGGTTCACCGTCACCACCCCGGAGGCCGCGCACCCGCCGTGGGCGTCGTTGATGATGACGACCCCGCTCCGCTCGCCGGCCTCGGCGAAGGCGCCGTACAGCTGCAGCGGCACGCTGTCGCCGACCAACATGACGCGCGGCTGGCGCGCCGCCCCGGACGCCTGACCCGACGGGCCCGGGTCGCTGTGGGCGATCCCCGCGTACCACGGGGCGCCCCCCAGCAGCACCGGGATCACGCTGACGACGGCGATCCCCACCACGCCGGTGCGCAGGATGCTGAGCGGGGGCACCAGCCGGAAGCGCCCGGTGCGCAGCGGGAGCTCCAGCAGGTGGTAGGACACCGACGCCGAGGCGACGGTCATCGCGGCGACGAACAGCGCGGCCGCGGCGTTGAACCGACCGTCGGGGAGCAGCCACACCGCCCAGGGCCAGTGCCACAGATAGACGCCGTAGGAGATGCGGCCCAGATAGGTGACGCCGTCGTTGGCCAGCAGTCGCCCCAGGCCGCCGTCGGTGGGGGCGTTGGCCGCCCCGGCGACGAGGGCGACGGTCGCAAGGCAGGTGAGCACGGCGCCGCCGAAGAAGTACGCCGGGTGGGGCCCGCTCGCCGAGCCCAGCAGGGCCACCGCCAGGATCAGGGCGCCGAGGCCGAAGACCATGAGCTCCTGGGCGTAGCGCCGGACCAGCTCCCCGACCCGGGGACGCAGCGTCGCTGCCGCGAACACCGCCCCCAGAAGCGGCTCGAAGACCTTGGCGTCGGTGCCCATGTAGGCCCGATCGGGCCCGGCCGCGACGTACAGCTGGGCCATCAGCACCGCCGACACGACCGCCAGGACGCCACCCGTGATCATGACGGCGGTCGTGCTGCGATTGCGGGCGCCCACGCGATCGTCGCGGGCGTGCCGCCCCGCGCTCATTCCCGCAAGCAGCAGCGCGACGGCCTGCAGCACCAGCGGCCAGATGAGGTAGAACTGCTCCTCGACGCCGAGCGACCACAGGTGCAGCAGTGGCGAGGTGGTCCCGTCGAAGGCGAAGTAGCTGCTGGTCGAGATGAAGCGCCAGTTGCCAACGTAGAGCAGACACCACAGCAGGTCAGCGCCGAGGCCGGCCCGGCGGAACACCGGGGCCGCGGCCAGGGCCCACACGCCGATGACGAGGAAGACCAGCAGCGCGGCCGGCATGAGGCGGGCCATCCGGCGGGCCCAGAAGCGGGTGAGGTCGATCCGGCCGTTCGCCACGATGTCGCGCAGCAGCAGGGTGGTGATGAGGAAGCCGGACAGAACGAAGAAGACGTCGACGCCGAGGAAGCCGCCCGCCATCCCCGGGACCCCGAGGTGGAAGAGGACGACCAGCGACACCGCGAGGGCCCGGATGCCGTCCAGGGCGTCGACGCGTTCCGCCGGCTCCGCCGCCGAGTCGTCGGCGCCTCGCAGGAACCCCGTGGGGTCGCGAGGGTCGCTCGCGGCGCCCTTTCCGGCGGGCGCCGGCGTGAACGTCACGAACGGAATTCTGCCAGGGCCACCAGCGTCCTCGTGCCGAACCCCGTGCCGCCCTTGCCGGTGTAGCCGTGCGCGCCCTTCTCGTTGTACGCGGGTCCGGCGATGTCGAGGTGCCCCCAGGGGATGGCTCGGGAGTCCGCGCCCGGCCCGACGTACTCCCGCAGGAAGGCGGCCGCGAACAGGGCGCCCCCCTGCCGTTCGGCCGAGTGCTTGCGGTCCGCGACGTCCGACTTCAGGCTCTTCATGAGCTCGGCGGGGATCGGCATGGGCCACACCGACTCCCCTGCGGCGGTCGCGGCCGCCGTCAGCTCCGCCTGCAGCTCGTCGTCGTTCGCCAGCACGGCGGCCGTCCGGTGGCCCAGCGCGACGACGGCCGACCCGGTGAGGGTGGCGATGTCGACGAGGGCGTCCGGCTGTTCGCGGGAGGCGAGCACCAGGCCGTCGGCGAGGACCAACCGGCCCTCCGCGTCGGTGTTGATGATCTCGCAGGTGGTGCCGTCCGCCATGGTCACGACGTCGCCCGGTCGCTGGGCCCGCCCGTCGGGCATGTTCTCGGCGAGGCACAGCCAGCCGTCGACGGCGACGGGCAGGCCGAGCCGGGCGATGGTCAGCACCGCCGCGGCGACCGCGGCCGCCCCCCCCATGTCGCCCTTCATCGTGATCATCCCCGTGGGCGTCTTCAGCGACAGCCCACCGGAGTCGAACGTGATGCCCTTGCCGACATAGGCCAGGCGGGACGTCGCGCCCTTGGGCGCGTAGCTCATCCGCACGATGACCGGCGGGTGCACGCTGCCCTGCCCGACGCCGAGGATGCCGCCGCAGCCCAGCTCGGCCAGGGCCGCGGCGTCGTACGTGTGGACGGCCACCGACTTCGGCGCCCGGTCGCGGACTCGCTCCGCAAAGCTTTCCGGGAAGAGCACGTTCGGGGCGGTGTTGACCAGATCGCGGGCCCAGTGGACCTCGTCGACCAGGACCGCCGCGCGCGCGACCGCCGTCTGGGCCGCCGCGGCCGCGCGGGGCTTGCCGGCGCCGAGCAACTGGATCTGCTCGACGGGCGCGTGCGCGTCGGCCTTGGCCAGGCCCTTCGGGCCGCGGTGCGCGGTGAAGGCGTAGCTGCCGTAGCCCAGCCCCTCCGTGACCGCCCCCGCGGTCTCGGGCAGGTCGTCCGGCAGCACCACTGCCGCGCTGGACCGGCCGGCGAGCGCCCGCCCGGCCGCGCCCGCGGCCCGCCGCAGGTCCTCGGCGGTGGGGGACTGCCCGGGCTCGCCGCCCACCCCGGCGACCAGGACGGCCTTCGCCGCGACCCCGGGCACGTGGGTGAGCCAGGTGACCTCGTCGGCCGACCCTCGGGCGCGCAAGCTCGTCGCGGTGTCGCCGATCGCCTGGGCGAGTCGGGGCCGCAACGCGCCCAACAGGCGGGGGGCCGCCGCGCCGGGGGCCGCGAAGACCACCAGGGCGTCGGCGTCCGCGTCGTGGGCCGCTCGGTCGGTGAGCGCGAACGTGGTCACAGGGCAAGGCCTTTCGTAGGGAACGAGCGGTGCGGTCGGGCGGGGCCACGGGAAATCGGCAATCCTGCCCAACCGAGTGATTATCCGTCGAACCGCCCGATAGCGTGACCGCTATGACCGATCAGCAGCTGCAGACCTCCCCGCTCGACGCTCGGCACCGGGCCCTCGGCGCCAAGATGGCCGACTTCGGCGGCTGGGCCATGCCGATCGAGTACCCGGGTGGCGGCGTGCTGCGCGAGCACCAGACGGTCCGCGAGCGGGTCGGCATTTTCGACGTCTCCCACCTCGGCAAGGCCTCGGTCATGGGGCCGGGAGCCGCCGACTTCGTCAACCGCTGCTTCACCAACGACCTCCGCAAGGTCACGCCGCCCAAGGCGCAGTACACGATGTGTTGCGACGAGGCGACCGGCGGCGTGGTCGACGACCTCATCCAGTACGTGAAGTCGGACGACGACGTCTTCCTCATCCCCAACTGCGCGAACACCGCGGAGGTGGTCCGGCGGATGCGGGCGCAGCTGCCCGCGGGTCTGGATCTGACCGATCTGCATCGCGACTACGGCATCGTCGCGGTGCAGGGTCCGAAGTCGGCGGAAGTCGTCGCCGCGCTGGGGCTGCCCACCGAGCTGGAGTACATGAGCTACGCGGACGCGACCTGGGATGGCGCCCCGATGACCGTATGCCGGACGGGCTACACCGGCGAGAAGGGCTACGAGCTCGTGGTCCCGTGGGCCGCGACCGAGTCGGTGTGGGATGCGTTGGTGGCGGCGATGGAGCCGTACGACGGGCTGCCGTGCGGCCTCGGCGCCCGGGACACGCTGCGGACCGAGATGGGGTACGCGCTGCACGGGCACGAGCTCTCGATGGACATCACGCCGAACATGGCCCGGGCCGGCTGGGCCGTCGGCTGGGACAAGGATGCTTTCTGGGGCAAGCAGGTGCTGTCGGAGCAGCGGGCGGCGAAGACCTGCCGCCTGTCCTGGGGTCTGCTGGTCGAGGGCCGGGGCATCCCGCGGGCGGACTGCCTGGTGAAGAACGCCGCCGGGGAGGAGATCGGCGTCGTCACCTCCGGGACCATGTCGCCGACCCTGCGCCGCGGCATCGCGCTCTGTCTGCTGGATCGCGGCGCGGCGGAGGGTGACTCGGTGGTCATCGACGTCCGCGGCCGCGACGTCGCCGCGGTGGTGACCAAGCCGCCGTTCGTGCAGACCCAGGTAGCGGACTGATCGCAGGCTCGTCGGTCTCGCCGTTCTGAACTCCGCGGAGGCGGCGTCGGCGGGGGGCCTGCGCGTCGGCGCGTCAGGGCGCCTCGGGGGACGCCGAGGGCAGCGGTGCCGCCGCGGCGACGGTCGGGGCCGCGGTCAGATCGAGGACCCGCCCGGCCACGACCAGCGCGACGTGGTCGCAGGCCTCGGCGACGCGAGCGTTGATGCGGCCCAACAGGTCCCGGAACAGTCTTCCGGAGGCGTGCTCGGGGACGACGCCGAGGCCGACCTCGTTGGTGACCAGCACGACCGGGCCGGGCGGCACCGCGAGCGCCGCGATCAGTCCGTCGAGTCCGTGGTCCACCGCCTCGGTGGCCCGGTCCCGGTCGTCCCACGCCTGAGCCTCGTGGACCAATCCTGCGAGCCAGGTGCCGAGGCAGTCGACCAGGACCGCCCGCGGTGCCGTCGCGACGGCCTCGGCGAGGCCCGCCGGCTGACGGGCGGTCTCCCAGGTCTCCCAGTGCGCGGGGCGCCGGTCCTGGTGCAGGCGGACCCGCTCGGCCCAGTCCGGGTCGGCCGCCGGGTCCGGGACGGGACCGGGCGCGACGTACCGCACCCCTGCCGCGTCGGCGAGCAGGCGCTCGGCGTACCGGCTCTTCCCGCTGCGGACCCCGCCCAGCACGAGGATCGACGTCATCGGAGCCCTCCGGTGTCGGCGCGGGGAGCGGGCGCGACCCGGGCGGGGTCGCGCCGTGGATCGGGGGGCGGGGGAGCGGCAGTTGCGGGCTCGAAGGCCGGCGCGGCGTCGAAGGCCGCCCGGCGCGTCGCCCGGCGCAGCGTCCGCAGCAGGGGGCGGCCGGCGATCAGGGTCAAGGCCGCGGTGAGCAGGCCGCGCGGCAGGTCCCAACCCAGCGACGTGGCCAGGTAGAACGCGAGGTAGTGACCGAAGTTCACCGACAGCGGCGCCCCGGGGACGTAGCCGGCGCCCTCCGGAGCCGAGGCCCCGAGGAACGGCCAGAACCACAGGTTCATGACGAGGCCGTAGAGGAGACCGGCGATGAGACCGTACGCCGCGAGGACCGCCACCTCGGCCCGGCCGCGCAGCGGGGGCAACAGCGCGGCGGCGAGGGCCACCCAGCCGGTGGCGACCATCTGGAACGGCGCCCACGGCCCGACCGCCCCGGTGAGGAAGGCGCCGGTCAGCAGGCAGAGCGCGCCGGTGAGGAAGGCCAGCCGGGCCCCGAGCACGCGCCCCGCCAGCACCACCACGAAGAACATCGGCTCGAGCCCGGCCACGCCGGCGGACAGCACGCGCATCCCACCGCCGAGCGCGGCGATGACGCCGATCATCGCCACCGACTTGGCGTCGAGCCGGGCGCTGCCCTGCTCGGCGAGGACGACCGCGCCGCTCAGGCCGACAAGGAGCGCGAACAGCCACGGCGCGTCCTGGCCGTGGCCGGCGCCCACCGGGGCGGACACGACGAACGGCCAGCCGAACGCCGCCAGCCCGATCAGCGTCAGCAGCCCGAGCAGGGCATGCCCGGGCAGGTCGCGGGCCCGCCGCGCCCGGGGGCTCATGGCGTCTCCGCGGGGGCGGGCGCCGGGAGCGCCTGCCGGGCTCGGACGTCGGCCAAGGTCAGGCACGGCACGGGGTGCAGGACGCGGGCGATCTGCGGGGCGTACGCCGTCGAGGTCGCGAGCACGTTCGGGCCCGCGTCGTCGGCGACCACCTCGCCGTCCGCGAGGAGGACCACGCGGGTGGCGGCCTCCGCGGCCAGTTCGACGTCGTGGGTGGCCATGACGACGGCGGTGCCGTCTCCGGTCAGCCGCCGCAGGATGGCGACGAGATGCGCCTTCGCCGCGTAGTCCAGCCCCCGGGTGGGCTCGTCGAGCAGCAGGACGGCGGGGTAGCTGAGCAGCACGACCGCGAGCGCCAGGGCCAGGCGCTGGCCCTCCGAGAGGTCGCGGGGGTGGGCGGCGGGGTCAAGCGGTCCGGCCAGGTCGGCCAACAGCGCGGCGGAGCTCCCCGCCGGCAGCCCTGCGTCGGCGTCCGCGTCGTGGCACTCCTCCTCGACGCTGGCGGCGTAGAGCAGGTCCGCCGGGTCCTGTGGGACCAGGCCCACCGCGGCCACCCGATCCGCGCGCGGGTAGTCGGCGACGGACCGGCCGCGTATTGAGATGCGGCCGCTCGCGGCGGTGAGGGCGCCGGCACAGGCCCACAGCAGGCTCGACTTGCCGGCCCCGTTGCGGCCCATCACGGCCACGATCTCCCCGGGCCGCACCGCGAGGTCGACGCCGGCGACGACCCGCCGGCCGGCCCGCACGACGTCGAGGCCGGTCACGTCGAGCGCCGGGGCGGCGTCCTGGTCGGGTCGAGTCGCCGAGGCGGCGGTCGTGGTCGCTGCGGTCGAAACGACGGCGCCGGTGGCCGACGTGGCCGTGGCGGTGAGGGTGGCCGAGGTGGCCGGGAAGGTGCGGGCAGCCAGCTCGGCCCGCAGCTGCGGCGCGGCGCGGCGGGCCGCCCGCACGGACAGCGGGAGCGGGGCCCACCCGGCGTACCGTCCCAGGCCCACGATCGGCGGGAACACGCGACTGGTCGCCATCGCCTCGGTGGGCTCCAGGACGTCGCTGGCGAGGCCGTCCTCGACGAGCACGATCCCGTCGGCGTGGTGGACGACGCGCTCCAGCCGGTGCTCGGCGAGCACGACCGTCAGCCCGTGGTCATAGACGAGCCGCTGCAGCGCGGACAGCACCTCCTCGGCAGCGACGGGATCGAGCGCCGAGGTGGGCTCGTCGAGAACGAGCAGCTCGGGGCCGCTCGCGAGGACCGCGGCGATCGCGACGCGCTGCTGCTGCCCCCCGGACAGACGCCGTAGCGGCCGGGTCCGCAGGTCGGCGAGGTCCATGAGGTCGAGGGTCTCCTCGACCCGGCGCCGCATGACGGTCGGCGCCATCCCGAGGGTCTCCAGGCCGTAGGCGATCTCGTCCTCGACGTGGTCGGTGACGAAGCTCGTCGCGGGGTGCTGGTGCACGTAGCCCACCACCCCGGCGAGATCGCGGGGCCGATGCTCGCGGGTGTCGCGCCCGGCCACCCGGACCCGCCCACGCAGCCTGCCGCCGGTGAAGTGCGGCACCAGCCCGATCAGCGAACCCAGCAGCGTCGACTTGCCGCTGCCGGTCGGACCGCAGACGAGGATCATCTCGCCCTCCGGTGCATGCAGCCTCGGGCAGCGCAACGCCGGAGCGGACGCGTCCGCGAACCGGATCTCCAAGTCCTGGATGTCGATCACGGCGCGGGCCTCAGGGCGGGCACTCCGGCGGTCGGTTGACGCAGGCGGCTTAGGTCGCCGGCGCGATCCCGATCGCCGACGCGATCTTGATCGCCGACCCGAGCCCGATCGGCGGCGCGGCCCCTCGCGAGGGCCGGGGCCAGCGCGTGCGGGGTGAGGTCGCCGTCGTCGGCACCCCGGGCCGGGGCCGCGGGGACGCTCGACGCAGCGGACTCGACCGGCGGCTCCGGGGTCAGCGCTCCCGGCAACGCGACCACGACCAGGGCGAGGACTGGTACGAGCGGCAGGTCGGGCACCGTCAACGGCATGGTCGGGGGCCGCATGCCGGTGGGGTCGAGGGCGCCCCAGCCGCCGAAGGCCACCGCCACCGTGACGCCGCACGCAATCGTGACCCACTCCGGGCGGGCGAACGGGTCTCTGCGGTAGCGCGTCCGGGGATCTCGGCCGGCCCCGAACCACAGGGTCGCGGCGGCGACGAGGATCCCCAGCACGAGCACGGGCAGGCCGACCGCCACCGGCGTGAACCCGTCGAGCAGGCCGTAGACGCCGACGACCACGCCGCCCAGACCCAGCATGGCCAGGCCCGACGCCAGCAGCTGTCGCTGCCGGGACGTGACCGTACGGCCGTAGCCGCGGCACTCCATCGACGCGGCCAGGCCGAGCGCCCCGTCCAGCGCGGCGGACACGACCGGGACGACGAGGCGACCCGTCTCCCGGACCCCTCGGCCCCGGTGCCCCCGCAGGCGCCGCGCCCGCGCCAGGCGCTGCGCCTCCGTGACGAGCCGTGGTGCGTAGGTGAGGCCGACGACGAGCGCGGTGCCCACGTCGTACAGGGTCGCGGGCACGTACCGCAGCAGGCGACGCGGCCCGGCCAGCGCGTTCGCCGCGCCGACCGAGCCCAGGACGACGGCGAGTTGCGCGCCGTCGTACAAAGCCCGCAGCAGTGGCTCGAGATGCACCGCCCCCCCGAGCCGCAGGCCGCCCAGCCAGGCGGGCAGGGGCACCACGGGCAGCTCGACGAGCAGGTGCGCGCCCAGCCGCGCGCCGCCGAGGGCCGTGGCCCCGACGCGCAGCACGATGGCCAGGGCGCCCATGAGCAGGAACGCGGCGAGGATCCGCCCGGTGCCGGGCTCCCGGCGCTGCGCCACGGTCCACCCCAGCAGGGCGGCGAGCAGGCCGAGGAGCCAGGGGTTGGTGGTCCGGGACGCGGCGACCCCCACGCACAGCGCCCAGCACCACCAGGCCGCGGGATGCAGCAGGCGGGGGCGGCTTGTGCGGGGGGTCACCGAGGTCCCATCGGCGGGGCGTCGTCGGGTGGGTCAGGCGGTCGGGTCGACGTCCCGGGCGACCGGACGGTCACCCTCGGCGTGCCGGTCGCCGGGCGATGTCGGGGCAGTGGCCCCCGAGTGCGCCCCGGTGGAGTCGGCGGTGCCGCGTGCGTCGGCGGCACCGGTGCCGTGGGTCGCGGGCTGGGCGGGCGGGCCGGTACGCCGACGCCGGCGCAGCAGCCAGGCCAGCGCGGCCGCCAGCGCCACGACCACCACGGCGATGGCCGTGAGCAGCGTCTTGCTGGGTCCCTGGTCGGCGGCCTGCCGGTTCTCGGCGGCGTCCTGGGTCTTGGGCTGCTCCCGCGGCGCGCTCACGGAGATGTCGACCTTGTCGTCGGCGGTCTTCGCGTCGGCGGGGATGGTGGCGACGGGGTCGCCGCAGCCAGAGGAGCCCGGCCAGTTGTCGATGGCGCAGACCATGCCCTTGTCCTCGCGAGGACCGGCGACGGCGTTGAGCACCTCGGCGCTCGACGCGCCGGTCATCACGCTGGCGCAGCGCGCGATCGGCGCCGGCGGGTTGACGTCGGCCCCGGCGTCGGCCTTGCGGCCGTAGTCGATCACGACGCCGACCCGCTTCTTGCCGGCCTCGGCCGCGGTCTTGCCGCAGATGGCGTCGAACGAGGGCAGCGCCCGGGGGAAGCGCGGGTCCTGCACCGCGGCCGTGGCGAAGCGCCAGCCGTCCACGGTCCCGTCCTTAGGGACCACCTGGAAGGCACCGGTCTGGGAGAAGTCCCACTTGCCGTTCGCCTGCTGGTAGTACCCCCAGAAGCGGTACCCCTCGGCCGCCGCGGACGTGCCCGTCGCGGTTCCGGTGGCGCTCCCGGTGGTCGAGGCCGCGCCGCTGGGCGACGGGGCGGGTGTGGTGGTCTCGGCGGCGAGCGGGACGGCGAGCGCCCCGGGGGCGGCGAGGGTGGCGACGGCGAGCAGACCGAGGGTGGGGCCTGCGGCGGCGCCCACCGTCGACCTCAGGGCGGTCCGCAGCTGGCGGGGGTGAAGCGGTGACGACAAGGGGATGACCTCCTCGAGCGGGCGAGGCACGGTCCATCCAGGTCCGGGCTCCGGCCCCGCTCTCCACGACGGGTTGTTCCAGGGAGCCGAGCGGCCGACCGCGGTGGTCCGGCTCGGGCGAGTCGCCTCACCCTCACGGTTGCGGGACAGCGCCGGAATCGCACCGGCTTCTCCGCCCGTCGGCCTTTCGGTGCCACCGACAGTGGCATTCGTCGCGGGGGCGTGTCAAAGCGCAGCTCCGGCAGGATTCACCCGCGGACCCGTCGCGACCAGCGCCGCGATCGCGGCCGCTGCACCCGGGCGCGGCAGCCGCCGCCGTCGCCGCGAGGGATAGCTGAGATAGCCGCGAGGGCGGCCGGTTCAGAGACCGAAGCGGGTCTCGCGGAACTTGGCGACGGCGTCCGGCTCGCCCTCGATGCGGACCTGCGCCACCGAGCCGCGCCCGAAGGCGAATAGCAGGATCTCGCCCGGGTCTCCGCACAGGGTGACGGCCCCTTCGCGGGTCTCCCCCTTCACCTGCTTGCGGCCGCCGACGCCGCCCGCATCGAGGGTGAGCCCGACGGGGGAGCGGCGGAAGAACAGCTGGCCCACCTGCCGCAGTCGCGCCCACAGCGCCTCCGCGAAGTCGCGGTCCAGCTCGCGGCGCGCCTGCGGGGTCCAGCCCGGCTCGGCCCGCAGGACGTCCTCGTGGTGGACGTAGAACTCGGCGAGGTTGATGGCGTCGTCGACGCTGCCCACCCGGATGGGGGACCAGCCCTTGGGGCCTTCGCGCACCATGTCGACCAGGGCGTCCCACGGCTGCTCGGCGTACTGCTCCTGCACCCGCTGCGTGTGGTCCGTCAGCACCTGGACGGGAACGAGCACGCCGGCGGCCGCGTCGGGGCGCCGCTCGCGCAGCACGAGGTGAGCGGCCAGGTCACGGGCGTCCCAGCCCTCGCAGAGCGTGGGGGCATCGGGTCCGACGCGGGTGAGGGTGTCACAGAAGGCGGCGCGTTCCTGCTGGGCGAGTCCGGTCATGGCCGTCAGTGTGGCAGTCCTACCACCGGGTCACCACCCGCGACGGCCGCGCCGGACGCCGTACGGCGGGTGCCCGCCCCACTCGACGTACCGGCAGAATGACCGACGTGACGCAACCCTCCTCCACCCCGCCGAGCGGCCGAGCCGCGGCCGACGGCCTCGACCCGACGGTGGCCGACCGGCTCAAGCGCGACGCGAACGGCCTGGTCGCCGCGATCGTGCAGGACCACCGCACCGGCGAGGTGCTCATGCTCGGGTGGATGGACGACGAGGCGCTGCGCCGGACGCTGAGCACCGGCCGCGTGACGTTCTGGTCGCGGAGCCGCTCGGAGTACTGGCTCAAGGGCGACACGTCGGGGCACGTGCAGTACGTGCAGTCGGTCGCGATCGACTGCGACGGCGACGCGCTGCTCGTGCGCGTCGAGCAGGTGGGCGCGGCGTGCCACACCGGGGCCCGGACCTGCTTCTTCACCGAGCTGCCGGCCGTCCGCGGCGGAGAGGACGCCTCATGACCGACACCGGAGCAGCCACGATCGGGGGCGCCCCCGGTGCGGAGGTCACGCTCGCGTACGGCGCCACCTGGCCCTCGCTGGACGACTTCCGCGAGCTGGCCCGCGGCCGGCGGTTCATCCCCGTCGTGCGGCGCCTGCTCGCCGACGCGGAGACCCCGCTGGGGGTGTACCGAAAGCTGGCCGGGTCTCGGCCCGGAACCTTCCTGCTGGAGTCCGCGGAGCACGGCGGGGTGTGGTCGCGCTACTCGATCGTGGGCGCGGCCTCGCGCGCGGTCCTCACCGAGCGCGACGGCCGGGCCTGCTGGCTCGGGGACGTGCCGGTCGGCATTCCGACGGACGGCGACCCGGTCGAGGTGCTGCGGGATGCGCTGGCCGCGCTGGCGACGGAGCCGATCCGCGGGCTGCCGCCGCTGACCGGCGGGTTCGTGGGGTACGTGGGCTACGACGCCGTACGCCGGTGGGAGCCGCTGCCCGCCGAGGCGGTCGACGACCTGGGCCTGCCGGAGCTGGCGATGATGCTGGCCACCGACCTGGCCGTGCTGGACCACGCCGACGGCTCGATCTACCTCGTCGCGAACGCGGTGAACTTCGACAACACCGACGAGCGCGTCGACGAGGCCCACGCCGACGCGCTGCGGCGGCTCGACGCCATGACCGTCGCCCTGGCCGAGCCGGCCGCGGCGACCGTCGCCGTCATCGACGCGGCCGAGGCCGGATCCGCGGCGGACGGCACGGGCGTGGTGAGCAACCAGACCCGCGAGCAGTTCGAGGCCATGGTCGAGACAGGCAAGGAAGCGATCCGGGCGGGCGAGGTCTTCCAGGTCGTGCTGGCGCAGCGGTTCAGCGCGCCGTGCCCCGCCGACGCCCTCGACGTCTACCGGGTGCTGCGCACGACGAACCCGAGCCCGTATATGTACCTGCTCCGCCTCGTCGACCCCGGCGGCCGGCCGATGGACGTCGTGGGCTCCAGCCCCGAGGCGCTCGTGAAGGTCGAGTCCGGGCGGGTCATCACCCATCCCATCGCCGGGTCGCGGCCGCGTGGCGCGACGCCGGAGGAGGACGAGACGCTGGCCGCCGAGCTCGTGGTCGACCCCAAGGAGCGCGCCGAGCACGTGATGCTCGTCGACCTGTCCCGCAACGACCTGCAGAAGGTCTGCGAGCCGGGGTCCGTCGAGGTCGTGGACCTGATGAGCGTGCACCGCTACAGCCACATCATGCATTTGGAGTCGACGGTGGTGGGGGCCCTGCGGGCCGACCGCAGCGCGTACGACGTCCTCGCCGCCACCTTCCCCGCGGGCACCCTGTCGGGGGCCCCGAAGCCGCGGGCGATGGAGCTCATCGACGCCCTCGAGCCGACGCGGCGGGGGCTCTACGGTGGCGTCGTCGGCTATCTCGACGTGCACGGCGACCTCGACGCGGCCATCGCGATCCGGACGGCGGTGATCCTCGACGGGACGGCGTACGTGCAGGCCGGCGGCGGCATCGTCGCCGACTCGGTGCCGGCCAGCGAGTACTTGGAGAGCGTGTCGAAGGCCGCCGCTGCGCTGCGGGCCGTGGCCCGGGCCGCGACGATGCGTCCCCCCGAGGCGAGCCGATGAGCGGTGCCGGCCCGGCGCCGCGCGCGAGCGGCGACCCGGTGCGTTCCGGCGGTGCCGCGCCAGTCCGGGCCGGGGTGCTGACGCGCCGGGCGACCGCCGTGCTGGTGGCGCTCGCCGGCGCGGGCCTCGGCCTCATCGTGGCGGCCCGGCCGCTGGCGACCGGCCAGGCGGGTGCCGGCGGCGTCACGACCGGGGCCCGGTTGAGCGCCACGGGGTCCGGCCTGGCCCCGGCGTACCCCGCGCTGCTCCTCGTCGCCGCCGCAGCGGCGGCGACGCTCGCGTTCGCCGGGCCGCGGCTGCGGGTGGTCGTGGCGGTGCTCCTCGGCGCGGCGGGGCTGGGGGCGGAGGTCGCCTGGCGGGCGGGGCTCGGCGACGCGGCGGCCGGGCTGTCCCGGTCGACGGTGCCCCCGGGGCTGCCCGTCCACGACGTCACCGTGTCGTCCCTTGCCTGGATCGGCGATCTCGCGGCCCTGGTGGTGCTGCTCGGCGCCGGGTTGGCGTTGGCCTTCGGGTCGCGCTGGGGGCGGGGGTCGCGGCGGTACGACGCGCCCGTCGATCCCGCGGGTAGCGCCGGCGCCGGGATCGCGTCCGCCGCGTCTGGCGTTCCGGGACCTCCCGGCGACGCCGCGGGCGTGGCGGATGGGCCGGGAGCAGCGGAGCCGCGGCAGCCCGGTACGTCGGGTCGGCCGCGAAACGCTACGTCGGGAGCGGGGCGGACCGAGGCGTCGCACGTGTCGGAAGCCGCGAGCCGGCGGGCCGACGATGACTGGGATGCCCTCTCCCGGGGCGAGGACCCCACCCTCTGATCCACCTGACCCACCGGCGGCGACCCGGTTGAGGGCCGAGGACCGACCGATCGGCGCCGACAGAGGCCGCCCAGCCCAGCGCCCGCGATTGTCCGGCTCGGTCGAGCCGTGCGCATTCGCGGCCTGGCACAATGTCGCTCACGGCGGAACACCGACGTCCGAGCACACCCCGGCGCACGTCGCCCGGGCCACCCGCACGGAACCCGGCACCCGCCGCCGACTCATGAGCGACACGGAGGAATGCGCAGATGTCCGGCAAGGTCTCCCACGGCAACACCCCCGCGGCCTGGATCGGCACGCTCGTCATGCTCGTGGGTGCCCTGCTCGCAAGCGTCGGTGTCGTGCTCGGCTGGTCGTGGATGTGGATGACCGGCGCGGTCCTGTGCGTGGTGGGCGCCGTCGCGTGGATCGGGCTTCAGCGCGCCGGCGGCAAGTGGGTCGAGGACATGTGGTGATCGCCGCCGGCGACTCCCTTACCTGCTGAAAACCCCCTGAACCGCCCGCACCTCCCCGACGCCCAGCAACTCCCGGCGTACCGCCGTTGACTCCTGCCCTGCGCGCCTGACGCGCGCCGCCACCCCCTCCCGCCCCGCGAGCGAGCTGTGCTGTCCACGCGCGGATCCCGATTCGGACCACTCGCGCGGTCTCGTTACGCTGACCTCGTGCCTACCGTTCTGGACGAGATCATCGAGGGCGTCCGCGAAGACCTCGTGCAGCGTCGCGCCCGGGTGAGCCTCCCGGACCTGAAGGAACGCGCCGCCCGCGCGGTCGATCCGCGCGACGCGCTGGCCGCCCTGCGCCAAGGTGAGTTCGGGGTCAAGGTCATCGCTGAGGTCAAGCGGAGCAGCCCGAGCAAGGGGGCGCTCGCGATGATCGCGGACCCCGCCGGGCTCGCGCGGGACTACGAAACCGGCGGCGCGAGCGTGATCAGCGTGCTGACCGAGCAGCGACGGTTCGGCGGCAGCCTGGACGACCTCGTCGCGGTGCGCGGGGCGGTTGACATCCCGGTGCTGCGCAAGGACTTCATCGTGGATCCGTATCAGATCTGGGAGGCCCGGGCCCACGGCGCCGACCTGGTCCTGCTCATCGTCGCCGCGCTGGAGCAGGAGGTCCTCGTCGGCTTGCTGGAGCGGACCCGGTCCCTGGGCATGCACGCCCTCGTGGAGGTCCACGACGAGGACGAGGCGAGCCGCGCGGTGCAGGCCGGGGCCGCGATCGTCGGCGTCAACAACCGCAATCTCAAGACCCTGGACGTCGATCGCGGCACGTTCGGGCGGATCGCCCCGCACCTGCCCGCCGGGGTCGTCAAGGTGGCCGAGTCCGGCGTCCGCGGGCCGCACGACGTTCTCGAACTCGCCCGGCTCGGCGCCGACGCCGTGCTCGTCGGCGAGGCGCTCGTGACCGGCGGCCGCCCGCGGGAGGCCGTCCAGGAGCTGGTCACCGCGGGTTCGCATCCGTGCCTTCGCCACCCGGGAGAGTCGTGACCGAGACCAGCCAGATTACCCAGCCCAGCCCGCCCAGCAGCGCCGGCCCGGCCGGCCCGGGGGTCGACCTGCGCGAGGCCATGGGCATCGGGGTCGGCCGCTTCGGCGATTTCGGCGGCCGGTACGTCCCGGAGGCCCTCATCGCCGCCCTGGAGGAACTCGACGAGGCCCGGCTGAAGGCCGCGGTCGACCCCGAGTTCCAGGCCGAGCTGCGCCGGCTGCAGACGGAATACACCGGCCGCCCGAGCCTGCTCACGGAGGTGCCGCGGTTCGCCGAGCACTGCGGCGGGGCCCGGGTCTTCCTCAAGCGCGAAGACCTCAACCACACGGGCAGCCACAAGATCAACAACGTCCTGGGGCAGGCGCTGCTCACCGTGCGGATGGGCAAGAAGCGCGTCATCGCCGAGACCGGGGCCGGCCAGCACGGGGTGGCGACCGCCACCGCAGCCGCGCTCATGGGGCTCGACTCCGTCGTCTACATGGGCGAGCGCGACACCCAGCGGCAGGCCCTCAACGTGGCGCGGATGCGCCTGCTCGGGGCGGAGGTCATCCCCGTCACCCACGGGAGCCGCACCCTCAAGGACGCCGTCAACGAGGCCCTGCGGGACTGGGTGGCCAACGTCGAGACGACGCACTACGTGCTGGGCACCGTCACCGGACCGCACCCCTTCCCCGAGATGGTCCGCGACTTCCACAAGGTCATCGGCGAGGAGGCCCGCGAGCAGATCCTCGCCCGCGTCGGTCGCCTGCCCGACGCGGTCATCGCCTGCGTCGGTGGGGGCAGCAACGCCATGGGCCTGTTCCACCGGTTCCGCGACGACGCCGGCGTGCGGCTGATCGGCGTGGAGGCCGGCGGCCAAGGCATCGCCTCCGGCAAGCACGCCGCGCGGTTCTCCGGCGGGTCGCGGGGGGTGCTGCACGGCGCCGCGACGTACGTCCTGCAGGACGACGACGGCCAGACCGTCGAGTCGCACTCGATCTCGGCGGGCCTGGACTACCCCAGCGTGGGGCCGGAGCATGCGCACCTGCATGAGAGCGGCCGGGCGGAATACCGCGCCGCCACCGACCAGGCGGCCATGGAGGCGTTCCGGCTGCTGACCCGCACGGAGGGGATCCTGCCGGCAATCGAGTCCGCGCACGCGCTGGCCGGCGCGATGGACGTGGGCCGCGAGCTCGGCCCGGACGCGATCCTCATCGTCAACCTCTCCGGCCGGGGCGACAAGGACGTGGACACCGCGGCCCGCTACTTCGGCCTGGTCACGGGCGAGGAGCTGGTCGAGGCGGAGGAGATCAAGGCGGCCGAGCCGGTCGACGAGGCGGAGGGGAGCGGCTGGTGAGTACGACGAGTCCCGCGGCGCCCGCGCCGGGAATGAGCGCCGCCACGGCCACGGCCACGAACCGTACGTCGAGCGGGGCGGGCCGCGAGGCCCTCGAGGCGGTGCTCGCCCAGGCCAAGGCGGAGGGTCGGGCCGCGCTGATGGGCTACCTGCCGGTCGGGTACCCCACGGTGCCCGAGTCCCTCGAGGCCATGCGCACGCTGGTCGAGGGCGGCTGCGACGTCGTCGAGGTGGGCTTCCCCTACAGCGATCCGGTGCTCGACGGCCCGGTGATCCAGGACGCGGCGTCGACGGCGATGGCCAACGGCGTACGGCTCACCGACGTCTTCCAGGCCGCCCGCGCGGTTGTGGAGGCGGGCGGCGTTGCCGTGGTGATGAGCTACTGGAACCCGATCCGCACCTACGGCGTCGACCGGTTCGCCGCCGACCTGGCCGCGGCGGGGGGAGCCGGGGTGATCACGCCGGACCTCATTCCCGACGAGGCGGGGGAGTGGCTCGCCGCCGCGCAGGCCCACGACCTGGCCCCGATCTTCCTCGTCGCGCCGAGCTCGACCTCGGCCCGGCTGGCGATGACCACGGCGCACTGCCGCGGGTTCGTCTACGTGACCTCGGTGATGGGCGTCACCGGCGCGCGGACCAGCGTCGGCTCGGCCGCCCGCGAGCTGGTCGCCCGCACCCGCGCCGCGACCGACCTGCCGCTGTGCGTCGGCCTCGGCGTGAGCAACGGCGCCCAGGCGGCCGAACTTGCCGCGGTCGCCGACGGGGTCATCGTCGGGTCCGCGCTGGTCAAGACCTTGTCCGGCGACGCTCCGTGGCCCGACCGGCTGACGGCCCTGCGCGGCCTCGTCGCCGAGCTCGCCGCCGGGGTCCGGCGAGGCCACGCGTGAGGAGTTTGCGCCCCGCGCCCTGGCAGCGCTGGGTCAGCCTGGCCGCGCGACTCGCCCTCGCCGCGGTCTGGTTGTACGCCGCCTCGACCAAGCTCGGCAAGCCGTTGACCAGCGCGCGGGCCGTGCAGGCGTACGACATCTTCCCCTACGATCTCGCCGGCCTCATCGGGCAGGCGCTCCCGGTGGTCGAGCTGGCGCTCGGGCTGCTGCTGCTCGTCGGCTTGTTCGTCCGGCCGGTCGCGATCCTGTCCGGGATCCTGCTGGTCGTCTTCATCGCGGGCATCGCCTCGGCGTGGGCCCGCGGGCTGCGCATCGACTGCGGCTGCTTCGGCGGCGGGGGTGCCCTGGCGTGGGACCAGCAGCCGGCCTACCTGCAGGAGATCCTGCGCGATGTGGGCTTCCTCATCCTCGCCGGATGGCTGGTGCTGCGGCCCAATTCGCCGCTGGCCGTGGACAATCGATTCGAGCGCAGCGCCCCTGCCGGATACCCGGCGGACGGCGTCGGCCCCGGAACCACCCCCTGACCCCAGTCGTTGACAGCGACGGCGCACCCGCACCTGCGGTCCGCCGCGCGAGCCCGAAGGAGAGAGCATGGCGTCCGCCCCGCAGAACGATCGGCAGCGCAAGATCGCCGAGGCCGCCGGCAGGCCAGGCGGCGGGAACAGCAAGAAGATCCTCGCCGCGGTCGTGGGCCTGCTCGTGGTGCTCGGCATCGTGCTCGCGCTGTGGCTGCCCAACCGCGGCGGCGACACCCCCGCCCCCACGGCCAGTGGGTCGACCTCCGGGGGAACGGCCACGAGCGGCGCGACGTCGGGCAGCGCCACCTCGGGGGGCACGTCCGGGGCCACCAGCGGCGCGGTCGCGCTGCCGAAGGGCGTCAAGGACGGGACCTCGCCGATCGTCGCGAGCAACGGCGGCGTCCTCAAGGAGGGCGTGCCGACGCTGACCATCTTCGAGGACTTCCAGTGCCCGGCCTGCAAGCAGGCCGAGGACCTCTTCGGGGCGCGCATCCGGGAGCTGGGCAAGGCCGGCAAGGTCAACCTCGCCTACTACGTCGAGACCTTCCTGGACGACAGCCTGCGCAACGACGCCTCGAAGCGGGCCGGGAACGCCGCCCTGTGCGCCGCGGACGCCGGCAAGTTCGAGGACGCGCACGACAAGATCTTCGCCAAGCAGCCCGCCAAGGAGGGCGACGGCTACACCGATGAGACGCTGCAGGCGGCCGTGGCCGATGCCGGGGTCTCCGGGGCGGCCCTCGACACGTGGAAGCAGTGCGCGGCGAACAAGACCTACCTGCCCTACCTCAAGAGCGTCGACCGCTACAGCTTCGAGACGGTCAAGCTGCAGGGCACGCCCGCGTTCTACGTCAACGGCAAGGCCATGAGCCTGGCTGGCGTCGGCAGCGCGGACGACTTCGAGAAGAAGCTGTTCGAGACGGCGAAGTGAGCCCAGCGATCGAGCGCACCCGCGTCGATTGCCTGGACGGCGAGGAAGGCCAGGAGAAGCGCTGATGCTGTTCGCCCCGATCCCTGCCTCGCTGCCGAGCCCCGACGTGGCGGTCTGGCACCTCGGCCCGCTCCCGATCCGGGCCTACGCGCTGTGCCTGCTCACCGGCATCGTCGTGGCGGCCTGGCTCACCGCCCGGCGGCTGCCGGAGCGCGGGGTCGAGGCGGAGAAGGCCATTGATGTGGCGCTGTGGGCGGTGCCCTTCGGGATCGTCGGCGGTCGGCTCTACCACGTGATCTCCAGCCCACAGGCCTACTTCGGCCCCGGCGGCCAGCCGGTCCGAGCCCTCTACATCTGGGAGGGCGGCCTGGGGATCTGGGGCGCCGTGGCACTCGGGGCGGTCGGGGCCTGGCTGGGCTGCCGCCGCCACGGCGTACCGCTGCTCGTCTTCGGCGACGCCCTCGCGCCCCCGCTGCTGATCGCCCAGGCCATCGGACGGCTCGGGAACTGGTTCAACAACGAGCTGTACGGCGGCCCCACCGACGTCCCCTGGGCGCTGGAGATCCACCAGTGGGACCACCAGGCCGGGCGGGCGGTGCTCGATGCGGCCGGCCAGCCCGTCGTGATCGGCACCTTTCACCCCACGTTCCTCTACGAGGCCGTGTGGTGCCTGCTCGCCGCGGCGCTGCTGTTCTGGGTCGACCGCCGGTTCGGCGCTGGGGCGGCCCCGCGGGGGGCCGCGGCGGTGACCGAGGGCTCGCGGGACGCCGTACGGCGCGTGCTGGCGCCCGGCCAGCTCTTCGCCCTCGTGCTGATGCTCTACACGGTCGAGCGCTTCGTCGTGGAGAACCTGCGCATCGACGACGCCAACCACGTGCTCGGGCTGCGGCTCAATGTCTGGACGTCCGTCCTGGTCTTCGCCTTCGGGGCCTGGTGGTTCTGGTGGCTGGGCCGCCGCGGGCGCCGCCGCTCCGGCGAGGCCACCGGTTAGCCGCCATCTGGACGAGGCGTCTCGCACATCGAGATGGCCCCGGTCATTTCGGGTGCGGCCCAGCCGGTAGAGTGCCATCGGCCGGACAGCGCGGTCCGGTTCATCGCGCCGTCTCGGCGTACTCTTTCCCCCGACCTCATCGGTCCTCTCCCTCAAGGACGGTGAAACGACGTGTCCGCACGCGACTTCTCCGCTGTCCCCGCCGCCACCGGTCTGTACGACCCCGCCTACGAGCACGACGCCTGCGGCGTCGCCATGGTCGCGACCCTGCGCGGGGAGCCCGGACACGACATCGTCGAGCAGGCTCTGGTCGCGCTGCGCAACCTCGACCACCGCGGCGCCACCGGCGCGGACCCGCTCGTCGGCGACGGCGCGGGGATCCTCTTCCAGGTGCCGGACGCCTTCCTGCGCGCGGTGGCCGGGTTCGAGCTGCCCGAGCAGGGCCGGTACGCCGTGGGCACCGCGTTCCTGCCCGTCGAGGCGGACCGGCGCGCCGCGACTGTGCGTCGCATCGAGGAGCTGGCGGCCCAGGAGAGCCTGACGGTCCTCGGCTGGCGCGACGTCCCCACGGACTACGGCGTCATCGGCAAGGTGGCCCGCGACGTCATGCCGCACTTCGCCCAGCTGTTCGTCGCCGCCGCGGGCGCCCGCGAGGGCGCGGCCGGCATCGAGCTGGACCGGCTCGCCTTCTGCCTGCGCAAGCGCGCCGAGCACGAGACCGGCACCTACTTCCCGTCGCTGTCCGCCCGCACGCTGGTCTACAAGGGCATGCTCACCACCGAGCAGCTCGACCACTTCTACCCGGACCTGCACGACACCCGGGTCGTCACCGAGCTGGCGCTGGTCCACTCGAGGTTCTCCACCAACACGTTCCCGAGCTGGCCGCTCGCGCACCCCTACCGGCTGATCGCCCACAACGGGGAGATCAACACGGTGCGCGGCAACCGCAACTGGATGGCCTCGCGGGAGTCGGTGCTCAAGAGCGACCTGATCCCCGGCGACCTGACCCGGCTCTTCCCGATCTGCGACCCGCACGGCTCCGACTCGGCCGGCTTCGACGAGGTGCTGGAGCTGCTGCACCTCGGCGGCCGGAGCCTGCCGCACGCGGTCCTCATGATGATCCCGGAGGCGTGGGAGAACCACGCCGAGATGGACGCCGCGCGCAAGGCCTTCTACCAGTTCCACGGCTGCTTCATGGAGCCCTGGGACGGCCCGGCCTGCGTGACGTTCACGGACGGGACGCTCATCGGCGCCGTACTCGACCGCAACGGCCTGCGGCCCGGCCGCTACTGGGTGACCGACGACGGCCTGGTCGTGCTCGGCAGCGAGGCGGGCGTGCTCGACATCCCGGCGGAGAAGATCGTCGAGAAGGGCCGGCTCAGCCCCGGCAAGATGTTCCTCGTGGACACGGCCGCCGGCCGGCTGATCTCCGACGAGGAGGTCAAGAGCGAGCTGGCCCAGGAGCTGCCGTACGCGCAGTGGCTCGACGAGGGCATGGTCGAGCTGCACGATCTTCCCGAGCGCGAGCACATCCTGCACACCCCCAGCTCGGTGGCGCGCCGTCAGCAGACGTTCGGCTACACCAGCGAGGAGCTGCGGATCCTGCTCGCGCCCATGGCGGCGACCGGGACCGAGGCGCTCGGCTCGATGGGCACCGACACCCCCATCGCGGTGCTGTCGGACCGGCCGCGGCTGCTGTTCGACTACTTCACCCAGCTCTTCGCCCAGGTGACGAACCCGCCGCTGGACGCGATCCGGGAGGAGCTCGTCACCAGCGTCGGCGGGACCGCCGGGCCCGAGCTCAACCTCCTCGGGGCGACCCCCGAGCACTGCCGCCAGATCGTGCTGCCCTTCCCGGTGATCGACAACGACGAGCTGGCGAAGATCGTGCACATCGACGCGGACGACGACGCCGGGTCGGGCACGGCGACCGTGGTCGTGTCCGGGCTGTACGACGTGGCCGGCGGGGCCGCTGCCATGAAGCAGCGACTCGAGATGATCTTCAAGGAGGTCTCGACGGCGATCCGGCGGGGCGCCCGGTTCGTCGTGCTCTCCGACCGGGACAGCACCATCGACAAGGCCCCCATCCCGTCGCTGCTGCTGACCGCCGCGGTCCACCACCACCTCATTCGGGAGAAGACCCGCACCCAGGTGGGTCTGATCGTCGAGGCGGGCGACGTCCGCGAGGTGCACCACGTCGCCCTCCTCGTGGGCTACGGCGCCGCCGCCGTGAACCCCTATCTCGCGATGGAGACCGTCGAGGACATGGTCCGCTCTCGGGCCATCACCGGCGTGACCAGCGAGAAGGCCGTCGCCAACCTCATCAAGGCGCTCGGCAAGGGCGTCCTGAAGGTCATGTCGAAGATGGGCATCTCGACGGTGGCGAGCTACCGCGGCGCCCAGGTCTTCGAGTGCATCGGCCTGGCCAAGGAGGTCATCGACGCCTACTTCACGGGGACGACGAGCCGCCTCGGCGGCGTGAGCCTGGACGTCCTCGCCAAGGAGGTCGAGGCGCGGCACCGCACGGCGTACCCGGTCTCCGGCGTCGGCAACGCGCACCGCAAGCTGACGACGGGCGGGGAGTACCAGTGGCGTCGCGAAGGCGAGCCGCACCTTTTCAACCCTGAGACGGTGTTCCGGCTGCAGCACTCCACCCGGAGCCGGCGCTACGACCTGTTCAAGCAGTACACGGCGCGGGTCGACGGGCAGTCTAAGCGCTTGATGACGCTGCGCGGGCTCTTCGAATTCGACACGAGCGGGCGCACCGCGATCCCGATCGACCAGGTCGAGCCGGTCAGCGAGATCGTCAAGCGGTTCTCCACGGGCGCGATGAGCTACGGCTCGATCAGCAAGGAGGCCCACGAGACCCTCGCGATCGCGATGAACCGCCTCGGCGGCAAGTCCAACACCGGCGAGGGCGGCGAGGACGTCGACCGGCTGCTCGACCCGACCCGGCGCAGCGCGATCAAGCAGGTCGCCTCGGGTCGGTTCGGCGTGACCAGCCACTACCTCACCGAGTCCGACGACATCCAGATCAAGATGGCGCAGGGCGCCAAGCCCGGCGAGGGCGGCCAGCTGCCCGGCGCCAAGGTCTACCCCTGGGTGGCCCGGACCCGGCACTCGACGCCCGGCGTGGGGCTCATCAGCCCGCCGCCGCACCACGACATCTACTCGATCGAGGACCTGGCCCAGCTCATCCACGACCTGAAGAACGCCAACCCCAGCGCGCGGATCCACGTCAAGCTCGTCTCCGAGGTGGGCGTGGGCACGGTCGCGACCGGGGTGAGCAAGGCGCACGCCGACGTCGTCCTGATCTCCGGGCACGACGGCGGCACCGGTGCCTCGCCGTTGACGTCGCTCAAGCACGCCGGGGCGCCCTGGGAGCTGGGCCTCGCCGAGACGCAGCAGACGCTGGTGCTCAACAACCTGCGCGACCGGATCGTCGTGCAGACCGACGGTCAGCTCAAGACCGGGCGCGACGTGGTCGTCGCGGCGCTGCTGGGGGCCGAGGAGTTCGGGTTCGCCACCGCTCCGCTGGTGGTCAGCGGCTGCATCATGATGCGGGTGTGCCACCAGGACACCTGCCCGGTGGGCATCGCCACGCAGAACCCCGAGCTTCGGTCCCGGTTCACCGGCAAACCGGAGTTCGTGGAGACGTTCTTCGAGTACATCGCCCAGGAGGTGCGGGAGCTGCTCGCCCAGCTCGGGTTCCGCAGCATCGCCGAGGCGGTGGGGCACAGCTCGGTGCTTGACGTCCGTAAGGCCGTCGACCACTGGAAGGCCGCCGGGCTGGACCTGTCGCCGATCCTCGCGGAGGCGGTGCCGGAGGGCGACGCGGCCCGCTATTGCACCCAGGCGCAGGACCACGGCCTGGCGCAGGCGCTCGACAACGAGCTGATCGCGCAGGCGCGCCCGGCGTTGGAGCGTGGTGAGCCGGTGCGCATCGAGGCGAGGATCCGCAACGTCAACCGCACGGTCGGCACGATGCTCGGGCACGAGGTCACGAAGGCCCACCACGAGGGTCTGCCGGAGGACACGATCACGGTGAACCTCACCGGCGAGGCCGGGCAGTCGTTCGGGGCGTTCCTGCCGGCCGGCGTCAGCATGCGCCTGTTCGGCGAGGCCAACGACTACGTCGGCAAGGGCCTCTCGGGTGGTCGGCTGGCCGTCCGGCCCGAGCCGTCGTCCCACCTCGCCGCCGAGCGCAACGTGATCGCCGGCAACGTCGTCGGCTACGGCGCCACGAGCGGCGAGATCTTCCTGCGCGGCACGGCCGGGGAACGGTTCTGCGTGCGCAACTCCGGCGCCAGCGCCGTGGTGGAGGGCGTGGGCGACCACGGCTGCGAGTACATGACCGGCGGCACGGTCCTGGTCCTGGGCCCCACCGGCCGCAACTTCGCGGCCGGGATGTCGGGCGGCGTGGCCTACGTGCTCGACCTCGCCCGGCAGCGGGTCAACCCCGAACTCGTCGACGTGCTGGAGCTGCGCGACGACGACGCGGACCGCGTCGAAACCCTCCTGCGCCGCCACCTGGAGGCGACCGAGTCGGTCGTCGCCGCCGAGCTGCTGGCCGACTGGCCGGCCAGCCGCGCCCGATTCTCGCTCGTGCTGCCCCGCGACTACCAGCGCGTCCTCGACGTGCGGGCCGCCGCGGAGGCGGACGGGCTCGACCCCGACGGCTCCCAGGTCTGGGAGCGGATCATGGAGGCCTCCCGTGGCTGACCCGCATGGTTTCCTCAACCACCGGGAGCGCCAGCTCCCGTCCCGCCGCCCCGTCCCCGTGCGGCTGCGCGACTGGAACGAGGTCTACGAGCCGCAGGACGTCCGCGACCTGCAAGACCAGGCCGGACGCTGCATGGACTGCGGCATCCCGTTCTGTCACAGCGGGTGCCCACTGGGCAACATCATCCCGGAGTGGAACACCTTCGCCTGGAAGGGCCGCTGGGGCGACGCGATCGAGCGCCTGCACGCGACCAACAACTTCCCGGAGTTCACCGGCCGGCTGTGCCCGGCCCCGTGCGAGACCGCCTGCGTGCTCGGGATCAACCAGCCCGCGGTGACGATCAAGCAGGTCGAGGTCACGATCATCGACCGGGCCTTCGACGACGGCCGCGTCATGCCGATGCCGCCGGAGCGGCTGTCCGGCCGCACGGTCGCGGTCGTCGGCTCCGGCCCGGCCGGGCTGGCGGTCGCCCAGCAGCTCACCCGGGCGGGGCACACCGTCGCGGTGTACGAGCGCGCCGACAAGGCCGGTGGCCTGCTCCGCTACGGCATCCCCGAGTTCAAGATGGAGAAGCAGGTCCTCGACCGGCGCCTCGCGCAGATGCGCGCCGAGGGCACCCGGTTCCGCACCGGCGTCAAGGTGGGGGCGGACCTCACGGGGACGGAGCTGCGCAAGCGGTACGACGCGGTGGTGCTCGCCACCGGCGCGACGGTGCCGCGTGACCTGTCGGTGCCAGGGCGGGAGTTCGAGGGCGTCGTGCAGGCGATGACGTACCTCCCGCAGGCCAACCGCGTCGCGCTCGGTCAGGACGTCGTCGACCAGATCGTCGCGACCGGCAAGGACGTCATCGTCATCGGCGGCGGCGACACCGGCGCGGACTGCATTGGTACGGCGTTGCGGCAGCGCGCCAAGTCCGTGACCAGCCTGGAGATCATGCCGCGGCCGCCGCAGGAGCGCGCGGACGCCCACCCGTGGCCGACGTACCCGATGCTCTTCCGCGTCGCCAGCGCGCACGAGGAGGGCGGCGAGCGGGTCTACTCGGTGAACACCAAGGAGGTCATCGGCGACGAGCGCGGCAAGGTCAGCGGGCTGCGGCTGGTCGAGGTGCGCCTCGAGGACGGCCGGTTCGTCGAGGTGGACGGCACCGAGCAGGTGCTCCCCGCCCAGCTGATCCTGTTGGCGATGGGCTTCACCGGCCCGGAGAAGGCCGGGGTCGTGGAGCAGCTCGGTGTGGAGCTCGACGAGCGCGGCAACATCGTGCGCGACGAGCACTACATGAGCAGCGTTCCGGGGGTCTTCGTCGCGGGCGACTGCGGTCGCGGGCAGTCGCTGATCGTGTGGGCCATCGCCGAGGGGCGGGCCTGCGCGCACGGTGTCGA
This sequence comes from Austwickia sp., assembly GCA_016699675.1. Taxonomy (NCBI): domain Bacteria; kingdom Bacillati; phylum Actinomycetota; class Actinomycetes; order Micrococcales; family Dermatophilaceae; genus Austwickia; species Austwickia sp. The sequence goes on along the minus strand of CP064985.1, from coordinate 4,004,537 downwards.
CGCCTGGCTGACGGGCGAGTCCGCGCTGCCGCGGCCGATCAGCCCGACGGATCGCCCGCTGACGGTGTAGCCGCGGTCCGGGGTCGTCCGCGACGCCGGGCTGTGGGAGTTGCGTCGAGGCTTCCGGGCCGTGAGGGTTCGGCCGGCGTTCGGTGCAGCCGGTTCCCGGGAGCAACGTGCTCCCTGCGGTGAGGCGCCTCAGGTTCAGTCGAGACAACTCCCGTACGTACGTGTGTCGTCTCGTCTCGAGGTGAGGCGCCTCAGGTTAAGTCGAGACAACTCCCGTACGTACGTGTGTCGTCTCGACACGAGGTGAGTCGCCTCAGGTGCGGGGCTGACGACGCGCCGCCGCGCCGCAGCTCTGCCGCGGGCACCCTTGCGGCACGGCGCCAAGAATGCATGGCCATGCCACCCGACGTACATCCGCTGGCCCCCCGGCGTGCGCCGAGCCTGTCGGGGGCGCCGATCCGGCGCCCGTAGAATCGAATCCATGCGCCGCGCCAAGATCGTCTGCACCATCGGCCCCGCGGTTGACGACCCGGTGAAGATCCGTGCCCTGGTCGACGCGGGCATGGACGTGGCCCGGATCAACCGCTCGCACGGCTCGTTCGAGGACGCCGAGCGGCACATCGCCATGGTCCGCGAGGCCGCCGAGGCCGCCGGGCGTCAGGTGGGAGTGCTGGTCGACCTTCAGGGGCCGAAGATCCGCACCGGCCGGTTCGCCACCGGGCCGGTCCTGCTCAACGACGGGGACCGGTTCACGATCACCATCGACGACGTGGACGGCGACAAGGACCGGGTCTCCACCACGTTCAAGGGCCTGCCGGGTGACGTGCGCCCCGGCGACACGCTGCTCGTCGACGACGGCAAGATCTGCCTGCGCGCCGTCGAGGTGACCCCGACCGATGTCGTCACCGAGGTCACCGAGGGCGGCACCATCTCCAACAACAAGGGCATCAACCTGCCCGGCGTACCGGTGAGCGTCCCCGCCCTGTCCGACAAGGACGAGGAGGACCTGCGCTGGGCGCTGCGCATGGGGGCCGACTGGATCGCGCTGTCGTTCGTGCGCGACGCCCGCGACGTCATCCGGTGCCACGAGATCATGGAGGACGAGGACGTCCGCCGCCCGATTCTCGCGAAGGTGGAGAAGCCGCAGGCGGTCGCCAACCTGGCCGAGATCATCCGGGCCTTCGACGGGATCATGGTGGCGCGCGGCGACCTGGGCGTCGAGATGCCCCTCGAAGAGGTGCCGCTGGTCCAGAAGCAGGCGATCGAGCTGGCCCGTCGGGAGGCCAAGCCCGTCATCGTGGCCACCCAGGTGCTGGAGTCGATGATCGACAACAGCCGCCCCACCCGGGCGGAGGCCAGCGACTGCGCCAACGCCGTGCTCGACGGCACGGACGCGCTGATGCTGTCGGGGGAGACGAGCGTCGGCGCCTGGCCGATCCAGGCGGTCCGCACGATGGCCCGCATTATCGAGAACACGGAGGACCACGGTCTGGCCCGGATCCCCCCGCTGGGCACCGAACCCTCCACCGTCGGCGGCGCCGTCACCGCGGCGGCCGCGCGGATCGGGCACGCGCTGCAGGCGAAGTACCTGGTGTGCTTCAGCTCCTCCGGCGACTCCGCCCGGCGGATGTCCCGGGTGCGGTCCGAGCTGCCGATGCTCGCCTTCACCAACGACCCGCAGACCGCGCGGCGGCTGACGCTGACCTGGGGGACGCGGGCGTTCGTCGTCCCCAAGTTCCGGCACATGTCGACGATGGTCGAGGCCGTCGACCAAGCCCTCCTCTCCGAGGGCGTCGTCACCGACGGGGACGTCCTCGTCGTGGTGGCAGGCCGACCGTACGGCGTGAGCGGCACCACCAACTCGCTGCGCGTGCACGTCGTGGGCAGTCTCGACAGCTGAGGCTCGACCGCTTCCGGGGATTCCCAGTTTGTTCGCCGGGCCGGGCCGGCCCTGGCGTGGCAGGGGCGGACTGGGTTCGGAGCGGTTCGGCGTGTGGGTCGGCCGGACGGTGCGGCGGGGCCGGCCGCGCAGCACGTATGATGGTCCGCGCCTGGGCAACTGGGTCACCCGCCGGGGTGGTGGAATGGCAGACACGGGGCACTCAAAATGCTCTGACCGCAAGGTCGTGCGGGTTCAAGTCCCGCTCCCGGCACCGTAGTCCGGCAGCACAGTCAGCCATCCGCGGAGCACGCTACGGCCGCGTAGACGCGCGCCGGTCCCATTCCGGCGTCCGGTGCCCTCTGGGCGGCCACCGGCGCCACCCTCCGATGTCGGTCCGTTGGTTCGGATCCCGTTGCCGCTCGCTGGAATTCAGCGTACGTCCAGGATCCGCCTCACGTGCGGTCAGGATCGAGGTCCTAAGATGTGCGGGTGACCATCAAGCCCACGGCCCCGGTACCAGCCCCGCCCCCGTCCCGTCCGCAGGTCCTCGAATCCGCCGCTGAGGACGCCGGCCGGGATGGCGTCCGCGTGGTCGTGGCCGAGGACGAGGCCCTGATCCGCCTCGACCTGGCCGAGATGCTGGCCGACAGCGGCTACGACGTAGTCGGCCAAGCCAGCGACGGCGAGCAGGCCGTGGACCTTGCCCGCGAGCACCGCCCCGACCTGGTGATCCTCGACGTGAAGATGCCCGTCAAGGATGGGATCTCGGCGGCTGAGGTGATCGGCAAGGAGCGCATCGCGCCGTGCGTCATGCTGACCGCGTTCAGCGACCGCGACCTGGTCGAACGGGCCCGCGACGCCGGCGTCATGGCCTACGTGGTCAAGCCCTTCACCATCGACGACCTGCGCCCCGCCATCGACATCGCCCGGTCCCGTTGGGTCGAGCTGCACGCCCTGGAGGCGGAGATCGCCGACCTCGGCGAGCGGCTGGAGACCCGCAAGACGGTCGACCGCGCCAAGGGGATCCTGCAGGAGCAGATGGGACTGACGGAGTCCGAGGCCTTCCGGTGGATCCAGAAGACGGCGATGGACCGCCGGTTGGGAATGCGCGAGGTGGCCCAGCTCGTGATCGACGGCCTGCCCTCGGGCAAGAAGAAGTAGCCCGCCCGCTGGCGACGCGACAGGCAGCTCGCCGCTGCGATTGCCGGCCGAGGAAGCGATGACGAGCTCCCGGTCGGCCTTTATCCGTACGGCGACCGTTCGTGACCTGCGGTTTGGGTGCCATGGCACCAAACGCGCAGGTCGTGAGCGGTCATGGGCCACAGCCGTGCCGAACGAGGCGTTCGGGCACGCCGGCCGGGAGCGGTGATCGGCGCGTCTCTAGCGCGCCACCAGCGTCGTGAGCAGCGGCGCCACCACCAGCGCCGGGAGCATGTCGCCGACCGGGATCTGCCGGATCCGCAGCAGCCGCAGCCCGATGCCGGCGAGGACCAGGCCTCCGGTCGCGGTCAGCGCCGCGATCTGCGCGGCAGGCATGATCGTGCCGAGGAAGATGCCCACGATGGTCAGCGCACCCTGGATGACCAGGACGGACAGCGCCGAGGCGAGCACCCCGATCCCGAACGACGCCGCGAACGCCATCGATGCGAACCCGTCGAGCACCGACTTCACGGCCAGCTTGTCGATGCCACGGCCCAACCCGTCGTCCAGCGAACCCAGGATCGTCAGCGGGCCAACGCAGAACAGCAGGGTCGCCGTCAGCCAGCCCTGGGTGAAGCGGTCGGCCTCGGCCTGCTCGGCGGCGCCCTCCAAGGCGCGACCCCGGCGCCGCGCCGACCAGCGGGCCGCGGCGTCACCCAGGGACTCCAGCCGGTCCTCGATCCGCAGCATCGAGCCGGCGATGCCCCCGATCAGCAGGCTGCCGAGCACGATGAGGACGGGCGCGCCGGTGCGGACGCGCGAGGTCAGCTCCCCGTCCATCACCGACGCCGCCGACAGCGCCGCCATGAGGAGGGTGACCAGGCCGAGGCAGTCGGTCACCAGGTCCCGGGTGCGTTCGGGTAGCCGGTTGCCCACGAGCATGCCGATCAGCGACCCCACGATGACGGTCGCGGCGTTGAGCAGGGTGCCCAGGCCGGGGAAGCCCCCGGTCATCGGTGCGCGCTCATGCGCCCGGCGTGTCCCCACCGACGTCTTGGACGTCGTCGCCGTCGTCGGAGTCCACGACGCCCTCGGGGTCCTGTGCGGGGGCACCCGGCGCGCCCGGCGCGCCCGGGGCGCGATCGATCAGCATGCAGGTCAGCCGCGAGGTGCAGACGCGGCGGTCCTGCTCGTCGACGATGACGATCTCGTACGTCGCGGCGCTCGTGCCGGCGTGCAGCTTCGTCGCGGTGCCGGTCACGGTGCCCGAGCGCACCGCCCGGTGATGCGTGCAGTTGAGCTCGACGCCGACGGCCAGCTTGCCGATGGTGTGGGCGTGGTAAGCGGCCGCGATCGAGCCGACGGTCTCAGCGAGGACCGCGCTGGCGCCGCCGTGCAGCAGGCCGTAGGGCTGCCGATTGGGCTCGACCGGCATCGTCGCCACGGTCTGCTCGGGGCTGGCGTGCGTCACGTCGATGCCCATCCGCCCGACGAGCGTCTCCTCGCGAGGCAGCGTGACGCCGCGCGGCAACGCCGTACTCGATCCGCCGTCCCGGCTGCCCCAGGGCCTCTCGCTCACGCCGTACTCTCCTTTGCCTTTTCGCCGCGCCGATCCGGCGGGCCGGCCCCGGGCGACGTACGGTGTACGTCGCGCTGTCGGGGGTGGGGCCTAGGCTGCCACATGTGAGTCGCCTCCTCCTTCTCGACGGTCACTCCCTGGCGTACCGGGCGTTCTTCGCGCTGCCGGCGGAGAACTTCTCGACCCAGACCGGGCAGGTCACCAATGCGGTGTTCGGGTTCACGTCGATGCTCATCAATGTGCTGCGCGACGAGGAACCGACGCACGTCGGGGTCGCGTTCGACCGGGCGCGGGAGACGTTCCGGACGCAGGAATACGGGGAGTACAAGGCGGGGCGCGCCAGCACCCCGGAGGACTTCCGCGGCCAGGTGGCGTTGATCAAGGAGGTCCTCGACGCGCTGCGGATCAGGCACGTGGACGTCGCGGGATTCGAGGCGGACGACATCATCGCGACGCTGGTGGCGCAGGCGCGGGCGGACGGCATCGCGGATATCCGGATCGGTTCCGGCGACCGCGACACGTTCCAGCTCGTGGACGACTCGACGACGATCATCTACCCGGTGCGCGGCGTCTCCGAGGTGTGGCGGATGGGGCCGGCGCAGATCGAGGAGAAGTACGGCGTGCCGCCGCGGCTCTACAGCGATCTGGCCGCGCTCGTGGGGGAGACCTCGGACAACCTGCCCGGGGTGCCCGGCGTGGGGCCGAAGACGGCGGCGAAGTGGCTGACGACGTACGGCGACCTGACCGGCGTCATCGCGCACGTGGATCAGATCAAGGGCAAGGCCGGGGAGTCGCTGCGGGCGCACGTCGATGCCGTGCTGCGCAACCGGCGGCTCAACCGGCTGGTCGACGATGTCGAGCTGGACGTGTCGATCGAGGACCTGGCGCGGCGGCCGTGGGACCGCGACGAGGTGCATCAGGTCTTCGACGGGCTGGAGTTCCGGGTGCTGCGGGACCGGCTCTTCGCGACGCTGACGACGGCCGAGCCGGAGGCCGAGGCCGGGGTCGCGGTGGACGGCGCCGTGCTGGCGCCGGGTGCGGTGGGGCCGTGGCTGGCCGCGCACGCCGGACCGGGGGTGCGCACCGGGGTGCACGTGGTGGGCACCTGGGCCCGGGGCACCGGCGACGCGGAGGGGGTGGCGCTGGCGGCGGGGGAGGAGGCGGCGTACGTCGACCTGGCGGGGATGTCGATGGCCGACGACGCGGCCTTGGCGGCCTGGCTGGCGGACCCCGAGCGGCCCATGACGCTGCACGACGCGAAGGGCCCGCTGCAGGCGCTGATCGCCCGCGGGTACGCGCCGGTGGGGCTGGTCCACGACACGGCGCTCGCGGCGTACCTGGCCCGCCCGGACCAGCGGTCCTATGACCTGGCCGATCTCACGGTGCGCTACCTCAAGCGGGAGCTGCGGCCCGAGGACGACGCCGCGGCGAGCGGCCAGGGGGTCCTCGACTTCAGCCCCCAAGGCGACGCCGCCGCGCAGGACGCGATGGTCCGCGCCCGGGCGGTGCTGGACCTGTCGGTGGCGCTGGACGAGGAGCTGGCCCGGACCGGGGGCACCGCTCTGCTGGCCGACGTCGAGCTGCCCATCGTGCACATCCTGGGCCGGATGGAGCGGGTCGGGATCTCGGTGGACCGCGACGGGCTGGAGTCGTTGGAGGGGCACTTCGCCGACCAGGTGGCGCAGGCCCAGGCGGATGCGTACGCGGCGATCGGCGACGACACCGTCAACCTCGGTTCGCCCAAGCAGCTCCAGGTGATCCTGTTCGACAAGCTGGGCATGCCGAAGACGAAGCGGACCAAGACGGGGTACACGACCGACGCGGACGCGTTGGCCGACCTCTATGGCAAGACCGAGCACCCGTTCCTGGAGGCGCTGCTGCGGCACCGGGACGCGGCGCGGCTGCGGGTCACGGTCGAGGGGCTGCTGAAGTCGATCGCGGACGACGGGCGCATCCACACGACGTACATGCAGACGATCGCGGCGACCGGGCGCCTGAGCTCGACGGACCCGAACCTGCAGAACATCCCGATCCGCACCGAGGAGGGGCGGCGGATCCGGTCCGCGTTCGTGGTGGGTCGATCGGCGGGGATCGAGTTCGAGTCGCTGATGTCGGCGGACTATTCGCAGATCGAGATGCGGATCATGGCGCACCTGTCCGGCGACGCGGGGCTGATCGAGGCGTACCGCGCCGGCGAGGATCTGCACCGGTTCGTCGGGGCCCGGGTGTGGGAGGTCGACCCGGCCGACGTGACCAGCGCGATGCGCGCCAAGGTGAAGGCGATGAGCTACGGGCTGGCGTACGGGCTGTCGGCGTTCGGCCTGTCCAAGCAGCTGACGATCTCGACGGCCGAGGCGACGGGGCTGATGGAGGCGTATTTCGACCGGTTCGGCGGGGTGCGGGATTACCTGCGGTCGGTCGTCGACGTGGCGCGCAAGCAGGGGTACACGGAGACGATGCTGGGCCGGCGCCGCTATCTGCCGGACCTGACGAGTTCGAACCGGCAGCGCCGGGAGATGGCCGAGCGGATGGCGCTCAATGCGCCGATCCAGGGGTCGGCTGCGGACGTCATGAAGGTAGCGATGCTGGGCGTGGACCGGGCGCTGCGGGGCGAGGGACTCGCGTCGCGGGTGCTGCTGCAGGTGCACGACGAGTTGGTCTTGGAAGTCGCGCCGGGGGAGCGGGAGGCGCTGGAAGCGCTCGTACGCCGGGAGATGGGCGCCGCGGTGCCCCTCGACGTACCGCTGGAGGTCAACGTCGGCGTCGGCCACAGCTGGTTCGACGCGGAGCACTGAAGCGAGGGAACGGCACTCCGGCGAGGCGGGGCGGGACAGGGGTCTCTCAAGCGGGAAAGGCGTCTTTAGCTGGTTCGACCCCTCTCCCGCCCCGTTGGCTGAGTTACGCCAGACAGTCCGCGGCGGCGTGGCGACAGACTCCTGGCCAGCGTGCCATACGGCGTATATCCTGGCTGTATCTACAGGGGATGGAGGACGCCATGGTGATTACCAAGCTGTTCCGAGCCAACCGTACTCAGGCGGTTCGCCTCCCGGCAGAGGTCGCATTTCCCGAGGACGTGGAGGTCAGCATCGTCGTCGAGGGCAACTCACGAGTCATCACCCCGGTGGGCCACACCTGGGACCGGTGGTTCGACGACGTGCGCGCCAACCCCGCTGGCTTTCCCGAGCGGGACCAGCCTCCGATGCAGGAGCGCGAATGGTGGTGATCGCGCCACAGTTTCTCTTGGACTCAAGCGTTCTCATCGAGGCTCTGCGTCGTGCGTCGCCGGACCTGCAGGCCCACTTGGCACGCCACGAGGGACGGTTGGCGACCTCGACCGTAGTGGTCTCCGAGCTCTACTTCGGCGCCGCAAGAGCGAACGATCCCGAGCTGGGCAGGTCACAGGCTGAGCGGCTTCTCGAACTGGTGACGGTGCTGGACCTTGATCGGTCGGCGGCGGATCATGCGGCGCAGATCCGGGCCGACTTGGCGCGGAAGGGCACACCGATCGGCCCCTTTGACGTCCTCATCGCGGGCCACGCCCGGTCCCGCGGGTTGACGGTGGTGACGGCTGTCAAGGGACAGTCGGAACTGCCCAGTGGCGGACATGAAAGCTGCCCGCTGACGGTCACGAGATCTGCCCGGTGGTGGCCACGGGATCTACCCAAGGGGGTTGTGGCCACCACCGACCAGGGTGGTCAGTTCAACGGGCTCACCCCTTGACCGGCGAGTGCTTGGGTGAGCCGGACGCTGTCGCCGCTGGTCTGGCAGACGTGGGCGTGGTGGAGCAGTCGGTCCACCGTGGCGGTGGCCAGCGTCTTGGGCATCAGCTCGTCGAACCCAGAGGGGTGGAGGTTCGAGCTGATCGCGACTGACCGCTTCTCATAGGCGGCGTCGACGAGTCTGTAGAGCCCCTCGGCGGCGTCCGCGGCGACCGGCAGCAGGCCGATGTCATCGACGATGACCAGGTCGGCGCGCAGGACCCGGGCGATGGCCTTGGTGACAGTGTCGTCCGCACGGTGCCTTCGGAGTAGGACGCCGAGGTCTTCCAGGGTGAACCAGGCGACCTTCAACCCGGCCTCGACGGCTTGCTGGCCAAGGGCCTCCAGCAGGAACGTCTTCCCGGTGCCCGACGGGCCGCAGACCACGAGGTTCTCGCGGCGGTGGACCCATTCCAGGGTGCGGAGCGCCTGCTGGGTCGGGACTGGGATCGAGGATGCCTCGGGCTGCCACGCGTCGAAGGTCTTCCCGGTGGGGAAGCCCGCCGACGCTCGCCGGGTGACAAGTGCGGAACGCTCCCGGCCGGCGACCTCCTCGGCGAACAGCGCCTTCAACACCTCGGCGGGCTCCCAGCGTTGGGCTTTCGCGGTTGCGACGACCTCGGGTGCGTGACGACGGATGTGCGGCAGCCGCAACCGGCGCAACAGCTCCTCCAGTTCGGCTGGCAGCGGCGGTGCTGACGCCGTGCTTCTCGTCGTCATCGGGCCACCTCGTTCCCGTCGCGGCCGTCGTGCTGGCCGACCTGTTCACCGAGCCGTGCCCATGCGCTGGTGCCCTGGGTCAGCGAGGAGTCCTCGCTGGCCCGGTGCTCACCGGCTTTCGGTGCTCGGGCGTGGTGGTCCAGGATCGAGGACAGGTCTGCTTCGGCGAACCGGCCGTGCACGGCGGCGTGGCCCAGTGCCCAGTCGACCTCGACGGGGTCGAACAGCTTGGCCAAGCTGAGGGCTTCGGCCATCTTGACGCGCATCCGTGGTGTGCCTGCGGCGGCGGCCTCGATCAGCCACAACCTCGCGCCCTCGCCCAGGTCGAGGAAGTCGGACTCGGCCGGGTTCTTCGCACGGGGCTGGCGGTCCAGTGGCCCGGACGGCTGGGCTGGGAAGTGCTCGTCATCGATCTTCGGGGTGCCGGGTGTGGCCCGGCGGTGGCGGGCGACTTCGAGGGGACCGTCCTGGCCGACGTGGACGATGACGACCCACTCGTCCTCGCCGACACCATGGGCACGGACCCACACCGTCGCACCCAGCAGGGCATGCGGGACCGAGTACTGGCCGGACTCGAACATCACCATCGGTGTGTTGCCCGGCACCACCCGCGTGGTGCCGAACGCGACCGTGTGCGGGGTCATCGGGACCGGGTGCAGCCGGACCCGTTCCTCGGCGAGCATCTCGATCGGTGGCCGACGAGTGACCCGGTGCGCTCGGGTGTTGACCTTCTCGCAGAACTCCACGCACGCCGCCCGAGCTCGGCGAACGAGGCGTACCCCTCGCGCAGGTTGGTGTCCTTGGGGACCAGGTCGGCCTTGCTGATCTTCACCGACGACTCGGTGCCGCCCTTGGACGCCGGATCGGCCGGGACGCAGGTGTGCACGACCATCGAGTAGTGCTCGGCGAACGCCACCAGCTGCGGATTCCGCACCGGAATTCCGGCGATGTGCTCGACCGTGACGGTCTTCTCGTTGTCGGTCAACACATAGGTCGGCACCCCACCCAGCCGCCGGAACGTCACGTCCAGGGCAGCGAACACCGAGGGCATCGTCTTGTCGCGGATCGGCAACACGACCCGGAACCGCGACCAAGCCAGCCAGGCGACGAACAGCACGGTCTTGACGCCGTCGACGACGGGGCCATCGCCGTAGTCGTACTGCAACCACATCCCCGGCTCAGTCACCCAGGGACGGTGCACCCGCACGTGTCCGGCCCGGTAGGACTTCTTGACCTTCGCGACCGCACGGCGGGTGGTGCGCTCCGACCCTCCGTAGCCCAGGGCGAGCAGCTTCTCGTGCGCCACATCGGCACGGACCTTCCCGACCGACCGCTCGACCCACTCCTCGACCTTGGGCAGATACTCATCGATCAACATCGGCCGCACCGCCGCCGCCGGCAACTCCCCGCCGCCAGCACGGCGATCCACGTACCGCTTCACCGTGTGGTGGGAGCAGCCAGCCAGCTCGCCGGCATCGCGCAACGAACCTGTTAGGTCGTAGGCATCCAACATTTCCATGATCTCCTCGGCAGACTTCAACTCATCCCTTCCTCGGGAGCGATAGGGCGCATCAGCACCGCTCATCGCACCCGAGGAAGGGGCCTCAACCGCGCAGGTCGGCGAGGCAGACGACGTCGTGTCGGGCAGATCCCATGACCGTCAGTGGGCAGTTCTCACGTCCGCCAGCGGGCAGCTTCGTGGCCGTCTCCGGGCAGTTTCTCGTGGCCGCCGACAGACGGCGAACCTTCGGGAGTTTCAACGAGTGGACGGCCTGCTGGTCGAGGACTGGACGCGCTGACCGTGCTCCATTGAGGCGCGCGAGGCGACCGAGTGTTCCCGAACATGACGCTCACCCCGACTAGGAGCGGTTCTTGCAGGGGTACCTCGACGGCCTCCCGACCGGCGTGCGTCCCCTGGGGCCGATCAGCGCGGCGTGCCCAGGCAGTCCGCAGATCGCTGACCGACTCCTCGACCTGTATCTGGCAGGCACGAAGACCGCCGGCAGTGGCCTGGTCGAGGATTACCTGACGGCGCGTGACCCCCTTCCAAAGGTCGGCGACCACTGGATCTTCCTGGATTCGGGAGGACGCCCTCGATGCATCCTGCGCACCAGCAGAGTCGAGATGCGCGTGTTCCGGGACGTCCCGGAGCGCATCGCCGTCGCGGAGGGCGAAGGCGATCTCTCCCTCGCGTACTGGAAGCGCGCCCCCGCCGAGCACTACCGACCCCACCTGTCCGAATGGGGCATCGACGACATTGAGGCCGCGACGGTCGTGACCGAGTTCTTCACCCTCGTGCATCGCTGACCGTCATGCCTGCCCGATCGCCCTGCGGCGTCCGTGCTCGTGGGTTCGCACGCTCGTGTGCTGCCGCCGCAGGTACGCCGTACACGTCTCGTCCGCCCGCGCCAGCGGACGGGTACCCGGACAGCCAAGGGTGGCGTCGGGGAGTCCGGCGTCACGGCGACGATCAATACCTCTTCATCGGGACTGTTTGCGCGGTGAGGGCAGGGATTGGTCTTTGCAGGGAACGAGACGACGCGCCCGATCCGGGTCATCGGCGCGCGGCCAGGCTCCGAGCGCGCGGAACGAGGTCTACGGGGCGGTGGGGGTAGCCCCGCCAACGGCGCAGGGTCGTCGGCGGCCCGGCCCGTCAGCCCCCCCATGCCGCCTGTCCGCCGTCCACCTGGAAAACCGCCCTGGTGACAAACGATGAGGCGGGCGAGGCCAGCCATGCGACCGCCTCGGCCACCTCGTTCGGTTGCCCCAGGCGTCCCAGCGGCACGTGGCTGCCAACCTGCTCACGTACGTCGGCAGGTTGCCGCAGGAGCCCTCCGGACTCGATGGGGCCGGGCGCCACGGCGTTGACCCGGACCCCGCGCCCGGCCATGTCGAGAGCGGCACAGCGTGTGAGTCCGATCACGCCATGTTTGGCGGCGGTGTAACCAGACATGCCTGGCGCCGCCCGCAGGTCGGCCGTCGATACGATGTTGACCAGGCTTACGCCGCTGGTCATGGCCTGCAGTTCGGCCCGCATCGCCACGAACGTCGCGCGCAGCGCAGTCGCGATCACGTTGTCGAACTCGGCAACATCCATCGCCGGAAGGGGCGCCGGACGGTGGGCTAGGGCGAAGTTATTGACCGCCACGCTGAGGCCGTCGAGACTCTCGACGAGGTCGCAGACCGCGTCGTCGTCCGTGACGTCGAGGACCGCGACGCGGACCGACCCGCGATCACCGGTCAGCCTGTCCCGGGTGTCCTCGAGGCGATGGCGATGCGAGCCGCGAGCACGAGATCAGCGCCGCGGCAGGCGAGAGCGGTGGCGATAGCCTCGCCGATCCCCCCATGAGCTCCGAGCAGGAGTGCCGTGCCTTTGACAGGGCCGGTCATCTGAGGCGACAGGTCGGTAGGGGGAGGGATCGTCGCGTCCATGTCGTTCATAAAGTGAATGATTCATCTCAAGAATTTTTCTGTCAACGTCGTAGCATTGATTCATGTCAGAGCGTGCTCAGCCTGGACGGATCGCCTACCGGCTCTCCCAGTTGGGCACTGTGGCGACCCGCCAGTTTGCCGGCCTGGTCAAGGACCTCGACCTGACGCCCCCAGAGGCGGGGGTCCTCCGCCTGATCTCCCACAGCCCCGGCATCGGCCAACGCGACTTGGCGGAGCGTCTGGGCGCAGCGCCGAGCCGTGTCGTCGCTCTGCTGGATCAACTGCAGGCCAAGGAACTGGTCGACCGACGCCGGAGCGAGACCGACCGCCGAAGTCATCAGCTGGTCCTGACCGACTCGGGAGAGGAGATGATGCAGCGGTTGACCGCCGTCTCGGCAACTCACGGAGCCCGCACGCTCGCGCCGCTGTCCCAACCCGAGCGTCGTCAGCTGGGCGCCTTGCTGGACAAACTCGCCACGGCGCACGGGATCGAACCTGCCGTTCATCCCGGCTACCGGACCGGGACGCCACCGCGGGTCGAGCCCGAGGACGGGTGACGCGGGTCCTCATCGAGATAGCCGACCGGTGGCCGATCGTCCGAGCCACGTAGCCAACGGGCGGCCGCGTTCCCCCGCGTCACCGGGTGGGATTGCTCGCCGGTCGCTGCACTCGCTTGCGAGCGTCGTCGGCGGTACGCAGCGGCGTTGATGCGGTTGCCGCACTGTTGCATGCCGCACCAGATGCGATTGCCAGCGCGTGAGCGGTCGAGGAAGAGGCGCGTGCAGCCGTCCCGGTGGCATTGACGCACCCGGTGGGCGTCTGGGCCGGTGGCGAGGTCGATGCCGTCGCGGGCCAGAGCACTGAGGATGGCGGCGAGGTCGCCGTACGCCCTCTTCGTCGGTTCGGTGTCGTGCTCGATGGCGAGCTGGATCGTCGGCGGAGCCTGCCGTGCCGCGTTATTGAGCTCAGTGATCGCCTCGGGCGGGAGCGGTGCCGCGGCCGCGAGAGCACAGCCGAGTGAGTAGAGGTCTTCACGAAGCCGACGGACCTCTGCCATTTGGGCTGCCGGGAAGGGCGTGAGGTCTGCGACCAGCCCGGCCGCGCGCGCCCATGCGACGACGTCGGCTGTCGTGCCCAACAGGTCCTTGGGGGTGGCGGTGGAACGAAACATGAGGGTCGCCGCGAAGTCGAGACAGAGTCGATCGCTTCGGAAGCTGAATGTCACGTCACCATCTTGACTGGTGATCCGGTTCCGCACCAGACTGTCACTGTCTTAAGTAGTGACGAAGGAAGGTGCGCATGGACCACGATCGTCAGGTTCTGTTGGCGGAGTTGTACGAGCAGGGCCGAGGCGTCGATGCCGCCGAACCCGACCGGCTGCGACGGCGACGAAATCTCGAACCTGACAGCTCAGCGTTCCTGAGACTCCTCGTTCTCGCGCTACGCCCGGCCCTCGCTCCCGGAACTGGGAACGTCGAACGGGTACTCGACCATCTGGCTCGCGGACGCGTGCTCATTCACCGGCACGCGCCTTCGCACTGTGGACAACGACCCCGGTCGTGCGGCGGAGGCCGCAGCGAACCTCGGCCGAGCCGGGCTTGCCCAGGTCGTGGACCAGCAGGTTGGCGACGCCGCGGAGGTGCTGGCGACGTCGGCGGACGGCTCGTGGTCGATGATCTTCCTCGATGCGGAACGTCCGGCGTACGTCGGGTACTGGCCGCAGCTGCGCCGGGTGCTGTCCCCTGGCGGGCTCCTGGTCGTGGACAACTGCCTCTCCCACGCGGACGAGGTGGCCGAGTTCCGCGACTTGGTCCAGGGCTGCGACGACGTCGAGTCAACGCTCCTAACAGTCGGCGCGGGGCTGCTGTTGATCACGACCGCTGGGCCGCCCGCGCGGCAGACCCCGATGTAAGTCGAGGGCCACGTCGGGCGCGGGTGATCCGCCGGTAAGGTCCCCGTCCCGCAGTCCGTCGTCGACCTGCCGGCACTTGGCTTGTCGGCGCCGGACCCGTGCGGAGTCGCTCCGATCGGAGCGGCGACGTCTCGGGACCGCAAGGGCACCGATCGGAGCGCTGGCGGACGGGTGCCCGGCCTGCCAAGGGGGGCGTCGGGGAGTCAGGTGTCACCGGCGACGATCAATACCCCTCGATCTGCACCGTTTGCGCGGTCTCGGCGGGGTATTGGTCTTTGCGGGGAACGAGACGACGCTCCCGATCCGGATCACCGGTGCACGGCCGGGGTTCTGAGCCGCCCACGCGACGAGGTCCACGGTCGGTATCAGCGGCCGATGGCCCGCGCCAGGTACGACGTGCGGGTCTCATTCGCCAGGCGGCCCAAGCGGGTGTCCGCCGCCATCTCGGCGAAGCCGTGCCAGCCGCCGGGCCAGACGTGCAGCTCCGTGGGTACGCCGGCCTGCAATAGCGCACTGCCGTAGGCCATCACGTCGTCGCGGAACAGGTCCGCCGAGCCCACGTCGAGGTACGTGGGGGGTAGCCCCGCCAACAGCTCGTGGTCGTCGGCGGCCCGGCCCGGAGCGGCGTACACGCTGACCTCCGCCCCGCCGGCCGCCTCGCCTAGGTAAGCGTGCCAGGCGGTGGTGTTGCTGGCCCGGTCCCAGGCCCCGCCTTCGGGGTGCTCGTACGCCGACGGCCGGTGCGCACGGTCATCCAGCATCGCGTCCTGCAGGATCTGGAACGCAGGCCCAGGCACGCCCTCGTCACGGGCCCGCAACGACGCCGCGGCCGCGAGGCAGGCCCCCGCGCTGATCCCGAAGACGCCGAGCCGCGCGGGGTCGATCCCCAGCGGCCCGGCCTGGTCGTGCAGCCACGCCAGCACGGTCATGGCGTCATCGAGCGCCGCGGGGTAGGGATTCTCCGGGGAGAGCCGGTAATCCGGCGAGATCGCGACGATGCCGAGTTGTGCGACCCACCGCGCCAATCCGGGGCTGCCCGAGAACGCATCCCCGGTCACCATCCCGCCGCCGTGGCACGCCAGGACGACCGGCCGCGGTCCTGTCCACGCAGCCGTCGGCCACAGGATGAGGACCGGGATCGAGGGGGCCTCCCCGCGGCCGGGCACGACGCGCTGCTCCGCGCAGACGGCGCCGCCCTGGCTGAGGTCGTCCTCGCTGGGTCGCCACATGGCGTTGAGGGCCCGGAGCCGCCAGACGTCCTCGGCGCGCAGCGGGTGCCCGTCGACGGCGCCGGCTCCGACGAGCGGGGCGAGTTCGGGGTCGTACGGCGGGTGCCGCCGGGACCGCTCACCTCGGCGCGCGGGACCCTGCTCGCTGGCGCCGTACGTCATGCCGCCCATCCTGGCCGGAACCCTTGCGGCCCGCCCACACCGTCCGTCCCGCGGCGATCCGCCCGCCCGCGCCGCGGGTCACCGCTGGACGGTCGGAGCCCACCCCGCGGGCCTGCATGACGGCGAAGGGAGGCGCGGCATGTCGCGGGGACGGCCGCGTCACCCGGCCCACAACGCCGCGAGCGACTCGCGGGGGCGCTCGATCAGCGGGATGTGCCACGCGCCGTCGCGCCCGGCGACTTCGCGCTCCACCATTCCGGGATAGGCGCGGGCCCACGCCAGCCGGGCTGCCGGCACGTCGACGCTGGGGTCGCGCTCCGCGTGCGCGCCGGACAGATAGGTCGTTCGACCCGCGTGGCCCCCCGTGGTCGAGCGTGCCGCCGACCCGACGGCGTGACTGCCGATGAAGTCGGCCTGGCCCATCCGGATCGCCATGGACAGGCCCCGCTCCGCCTTTCGCGCTGCGTCGATCAGCCCGGCATCTGCGCCCTCCTCGGCCGGCGGCTGCGCAGTCACGCTGGTCCCGATGGAGGCGACGACACGCGCGACGGCGCTGCTCAGCGGCCCGCCTCGCCAATGCCGCGCCAGCGCGAACGCGAGCGCGGGCGAGCGCGCGGTGTCGGGCCCGCTGACGGCGCAGTCCAGGACCAGAACCGCGGGGCCGAAAGCAGATCCTGCGGCCGCGTACATATCGGCCAGCTCCGCCGCGACGAGCCCACCCATCGACGCCCCGTAGAAGCGGACCGTGGCCGGCCGCAGCCAGGCGAGCTCGGCGTCCACCAGGGCGGCGGCGGAGCTGGGATCCACCTGACGGTTGCCGTAATCCACCACGATCAGCACCTGACCGGCCTGGAGGTGCGGGCCGAAGGCTCGGGCGAGGACTTCCGCCGACATGCCATATCCCGGGGCGACCACGGCCACCGCCGGACCGGCTGACGACCGGGGGGGGGCGTGGCTCCCTCGGCACGGCCCGGACCGACCACATGCAGCCGGGTCGCGACCAGCTCAGGCCAGCGTTTCCCCAGCATGCCGTCGGCCAGCAGGGCGAGGCTCGTCGCCACCAAGAGCGCCAGCCCGACACGGCACCGCCGTCCCCGGCGTCGGGGCCCGCGCCGCCGGGGCCTACGTCGGCGGGTTTCGGGCGAGGCGGCCGAGGGGACCTGCTCACCGTGAGCGTTGGTGGGCACCGACGCTCACCGCCGGGTCACGAAGATCGCCGTGCCGGGGATGAGCCGGCCGCGCAGCGGCGACCACCCGCCCCACACCGCCTCGTTGCCGGCCGGCCACTCCGGTTCCAGCAGGTCCGTTAGCGTGAACCCCGCGGCGACCAGCTCGCGGACCCGGTCACCCAGGGTTCGGTGGTGCTCCGCGTAGGTCACCGTCTCCCCGCGGCTCTCGACGTACGGCGTCTCGTCGAAGTAGCTGCGCATCACCGTCAGGCCCTCGGGCCCGGGCGCGTCCGGGAACGCCCACCGGATCGGGTGGCTCACCGAGAACACCCAGCGGCCGCCGGGCCGCAGCACTCGCGCCACCTCCCGCATCAGCGCGGCGGAGTCCGCGACGAACGGGACGGCGCCGTACGCCGAGAACGCCAGGTCGAAGCACCCGTCCGCGAAGGGCAGGGCGCACGCGTCGGCCTGCACGTACGCCGGGAGGGCGGGGCACCCAGCAGCCCCGACGGGACCCGGAGCAGCCCCGGCGGGACCGGAACCGCGGCGCAAGCCCTCCTCGATGCGCCGGCCCTGCGCCAGCATGCCGGCCGACAGGTCCACCCCGACCACCCGCGCCCCGGCAGCGGCGGCCCAGCGCGCCCCCTGCCCGCCCCCGCAGCCCACCTCGAGCACGTCGAGCCCGGCCACCTCGCCCAGCAGCCGCGCGTCCGACTCCGGCAGCCCCTCCGGCCCCCACACCAGATCCGCGGCGCCGAGGAAAGCGCCGTGCTCGGCGTGGTACCGCTCCGCATCCACGTCCCACCAGAACCGGTTCCCCGCAACGCTCTCGGGCTGGTCAACCACCCGATAGCCGGCCGTGCGATCGGACCGTTCGGCGTCCTCGTCGGCCCGGCTCGCGACAGGGTCCGCAGCCTCCTCCACCATGTCGCTAGTGTGGCCCGTCGGCGGCTGCGGGCGACTTTGCCCCCGGCCGAGCCGCCGGGTAGGGTAGACGAGCGCATACGCGTGCGCGCGTGTCGCATTCGCGGTCGTGCGGACATCGTCGGGAAAACGGCGCAGCCGTCCCCGGGTCCGACCGGCCGCACTCGTTTGTCCGCTCGTTCGCACCACCCGTGTATGTCCCTGTACGCCGGGACCGGGCCCATGCTCGGCCCCTTGACCATCTGTCCACAATCGGAGCCCCCACTACATGACTGCCAGCCCGGCTATTACCCAGATCGCGATCAACGACGTCGGTTCTGAGGAGGACCTGCTCGCCGCGATCGACGCCACCATCAAGCACTTCAACGACGGCGACATCGTCGAGGGAGTCATCGTCAAGGTCGATCGGGACGAGGTCCTGCTCGACATTGGCTACAAGACGGAGGGCGTCATCCCCTCCCGCGAACTCTCCATCAAGCACGATGTCGATCCGGGCGAGGTCGTCTCCGTCGGCGACGAGGTCGAGGCCTTGGTTCTCCAGAAGGAGGACAAGGAAGGCCGGCTGATCCTGAGCAAGAAGCGGGCTCAATACGAGCGCGCCTGGGGCACGATCGAGAAGATCAAGGAAGAGGACGGGGTCGTCACCGGCACCGTCATCGAGGTCGTCAAGGGTGGCCTCATCCTCGACATCGGCCTGCGCGGCTTCCTGCCGGCGTCCCTGGTCGAGATGCGGCGCGTCCGCGACCTCCAGCCGTACGTCGGCAAGGAGATCGAGGCCAAGATCATCGAGCTGGACAAGAACCGCAACAACGTGGTCCTGTCCCGTCGCGCCTGGCTGGAGCAGACCCAGAGCGAGGTCCGCACGACCTTCCTCAAGGAGCTGCAGAAGGGCCAGGTCCGCTCCGGTGTCGTCTCCAGCATCGTTAACTTCGGTGCGTTCGTGGACCTCGGCGGCGTCGACGGTCTCGTGCACGTCTCCGAGCTGTCCTGGAAGCACATCGACCACCCGAGCGAGGTCGTCGAGGTCGGCCTGGAGGTCACCGTCGAGGTGCTCGACGTGGACATGGACCGCGAGCGCGTCTCCCTGTCGCTGAAGGCGACCCAGGAAGACCCGTGGCAGCACTTCGCCCGCACCCACGCCATCGGCCAGGTCGTGCCGGGCAAGGTCACCAAGCTCGTGCCGTTCGGTGCGTTCGTGCGCGTCGACGACGGCATCGAGGGCTTGGTGCACATCTCCGAGTTGGCCGAGCGCCACGTGGAGCTGCCGGAGCAGGTCGTCACCGTCGGTGCCGACATCTTCGTCAAGGTCATCGACATCGACCTGGAGCGCCGCCGGATCTCGCTGAGCCTGAAGCAGGCCAACGACGCCGCGGTCGCCACGGCCGAGTTCGACCCGACGCTCTACGGCATGGCCGCGGAGTACGACGAGCAGGGCAACTACAAGTACCCCGAGGGCTTCGACCCCGAGACCAACGAGTGGCTCGAGGGCCACGAGGCGGCTCGCGAGAAGTGGGAGAAGCAGTACGCCGAGGCGCACGCCCGCTGGGAGGCCCACCGGGCGCAGGTCGAGGAGGCCGTCAAGGCCGACGCCGAGGCCGGCTCGGGCGGCAGCGGGGACGCGGTCCCCACGTCGTACTCCTCCGGCGGCGGCGACACGGCGGCTCCCGTCGAGGGCACCCTCGCCTCCGACGAGGCGCTGGCCGCGCTGCGGGAGAAGCTCACCGGCAACTGACGACACGCCCGGACGGCAGTCGCCGCCCGAACCGCCCGAAGGCCCCGAATCCCCTGGTGGATCGGGGTCTTCGGCGTTGCCGGAGGCGTGTTGTTCGCATGGCGTTCACCGACTGGCTCGTCAGGTGGGTCCTCGACGCACTAGAAAGCAGGCGTGAGCACCTCCGCACAGCCCCTGACGCCGAGCGGCGCCGGACCAGCCGCACCCGCCGGCCCGGCCGGACCCGGCCCGGCCTCGCCTGCCGAGCGTCCCGTGCCCGTGGGGCCGCCGCCGCGCCGGGCGGGCCGGGAGGTGCGGGAGTGGGGGTTCGCCGCCGCGATCCTGCTGCCCAACCTGATCCTGCTCGTGCTGTTCGTCTACCGGCCGCTGATCGACAACATCCGACTGTCGTTCATGAACTGGAACATCTCGAGCCCCACCGCGACCTTCATCGGGCTGGACAACTATCGAGAGTGGTTCACCGCCGAGGCGACCCGCACCATCGTGAGCAACACGGTGATCTTCACGGTGTGCTCGGTGGCCGGCTCGATGTTGCTGGGGCTGGGGCTCGCGCTCCTGCTCGACCAGAAGCTGCGCGGCCGCAACCTCGTGCGGTCCTTCATGTTCGCGCCCTTCGTCATCTCCGGCGCCGCGATCGGGGTGGCCTTCCAGTTCGTCTTCGACCCGCAGTTCGGGCTCATCAAAGACCTGCTGGCGCGGGTGGGGGTGGCCGCCCCCGACTTCTACCAGCAGCAGGGGTGGGCACTGTTCATGGTCACGCTGACCTACATCTGGAAGAACATGGGCTACAGCTTCGTCATCTACCTCGCCGCGCTGCAGGGTCGGCGCGCCGACCTGGACGAGGCGGCCGAGATCGACGGCGCGAGCGGCTGGACCCACTTCCGCAAGGTGCTCCTGCCGCAGCTGCGGCCCACGACGTTCTTCCTGTCGATCACGGTCCTGCTCAACTCGGTGCAGGTCTTCGACATCATCAACGTGATGACCCGAGGCGGCCCCGTGGGGATCGGCACCACCACGCTGGTGTACCAGGTCTACCAGGAGACCTTCGTCAACTCCCGGGCCGGCTACGGCGCCACGGTCGCGACGATCCTGTTCGTCTGCCTCCTCGTGCTCACCGTCGTCCAGGTCCGCATCATGGATCGGGGGCAGCAGGCATGAGCAGGGCCGCGACCCGGGACCCCAACGAGAAGCCGGTCATCACCAAGGTGCTCGGCTATGCCGCGATGGTCGCGGCCGTGCTCGTCATCGGCGTCCCGCTGTTCTGGATCGTCGTCACGTCGATCAAGCAACGCCAGGACATCTACGTCACACCCGCGATGTATTGGCCCGACCCCGCCATCACCGAGAACTACCGGGTCGTCTTCGGGGACCTCCCGTTCGCGACGTACCTGCGCAATTCGGCGATCATCACGATCATCTTGTCGAGCGTGAAGATCCTGCTCGGGGTGGTCAGCGCCTATGCGTTGGCGTTGTTGCGATTCCCGGGACGAAACCTCGTGTTCCTCGTCGTCATCGCGACGCTCATGGTGCCCACCCAGATCACCCTGATCTCCAACTACGCGCTGGTGGCGCAGCTCGGCTGGCGCAATACCTTCCAGGGCATCATCCTGCCGTTGGCCGGCACCGCCTTCGGCACGTTCCTCATGCGCAACCACTTCCTTTCGCTGCCGACCGAGATCATCGAGGCGGCCCGGATGGACGGCGCGGGCCCGATCAAGTTGTTGCTGCGGGTCGTCTTGCCGCTGTCCTGGCCCACCCTCGTTGCCTTCGCCCTCATCACCGTGGTCAACGAATGGAACGAATACCTGTGGCCTTACCTGATGTCCGATGACGAAAAGACGGCGCCTCTGCCGGTGGGTCTGACCTTCCTGCAGAACAACGACGGCGTCACCAACTGGGGGCCCGTCATGGCGGGGACCATCATCGTCATGGTGCCCGTCCTGATCCTTTTCCTGCTGCTGCAGCGGTACATGATCAAGGGGCTGACCAGCGGCGCCGTCAAGGGCTGACGCCCGCCCCCGACGTACGAACGAAGGAGAATCTCCCCGATGGCCACCGTGACCTTCGCCGGCGCGACCCGCAGGTACGACGCGTCCTCGGCCCCGGCCGTCGACCACCTCGACCTGGACATCGCCGACGGCGAGTTCCTCGTCCTGGTCGGGCCGTCCGGGTGCGGGAAGTCCACCAGTCTGCGGATGCTGGCCGGCCTCGAGCCGGTTGACGAGGGCCACGTCTTCATCGACGGGCACGACATGGCCGGGGTGCGGTCCCGGGACCGGGACGTGGCGATGGTCTTCCAGAGCTACGCGCTCTACCCGAACATGACGGTCCGGGACAACATGGGGTTCGCGCTGCGCAACGCGGGCGTGGGCAAGGCGGACACGGCGCAACGGGTCGCGGAGGCGGCCCGGATCCTGCAGCTCGAGGAGCTGCTGGACCGCAAGCCCGCCAAGCTCTCCGGCGGCCAGCGGCAGCGCGTCGCCATGGGTCGGGCGATCGTGCGCAGCCCCAAGGTGTTCTGCATGGACGAGCCGCTGTCCAACCTCGACGCCAAGCTGCGCGTCTCCACGCGCAGCCAGATCGCCGCCCTGCAGCGGCGCCTGGGGGTCACGACCGTCTACGTCACCCACGATCAGGTCGAGGCCATGACCATGGGGGACCGGGTGGCCGTGCTGCTCGACGGTCGGCTGCAGCAGGTGGCCACCCCTGAGGAGCTCTACGAGCAGCCGGTCAACGCTTTCGTCGCCGCCTTCATCGGGTCGCCGGCGATCACGCTCATCACCGCGCCGGTGCAGGGTGACGCGGCGAACGTGCACGGCCTGGCCGTGCCGCTGCCGACGGACGTCGTGGCGCACCTGGGCGATCCGCAGGGGCCGGGCCGGGACGGGGGGCGACGGGTGCAGGTCGGCGTCCGGCCGGAGGGCTGGGAGGTGGTCTCCGCCGGTACGCCGGGTGCGCTGACACTCGACGTTCAGCTGGTCGAGGCCCTGGGCTCGGAGTCCTTCGTCTACGGCAGCCCCACGGACAGCACCGACGGGGAGGTCGTCGAGGTCCCCCGGATCGCGGTCAAGGTGGACAAGCGCGTCAAGCCGGCCGCCGGCGAGCGCCTGGCCGTGGCGCCGCGCGAGAACGAGCTGTATTTCTTCGACGCCGACACCGGCGCCAGCATTCACCGCCGCGGATGAGCGAGCGGACCACGCCGACCGTCGCGCCGGGCCGCCCGGTCCGAGCCAGCAGATCGCACCGAATGAAAGGGAAAGTGCCGTGACTGAAGTAAGTCGTCGAGGATTCCTCGGATTGGCCGGACTCGCCGCGGCGGGGGCGGGGCTCACCGCCTGTGCCGGCACCGGGGGTGGCACGGGCGGGGGCAGTGGGACCGGGACCGGGACCGGGGGCGGCAGCGTCACCTCGCTGGAGTTCTGGAGCAACCACCCGGGCAACAGCAAGGAGGTCGAGACCGCCCTGATCAAGAAGTTCCAGGACGCCAATCCCGGCCTCACCGTCAAGCTGGTCGACGCCGGCAAGAACTACGAAGAGGTCGCCCAGAAGCTCAACGGCGCCCTTGCCGGTGGGCAGCTGCCGGACGCCGTGGTGCTTTCCGATGTCACCTGGTTCAACTTCGCCCTGAACAAGCAGCTGGAGCCGGTCGATGACCTGCTCTCCGCGGCGAAGCTGAGCAGCGGCGACTACGTCGACTCGCTGTATAGCGACTACAAGAATGGCGACAAGCATTACGCGCTGCCGTTCGCCCGCTCGACGCCGCTGTTCTATTACCACAAGGAGATGTGGGCCAAGGCCGGCCTGCCGGACCGCGGGCCGAAGACCTGGGACGAGTTCGCCGAATGGGCGCCGAAGCTGGCGCAGGCCGCCGGGGCGGACAAGTCCTCCATCGTGCTCGCCGACGGCTCCAACTACCTGGACTGGTATTTCCAGGGGATGGCCTGGTCGATGGGTGGAGCCTATTCGGATGGCTGGGATCTGAAATTCACCGATGCCAAGACGATCGCCGCGGGTGAATTCCTGAAGAAGATGTTCGCCCAGAAGTGGGCACGGGCGGCCAAGCAACCGTCCTCCGACTTCAGCGCGGGCACCGCCGCCTGCTTGCTGGAGTCCACGGGTGCGCTCGGCGGCATCGCGAAGAACGCGAAGTTCGCGTTCGGCACGGCCTTCCTGCCCAGCCCCGACGGGGTGAAGGGATGCCCGACCGGTGGCGCCGGCATCGGCATTCCCGCCAAGATCTCGTCCGAGCGCAAGGCCGCCGCCATCAAGTTCGTGGAGTTCCTCACCAACCCCGAGAACACCGTGACCTTCACCCAGGCCACCGGTTACATGCCGGTGCGGAAGTCGGCACTCGAGCTGGCGGCCGAGAAGGACTTCATGGCGAAGAACCCCAACGCCAAGACCGCGATCGAGCAGCTGCCCCGGACGAAGTCCCAGGACAACGCCCGGGTGTTCGTGCCCGGCGGCGGCATGCGCGTCGGCAAGGCCCTCGACCAGATCGCCCAGGGCGGCGACGTCAAGGCCGTCTTCGAGGCCCTGCAGAAGGAGACGCAGACCGTGATCGACCGCGACATCAAGCCCAGGCTGTGACGGGGTCCCCCGGCGCGATCGGATCGACGACCGGTCGCGGTCCCTGGGGCACCGGCGTGCTCGATGTTCAGGCGCACGCCGGTGCCCAGGGGCACTTCGTCGGCAACACCTGGCCCGCGTTCGAGCGGGCCGCCGAGCTGGGGGCGCGCAACGTCGAGCTCGACGTGCGGGTCACCGCGGACGGCGTACCGGTCTGTTGGCACGACCTGATCCTGGTCCCGCACGAGGCGCGCTGCCGGGATCCGCGGCTCTACGGCCGCCGGCTGGACGAGCTGACGTACGCCGAGCTCGGCACCGTCGAGGTGGGCGAGGTGACGCAGCCGGCGTTGCCGACGCAACGGCCCGTCCGCGGCGTGGGGATGCTCCGGCTGGTCGACCTGTTCCGGCGGCTCTCGGCGACGGCCCCGGACATGTGGTTCACGGTCGAGATCAAGCTCGACGCGCGGGACCCGGCGCAGGTGGCGCGGCGCGAACGGATCCTGGCGGCGGTGCTCGCGGCGATTGATGCCGGGGGCGTCCGGGAGCGCGCGATCGTGCACAGCTTCGACTGGGCGCTGCTGCGGCTCGCCGCCCGCCTGGCGCCGGACCTGCCGCGCTCGGCCCTGGCCTCGCACGGGGAGACCTGGGTGCCGGGCAGCCCGTTCGTGGGGGAGCGGACGTACGCCGAGTGCGGCGGCGACCTGGCCCTCGCGGCGTACCGTCTCGGCGTCGACGCCGTCGCCCCCCGCTGGTGCGACGAACGCGGGGAGCTCGTGGTGGATCGGGCGTTCGTCGACCGGGCCCACGCGCTCGGCCTGGCGGTCAACCCGTGGACCGTCGACGCGCCCCGGGATCACGTCCGGCTCCTGCGCGCGGGTGTGGACGGAATCGTGACAAATTACCCCGAACGGTTGCTGCCTGGGGGACTCGCGCACTGACCCGACCGACCCTGCGCCACATGGCCGGCGCCGGGTCGGCGCGCGGGCCTGCTCGCCGCGCCGCTGCCTGTTGTTCGCATCCCTGTCCCGACCCGCCAGGAGAGGCAACGCCAAAGCCTGTCCCGTCGGTGGCTTCGGACCTACAGTGAGGTCATGTTGCGGGTAGGCCTCACGGGAGGAATCGGGTCGGGGAAGTCCACGGTCGCCAAGCTGTTGGCCGAGCGCGGAGCGGTGGTCGTGGATGCCGACGCGTTGGCGCGCGAAGTGGTCGCCCCCGGCACCGACGGGCTGGCCCGCGTGCGGGAACGGTTCGGCGACAAGATCGTCGGGCCGGACGGCGCGCTCGATCGGCGCGAGATGGCCTCGATCGTCTTCGGCGACGAGAAGGCCCGCGCCGACCTCGAGGCGATCACGCACCCGCTGGTGGCCGCCCGGTGTGCCGACCTGCTCGACCAGGCCGGGCCGGAGCGGATCGTGGTGTACGACGTCCCGCTGCTCGTCGAGAACAAGCTCGGCGCCGACTACCACCTCGTGGTGGTCGTGGACGCTCACCCCGAGGTGCGCCTGGAGCGGCTCGTGCAGCGGCGCGGCATGTCGGAGGCCGACGCGCGGGCGCGCATGTCGCACCAGGCGACCGATGCCCAGCGGGCGGCCGCGGCCGACGTCCTGATCTGCAACGACGGGACCGAGGACCAGCTGCGCGCCGCGGTCGACGAGCTGTGGGACGACCGCTTGCTGCCGTTCGACGACAACCTGCGGGCGCAGCGCCGCTCGACGTGGCGCGCGCTGGGGGTCGCGGCGCCGTACGACGAGGACTGGCCCCGCCAGGCGGACCGCCTCATCCAGCGGCTCAGCCGCGCCCTCGGCCAGCGGGCGCCCGAGATCGAGCACGTCGGCTCGACGGCCGTCCCGGGCATGCCCGGCAAGGACGTCATCGACCTGCAGATCGGGGTGTCGGACCTCAAGGACGCCGACGACCCCGAGTTCGTGGCCGTGCTCGGTCAGCTCGGCTTCCCCCGGCTCGAGGACGTCCGAATGGACCACCCGACCGGCGAGCTGCTCGACCCCGAGCTGTGGGTGAAGCGCTACCACGTCTCGTGCGACCCGGGCCGGGTCGTGCACATCCACGTCCGGGAGGCGGACAGCGCGGGCTGGCAGTCGGCGCTGCTGTTCCGGGACTGGCTGCGCGCGAATCCGGATGCTGCGGCGGAGTACGTCGAGGTGAAGCGTCGCCTCGCCGAGTCCGCCGAGGACACCCGCGCCTACGCCACCGCGAAGGAGCCCTGGTTCGAGGAGGTCTGGCCGCGCATCACCGCGTGGGCGCAGAAGTCCGGCTGGCGCGCCTGACCCCTGCGCCGGGCGGGTGGGTTAGCTCACCGGCTTCACGTCCCGCAGGACGGTGCCGTCGCGGAGGGTGAGGTCGTACGTCGGGTGCGAACCGTCACCCTCCGGTCGCGCGGGCCATTCGGCATAGAAGCGCCCGTTCTCTACCGCGGCCGTGGTGTCGCGGTCGTCGGCGCGCACCGTGACCGAGGCGAATCAGGAACGCGCGACGTGGTCGGCTGCTCTGGTCGGTTCACACCCTGTACCTGTCCGGCACGGCGGCGAGTGTTTCGCTGCCGCGCGCAGCGTCGCCCCCGTGCTCACTCGGGATTACTCGCCGGCATCGTCGAAGAAGATCGATTCCACCGGCTGCGCGAAGTGGCGGGCGAGGCGGAGCGCGAGGGGCAGGGACGGGTCGTACTTGCCCGTCTCGATGGCGTTGACCGTCTGTCGCGACACCCCGAGGGCCTCGCCGAGCGCGCCCTGGCTCAGTCCGGCCGCGGTGCGGAGTTCACGGACGTTGTTGCGCAGCACGACCCAGGTCTCACAGCGCTCGACGTGTGACGACCCGGTTCGCGACGAACCAGACCAGGCAGAGGAACGGCAGCCGTACGTCGGAGCCCCTCGCGTCCGGATAGCCGGCGCCGAGGCGCCACAGGAGGATGGAGAGCTCAACGGTGATCGCGGCCATGCCGACCCAAGCCAGCGCCCGGCTGAGCAGGAGATGATCTCGCTCGTCCGCCGGTTGGGCGGCGTCGAGGCGGGAGACGTCGTCGCCACGCCCGCGGCTGAGCAGGCGCAGCGTCCAGAGGGCTGAGGCGACCCCCAGGACGCACAGGAGGCTCACGAAGAGCACGCGGTGGGCCGCTGCCCAGATGGCTCCCGCGACCATGATGGCGAGCAGGACGCGATTCCAGTGAGTCATGGCGATGGTCATGGGGAGAGCGTGGTGTAAAGCATTCTTGACTGTCAAGGAGGCTTGACATTCGTGCCGTCGCGCACGGGGCCTTCGCTGACGGGTGGGGTTGGCGCTGGGGGTGGGGGTTATCGCCGCAACCGTGAGCGCTCAGGGCAACCATGAGCGCTCAGGGCATCAGTCGGCGGCGGGGGCCACGTGGGGCGGCAGGGGCCACCGTGAGCTGGTTGGGCATTCCGGTCACGCGGCGGGCGCCGGAGCGTTGTCGGACCCCCCGGATAGCCTGAACGCCATGCGGCCCATCACCGATCTGCAACGCACCGTCGCCCCGTTCCGGGTCGAGGCCGAGTTCGAGCCCTCGGGCGACCAGCCGGCCGCGATCGAGGAGCTTGCCCGGCGGGTCACCGCGGGGGAGACCGATGTCGTGCTGCTTGGGGCCACCGGCACGGGCAAGTCGGCGACGACGGCGTGGATGATCGAGCGGGTGCAGCGGCCGACGCTGGTCATGGCGCCCAACAAGACCCTGGCCGCGCAGCTGGCCAACGAGCTGCGCGAGCTGTTCCCGCACAACGCGGTCGAATACTTCGTGAGCTATTACGACTACTACCAGCCGGAGGCCTACGTCCCGCAGACGGACACCTACATCGAGAAAGACTCCTCGATCAACGACGAGGTGGAGCGGCTCCGGCACAGTGCCACGAACTCGCTCCTCACCCGCCGGGACGTGGTGGTCGTCGCGTCCGTGTCGTGCATCTACGGGTTGGGAACGCCCCAGGAGTACGTCGACCGGATGGCGCGGCTCAAGGTCGGCCAGCAGATCGAACGCGACCAGCTGCTGCGCCGCTTCGTGGAGATGCAATACACCCGCAACGACCTGGCCTTTACGCGCGGCACGTTCCGGGTGCGCGGCGACACGGTCGAGATCATCGCGGTCTACGAGGAGCTCGCGATCCGGATCGAGTTCTTCGGGGACGAGATCGAGCGGATCTACACCCTCCACCCGATGACCGGCGAGGTGATCCGCGAGGAGACGGAGATGTACGTCTTCCCCGCCACCCACTACGTCGCCGGCCCCGAGCGGATGGAGCGGGCCATCAAGGGCATCGAGCTGGAGCTGGCCGATCAGCTCGCCACCTTCGAAAAGCAGGGCAAGCTGCTGGAGGCGCAGCGGCTGCGGATGCGGACCCACTACGACATCGAGATGATGCGCCAGGTCGGCAGCTGCGCCGGCATCGAGAACTACTCGATGCACATCGACGGCCGCACCCGGGGCAGCGCCCCCAACTGCCTCCTCGACTACTTCCCCGAGGACTTCATGCTGGTCATCGACGAGTCGCACGTGACCGTGCCGCAGATCGGGGCCATGTACGAGGGGGACATGTCCCGCAAGCGCACCCTCGTCGAGCACGGCTTCCGACTGCCCAGCGCCATGGACAACCGGCCGCTGAAGTGGGAGGAGTTCCTCGAGCGCATCGGCCAGACCGTCTACCTGTCGGCCACCCCCGGGCCCTATGAGCTGGCCAAGTCCGACGGTGTGGTCGAGCAGATCATCCGGCCCACCGGCCTCATCGACCCGGAGATCGTCGTCAAGCCCACGAAGGGTCAGATCGACGACCTCATGCACGAGATCCAGGAGCGCACCCGACGCGACGAGCGCGTCCTGGTCACGACCCTCACGAAGAAGATGGCCGAGGACCTGACGGATTACCTTCTGGAGCGCGGCATCCGGGTGCGCTATCTGCACAGCGAGGTCGACACCCTGCGCCGGGTGGAGCTGCTGCGGGAGCTGCGGCTGGGGGAGTACGACGTGCTTGTCGGCATCAACCTGCTCCGCGAGGGACTGGACCTGCCGGAGGTGTCCTTGGTCAGCATCCTCGACGCCGACAAGGAGGGCTTCCTGCGCTCGACGCGCAGCCTCATCCAGACCATCGGCCGCGCGGCGCGCAACGTGTCGGGCCAGGTGCACATGTACGCCGACGACATCACCGACTCCATGCGCGACGCCATCGACGAGACCCAGCGTCGTCGCGAGAAGCAGATCGCGTACAACACCGAGCGCGGCATCGACCCCCAGCCCCTCCGCAAGCGGATTGCCGACATCACCGACCTGCTGCAGCGCGAGGACGCGGACACCGAGGCGCTGATGGGCAGCGGACGCACCCAGTCACGCGGCAAGACCGGTGGGCGGGCGCCCAAGGCAGCCGGCGGCGGAGCGGGCGGCCGGGGGCGGTGGCGGCGGACGCCTCGGTGGCGGGCGCCGCCCTGGCCGGCGGGATGCCCGCCGCCGACCTCGCCGGGCTCATTCAGGAGCTCACCGCGCAGATGCACCAGGCCGCCGCGGATCTGCACTTCGAACTCGCGGCGCGGTTGCGTGACGAGCTCGCCGACCTGAAGAAGGAACTGCGCCAGATGCGCGAAGCCGCCCGGTGAGCCAGCACCCGCGGTGCGACGTCTCTGGCCGCGATGTCGCGTCTCTCATCGATCTCCCGGTCTCGGCGATGCGGCGGTCGCAGCCTCTCCGCACCGCCGAGCCGCCATTCTCGCGAGGGGGGCCGCCTAGTGGCGCCGACCCGCCCCGTGACAGAATCGGCCGTCAGCGGAGGGGAGTATCCCTGCGCGGCGCCCTCGTCAGCACGGACCGCCTGCATGCACTCGGTCCCGGGGACGCCGGCCTTCCAGGTGGGAGAGACCTCCGGCCGCACTGTCGCGTCCGGAAGGCAACAATGTGAGCATTCCTGTATGGGTGTGGATCCTCACCCTCGCGGTCACCACCCTCGTCCTGCTCCTCGATGTGGTGATCATTGCCCGTCGGCCCCACGTGCCCTCGATGGGCGAATGCGCACGCTACCTGGCCATCTACGTGGGTGCCGCCATCGCGTTCGGCATCGGCGTCTGGGTGTTCGCCGGGCACCAATACGGCGCGGAGTTCTTCGCCGGATGGTTGACGGAGTACTCGTTGTCGATCGACAACCTCTTCGTCTTCCTCATCATCATGGCCAAGTTCGGCGTGCCCGAACGCTTCCAGCAGTCGGCGCTGATGGTGGGCATCGTCATCGCCCTGATCCTGCGCGGGATCTTCATCGCCGTGGGCGCCGCCCTCATCAACCAGTTCGCCTGGGTCTTCTACATCTTCGGCGCCTTCCTCATCTACACAGCGGTCAAGCTGGCGCGGGAGGCGATGGCCGACGACGACGACGAGGAGTTCGAGGAGAACGCCTTGCTGCGGTGGGTGGAGAAGCGGTTCCCCGCGACCCAGTCCTGGGATCACGGCACCCGGCTGTTCGCCCGCGAGGGGGGCAAGCGCCTCATCACCCCGATGCTCGTTGTGATCCTGGCGCTCGGCACGACCGACCTGCTCTTCGCGCTCGACTCCATCCCGGCGATCTACGGCCTCACCAAGGAACCCTTTCTGGTGCTGACCGCCAACATCTTCGCCCTCATGGGCCTGCGGCAGCTCTACTTCCTCATCGGCGGACTCCTCAAGCGGCTCGTCTACCTGGGCCTAGGGCTCTCGGTGCTGCTCGCGTTCATCGGGGTCAAGCTCATGCTGCACGCCCTGCACGAGAACACCCTGCCGTTCATCAACGGCGGCCAGCCTGTGCTTGCCGCCCCAGAGATCCCCATCGGCGTCTCCCTCGGCGCCATCGTCGTCATCCTCGGCGTCACGACCGTCGCGAGCCTCATCCGCTCGGGTCGCAACCCGCAACACCAGCTGTCGTACGACGATGTCCACTCCGGCCGCCACGAACACGATCATGAGCGGTGACCGCCTCAACGCATGATGGCCCGAAGCACCTCGTCGCCGAGCCGGGACACCACCGCAGGGTGCATGCGATGGTGCACATGCCGCCCCTCCCGCACCGAGCTGATCAGGCCGGCTTCCCGCAGCAACCGCAGGTGTCGGGACACGGCTGGCGGGCTCTGCCCGGTCCGCTGCGCCAGTTCGCCGGTCGTGATCGATTCGCCGAGCAGGTGCCGACAGAGCTCCCAGCTCCCCGGCTCGGACAGCACAACCAGTCGGGCGCGCAGCTGCCCTTGCGTGGATACGGCCGTCGCTCCGGCCAGGTCCTGAACACTGAACTGCACCACCGGCGGTAGCCCCGGGTCTCCCTTCACCAAAACGTGCGGCCACGTTCGCACCGACGGCACGAGGAGCAACCCCGCGCCGTGGTCGCCGATGCGCGCGTTCTGCGCGCTTGTCGAACGCCACCCGCGAGTTGCCTGCCACGCGATGAGCCAGCGCTGACAGCGATGCGACGACGTCAGCAGGGGCGTCGACGCCGAGGCGAGCGGTCACGCGGTCGGCCGCACGGCGCAGGACCGGACGGGTCTGCTCCCACTCAGCGGCGAAGAAGGCCCGGTCGCAAGCGTGGAGGGCTTCCACGAGGTCGTCACGGAGGCGTGTCGGGTCAGCGACGAGAGCGTGCGCGAGGTCGCCTCGGTGAAAGGACTTGTTCTCGCACTCACTCAGCCACGCGTGATCCTGACCAACCTCGTCGGCGCCCGCCCAGGTGTGGGCCCGGCCGCGGATTCCGTTCGCCGCGAGGGGGACAAAGACCTCCAAGGGGAGGGCGGCCAGCGCGGACAGTTCATCGGCCAGGGTGACGGGGGTCCCCGCTGCCTCCCGGGTGGCCAGACCAGCCGGCGTACGGTCGCGCATCGGCAGGAGGAATCGGGTTCGGTACCGCGCCCACAGGGGCGCGAATCGATGCACGGCCGAGGCCGTCGAGCCGTCGAGGGAGGCGATGACCGCGTGCGCCCACTCCCGCGACTCCGCATGGTGGTCCGACTCGGCCAGCACGTGGAGGCACGCCATGAGCTCGGCCAGCGGCGACACGACCACGGCGACCTGGTCCCGTCGGGTGGGGACGTCGAGGCTGATCACCATGAGGCCCAGTGTCGGTGCCGCGAGTCGCGCGGCCAACCACCCGGCCCGGCCGGGCGGGCGGTCGGCGCCATGCGCCCGGCCAGTCTCCCCCCAGACTCACGGCAGGGCATCGAACTCCAGCCGGCTGGCCGCCAGGTGCAACGTCGTCCGGGCCACTCTGCGGCGAGCGTCGTGCGCGACCGGATCACCGGGGTGGGGGTTCACGTCGCAGCGCGGGAAGTTGCTCGACGTGACGTCGAGGCGGATCCGGTGCCCGGCGACGAACCGGTTGGCGACGTCCGGGACAACCACCCGTACCTCGTACGCGCGATGCGGCTCCAGGAGCACCGGCCGCTCGAACGATTCGCGGAACCGCAGCCGCAGCAGCCCGTCCGTCACGTTCATCGCGTAGCCGGCCGGATAGTCGGCAGTCGGGGGGTGTTCATCGACGAGCTTCACCGCGAGGTCGGTGTCCGGGACGGAGGTCGAGACGGTCAGCACGGCGGTCACCGAGCCCGCCAGCACGACCTCCCGAGCCAACGGCGCCGTCCGGAACGTGACGACATCGGGTCGGGCGCACAGCGGGAGGACGGCGCCGTCAGGGCCGGGGACGACCTGGTCGAACGCCCCCCCGCGCATGAGCGGCTCGCCCGACGTGATGGCCCCACCGACGCTCGGCGTGGGGTGGGCGGGGTCGTAGTCGTACGTGACCGTCGCGCCACGTCGTGCCCTGGTCTCGCCGAGCGAGCCCGGACCGAGGTGCAGGGTGCGACGCTGCGTCTGCTCCGGTGGCCAACGGTGGGCGTCGCGCCACTGGCCGCCGTGTCGCATCCGCCCGTCCGACCCGCGCCGCCCGTCACCGCCGCCCATGACGAAGTAACGGACGAAGGTCATCGCCGCCGAGCCCTGCGGTTCCGCCGTCGAAGCCGCCGCCGAAGCCGCCGTCGAAGCCGCCCCTGAGGGCGGCGCCGCCGGTCTGGACGGCTCACGACGTACGGCGTGGTCGAGCCAGGCCGCCCGGTAGCTGGGGTAGTCGCGGCCCAGTCCCGCATCCCGGGTCGCCGCCGGACCGAAGTCCACGTCGCCGGCGTACGTCACGCTCCGCGCCCCATGCGTCCAGGGGCCGGCGATCAGCCCCGTGGGAGCGCCCCGACGGCGAAGCTCGGTGGCATTCTCGACGGCCGTGCGGACGTAGGGGTCGTACCAGCTGGAGATGTGCAGACTCGGAACCACCGGGAATGCGTCGTAGTAGTCCCGGGCGTGCAGCCCCGGCCGGCGCCAATAGGCGTCGAGCGTCTCGTGCTCCCACTGGTCGAAGAGGAAGTCCTCGTACGCCGCGGCCCCGGTCAGGGGAGAGTCTCCCCGGTGCCACGGCAGCCGCGTGAACCAGGCCGCCAGGTCGACGCGCGCCAGCCTGTCGGCCAGGACCGGGTCCGCGCGGACCTCTGGACTCTGCCGAGCGTGCCGCAGCGCCCAGGTCACCTGCTTCAGCTCGAAGGCCCCACCGAGTCGGCCGCCGGAGCAGTACGCGCTGGCGAAGCCGCCCGAGTCCAGAATCATCGCGGCGAGGCCCGGGGCACCCAGCGACGCGGTCGCGGCCTGGGTATGCGCGGAGTACGACACCCCGATCGTCGCGATCCGCCCGTCGCACCACGGCTGGCGCAGGATCCACTCGTGCGTCGCGACCCCGTCCTCGACCTCCCCGGTGTATTTGGTGAAGCGACCCTCCGACGCGCCGCGGCCGCGGCAGTCCTGGCGAACCACGGCGTACCCCGCCGCCACGAGGATCGCCGCGCCCGAGTCGGGGGTGACGGGGCGCCCGCCAGAGTGGGTCCCGTCGGAGGCGCGCAGGTTGCGGATCCCGTACGGCGTACGTTCGAGCACCACCGGCCGCGGCAGCGATCCGCCCGCATCCAGGGGCGGCAGGTACACATCGGTGGCGAGCCGTACCCCATCGGGCATCGGCACGAGGTGGCGCTGCCGGGTCGGCACCATGGTGCCGTCGTGGGCCAAGGTCACTTCAGGCCGGGCCAGATCTTCAGCAGCTGGGCGTTGGGAGCCTCGGTGAAGTAGGTGTTGTACATCTTCTTGAGCGTCCCGTCGTTGACCATGTCGGTCACCGTCTTGTCCCAGGCCTTGACCAGGGCGTCATTGGACTTCTGGAAGGCCACCGTCGTCTCGTGGTCGACCGGCGCGGACGCGGCGATCTCCAGGTCCGGGAACTGCTTGAGGTATTCCTCGGCGTCCGGGCCGCCCATCACGGCCGCGTCGACGGTGCCCGAGTTGAGCTGACTGACGGCGGCCCCCAGGGCCTGGAAGTTGGTCTTCACGGCGCCCTTCATCTTGTCCGTGACGAACTTCTCCTGGACCGCGCCGGTGACCACGCCGACCTTCTTCCCGCTGTAGCCGCCGAGATCGGCCGAACCGGCCCCCTTCTTGGTGACGACCGCGGTGGTGGACCAATACAGGCCCTTGCCGAAGGAGACCACCTGCTGCCGCTCGGTGGTCACGCCCAGCCCGGAGGCGACCATGTCGAGCTGCCCGGAGGACAGGCTCTGCAGCCCTGCCGTCACCGTCGTGGACTTGTAGGTCACCTTCAGGCCGAGACGCTTGGCGACCTCGTTGGTGATGTCGACGAGTAGCCGGAGAACTCGGAGCCCTTGGAGACGACGAACGGCGGCTGCGAACCCGTCGAGGCCAACAGGACCCCTGGGGTGAGCAGGTGGTACGGGTTCTCGCCGGCCGCCCCGGGCGAGGCGGCGCCGCCGGAGCTGCTCGGGCTCGCGGAGTTCGAGTCGGAGGAGCCGCAGGCACTGAGCCCACCGGTGGCCAGCAGGGCGAGGACGGTGCCGGTGGCCGCGCTCACCACGGCGCGGCGGCCGGTGCGGTGGCTCCTGCGGGCGGGGCGGCTGGAACCGGCGGAGCGGCTTGCGCAGCTGAGGCGGTTGGAAGCAGGCATGACGGGCTCGTTTCTGTGGCGGGCGCGGACGCGCCGGGCGGATGGACGAAGGGGTGCGTTCGCGGTCGGGCGACGGGTCGACCCGGGACCGGTATGCGGTGGCGGAGGTGGGTCAGAGCACCTGGGCGAGGAACCGCTGCAGGCGGTCGGACTGCGGGGCGGCGAGGACGGAGCGGGCCGGCCCCTGCTCGGCGATGACGCCGTCGTCCATGAAGATCACGCGATCGGCGACCTCGCGGGTGAAACCGATCTCGTGAGTGACGACGACCATGGTCATGCCGGTCGCGGCGAGGGACCGCATCACGTCCAGGACACCCTTGACGAGCTCGGGATCCAGTGCTGAGGTCGCCTCGTCGAACAGCATGACCTCGGGCTTCATGGCCAGCGCACGCGCGATGGCGACCCGCTGCTGTTGGCCGCCGGAGAGGTCGGCGGGACGCTGGTGGGCGAGGTGCGTCAGGCCGAGGCGCTCGAGTTGATCGCTCGCCTCACGGCGGGCCGCGTCGGCGGGCATCTTACGCACCGTGGTGAGCGCCGTCGTGATGTTGGCCGTGACGTCCAGGTGCGGGAACAGGTTGAAGTGCTGGAACACCATGCCGATCCGGGCACGGGCCGCATCGACATCCGTGCCGGGATCGGTCAGCACCGTGCCGTCGACGACGATCGTCCCTGAGCTCGGCGGCTGCAGGAGGTTGATGCACTTGAGCAGGGTCGATTTCCCGGAGCCGGACGGTCCGATGATGCAGACCACTTCGCGCTCGGCGATGTCCAGGTCGATGCCCTTGAGCACCTCGACCGTGCCGAACGACTTGCGAATGCCGCGAAGCGTGATGAACGCGCTGCCGGTGGCCGGGCTGGTGGCGTCAAGCGTGGGGGCGGTCATGCGTCGGCTCCGTTCGTTTGGAGGGCGGGCACAGCCGGCAGGGTCGACCCCGGGGCGCCGGCCGTCGGGCCGATCGGCGGGTTCGAGGGGTCGCCCGGATCGGGATCGAGCGCCCTGGCGGGAGAACGGCGCCGTCCGCTGCGCAGCCGCCGGTCCCACCAGTTCACGAAGTACGTCAGGGGCACGGTGAGCATCAAGTAGCACAGGCCCGCGGCGACCAGCGGCGAGGAGTTGTAGAGATCTGACTGGCGTTCAAAGGCGATGAAGTAGATCTCCCGCTGGCCGACCGTCAGCCCGAGCAGATAGACCAGGGCGCTTTCCTTGATGTCCACGATGAACTGGTTGGTGAGCGCCGGGAGCACGTTGCGGATGCCCTGGGGAACGACGATCTTCCGCATGGTCTGCAGGTGGGTCATTCCGAGCGAGCGGCCGGCCTGCATCTGGCCCTCGGGGACGGCCTGGATCCCCGCCCGGAAGATCTCCGAGCAGTACGCCGCCGAGATCAGGCCCACCGCGAGCACGGCGTACCCGGTTGGGCTGGACCCGAACGGCTTGAGGTGCGCGGCGGGCAGACCGAGTCCGACCAGGCTCACCGTGACGATCGCCGGCAACCCGCGAAAGATGTCGACGTAGATGCGCGCGGGAAGCCGGATGAGCCAGTGCCGCGACAGCAGCATCATGGCGAGGACGAGACCGAGTACCAGACCGAAGATGATGGCCAGGACGGCGATCAGCAGCGTGTTCTTGACGCCTTCGGTCAGGAGCAAGGGCAACACGTCGGCGATGACCCGCAGGCCGAAGAATGTCTTGAGGAAGTCGTTCACGTGGCCTCGTTCCGTCGGTGGTGGGGCAGGCGGCTACCGTTCGGATCGGCACCAGGGTGAACGCGCGATAGTTGCACCAATCTGTTAAGTGTTGGCGGCCCGGATGGGGAGGGGTTCGGCCCCGTCGGCACGGCGAGGCACGCGACGGCTCATCCGGCCGGTGCGGCCGGGTGACTGCCTCAGGCGCCCACCATCCGCAGCGCGAGGTCGCTGTAGGTGTCCGCGACATGGTCAACGGACCAGCGGCCCTTCGGTCGATACCAGTGCGCCACGTCCATCCCCAGGGAAAGCACCGCGCGCCCGGTCAGGTGGACGTCGTCGACCCGGAACTCCCCGGCCGCGACGCCCGCCGCGATGAGATCCCGCACCAACTGATCCATCGCCTGCCGGAGCGCATCGACATCCCGGCGGTGCTCGGGGGACAGGGCGTCCAGCTCGTCGTTGACGACCCGGGCGATGTCCCGCCGCCGCGCGTGCTCGCCGACGAAGGCCCGCACCACGGCGGCCAGCTGATCGCGGGGGTGCTCCGCCCCGGCGACCGCCGCCTGCAGGGCGCCGTACAGCTCGCGGTGGCCTGCCATCGAGATGAGGTAGAGCAGGTCCTCCTTCGACTGGTGGTGCACGTAGACCGCGGCGGGACTGAGGTTGGCCGCGCGCGCGATGTCGCGGGTGGTCGTGGCGTGAAAGCCCTTCTCCCCGAACGCGGCGACGGCGGCGGTCAGCAGCCGATCGCGGCCCGCGTCCCCCGTGGGGCTGAGCGCGGAGGCGGCCGGGCCCGGGCTCTGATCCTGCGCCATCGTTCCTCCTGTTGCCGTGGCTCTGCCCCGTGGACGCTCCCGTTGACGAAGCGTCACCCACCCGTCAGTATGCTTCCAGAGACAAGCTAAGCAAGCGCTTAGTTACCGTAGACTAGCCGGTATTCGAGGCACCCGACGGAGCGCACAGATCGGCGCCCCCGGACCAACTGAGCCGGACCGACTGAGAAGGAGCAGGCATGCCCCGCAACCTGTACAGCGAGGAGCACGAGGACTTCCGCAACTCCGTGCGCGAGTTCGTCGACCGCACGCTCAAGCCCCGCGCCGAGCAGATGATCAAGGACCACGTCATCGCGCGGGACATCTGGCTGGAGGCCGGCAAGCAGGGATTCTTCGGGCTCGCCATTCCGGAGGAGTACGGCGGTGCGGGCGTCGAGGACTACCGCTTCAACTCGGTCTTCGCCGAGGAGATGGGCAAGTTCACGGCGGCGGCGGCGTCCTGCTTCGGGATCCACGCGGACATCACCGCGCCGTACATCGTGCACATGGGCACCGACGAGCAGAAGCAGCGCTGGCTGCC
This sequence comes from Austwickia sp., assembly GCA_016699675.1. Classification (NCBI taxonomy): domain Bacteria; kingdom Bacillati; phylum Actinomycetota; class Actinomycetes; order Micrococcales; family Dermatophilaceae; genus Austwickia; species Austwickia sp. The sequence continues at coordinate 3,966,275 of CP064985.1, read as the reverse complement.
CGGGGTGGCCGCGGGTGAGCTGATTCTCGCGATCGGGATGACCGAGCCGTCCGGCGGCTCCGACCTGGCCAACCTCAAGACCACGGCGGTCAAGGACGGCGACGACTGGATCGTCAACGGCTCCAAGACCTTCATCACCAACGGGCACCAGTGCGATCTCGCGGTCGTGGCCGTGCGCACCGACCCGAGCAAGGGCGCGCGCGGCATCTCGCTGCTCGTGCTGGAGAAGGACATGCCGGGCTTCACGAAGGGCCAGCCGCTCGACAAGGTGGGCCAGGTGGAGTCGGACACCTCGGAGCTGTTCTTCGAGAACGTCCGCGTGCCCGCGGCGAACCTGCTCGGTCAGGAGGGCATGGGCTTCATTGCGATGATGCAGCACCTGCCGCAGGAGCGGATCGGCAACGCGATCGCGAACGTCTCCAACGCCAAGCAGATCCTGGCCGAGACCATCCAGTACTGCAAGGACCGCAAGGCCTTCGGCCAGCCGATCGGCATGTTCCAGCACAACAAGTTCAAGATCGCCGAGATGGTCACGAAGGTCGAGGTGGCCGAGGCGTACGTCGACGACTGCATCGCCGCGCACGTCGAGGGCAAGCTCACCGCCGTGGATGCCGCGAAGGCGAAGTGGTGGGCCGCGCAGATGCAGAGCGAGGTCCTCGATGAGTGCGTGCAGCTGCATGGTGGCTACGGCTTCATGAACGAGTACCGCGTGGCCCGCGCCTGGCGGGACGCCCGCGTGCACAAGATCTGGGCGGGCACGAACGAGATCATGAAGGAGCTCATCGGCCGCGACTTGGGCCTGTGACGAACCGCTAGTTCGAGCTCAGTGACGGGCGGGTCCCTAAGTCGGACCCGCCCGTCTTTACCGCAGTAAGTTACTAACTGGTCTCTTCCTAATTCCTCGGTCAGAAGGACAGCCATGCAGCGTTTCACCGACCACGTGGCCCTCGTCACCGGCGCCAGCCGGGGCATCGGGCTCGACATCGCCCGGCGCCTGGTCGCCGAGGGCGCCCGCGTCGCCCTTACGGCCCGCGGTCAGGAGACCCTCGACGCCGCGGTGGCCGAGCTAGGCGGCCCGGACGTGGCCTTCGGCGTCGCGGGCCGCGCCGACGACCCGGCCCACCAGGCCGACACCGTCGCCCAGGTGCTCGCCCGCTGGGGTCGCCTGGACCATCTCGTCAACAACGCCGGCATCAACCCGGCGTACGGACCCCTCGCCACCCTCGACCACGCGCCGGCCCGCAAGCTTCTCGAGGTCAACGTCCTGGGGACCCTCGGCTGGACCCAGGCGGCGTGGTCGGCGTGGATGGCGGAGCACGGCGGCACGATCGTCAACATCGCCTCGCTGGGTGCGGTGCGGCCGGCGCCGGGCATCGCGATGTACGGCGCCAGCAAGGCCGCCGTCGTGCACCTCACCGAGGAGTTCGCGCTGGAGTTCGCCCCGCGGGTGCGGGTGAACGCCGTGGCCCCGGGGGTGGTGAAGACCGACTTCGCGAAGGCCCTGTACGCCGGGCGCGAGGAGGCCGTCAGCGCGGCGTACCCGCTGCGCCGCCTCGGCGAGCCGCAGGACGTGAGCGGGGCCGTCGCGTTCCTGCTGGCCGAGGAGTCGGCCTGGATTACCGGCCAGACCCTCGTCATCGACGGCGGTCTCACGCTGCGCGGCGGCGAGTGATGACGCGCGACGCGACGGGGCACACCGACGGCTCGCGCGGCGACCTGCCCGGCCTCGACCTCGCGGCGCTGCGCCGGCATCTCGACGAGCACGCCCCGGACGTGCTGCCCGGCGAGCTGACCGCCAGCCTCATCGCGGGGGGGAAGTCCAACCTGACGTACGTCGTCACCGGCGCGCACGAGGGTTCGGAGCGGTCGCTGGTGCTGCGGCGCCCGCCGCTCGGGCATGTCCTGGCCACGGCGCACGACATGGGGCGCGAATACCGGGTCATGTCCGCGCTGGCCGACACCGCGGTGCCCGTGCCCACGACGTACCTGCTCGTCGAAGACGATGCGGTGCTGGGCGCCCCGTTCTACCTGATGGAGCGCGCGGCCGGCACGCCGTACCGCAGTGCCGCCGAACTGTCCCCGCTGGGACCGGACCGGACCCGCGCGATCGGGATGCGCCTGCTCGACATTCTCGGCCTGCTGCACGCGGTGGACCCGGCGGCGGTGGGGTTGGCGGACTTCGGCCACCCGGACGGCTTCTGCGAGCGGCAGGTCCGCCGCTGGGGCCAGCAGCTGGAGCGGTCCCGCAGCCGCGACCTGGCCGGGGCCGACGAGCTGCACGCGCGGCTGTCCCAGGACATCCCGAGCGGGCAGGCCGGCGCCATCGTGCACGGCGACTACCGGCTCGACAACCTGCTCGTGGATTCCCATGTCGATCCCTCTGGCGATGCCACCGACACGGTGACCGCGGTGCTCGACTGGGAGATGGCGACGCTCGGCGACCCGCTCACGGATGTGGGCTTGCTCGTCGTCTACAACGAGCTGGCCACGCTCCTCCGGGGCGGCGGCGGGGGGCTCGTGCTGGACGTCTCGCGCGCCGACGGCTACCCCACGATGCCGGAGCAGCTCGGCGCGTACGTCGCCGCGAGCGGGCGCGACCTGTCGCGGCTGAGCTGGTACGTCGCGCTGGGCTACTACAAGCTCGCGGTCATCCTCGAGGGCATTCACTACCGGCACACCAAGGGTCAGACGGTCGGGGCGGGCTTCGCGACGATCGGTGAATACGTCGAGCCGCTGCTGGCGGGTGGCCTGACCGCGCTGAAGGAGCGGTGATGGAGTTCGCGTTCGACGCCCAGACCGAGGAGTTGCGGGATCGGCTGGGGGCCTTCATGGCCGAGCACGTCGACCCGGCGCGGGAGACCTTCCCGGCGCAGCTGGCCGAGCTCGACGCGGCGGGGGAGCGGTGGGCCTGGTCGCGGACCCCGGTGATGCGGGAGCTGCAGGCCGAGGCGAAGCGGCAGGGGCTGTGGAACCTGTTCCTGCCCGGTGAGCACGGCGGCGGCCTGACGAACCTGCAGTACGCGCCGCTGGCCGAGATGTCGGGGCACGCCATCGCGATCGCTCCGCCCGCCATGAACTGCGCGGCGCCCGACACGGGCAACATGGAGGTCCTCAACGAGTACGGCAGCCCCGCCCAGCAGGAGCGCTGGCTGACGCCGCTGCTGTCCGGTGAGATCCGCTCGGCGTTCGCGATGACCGAGCCGGACGTCGCGAGCAGCGACGCGACCAACGTGCAGACCCGCATCGAGCGGCGCGGTGACCGGTACGTGATCAACGGCCGCAAGTGGTGGATCACCGGGGCCATGAACCCGGACTGCTCGATCTTCATCGTCATGGGCAAGACCGACCCGGACGCCGACCGGCACCGCCAGCAGAGCATGATCCTCGTGCCGCGGGACACTCCCGGGCTGGAGATCGTCCGGCCGCTCATGGTCCTCGGCTTCGACGACCACGAGCACGGCGGGCACGCCGAGCTGCGGTTCACCGACGTCGAGGTGCCCGCCGAGAACATCATCGGCGGCGAGGGGGAGGGCTTCGCGATCGCGCAGGCCCGCCTCGGCCCCGGCCGGATCCACCACTGCATGCGGGCGATCGGGCTCGGCGAGATGGCGCTGGCGGCGATGTGCCGGCGGGCCGCCGAGCGGGTCGCGTTCGGCAAGCCGCTCGCCGCTCAGGGGATGGTGCAGGACTGGATCGCCCAGTCGCGGGTGCGCCTGGAGCAGGCCCGGCTGCTCGTGCTCAAGACGGCGTGGCTCATGGACACCCAGGGCAACCGCGCCGCGCACGCCGAGATCCAGGCCATCAAGATCGCGGTGCCCTCGACGGTGGAGTGGATTCTCGACAAGGCGATCCAGACGTACGGCGCGGGTGGGCTGAGTCAGGATCCGGGGCTCGCGGAGGCGTACGCCGGGGTGCGCAGCCTGCGCATCGCCGACGGACCGGATGAGGTGCACAAGTCCTCGCTGGCCAAGCGCGAGGTGCGGCGCCAGACGGGAGCCGGGTCATGACCGTCGAGGGGACCACCACGCTGTCGTTGGCCGCGGTGCTGGCCGAGTCGGCGATCCGCCGGCCCGAGCACGCGGCGGTGGTGCAGGGGGACCGGCGGCTGACGTACGCGCAGCTGTGGCACCTGGCGGCGCGGTATGCGCAGGCCCTGATCGATCGCGGCGTCGGCCCGGGGGACCGGGTCGCACTGATGGCGCCGAACACCATCGAGTTCGTCGCCGGCTACTTCGGGATCGTCGCGGCGGGCGGCACGATCGTGCCGGTGCCGGCCATGTTGCAGCCCAAGGAGGCGGCGTACCTGCTGCAGCACTCGGGCGCCCGCAGCGTGGTGGCGGACCCGTCGCTGCTGCCTGTAGCAAGCGCCGCGGCCGAGGCGGTGGGCCTGCCGGCGTACGCGCTGGCGACCCTCGCCGACGGCGTCGCGCCGCTGCCGCACTACGTCGCCCGGCGGCCCGACGACGTGGCGGTCGTCTTCTACACGAGCGGCACCAGCGGCGCCCCCAAGGGCGCCCGGCTGACCCACCTCAACCTCGTCATGAACGCGACCGTCGCGGCCTTCGACTGCTTCGACTTCACGCCCGACGACGTGATGTTCGGCTGCCTGCCGCTGTTCCACGTGTTCGGGCAGTCCTGCGCGATGACTGCGGCGTTCCGGGCCGGCGCGTGCCTGGTGCTGCAGCCGCGGTTCGAGCCGCGCGAGGCCCTGCGCCTCATGGTCGCGGAGAAGACCACGCTGATGCTCGGCGTACCGACGATGTTCCTCTACCTCGTGCAGGTCGCAGACGCCGGCCGGGCCGCCGGGCTGTTGCCCACGGACGGCCCGATCGTGCCGAGCCTGCGCTTCGCGGTCTCGGGCGGGGCCGCCCTGCCCAGCCAGGTCCAGGACCAGTTCCAGGACGCCTTTGGGGCCCCGATGTACGAGGGCTACGGCCTGTCCGAGACCAGCCCCGTGGCGAGCACCAACCAACCGATCCTCGGCACCCGGCCGGGCACCATCGGCAAGCCCATCTGGGGCGTCGACGTCGCGGTGGCCGACCCGGGCGTGGCCGACCGGGTCGTCCTGCTCCCGGACGGCGAGCGCGGCGAGCTGGTGATCCGGGGGCACAACGTCTTCGCCGGCTATCTCGACGACGACGCCGCGACGGCGACCGCCGTGGTCGACGGTTGGTTCCGGACCGGGGACATCGGCATCAAGGATCCCGACGGGTTCATCCGGATCGTCGACCGCACCAAGGACGTCATCATCCGCGGCGGCTACAACGTCTACCCCCGGGAGGTGGAGGAGCTGCTGATGACGCACCCCGACGTGCATCAGGTCGCGGTCATCGGGCTGCCCGACCCCAAGCTCGGCGAGGAGGTCTGCGCCGTGATCACCCCGAAGCCGGGCGCCCGGATCGATCCCGACGAGATGATCGCCTGGTCGCGGGACCGGCTCGCGCACCACAAGTGCCCCCGCCGGGTCGAGATCGTCGAGGAGTTGCCGATGGGGCCGAGCCAGAAGGTCCTCAAGCGGGAGCTGCGGAGCCAGTACGCCTCGGCGTGAGCCCCTCGAGGGGCTCAGCGCATCGTGCCCTCGGCCAGGTACCGGCGATGCCACTCGTGCGCCAGCGCCAGGTCGTGGGGGGTGTGCATGCCGTTGGCGACCTTCGCCGCGCGCTCGACGTACTCCTCCAGCGCCGCCCGGTAGTCCGGGTGCGCGCAGTTCTCGATGATGACCTTCGCGCGCCGTCGCGGAGCCAGCCCGCGCAGGTCGGCCAGCCCCTGCTCGGTGACGATGACGTGCGTGTCGTGCTCGGTGTGGTCGACGTGCGACACGAAGGGCACGATCGCGGAGATCGCCCCGCCCTTGGCCGTGGACGGCGTCACGAAGCAGGACAGGTAGGCGTTGCGGGCGAAGTCGCCCGAGCCGCCGATGCCGTTCTGCATCCGGCTGCCCATGATGTGCGTCGAGTTGACGTTGCCGTAGATGTCGGCCTCGATCAGACCGTTCATGGCGATGACACCGAGCCGGCGGATGAGCTCCGGGTGGTTGGAGATCTCTTGGGGGCGCAGCACGATGTTGCGCCGGTAGCGGGCGGCCTCGTCGTTCATGCGCTGGGCGTAGTCGGGGGACAGGCTGAACGCCGTCGCCGACGCGAAGCGCACCTTGCCCGCGTCGATGAGGTCGATCATCCCGTCCTGGATGACCTCCGTGTACGACGTGAGCTCCTCGAACGGGCTGTCCAGCAGGCCCGCCAGGACGGCGTTGGCGATGTTGCCGACGCCGGACTGGAGCGGCAGCAGGTTGTCCGTGAGTCGGCCCCGCTTGACCTCGTGCGCCAGGAACTCCAGCAGGTGCCCCGCGATGGCCTTGCTGTCGGCGTCGAGTGGCTTGAACGCGCTGTTGCGGTCGGGCGCGTCGGTCTCCACGATCGCCACGACCTTGTCGGGGTCGCAGCGCAGGTGCGGCTCGCCGATCCGGTCGGAGGGGCGCGTCATCATGAGGGGCTTGCGGTACGGCGGGAGGGCCGTGCCGTAGTAGATGTCGTGCATGCCCTCCAGGTCGGCGGACTGCCAGGCGTTGACCTCGAGGATGACCTTGTCGGCCTGGTCGATCCAGGTCTTGTTGTTGCCGATCGAGGACGCCGGGATGAGGTGACCGTCCTCGGTGATGCCGGTGACCTCGATGACCGCGGCGTCGAGCTTGCCGAAGAAGCCCTCCCAGACCAGAGGCGCGACGTGCGAGAGGTGCACGTCGATGTAGTCCATGGTGCCGGCGTTGATCTTGCCGCGGGTGACCGGGTCGGACTGGTAGGGGATGCGCAGGTCGACCCCGTCGGCCTCGGCCAGCGCGCCGTCGAGCTCGGGCGCGGTCGAGGCCCCGGTCCACACGCCCACCCGGAACGGCGTACCTTCCGCGGTCGCTTCCCGGATCCGGGAGGCGAGGGCGATGGGGACCTCCTTGGGGTACCCGGCGCCGGTGAACCCGCTCATCCCCACGTTGTCGCCGGGGTGGATCGTCTTCGCGGCGTCGCTGGCGCTCATGACCCTCTTGCGCAGCTCCGCGTTCGCGATGCGGGTGGCCATGCAGTTCCCTCCACAGGTCGACAGGTGGCGGCGCGGGGCCGCGGGCTCACGGCGTGCAGCCGTTGGTTGGGCCACGGCGCCCTCGCGGGCGTGGTGGTGCCGTCACTACCGTAAGCCGCCGGGGACGGCGTACGGCGCATCTTGTGCCTTTGTCGTAACAACTTTGAGCAAAGTCACACGGGGCGCGGGCGCGGCGGCGTGGCTCCCACGTCAATCCACCGGAGCCGGGGAACGCACGGTGACGACCGCGGAGGCGCACACCACCAGCGCCATCCCGGCGAGCTGGACCGGGGTGAGTCCCTGGTGCAGGACCAGGGCGCCGGCGAGCGCGGCGGCCGCTGGCTCCAGGCTCAACAGGATGCCGAAGACGCGCGCGTCCAGGCGCCGCAGGGCCACGAGTTCGAGGGAGTAGGGCAGGACCGAGGACAGCACCGCGATCCCGGCCCCCTTGATGAGGGCGTCGGGTGCTAACAGCCCCGTGCCGTCCACCGCGAACCCGGTCGGGACGACCAGCGCCGCGGCGACGACCATCGCCCAGGCGAGCCCCTCCGTACCGTCGAAGGCTCGTCCCGTGCGGGCGGAGAGGAGGATGTACGCCGCCCACGAGGCACCCGCCGCCAACGCCAGCCCGATGCCGATGAGGTCCACCTGGTCCAGCGGGGTGGTGGCCACCTGGGAGATGAGTACGACCCCCGTCCCAGCGGCGAGCACCGCCAGGCCGTCCCACAACCGCCGGGACAGGGCGGCCGCCAGGAGCAGGGGCCCGAGGAACTCGATCGTGACGGCCACGCCGATGGGGAGCCGTCCGAGGGAGCCGTAGAAGGTGCTGTTCATGACGGCGAGGGCGACGCCGAAGGCCGCCGCCGTACGGAAGTCCGCCCGGGTGTGCCCCGCGACCCGGGGGCGGGCCACCGCGAGCATGATGACCGCGGCGACGCCCAGCCGCAGGGCGACCGAGCCGAAGACGCCGATCAGCGGGATCAGCGTGGCCGCCAGCGCCCCGCCGAATTGCACCGACAGGATCGAGGCGAGGACGAGCGCGACCGGAAAGCCCGTGCTCTCTCGGCGTACGGGCGAGGTGGACACGGGCGCCATTCTGCCCGGCCCGGGGTGACCCGCGCCGAGACCTCACTCCCGGGAGAGATTTGGCCTGGTGACCTGCACCGAGCCTTCGTGCGAGCCTGCGGGACGGGTCGACTCGCAGGCGTCACCAGCCGCGGGCGCGCCACTCGGCCAACTGGGGACGCTCCACCCCGAGCGTGGTGTCCTTGCCGTGGCCGGGGTAGATCCAGGTGTCGTCGCCGTACACCGCGAACACGCGCTCCTCGACGTCGTCCAGAAGCGCGGAGAAGTCGACCGCGGAGTTCGTCTTGCCGACCCCCCCGGGGAAGAGGCAGTCGCCGACGAAGAGGTGGGCCCGGCCGGAGTCGGGTTCGGTCCAGGCCAGGGCGACGCCGCCCGGGGTGTGGCCGCGGAGCTCGAGGACGGACAGCCTCTGCCGCCCGAGGACGATCTCGTCGCCGTGGGCCAGGCGACGCTCGGGAGGCAGCGGGAGGGCGTCGGCGTCGTACCGGCCCGCGAGCGTCGCGGCCTGCGTGCTCGCGGCCAGCTCGGACAGGGCGCGCACGTGGTCCCAGTGCCGGTGGCTCGTGACGATCATCGAGAGGTGGCCGCTGCCCTCGCCGATCAGGCGGGTGAGCCGGGGGGCGTCGTCCGCGGCGTCGACCAGCAGCTGCTCCTTGGTGTCCGTGCAGGTCAGCAGGTAGCAGTTGTTGTCCATGGCGCCCACGCTGGCCTTGCGGATCGTCAGGGGGCCCAGCTCGCGGACGTCGCTGGGGCCTCCGGGGGTCACCTCGCCGGTGTAGCGGTCGGGGGCGTTGGGAGTCGTGTCGGGCATCTGGGTCACCTCGGGGTCACGGGCGGGTACGTCGCTGGAAAGAGGCCGGTACGTCGGGGCGTGCTGCCGGTCAGGGCAGCGTGGGCAGGGGGCCGGTGGAATCGACACGGTCGGTGACGCCGCGGGTCAGCCACTGGAGCAGGTCGCTCGCCGAGCCCTGCACAGCCACGACGCCATCGGCCACGGTCTCGCTCGGGGTCGTGCCGACGAGGTAGTGGTCTCCGTCGTGGCTGTTGATCGACAGCTTCGGGCCACCAGGCCGGGCCAAGCGGGAGACGGCCAGGTCGAGCAGGTCGGCGATCGCGAGCGGGTGGGCGTCGTCCAGCGTGAAGCCGGCCCGGAGGTCGAGGTGGTGCAGGACGACCTCGTTGAGACGGCGCCGGGGCAGGTCGCGAGGGTCCGCGGGCCCCGAGCTCATCTGGAGCTCGTGGGTGGCCAGCGGCAGGGCCAGCGCGGCGAGCCCGTCCCGCACCAGGTCGCAGGAGCGGCTCAGGTCGGCCAGCTGGTCGGCGGCCGGGCGCGGCGCGCCCTCCTCGATGTCGGCGTCGCGGCTGGCCTGGGAGGGGTACTGCGGGGTGCGTACGCCGGTGCGGGCCCAGACCACCAGCCGGACCAGGCTCTCCGCGTTGCGGGCGAGGTGCGTGACGATGTGGCCGCGGGTCCAGCCGGGGCACAGCGACGGCTGGGCCAGGTCCTCGTCGGTGAGGGTCTCGACGGTGGCGAGCAGCTTGGCCGTCTCGACGTCGAGCAGTTCGAGCGCGGCGGGGATGTCGGCGGGGGACAGGTGCCCGGTGGGCTCGGGAGACGCGGTGGGCTCGGGGGACTCGGCCATGGGGCCCATCCTGGCCCAGGCAGATCATGGGGCGCACCCCCGGCCGGAAACGGGACGGGCCGTGGGTCGTAGTCGGCGCGGCACGGCCAGGGCGGGCCCCACCTCCGCCGTACCGCAGCCGGTCGCAGCGTTGTCGGAGGCGCCGCATAGCATGTCCGCGTGACATCCGGTCCCCTCGCTCCGTCCCGCGCGCACGACCGCCTCATCGTGCGTGGCGCGCGTGAGCACAACCTGAGGAACGTCTCGATCTCCATCCCCCGGGACGCGCTCACGGTCTTCACCGGCCTGTCCGGGTCGGGCAAGTCGTCGCTGGCGTTCGACACGATCTTCGCCGAGGGCCAGCGGCGCTATGTCGAGTCGCTCTCGGCGTACGCGCGGATGTTTTTGGGCCAGATGGACAAGCCCGACGTGGACTTCATCGAGGGGCTGTCGCCCGCCGTCTCTATCGACCAGAAGTCGACCAACCGCAACCCCCGCTCCACCGTGGGCACCATCACGGAGGTGCACGACTACCTGCGGTTGCTGTTCGCGCGCGCGGGGACGCCGCACTGTCCCGTGTGCGGGGAGCAGATCACGCGGCAGACCCCGCAGCAGATCGTGGACCGCTTGCTGGAGTTGCCGGAGCGCACGCGGTTCCAGGTGCTGGCGCCGATGGTGCAGGGTCGCAAGGGGGAGTTCGTCGACCTGTTCGCCGAGCTGCAGACGAAGGGCTATTCGCGGGCGCGGGTCGATGGCGAGACGGTGAACCTGACCGAGCCGCCCACGCTGGAGAAGCAGAAGAAGCACACCATCGAGGTAATCATCGATCGGTTGGTGGCCAAGGGCGCCGACCCCGCCGCGAAGCAGCGGCTCACCGACTCCGTCGAGACCGCGCTGCGGCTCTCCGGTGGACTGGTGCTGATCGACTACGTCGACATCGGCCCGGACGACCCGGAGGGCCGGCCCGCGGAGCGGCGGTTCTCGGAGCGGATGGCGTGCCCCAACGATCATCCGATTTCGATCGACGAGGTGGAGCCCCGGACGTTCTCGTTCAACAGCCCGTTCGGCGCCTGCCCGCAGTGCACGGGGCTCGGCACCGAGCTCGAGGTGGACCCCGAGCTGCTCGTTCCCGACGAGGAACTGAGCCTGCGGCAGGGCGCGATCGCCCCGTGGGCGCAGGGGCAGAAGATGAACGACTACCAGATGCGGGTCGTGACCGCGCTGGCCGAGGACCTGACGTTCTCCCTGGACGCCCCGTGGCGCACGCTCCCCGAGCGGGCCAAGGAGGCCCTGCTGTTCGGGCGGGACTACAAGGTGCACGTGAAATACCGCAACCGGTTCGGGCGGGAGCGGTCGTACACGACGGGGTTCGAGGGCGCCGTACCGATGGTGAAGCGGCGCCACGGCGAGACGGACAGCGACTACGCGCGGGACAAATACGAGGGCTTCATGCGCGAGGTGCCCTGCCCGGCATGCCGGGGCGCCCGCCTCAAGCCGGAGTCGTTGTCGGTGCTCATCGATGGTCGCAGCATCGCGCAGGTGTCGGCGATGTCCATCGCGGAGTGCGCGGAGTTCCTCCGCGGGGTCCGGTTGGGGGCCCGGGAGGCGCAGATCGCCGAGCGGGTGCTCCGGGAGATCGGGGCCCGGCTGGGATTCCTGCTGGATGTCGGCCTGGACTACCTGTCGCTGGATCGGCCGGCCGCCACGCTCTCCGGCGGGGAGGCCCAGCGGATCCGGCTCGCGACGCAGATCGGGTCCGGCTTGGTGGGCGTCCTGTACGTGCTCGACGAGCCCTCCATCGGCCTGCACCAGCGCGACAACCAGCGGCTGATCGGCACCCTCACCCGGCTGCGCGACCTGGGCAACACCCTCATCGTCGTCGAGCACGACGAGGACACCATCGAGGCCGCGGACTGGGTGGTCGACATCGGGCCCCGGGCGGGGGAGCACGGCGGCGAGGTGGTCCACTCCGGGCCGTTGGCCGAGCTGCTGACCTGCCCGGAGTCCCTGACCGGCGCGTACCTCTCGGGGCGACGCTCGATCGCGCTCCCGGCGGTGCGTCGGCCGATCGACAAGCTTCGGCAGCTCGCGGTCCTGGGGGCCCGCCAGAACAACCTGCACGACGTCGACGTGCAGTTCCCCCTCGGGGTGTTCGTGGCTGTGACCGGCGTCTCGGGTTCGGGCAAGTCGACGCTGGTCAACGACATCCTCTACAACGTGCTCGCGAACCGGCTCAACGGCGCCCGGCACGTGCCCGGGCGGCACCGGACGGTCACCGGGCTGGAGCATCTGGACAAGGTCGTGCACGTCGACCAGAGCCCCATCGGGCGGACGCCGCGCAGCAATCCCGCGACGTACACGGGGGTCTTCGACCACATCCGCAAGCTCTTCGCCGACACCACGGAGGCGAAGATCCGCGGCTACCAGCAGGGCCGATTCAGCTTCAACGTCAAAGGCGGGCGCTGCGATGCGTGCTCCGGTGACGGCACGCTGAAGATCGAGATGAACTTCCTGCCCGACGTGTATGTGCCGTGCGAGGTGTGCCACGGGTCGCGGTACAACCGGGAGACCCTCGAGGTTCACTTCAAGGGCAAGACCATCGCCGACGTTCTCGACATGCCGATCGAGGAGGCGGTGGACTTCTTCGCGGCGGTGCCGGCCATCAGCCGGCACATGAAGACGCTGTACGACGTGGGCCTGGGTTACGTCCGCCTCGGGCAGAGTGCCACGACCCTGTCGGGTGGTGAGGCGCAGCGCGTCAAGCTGGCCTCCGAGCTGCAGCGGCGCGCGACCGGCCGCACGATCTACGTCCTGGACGAGCCCACGACCGGCCTGCACTTCGAGGACATCGGCAAGCTCCTGGAGGTGCTGCAGGGCCTGGTCGACAAGGGCAACACGGTGATCGTGATCGAGCACAACCTCGACGTCATCAAGTCCGCCGACTGGATCGTCGACATGGGCCCGGAGGGCGGCGACAAGGGCGGCACGGTGGTGGCGAGTGGTACGCCCGAGCGGGTCGCCGCCGACCCGGCCAGCCACACCGGTCGATTCCTCGCACCTGTGCTCGCCAAGCAACGGCCCGTGCCGGTTGGGGCCGCGCCGGCTCCGAGCGCCGCGGCCACCGCCCCGGCCAAGGCGGCTGGGCGCGGCAAGGCCGGTGGCTCTGGCGCCGCCGGGGCCCGAGCGGCGACCAAGGTCGGCCGGACGACGAAACCGGTGGCGGGCTCGGCCTCGGGAGCCGGCGCCGCGGCCGGGCGCCCAGCAGCGAAGAAGGCGACGGCCGCAGCCAAGCGGCGCGCCCGCCAGGCATAACGCCGGGGTCTCAGCCGCCAGGTGCCCAAGAAGATGACCGTCGCAGCCAAGCGGCGCGCCCGCCCGGCGTACCACGGCCGTTCCGCCACCCGCCGGCGCTGCGCTCGATCTCCGGCATGGGCGCTCTCCCTGGACTGCCGCCCTGTTTCTGGCACTGGCGCCCTTCTTCAAGAAGGGCGCCAGTGGGGGTAATGGGGCGGCAGTGGGCCCGAACCGAGTCTGGATGCGGCGGAGTCGACGTGCGGAGGTCCAGCCCAGGCAGCCAAGGGGCGTCCGGTGCTTCGCTCGATCGCCGGCAGTGGCGCTCTTCCTGGACTGCCGCCCTGTTTCTGGCACTGGCGCCTCATTTTCGTGGATCGTCGACGCCTTGTTTGCCGCACTCGCGCCGTGGGATTGGGCAATCCCGCTCCATTTCCCAGACTGCCGCCCTGTTCCTGGCACTGGCGCCCTTCTTCAAGAAGGGCGCCAGCGGGGGTAATGGGGCGGCAGTGGGCCCGAACCGAGTCTGGATGCGGCGGAGTCGACGTGCGGAGGTCCAGCCCAGGCAGCCATGTCGGCGGCCACGAGAAACTGCCCGGAGACGGCCACGAAGCTGCCCGCTGGCGGACGTGAGAACTGCCCACTGACGGTCATGGGATCTGCCCGACGACGTCTCTGCCTCGCCGACCTGCGCGGTTGAGGCCCCTTCCTCGGGTGCGATGAGCGGTGCTGATGCGCCCTATCGCTCCCGAGGAAGGGAGAGTGAAGTCTGCCGAGGAGATCATGGAAATGTTGGATGCCTACGACCTAACAGGTTCGTTGCGCGATGCCGGCGAGCTGGCTGGCTGCTCCCACCACAGGTGAAGCGGTACGTGGATCGCCGTGCTGGCGGCGGGGAGTTGCCGGCGGCGGCGGTGCGGCCGATGTTGATCGATGAGTATCTGCCCAAGGTCGAGGAGGGGTCAGCGGTCGGTGGAGGTCCTGCCGATGTGGCGCACGAGAGCTGCTCGCCCTGGGCTACGGAGGGTCGGAGCGCACCACCCGCCGTGCGGTCGCGAAGGTCAAGAAGTCCTACCGGGCCGGACGTGGGGGCACCGTCCCTGGGTGACTGAGCCGGGGGTGGTTGCGTCGACTAGGCGATGGCCCCTGTCGCCGTGCTGTTCGTCGCCTGGCTGGCTTGGTCGCGGTTCCGGGTCGGATCCGCGACAAGACGATGCCCCGGTGTTCGCTGCCCTGGGCTGACGTTCCGGCGGCTGTGGGGTGCCGACCTAGTGTGACCGACAACGAGAAGACCGTCACGGTCGAGCACATCGCCGGAATTCCGGTGCGGAATCCGCAGCTGGTGGCGTTCGCCGAGCACTACTGATGGTCGGCACACCTGCGTCCGGCCGATCCGGCGTCCAGGGCGGCACCGAGTCGTCGGTGAAGATCAGCAAGGCCGACCTGGTCCCCAGGACACCAACCTGCGCGAGGGGTACGCCTCGTTCGCCGAGCTCGGTGGAGTTCTGCGAGAAGGTCAACACCCGAGCGCACCGGGTCCTGCCCGATCGAGATGCTCGCCAGGAACGGTCGCTGCCCGGTCCCGATGACCCGGCCGGGTGGTGCCGGGCAACACCCGATGGTGATGTTCGAGTCCGGCCAGTACTCGGTCCCCCCCCCCCTGTTGGGTGGTGTCCGTGCCCATGGGTCGGCGAGGAAGTGGGTCGTCATCGTCCACGTCGGCCAGGACGGTCCCCTGAAGTCGCCCGCCACCGCCGCCGCCCCCAAGATCGATGACAGACTCCGCCCAGCCTCCGCCCTGGACCGCCAGCCCGCAGACCCGGCCGAGTCCGACTTCCTGACCTGGGCGAGGGCGCGTGGCTGATCGAGGCCGCCGCCGCAGGCACACCACGGTGCGTCAGATGGCCGAAGCCCTCAGCTGGGCTGTTCGACCCCGTCGAGGGCTGGGCACTGGGCCCGCCGCCGCCGGCCGGTTCGCCGAAGCAGACCTGTCCCGATCCTGGACCACCACGCCCGAGCACCGAAGCCGGTGAGCACCGGGCCAGCGAGGACTCTCGCTGACCCAGGGCACCAGCGCATGGGCACGCCGGTGAACAGGTCGGCCAGCACGACCCCGACGGGAGAGGTGGCCCGATGACGACGAGAGCCGGCGTAGCCCGCCCTGCCAGCCGAACTGGAGGAGCTGTTGCCCGTGCGGCTGCCGCACATCCGTCGTCACGCACCCGAGGTCGTCGCAACCGCGAAAGCCCAACGCTGGGAGCCCGCCGAGGTGTTGAAGGCGCTGTTCGCCGAGGAGGTCCGGCCGGGAGCGTTCCGCACTTGTCCCCGGCGAGCGTCGGCGGGCTTCCCACCGGGAAGACCTCGCTGGCGCCCAGGCATCTGATCCCAGTCCCGACCCGCAGGCGCCGCACCCTGGAATGGGTCCACCGCCGCGAGACCTCGTGGTCTGCGGCCCCGGGCCCGGGAAGACGTTCTGCTGGAGGCCTGGCCAGCAAGCCGTCGAGGCCGGTGAAGGTCGCCTGGTTCACCCTGGAAGACCTCGGCGTCCCCCAAGGCACCTGGGACCCGCCCGCCCCCCGCCGACGGCCTGCTGCCGCCCGCGCCCCAGGGGCCTCAGACTCGCGACGCCGCCTGAGAAGCGGTCAGTCGCGATCAGCCGAACCTCCACCCCTGGGTCGACGAGCTGATGCCCAAGACGCTGGCCACCGCCACGGTGGACCGACTGCCCACCACGCCCACGTCTGCCAGACCAGCGGCGACAGCGTCCGGCCACCCAAGCACTCGCCGGTCAGGGGTGAGCCGTTGAACTGACCACCCTGGTCGGTGGTGGCCACACCCCCTGGTAGATCCCGTGGCCACCACCGGGCAGATCTCGTGACCGTCAGCGGGCAGCTTTCATGTCCGCCACTGGGCAGTTCCGACTGTCCCTTGACACAGCCAAGGGGCCTCCGGCGCTAGGCAGCCCGCGTCAGCCAGGTGATCGCGGCCTCGATGCGCGCGGCAATGATGGCCGGACGAAACAGCTCTGGCCACGTGAAATGAATGACGTACCAGCCGGCCGTATGAAGATCCTCGTCGCGGGCTTTCTCCGCGCGCAACGCACGACGTACCGATTCGTCCCGTTGCTCAGGCCACGGCGCGTACTTCTCGATGCCGTCGAACTCCAGCGCAAGCCGGTACCCAGAAATGGCGAGGTCCACCCGGTATGAGCGACCGACGCACCCCGGGTCGACCTGCGTCTGGACCGAGTAGCCGAGGAGCAGGACCTGCCACCGGAGCAACGACTCGCCGACCGATTCGGCCTGCGGATCGGCGGCGGCCACCGCCGGTCGTACCCGAGACATCCCCGGCGAATGCGCGTAGTCCGCCATCGCTTTCGCCAGACCCGACCGCGTGACCATGCCGCGCCGTAGCGCCTGGTCGGCCGCCGGGAGGAGCGCCTCGGCACCCCAACGCAGCCCGGTCTGGACGAGAGCATGCGCAACCTCGACGTGCTGGGGAGGGTCGTTGCGAGCGAGAGAGCGGGTGGATACGTCGGCCGCGTGCAGGACGTGGTCGCTCCGGCGGCGGTACCGAGCGCCGCGAAGCGACGTGATGTGCGCCGTGGTCAGTGGTACGCCGTGCAACGGCAGCCCGACGTCCGCCAGCGCGCTGTGATGGCTGAGGACGGCGCGGCCATCGTGTCGGGCCAGCACCGCGGCGGCGAGACGCCGATGGGACTCCTCCGGGCTGGCGTCGCGGCGGGGCAGCCCGTATGTCGCCCGACCGATCCGACAGATGGCGCCCGCGCCGACGAGGGCCTGCAGCTCGGCGTCGACCACGCCGAGACGGCCCAGTTGAGCTCGGCTGAGATCGCCCTGAGCGGCGAGGATCCCGGTGACGGTGTCGCGCATGGTGCCAGCATGGGTCGCCCTGCGTCGATGGCGTGCGCACGCGCTGACAGGCTGTGGACGGCGCCGTACGTCGGGTGGGGTGGGGATACGCGTGCCCGTTCCAGTGCCCCGAAACCCGACTGCCGCCCTGTTTCCCTCACTGGCGCCCTGCTTGAAGAGGGGCGTCAGTGAGGGAAAGAGGGCGGCAGTCCATGAAGAGGGCGCCAGTGCGGAGGTCGTCGGCTGGGAACGAGGGCGCCAGTGAGGCAAACAGGGCGGCAGTCGGGGAAAGAGGGCGGCAGTCGGGGAAAGAGGGCGGCAGTCGGGGAAACCGGGCGCCAGTCGGACATGCAGCGTGAACCGACTCGGGATTCGTGCGGGCCGGACTCAGCCGCCCGGCGGCGGCGCGGTGAACGTAGGGTGAAGGAAGCGTCAACCACCTCAGGCCGGCCGCTCGGCCGCATGGCAAAGGAGTTCAGCCTCGTGTTCTCTGCGCACCACGGTTCACCGGATGTCGCCGTCGCCTCGGCCGACCTCGCATCGGGGCAGGCGGCGAACCCCGACGTACCGTCTCGGCGCTCCGTGCTCCGCGCCGCCGCGACGGTGACCATCGCCGGCGTCGCGGTGACCGTGCTCGGCGCGTGCGGCGGGCAATCGGGAGCGGGCGCCGGGGGACAGGTTACCCACCAGCCCGACCTGTCCGACTCGGCCAAGGCGGCCATAGCCAAGGCCGTGAAGGCGGGGGAGGTCCCCGTCGGCAAGTCCAAGATCTTCGCCGACGCCGGCGTCATCGTGAGCCAGCCGACAGCGGGAAGCTACGTGGCCCTGAGCACGTACTGCCCGCACGCCGGCGGCCACGTCAGCGAGGTGTCCTCGCGCGGCTTCCTGCGGTGCCCGCTGCACGGCAGCGAGTTCGACCCGGCAACAGGCGAGGTGAAGGTCGGGCCGTCGGCGAAGGGCCTCGGCGTCCAGAAGATCAAGGTGGACGGCGACAAAGTCACCTCCGCCTGAGCACCGGGCCGACGGGCCCTGCCAGCTGGTGATCGACGGGGTCGCCAGCAAGCTGGGCGGGGCCCGGGCCGGAGCGACCGGAAGCCCACCCGCCCGACACGGTCGGGACGCTGAGACCTAGCCTCCGCGCCCCGACCGGCCTCAGTCCTCGCCCAGGTAAGCCTTGCGCACCTGGTCGCTGGCCAGCAGCTCCTTGCCCGTGCCCGACGCGACGATCTTGCCGACCTCCAGGACGTACCCGCGGTCCGCGAGGGTCAGCGCCGCCTGCGCGTTCTGCTCCACCAGCAGGATCGTGGTGCCCTGCTCGCGCAGCGTCCGGATCGTCGCCATGATCTTCTGCATCATCAGCGGCGAGAGACCCATCGACGGCTCGTCCAGCAGGAGCAGCCGCGGCTTGCTCATCATGGCGCGGCCCATCGCGAGCATCTGCTGCTCGCCGCCGGAGAAGGTGCCGGCGGGCTGGTCCGCGCGCTCGTGCAGGATCGGGAACAGCTCGTACGCCGCCGCCAGGTCCTCCTCGATGCCGTGGTCCTTGCGGGCGTACGCCCCGAGCAGGAGGTTCTCCTTCACCGTCATCCGGGGGAAGATGTGCCGGCCCTCGGGTGAGTGGGCGACACCCAGAGTGACGATCTTGTGCGCCGGGACCCCGTCGATGCGCTGGCCCTCGAACGTCACCGACCCCTTGGCGGGCGGCAGCAACCCGGAGATCGTGCGCAGCGTCGTCGTCTTTCCCGCGCCGTTCGTGCCGATGAGGCACACCACGGAGCCCTGCGGGACGGTGAACGAGATGCCCTTGACGGCCTTGATCTTTCCGTAGGCGACGACCAGGTCCTTGACCTCCAACATCGCCGGTGCCGTGGTGTCGCTCACCGGGTGCCCTCCTCGTCCGCGATCAGCAGGTCGTCGTCGGGCGCCTCGAGCGACTCCGGCGTACCGATGTAGGCCTCGATCACCCGGGGATCCGACTGCACCTGCTCGGCGGTGCCCTCCACGAGCGTCTCCCCGCGCACCATGCACAGCACCCGGTCGCACAGGTTGAAGATGAAGCGCATGTCGTGCTCGATGACGAGAATCGCGAGCCCCGAGTCGCGCATCTTGAAGATGAGGTTCTCGGCGTCCCGGGTCTCCTGCGGGTTCATCCCCGCCGTCGGCTCGTCCAGCAGGATGAGCTTGGGGTCGGTGGCCAAGGCCCGGGCGATCTCGAGGCGGCGCTGGTCGCCGTACGGGAGGTTCCGGGCCAGGTGTTCATCGGTGCCGGCCAACCCGACGTACGCCAGCAATTCCTTGGCCCGCGCCCGGGTCGCCGCCTCCTCCCGGCGGAACTTCGGCCCGTGCAGGATCGAGGTCAGCGGCCCGGCGGTGGTCCGGCAGTACCGGCCGACCATGACGTTCTCCAACGCCGTCATGTTCGCGAAGAGCCGGATGTTCTGGAAGGTCCGGCTCATTCCCGCCTTCACCACCGCGCGTGGCTGGGGCGGCAGTACGGCGCCCTCGAACGTCACCTGCCCCTCGGTGGGCTTGTACAGCCCGGTGAGGCAGTTGAAGAAGGTGGTCTTCCCGGCCCCGTTCGGGCCGATGAGGCCGACGATCTCGCCCTCGCGGACGGTCAGGTCGACGTTGTTGACCGCGACCAGCCCGCCGAAGCGCATGGTCACGCCCCGGGCCTCCAGGACGGCCCGCCCCTGACCAGGGGCGGGGCCTGTCCCGGGACCATTTGCGGGACCGGCCGCGGGACCGGTCGCGTCGGGGGTCAAGGGCTCCGCAGCGTGACTCACTTGACCTCCTCCATGTGCACGTGCTCGACTCGTTCGGCCAGCTCGGTGTCGTCTTCGTGGAACTCCAGCTTGCGCCGCTTGCTGGCGACCAGACCCTCGGGGCGGAAGCGCATCATCAGCACCAGCAGCACGCCGAAGAGCAGCAGCCGGTTCTCCGAGAAGAAGCGCAGCTTCTCCGGGAGCAGCTTCAAGATCACGGCCCCGACCAGGACGCCGCCCACGGTGCCCATGCCGCCGAGGACGACGGCGGCCAGCAGGAACGCCGACTCCAGGAACTGGTAGGAGTCCGGGGACACCGCGGTGTCCGCGTGCGCCTTGATGGTGCCGGCCAGGCCGGCCAGGAACGCGCCGCCCGCGAAGGCGAAGAGCTTCAGCCCGAAGACGTTGACGCCCATCGCCTCGGCGGCCTTCTCGTCCTCCCGGATGGCCACCCAGCCGCGGCCGATGCGGCTGTTGTTGAGGCGGGTGAACACCAGAATGATGAACGCGATCAGCAGCAACAGCAGAAGGTAATAGTTCGCCATCCGGGTGATCGCGAACCCGGCGATCGTGTGCGTCTCGCCGAAGTCGAAGCCGAAGAGGTTCAGCTCGGGGATCGCGTTGATGCCGTTCGGGCCCCGGGTGAGGTTGGGGCCGTTGTTGCCGTCCAGGTTGAACATCGACAGCCGGAAGATCTCACCAAAGGCGAGCGTGACGATGGCCAGGTAGTCGCCGGACACCCGCAGCGTCGGGGACCCGATGATCAGGCCCAACGTCGCCGAGATGCACGCGCCCAGGAGGACGACGAGCAGGAACGGCGGCTTGACCCCGATCGTGGCGAACGCCGACTCGGACAGGGCCGCCCCGACATAGGCGCCCGCGCCCAGGAAGGCGATGTACCCGAGGTCGAGCAGCCCGGCGAGGCCGACCACGATGTTCAGGCCCATCGCCGTCGCGGCGAAGATCAGCACGTTCGTGGCGATCGCCATGTTGGCGTCGGACCCGTTCTGGGTCAGCGGGAACATCATGGCCGCCACCATCGAGGCGGTCAGCAGGACGGTGCGGTGGTGGGCGAAGATGATGCTCAACCAGTCGAAGACGCCGCCGCCCGACATGCCAGCGGCCAGTGCCCCGACGAACGCGAGGAAGACCACCAGCAGGGCGCCGTCCTGGAGATCCAGCCCGTACGCCGCACCGAAGAGCAACGCCGCGACGAAGCCCACCACGATGAGGATCTCGACCACCGCGGGGAAGCGGTGGTGCTCCTGGATGACGTGCTGGTCCGCCGGCAGCCAACGGGCCCCCGCCCACAGCAGCACGGCGCCGGCGAGGGCGACCCAGGCGCCCGGGTCGAGCGCTGCGAAGCGTGCCTTGTCCTGGACCACGATCGCGAGCATGACCACCACGACGAAGGCGATGATCCCGGCGCTGAGCCGCCGCAGGCCGCTCTGCCGCCCGAACAGCCGGCGCCACCGGTCGGCGCGCGGGAGCCGCAACACGAGCTGGATGACGGCGTACGCCGCGAGCGCCAGCAGCAGCACCTGGGTGGGCGAGGGGAACCCGTAGACCGTCAGGTCATCGAGAAGGCTGGGGTTGTAGGTCCAGGACAGGAACGCGCTCGCGACGAGCAGCGCGATTCCGGCGGCACCGATCAGGATCGCGGGCCGGCTGCTGCGCACCGTGGCGCCGTCATCCGGGGCGGTGCGGCGCAGCCGTTGCCGCAGCGGGGGAATGTCGCTCATGCCCGATCCACCACCCGAGCGCCCATGATCCCCTGCGGCCGGAACACCAGCACGAGAATCAGCAGCGCGAACGCGACGACGTCCTTCCACGGCCCCGCGCCGAGGTAGATGCCGATCGACTCGACCACCCCCAGCGTGAGCCCGCCGACCACGGCGCCGGCGACGTTCCCGATGCCGCCGAGGACCGCGGCCGTGAACGCCTTCAGGCCCGCCATAAAGCCCATCCGGAACTCGATGTTGCCGTTCTGCAGGCCCTGCGCCACGCCGGCGATCGCGGCCAGGGCCGCACCCACGGCGAAGGCGATGACGATGACCTTGTCCACGTCGATGCCCATCAGCCGCGCGGTGTCCGGGTCCTGCGAGACGGCCTGCATCGCCCGGCCCTGCCGGGTCGTGTTGATGAACCACCACAGGAACGCCGCGGACAGCACCAGCGCGCCCATCGTGAAGAGCGCGGGCCGCTGGAAGGTGACCCCGCCGACGACGAAGGGCGACCCGGTGAAGCCCTCCACGGCCGGGAAGGGGATGTTCTGCTTGGCGTCGGGAAGCCCGGGGATGCGGCCGTAGTAGAGCCGCACGATCTCCTGCAGGAAGATCGAGATGCCGATGGCGGTGATCAGCGGGGCCAGCCGCGGGGCGTGCCGCAGCGGCCGGTAGGCGACCCGCTCCATCAGCACCGCCGTCGCGACCGCGGCCACCATGCCGCCGAGGATCATGACCAGCAGCACCCACCAGGCGGTGGTGTCCTTGAAGAGCACGATGTACGTCGTGAGGGCGCCGAAGGCGCCGATCATGAAGACCTCGCCGTGGGCGAAGTTGATGAGCTGCACGATGCCGTAGACGACGGTGTAACCGACGGCGATCAATGCGTAGAGCGAGCCGAGGGTGAGCCCGTTCACGAGCTGCTGGACGAGTTCCACGCAACTCCTTCCTGACGTGCCGTGCCCTTCTGGGGCCGTGCAGGTGGATGGGGCGCCACTGGCGCCCGACTGGGGCGGCGAGGATTCCTCGCCGCCCCAGTCAGCGCGATCGCTGGCGAACTACTTCGCCACTTCGCCGGTCTTGTCGTCCTTCCAGGCCCCGTCCGTCACCTTGTAGACGGTGAGGGTGCGGGTGGTGCTGTCGCCGTACTGGTCGAAGGCGACCTTGCCGCTGACGCCGTCGAAGGAGGCCTTGCCGATGGCGTCGATGGTGGCCTTGCGGGCCTCCTTCGCGCTCTTCGCGTCCTTCAGGCTGACCTTGAGCCCCTCGATGATGGCCTTGGCCGCGTCGTACGCGTAGGCGCCGTACGCCGACGGCTCCTCCTTGTAGTTGCCCTTCTTGTACGCGTCCAGGAACTCCTGACCCTTGGCCATCTTGGCGATCGGCGCGCCGACCGAGGTGGCCAGGTCGCCGGTCGACTGGGCGCCGGCCAGCTTGATGTACTGCGGGTCGTAGATGCCGTCGCCGCCCATCAGCGGCACTGCGAGACCGGCCGCCTTCATCTGCTGCGACAGCGGCCCGGCCTGCGGGTACTCGCCGCCGTAATAGACCGCCTTCGGCGCGGCGGCCTTCACCTTGCTGATCGCCGCCGAGTAGTTGGCATCGTCCGGGTTGATCGTCTCGGCCGCGACGACCTTGCCGCCCTTGGCGGCGAAGTCCTTGGCGAAGGCATCGACGAGGCCCTGGCCGTAGGTCTTCTTGTCGTGGATCGTGGCGACGCTGGTGATGCCCTTCTCGATCAGGTATTGCGCCGCGAACGGACCCTGGACGTCGTCGGTGGTGCAGGTGCGGAAGTAGTTGGGGTAGAGCCGCTTGGGTGCCGTCAGGTCCGGGCCCTTCGTCAGGCTGGGGTTGGTGTTCGCGGGGGAGATCATCGCGATGTTCGCGGTGTTGAGGACCGGCTGCACGGGGCCGGCGACGCTGGAGTTCAGCGTGCCCACGACGCCCACGACGTTGTCGCTGGAGGCCATCGCCGACGCGGCGTTCTTGCCGGGCTCGGGCTTGCCCTCGTCGTCCTTGGCGTCGAGCTCCAGGGTCCAGCCCGGAATCGTCTTGGCCTCGTTGGCCTGCTTGATCGCCAGGTCAACGGAGTTCTTCATGCCGAGGCCCATGGCGGACAGGCCACCGGAGAGGGGCGCGATGAGGCCGATGACGGCCTTCTTGTCCGCACCGGAGCCGCTTCCACCCGTCGCTGAGCTCCCGGTCTCGGAACGGGAGCCACAGCCGGCGAGGCCGACCACCGTGGCGAGAACGGTGACGCCGACACCGGCGCGCACGAACGAGTTCTTCATCGATCCTCCTGGGAAGGCGTCCCGGGCCGTCGCGACCCGTCGGGCCGACCGGTCGGTCGGCGGACTGCAGTGCGCACGGAGACTAGATGATGTTTCGCCGATCACGGAAGTAGGCGCGACCTCATCGCGACGTTGCAGGTCAAAGACGTCTGTCCAACGGTTCCAGGACCGGGCGAGCGGTCGGCCGCCTGCGCCGTACGGTCGAGTAGGTTCGCCCCGCACCCGGCCCCCGAGAGCGTTCGGGCCGGTCCGCGGGTTGTCGGCGGGTACGCCGTACGCTGAGCCGCGTGGCCGACCCCTCGACGTACCGCCCCCGGCCGGGCGAAATCCCCACCGAGCCAGGGGTCTACCGCTTCCGGGACGCCCACGGCCGGGTCATCTACGTCGGCAAGGCGAAGAGCCTGCGGCAGCGGCTCTCGTCGTACTTCCAGGACGTCGCCGGCCTGCACCCGCGCACGCAGACGATGGTGCGCACCGGCGCGAGCGTCGAGTGGACCGTCGTGGCGACGGAGGTCGAGGCGCTCCAGCTGGAATACAGCTGGATCAAGGAGTTCGAGCCGCGGTTCAACGTCAAGTACCGCGACGACAAGTCCTACCCGTACCTGGCCGTGACCATGGCCGAGGAGTTCCCCCGCGCCCAGGTGCTGCGCGGGGCCAAGAGGGCAGGGACCCGCTACTTCGGGCCTTATGCGCACGCCTGGGCCATCCGGGAGACCCTCGACCAGCTCCTCCGGGTCTTCCCCGTGCGCACCTGCAGCAAGGGCGTCTTCCACCGGGCCGGGCTGTCGGGCCGCCCCTGCCTGCTCGGCTACATCGACAAGTGCAGCGCGCCGTGCGTCGGCCGCGTCGACGCCGACGCGCACCGGGCGATCGCCGAGGAGCTGTGCGACTTCCTCGCGGGCAACACGGGTCGGTTCGTCAAGCGGCTGGAGGCGCAGATGCGCGCGGCGGCCGCGGAGCTCGACTTCGAGACCGCGGCCCGGCTCCGCGACGACCTCGGTGCGCTGGAGCGCGCCCTGGAGCGGTCCGCGGTGGTGCTTGCCGACGCCACCGACGCCGACGTGTTCGGGATGGCCAGCGACGAGCTCGAGGTGGCCGTGCAGGTCTTCCACGTGCGCGGCGGCCGCGTCCGCGGTCAGCGCGGTTGGGTCAGCGAGCGGGAGTCCGCCGACGACGCGGACCTCGTGCAGCAGCTCCTTATGCAGGTCTACGCGGCGGAGTCGGCCGAGGGCGTGCCGCGGGAGGTGCTGGTGCCGACGCTGCCGGCGGACTGCGAGGCCGTCGCCGCGCTGCTGTCGGAGGTACGTCGGGCGCGGGTGTCGGTCCGGGTGCCCCAGCGGGGCGACAAGCGCGCCCTGGCCGAGACGGTCACCCGCAACGCCCAGCAGGCGCTGGCGCGGCACAAGGTGGCCCGGGCCGGCGACCTCACCGCGCGCGGCCAGGCCCTCGCCGACCTGCAGGAGGCCCTGGGCCTGGCGGAGGCGCCGCTGCGGATCGAGTGCTTCGACGTCAGCCACGTGCAGGGCACCAACGTCGTGGCCTCGATGGTGGTGTTCGAGGACGGCCTGCCGCGCAAGGGCGAATACCGCCGCTTCGCGGTCCGCGGCGAGGCCGAGACCGGCGCCACCGACGACACGGCGGCCATGCACGAGGTGCTCACCCGGCGCTTCCGGCGGCACGTGGCCGAGGCGTCGAGCTCGGCGGGCCCCGACGTACCGGCCGGGATCGACCCCGAGACCGGCAAGGCACGACGGTTCGCCTACGCCCCCCAGCTCGTGGTCGTCGACGGCGGGCTGCCCCAGGTCAACGCGGCGCAGGCGGCGCTGGACGCGCTCGGCGTCACCGACGTGGCGCTGGTGGGGCTCGCCAAGCGGCTCGAAGAGGTGTGGCTGCCGGGGGAGGAGTTCCCCGTCATCCTGCCGCGCGGCAGCGACGCGCTGTTCCTGCTGCAGCGGATCCGGGACGAGGCGCACCGGTTCGCGATCACGTTCCATCGGCAGCGCCGGAGCAAGGCCATGACGACGAGCGCCCTGGACACGATCCCCGGGCTCGGCCCCGCCCGACGGGCGGCGCTGCTCAAGGCGTTCGGGTCGGTCAAGGCGATCCGGGCGGCGGACCCGGACGAGCTGGCCGCCGTGCCCGGCATCGGTCCCGCGCTGGCGCGCACCATCGCCGACCGGCTGGCCGCCGGCGCGGCACAGGTCGCACCGGCCGTCAACGTGACGACCGGTGAGATCCTGGACTAGGCCGGATCCGGGCGCGGGGACGACACAATGACCACAGGATGACCACAGGACGACCACGAACCGGAGGGCTCGAGGCGATGAGCGAGGGCGGCGAGGGGCTGGGAGGCACCCCGGCGGGGTTCGCCGGCGGTGCCGGGCTCGGCGGATCAGGCCTGGCCGGCCCGGGGCTGGGCGGCCCCGGACCGAGCGGACTGCGGCCGGGCGGGCTCGGGCCCGGCGGGCCGGACGAGCGCGACGCGGACGGTGAGGGAGACTTCCAGGTCGCGATCCTCACCGGGATGAGCGGGGCCGGCCGGTCGACGGCGGCGCACGCGCTGGAGGACCTCGGCTGGTACCTCGTGGACAACCTGCCCGCCTCGATGCTGCCGCAGCTCGCGCAGCTCGCCTCCGCCCCCGCGTCGAACGTCACCCGCCTGGCCGCCGTCGTCGACGCGCGGTCGCGTGGCTTCTTCGACGCCTTCCGCGGGGCCCTGGCCCAGCTGCGGGCGATGGGCCTGCGGCCGCGGGTCATCTTCATCGACGCCAACGACGAGTCGCTGGTCCGCCGCTTCGAGAGCGTGCGCCGCCCGCACCCGCTGCAGGGGGACGGACGGCTCCTCGACGGCATCCAGGCCGAACGCAAGAAGCTGGCGGATCTGCGCTCCGACGCGGACCTCGTCGTGGACACCTCCGGCCTCAACGTGCACCAGCTCTCCGCCAAGGTCCGCGACATCGCCAACGAGGGCGCCCCGACGACCCGGCTGCGGATCGCGATCGTCTCCTTCGGGTTCAAATACGGCCTGCCGCTGGATGCCGACCTCGTCTTCGACATGCGCTTCCTGCCCAACCCGTACTGGATCCCCGAGCTGCGCAATCAGACCGGCCGGGACGAGGGCGTCGCCTCGTACGTGCTCGGGCAGCCGGGCGCACTGGAGTTCGTCGAGCGATTGGTGAGCCTCATGGAGCCGATGCTGGAGGGGTACCTGCGCGAGGGGCGGCGCTACATCACCGTCGCGATCGGCTGCACCGGTGGCAAGCACCGCTCGGTCGCCATCTCGGAGCGGCTGGCGCACCGCCTGCACACGCCGGAGGTCGCGACGATCCTCTTCCACCGGGATCTCGGGCGGGAGTGAGGTGAGCGCGCACCGGCCGACGGTCGTCGCGCTCGGCGGGGGACATGGTCTGGCGGCCTCGTTGGCCGCGCTGCGGCACCTGTCGGACCAGATCACGGCGGTCGTCACCGTGGCCGACGATGGCGGATCGAGCGGGCGGCTGCGCCGCGAGTACGACGTCCTGCCGCCCGGTGACCTGCGGATGGCCCTCGCGGCGTTGTGCGACGACTCGCAGTGGGGGTTGCTGTGGAGCGACGTGCTGCAACACCGCTTCGCCGGCCCCGGACCCCTGGGCGGGCACGCGGTGGGCAACCTGCTGATCGTCGCGCTGTGGGAGCTGCTCGGCGACACGGTCGAGGGGCTCGACGTCGTGCGCCGGCTCCTGGGGGCGCGGGGTCGGGTGCTGCCGATGGCGGCCGTCCCGTTGCACATCTCCGCGCTGGTCCGCGGCCTCGACCCGCACGACCCGGAGTCGATCTGCGAGGTGTTCGGGCAGGCCCAGGTGGCAACCACCGCGGGTGAGGTGCTGGAGGTGCGGCTGGACCCGGCGGATCCGCCGGCCCACCCCGAGACGGTCCGGGCGGTCCGCGAGGCCGACTGGGTGGTCCTCGGCCCGGGGTCGTGGTTCACCTCGGTGATGCCGCACCTGCTCGTGCCGGAGCTGGCGGTGGCGCTGGCGGAGACGAAGGCCCGCCGGTTGCTCACGCTCAACGTGCAGATGCAGACCACGGAGACGATGGGCTTCACGGCGGCGCGCCACCTGGACGTGCTCGCCCACCATGCGCCCCAGTTCCACCTGGACGTCGTGCTGGCCGACCCGGGCGTCGTCGACGACCGGGATCGCGTCGAGGCGGCGGCGGCGCAACTGGGCGCGGAGCTCGTGGTGGCGAGCGTGGTCGCCCCGGACCGGCCCAAGGTGCACGACGTGCTGCGCCTGGCTGCGGCGTACCGCGACGTCTTTTCCTGACCACCCCCTCCGCGAACGTCGACGCTGACCAGGACCGACGCGAAGTTGGACACTCGTTCGATGTGCCGGGGCGCCGTCGGCCGGTCGGAAGCACTCCGCGCCAGTGGCACTATTTACGCCATGGCCATGACCGCGAACGTCAAGGACGAGCTCAGTCGGCTGCCGGTGACCAAGCCGTGTTGCCGCAAAGCGGAGGTCTCCGCGTCCTTGCGACTCGCCGGCGGGCTGCACCTGGTGGCCGGCCGGATCGTGGTCGAGGCCGAGCTGGACACCGCCTCGGCGGCCCGCCGGCTGCGGCGCGACATCACCGAGGTCTACGGGCACGCGACCGAGCTGATGGTCGTCTCGGAGGCGGGGATTCGCAAGGGCAGCCGGTACGTCGTGCGGGTCGAGCAGAACGGCGAGGACCTGGCCCGGCAGACCGGGCTGGTCGATCTGCGCGGGCGTCCGGTCCGGGGCCTGCCGCCGCGGGTCGTCAACGGCGCGGTGTGTGACGCGGAGGCCGCCTGGCGGGGCGCCTTCCTCGCGCACGGCTCGCTGACCGAGCCGGGCCGATCGAGTTCGCTGGAGGTGACCTGCCCGGGGCCGGAGGCGGCGTTGGCGCTGGTGGGGGCCGCGCGGCGGCTGAGCATCCAGGCCAAGGCGCGCGAGGTGCGCGGGGTGGATCGGGTGGTCATCCGGGACGGCGACGCGATCAGCGCCATGCTCACCAGAGTCGGCGCGCACGACGCGGTGCTGGCCTGGGAGGAGCGGCGTATGCGCCGCGAGGTCCGGGCGACGGCGAACCGCCTGGCCAACTTCGACGACGCCAACCTGCGGCGGTCGGCGCGGGCTGCGGTCACCGCCGGCGCCCGGGTGGCGCGGGCCCTGGAGATCCTCGGCGAGGAGATCCCCGAGCACCTGCGCGAGGCCGGTCAGCTGCGGCTGGACCACAAGCAGGCCAGCCTGGAGGAACTCGGCGCTCTGGCCCAGCCGCCGATGACCAAGGACGCCGTGGCCGGGCGGATCCGGCGGCTGCTCGCGATGGCCGACAAGCGGGCCAGCGAGCTCGGCATCCCGAGCACCGAGGCCGGGCTGACCGAGGAGCTGCTGGAGGCCTGATCCGCGCCGCGGCGGGCCATTCGGCCAGATCCTTAGCTGCTATCAACACCGCGGACCCGCTAGGGTCGAATCGTCGTACGACGGCGTGCCGGCCCCTACCGCAAGCAGTGGCGTGACATCACCGCGTCCCGCGCGACTGGGGGCTCTCGCCACCGGTAAGCAACCCCAGGAAGGCAGCGTTGTGACTGTTCGCGTTGGCATTAATGGATTTGGCCGCATCGGCCGTAACTTCTTCCGGGCCGTCGCGGCCTCAGGTGCGGACATCGAGATCGTCGCGGTCAACGACCTCACCGACAACAAGACCCTCGCCCACCTCCTCAAGTACGACTCGATCCTCGGTCGTTTCCCGGGCGAGGTGACCTACGACGAGTCCTCGATCACCGCGAACGGCAAGAAGTTCGCCGCGTGGGCCGAGCGCGACCCGGCGAAGCTCGACTGGAAGGGCGTCGGCGCCGACATCGTCGTGGAGTCCACCGGCTTCTTCACGGACGCCACCAAGGCGAAGGCCCACATCGACGGCGGCGCCAAGAAGGTCATCATCTCCGCGCCGGCGAGCAACGAGGACATCACGATCGTCATGGGCGTCAACGACGACCTGTACGACGGCAGCCAGACGATCATCTCCAACGCCTCGTGCACCACGAACTGCCTCGCGCCGATGGCGAAGGCGCTCAACGACGGCCTCGGCATCGTCAAGGGCCTCATGACGACGATCCACGCCTACACGCAGGACCAGAACCTGCAGGACGCGCCGCACAAGGACCTGCGCCGCGCCCGCGCCGCTGCCCTCAACATCGTCCCCACCAGCACGGGTGCCGCCAAGGCCGTCGCGCTGGTGCTGCCGGAGCTCAAGGGCAAGCTGGACGGCTACGCGCTGCGCGTGCCGACACCGACCGGCTCGGCGACGGACCTGACCTTCGAGGCCGGCCGCGAGACGACCGTCGAAGAGGTCAACGCGATCGTCAAGAAGGCCGCCGAGGGCCCCATGAAGGGCAAGCTCGTCTACACCGAGGACCCGATCGTCTCCAAGGACATCGAGACCGACCCGGCGTCCTGCATCTTCGACTCGGGCCTGACCAAGGTCATCGGCAACCAGGTCAAGGTCGTCGGCTGGTACGACAACGAGTGGGGCTACAGCAACCGCCTCGCGGACCTGTGCGTCCTCGTGGGCAGCAAGCTCTGATCGAGCCCAGCACCCCAACGTGATCGATCCCGTGCGTCGGGTGGCCCGCCCGGCCGCCCGACGTACGGGCTTTTCTTGCGCCCATTCGCGACTCGACAGGAGCCCCCTATGAAGACGGTCGACGATCTCGTCCGCGACGACCTGCACGGCAAGAAGGTCCTGGTCCGCAGCGACCTCAACGTCCCCCTCGACGCCGACAAGAACATCACCGACGACGGCCGCTTGCGCGCCTCAGTCCCCACGATCAAGGCCCTCACCGGCGCGGGCGCGGCGGTCATCGTCGTCGCGCACCTGGGTCGCCCGAAGGGCGCGCCGGAGGAGAAGTACTCCCTGGCTCCCGTCGTCGCCCGGTTCTCCGAGCTGCTCGGCACGGACGTGAAGTTCGCCTCTGACACGGTCGGGGAGTCCGCCCAGGGCGTCGTGGCCGGCCTGGCCGACGGTGAGGTGGCGCTGCTGGAGAACCTGCGCTTCAACGCGGGCGAGACCAGCAAGGACGAGGCCGAGCGCGGCGCCTTCGCCGACCAGCTCGCGGCCTTCGCCGACTACTACGTCTCCGACGGCTTCGGCGTCGTGCACCGCAAGCAGGCGAGCGTGTACGACGTCGCCACCAAGCTCCCGCACTACGCCGGCGGCCTGGTCGGCGCCGAGGTCGATGTGCTCAAGCGGCTCACGCAGGACCCGCAGCGGCCGTACGCCGTGGTCCTGGGCGGCGCCAAGGTGGCCGACAAGTTGGCCGTCATCGAGAACCTCATGAAGACGGCGGACCGCCTGCTCATCGGCGGCGGCATGGCCTACACGTTCCTCAAGGCGCAGGGCTACGAGGTCGGCAAGTCGCTGCTCGACGAGACGATGATCGACACCTGCAAGGGCTTCCTCGAGCAGGCCCAGGCCAAGGGCGTCGAGCTGGTCCTGCCCGTCGACACCGTCATCGCGCCCAGCTTCGGCACGGACGGCCCGATCTCCACGGTCGGCGTCGACGCGATCCCCGCCGACATGATGGGCCTGGACATCGGCCCGGAAAGCGGCAAGCTCTTCGCCAGCAAGATCACCGACTGCAAGACGGTGTTCTGGAACGGCCCGATGGGCGCGTTCGAGATGGCGCCGTACGCCGCGGGCACGAAGGCCGTCGCGCAGGCCCTGGTCGACGCGACCGCCGACGGGGCGCTCACCGTGGTCGGCGGCGGCGACTCCGCGGCCGCCGTACGGCAGTTGGGCTACACCGACGACCAGTTCGGGCACATCTCCACTGGTGGCGGCGCGAGCCTGGAATACCTGGAGGGCAAGACCCTCCCCGGCATCGACATCCTGGGAGCCTGAGCAGATGAGCAACCGCATCCCGCTGATGGCGGGCAACTGGAAGATGAACCTCGATCACCTGCAGGCGACGCACCTGGTGCAGAAGCTGGACTGGACGCTCAAGGACGCCAAGCACGATTACGGCGCGGTCGAGGTCGCGGTCTGCCCGCCGTTCACCGACCTGCGCACCGTGCAGACCCTGGTCGAGGGCGACGGCCTGAGCCTGCGGTACGGAGCCCAGGACATCAGCCAGCACGACGAGGGCGCCTACACCGGTGAGATCTCGGGCCCGATGCTGAGCAAGCTCGGCTGCACGTACGTGATCATCGGGCACAGCGAGCGGCGCGAGTACCACCAGGAGTCGGACGAGCTGCTCAACGCCAAGGTCAAGGCGGCGTACAAGCACGGCCTGACCCCGATCCTGTGCTGCGGCGAGGGCCTGGACATCCGCAAGGCCGGCAACCAGGTGAGCCACGTGCTCGCCCAGATCGAGGCCGACTTCAAGGACATCCCGGTCGAGCAGGCCAAGTCGATCGTGGTCGCGTACGAGCCCATCTGGGCGATCGGCACCGGCGAGGTCGCCACCCCCGAGGACGCCCAGGAGGTCTGCGGGGCGATCCGCGGGAAGCTGGCCGAACTCTACGACCAGGCCACGGCCGACGGCATCCGGATCCTGTACGGCGGCTCGGTCAAGGGCGACAACGTCGCGGCGATCATGGCGCAGCCCGACGTCGACGGCGCGCTCGTCGGCGGCGCGTCCCTGAAGCCCGAGGACTTCGGCACGATCTGCCGGTTCCGGGAGCAGTCGGCGAGCTGACCCGGGCTGAGTCGAGTCGGCGAGCCGACCCGGCGTCACCACGGCGCCCCTCCGGTGGTTCATTTCCGTCACCATGGTGATGGTTTTCGACCGCCAGGGGGGCGCCGTGGTCATGTCCGAGCAATTCGTGAGCAGCCCGTGAGCCCCGCGCGCTGCGGGAGCGTGTCGGACGTCCGACGCGCTCGGGATTCATGGTTCCGTCAGGTACGATCGAGGCTGCTCCAGGAGCCATCGGCTCGCGTTTCCCGCAGATTCCCGCAGATCCAGGCCCCGTAGACCCGCACCTCGACGTCTGCGGACCTGGCAGCCCAGACCCAGACAAGGTGACCTCACGTGGACGTACTGAAGATCGTGTTGGACGTCTTCCTGATCCTGGGCGGCCTGTTCCTCGTCCTGCTGATCCTCATGCACAAGGGCAAGGGCGGCGGGATGTCCGACATGTTCGGCGGCGGGTTCTCGAGCACGATGGGTGGTTCGTCGGTGGCCGAGCGCAACCTCAACCGCATCACCGTCACGGTGGCGCTGGGGTGGACCGCTTGCATCGTCGGACTGCAGCTCCTCGAGCGGTTCCACGGCTGAACCCCCTGTCCCGGCAACGGCGCCGGGCCGTACAAGGAGGAATGCCCCATGGTGGGTGCGAACGCGATTCGTGGTAGTCGAGTCGGTGCGGGACCGATGGGGGAGGCGGAGCGCGGGGAGGCTGCCCCCCGGGTGACGATCTCCTACTGGTGCGCCAACGGGCACGAAACCAGCCCCAGCTTCGCGGTGGACGCCAGCGTCGGCGTACCGGAATTCTGGGACTGCCCCCGGTGCGGCTTCCCCGCCGGTCAGGACCCGGCCAACCCGCCTGCGCAGATGCGCATCGAGCCCTACAAGACCCACCTGGCCTACGTCAAAGAGCGGCGCACCGACGCCGACGGCGAGGCCATTCTCGCCGAAGCGCTGTCCGCACTCCGAGAGCGTGGCCTCGTCGTCTGAGCGTCAGGCCTTCTCGCCGCGGCGCTTCGCCTGCACCCGCTCGCGCTGCTCGCCCCGGCGACGGCGTACGGCCTCTTCCGACGCCGCCTGCGGCGGCGCCTCGCGTTCCACCATGACGGCGCTGCCCTGGCCCGCGGTGGCCCGCCGGATCTGCTCGGAGATGGTGCGTGCCTCGGCGAGCGACGGGGCGTGGCCGGCGTCCACGGCGTCGGTGACGGTCATGAGCGCCTCGCCCGTGAGCAGCGGCAATCCCTTGCGCAGGGTCTCCTCGTAGACCTCGTCCGGGTCGAGTCGGGCGAGTTCGTCGGAGAGGCACTCCTCGTCGGTACGCCGAGCGAGGGCCAGGCGCCGGACCGGCTGACCGGGGTGCGCCAGGATCGCGATGAGCCCGTCCGGGCGGACCAGGTCGATCGGCCCCGAGGGGCGGTCCAGCCGGACGGAGAGCAGGCCGCTGCCCGCCGGGGCGCGCCCGCGCACCACCGGGCAGCCGAGCTTGCTGCCGAGCCAGCCGGCCAGTAGGTCGGTGGAGCCGGAGTCCAACCCGCCGCACACGGTCACGCGGGTGACCGACTCGAACGGGGGTTGTTCCAGGGCGGCGGCCAGAATGCCGCGCCACTTCGTCGTCCGGGTCCACACCAGGTCGGTGTCGCCGGGCGCGTAGACGGCCGCCCGGGCGGCCACGGCCTTCGCCGGATCCGGCGCGTGCTCGGCGTCGGTGATGCGCCGCTGGGCCAGCGCCCCCACGGGGTCCGCCGCCGGGTTGTCCGGGGCGCCGTACGGCCACCACGCGACGATGGGGGAGTCGGGCAGCAGCAGCGGCAACACGACGGACTCGGCGTGCGCCACGAGTCCCCCGGACAGGCGCAGCACGATGATCTCGGAGGCGCCGGCGTCACCGCCCAGGCGGATCTCGGCGTCGATCTGGGCCTCGCCCCGGTCGGTGCCCTCGACGATGGCGACGATGCGGCTGGGGTGCTGGTACGTCGCGCGGGTCGCCACCGTGAGCGCCTGGTCGGCGTGCGCGGCGTCGACGAGGACGACCAGCGTGAGGACCCGGGACAACGCCATCGCGCCCGCCGCGTCCCGCAGGTCGCGCAGCTTCGCGGCGACGGCGCCGACGGACGTGCTGGGCAGGTCGACGATCATGGCATCCTCCAAACCCGGCCGTCCCGGGCGAGCATCTCGTGGGCGCTGCTGGGCCCCCAGTGCCCGGCCGGGTACTCCTCCGGCGCCTTTCCCGAACGGGCCCACGCCGCCGTGACCGGGTCGAGAATCCGCCAGGACAGCTCGACCTCCTCGTGCCGGGGGAAGAGCGGCGGATCGCCCAGCAGCACGTCGAGGATCAGCCGCTCGTAGGCCTCCGGGCTGGACTCGGTGAACGCGCGGCCGTAACCGAAGTCCATCGTCACGTCCCGGACCTCCATCTGCGCGCCGGGCACCTTCGCCCCGAAGCGCATGGTCACGCCCTCGTCGGGCTGCACCCGGATGACGATGGCGTTCTGGCCGAGCTCCTCCGTCTCGTTCTCCGTGAACGGCAGGTGCGGCGCCGGCTTGAAGACCACGGCGATCTCCGTGACGCGCTTGGCCAGACGTTTGCCGGTGCGCAGGTAGAACGGCACCCCGGCCCAGCGGCGCGTCTGCACGAGCAGCTTGAGGGCCGCGAACGTCTCGGTGGTGGAGGTGGGGGAGACCCCCTGCTCCTGGGCGTAGCCCTGGACCTCCTCCCCGGCCTGCCAGCCGGCGGCGTACCGGCCGCGGGCCGTGCACTTGCTCACCGGACCGGCCAGGGTGACCGCGGAGAGCACCTTCTCCTTCTCGGCCCGCAGGTGATCGGCCCCGAAGGAGACCGGCTCCTCCATCGCGGTCAGCGCCAGCAGCTGGAGAAGGTGGTTCTGGATCACGTCGCGGGCGGCGCCGATCCCGTCGTAATACCCGGCGCGCCCGGCGATGCCGATGTCCTCGGCCATCGTGATCTGCACGTGGTCGATGTGGCTGCCGTTCCAGATGGGCTCGAACAGCTCGTTGGCGAAGCGGAGCGCCAGCAGGTTCTGCACGGTCTCCTTGCCGAGGTAGTGGTCGATGCGGAACACGGAGTCCGCCGGGAACACGCTCTCGACGATGTCGTTGAGCTCCCGGGCGCTGGCCAGGTCGTGCCCGAAGGGCTTCTCGATGACGACCCGACGCCAGGCGTCCCCCTTGCCCTCCGCGAGCCCGGAGCGCTGCAGCTGGCGGCAGACCGGACCGAAGAAGCCCGGCGGGATCGACAGGTAGAACGCGTGGTTGCCGCCGGTGCCCCGCTGCTCGTCCAGCAGGTGCACGGTGTCGACGAGCAGGTCGAACGCTGCGTCGTCGTCGAAGCTGCCGGGGACGAACCGGATCCCCTCGGCGAGCTGACCCCAAACCTCCTCCCGCCACGGGGTGCGGGCGTGCTCGCGGACGGCGTCGTACACCAGCTTGCCGAAGTCCTGATCCGCCCAGTCCCGGCGCGCGAAGCCCACCAGCGAGAACCCCGGTGGGAGCAGTCCCCGGTTGGCCAGGTCGTAGATGGCGGGCATGAGCTTCTTGCGGGCGAGGTCGCCGGTGACGCCGAACATCACCATGCCGCAGGGCCCGGCGATCCGGGGCAGCCGCTTGTCGCGGTGGTCGCGCAGCGGGTTGACCCCCTGGGCGACGCGCGCCGGACTCACGAACGGCTCGCCTTGCTCAGCTCGTCGCGGACGCTGCCCAGCAGCTCCCCCCAGGAGGCCTCGAACTTCTCCAGGCCCTCCTTCTCCAGCAGTTCGACGACCTCGGTGTAGCTCACCCCGAGCCGCTCCAGATCATCGAGCTGCGCGGTGGCCTGCTCGTACGTGCCCGTCACCGTGTCGCCGTGGATCTGGCCGTGGTCGGCGACCGCCTCGAGGGTCTTGCCGGGCATCGTGTTCACGGTCAGGGGCGCGACCAGCTCGGTGACGTACATCGTGTCCGGGTACGCCGGGTCCTTGACCCCGGTGGAGGCCCAGAGCGGCCGTTGCTTGTGCGCGCCGTCGTCGGCGAGGTTGGCCCAGCGCGGCGTGGCGAAGGTCTCCTCGAAGGCCTGATACGCCAGCCGCGCATTGGCGATGGCGGCCTTGCCGCGCATCGCCGCGGCCTCGGGCGTGCCGATCGCGTCCAGCCGCTTGTCGATCTCCGTATCGACCCTGCTGACGAAGAACGAGGCCACCGAGTGGATGGTGGACAGGTCGCGGCCGTGTTCGCGGGCCTGCTCCAGGCCGGTGAGATAGGCGTTGAGCACGCCCCGGTAGCGGTCCAGGGAGAAGATCAACGTCACGTTGACGTTGATGCCCTCCTCGATCGCGGTGGCGATCGCCGGCAGGCCCTCCACCGTCGCCGGGATCTTGACCATCACGTTCGGCCGGTCGACCGTGGCCCACAGACGGCGGGCCATCTCGATCGTCGCGGTGGTGTCGCGGGCCAGCCGCGGGTCGACCTCGATGGAGACGCGGCCGTCCTGGCCGCCGGTCGCGTCGTACACCGGCCGCAGCACGTCGCACGCAGACCGTACGTCGTCCGTGGTGATCGCAAAGACGGCCGCATCCACGTCCGCCCCGGCGCCGGCGAGCTGCGCCACCTGGTCGGCGTAGGCCTCGCCCTTGCTCAGGGCGGCGGCGAAGATCGTGGGGTTGGTCGTCACGCCGACCACGCCGCGGTCCGTGAGGAGCTTCTCCAGGTCGCCGCTGCTGATCATGGACCGGCTCAGGTCGTCGAGCCAGACCGAGACGCCGTTCTGGGCGAGTGCGTCGAGGTTCGGGTTGGTCGCCATGTCAGTCGCCTTTCACCGTGCGGATGGTCTGGTGGGCCGCCGCGACGACGTTGTCTGCGGTGAATCCGAACTCCTTCATGAGGACCGAGCCGGATCCCGACTCCCCGAAGTGGTCGATCCCGACGACGACGCCGGCGTCGCCGACGTAGGTCCGCCACAGGCGCGGTTCGGCGGCCTCGACCGCCACGCGCGCCCGCACCGAGGGCGGCAGGACCTGCTCGCGGTAGGCGGCGTCCTGCGCCTCGAACCACTCCCAGCACGGCATCGATACCACCCGCGCCTTGACCCCCTCGGCGACGAGCTGCTCGTACGCGCCCACGGCGTGCTGCACCTCCGAGCCCGTCGCCAGGAGGATCACGTCGGGCTTGCCGTCGGGTGCGGCACAGGCGAGCACGTAGGCCCCCCGCGCGGTGCCCTCGGCCGAGGCGTACGTCGTGCGGTCCAGCACCGGCAGCGCCTGGCGGGACAGGATCAGACCCTTGGGGTCCTCCCACGAGGTGAGGATGGTCCGCCACGCCACCGCGGTCTCGTTGGCGTCCGCGGGCCGCACCACCTGCAGGTTCGGGATGAGGCGCAGGCTGGGAATCTGCTCGATCGGCTGATGGGTG
Source organism: Austwickia sp. (assembly GCA_016699675.1). Lineage (NCBI taxonomy): Bacteria > Bacillati > Actinomycetota > Actinomycetes > Micrococcales > Dermatophilaceae > Austwickia > Austwickia sp. The sequence goes on along the minus strand of CP064985.1, from coordinate 3,928,464 downwards.
GGGCCGTCCTCGCCGAGCCCGACCGAGTCGTGGGTCCACACGAAGACGACCGGGACCCGCTGCAGCGCCGCCAGCCGCACGGCCGGTCGCATGTAGTCCGAGAAGGTGAGGAACGTGCCGCCGTACGGCCTGGTCAGCCCCTCCAGGGCGATCCCGTTGAGGATCATGCCCATGGCGTTCTCGCGGATGCCGAAGTGCAGCGTCCGCCCGTATTCGTTGCCGGGGAACATCTTGGTCTGGTGCTCGGCGGGCACGAAGCTCGGCTCGCCCTCCATCGTCGTGTTGTTGGAGTCGGCCAGGTCGGCCGAGCCGCCCCACAGTTCCGGCATGACGTCCTTGAGCGCCGTGAGCACCTTGCCGGAGGCCGCCCGCGTCGCCATGCCCTTGTCGGCGTCGGCGGGGAACGTGGGGATGGCGGCCGCCAGGCCCTCCGGCGTCTGGTGATCGCGCACGCGGTCGAGCAGCGCGGCGCGCTCGGGGTTGGCGGCGCGCCAGGCGTCGTACGCCTGCTGCCACTCCTGGTGGGCAGCCGCGCCCCGCTGCGCTACCCCGCCTCGGGTGTGGGCCAGCACGGCGGGGTCGACCTCGAAGGTCTGCTCCGGGTCGAAGCCCAGGAGCGTCTTGATCGCCTTGACCTCGTCCTCGCCGAGGGCCGCACCGTGCGACTTGCCGGTGTCCTGCAGCGTCGGCGCGGGCCAGGCGATGATCGTGTCGAGGATGACGATCGTGGGCTTGTCGGTCACGGCCCGGCCGGCCTCGATGGCGGCGGCCAGGGCGTCGATGTCTTCGACGTACGCCGCCTCGCCGGTGCCCGCGGACCCCTCCGCCGGCCGCCACGAGACGTGCTGGACGTCCCAGCCGTACGCGGCGAACCGACCGGCGACGTCCTCGCTGTAGGCGATGTCCGTGCGGTCCTCGATCGAGATCTTGTTGGCGTCGTAGATCAGGGTGAGGTTGCCGAGCTTCTGGTGGCCCGCGAGCGAGCAGGCCTCGCTCGCCACCCCCTCCTGCAGACAGCCGTCGCCGGCGATCACGTAGATGTGATGGTCGAACGGGCTGGTGCCCGCCGGCGCCTCGGGGTCGAAGAGCCCCCGCTGGCGGCGCTGGGCCATGGCCATGCCGACCGCGCTCGCCAGGCCGGAGCCGAGGGGCCCGGTGGTCACCTCGACGCCGGTGGTGTGGTGCACCTCCGGGTGCCCGGGCGTCTTGGACTTGAAGGTGCGCAGGGCCTCCAGATCGGCCAGCTCGAGGCCGATGCCGGCCAGGTAGAGCTGCACGTATTGCGTCAGGCTCGCGTGCCCGTTGGACAGCACGAAGCGATCCCGGCCCAGCCACTGCGGGTCGGCCGGGTCCAGGCGCATGATCTGCTGATAGAGCAGGTACGCCACGGGGGCCAGGCTCATCGCCGTGCCCGGGTGGCCGTTGCCGGTCTTCTGTACGGCGTCGGCGGCGAGGACTCGCGCGGTGTCCACCGCCCGGACGTCGAGATCGGTCCATCCCACGGCGGCGACCACCGGGGACGGGAGCGAGGCGTCTCGCTGGGTTGCGGCAGCGGGCTCGGACACGGGGAACTCCTTTATTCGTCCTGTGACGGGCCGGGTGACACGGACCGTTACACCTCTGCGAGCTTAACCAGCCCCCCCGACGGCGCACCTCCGGTGGCTCGGTGTGGCCACCCGGGCCTGCGACCGTTCGTCGCACCGCCGCCGATTCGAGCGGACAATTGGTCGACCGTCCCGACGACCCTGTCGAATCGCCGTCCACCTCCAGGACCGCTCGTCGGGTTCGCCCGTAGACTGGGCGGGCGTCTCTCCGAGCACAGGGGAGGGGTGCATCCAGGTCGCGGGTGGGGACGCCCACCCGACGTACCTCCTCATCGGCGTTCCCCGAAGGACGATGTGACCGCGCTGCAACCCCGCCGCCACACTGCCGACCGCGCGACCGAGGCGCCGTCGGCCACCTTCGGCGACTACATGTCACTGATCAAGCCGCGGATCATCGAGCTGCTGCTCGTGACGACGTTCCCGGTGATGTTCCTCGCCGATCGCGGCGTCCCGGCCCCCGGGCTGATCCTCGCCACCCTGCTCGGCGGCACCCTGTCCGCGGCCAGCGCCAACATCCTCAACTGCTACCTCGACCGCGACATCGACCGGCTCATGCACCGCACCGAGAACCGGCCGCTCGTCACCGGCGCGATCTCCCCGCAGCGCGCGCTCGCGCTCGGCATCGTGGTCGGTATCGCCTCGACCCTGGTCCTCGGCCTGCTGGTCAACTGGCTCTCGGCCGCGCTGTCGCTGGGCGCCATCGCGCTGTACGTCGTCTTCTACACGATCCTGCTCAAGCGCCGCACCGCCCAGAACATCGTCTGGGGCGGGGCGGCCGGCTGCATGCCGGTGCTGATCGGCTGGTCCGCCGTGACCAACTCGCTGTCCTGGGCGCCGGTGATCCTCTTCCTCGTCGTGTTCTTCTGGACGCCCCCGCACTATTGGCCGCTGTCGATGCGCTTCAAGGACGACTACGCCGCGGCGGGCGTGCCGATGCTCCCCGTGGTCGCGCAGGACGTGGCGGTGGCCCGGCGGATCGTCGCGTATGCCTGGGCGACCGTGCTCACCTCGCTCGCCCTCATCCCCGTGGCCCCGATGGGATGGCTGTACGTCGGGTGCGCGGTGGTCTCCGGTGTCGTGTTCCTGCTGGAGTCCTACCGGCTGCTGGCCCGCGCCAAGGATCCCGAGAACACCACGCTCACGGCGTTGAAGCCGATGCGCCTGTTCCACTACTCGATCAGCTATCTCACCCTGGTGTTCGTGGCCGTCGCGGTGGATCCGCTGGTCTACCTGCCGCTGCCCGGTCGCTGAGCCGGCCCGCGCACGGGCCGCTTGCCCGGCCCGCGAGCTCAGGGCGGCCGGGAGCGGCTTCAGCTCGCTCGGGTGGGGCTCGCGTCGGCCACGCCACCGGCCGCGGCAAGCCGGGAGAGCTGTTCTTGGCTGCCGAAGGCGATCAGCACGCTGCCGGGGGCGACCAGCACGTCCGGTCCGGGCGTGGCGGTGAAGCTCGGGGCGCCGGGGTGGCGGATCGCCAACAGCAGGCACCCGATGGTGTGCTGCAGATCGAGGGAGCCGACCGTCCGGCCGGCCAGCAGCGAGCCGGGCCTGACGTCCACCTGCTGAATCCGGTACTCGAACTCCTCGTCGTGCATGACCACGTCCATGAACTGGGTGGCGGCCGGCGCGAGCGCGAACGACGCGAGCCGCCGGCCGCCGATGCGCTGCGGATTCACGGCGCGGTCGGCTCCGGCCAGCACCATCTTGGTCTTGGAGTCGTCGGTCCGCGCTCGGGCCACGATCACCAGGTCGGGCCGGAGCGCCCGCGCGGAGAGGACGACGTACACGGAGTCGGCGTCGGTCTCCAGGGCGGCGACGAGGGCGCGGGCGCGCTCGATGCCGGCCTCCTTGAGGACGTCGTCGGTGGTCACGTCGCCGACGACGTACGGCACGTCGACGCCCTGCAGCTTGGCGGGGTCGTGGTCGACGATCACGACCCGCTCGCCGGTGGCCCGCAGCTGGTCCACGGCGGCCCGGCCGACGCGGCCGTAGCCGCAGACGATCACGTGGTCCGACTTGGCGGCGATGCGCTGGTCCATGCGGCGCCTTTCCAGGTAGCTGGGCAGGTCCCCGTGGGTCAGGGCCTCCAGGAGCACGGTGAGGTTGTAGAGGCAGGTCCCGACGCCCACCACGATGAGGACGATGGTGAACACCTCGCCGGCGGTGGTGAGGGGCCGCACCTCGCGGAAGCCGACCGTCGCGATGGTGGTGACCGTTTGATACACGGCCTCCATCGGCGTGAAACCCAGAACCAGGTAGCCGATGGTGCCGAAGACGGTGACCACCAGCAGGGCGCCGAGCGCGGTCGTGATGCGGCGGAGGCTGTTCACGTCGACCGGGCCGAGGTGGCGGGCGTCATGCAGGTCAGTGTGCCGCCTGGGCCTCGCGTCGTGGGGCTGGGGCGGGCTCGCGCGTGGCGAGGACGCCGAAGGTCACCACGGCCGTCAGGACGGCCGAGATCGCCATGTGCACGGCGACCAGTCCGATGGGCAGCCCGAGGAAGTACTGCGCGTAGCCGATCGCGCCCTCGACCAGGGACAGGTGCAGCGCGGCCGTCCACCACCGTCGATAGGACGCGGCCACCCCGGGCGAGCGGCGGATGAGCACCGCGATGACCACCAGGGTCGCGACGAACAGCCACACCGCCCCGGAATGCAGGCGCGAGGTCGTGACCGGGTCGAATCCGAACCGCACCGGCTCGTCGGCGTCGCCGGAGTGCGGCCCCGAGCCGGTCACCGCGGTGCCGAGGACCACCAGGACCGCGAAGGCCGCGGCGGCGAGCAGTGCGAGGCGCCGAAGCAGCGCCGGTACGGCGGGGCTGGTGGGCGCCCCGCCCTCGTCGTACCGCACCAGCAGCCACGCCGAGAAGGCGACCAGCGCGATCGAGAGCAGGAAGTGCGGGGAGACCGTCCGGGGGTCCAGCTTGGCCAGCACGATGATCCCGCCGACGACGGCCTGCGCCACGATGCCGAGGAGGGGGACGGCGGCCCACCAGGCGAAGGACCGATCCGGGCCGCGCCGGGTGCGCATCGCCCGCCGGATCGCCTCCACCAGCACCCAGATCGCGGCCGCGGCGAGCACGAACGTCATCAGCCGGTTGCCGAACTCGACGAATACGTGCCAGCCCTGCTCCTGCTGGGCCACCGGCGTGAACGAGCCCGGGGTGCACTGCGGCCAGGTCGGGCACCCGAGCCCCGATCCCGTCAGCCGGACGAGGCCACCCGTGACGATGATCACACCCTGCAGAATGAGATTGGCAATGAGCGCAATTCGGAGCCGGTCCCTCGTCGCCGGCGGGGCAGGGGCGGTTACGACAGTGGTCACGGGCCTCATGCTACGGGGCGACCACCAGCGGGCCGAGCGGGCCGGCCGAGCAGCGCGGGTGGCCGCTGGGTCACCGGTGATGACGTGCCCGTCAGCGGCGCCTCTCGCGGCTACCTCGGTAGTGGCGGCGAATGATACTCACCAGTCACTTTTTTGACCACCTGCGGCGATGCGTGAGTCGGGCCACATTTGGCCCGTCGGGACTTGCGGCCCCTTCCAGGCCGGGCGTCACAGGCACTAGTGTCCTGAATCACACAGCCCTGAAAACGTCATATGCAGCGCCGTTGCCGGAGTAGGTGTCCCATGAAGATCGTTGTCCTTGTCAAGTACGTCCCCGAACCTTCCGCCACATGGAAGTTCGCGCCCGACCTCACGCTGGATCGGGCAGCGGTCGAGGGACGCCTCAGCGAACTCGACGAATATGCGGTCGAGCAGGCCGTGCGTCTCGTCGAGTCCGGTGCCGACGCCACCATCACCTACCTGACGGTGGGACCGGCTCGCGCAGTGGACGGGCTCCGCAAGGCGCTCGCCATCGGCGGCACCGATGCGGTCCACGTCGTCGACGACGCGATCCACGGATCGTGCGCCGTGGCCACCTCCCGGGTGCTGGCCGCCGCGCTGGAGAAGATCGGCTACGACCTCGTCCTCACCGGCATGGCCTCGACCGACGCCGAGATGTCCGTGATGCCGGCCATGCTGGCCGAGCGGCTGGGGATCAACCAGGCGACGTTCGCCGGCGACCTCCAGGTGGCCGACGGCGCGGTGACCATCCGCCGCGAGACCGACGCCGAGACGCTCACCGCCACGACGAAGCTGCCGGCCATCGTCAGCGTCACCGACCAGACGCCCGAGGCCCGCTACCCCGCGTTCAAGGCCATCATGGGCGCCAAGAAGAAGCCCGTGACCACGATGTCCCTCGCCGACCTGGGGCTGGACCCGGCGTCCGTCGGCAGCGGCGCGGCGACCACGCAGGTGCTCTCGCTGGCCCCGGCTCCCGCGCGTGCCGCGGGAACGATCGTCACCGACGACGGCACCGGCGGCGAGCAGATCGTCGCCTTCCTCGGCGCCCGCGGCCTCGTCTGAGCCGTTCGCCCGCCTCCCCGACCCCCGAGATTTTGCAGGAGAGATCGATGTCCCAGGTTCTTGTTCTCGCCGAGGCGGCGCCGACCGGCGTCCGCAAGGCGTGCTTGGAGTTGCTCACCATGGCGCGCGAGCTCGGCGAGCCCGCCGCCGTGCTCGTGGGCGATGCCCCCGAGGCGGCCGTGGCCCAGCTGACGGAATACGGCGCCGCCACCATTTACCACGTGGCCGGCAGCGAGCGGAGCGACTACCTGTCGGTGCCCGTCGCCCGGGCGCTCGAGGCGGTCGTCGCGCAGGCCCAGCCGATCGCGGTCCTCCTGGTGAGCGGCCCGGAGGGCAAGGACGTGGCGGCCCGGCTGGCGGTCAAGCTGGAGTCGGGCCTCGTGACCGACGCCATCGCCCTGGAACTCGACGGTGACGCCGTCGTAGCCACCCAGACCGTCGTCAACAACCAGTACGTGGCGAAGACCAAGATCACCCGCGGGCCCGCCATCGTCACGGTCCGGCCCAACTCGGTCAGCGCCGCGCCCGCCCCGGGTGCGGGCCAGCTGACCTCCGTGGATGCGACGTACGACGACGCCAGCAAGGCCACCGCGATCACCGGCCGCACGCCCAAGGGTTCGACGGGTCGCCCCGACCTGCTCGACGCCGGCGTGGTCATCACCGGCGGCCGCGGCGTGGGTTCCGAGGAGGGCATGGAGCTCATCGGGCAGGTCGCCGACGCCCTCGGCGGGGCGGTCGGCGCGACCCGTGCGGTCACCGACCTCAAGTGGGCCCCGCACGACCTGCAGATCGGCCAGACCGGCAAGACCGTCGCCCCGAGCCTCTACCTGGCCGCCGGGGTCTCCGGCTCCATCCAGCACCGGGCCGGCATGCAGTCCAGCAAGACCATCGTCGCGGTGAACAAGGACCCCAAGGCCCCGATCTTCCAGGTCGCCGACCTGGGCGTCGTCGGTGACCTGCACAAGGTCCTGCCCGCCGTGCTGGAGCAGGTCAAGACCGTTCGCGGCTGACCTGACCGCCCGGCACCCCAGCCCATCGCCGTCGCGGCCGGGCGGCGGTCATCCGCCGCCCGGCCGTCCGGTTCCCCCCGACCTCTCCGGCGCTTGACGCGCCCCGACGTCACCTCGAACACCGTCTGCGCAGCGGTGGGAAGAAGTCGCCCATGTACGCCGTTCGTGTCGCCCTCGGACTCCTCATCGTCCTCGGGGGACTCATCATCGCGGGCCGCCGGCTGGCCTACCTGTACGCCGTGGGCCGCACGGCCCAACCCGTCGAGCCCGGCCGGGCCGCGGATGCCGGCGCCGCACTCAAGGCGGAGCTGCGCGAGGTCGTGGCCCAGCGCAAGCTGGTGCGCTGGACGGCCCCGGGTTGGGCGCACGCCTTCGTGTTCTGGGGCTTTTGCGTCCTGCTGCTGACGATCATCGAGGCCTTCGGCGCCATCGTGAACCCGCTCTTCCAGATCCCGGTCGTCGGGAACTGGCCGGCCCTGGGCTTCATCGAGGACCTCTTCGCGCTGGCCTGCCTCGCCGCGGTCGCCGTGTTCACGGTGTTGCGCCGCCGCCAGGATCCCGCCGCGTTGGGCCGGCAGTCCCGGTTCTACGGCAGCCACCTCGGCCCGGCCTGGATCACGCTCGGCGGGATCACCGCGGTCGTGCTCACCGTGCTGCTCACCCGCGCGGCGCAGATCAACGCGCAGGAGGTCAACAGCACCGATCGCCTGCAGTTCCTCAAGGGCGCCTTCGCGTCCCAGGCGCTGGCCAAGGTCTTCGAGCCCCTCGGCGTACCCGCCAACGAGGTGCTGGAGACCGTCTTCCTGCTGCTCGGCCTGGCCGTGCTGATGGCCTTCGTCGTCTTCGTCACCTACAGCAAGCACCTGCACATCCTGGCGTCGCTGCCGAACGTGTGGCTGGCCCGCCGGCCGCGGGCGCTCGGCACCGTCAAGGGCCTGTACATCGCCGGCAAGCCCGTCGACCTGGACTCGATGGACGACCTCGACGAGGACGCCCCGCTCGGCGTGGGCAAGGTCGAGGACTTCACCTGGAAGGGCATGCTCGACTTCGCGACCTGCACCGAGTGCGGCCGCTGCCAGAGCCAGTGCCCGGCGTGGAACACCGACAAGCCGCTCTCGCCGAAGCTGCTCATCATGGGCCTGCGCGACCACGCGCTCGCCAAGGCGCCGTACCTGCTGGCCACGAAGGACGCCGACGGTGAGCGCACCGGGGTGCCCGCGGCGGCGGCCGCCGAGGCCGAGCGCCCGCTGGTGGGCCCCGAGGGCGACGAGACCGCGATCGTCGACGACCACGGCGTGCACGGCGAGGGCGTGATCCCCTACGACATGCTCTGGTCCTGCACGACCTGCGGCGCCTGCGTCGAGCAGTGCCCGGTCGACATCGAGCACGTGGACCACATCGTCGACATGCGGCGCTACCAGATGCTCATGAACTCGGCCTTCCCCGAGGAGGCCGCCGGGATGCTCAACGGCCTCGAGCACGCGGGCGACCCGTGGGGGCGCGGCGCGCGGCTGCGGATGAACTGGGCCACCGAGCTGGACTTCGAGATCCGCGTGTTCGGCGCCGAGGGCGAGGACAAGATCCCCGACGACGTCGAGTACCTCTTCTGGGTCGGCTGCGCCGGCGCGCTCGACGACACCGCGATGCGGACCAGCCGGGCGGTGGCCACGCTGCTGCACGAGGCGGGCGTCAACTTCATGGTGCTCGGCGAGGCCGAGGCCTGCACGGGCGACCCGGCCCGGCGGGTGGGCCACGAGTTCCTGTTCCAGATGATGGCCACGCAGAACGTGGAGACGCTCAACGAGGCGGGCGCCAAGCGCATCGTCGTGACCTGCGCGCACTGCTTCAACACGCTCGCCAACGAATACCCCGCCTTCGGCGGTCACTACCAGGTCGTCCACCACACCAGCCTGCTCAACGACCTCGTCGCGGCGGGCCGCCTGACCCCCGTAGCGCCGGTCGCGCAGACCGTGACCTACCACGACCCGTGCTACCTCGGGCGGCACAACCGGATCTTCGCGCCGCCGCGCGAGGTCCTCGGGAAGGTCCCCGGCGTCCGGCTGGCCGAGATGCCCCGGCACGCCGAGCGGTCGTTCTGCTGCGGCGCCGGCGGCGGCCGCATGTGGATGGACGAGAACATCGGCAAGCGCATCAACCTGGAGCGCACCGACGAGGCGCTGACCCTCAACCCCGGCACCATCGCGGCGGCGTGCCCGTGGTGCATCACCATGCTCGACGACGGCCTGAAGCAGCGCCGCCAAGAGGGCGTGATCGGTGACGACGTCCAGGTCACGGACGTCGCCGAACTCCTGCTTGCCAGCGTGCGCCCCGCAGGGGCCACGGCACTACGTGAGAACCCCACGACCGAGGAGAAGGACGAGTCATGACAGAGGCGGCAACGATGGGTCACGTCGGAGGCGCGGGGCTCGACCTGGGCTCCCTCAACCTCATGCTGGAGGCCCTCGGCGACTTCGTCGACGCGGCCATGTCCCCCGAGCAGCAGCTGGACCTCGACCACGAGGACGTCTGCCCCGAGGAGATCGTCCGCGGCATGTCCGACCCCGAGCAGCTCGGGGTGCAGCTGGTCTTCATCCCCGAGGCGTACGGCGGCCTCGACGGCGGCGCGTTCGACGCCTACCGGGTCTGCGAGGCCATGGCCCGCAAGGACATCGGCCTGGCGACCGCCGTCTTCGCCACCTTCCTCGGCTCCGACCCCATCGTCGTCGGCGCCACCGAGGAGCAGAAGCAGGAGTGGCTGGGAGCCATCGCCGAGCAGGGCGTGGTCTTCGCGTACGGCGCGACCGAGCCCGGCGCCGGCTCCGACCTCGGGGCGCTCACCACCACCGCCGTACCGATCACGGGCGACGACGGGGAGATCACCGGCTACCGGATCAACGGGTCCAAGCAGTGGATCTCCAACGGCTCCATCGCCGACTACACGACGATCCTCGCCAACACCCCCGAGGGGCCGACCTGGTTCGTCGTACCGAAGGGCACCGCGGGCTTCTCCTCGGGCCCGCCGGAGGACAAGCACGGCCTGCGGCTGTCGAACACGGCGGCTCTCACCCTGGAGGACGTCGAGGTCCCCAAGGGCGCCCTCATCGGCGACGTCCCGGGCCAGGGTCTCGTGCAGGCCCAGCAGGTGTTCGGCTACACGCGCCTCATGGTGGCGGCGTTCGGGCTCGGCGGCGGCTGGGAGGCCCTCGACCGCGCCATCGCCTACTCCAAGGAGCGCGAACAGGGCGGCAGCCTGCTGTGCGACAAGCAGGGCTTCACGCACAAGCTGATCGTGCCGAACGTGGTGCACCTCGAGGCCGCCCGCGCCTACATCGAGATGACCGCGGACGACATCGACCGCGGCCTGGGCGAGAACGGCGCGCGCAACACCGAGGGCGCCATCGCGAAGTACATGGCCACGGTGTTCGGCAACATCGCGGCGAACGACGCGATCCAGGCGCACGGCGGCTACGGCTACACGCGGCCCTACGTGGTGGAGAAGGTCAAGCGCGACGTCCGCATCACCGAGATCTACGAGGGCACCAGCGAGATCCTCGAGATGACGATCGGCCGGGACCGCTGGCAGGCGCACCTGAAGAGCCAGTTCCGGCACTACGCCAACATGGCCGCGGAGATGCAGCAGCTGCACGCCCGGCACCCCGAGGTCGGCGCGGACATCGCCGCCCTCGCCCTGCACAGCCTCGGCATTATCTTCGAGGCGTGCCGGTCGGCCCGCCTGACCCGCAACCAGCACGTCCTGTTCCGCCTGGGCGAGTTGGCGGCCTGGGCCGAGACGGCCGGGAACTACTGCAGCCGCGCGGCGGCGCTCGCCGACGGTACGCCGTTCGAGAAGACCCCCAAGCGCTTCGACGCCCGCGCCACGGCCCTGATGAGCAAGACCTTCGCGCGCGAGACCGCGAACAAGGTCGCCCTCGAGGATCCGGTGGGTGGGCAGCGGGGCCGACCCGGGCAGCCCGGCCATGGCGGCGCTCGACGCCATCCCCGCCGCGCAGATCCGCGCCGCGCAGGCGGGCGGCCTCGCCGACATGGATGCCATCGCGGACGTCCTCTACGAGCGGGCCTGACCCGCGCCTGACGGGGACCTGGTCGTCCCCGGCACTCTCCGGGCCGAGGCTCGGCCCCCGACCCGACCGACCGACGCGCTGACAGCGCCATCGCAAGGAGAGCACGCATGAGCAGTCACGGCGAACCCATTGCCGTCATCGGGACGGCGGCCATCATGCCGCAGGCCCCGTCCGCCGAGGCCTTCTGGAACAACATCCAGCAGGGCGTCTACGCGATCACGGAGACCCCGGTCGATCGTTGGGACCCGGCGCTCTACTGGGACCCGGACCACACGGCCCGCGACAAGACCTACAGCAAGATCGGTGGCTGGGTCCGCGAGTTCGACTGGAACCCCGTGGCCTGGAAGCTGCCCATCCCGCCGACGGTCGCCAAGCAGATGGACGAGGGGCAGCGGTGGGCCATCAGCGCCTCCCGGGCCGCCCTCATCGAGGCGGGGTGGCCGAACTGGAAGGTCGATGGCGACCGGATGGCGGTCATCTTCGGCAACGCGATCGGTGGCGAGAAGCACTACATCTCCAGCCACCGGGTGCGGCTGCCCGACGTGGTCAAGTACCTGGAGAAGGTGCCGGCCATGACCTCGCTCGGGGTCGACGTGCAACGCCGGATCATCGAGGAGACCCGGGCGGCCTTCCTCGACGACCAGCTGGAGATCACCGAGGACACCATGCCCGGTGAGCTGTCCAACGTGCTCGCCGGCCGCATCGCCAACCTGTTCAACTTCCACGGCCCGAACTACACGACGGACGCGGCGTGCGCGTCCGGGTTCGCGGCGATGACCAGCGCGATCGCGGGCCTGCGGGCGCACGACTACGACGCCGTCATCACGGGCGGCATCGACCGCAACATGGGCATCGAGGCCTACGTGAAGTTCTGCAAGATCGGTGCGCTGTCGGCCTCCGGCACGCGGCCGTTCGACGCCGACGCGGACGGCTTCGTCATGGGCGAGGGCGCCGCGCTGTTCGTGCTGAAGCGGCTCGCCGACGCCGAGCGCGACGGCGACAACATCCAGGCCGTGATCCTGGCGGTGGGCGGTTCCTCCGACGGCAAGGGCAAGGGCATCACCGCCCCCAACCCGGCGGGTCAGAAGTTCGCCGTGGCGCGCGGCTGGGACTGGGCCGGCATGGACCCGGCCACCTGCACGGCGCTGGAGGCGCACGGCACGTCGACGCGGGTCGGCGACGCCGCCGAGCTCGCCTGCCTGACCGAGGTCTTCGGCGCCTCGGGCGCTCGCCAGGGCTCGATCGCCCTCGGCTCGGTGAAGTCGAACATCGGCCACCTCAAGGCCGGGGCCGGCGCCGCCGGTCTGTTCAAGATGGTCAAGCAGCTGCAGCACAAGATGCTGGCGCCGAGCCTGAACTTCAAGACCCCTAACGAGAACGTGGACTGGGGCACCATCCCGTTCGCCGTCAACACCCAGCTGCGGCCCTGGAACGCCGAGGACTGCCCGGACGGCATCCGGCGCGGCGGCGTCAGCGCGTTCGGCTTCGGCGGGACGAACTTCCACGTGGTCGCCGAGGAGTACGTCCCCGGCCGGCACAAGCCCCAGCCGACGATCCACGCCTCGGCCGCGATTCCCGCGGCGGCGGGCGCGGTCATGACGGCCGGCGTCGCCGGTGCGGCCCCCGCGGCCCAGCCCACCAAGACCCCGCTGCGGGGCGCCCTGGTGGTCGGCGGCCCGACCGACGCCGACGTCGTCCGCCAGCTCGAGGCGGTCCTCGCCGAGGCCAAGGCCGGGCGGGCCCCCGCCCCGGCCGCGCCCGACCCGGCGCTGGCCGGCGCCGCGGTCCGCGCGGCGATCGACTACGGCGACGCGGCCGAGCTGGCCGGCAAGATCGAGAAGCTGCTCAAGGCGTTCGCCAGCGGCAACCCCGCCGCCTTCCGCCTGATGCGCCAGCAGGGCATGTTCGTCGGCCGCGGGCCCGCGCCCAAGGTCGCTTTCCTCTACACCGGCCAGGGCAGCCAGTACGTCAACATGCTCGCCTCGCTGCGCCAGACCGAGCAGATCGTCCGCGACCGGTTCGCGCAGGCCGACCGGGTCATGACGCCGCTGCTCGGCAAGCCGCTCTCGGAGTTCATCTTCACCGACCCGGCCGATCAGGCCCGCGTGAAGGAGCTCGGCAAGGGCCTCATGCAGACCGAGATCACCCAGCCCGCGGTGCTCGCGACGGACCTCGCCCTGACCGAGATGCTCGCCGCGTTCGGCGTACGGCCGGACATGGTGATGGGGCACAGCCTCGGCGAGTACGGCGCGCTCGTCGCCTCCGGCGCCCTCGGCTTCGACCAGGCCCTGGAGGCCGTCAGCGCCCGCGGCCGGGAGATGACCAAGGTGTCGATGGGCGACAACGGGGCCATGGCCGCCGTGTTCGGGCCCCTGGACGAGATCCAGGCGACCGTGGACGCGGCGGACGGGTACGTCGTGGTCGCGAACATCAACTCGCACAGCCAGGCCGTCGTTGGCGGCGCCACGGACGCCGTCGAGCGGATCGTCGAGGTCTTCAAGGCCAAGGGCATCAACGCGACCCGGATCCCGGTCAGCCACGCCTTCCACACCTCGATCGTGGCGCCGGCCTCTGAGCCGTTCGTCGAGGTGCTGCGCCGGCTCAACATGAAGCCGCCGAAGCTGCCCATCGTCGCCAACGTCACCGGCGAGTTCTACCCGGGCGACGCGACGACCGAGACGATGCTGCAGTTCGCGGGGCAGCAGATCGCCTCGCCGGTCCAGTTCGTCAAGGGCCTGAAGACGCTGTACGACGCGGGCGCGCGCGTCTTCGTCGAGGTGGGGCCGAAGAAGGCCCTGCACGGGTTCGTCGAGGACGTTCTCGGCGCCAAGGACGACGTGCTGGCGCTCTTCACCAACCACCCCAAGCAGCCGGACGAGGTGGCGCTGAACCAGGCGCTCTGCGGGATGTACGCCGCCGGCATCGGGCTGGGGACCCCCGCGGCCCCCGCCGTACCGGCCGCACCGGCAGCCGCCGCCGCGCCGGCCACCCCGGCGGCCCCCGCGGCCGCGAGCGCGGCGCCCGTCGTCGTGCGCCCCGGCGCGATCCGCTCCGCCGCGGACGTGCACGTGACGCCGGAGACCATCTCCCGCCTGGGCGAGCTGTTCGCCGGCGTGCTCGCCGAAGGCCTGGGCGTGTTCCGGGCCGACCCGGCGGTCGCCGCGGCGGCCCCCGACGTGGCGGCGCAGGCCGCTGGCGGCGGGCGCGGCCGGGCGACCGAGCCGCTCGTCATCACCGGCGCGTCGCTGGGCCTGCCCGGCAACCAGCCCGCGTTCGACGACGAGAACGTCGCGCGCCTGCTCGCTGGCCAGCAGTTCATCACCGCGGTGCCGGGCAAGTACCGGGAGATGATGGCGGACATGCGGATCACCCGCCTCGTCAAGGACGAGTCGGGCTCCGGCAGCTTCCAGCTGGTCGACAACGTCGCCGACGTCATCAAGCTCGCCGGCCAGATGGCGCCGTACGACGTCATCGAGCAGTTCGGCGTCGACAAGGCGCGCGACGACGCGCTGGACGTGGTCACCCGCCTGGGCATCGGCGTCGGCTTCGACGCCATGCGCGACGCGGGCATCCCGCTGGTGATGCGCTACAAGACCACGACGCTCGGCACCCAGCTGCCCGATCGCTGGCTGCTGCCGGAGAACCTGCGCGACGACACGGGCATCGTGTTCGCGTCGGCGTTCGCGGGCTACAACCGGTTCGCCGAGGCCATGGAGGGCTACTTCACCTACCGCGGCCGCCGGGAGAACCTGCTCGCCCTGGAGGGCCTGCGCACCCAGGTCAGCGACCCGGACACGGTCGCCAAGGTGGACGCGCTCATCGCCGAGACGCGCGCGAAGATGGCCACGGAGAACTACGAGTTCGACCGGCGCTTCCTGTTCCGCGCCCTGGCCATGGGGCACAGCCAGTTCGCCGAGCTGATCGGCTGCCGCGGCCCGAACACCACGGTCAACGCCGCGTGCGCGTCGACGACGCAGGCGCTCTCGGTGGCCGAGGACTGGATCCGGGCCGGGCGCTGCCGCCGGGTCATCGTGCTCTCCGCCGACGACACGACCCACGAGAACTTCATGCCGTGGATCACGTCGGGCTTCATCGCCTCCGGCGCCGCCGCGACGGACGAGCGGGTCGAGGACGCGGCGACGCCGTTCGACGCCCGCCGGCACGGCATGATCATCGGCGCCGGAGCGGCCGCGATGGTCGTCGAGGCCGCCGACGCGGCCCGCGAGCGGGGGATCCAGCCGATCGCGGAGATCCTCGGGTCGGTGACGGCGAACAGCGCCTTCCACGGCACCCGTCTCGACGTCGAGCACATCAGCGGCGTGATGGAGGCGCTGATCCGCGAGGTGGAGGCCCGCGGGTACGACCGGCACGCGATCGCCCCCAAGACCGTCTTTGTGTCGCACGAGACCTACACCCCGGCGCGCGGCGGTTCCGCGGCGGCCGAGATCAAGGCGCTGCGCGACGCGTTCGGTCCGGGCGCGGACCAGATCGTCATCACCAACACCAAGGGCTTCACGGGCCACGCCATGGGCGCGGGCATCGAGGACGTCCTGGCGATCAAGTCCCTGGAGACGGGGATCGTGCCGCCGGTGCCGAACTACAAGGTGCCGGACCCCGCACTCGGCTCGCTCAACCTGAGCAAGGGCGGCGGCTACCCGGTCGAGTTCGCGCTGCGCCTCGCGGCCGGTTTCGGCAGCCAGATCGCGCTGTCGATGATCCGTTGGACCCCGATGCCGGATAAGGCTCGGCGGGCCCCGAACGAGCTCGGCTACGCCTACCGGATCATCAACCCGCAGGCCTGGCAGGCCTGGCTCGACTCGCTGTCCGGCAGCCCCGGCAGCACGCTCGAGGTTGACCACCGCCGGCTGCGCATCGTCGACCGCGGCGCCCCCGCGGTGCCGCGCACCTGGACGACGACGGTGCCGGTTCCGTACGTCGAGGAACTCGGCGGTTCGCCGTCGCCGGGTGCCGCGCCTGCCGCTGCGGCGTCCGTCGGCTCCGCGGCGCCGATCGTCTCGGCTGCGCCCGCGCCGGCCGTCGCAGCCCCCGTGGCGCCCGCGGCCCCGGCGGTTTCGGCCCCCGTCATCCCGGCGGCCGCCCCGGCGCCGGCTCCGGCAGCGGCTACCCCCGCTGCCGCGCCCCGCGACGAGATCCTGGAGACGGTCACCGGGCTGGTCTCGGAGATGACCGGCTACCCACCGGAGCTGCTGGATCCGGAGCTGGATCTGGAGGCCGACCTGGGTGTCGACACGGTCAAGCAGGCCGAGGTCTTCGCCGCGGTCCGGGGCCACTGGAACCTCGAGCGCGACGAGAACCTGCGGCTGCGGGACTTCCCGACGCTGAACCACGTCGCCGGGTGGGTCCGCGGAAAGATGGGCCTCCCCGAGCCCACGGCTGCGGCTGCCGCCGCCGCGCCGGCTCCCGCCGGGCTGGTCTCGGCAGACATCAGCGCGGCGCCCGCCGCACCCGCCTCGGGCGGCGACGAGATCCTGAGCGTCGTCACGCGCCTCGTGGCGGAGATGACCGGCTACCCGCCGGAGTTGCTGGATCCGGAGCTGGATCTGGAGGCCGACCTGGGTGTCGACACGGTCAAGCAGGCCGAGGTCTTCGCCGCGGTCCGGGGTCACTGGAACCTGGAGCGCGACGAGAACCTGCGCCTTCGGGACTTCCCGACGCTGAACCACGTCGCGGGCTGGGTCCGCGACCGCCTCGGCACCTCGGCCGCCCCGGTGGCCGTCGCGTCCGCGGTGGTGAGCAGCCCCGAGGCCGCCTCGCCGATCTACGCGCCCACCCCGGGCACGGCGGCGCCGGCACCGGCCTCGCCGGCCGGTGACGACGTCCTCGCGGTCGTGACGAACGTGGTGGCGGAGATGACCGGCTACCCGGTCGACCTCCTCGACCCGGAGCTGGACTTGGAGGCCGACCTGGGTGTCGACACGGTCAAGCAGGCCGAGGTCTTCGCCGCGGTGCGGGGTCACTTCAACCTGGAGCGCGACGAGAACCTGCGGCTGCGGGACTTCCCAACGCTGAACCACGTCGCGGGCTGGGTCCGCGACCGCCTCGGGGTGGCCCAGCCGACGACGCTGGCGACCCCCGCGGCGCCCGCGGCCGCAGCCGCCCCGGTCTTCGACGCGGCTCCTCCTGCGTCGGCACCGGTCGGCGGTGCTGTCGCCGCGCCGGTGGCGGGCGCTCCCAGCGCCTCGGGTGCCCCGGCCGACGAGATCCTCACGGTCGTGACCAACGTGGTGGCGGAGATGACCGGCTACCCGGTCGACCTCCTCGACCCGGAGCTGGACCTGGAAGCCGACCTGGGTGTCGACACGGTCAAGCAGGCCGAGGTCTTCGCCGCGGTACGAGGTCACTTCAACCTGGAGCGTGACGAGAACTTGCAGCTGCGGGACTTCCCGACGCTGAACCACGTCGCGGGCTGGGTCCGCGGCAAGCTCGGCGTCGCGGCGCCCACCGCCGCACCGGCCGGCGACGCCGCGGTCGCGCCGGCCCCGATGCCCGTCGACACCACGCCGGCGGCCCCGGCCGGTGCCGGCGCCGCACCGGCCGACGAGATCCTCACGGTCGTGACCAACGTGGTGGCGGAGATGACCGGCTACCCGGTCGAGCTGCTGGATCCCGAGCTGGATCTGGAGGCCGACCTGGGTGTCGACACGGTCAAGCAGGCCGAGGTGTTCGCCGCGGTGCGGGGTCACTTCAACCTGGAGCGCGACGAGAACCTGCAGCTGCGGGACTTCCCGACGCTGAACCACGTCGCGGGCTGGGTGCGCGGCAAGCTCGGCGTCGAGGCGCCGACCGCGGCAGCGCCGTCCGCCGCGCCGGGTGACGCCGGGGGCGCCGGTGGCGCCGCCGCCACCCCGGCTGGGGGTGCGGCCGCCGCGGTGGCCAAGCTCGTCGCCGGGGACCTGGACGCCGTCGACGCTCTCCCGCGTCGGATCCCCGTCCCGTCCCTGCGGCCGGGCCTCGACCGCTGCGCCCCCACCGGGGTGCAGCTCGAGGGGGCGCGCGTCGTCGTCATGCTGGACGAGGGCGGCGTGGGCCAGGCGCTCATCAGCCGGCTGGAGAAGGCTGGCGCGACCGCGCTGACCCTGGAGCCCGGGGTGACCACCGACGACCTCGAGTCGACGCTCAACGGCTGGCTCGCCGACGGCGGCGTGACCGGCGTGTACTGGCTCGCCGGCCTCGACCGTGAGGACGAGGTCGCCGACTACGACGCCGAGGGCTGGCGCGAGGCGACCCGACGTCGGGTCAAGAGCCTGTACCGGGCCATGCGGATCCTCTCCGAGGCGCGCGACAACGCGGGCGAGGGCGCGATCGGCGCGTTCCTGGTGTCGGCCACCCACCTGGGCGGCTACCACGGGTACGACGCCGCGGGTGCCACCGGTGTCCTCGCCGGTGGGGTCACCGGGTTCACGAAGTCGTACAAGAAGGAGAACCCGCAGTCCCTGGTCAAGGCCGTGGACTTCGCGGTCACCCGACGTACGGCGGCCGTGGCCGACCTGCTCGTCGCGGAGACGCTCGGCGACCCGGGCTGCGTCGAGGTCGGTCTGGTCGACGGGCGCCGGTACGGCGTGGCGTTCGTCGAGCGCCCGTTCGGCGAGCGCGACGGCGACAACAGCCTCGGCGAGGGCGGCATGCCGCTCGGGCCGGAGACGGTGTTCGTCGTCACCGGCGCCGCCGGGTCGATCGTCTCGGCGATCACGGCGGACCTGGCCACGGCGAGCAAGGGGGTCTTCCACCTGCTCGACCTGACCCCGAAGCCGGATGCCGACGATGCCGACATCGCGGCCTTCCGCGCCGGTTCGCCGGAGCTGAAGAAGTCGCTGGCGGCCCGGATCACCGAGCGCGGCGACAAGGCCACCCCGGTGCTGATCGAGCGGGAGCTCACCGGAATCGAGCGGCGCAGCGCCGCCCTCGACGCCATCCAGGCGGTCGAGGCCGCGGGCGGCACCGTGCACTACACGAGCGTCGACCTCACCAACGACGAGGCTGTCGCCGCAGCGGTGGGCTCCATCCGCGAGATCAGCGGCCGGATCGACGTGCTCCTGCACGCCGCCGGCATCGAGATCAGCCGGCCGCTGCCGAAGAAGGAGCCGCGCGAGTACGACCTGGTCTTCGACGTGAAGACCGGCGGCTGGCACGCCCTGTGGCGGGCCGCGGCCGACATGGAGGTCGGCGCGGTCGTGGTCTTCTCCTCGGTGGCCGGCCGGTTCGGCAACCAGGGCCAGACCGACTACTCGGCGGCGAACGACCTCATGTGCAAGGCGGTCAGCCACCTGCGCCGGGTTCGTCCGCAGACCCGGGGCCTGGCCCTGGACTGGACGGCCTGGGGCGGCATCGGCATGGCGACCCGCGGCTCGATCCCGACGATCATGGCCGCGGCCGGGGTGCAGATGTTGCCCCCGGAGGCGGGCGTCGCCTGGATCCGTCGCGAGCTGACCAGCTCGGCGTTCAGCGGGGAGGTCGTCGTCGCGGGCACGCTCGGGATGATGGCTGCGGAGTACGACGAGGCCGGCGGCCTCGCCCAGTCCGCCCAGCCGGAGCCGAACTCGGCCGGTCCGCTGGTCGGGGACCTGCGCACGAGCGTCCACACGGGCTGGACCACGAAGGTGGAGCTGGACCCGAAGACCCAGAAGTTCCTCGACGACCACCGCATCGACGGCATCGCCGTGCTGCCGGGGGTCATGGGAATGGAGGCCTTCGCCGAGGTGGCCCAGCTGGCCGCCCCGGAGGGCTACCGGGTCTCCAGCGTGGAGGACGTCGACTTCGCGGCGCCGTTCAAGTTCTTCCGCGACGAGCCGCGCACCCTCACGGTGAGCGCGGTCGTGGAGCCCGACCCGGCCGGCGGCGACGACCTGCTCGCCCGGTGCAGCCTGACGGGGGAGCGCAAGCTGCCCGGCCAGGACGCCCCGGTGGTCACGACCCACTTCCACGGGACGGTGCGGCTCACGACGGCGAAGCTGCCGCGCAGCCAGAAGTACGGCGAGAAGCTCGAGGCGGCCGGGAACACCCTGGCGGCGGATCAGGTGTACACGTTCTACTTCCACGGCCCGGCCTACCAGGTCGTCGAGGAGGCGTGGCGCACCAACGAGGGCGCGACGGCGCGCCTGACGGCGCAGTTGCCGGAGGACCGCACGCCGGCCGACGCCCCGCTCGTTACGGCACCGCGCCTGGTGGAGCTGTGCTTCCAGACTGCCGGGCTCTGGGAGGCCGGCCGGGACGGCCGGATGGCCCTGCCGTGGCGGGTCGGCCGGGCGGAGCTCGTGGCGGACCTGGAGTCCGCGGCGGCGCCCCTGGTGGCCCACTCGGTGCGCGGCGACGACGGCACGGTCAGCGCCCGCGTCGTCGACGCGAAGGGCCGCGTCGTGGTCCGGCTGGACGGCTACACGACCATCGCGATGCCGACGAGCCTGCCGCCGGAGGTGGAGCCCGCGCTGCGGGCGACGTACGGCGAGTGACGCCGGCGGAACAGACACAGGTGGGGCACCCGCGGAACTCCGCGGGTGCCCCACCTGCGTGACGGCGGGCCGTTGGTTTGGCCGTCGACCAAGCCCGTGCCGCCGACCACACCGGGCCGGCAACGCCGCCGACCACACCGGGCCGGCGAGGCCGCCGACCACCTCCGACCCGCCGAAAGTTCCCCTAGGGGCGCCCGGCCCGTCAGCCCGGCCCGTCAGGAGATGACGGAACTCACGATCACGTCCATCAGGCTGGTCTCGGTGTCGACCAGCGTCGCCGTACCGTCCGCAGCCGCCGCGATCGTTTTCAGCGCGGCCATGTCCGAGTACGGGCCCAGACCCGCGAGGGCCAGCCGCACCCGGTGACCGTCGGGGCCCGGCTTGGCGGCCTTGATCCGACCCACGAGCGTGTCCAGGGAGATCGAGTCGGGGTCGTCCTCGTTGCGGCCGTCGGTGAGCACCACGACCACATCCGTGACGTCCGGGGCGGTCTGGGCGGCCGTCTTCGTGTAGGCGTCGGAGATGGTGTCGTACAGGCCCGTGCCACCCCGCACGGTCGGCACGATGGCGTCGAAGCCGTTGGAGAACTTCAGCGCCGCGGGAAGGAGGTTGCCGTCGTCGCCGGAGATCTTTGTCATCGGCACGACCTCCTTGTAGTCGGTGGCGCCGAACTGGGCGTTGCTGGCCATCTGCCACATGCCGACCTCGGTGCCCGGCGGCACGAAGTTCAGCGCGGTCTGCACCGCGCGGGCCGTGAGCTCGATGCGGCTGCCGCCGTAGCCGGAGGGGTCGAGCATCGATCCTGAGGTGTCGATGACGAGCAGCAGGCGGGCCCGTCGACCGAGCGTGGTCATCAGCGATGTCACCTGTTCGTACGTCGCCTGGGCCGGCGCGTCGAGGGAGATCCGGACGTCCTGCGGCAGGCCGGGCACGGACGCGGTGCCGACGCCGCCGACCCGGAAGCCAGCCGCCTTGAACGCCTCGGCCGCCTTCGGGGAGCGCAGCGCGGCGGCGAGGGCGTCGTCGGCCTTCTGGACCTCGGGCGAGACGTCGGCGGGGCGGGAGGCGACGTACTTCAGCGCCGCCAGCCCTTCGACCGCGCCCAGCGACGTGAGCTTGGCGTCCGGGTGCTTGGCGTTGAACGCCGCCATTGCCTGTTCGCTGGCAGGAAAGACCGTCGGTCCCTGGGGGTGGCCGGGGACCGCCCGCTCGAACAACTGCTCGTCGGTGGCCGACGTGCGGGCCACGGGGACGAAAGCCTTGGCCGCCATCAGTTGCGCGGCAGGGTCGTTGCCGGTGTTCTGCCAGGCCGTCATGAGGAGCATGAGCGTCGACGCCGACTCTGCGGGCTTGGCCAGCTGCAGGGCGGGCAGCGCGCCCGCGATCTGCTGCGCCATGGGCACCTGACCGGTGGGCACCTTGCCCTGGGCCACGATGGCGGCCGGAACGGCGAGCACCAGCGGGCTCGTGGCGAACGCATCGGAGTAGGTCAGCGCCGAGTTGGGCTTCTTGAGGTTCACCTGGAGCGGCCAGATGGGGGAGTCGGCGATCCAGAGGTCCGGCCCGCCGTCCTTGGTGAGACCCCGCTGGGCGACCGCGGCCGGGGCCTCGGCGGTCACGACGTACCGGGCGCATTCGGCGGTCTCGATCGCCCGGGCCTGCTCGGCGACGAGGTCCTTGATCTCCGGCGGCGCACTGACCCGGACCGTGGTGCCGGGCCCGCAGGTGCCCCCGAGGGTCGTCGCGGTGTCCGTCGCCTCGGGGGAGCCGCTGCATGCGGTCGCAGCGACCAGGACGGTGCTGGACAGGGCGGCGAGCCAGGACAGACGCGCGCGACGGGTCATGAGGAGCTCCCTGCGATGGACGAGGCGGGGCGAGGGGCGGGCAGGTCGAGGATCGCGTCCCGGAGCCGATTGGCGCCGCTCACCGAGACGACCTTTCCGCCGCCGGCGGCGGCGGCGGTGCGGGTGAGCAGCGGTACGTCGGCGCCGGGCGTGATCCCGATGAAACTGGGGGTGGCCGATCGGGCGCGCTTGGCGCTCTCGGCCTGGGCGAAGACCGCGAAGGTCTGCAGGTCGGACCCCTGGGTCCGGCCGCCGTTGGTGACGGCCATGACGATGGGCGCGGGGTCGGTGCCGGGGGGGCCGGCCAACGCGTACTGGTAGGCGAGGACCAGGCCGTCCAGCAGCGGGCGGTCGGGTTTCGCCGTGGTGGTAAGGGCCTCGACCGCGCTCACGAAGTTGGTCCGTCGGTTGGCGTCGAGCGGCTCCGGGGTCACGACCGCCTCGATGCCATTGGCGCCGTAGGTGATCAGGCCTAGGGCGACCCCGTCCGGAGCCTGCTTCGCCAGCTCGGTCAGGCCGTCCTTGACCGCGCCGAGCTGATCCGCCATGCCCTGCGAGGTGTCCACGACGGCCACCAGGCGGCCCGCGGCCTTGAGCGCGATCGCCGGGCTGACCACGGGGGCGGGCGCCGCGCCGGGGACGCTGGAGGCCGTCGGGGCGGGCCCTGAGCTCGAGGTGGTCGCGCCCGCAGTGGACGAGTCGGTGGCCGACTGCGTGGCCGTCGTCGCGGTGGTCGTGGTGCCCGCAGGACCGGTGGTCGCGCTATCGGGGCTCCCGGAACCCACTGAGCCCGCGGCCGGGGTGGCGTCGGAGGCAGCGACGCTGGCCCCCGTGCTCGTCGCCCCGCTGTGGGCGCCGTCGTCATGCCCGGGCCGGATCCACAGATAGAGGTTGAGGGCCACCAGGGCCACCACGAGGAGCACTTCCGCGGCCACGACCATCACGCGCTTGCGCGGCCAGTTATCGGAAGCCTCTGGGGGAGAAGAGCTCACGCGCCGATGCTACTGGACGAACGCCCAGGAAAGGCCGCCGAACCGACCCGGGCGAGCCGCCCCCTAACGGTTTGTCACAATGCCGAAGAGCGTTGGCCACCAGGGGAGTTCGGTCATCCGCGGGCCAGCCGCGGAGACAATGCGCGCCGAATGACGCAAGGCCTTCGCGAAATCGGGGCACCTGCCATCCCGGGCACCGAAGGAAATGCCGCTCACGACCCGCTGGTGGGGGCCTGCAGCCAGGAATGCGTGGGGCGTGCGGTGGCGAGATCGCCGCTGCCGGGCATGGCCGCGGGGGGATCGCAGGGGTGCCGGGTGACCACGGTGAGCAGGAATTGGCCGTCCCGCCGCCACCACCCCGGATAGGCGCCGTCGCGGTGATCGACGGTCAGCCGGGCCCAGCCGTCGGCGTGGTGCCCGCGCAGGACCGACACGTCGACCGATCGGGTGTCGGCGCGCAGCCCCACGCGCTGCACCTTCAGGGCGGCCTCCTTGGCCGACCAGACCAGGTTCGCCCCGGCGGCGTACGCATCGGGCGATCCCACCAATTGCCCGGTGAGCCAACGCTGCTCGCGCCCGGTCAGGAAGTCGCGGACGAAGTCCTGGCTGCGGTGCTCGACGATCTCCACGTCCACCCCGATCCCCCCGATCGAGCGGGCCGCGCCCTCGGGGCCGACCAGGCAGACCGCGTGCCCGGCCCGGTCGGTCAGTGAGACCTCGAGGCCGCAGGGGGCGTCGTCGACGACGACGTACGGCGCGCCGCCGGGCGCGGTGAGCACCCCGATCCGGCCCAACGCCTCGGGCCGGGACACGTCGAGGCCGAGGCGCGTCGCGACGGCGTACTTGCCCGCCACCCGTCGCAGGCAATATTCGGTGCGCCGTTTCGTGAAGCGATAGCGGGCGAGCCGGCGCTGCTCCTGCGGGTGCAGCCACGCGCTCCCGGCCGGGATCAGGTCCTCGCCGCACGC
The DNA here is from genome assembly GCA_016699675.1 of Austwickia sp. NCBI lineage: Bacteria > Bacillati > Actinomycetota > Actinomycetes > Micrococcales > Dermatophilaceae > Austwickia > Austwickia sp. The sequence continues at coordinate 3,904,093 of CP064985.1, read as the reverse complement.
GAACCACTCCAGGCGCGGTCCCGATGCGGCGGTCATGGCTCGATCATGGCAAGAGTCGGCGTGCGTCGGAGGGTCAGTCGGACCAGCGGAAGGTCCGGACCGTGGCGATCGCGAACACCGCCCCCCACGCCGCGAGCACGCCGAGCGGACCCCACGCGATCGTGTGCTCCAGGAAGGCGGCGCGCATGCCGTCGCCCAGGGCCCCGGGCGGCAGGGCGGCGACGAGGGTGTTCCACGGCCCCGGGTAGCGCTCGGCCCCGAACAAGACACCCCCCGCGCCGGCCATGACAGCCCACGCGAGGTTGGCGAGGGCCAGCACGGCCTCGGCCCGCAGTACCCCGGCGAACAGCAGCGCCAGCGCCGTGAAGGTCGCGCCGCCGACCAGCCAGAACGCGAAGAATCCGGGCAGCGCGCCGGCGCCGGGTCGCCACCCCAGAGCGAGTCCGGTGGCCGCGAGCGCGGCGAACTGGAGTGCCTGGATCGCGAGCACCGCCAGCACTCGGCCGGCGAGGAACCCGCCCCGGCCGAGGGGGGTGGTGCCGAGGAGGCGCAGCACGCCGTACCGGCGGTCGAATGCCGTCGCGATCGCCTGCCCGGTGAAGGCGGAGGACAGGATCGCGAGGGCGAAGACGCCGGGGACGACGACGTCGACGCGGGGGTGACCCACGATCTCCGGGACCGGGGCGAGGGTCAGGCCGACGAGCGCGAGCGCGGGCAGCACGATGGTGACGAGCAGCTGCTCGCCGTTGCGCAGGATGGTGGCAGCGTCGAAAGCGGCTTGGGAGCGGACGCGGGTGGCGGGGTTCGCCGCGCGGGTGGCCGGGGCGGGGGAGGGGGAGCTGGGCCGTACGTCGGGAGCGCTCACGTGCGGGGCCTTCCCGTGAGGCTGAAGTAGGCGTCGGCGAGGCTGCCGCCGGCGCGCACCTCGTCGAGGGTTCCGCGGGCGGCCACGCGGCCGGCGTGCACGACCACGATGCGGTCGGCGAGTTCCTCGGCCTCCTCGAAGGAGTGCGTGGTGACCACGACGCAGGCGCCGCGGTCGCGCTCGGCGCGGATCAGGTCGTAGACGTCGAGCCGCGCGTGGGGATCCAGGCCGGCGGTCGGCTCGTCCAGAAACAGGACGTCGGGCCGGCCGATCAGCGCGGCCGCCAGCGCGACGCGCTGCTTCTGTCCGCCGGACAGGCGCCGGATCGTCGTACCGGCGAAGGCGGTGATGCCGAGGCGGTCGGCGAGGGCCCGTACGTCGAGCGGGGCGGCGTAGAGGCGCGCGAGGTGGTGCAGGATCGCCAGCGGCTTGGCTCCGTTGGGCAGGCCACCGTCCTGCAGCATCACGCCGACTCGGGCGCGATGCTCGGCGTCGGCCTTCCAGGGGTCCATCCCGAGCACCTGCGCGGTCCCCCCGTCCGGACGCTGCAGACCGCCGAGGATCTCCATGCCGGTGGTCTTGCCCGCGCCGTTGGCCCCGAGCATGACCGTGACCTCGCCGCCGTACGCCGCCCACGTCAACTCATCGAGCGCGGTGACCGCGCCGAACCGCTTGACGAGTCCGTCGGCCGCGACGAGCGCGTCTCCTGCCCGGAGCGGGTCGGGTGACGGGGCGGCGGAGGGTGGCACGGCAGGCAGTCTAGGGTTCGCTGAGGTGAGGCGGCTCGGCGCGTCCCTGTTCGGCATCCCCGGAGACCGCCGGGGAAATGTGCAGGGGCACCTGGGCAAGCGTCCGGGCAATTAGGTAAGATCCATGTTGTGTTTTCCTCTCCCGTCACGGACCGCCCCGCCGAGGGCGTCCCGGACCGGCCGTCGAGGGGGACCCCTGCACTGGAGGGGACTCCCGGCCGGGCCGCGCGCGGACATGACTCGAAGACCCGTGACCTGGTGCTTCACGCGGTCGTCGAGCGCGGCCCGATCACCGCGGCGGCGCTGGCGGAGGAGTTCGGCCTGACGGCGACGGCGGTGCGGCGTCACCTCGACGCCCTGGAGGCCAGCGGCGACATCCGGCTCGGCCCGGCCGAATCGCGCAAGGGTCCGGGTCGACCGGCACGCGCCTACGTCGCCGGGGACGTCACGCGGGCCGGGGATCGAGCCGGCCTCGCGACGGAGTACGACGATGTCGCCACGCAGGCCCTGCGCTTCCTCGCCGAGCAGGCCGGCCCGCAGGCGGTCGCCGCGTTCGCCCGACAGCGGGTCGCGGGCCTGGAGGAGCGGTACGGCGCCCAGGTGCACGCGGCCGGTCCGGACGTTATGGACCGGGCCCGGGCGCTGGCCAAGGCGCTCGCCGAAGACGGCTTCGCCGCGACCGCCCGCCCCGTCGGGCCCATGCTCCCGCTCACACCGGTTCCCACCGCGGGCAGGGGCAACATGCGCGTCGCGGTCCGTCCCGCCGCCAGCGGCGAACACTCCCACGTGAGCACGAGCGGCGTGCAGCTGTGCCAGGGACACTGCCCGGTCCAGCACGTCGCGCAGGAGTTCCCGCAGTTCTGCGAGGCCGAGACCGAGGCCTTCGCCAGACTGCTCGGCGTCCACGTCCAGCGGTTGGCTACCCTCGCCGGGGGCGGGCACGCCTGCACGACGTACGTCCCGAATGCGCCCACCGGAACCACCTCGCACGAAGCCAGCCACGAGCCCGACCACGAACCCAGCCACCACGACCAAGACCGGCACGAATCCCAGGAAGGGAGCCACGGATGAGCATCGACGAGCTCAACCCCGGACTGAAGGACCTCGGCCGTTACGAATACGGCTGGGCCGACCCCGACGTTGCCGGCGCCTCGGCGCGCCGCGGCCTCGACGAGGACGTTGTCCGCGATATCTCCGGCCGCAAGTCCGAGCCGGAGTGGATGACCAAGCTGCGGCTGAAGTCGCTGCGGCTGTTCGACAAGAAGCCGATGCCGCATTGGGGCAGCGACCTGTCGGGCATCGACTTCCAGAACATCAAGTACTTCGTGAAGTCCACGGAGAAGCAGGCCACCACCTGGGACGAGCTGCCCGAGGACATCAAGGCCACCTACGACCGGCTCGGCATCCCGGAAGCCGAAAAGCAGCGCCTCATTGCCGGCGTAGCCGCTCAATATGAGAGCGAGGTCGTCTACCACCAGATTCGCGAGGATCTGGAGGAGAAGGGCGTCATCTTCGTTGACACCGACACCGGGCTGCGCGAGCACGAGGACATCTTCCGCGAATACTTCGGCTCGGTGATCCCGCCCGGCGACAACAAGTTCGCCGCGCTCAACACCGCGGTCTGGTCTGGCGGCAGTTTCATCTACGTGCCCCCGGGCGTGCATGTCGACATTCCGCTGCAGGCCTACTTCCGGATCAACACCGAGAACATGGGCCAATTCGAGCGGACGCTGATCATCGCCGACGAAGGCTCCTACGTGCATTACGTCGAGGGCTGCACGGCGCCGATCTACAAGTCCGACAGCCTGCACTCCGCGGTCGTCGAGATCGTCGTGAAGAAGGGCGCCCGGGTGCGCTACACGACGATCCAGAACTGGTCGAACAACGTCTACAACCTCGTGACCAAGCGGGCGACCTGCGAGGCCGGCGCCACCATGGAATGGGTCGACGGCAACATCGGCTCGAAGGTGACGATGAAATACCCCGCCGTGTTCCTCATGGGCGAGCACGCGCGCGGCGAGACGCTCTCTATCGCGTTCGCGGGGGAGGGCCAGCACCAGGACGCCGGCGCCAAGATGGTGCACGCCGCGCCGCACACCTCGTCCTCGATCGTGAGCAAGTCGGTGGCGCGGGGCGGCGGCCGTACGTCGTACCGCGGCCTCGTCCAGATCATGGACGGCGCCGAGGGCTCCAGGAGCACGGTGCGCTGCGACGCCCTCCTGGTCGATGACATCTCGCGGAGCGACACCTACCCGTACGTCGACGTCCGCGAGGACGACGTCCAGATGGGCCACGAGGCCACGGTCTCCAAGGTCAGCGACGACCAGCTCTTCTACCTGATGTCGCGCGGGATGAGCGAGGAGGAGGCCATGGCGATGATCGTCCGCGGCTTCGTCGAGCCCATCGCCCGCGAACTGCCCATGGAATACGCCCTTGAGCTAAACCGCCTCATCGAGCTGCAGATGGAAGGAGCCGTCGGCTGATGCCGATCGCGACAGACGAAGCGTCACTGCGCACCGACCGCCCGGACAACGCCGTCAACGCGGCGTTGGTCCATCGGGGTCCCCAGGCGAACGCGCCGGAGCAGTCCCGGGGCGATCGACGGACGTCGTTCGACCCCGCGGACTTCCCCGTGCCGCACGGCCGGGAGGAGGAGTGGCGGTTCACGCCGGTGGACCGGCTCGGCACGCTCCTCGGCGACGGTGCGGCCAGCGGACGCGTCGACGTCGCGAGTGAACTCCCGGACGGCGTCACGCTGACCACCATCCCCGCCGAACAGGCGCGCGGCCTGGGGATTGCCGCTCCGGGGGACCGCGCGGCGGCCCGAGCCGGCACCGCCCCGGACGGCGCCCTGCACCTCGCCGTCGCCGCCGAGGCGGAGCCGGCCGAGCCGGCCCGCCTCCGGCTCACCGGTGCCGGCGGCGCGGCCCTGGGCCACCTGGTTCTCACCGTCGGCCGCCACGCGCGCGCCACGGTGGTGCTGCGGCACGACGGCAGCGCGGCGTACTCCCAGCTGCTCTCCGTCGTCGCCGGCGACGGCGCCGACCTCACCCTCATCTCGCTGCAGGAATGGGACGACGACGCGATCCACCTCGCCGAGCACGCCGTGGTCGTCGGCCGTGACGCCCGGGTGCGGCACATCGCCGTGACGCTCGGCGGCGCGATCGTGCGGGTCGCGACGAACACGACGTACGCCGGTCCGGGCGGATCCTTCGAGGGACTCGGCCTGTACTTCGCCGACGACGGTCAGCACCTGGAACACCGGCTGTTCGTCGACCACGCGCAGCCCCGCTGCACGAGCAATGTGGTCTACAAGGGCGCCCTGCAGGGCGAGACGGCGCACACGGTCTGGGTCGGCGATGTGCTTATTCGAGCAAGCGCCGAGGCCACCGACACCTACGAGCTGAACCGCAACCTCGTCCTCACCGACGGCGCGCGCGCCGACTCCGTGCCCAACCTGGAGATCGAGACCGGCGAGATCGTCGGCGCCGGGCACGCCAGCGCGACCGGCCGCTTCGACGACGAGCAGCTCTTCTACCTGATGGCGCGTGGGATCCCGGAGACCGAGGCGCGCCGCCTGGTGGTGCGGGCCTTCTTCGCCGAGATCGTCCAACGGATTGGGCTGCCGGAGATCGGCGACCGGCTGATGGCGGCGATCGAGGCGGAGCTGGCGGCGTCGATGGGCTCGTCCGCCCTACCCGCGAGCACCGACGCCGACGAGACCGACGCGGCGACCGACGACGACGCGCAGGAGGACCAGCAGTGAGCTTCGAGCGGGCCTGTGCCCTGACCGAGGTCCCCGACCCGGGCGCCAAGCGCGTCGAGCTGAGCGGGACGGCGGTGGCCGTCGTGCGCGACGACGACGGCCACATCCACGCTGTCGAAGACACCTGCACCCACGGGGCGGTCAGCCTCTCCGAGGGCGAGGTCGAGGGCTGCGTCATCGAGTGCTGGCTGCACGGTTCGCAGTTCGACCTGACCACCGGCATCCCGCGCACCCCGCCGGCGACCGCCGCGCTGCTGGTCTTCCCCGTCCGCATCGAGGGCGAGGACGTCTTCGTCGACGTCGCGGCCCCCACCAACGGCCCCACCCGCTAAAGGAGTACGACGTTGTCCACGCTCGCCATCCGCGACCTGCACGTCAGTGTCGAGACTGAGAACGGCCCCAAGGAGATCCTGCGGGGCGTCAACCTCACCATCGCCTCCGGGGAGACGCACGCCATCATGGGCCCCAACGGCTCCGGCAAGTCCACGCTCGCGTACTCGATCGCGGGCCACCCGAAATACACCGTGACCTCCGGCTCCGTCACCCTTGACGGGGAGGACGTGCTGGCCATGACGGTCGACGAGCGCGCCCGGGCCGGCCTGTTCCTCGCTATGCAATACCCGGTCGAGGTGCCCGGCGTGTCGGTGTCGAACTTCCTGCGCACTGCCAAGACTGCCATCGACGGCCAGGCGCCGAAGCTGCGCACCTGGGTCAAGGACGTCAAGGCCGCGATGGGCGCGCTGAAGATGGACGAGGCCTTCGCACAGCGGGACGTCAACGCCGGCTTCTCCGGCGGTGAGAAGAAGCGCCACGAGATCCTGCAGCTCGAGCTGCTCAAGCCCAAGATGGCCATCCTCGACGAGACCGACTCCGGCCTGGACGTCGACGCGCTGCGGGTCGTCTCCGAGGGCGTCGTGCGCGCCAAGGAGGCCAACGACCTCGGCATCCTCCTCATCACGCACTACACGCGGATCCTGCGCTACATCAAGCCCGATCACGTGCACGTCTTCGCGGGCGGCCGGATTGTCGAGGAGGGCGGCCCCGAGCTGGCCGACCAGCTGGAAGAGGAGGGCTACGACAAGTACGTCGCCCTGCAGCAGGAGCAGGCGGCGACCGCGGGATGACGACCCTCGTCCGTACGGCGGGTGCGCCGGGCGCCCCGGCGACCTCGGATGCCTCGGCTCCTGCCCACCCGGCGGCCCCCTTCGACGAGGCGGAGCTGGCGCGCATCCGCGCCGACTTCCCGATCCTGAGCCGTCGGATGCGCGACGACAAGCCGCTGGTCTACCTGGACTCCGGCGCGACCTCGCAGAAGCCGCGCCAGGTCCTCGACGCCGAGCGAGGCTTCTACGAGACGCTCAACTCCGCCGTCCACCGCGGCGCCCACCAGCTCTCCGAGGAGGGCACCGACGCCTACGAGAAGGCCCGCGAACGGGTCGGGCGCTTCATCGGCGCCCCGGCCCGAGAGGTCGTCTTCACCAAGAGCGCCACCGAGTCCTTGAACCTCGTGGCGTACGCGCTGGGCAACGCGGCCGCGCCCGGCGCCCTCGACGGGGTGGCCCCGGCCCTGGCCGACCGACTCCGGATCGGTCCCGGCGACGAGATCTGCATCACCGAGATGGAGCACCACGCCAACCTCGTGCCCTGGCAGGAGCTCGCCCGGCGGACGGGCGCGACGCTGCGCTGGATCCCGCTGGCCCCCGACGGGCGCCTCGACCTCGCGACGCTGGACCAGGTCGTCACCGAGCGCACCAAGGTGCTGGCGTTCACGCACGTCAGCAACGTGCTGGGCACCCTCAACCCCGTCGCCACGCTCGTCGCCCGCGCCCGCGAGGTGGGCGCCCTGACCGTGCTCGACGCCTGCCAGTCCGCGCCGCACCTGCCCCTGGACGTCAACGCGCTCGGCGTGGACTTCCTCGCGTTCTCCAGCCACAAGATGTGCGGCCCGCTCGGCATCGGCGTCCTGTGGGGCCGTTATGAGCTGCTCGCCGCGCTCCCGCCGTACCTCACCGGCGGTTCCATGATCGAAGTGGTGCGGATGGAAGGCTCCACGTACCTGCCGCCGCCGGAGAAGTTCGAACCCGGGGTGCCCGCAGCGGCGCAGGTGATCGGCCTGGCGGCGGCCTGCGACTACCTCGACGCGCTCGGGATGGAGCGCGTCGACGCCCACGTCCGGTCCCTTGCCGACCGGCTGCTCGACGCGCTGGCGGAGCGGCCCTGGGTCACGGTGCTCGGGCCGGAGAACGGCGCCGACCGCTCCGGCGCCGTCGCCTGGGTCGTCGACGGCGTACACCCCCACGACGTCGGCCAGGTGCTCGACGACGAGGGCATCGAGGTCCGCGTCGGGCATCACTGCGCGGCCCCGCTGCACCGGGCCCTCGGGGCCGTGGCCTCGACCCGGGCGACGTTCGGCCCTTACAACACCCCGGCCGAGGTCGACGCCCTCGTCGCCGCGCTCGACCGGGTCCCAGCGATCTTCCGGCTGGAGGTGTGATCCGCCGATGGACCTCTACCAGGAGCTGATCCTCGACCACAGCAAGCACCCGCAACACGCGGGCCTGCGCACGCCGTACGAGGCCGAGGTACACCACGTGAACCCGACCTGCGGCGACGAGGTGACCCTGCGGGTCCACCTCGACGACGTCGCCAAGGGCGCCGCCGCCACCGTGGCCGACATCAGCTACGACGCGCTCGGCTGCTCGATCTCGATGGCGTCCACCTCGATCCTCGCCCAGGAGTGCATCGGCCACCCGCTGGGGGAGACGCTGGAGACGTACGCCGCGATGAAGGCCATGCTGACCTCCCGCGGGCAGGACGCCGGCGACGAGGAGGTCATCGGCGATGGCGTCGCGCTGGCCGGCGTGGCCAAGTACCCGGCCCGGGTCAAGTGCGCCCTGCTGCCCTGGTCGGCGCTGATGGACGCGCTCGCGCGTGCCGGCGCCGACACCGAACCCCTGGCCGCCGAGCCAGCCGTGCCCACCCTGGAGGAGACCCGATGAGCGAGGCCCTTTCGCACGACCTGAGCGACGCCTCCGCGCAGCACGTCCCCGCGCAGGACGGCGGCGCGTCAGGCGACGACCTGCCGGTGAACGTCTACGACATCGAGGAGGCCCTGCGCGACGTCGTCGACCCCGAGCTGGGCATCAACGTCGTCGACCTGGGCCTGATCTACGGCGTCCACATCGACTCCGCCTCGCACGCCGTCATCGACATGACGCTGACGTCGGCGGCCTGCCCGCTCACCGACGTGATCGAGGACCAGACCGCCCAGGCCCTGGAGGGTCTGGTCGCCAGCCACCGCATCAACTGGGTGTGGATGCCGCCGTGGGGTCCCGACAAGATCACCCCCGACGGGCGCGAGCAGCTGCGGGCCCTGGGCTTCAACGTCTAGGGCGATCCGGTGCCCACCGACCGTTCGACCGTCGACCTGCTGCCCGAGGCGGCCCGGGCCGTGACCGCGGTCGTCGACGCGGTGGCCGCGAGTCCCGCCGACGCGTGGGACGCGCCGTCGCCCTGCGCGGGCTGGAGCGTGCGCGACGTCCTCAACCACCTGGTGGCCGAGCACCTGTGGGCGCCGCATCTGCTGCGCGCGGAGACGCTCGCGCAGGTCGGTGACCGCTACGACGGCGACGTCCTGGGCGCCGACCCGGGCGCCGCCTGGCGCCGGGCCATGAGCGCCTCGCTGCTCGCCTGGGCGCAGGCCGACCTCGCCGGGCAGGTGCACACCTCGATGGGGCTGCTCGACGTGGCGGAGTACGCGCATCAGATGCTCCTCGACCTCACCGTGCACGGCTGGGACCTGGCGGCCGGGGCGCGCACGCCGTACGAGGCCGTTCCCGACGCCGTCGAGGACGGGATCGCCTACGAGACACCCCTCGTCGCGCAGGGCCTCAAGGCCGGGATCTTCGCCCCGCCCACGGGGTACGCCGGCCCGAATCGGCTCGGTGTCCTGCTCAGCTTCACCGGCCGAAACCCCCTCACCACGGCTGGTCAACGCCCGGTCACGTAGCCTCGGCATAGTCGTTGTCGAGGAGCGGACAAGGGGGGATCGGTGAACGCAGCCGGCGGCAGCCGCACGGTCGAGCTGACCGCGTTCTCCGAGGCGTTCGGGCGGGCCATCGAGGCCCGCGGGCTGCCGCTGGAGCGGGTTTCCGCGCACCTGCGGGCGCGCGGGCATTCGATCAGCATTGCGACGCTGAGCTACTGGAAGACGGGCCGGAGCACCCCCGGCCGCGTTCCCTCCCTGCGTGCGGTCGGCGCGCTCGAGGAGGTCCTGCGGGTGCCGCGGGGGAGTCTGGCCGTCCTGATCCCCCAGCCGGTGGTGCCGCCGGGCGTGCCGCCGGCCCGGGTCGTCGACCTGTTCGAGCAGCAGCGCATCGGCGACGAGATGATCCAGGACCTCGGTCGGTCCTGGGACGAGGGCATCGACATCATCGCCATCCACGCTGTTTCCCGGGTGGACGAGCGGCTGATGCTGGCGCAGACGCATGTGCGGGAGGTGCTCCGGACCCAGCGCGACGGCGTCGACGCCTACCTCGTGGGGATGGGCTATCCCGTCGCCGGCTGCATCCCGGTCTTCGAGCCCATCGCGGGGTGCCGCACCGGGCGCAGCCGCACGCACCTGGAGGCGTCCACCTGCGTGACCGAGCTGCTGCTGCCGTCGCCGGGGGCCGGGGTGGTGCACGTCCTGGACTACCGGATCAGCTACCCGCTGCGCCGCCCGCCGGCCGAACCGGTGCCGATGACCTACGTGCTCAGGTCCACCTCGCCGCTGCGCGAGATGTACGTCGGGATCGACTTCACGGCCGCCTGCCCCGACCCCGCGGCCCCGCCGCACGACCTGCCCTTCGAGGTGTCCCGGGTTCAGATGACACCGGCCGACCAGACCGTACGGCGGGGGCGGGCCAGGCCCAGGATGTCGATCTATCGGGCCGACTTCGGGCCCGGCAAGCTGGGCTTCGAGTGGGAGAGTCTGGGCTCATGAGGGGAGTCGTCTACGACGCGTACGGCGCCGCGCCCCACCTCGCCGAGCTGCCCGAGCCCGCCTGCCCGGACGACGGGGTCCTGCTCCGGGTGGCCGCGACCGGGGTCTGCCGATCCGACTGGCACGCCTGGCAGGGCCACGACCCGGTCCCACTGCCGATGGTGCCCGGTCACGAGCTCGTGGGCGAGATCGTCGAGGTCGGCCCGGAGGTGCGGCGGTGGGGGCCAGGCGCCCGCGTCACTGTGCCCTTCGCCTGCGGGTGCGGGCGCTGCGCGTCCTGCGCCGCCGGGGCCACCCACGTGTGCCCGCACCAGACGCAGCCGGGCTTCACGCGGTGGGGGTCCTTCGCCGAGTACGTCGCCCTCGAGGCGGCGGACACCAATCTCGTGGCCGTCCCGGAGGCGCTGGGGTCGGTGGCGGCGGCCGCGCTCGGCTGCCGGTTCGCGACGGCGTACGCCGCGCTGCGGCACGCGACCGATGGCGACGACCTGGCCCAAGCGTCGGGGGAGACGCTGGTCGTGTGGGGGTGCGGTGGCGTGGGGTTGTCCGCGGTGGCACTGGCCGCGGCGGCGGGTCTCCAGGTGGTGGGCGTGGATCCGGCCGCGGGTGCCCGGGCCGGCGCGGAAGGGCTGGGCGCCGCGCACACCCTCGACCCGACGGGGCTCGACGCTGCCCGCCTGGCCGGGGCGGTGCGCGACCTGCTCGGGGGTGGTGCGCACGCGAGCATCGACGCGCTCGGCCGCCCGGAGCTGCTGGCGGCGGGCGTGCTGAGCCTGCGGCCGCTCGGGCGGCACGCGCAGGTCGGCCTGCTGCTGGCCGACGACGCGGCGCCGTCCGTCCCGATGGGCCCGGTGATCGCGGGCGAGCTGCAGATCCGAGGGGTTCACGGGCTGCCGGCGGTGGGATATCCGGCGCTGTTCGCCGCCATCGGGTCCCTCGGGGTGGACCTGTCGCGGCTGATCGGCCGGGTGGTGGGACTTGCGCAAGCTCCTGCGGTGCTTGCAGAAATGAGCACGCAGGCGCCAATGCCTGGGATGAGCGTGGTGGACCTGGCATGGCGGCTCTGAGGGGCATCCGGTTTTGTCTCTCCGACGACCCGGCCACCATCGGCACGGCCGCCGCTCAGGAGGGCAACAGGAATCGCTGGCCAGGTCTCAAGACGTAGGCCAGCGTCGCGGAGTAACCGGTCGGTGCCGGCAGGGGGACCAGTCGCACCCGCTGCACTCGACCCAAGGCCGGCACTCTCGTCACCGGCAGGTCCGCCGCAACGGAGGCGGCGTCGAGAGCCATTCCCACGCCAACGGCTTTGAGCGCGGCCTCCTTTCCGGTCCACCATCGAGCCGCGAGCGCCGGGCGTTCGGCCGGCGGGACCATCCGGAGCCGACCCCGTTCGTCGGCAGAAAACGCGGTTTCGAGCTCCAGCGCACCGGCCAGCGCAGCGGTCTGCTCGACGTCCACCCCGCACGGCATCTCGCCGAGAGCCACCGCCACGACGGTCCCGCTGTGGGCGATCGACAGGTGCAGGGTACTCGGCTCGCCGTCGAGGTATAACCGCGGCCGGCCGGCCGTTGCCCCTCCGTCCGACACCACCTGCAGCCGGCTGGGGTCCACGCCGAAACACTCGGCCGCCCGCACCTTGGCGAGGACCCGCCCGGTAGCGTGCCGAGCCTGGTCCGCCGGCTCTCGCAGGCGTTCACACCGGGCGCGTTCGGTCGGGTCGAGCAGGGGATGGTCAACGTAATCGACCTGTGCGGCGGTCCACGCGACCGCGGGCTCCCGGGGTTTGCGCGAGCGCATCGCGAACCGCAAGGGTGCACTCAGTCGACTGTCGCGCCGCCACAAGCCCACGCCGGTGGCCGGTTCGCCGTCGGCGCGCATTTCGTCCTCCTCAGCTTCCTCTGTCCGCCCCCTCTGAGCATGCTGTGACGGACTTCACAATCAAGGGATGTTGACGTCGTCCGCGCATCGGCTCGGGGTCGCCCTACCTGGGCAGCCGGACCCATCGGGCCGTGAAACCGGTTGGTAGCTAAACCTATTGATCGGTCGATGACCGCTGGTCGTTGTTGGACAGCCGTCCAGCGCATCCCTAGCCTAGCTAAAGGGTTCCCCGGAGGTGGCCGCGCTCGGCCCACGGGGATAAGGGGTTGCGTTGAGAGGGTAGTAAATGCGTACGCGGGGACTGCAGGGTGGCAACGGCATGGCCCTTGGGGGGCACGAATACCGACTCCTTGTGGAGGACCCCCCGGACGTCTGGCGGAGGGAACCTTCGAAAGGTCCGGACCAGCGCTCCGAACACTCCACCAGTCCACGTGGTCTCAGTCCCGTGGGTGGTTCTGGTGTGCGGCCCCCCCTCCAGGCTCGGATGCATCACTACTTCGAGGCCACCTGCGACCGGCGCCCGGACGTGGTCGCGCTGGAGTGGGAGGGCGGCCGGGCGACCTACGCCGAACTCGATCGGCAGGCGAACCGCCTGGCCAATTACCTGCTAGAGCACCATGTGGAGCCGGGAGGCCGGATCGGCCTTCTCGTGCCCCGGTCGCACGACATGTACGTTGCCCTGCTCGGGGCACAAAAGACGGGGGCCTCCTTCGTCCCGATCGACCCCTCGTCGCCCGCGGACCGGGTCGAATACTTTGCCAGCGACTCGGGTCTCCAGCTGCTGATCACCACCTCGGATTATGCGGACGTCGCGGCAGGGGTGGCTGCCCCCACGCTGATGTTGGACGAGGTCCGCGCCGAGGTCGCTGCCAGCGCGCAGGGGCGACCACAGGTGGAGTCCGCACACGACGATCCCACCGCATACATCATCTACACCTCCGGCTCCAGCGGGCGACCGAAGGGCGTCGACGTCGGGCAGGCGAGCATCTGCAACTTTCTGCACGTAATCACCGAGATGTACGACGTCCGCCCCGGCGATCGCGTCTACCAAGGCATGACGATCTCATTTGATTTCGCGATCGAGGAGGTCTGGCCTACTTGGGCGGTGGGCGCCACCCTCGTCGCCGGTCCGACCGATGGCCGGCGAGTCGGCGCGGGCTTGACCACGTTTCTGGAGGAGCACGCCATCTCGCTGCTCTACTGCGTGCCGACCGTCCTCTCCACGGTGGAAAGGACGATTCCCTCGATCCGGGGGCTCATGGTCGGGGGTGAGGCTTGCCCATCCGAACTGGTCGAGCGCTGGGCACCGGGCTGTCGCATGCTCAACACCTACGGTCCCACCGAGGCTACGGTCACTTGCACCGTGGGGATCCTCGAGCCCGGCCGGCCAGTGACGATCGGGATCCCGGTCCCGACGTACACCGCCTTCATCCTCGACGAGCAGCGCCGCCCCGTCGAGGCCGGAAAGGACGGAGAGCTCTGCATTGGCGGCGTGGGGGTGGCTAAGGGCTACCTGAACCGACCGGACCTGACCTTCGACCGGTTCATCCCGCACCCCAGCGACCCGTCGCAGGGCCGGATCTACCGAACGGGCGACCTCGCGCGCATCCAGGACGACGGCGAAATCGTCTATCTGGGCAGGGCGGACGCGGAGGTCAAGATCCGCGGCCACCGAGTCGACCTCGGCGAGATCGAGAGCGTCTTGATGCGGGAGCCGGACGTGCACACGGCCGCCATCAAGCACCTCACCTCCCCGGAGACGGGGGACGAGCTCGCGGGCTACCTTGTCCCAAACTCGGGCAGCGACGAACAGGACCCAGGCCGCCTGACGAAGCTGCATCAGCAACTCCGCGAGGTGCTGCCGCCGTACATGGTCCCCAGCTATCTCCAGTGGGTGGGCGAGTTGCCCATGCTGCCCAGCGGCAAGGTGGACCGCAAGACATTGCCCGACCCGAGCACGCCACGCCTGATCGGCGGTAGCGGGGAGATCGTCGAGCCCGCCACCGCCATGGAGCACTGGGTCCGCGAGGTCTGGGCCGGGGTCTTCCACTTAGAGCCCGAGCAGGTCTCGGTGACTGCGGACTTCTTCGCCGACCTGAGCGGGCACTCGCTCCTGGCCGCCAACGTGACCTCACGCCTGCGGCAGGACGAGCGAGGCGCTCCCATGTCCGTGCTGGATCTGTACGCCAATCCCACGATCTGTGAGCTGGCCCAGCACCTCGACCTCGCCGCCCTGAGCGCGGCCGACGCGCGAGGTGTCACCGCGGCCGGGGGGTCGGTGCCGCGCGCGCCCTGGTGGCGAATCGCCGCGTTCGCGCTGGCTCAGTTCCTGGCGATCTTCGTCATCATCGCCATCACCACGGCGCCCATCGCGCTCATCTACGCGTGGCACGAAGGGGTCCCGTCCTTCGCGATGCTGCAACAGATCATTCTGGCGTTCCCCGTGGCATATCTGTCCGAGCGATGGCTCTTGCCCCTGCTCGTGGCCCGGTTGATCGGCATGCGGCTTCGGGAGGGGGAATACCCTCTGTATGGCTGGACGCACTTCCGGGTGTGGCTCGTCAGCAAGTCGATGCAGCTCTCGCCGATGGTCAACCTCGCGGGATCGGCCTACGCGGCCAGTTACCTACGACTCGCGGGCGCCCGCATCGGCGCCGGCGCGCACGTGGGCACGGAACTCATCGCCCTGCCAAGCATGGTCGTCCTGGATGAGAACGCCACGGTGGGCTACGCCACCCACCTGCAGGGTTATGAGATCGCGGACGGCCGCCTGACGATCGGCGTGGTGCGGCTCGGCGACACAGCTACGGTCGCCGCGAACTGCGTGCTGGTCGGACCTTGCGAGATCAAGGATCGGGCCGTGCTGCGGGAGCAATCCTCGCTCTTAGCAGGCCAGCGCGTGCCGGCCGGGGAGGTGTGGGGTGGCTCCCCGGTGCGTGCCATGCCCGCCGGTGAGGAGCCCATCCTCAAGATCATGGCCGAGTGCGATGACGCGCCCAGGGAATGGTCGTCGCTTCTGAAGAACCGGTTCGCCTGGGGTTTGGTCGCTTTGGAGTTCGCGCCGCTGGCCGCCATGCTGCCCGTCGTCTCCGCGGTGTGGTGGATCATGCTGACCTTCGACTCCGGTGCAGCGCTCGTTGTCACCCTCTTCACCGGACCGCTGTTTGTCGTCTCATCCTGCGTGATCATCCTGTCGCTGCGCCGTTTCGGGTTGCCCAAGACACCGGTCGGGATCCACCATCTGCGTTCTCGCCTCGGCGTGGAGAAGTGGTTTGCGGACAAGCTGCTCTCCCTCAGCCTTCTCTTGACCAACACGCTCTACTCGACGTTGTATACGGCGCCGTGGCTGCGCCGGCTGGGGGCCAAGATCGGCCCGCGCGCCGAGGTTTCCACCATTGCCAACATCGACCCAGATCTGCTCACCATCGGGGCTGAATCCTTCGTGGCGGACATGGCGAGCGTAGGCAGCGCAACGTACTGCAACAGCCACGTGGCCTTCCGCCCGACAACGATCGGCCGGCGCGCCTTCATCGGCAACGCGTCGTTCGTCCCTTCGGGCACCTCCATGGGTGATGGGTCCTTGCTCGGCGTGGGGTCCGTCCCCCCGCCCTCCGGCGTGCCTGCGGGCACGTCATGGCTCGGCAGCCCGGCGATCTATCTGCCGCGACGGGAGGTGTACGACGGCTACTCCGAAGCGGAGACGTTCGTCCCCGGGCGTCGCCAGCTAGCGGGGCGCTACGCCATCGAGGCGCTGCGCATCGTCCTGCCCTCATCGATCCTGGCCACCTCGCTGTTCGTGACGTTGTACGTCGCCTCGCAGCTCGCTGAGGCGGGGAGTTCCGCATGGCAGTTGCTCCTGCTCGTCCCTGCGGTCGCCCTGACGTTGAGCTTGGGCGTCGTTCTCCTGACGGCGGCGATCAAATGGCTCGTCGTCGGCCGGTACAAGGCCCGCGTCGAGCCGCTGTGGAGCGGCTTCGTCCGGCGTACTGAGTTCGTGACCGGGGTATACGAGGCCTCGGCCGTGCCCGCACTCCTGACGTTCCTTTCCGGGACGCCCCTCCTTGGTCCTCTGCTTCGCCTGTACGGCGTGTCCGTGGGGCGCCGCAGCCTCGTCGACACCACCTACCTGACCGAGTTCGACCTGGTGCACATCGGCGACGACGCCTACATCGGCGCCGCTGTGTCACTCCAGACGCACCTCTTCGAGGACCGCGTCATGAAAATGAACCACATTCACATCGGCGACGGCGTGAGCGTCGGTACCCGAGCGGTGGTGCTGTACTCCAGCGACGTCAACGATGGCGTCACGCTCGCGCCGCTGTCCCTCGTCATGAAGGGTGAGTCCTTGCCCGCACGGACGACATGGGCCGGCATTCCCGCACAGTTGTCCCGTTCCGCGACAGGGGTTTCCTCGTGACCGCAACGCTTTCCAGTTCCGCGCACCCCTCCGCGGGGTCGGACGAAACACCAGACCGACCCGAGGTCCTCAGCGATGAGGCCGCCGCGACGTTCCCGCACCAGTGCGTGCCCGAGACACAACCGAAGGCGTCGCCGCCGGTGCCGCGCCGTCGCGCTCGATCCGGTACCCGGTTCGTCGGCCTCGACGTGGCTCGCGGCCTCGCCGTGTTGGGGATGGTCGCGGTGCACACGATCGAGTCGGCGGATCGGTCGGGAAATATGTCGGCCGCGTGGATTCTCGCCAACGGCAAGGCCTCCGCCCTGTTCGCCGTACTCGGTGGCGTGGGCTTGGCCTTCATGACGGGCCGGCAGAAACCTCCACGGGGGCGCGCCGCCGCCCGGGCCGCCACAATTCCAGCCGTGCGTGGTGCGCTCTTGATCCTGTTCGGACTGTTGCTGGGCGCGATCGTGGACATCGGGGACGTGTCCGTTGTCCTGTCCTACCTCGGCACGGTGTTCCTCATGGCGGCCGTGGTGGTCCCGCTCGGGGCGCGCTCTCTTCTGGTTCTCGGGCTGGCCTGGACGATCGTGGGGCCCGTTCTTAGCCAGCTGCTCCGGCAAGAAATGCCGGCGCAGGAACCGTTCAATCTCACTCTGACGTCGCTCGGCGACCCCCTCCTCGTGGTGCAGACGCTGATGCTCACGGGGGGTTTTCCGGCGCTGACCTGGTTCGCTTACATCTGCATCGGCATGGCCATCGGTAGGGCGAATCTCAGTGCTCGGCTGGTCATCGCGAAGCTCCTCGCCGGCGGTAGCCTGTTGGCGCTCGTCACGTCGGTCTTCGGCTCTGTGCTCGTGGATGGCTTTGGCCTGCGGGATCGCCTTGCCGACGATGTTGCCGGCTCGATGAGTCTGGAGACCTTCACGAACTATCTGGTCTTCGGCGGCGACGGCACTCTGCCCGCAGACTCGTGGTGGTGGCTCGGCGTGCAGGCCGCCCATACCGGAACGCCCTTGGACCTGTTGTTCACGATCGGCACCTCCTGCGCGGTCATTGGGGCCTGCTTGGCGCTCACCACGGTCTTCGGGCATCGCTTCGCGCTGCTATCCGTGCCCGGCAGTATGACGCTGACCCTGTACTCCCTTCACGTTCTCCTCCTGGGTCCGTTCCGCGGACTGCCGGCCGGAGTGCACTTCGCGGTCCAGGTCTTCGATCTCGTGCTGTTCGCGCTCGTGTGGTCGAGGTTCTTCCGACGGGGCCCATTGGAAGAGGTGCTCCGCACGGCGGTCCGTTACGCGACGCCCGCGAGCGGCCCGCGCCCCCGGCCCGCCATCCGACTGCGCCGCCCCGTGCGGCGGACAAGGACGGTGGGACTGCACCGTGCCGGAGCCGCCACCCGACCCGAAAGGGAGCGCCCCGCCCGCGCGACGGCTCGTACCGCCGGGGCTCAATGACGCCGCTGCGACGATGGCGCCGCTCCGCGGAGCCCGACGCGCTCGTGTACCGCGGCCCAGCCTCCCTGCCGGGCTGTCCGGAGGCGGCGGCCAGGGCGGTCCGGGCGGCCGGGCTTAGCGTGGACTACATCGGGCCGGCCGAGCGTCGTCGCCTTGACCTGCCCGGTCTGACCGGATGCCAGCTTTATGTGCAACCCGGCGGGGGAGAGCTCGAGGATGCGTGGCCTCATGTCAAACCTGCCCGGCACCTGCTGCGTACGTTTGTAGCGCAGGGGGGCGGCTATCTCGGCTTCTGCCTCGGGGCCTACCTCGCTGGGAAGGGCCCGGGATTCGGCCTGCTGCCGGGCGACACGGACCAATACATCACCAGCAAGGGCTGCGACATCCGCCATGACGGGGACGCCATCGTCACCGTCTACTGGCGCGGACAACCCCGGCGGTTGTACTTCCAGGACGGTCCGGTCCTGCTCTTTCGTTCAGGCGCAGACGTCGAGGTGCTCGCAACCTACGAGAACCGCTCGAACGCGGCCGCGGTGTGTCGGGTGGGCGCCGGCGCAGTGGGTCTGGCCGGGCCGCACCCGGAGGCCACCCCGGACTGGTTCTCCCGCCTCGCCCTCGCCGGCTCGCCTCCTGATGGCCTGGATCTGGCCATCGACCTCATTCACCGTACGATGGCAGCCGTCGGCCCCGCCGCCACGAGCTGAGGCGCCGAGGAGACGCGCCCGGCCTGGTCGCGACCCCTAGGGGGCGTCACTGAGTGGCCTCAGCGAAGATCGAGGCGCGGCTGCGCGCCACCCGAGCTAGGAGTTCCGTGTGACCCGTAGCTGGTTTGTCCGCGCCGGTTGGCCCCTGGTGTGGGCCGCAGTGGGGTTGGGCGCGGCGTCCTGCAGCACCGAACGGAGCGCTTCGGAGGCCGCGGTGCCGCCGCCACCGCGGGACCGACCCGTGGTGCAGCTCGCCTTCACCATGGCCGACGACTTGGCCTCTGCCACAGGAACCGAGCGGGTGGCGTTTACCCCCAACCAGGAGATCTGCGAGGTGGTCTTCCGGGCTTGGCCTAATAAGCCCGCGACGGCCCGGCCGGGCAACCGCCTGACGGTGCGCTCGATCACCGTCGACGGCGTGAGTTTGCCCGTCCGGGTCACCCCCGCCGGAGCCGGCCGGGGCGCACCAGGCACACTCGTGTCCGCGCCGCTGACGTCGTGTCAAGCGGCGGGCACGAAGGTCACCGCGGACGTCTCGTTCGATGTGCAGCTCGGCCAGCGCACTGACGAGCGGTTGGGCTATGTGTCCCGGGGGGGCAGCATCGCGTGGCTGGGATCGGCCTACCCCCTCCTGGCCTGGACCCGCGCCGAGGGCTGGGTCCGTGATGACGCCGTGGACATCGTGGGCGAGACCGCGACCAGCGAGGTGTTCGAGCTCGAGTCGCTCGAGGTGGAGGCGCCCGCAGCGTACGCCGTCGCCGGCATGGGACGCGCCGAGGAGCCGCGGCCCGCGGCCACCGACGGGCGCAAGGTTCACCGTTTCTCTGCAGACGCCGTGCGCGACGTCACCTTCACGGTCGGCGAGATCAACCTGCGAACCACGACCGTCGATCAGCTGACGGTCGTGATCGCCACCCCGTCAGCCGGCGCGCGCGCCTCCGAGGCCGTCTGGGAGGAGGCGGTTCGCCGTGCGCTTGGCGACTTGTCGAAGCTGCTTGGTCCGGTCCCCGCCGAACACGTCTGGGTCAGCATCCTGCCGGTAGTGAGTGAGGGCGTGGAGTTCGGAAGCGCTGTGCAGCTCGGGGACGTCGATCCCGGCAAGGATCGCTGGCTGGTCGTCCACGAGTTGGCGCACTTGTGGTTCTACGGCCTCGTGGGCAACAACCAGGCTCGGGACCCCTGGTTGGACGAGGCCTTTGCCACTTATGCCCAAGAGGTCGTCGCCCCCGCGGGGACGACGAAGGACCGAGCGCACGTCGTTACCGGAGCCGTGGGGGCGCCGATGCTGCACTGGGCGACGGCGCGGCGCGGCGACTCTGCCTATGTCGACACCGTCTACGGCGGGGGCGGGAAGGCGCTGCTGGAGGCGCGCGAGGCTGCAGGCACCGCGGCTTTTGATGCCGCACTGCGTGAGTATGTTCGGCATAAGGAGTGGCAGATCGCCACGCCTTCTGATGTGCGCAGTGCCCTCGACAACCTCCCCCCGGCCATCGACGTCCTGCGGAAAGCCGGGGCGCTTCGCTGACTCCCGGCTCTAGCGGGCCATGTTCCGTGACGACGTGGGCGCCGGGCTCCCCGAGCTGGTCCCC
Organism: Austwickia sp.; assembly: GCA_016699675.1. Classification (NCBI taxonomy): domain Bacteria; kingdom Bacillati; phylum Actinomycetota; class Actinomycetes; order Micrococcales; family Dermatophilaceae; genus Austwickia; species Austwickia sp. The sequence continues at coordinate 3,883,705 of CP064985.1, read as the reverse complement.
GGCGTCGTGCGCTCGTCCTCGCTGTCCGCGGTGTCAGACGAGTCACCGGCGGAGATGTCTCCCTGGAAGGTCGTGATGAGCCACTTGATGCGGGGATCTCGCGTCACGATCGGCACAGTCGTGGGGGTGTCCGGCGCGGGCGTTGTCGTGGCTCCGGTCGAGGGTGCGGTGGTGGCGGTTGCGGCTGGGGCCGTCGCGAGGCTCGTGCTCCCCGGCGACGGTGGGGAAGTGGGCAGCAACGCAAGCGTCGATACGGTTGCCCCGGGTGTGGCCTTCGCAAGCTCGTCGAGGGGCACCACGGTCAACGTGACCTTTTTGCGCAGGTTCACCGCGCTCGGTGACTTGCCGCTCATGAGATCGAGGCGAGCGCGTTGCTGGAAGGACACCACCAGCGGATAGATGCCATCGGCGCGAACGGCACCCAAGCCCACGTTTCCTTCAGTGACGCCTTCGCCGGAAATCGGAGACTTCCCGCCATCCGGCATGCGGAGGGTAGGCGCTTGGAGATTGAAGAACCGCAGCATCCGGACGGTGCTGGCCTCGTCCGCGTCGCCCCGTAGGGCTGCTGCCACGCTGTTGTGCCAATGGGGGACGGTGGCGGGGTCGAGATGTTGCACGATTCCGTCCGAGAGCGCGGCGGCCGACGGCGTCGGGGCCCCTGGATCGACCAGGGGAGCCTTGAGCCACTCGTCAATCGCGAACTGGGCGAGTTCGCGATACGCCTGTTGAGCGCGGTCACCGAACCGCTCGCGAGCGTTCTCCGCCACGGTCGGGGCCTCGATGAAGCGTTGCGGGGCGGCATCGTCTGTCGACCGTGGCGCCGCACAGCCGGAGAGGGCGGACGCAAGCCCCAACGCGGCGCAGGCGAGGCACCTGGCGCGCCCCGTCGTGACCCTGCGCCCGACGACGATGTGCGTGCTTCTTCTCACGCGACCCCCTCAGCAGATCTTCTCGACCGCGTTGTGGCGGCAGGCTCGAGAGCCGGCGGCGCCCCCTGGGCAACTGGACGTCCGTCCATTATGCCCCACGGCTTTGGAGCATCGCGGTGCGGTCGATAGGGAGGTACCCCTACCAAATCCCCCTACGGATTCCCCACTGGAGCCTTGACATGCCGCTATCTAAACCTGCCCGTCGCGCCGGAATCACCCTCGGCATCCTGTGCCTGTCCCTGCCGCTGGGCGCGACACTCGCGTCCGCGCAGTCTTCCACCATGGACGTGGCGCCTGCCGCCTACGGCCAGTCTTGGTCGGGTGACACGGTGGAGTGGGGCGGGCGAGACAACGGTGGCGGCTGGTCGCGGTGGCGTCGTTGGCACCGTAGCGGCCCCAGGTTCTCCCCGACTCCTTCTCCCCGCCCGACGAGCTCGCCCACTTCGGCGCCCACGACCGCCCCCACCTCGGCGCCGACGACCGCGCCCACCTCGGCGCCGACGACCGCCGCCCCGTCCCCGTCATCCCAGGGACCCGTCACGACGATCGCCGACAGGATCTCCGCCAGCTACACCGACCCGGCCGGCACCTCCTCGACGTATCACCTGTTCACCTCCAAGGTCGCGCAACAGCGACCCGTGGGTGTTGTCGTCTACCTCGACGGTGACGGCATGTACGGTCACCGCAATCCGTCCTCGACGTGGGCGCTTGGAGGCAGCGGTGGGGTGGTCGCCCAGGCCGGTGCGCGGGGCTACGCGACACTGTCGATCAAGACCCCGAGCGCCGATGGCACGTTCTGGAGTAAGGGCCGCGTCAACGCCGCGTACGTTGCTGCCCTGATTGAGTCGATCCGCTCCGAGCTGGGCGTTCAACGCACCTGGCTGGTGGGCTATTCGGGCGGTTCGCAGCTGATCACGCAGTATCTGTTGCCGGCCCACAGTGCGATCTTCGCCGCGGGAGGCGGTGCGGTCATCACCGGTGGCGGCGGGGCACCATCGGGTGATCCGACGATCAGCGCCGCGCTGAAGAGCGGCTTCCCCATGTTGTGGTACACCGGCAGCATCGATGATGGCCGCGGCCAGTCGGACGGCTACAACGGCCTTGCCGACGCCAAGCGCGGGCAGAGCTGGTATGCCGCGCGGGGCTTTAACGCAACGCGCCAAGAGCCCGCGGGGCTGGATCACGAGGATCTCGGCACCCGCTTTGGGACGGTTCTCGCGTCGCAACTCGACGCGTACCCCGCGCGCTGAGCTCTACCCGCCCGCCGGCGCGACGCTTGTCCGTCGGCGGGCGGACTGCGTCGTGGATCGTCGTGTGATAGAGCTTGGCGGTGACCCCACCGTGTCGTGTTGTCGTGTTGGGAACGGGCCGCCTCGCCGGGTCGCTCGCCGGCGCGATCAGCGCGCGGTGTGCCCCCGAGGTCGCAGTCGTGGCCGGGATCTGCGGGCGGACGCCCACTCGGGTCGCCGCGCTCGCGGCCGCCGTGGGAGCGCCAGCCGTCACCGTCGGCGATCTCGCAGAATCGGCTGATCTCATCCTCATCGCCGTGACCGACCGTGCCGTGGCGGACGTCGCAGGCGCGGTCGCCAGCGTGCTCGCCGGCGGCACGTTCGAGGGCGGTCGTGGCGCCCCCACAGGCTCGGTCGTGCACTGCTCCGGTGTCTTGCCCCTGGACGTTCTCGCCGCCCTCGCCGCGACCGGCTGTGCGATCGGCGCCTGGCATCCCCTGCAGGCGTTCCCGACGTCGGACACCGCGCTGGCCCCCGGGGTGACGTGGACCATCACCGCCGAGGACGCAAGGCTCGTGGCCACCCTGGAGAAGCTCACGCGGGCGCTGGGCGGCCGACCGAAACGGTTGGCCGCGCGCCACCGTCCGGCGTACCACGCCGCGGCCGTGCTGGCGGCGAACTACCCCGCCGGGCTCGTGGCGCACGCCGTCGGGGTGTTGACCGACTGCGGCTTCAGCGAGTCCGAGGCCCTCGCCGCGCTCCTGCCGTTGGCCCGCAGCGCCCTCGACGGGCTCGCCACGGCCGGCGTACCGGGGGGTATCACCGGCCCCGCCGTACGCGGCGATGTGGCAACGATCACGTCGCACCTGCGCGCCCTGGACGATCGACCAGCTACGCGCGAGCTATATCGGGCGGCTGGCCTGGGAATTGTGCCGTTCGCGCAGGCCCAAGGGTTGGCGCCGGAGGTGACCCGGCGCCTCGAGGCCGCGCTCACCGACGGTCGGGACCTCCCTTAAGCTAATGGCCCCGTCGCGACGACGCGCCGGGCCCGCGTCGCGAACGACATCGAGTTCTCAGGAGAACGCCTTGCCCTTTCGCACCATGGTGACCGGCAAGATCCACCGCGCCCGCGTGACGGCCGCCGACCTCCATTACGTGGGGTCGATCACGATCGACGAGGACCTGCTCGACGCCGCGGGCATCCTCTCCTACGAACGGGTGCAGGTGGTCGACATCGACAACGGCGCCCGGCTGGAGACCTACACGATCCCCGGCGCCCGCGGATCCGGCGAGGTTCAGCTCAACGGGGCGGCCGCGCGGCTCGTCTCCCCGGGCGACCTCGTGATCGTGATGGCGTATCAGCTGGTCGAGACCCCCGTGGACCCGCAGTTCCACCCCAGGGTCGTCCTCGTCGATCCGGCGACCAATACCATCGACCGCCTCATCACCCGTCGCGACGATCCGGGTGCGCTGGTGGGCGCCACGCTGCTCGCCGCCGCCGAACGGGAGCTGTCGGCGGCCGAGCAGGACCTCGTGGCGGCGGAGCGGGAGGGCTGATGCGCACCTCGATCGCCCAGCTGCACCGGCGGTACTCGGCCGGCGAGCGCATCGCCATGGTGACGGCGTACGACTACACCGCCGCCCGCATCGTCGACCGCACCGACATCCCGTTGATCCTCGTCGGGGACTCGCTGGGCATGGTCGTGCAGGGGCACGACTCGACGCTCCCGGTCACGATCGACGACATCGTCTACCACACGCGGGCGGTCGTACGGGGGGCGCAGCGCGCGCTCGTGGTCGCCGACCTGCCGTTCCTCACCTACGCCACCGAGGTCGACGCCCTGCGCAACGCCGGCCGGCTGATGGCCGAGGGGGGCGCCCAGTCGGTCAAGCTCGAGGGCGGCGTGGCCGTCGAGGCCACGATCCGGCGGGTGGTCGACGCCGGCATCCCCGTAATGGGCCACGTGGGCTTCACGCCGCAGTCGGTGCACAGCATCGGCATGCGCGTCCAGGGCAAGGACACGATCCGGGCCGGAGAGGTGCTGCGCGACGCGCTCGCGGTGCAGCGCGCCGGGGCGTGGGCCGTCGTCCTGGAGCTGGTGCCGGCGCCGCTCGCCCGAGCGATTACCGAGCGGCTGGAGATCCCCACGATCGGGATCGGCGCCGGCCCGGACTGCAGCGGCGAGGTGCAGGTGTGGCACGACATCCTCGGCCTGTACGACGACTTCATTCCCCGCCACACCAGGCGCTTCGCCGCGCTGGCGGACGAGGCGGCGCGCGCCCTCTCGGCGTACGACGAGGCCGTGCGCGACCGCACCTTCCCCACCCAGGCGAATTGTGCCGGCCTGGACGAGCACGTGCTGGCCGCGGTCCTCACCGGTGGCGAGGGGGGCGGCGGTGCCTGAGATGCGGATCGTCGTCGGGCGCGAGGAGATGCGGGCGGCGCGGGCCGAGTACGGCGTGCTGGGGTTCGTGCCGACGATGGGCTACCTGCACGAGGGGCACCTGTCCCTGGTACGGCGGGCGCGGGCGGAATGCGGCGCCGTCGCCGTGTCGATCTTCGTCAACCCGACGCAGTTCGGGCCGACCGAGGACCTGGCGGCCTACCCGCGCGACCTGGAGCGCGATCTGGCCCTGCTGCGCGCGGAGGGCGTCGACCTGGTGTGGACGCCCGGGGTTGAGGACGTGTACCCGCCGGGCTTCTCGACGTACGTCGACGTCGAGGGCGTGGCCGCGCCGCTGGAGGGGGCCCGGCGGCCGGGCCACTTCCGCGGCGTCGCCACGGTGGTCTCGATCCTGCTGGCGGTGACGACGCCGACGCGGGCGTACTTCGGGCAGAAGGACGCTCAGCAGGCCGCCGTGCTGCGGCGCATGGTGGCTGACCTCGGGTTCGGGACCGAGGTGGTGGTGGCCCCGACCGTGCGCGAACCGGACGGTCTGGCGCTGAGCAGCCGCAACGTCTACCTCGATCCGCCGCAGCGGCGCGCGGCCCTGTGCCTGTCGGGTGCCCTGCGGGCCGTGGCGGCGGCTTGGGCGGCGGGGGAGCGGGACGCGGCCCGGTTGCGGTCCATCGGCTCGGAGGTCATCGCGGCCGAGCCGCTGGCTCAGCCCGCGTACTTCTCCGTCGCCGACCCCGACACCCTGGCCGAGATCCCGGACGGCGCGGTCGTCGACCCGGCGCGCGGCGCGCTGGTGTCCACCGCCGTCAAGGTCGGCGCTCCGACGCTGATCGACAACACGGTGTTGGCACCGGTGCGGCACGGCTGATCGGCGCGCTCGTCCGTCGCCCGCTGCTGCAGCCGTAGGTGAGGCAGCTCTCCTGACGTCGAGGGAGCTCACCTACGTACGGGTGCTCTCTCGACCTCAGGGGAGTCGGCTCACTTGACGGACGGGACTCATGACCCGACCGGCAGGTCGGTGCCGGTGTCCGGGGGTACCACGGCCGAGTCATCCCGGGTGCCGATCCCGGGGCCGGCATCGTGGTGCGCCGGCGTCTCGCCGAGCTTGACCAGCACGATGCCGCCCAGAATGATCGTGCCGCCGACGACCTGACCCCACGAGGGCTGCTGGCCGAGCAACAGGGCGGCGAAGAGAGCGGCGAGGACGACCTCGCTGAGGGCCACGAAGGAGGCCAGGCGCCCACCGAGTCGGCGGGCCGCGGCGATACCCGTCGAGTAGGCGAGGGCCGCCGTCACGACGCCCAGCAAAGTCACCGCCAACCACCAGGGCAACGCCGTGCCCGCGTAGACCGGCGAGGTCGTCGAGGTGGCCAGGGGCAACACCCCCACGCCGGCGACCAGCGCCAACGTCAGTGAACCGACCACGAGCCCGCCGCAGGCCAGGACCATCGGCGGCAGCCCGGGCTTGTCGGCGGAGGAGACGACGAAGTAGTACGCGAGGCCGCACATGGCCAGGAGCGCGCATCCGATGCCCACGGGATCCAGGCCGTCGTCGCCGGTCGCGCCGACGCCCAGCACGGGCACGAGTCCGGCGATCGCCAACGCCCCACCGACCATCGTCCGACCCGACGGCCGTTGGCCCCGGGCCGCCCAGAACCACCCGAGCACGACCACCGGCGCCAGGAACTCCACGAGCAGGGCCGTCGCCACGGGAAGGCGGCTCACCGCGACGAAGTAGGCCAGTTGGGTGCCGGCCACGGCGACCATGCCATAGGCGACGATGTCGACTCCGTAGCGTCGCAGCTCGTCCCACCGGCCGTGCAGCAGGCGCAGCGCGGGGGCGATGAGGAGGGCCGCGGCCAGGGCGATGCGGGCCACGACGGCTGCGGTGGGAGACCATCCCGCGGCGATCAACCGGGTCGCCAGGGGCCCCGACAGGGCGAACGAGGCCGCGGTCAGCCCGGCGAGGGCGAGGCCGCTCGACAGCTGGCCCGCGGCTCCTGGGCTCGCGTTCGAGAGCGGCGCCAAGTCAGGAGTGTTTGCGGGCATGGCTCATGACACTAGGCGCCGAGCAGGTAAGGTGTCAACATGGTCTTCACCCATGACGCCGAAAGTGCGCTGGTCGCGGCCGTCGAGTTGGTCAACACCCTGTCGGCACCCGCAGAGCTGGCGATGCCCGGCCAGCTCGCCGCGTTCTATCGACGCCATGGCTACACGGGACGGTTGGCCGCAACCGGCGCGGAGCTAGATCGGGTGCGGAAGTTGCGGCCAGAGCTGCGGGATCTGCTCCTCGCCGATCGCGACACGGCCGCGGTGCTCATCAACGAGGCCCTCGCGCGGGAGTCGCTCGCCGTGCGCCTGGTGCGTCACGACGGCCAGGACTGGCACGTGCACCCCGCCGCACCCGATGCCGACTTCGCCACCAAGGTCTGGGTGGAGACGTTGTTCGCGATGATCGAGGTCGTACGCGAGGACGAGCATTCCCGGCTCGGCCTGTGCGCCGACCCCTCCTGCGAGCGCCTCGTTCTCGACCTCTCCCGCAACCGCTCGCGGCGGTTCTGTTCCCCGGCCTGCGGCAACCGTCAGGCTGTCGCGGCGTACCGGTCCCGGCAACGCTCGGCCACAGGCGGCCGAACCCTTCATGCCCCACCTTCGCGCGGCCCGGGCATGATGGGGGGACCGCCAACCCCTTCAAGGACGCCGCCATGAGCACGCCCGATCAGCCCGTTCCCACCTCCGGCCCCGCAGGCACCCACTCCGGTCCCGGCCCGCAGCGCATCGCCGTCATCGGCGCCGGGATGGTGGGGCTCGCGACCGCCTGGTTCCTCCAGGAGCACGGGGTAGAGGTGTCCGTGCTTGAGCGCACCGGCGTGGCCGCCGGCGCCTCCTGGGGCAACGCCGGCTGGCTGACCCCCGGCATCACGACCCCGCTGCCCGAGCCGGCGGTGCTGCGCACCCGTATCCGGGCGGTCCTGTCGCCGAGTTCGCCGGTTTATGTGCCCCCGCGGGCGGACACCAACCTTCTGCGGTTCGTGGCCGGATTCACCCGCAACAGCACCGGCGCGGCGTGGCGCCGCAACATGGCGTCCTAGGTGCCCTTTAACGACCAGGCGTTGGCCGCGTTCGATGAGCTCGCCGCCGGCAGGGTGGCCGAGCCCACCCATGAGGCGAAGTCCTTCATCGCGGGGTACCGGCGAGTCGAGAACGCGCCACCCTGCTGGAGGAGATCGAGCACATCAAGGAAGCCGGACAGCGGATGGCATTCGAGGTGCTCTCCGGCGCGGAGGCGCGAGCCATCGAGCCGGTGCTCAGCGACGAGGTCACCGCCGCGATCCTCCTCAAGGACCAGCGCTTCCTCGATCCGGGGGCCTACCTGGCCGCCCTCGCCGAATCGGTCACGGCGCGCGGCGGCCGGCTGATGGCGGGCATGGAACTGATGGGGATCGACGAGCGCGGGAACGGCGTCACGCTGCACGGCACCCGGGGCTGGACCGGCTCCTACGACGCGGTCGTCCTCGCGACCGGGGCGTGGCTCGGCGCCCACGCCCGCCGGTTCGGCGTCCGCCGCGTCATCCAGGGCGGCCGCGGCTACTCGTTCACGGTCGACGTCGAGCACCTGCCCCACGGGCCGGTCTACCTGCCCGCGGCACGGGTGGCCTGCACGCCGATCGGAAACCGGCTGCGGGTGGCCGGGATGATGGAGTTCCGCCGGCCCGAGGAGGCCCTCGACCAGCGTCGCATCGCCGCGATCGTCGCTGCGGCTCGGCCGCTGCTGCGGGGGGTGGCGCTCGATGACCGGGCCGATGAGTGGGTCGGGTCGCGGCCCTGCACGATCGATGGCCTCCCGCTGATCGGCGCGACCCGCTCCCCGCGGGTGTACGTCGCGGGCGGGCACAGCATGTGGGGGATCAGCCTCGGCCCCGTGACGGGCAAGCTGCTCGCCCAGCAGATCGTCACCGGCCACCGTCCCCCGGTGCTGGCGCCCTTTGACCCGCTGCGCTGACGCTTCGACGCCGGATAGGGGTCGGCGCAGCTCCAGCGGCTGGCCCATGTCCGGCCGAGCGTAGGTGGCGCGCAACGATCACTAGCTCCGAATGCGGGCGGTTTACAGCCGTGGCGGCGGGCACAGGAGGAACGGCGCGACGAGCGCGTCACGCAGAGTGCAAGTAGGCGGTCAGCGCTTGACGGACGATGATCTCGCGGGTCAAGCCGTCCTGCTCGGCGCGCTTGTCGATGGCGTCGAGCAGGTCGGTGGGGACGAGTTGACCCTGGCGGTGGTGAGGATTGGACGTCGCAGATCGGCCTGTCAGCTCGTAACCCGCCTTAGCTTCAGACGCCAGCTCAGCCACCCGTTCATCGCTGATGCCGGGCACCTGCTCGACAATCTCGAAATTCATCTCCGTCCTCCTTCCCACCGGTATTTCTTTCGCAGCTTCATCGCATGGATCACGACCTCGCCTCCATCATCCCCCTCAACGCTGACGATCTCCAAGGGCCTGCTGGCCGGATCCACGCCGACGTAGAGCCACCTCGTCGGATCCTCACCCACCTGGGTCCGCCGCCAAGCCGACGCGATCGCGTGGGCGATGTCCTCCGAAGTGCAGCCGTGTTTGAGCGCTGATCGCAGGATCCTCACCCGGCCAGCTTCGCGGCCTGGTCTGACATCCGTCGTGAGGCGCGGTCGTCGCCCCGGTGCGCGGCGCCCTGGTGTCCCGGCCGTCAAGGCCGGCGCGCCAACCCTCATCGGCCACGCGATCTTTACCCTCGCGGTATCGCGCGACGATCATTAGCTCCGAATTCGGGCGGTTTACGGCCTCGGCGGCGGGCTTTGATCGTCGCGCGACACCGTGCGGCGCGGCGCGTTACGGGATGAGGTGCGTCTGCTCGGGTCGCAGCGTCGCGATGCCTCGGTCGAAGGTGGCGAGCCGACCGCCACGGGCGGCGGCCAGTGCCGCGAGGTAGACATCGGTGGCTTGGCGGTGACCGCGCACCTCGCGCAGTCCCACATCCGCATAGGACAGATCATCCGGCCAGAAGTCCACGCGCGGGTGATCGCGCAGGCCCGCCAGGACCGCGCTCACCGTGTCTCCCGACTCGCCGACGCGCAGGAGGAACCGCGCGACGGCCCCCTCGGCGACCGGGCACACGGCAAGCGAGGCCTGGTCGACAAACCACGAGCTGGCGCGGGCGTGGTGGTCGTGGTCGAGAACCAGCAAGGCGATCGCGACGTTGGCGTCCAGCAGGAAGGTGGTCATTCGTCGTCGAGGGCGGCGGCCACGTCGTCCGTCGAGATGGGCCGACCTAGGGACAGGACGGGGAGTCCGGTCCGCGCGTCGGTGGTCAGCGTGACGGGCTCGTCGAGCGCGGCGAGTCCGCGGATGGCGAGGTCGGCGATCACGGCAGACAGGGACATGCCGCGTTGGCTGGCAATACTGCGGGCCCGTCGATGGACGGCGGGAGGCAGGTCAACGGTGGTGCGCATGTCTGCATCATAATTGATGCAGATGAGATGCACATCGACTTGCCCGCGGCCGGGATGCTCGCCTCGTGTTCTGGCAACTGACGATCGACACCGTCGACCCGGAGCGGCTGGCTGCCTTCTGGGCGCAGGCCCTCGGCTGGTCCGGCACGCCGCCGGCCGGCGACGAGCCCTGGCAGGACCACTACCGCGCGAGGCGCACGACGTACGTGCCGTCCGCTGCGCCCGGCACGGGGACGAAGCCGACACTGCGGTAGAGGTGCACGGCGGGGTTGCCGGACTCGACGCTGAGCGACACCCCGGCGATGCCCCGCGCGGCGGCCTCAGCCAGCACGGCCGTCAGTAGTGCCCGACCGATCCCGTGGCCGCGGTAGTCAGGCCACACCGTGATGCTCAGCTCCGGCACCCCGGCTGCGACGAATCCGTAGCCCGGGTCGTCCGCGCCCAGGAACACCAGCCACGCCGCGCCGGCCACCGCCACCTCAGCCGCGGACGCCTGCACCGCGCTCGATGAATGCGGCTCGGACCCCGGTGACTCCGCCACCACCCCGAAGTCGCCACGCGCCGGCCGCAGCTCGACGTAGTGCCGGAAGTCCGGCCGGGCGTCGACATCGGCGGCCATGAACCGCTCCTCGCCGGTCCAGTTGACGTTCACCAGTGTCGCGGCGCGCAGGATGTCGCCGTCGCTCTCGGCCAGGGGCCGCAGGGACCAGGTCGTGGGCATCGGACACCTCCACGGCCGAGGCTAGTGCCGGTCAGGGCTTCGCGTACGCGCCCACCGCCAGCATGAACGCCCCGATCTGGGCCCCGAATTCGGGTGCGCCTTCCATGATCAGCTTGCCCGCTGCGGTCGAGGCGAGCATGTCGTCGGTGTCGAGCAGGATCCCCAGCGCGGAGTCCAACGAGTCGAAGCGCAGCGTGAAGAACGGCTTGCTGCGCCGATACTCCCCGCGCGCCGCCTTCGTCCGGCCGGCCTTCACCCGCAGGTACGCCGCCACCTCCGGGTGCCCGTCCACCGCCCACGCGTAGACCCGGTCGGGGGAGCGGGCGACCCAGGCCGCGATCTCCGGGTGGCCGGCCCGGTTCAGCCCGCTGATGCCGGCGGACAGCAGCGCGAAATAGAGCCGTACGACGAGGGCCTTGTCCCGCTCCGACGTCGGCGGCTCCGTGGCCCCGAGCAGCGCCGACAACCGCAGCAGGGTGCGCAGGAACGCGGCGAACAGCCGGACCCGTCGCGGCGAGGACAGCCCCCGGATGCGGGGCAGCCGCTTGCTCGTGCCGCGGAAGAAACCGTTGAACGCCCCCAGCGACCTGAATCGCAGCTCGACGTCCGGCCGCTCGTACGCCCCCTGGCGCACCTCCACCGCCCCGTTCACCACGAGGAAGTGCACGGCGCGCAGCTCCGCGCCGCACCGGGCGGAGACCTGGACGACCCCGTCGGTGCCGGCGAAGGCGGCGCGCAGCGCCGGGTCCTCGGCCGCCAAGATCTTCACCAGCGGCAGGACGCCCCGCAGGAAGACGACGCTGGCCAGCTCCTCCTCGCTCGGCGACGGTGAGTGTGACGGCGACGGTGAGGGTGACAGCGACGGCGACGGCGACGGCGACGGGCCCATCAGAACTCGTCGTCCCAGTCGTCGGTGTCCTCGAAGTCCAGCTTCATGACCTCGCGGACCGTGTTGACGATGCCGACGGTGTCGAAGCCGTGGTGGCTCATCAGGTCCTCGTGCAGCCCGATGGGGGAGAAACAGTCCTACAGGCCCAGCCGGCGGAAGGCGCAGGCCCGCCCGCCCTCCGCGATGACCTCGGCGACCGCGCCGCCCAGCCCCGCCGATCACGGTGTGGTCCTCGACGGTGATGATCCGGCGGGTCTCCTGCACGGCCGCCCGGATCCCCTCGGCGTCGATGGGCTTGATCGTGTGCATGTTGAGCACGCGCACCTGGACCCCGTCGGTCGCGGCCAGTTCCTGGGCGGCCTGGACCGCCTGGAAGACCCCGGACCCGCACGCGATGAGCGTCAGGTCCGTGCCCTCGTGCAGCTGCACCGCCCGCCCGATCTCGAAGCCGTAGTCCATCCGGTCGTAGACCACTTGGTCGAAGCCGCGGTTGATGCGCAGGTAGACCGGCCCCGGCCGCTCGTACGCCGCCACCACCGCGTTCGCCGTCTCGATCCCGTCGGCCGGGCAGATCACGGCGAGGTTCGCCATCGAGCGCATGATCGCCAGGTCCTCGGTGCAGTGGTGGGTCGTGCCGGCCTGGCCGAAGCTCAGCCCCGCGTGCGAACCGATCATCTTCACCGGCAGGTTCGGGTAGCACACGTCGGTGTGCACCTGGTCCAGCGCGCGCATCGAGTTGAAGATCGCGAAGCTCGACGTGAACGGCACCAGCCCGCAGGCCGCCATGCCCGCCGCCGCGCCGATCATGTTGGCCTCGGCGATCCCGAAGTTGTAGAACCGGTCCGGGAAGCGCTGCTCGAACACGCCCACCTTAGTCGAGTTCGCCAGGTCGGGGGTGAGCGTGACGATCTCTGGGTGCTCCTCGGCGAGGTCGGCGAGGACCTTGGCGTAGATCTCCGCCGTCGACAGCTTCGTGGTCTCCTCGACCGTGTAGGTCAATCCGCCCGCCATCTCAGGCCACCCCTCCCGTCGTACCCGCCGGTCCGCGATGCTTGCTGCCGCAAGCGGTACGTCGGAGCCGGCGAGCCCCCGCAGCCGCTGCTGGGCATACGACTCCAGCGCCGCCACGCACTCGGCGTGCATCTCGTCGTTGATCGCGCCGTAGTGCCAGCGATAGTCGCCGGCCATGAAGTCCACGCCGCACGCCTTGATCGTGTCCGCCACGATGGCGAACGGGCGCCCTGAGCCGGCCTTCGCCGCCTCGACGGCCGCATCGATCGCGTCGTAGTCGTGCCCGTCGATGCGGGCCACCTCGAACCCGAAGGCCGCGAACTTGGCGTCGATCGGCTCGATGCCCATGACGTCCTCGGTCGGGCCGTCGATCATGCACTGGTTGCGGTCCACGGTGACGCAGACGTTGTCGAGCCGGTACTGGGCCATCGCCATCGCGGCCTCCCAGTTGGAGCCCTCGTTGAGCTCGCCGTCACCGACCACGACGTACGTCCGCCAGGACTGCCCCAGCCGCCGGGCCGCCAGCGCCATCCCCAGCGCGATCGACATGCCGTGCCCGAGCGAGCCCGTCGAGGCCTCCACCCCTGGCACCTTGCGCGCGTCGAGGTGGATGCCCAGCCGGGACCCCGTCAGGTTGAACGTGCGCAGCTCGTCGGCGGGGAGCCAGCCGAGGTCGGCGAGCACCCCCACCAGGGCCGCCCCGCAGTGCCCCTTGGACAGCAGGAACCGGTCCCGCGTGGGTTCGCTCGGGTCGGCGGGGTTGATGTGCATCCCGTGGTAGTAGAGGTAGGTCAGCAGGTCGTTGACGGACAGGCCGCCGCCGATGTGGGCCGACCCGGCCCAGTAGGTGACGTCCACCGTCGACCGGCGCAGCTGCGCGGCCTTGGTCTCCAGCGCGAGGCGCTGCTCGCCGCTCAATGCCATCGCCCGGCCCTCCCGCTCAGCCCAGCTCGGGGTGGTTCGCCCGGACGACCCCGAACGCCTCGTGGGCGACCTCGAGCGTGTGGGCGATGTCGGCCTCGGTGATCGCGAGGTTCATGAACAGGTTGTGGTGGCTCGTGAAAAACACCCCGCGGCGGACGCACTCGGCGACCCATTCCTGGTGCAGCTTGAGGTCCGGATCGTTGGTGATCCGCATGTACCACATCGACGGTTCACCGGAGATCCGCAGGTCCAGGCCGTGCTCCGCGCCCGCGGCGCGGAGGCCGTCGGTGAGCGATCGGCCGAGGGTGAGCATCCGGGCGGCGCCGTCGAGCTCGCGCAGCTTGCGCACCGTGGCGAGGCCGGCGGCGAAGGGCACCGAGCTCAGCCAGTAGGACCCCGTGTACATCACCGACCCCGCGGCCGCCTTCAGCGCCTCCACCCCGACCAGCGCGGAGACATTCCAGCCGTTCGCGAGCGCCTTGCAGTAGCACTGCAGGTCGGCCTCGAAGCCGTAGTGGGCGGCCGAGCCGCGGTTGTCGAGGCGGAAGCGGCCCGTACGTCGTCGATGGCCAGGACGATGCCGTTGTCGGTGCACAGCTTGCGCACCGCGGCCCACCAGCCGGGGTCGGGGACCTGGTTGTCCTCGAAGACGGGGTGGTGGTACGGCGTGGCCATGAGCACCGCGATCTGGCCCTTGGTCTCCTCGATGATCCGGCGGAGCCCGGCCAGGTCGCCCCACGTGGCGTAGAGGTTGTTCGTGACGTCCGCCGCGGTGATTCCGGGGTGGCCGAGCTTCTGCGTCCAGGGCGCGACGCCGTGGTAGTGGCCGTGGAACAGGATCGCTTTGTCCCGCCCGGTCGCGGCGCGGGCCACCATCAGGGCCAGCGAGGTGGTGTCGCCGCCGTTCTTGGCGAAGAAGGCCCAGTCCGCGCCGTCGATGGTGTCGCACAGGAGCTCGGCGAAGTCGACCATGAGCGCGGTGGGCAGCGTGGTGCAGTTGCCGGTGTCCATCTGGGCGCGGGCGGCGGCGTCGACCTCGGGGTCGCCGTAGCCCAGAACGTTGGGCCCGTACGCGCACATGTAATCGATGAACCGGTTCCCGTCCACGTCCCAGACGTAGGCGCCCTGGGCGTGGCTGGCGTAGAACGGATAGCTCGAGACCGGGATGTAGCAGCCCTCGCTCGGGCCCAGGTGGCCGTAGATCCCGGCCGGGATGACCCTTAGCGCGCGGGCGAACAGCTCGCGGCTGGCGGGGTAGTCGTACGTCTTCATGGGGCGGCGGCCTTTCGTCAATCCGGCTCGTGGCGCTGCGTGCTCAGGCGGGGGTGCTCAGGCGAGGGTGCTCAGGCGAGGTAGCGGGCGACGATCGCCAGCAGCTTGTTCATGTGGTCGAGCAACGGGATGTAGCCCGACACCGCGAGCCGGCCGTCGCCGATCGCCGCGTAGCTGTCGAGTTCGCCGGTGAGGATCCGCCCGGCGGTCTCGGTCGAGTCGAAGAGCATGCGGGCCCGGGCGTGCGGGTCGGCGCCCTTGCTGACGGCCAGGTGCCCGTTCCGCACCCGGATGGTGACGGCCGGGCCGTCCGCGACCTCGACCGAGATGGCGCCGTCGGCCATCCGCGCGGCGTTGGAGCGGCCGAGCGGGTCGAGGTTCCCGACCTCGGCGAGGGCGTAGAAGGCGGCGTACGCCGTGAGCTCCGCCGCCAGCCGCTCCTCCTCGGGCGGGCGCGGTGCACCGGGGGCCGGCCGCAGCACCGCCTCCAGCCGCTTGGTCAGCGCCGTGAACTCCTTGGTGAGGAAGCCCAGCCCCCGGAACCCCTTCAGCGGCACGGGAATCCCCTTACCGTCGACGAGCGCGTTGAGGTGTTGTGGGGTGGCGAAGCCGAGCTGGACGTCGTGGTGGCCCGCCGGCAGGGGACCGGGCTCGGCGGACGCCGTACAGGTCCCGTCCGTGAACGTCAGCGCCAGCGGCCGCAACCCGACGACGCGGAACGTGACGCGGGTGCGCGTGTCGCGCACGATCGCGGCGGCCGTCGGGTCGAGGGCGACCAGGTCTTCCAGGTCGCGGAGGATGGCGTGCAGGTTGATGGCGGCCTGCACCCGGGGTTCGATCACGACGTACTCCCCTCCGCGCGACGCTGGCGTCGCGCACGTGTGTCGAGTTCGAGGGTAACTACCCACCAGTAAAGGCGCCCGAGAAAACCGCAACGTTGCCTGGCTCCGCCCGCCGAGTGGTTCGCCCGGATGTTGCATGGGGGCTTGCTGGTGGGGGCCGGGCCGTCGTTGACGCCTCGGTGGGGCTGATTCTGGCCGGTGGGTATGACAATGTCCCGGGGCGGCGCTTCCGGTGGGCGTCGTCTTCCACGGACGAGGGCTGTGTTGCGGGTTGTCGGGGCGGGGTGGTGGCGTTGCTCAGGGCGGGGCCAGGATCGCGAGGCGGTCCCATCCGGTGGTGAAGAGTCCCGCCCAGGGCGCCGTGACCTTGACGTGGAGCAGGCGTTGCCTACCGGTGTGGGCCAGGGTGGCTGCGATGGTGAAGAGCCGCAGCCGTAGCGTCTTGGGTTCCCAGCGGCGGGCCTGGTGCTCGGGGGTAGGCCAGCATGCCCATCCACGCGATCAGGTCGTTCGCGAGTTGCACGATCAGGAGCCAGATTCGGTTCTGGGCGAAGCCCTGCAGGCAGGTTGGTCAGGCCGGTGTCTTTGGCGATGCGGATCCGGTCTTCGCAGCGGGCCCGGCGCCGGTGGCGTAGTTCCAGGTCGGCCAGTTGCCCACGGGTCGTGTTGGTGACGAAAGCGGTCAGCCGGTACCCCTCGACGTCGGTGAAGCGGAGTTGGGCGCCGGGGTGGGGTCGTTCGCGTCGGACGATGACCCGCATCCCGGCCGGGTACCCCGTGAGGAGACCCTTAGCCGCGAGGAGGTCGGTGAGCTCGACGACGGCCGCGCCGTCCCGGACGTCGCCGTCGGCGTCGAGGGCGACCTGCCAGGCGGTCTCGGGGATCAGCGCGTACAGCTGGGGCGTGCTGGTGGGCAGGGTGTACCCGATGGAGTACGACAGGCCGCGCCGGTCCAGGAAGGTCAGGAACTCCCGGGTGCCACCGGCGCCGTCGGTGCGGATCAAGACTTTCTTGCCGGGCCGGGAGGGGTTGATCCCGGGCACCGCCGCCAGCGCCGTCTTGGTCACGGCGATGTGGTCAGCGGCCGTGTTCGACCCAGCGTTCCCCGCTCGCAGCAGCATGCCGAGCGGTTCGCCGGTGCCCGTCTTGCCGTGGTCGAGGAAGGCGCACAGCGGGTGGAAGCCGTAGCCATGTTTGAACGTGGCGGCGGCGTTCTCCTTCTCGGAGTGGGCCGTGATCAGCGTCGCGTCAAGGTCGATGACCAGCGGAGAAGGGCGCGGGCCACGTGCTGGTTCGGCTCGCCCTCCGGGACGGCCTCGCCGACGACACGGGTCATCCGGACGTGCGCGCCGCCGGGCAACGGATCCTGGACGACGCGGCCTGCCTGGCCGGGCTGTTCCCGGTTGCGCCCGGACATCGGACGTCGGGGGTGGCCCGGTGAGCACGACGTACGGCGCCTTCGGCCCCCCTCGAGCCGACCACCAAGCTCGACGTCGACGCCTTCTTGGAGGACTTGGAGCACTACCGGCCGCGGCGCAAGGGGTGGACGTGGCGCCGGGTGCCCGCGGGCGGCATCGACGCGGGGCCGTTCCACTACCGCGGCATGTCCCACCCGCTGAAGAACTCCGCCCGGCTGCCCGCGAGCGAATACTTCGAGCACATCGACCCCCAGCCCAGCTGCGTCGTCACCACCGAGATCGCGTCGGGCCGGTTCGAGGACGACGTACGGCGCATGCGGATGGCGGCCTGGCACGGCGCCGACCACCTGATGGTCATCCGGACCACGGGCCAGTCCCACATCGACGGCCTCATGGAGGGCACCCCCGAGGGCGTCGGCGGCGTGCCGATCACCCGCAAGCAGCTCCGCGCCTCCCGGAAGGCCTGCGACGCCATCGAGGACGAGGTGGGCCGCCCGATCAACTTCCACTCCTACGTCAGCGGCGTGGCCGGCCCGGAGGTGGCCGTGCTGTTCGCCGAGGAGGGCGTCAACGGGGCGCACCAGGACCCGCAGTACAACGTGCTCTACCGCAACGTGAACATGTACCGCTCCTTCGTCGACGCCGCCGAGGCCAAGCGGGTCATGTCCGGCGCGGGGATCCTGCAGATCGACGGCGCGCACAACGCCAACGCCACGGCCAAGGCGGGCTGGCTGGTCATGCCGGAGCTGATGGTGCAGCACGCGCTGAACACGGCGTTCTCGGTCGCCGTGGGGATGCCGAAGAAGCTCATCGGGCTCTCGACGGTGCCGCCGAACGCGCCGCCCGCGCCGAAGCTGTGGTTCGACCTGCCGTACGCCGTGGCGTTGCGCGACCTGTTCGCCGACTACAAGATGCGCGCCCAGCAGAACACGCGCTACATCGAGGCGATCATCGAGGAGGCGATCCGCACCCACACGATCGACACCCTCATCTCGATGCTGACCAGGGCCGACGTCCAGTCCACGATCACCCCGGACGAGGGCCGCAACGTGCCCTGGCACTACAACAATGTCCTCGGCCTGCAGACCGTCAAGCAGATGTGGGCGGGGCTGGACGGGATCGGGGAGCTGCTGGCGCTGCGCGACTCCGGCTCGCTTCCGGAGATGGTGCGCGACCTCAAGGAGCGGGCGACGTGCTTCCTGGCCGAGATCGTCGAGGGCGGCGGCTACTTCGCCGCGGTCGAGGCGGGCTTCTTCGTGGACTCGGCCAAGTACCCCGAGCGCACCGGCGATGGCATCGCCCGCGACGGGGGCGGCGGCGTGGGGGCCGGCTCGATCGTGCCCCGCGATGCGGACTACTGGGCGCCGGTCTGCGACCACTTCGGCCAGAACACCCCGCCGGGCGACCTGACGACCGTTCGTGACCTGCACAAAGGGTGCCATGGCACCCAAAGCGCAGGTCACGAACGGTCATCCGACAGCACGGGGCTCGCTGCGCGCGGCACTCGTCCCGACGTCGACACAGCCTGCGCGGTCATCGGCGGGTGCACCCTGTGCGACCCCGACAAGATCGTCTACATCGACGAGCTCGACCCCACCGACAGCGCCCAGGCCCGCCTAGCGACCACGCGCCACTATCGCAGCGGCGAGCTGATCCGCCCCGAGGTCGAGTGGCGGGGGACGGGACCGTCAACGTTCAGCTCTTCGTGCCGCAACCGGCGGAGGTCGCCGAGGCGTACGCCGTGGAGATGGCCCGCCGCCTCGGCCTCGCCGACCCGGTCGTGATCAACCTGGAGGTCATGCAGCAGGCGGAGGGCTGTTTCGTCGATGTCAAGGGCAAGGTCACGTTCGACGTACGCCGCGACGAGCTGGTCATCCCGACCAAGGTGGTGCGGCTGCCCGAGGACCGGCTGCGCGCCGAGGTGGCCGCGCGGGGGCTCACCGTTGTCGCGGCGACGGTCGGCGAGGACGAGCACAGCGTCGGCCTGCGCGAGATCCTCGACATCAAGCACGGCGGGATCGAGAAATACGGCGTGCGCTACCACTACCTCGGCACCTCCGTGCCGCTGGGCAAGATCCTTGACGCCGCGATCGAGACCGGCGCCCACGCCATCCTGATCAGCACGATCATCAGCCACAACGACATCCACCGGGCGATGATGCGCAAGTTGGCCGAGCTGGCCGTCGAGAAGGGCGTGCGGGACCGGTTCGTGCTCATCGCCGGCGGCACCCAGGTCAACCGCGAGATGGCGGCGGAGACCGGGCTGGACGCGACGTTCGGCCGGGGCACCAAGGGCATCGACGTCGTCGACGCGATCGTCAAGACGTTGCTGACGCGGGACGGGCGACCGGCCGAGGAGGCGGTCCCCGGATGAGCGACCCGTCCCCGCCGCCGGCTCCCCGGACGGCGCCGCCCAGCGTGGTCACCGTCGAGGTGGGCAGCACGATCACGAAGGTCAACGCGTTCGCCTGCGTCGACGGGGAGCTGCGGCAGGTCGCCCAAGGCTTCGCGCCGACGACGGTGACCCGGCCCGATGCGGGGGCGCCCGAACACACCGGGGGAGTCGACCCCTGCGGCGCGGCCTTCGGCGACGTCGGCGTCGGTGTCGACGCGGCCCGCGCGGACCTGGCCGCCTGCCACGGCCTGGAGCCCGCTGCCCGGGCCGACCTGGAGACGCACGTCAACAGCTCCGCCGCGGGGGGCCTGCGGATGACCGTGCACGGCCTGACGGCCAGCATGACGGCGCGGGCCGCGCGCGAGGCGTCGCTGGGCGCGGGCGCCATCGTGGAGCTCGTCACCGTGGGCGCGCTCACGCCATACGAACTCGACCACGTCGCCGCCCTCGCCCCCAACATCGTCCTCCTGGCCGGCGGGGTGGACCACGGCGAGCGCGCCACGGTCGCGGCGAACGCCCGCGCGCTGGCCGGGGTTGTGGGCGCGCTGCCGCGGGTGCCGCCGGTCGTGTACGCCGGGAACGTCGCCGCCCGACCCGAGGTGGCCGAGGCGTTCGCCCGCGCCGGCGTACCGCTCCAGCTCGCCGACAACGTCTTTCCCGACGTCGACGTGCTCAACGTCGAGCCGCTGCGCGAGCTCATCCACGACGTCTTCAGCGAGCACATCGTGCATGCCCCGGGGATGGCGGCGCTGGCGCGGATCACGCCGTACGACGTCCTGCCCACCCCCGGCGCCGTGCTGCGCGCGGCGGAGCTGTTCGCGGAGGCGGTCGGCGACGTGCTCGTCGTGGACGTCGGCGGCGCGACGACGGACGTCCACTCCGTGACGGACGGCTCCCCGGAGCTGGCGGCGGCGTACGTCGAGCCGGAGCCGCGCGCCAAGCGAACCGTCGAGGGCGACCTCGGCGTTTACGTCAACGCCCACCGGGTGGCGCAGGCCAGCGGCGACGCGGACTGGACGGGTCGGCCGGAGCACCTGCGGGCGATGCCCGACACCGAGGCGGAACGTGCCCTGACCCGATGGCTGGCCGAGCGGGCCGTGGCGCTGGGGATTCGCCGGCACGCCGGAACGGTGTCCGCGATCTACACCCCGACCGGCCGCCGGCAGGTGGTCCGCGGCAAGGACCTCACCGCGGTGCGCTGGGTCGTGGCAAGGGGCGGCGCGCTCACGAAGATCCCCGGCGCGGCCGGGGCGCTGAGCGAGGCTTGTACCGGGATGGGCACCCACCTGCTGCCCCCGCCGGACGCGCGGCTCCTCGTGGACGACGCCTACCGGTTCTCGGCGCTGGGCACGCTGGCCAGGGCGTACCCCGACGAGGTGGCCCAGACCCTGCGGCGTTGGGCGGCACAGGAATCCGGCCCGGCCGACGCGCGACCTTAGCCGCCGCAGCCACGACGGCCCGCAGCCACGACGGAACGAGACACGACGGAACGAGGGAAGGGGGACCGACCGGGTGTTCTTGCGTACTCCGCGCCTGGAGATCTACGGCGAGCGCATCGCCGCGAACGCGCGCGCCGTGGTCGAGGTGTGTCACGCGCACGGCGGGCGGGTCGCGGGGGTCGGCAAGGTGGTGTGCGCGCACCCTGCGGTGGTGGGGGCGCTCGTCGCGGGCGGGGTGGACGAGCTCGCCGACAGCGGATCCTCAACCTCGTGGACATGGGGGAGCGGGGCACGGGGCTGCGGCAGATGCTGCTGCGGATTCCGGCGCCGAGCGCCGCGCCGGACGTCGTCCGCAGCGCCGACGTGACGCTGAACTCCAGCCTGCCCACCCTGCGGGTCCTCGACGCCGCGGCCGACGCCGCCGGGGTGCGCCACGAGGTGATCGTCATGGTCGACATCGGCGACCTGCGCGAGGGCGTGTGGCCGGACCGCGCGGTGGACCTGGTGATCGAGGCGGCCCGGCTGCCGCACCTCGACGTGATCGGGCTCGGTGCGAACCTCGCGTGCTACGGCGGGGTCATTCCCAGCGAGGAGAACATGCGGGCCTTGATCGGGGTCCGGGAGGCCTGCCGCGCGGCCACCGGGCTCCCGCTCGCGACCCTGTCCGGCGGAAACTCCTCGGCCCTGCCGTTGCTCGCGGCCGGCCGAATGCCGTCGGAGGTCAACCACTTTCGCATCGGGGAGTCGATCGTGCTGGGCCGCAACGTCCTGGATCGGAGCCCGTGGCCGGGGACCCGCCAAGACACCTTCCGGCTCGTCGCCGAGATCGTCGAGCTGGAGCGCAAGCCCAGCGTGCCCATCGGCACCCGCGCGCAGAACGCCTTCGGGGAGAGCCCGCAGTTCGCCGACCGCGGCACCCGGCTGCGGGCTATCGTCAACGTCGGCCGCCAGGACGCGGCCATCGAGGGGCTCACGCCCGACGACGACGGCATCCAGATCGTCGGCGCCAGCAGCGATCACCTGATCCTCGACGTGCAGGACGCGGCGCGGGAGGTGCGGCTGGGCGGGGAGATCGGGTTCTGGCCCCACTACGCGGCGGTGCTGGCGCTGTCGACGTCCCGGTACGTTCAGAAGGTGGCGATGCGCGGATGAATCACGACAACGAGGCGCTGGACTACGCCACGCACACCGTGACCCACCTCGACGCGATCGCCGCCAACTTGCGGGCGATTCGCGCGCACGTCGGCGGCATCGATGACGGCGGAACCCACGGCCCGCAGATCCTGCTCGCGATCAAGGCCGACGGCTACGGGCACGGCGCCGTGCGGATCGCCCGGATGGTGCAGGACCTTCGCCTGGCCGAACGCCTCGGCGTGGCGACCGTGCCAGAGGCGGCGGCGCTGCGCCAGGCGGGCATCACGCTGCCGATCCTCAAGCTGTCCGGCGTATTCGCGCAGGAGGCCGCCGCGGCGGTGGCCATCGGCCTCGACCTCACCGTGCCCGACGCGGCGACGGCCCGCATCATCCAGGCGGCGGCTGCCTCCCGCGCCGACGGGTCCGACCAAGCCCACCACCAGCCGGTGGCCGTCCACCTCAAGGTCGACACGGGCATGCGGCGCATCGGCTGCGACGTCGGCGAGGCTCCCGGGCTCGCCGCGCTCATCGAGAACGAGTGCCCCGACCTGCGTCTGGAGGGGATCTTCACCCATCTGCCCGCCAGCGACACCCCCGCCGAGGACGAGTTCACCGCCGGACAGGTGGCCCGCTTCGCGGCCGCGCGCGAGGCCGTCGAGTCGGTGGTGGGTCGGCGGCTGATCGCGCACGCCGCCAACTCCGGCGGTGTCTTGGCCCACCCGTCGTCGTGGTTCGACCTGGTCCGCCCGGGGATCATGGTCTACGGGAGCTACCCCGACCCCGACGTACCGCGCACCGTCCCGCTCCGGCCGGCGCTCTCGTGGCGCTCGCGGGTGTCGTTCGTCAAGGACGTGCCCGCGGGGGAGACGGTGGGGTACGGGCGGACGTGGGTCGCGCCGGCGGCGACGCGGATCGCGACGGTGCCGGTGGGGTACGCCGACGGCTACAACCGACGGCTGTCCAACCGGGGTGAGGTGCTCATCCGCGGCCGCCGCCTGCCCGTGGTGGGCCGGGTGTGCATGGACCAGGTCATGGTCGACCTGGGGCCCGGCTCGGACGTCGCGGTCGGGGACGCGGTGACGCTGCTCGGCCGCGACGGGGCGGAGGAGATCACCGCCTGGCACATGGCCGCGTGGCTGGGGACGATCCCGTACGAGGTCACCTGCGCGCTCGCCCCCCGGGTGACCCGGACGTACGTCGAGGGCTGACTCGCCCCGTGCCGCCGGCCGTGGACAGCTGTCAGGGCACGTTATCCGTCACGGGCACCGCCTGTAACGTGTCCTGACAGCTGTCTACACGACGTACAGCCTCGCGACCTCCCGCCGCCGCGACCCCTCGGAACGCGCCCGCACTGCCTCGCGCAAACGTCCCAACGGAGCCGACACCGGCAACCACCGAGGAACGCGTGGTCACGCGGCGTACGTCCCGGTAACCTGACGAGACCCGCCTCTAGCCCCACCGGACAGCCCAGGAGCCGTCGTGACCAACCTCGCCCAGAACCTCGTCGAATCGGCGCGCCGGCACCCGGATCGGCTCGCGCTGATCCAGGACGAGCAGCGCTACACGTTCGCCCAGTTCGAGCACCTCACGCAGATCTTCGCGGGGCACCTGCGGGACAAGGGCTTCGTCCCCGGCGACCGGCTCGCCCTGAGCCTGCCCAATATCACCGCGTTCCCGCTCGCCTACTACGCGGCGCTGCGGCTCGGCTGCGTCGTCGTCCCGATGAACCCGCTGTTCAAGCCGCGGGAGGTCGAGTACTACCTGCGCGACGCCGGCGCCAAGCTGCTGATCGGCCTGCCCAACCCGGACACCGCGGCGGGCGCCGAGGCCGCCGGGGTCGAGTACCTCGAGGTCACCCAGGTCCCGGCCCTCCTCGGCACCCCGATCGAGCCGGTGACCGAGGTCGTCGACCGCGACGACGACGACACCGCGGTGCTGCTCTACACCTCCGGGACGACCGGTTCGCCCAAGGGCGCCGAGCTGCGGCACCGCAACCTCAACTCGAACCAGGAGGTTGCCGCCCGCACGCTCCTGGAGGTGACCGATGCGGACACCCTCATGGGCTGCCTCCCGCTGTTCCACGTGTTCGGCATGACCGCGGCCATGAACATCTGCGTGGCCACCGGCGCCTGCCTCACGCTGCTGCCGCGGTTCGAGCCGGTCGCGGCGCTGAAGATCATCGAGCGGGACAAGGCGACCGTCTTCCTGGGGGTGCCCACGATGTACGGCGCGCTGCTGGCCGCTCAGCCGCAGGTGCAGGCCGACGTCTCCTCGCTGCGGGTGTGCATCTCGGGCGGCGCGTCGCTGCCCGTCGAGCTGATGCGCAAGTTCGAGGCCGCGTTCGACTGCATCATCTTGGAGGGCTACGGCCTGTCTGAGACCTCGCCGGTGGCCTCGTTCAACCACCCGCACTCCGAGCGCAAGCCCGGCTCCATCGGCACCCCCATCGAGGGCGTCGAGATGGACCTGCACAGCGACGACGGCAGCAAGACCCCCGAGGGGGAGATCGGCGAGATCGTCATCCGCGGCGACTGCCTGATGCGCGGCTATTGGAACAAGCCCGACGCGACCGCCGCCGCCATCCGCGACGGCTGGTTCTACACCGGCGACCTCGCCACCCGCGACGCGGAGGGCTACTACTCGATCGTCGACCGCAGCAAGGACATGATCATCCGCGGCGGCTACAACGTGTATCCCCGGGAGGTCGAGGAGGTCCTCTACACCCACCCCGCGGTCCTCGAGGTCGCCGTCGTCGGCGTCCCGGACGAGCGGCTGGGCGAGGAGGTCGCAGCGTACGTCGTGCTGAACGAGGGCGCCTCCGCGACGGCCGAGGAGCTGACGGAGTACGCGAAGGAGCGGCTGGCGGCGTACAAGTACCCGCGCGCGATTCACGTCATTGAGGCCCTTCCCAAGGGCGCGACCGGGAAGATCCTCAAGCGGGAGCTGCCCCGACCGGCCGTTGGGGGCTGACGCCCGACCCCTGGGCCGGGCACGCGACTGGCGCCCTCTTTCGGCGGAGTAGGGCTGGCGGATGCCGCCCTCTGGGGCTGAGTCAGGCCCGGTACGCGACTGGCGCCCTCTTTGCCCAACTGGCGCCCCGCTTGAAGTGGGGCGCCAGTGCGGGAAAGAGGGCGTCAGTGCGTGCGGCGCGTCAGAGCTGAGTCGCCCGCAGCGTGTTGCAGCTGTTGATGTTCTGGTTGTTGTAGCCGTTCATGAACCAGCGCATCCGCTGCTCGGCGGTGCCGTGGGTGAAGTTCTCCGGCGAGACCCGACCCTGCGTCTTCTTCTGGATGGTGTCGTCGCCGACGGCGGTGGCCGCAGACAGCGCCGACTGGATGTCCTGCTGGGTCAAGGGCTTGAGCAGCGTGTTGCCGTTCTTGTCCTTGGTCGTGCTCGCGTCCTTGGCCCACATACCGGCGAAGCAATCGGCCATGAGCTCGACGCGTACGCCGCCGCTGGCCGGGCCCTGCGGGTCCTTCTGGGCCTCGTCGAGGACGCCGAGCTGGTCCTGCACGGCGTGGCCGTATTCGTGCGCGACGACGTACTCCTTCGCGAACGCACCCCTGTCCGCGCCGAACCGGCTGGAGAGCAGCTTGAAGAAGCTCGCGTCGATGAAGACCTGCTTGTCGAGCGGGCAGTAGAACGGGCCCACCTGGTTGGAGGCGGTGCCGCAGGCCGACTGGGTCTGGCCGGAGTACAGGATGGTCTTGGTCATCTTGTACGGCGTCTGGTTCTTCGTGGACTCCGGGAACTTGCGCTTCCAGTAGTCCTGCACGCTGTTGACGGTCCCGACCACCAGGCAGTTGTCGTCCTTGTTGGCGTCGGCGCCGGTCTTGCAGTGGGAGAACACGTTCTGGTTGTACTCGCCGCCCGCGCCCATGTAGGAGCGGTCCATCGCCTGGTCGGGCTGCTGCGGCGCCGGCTCCGGTTGGGAGGTGGAGTCGCCACCCCCGCCGAGCCCCGTGAAGAGATACAAGAGCAACGCGATGATGCCCAGGATGCCTCCGCCACCGCCGATGACAGCGCCCCCACGACCGAAGCCCCCACCGCCGCCACCGCCGACCTGCGAGGTGTCCAGCTGGGCGTCGTCGTTGAAGGTCATATCCGACCAACCCTCCCGATCAATGCCCGTGCCTGGCGCAGGGGCCTGACCAGTAGAGTAACCAGGCGGCCCCCACCTCGCATCGCGGCGGGGCGGTGCCGGCGCGACGAATCGTCACCAGGGGGCCCCACCGCCGGTACGGCGGAGCGCGGCGGCGCCTTGCGAAGGCCGCCGACCACACCTTGACGACAGGAGCACCGCGTGATCACGGCCACCGGCATCGAGCTGCGCGCCGGCAGTCGGCTCCTGCTCAGCGAGGCGACCTTCCGGGTGGGCGCCGGCGACCGGATCGGGCTGGTCGGCCGCAACGGCTCGGGCAAGACCACCCTGACGAAGGTGCTCGCCGGCTGGAACCCGCCGGCGGCCGGGAGCGTGTCGCGCACCGGCGACGTGGGCTACCTGCCACAGGACCCACGCGACGGGGACATGCACGTCCTGGCCCGGCACCGGATCCTGGCCGCGCGGGGCCTCGACGAGATCGTCCGGGCCATGCACGAGACGGAGGGCGCCATGGCCAGCGCCGATCCGGACACGCACGAGAAGGCGATGACCCGCTATCCCAAGCTGCAGGCGCGCTTCGATGCCGCGGGCGGGTACGCCGCCGAGTCCGAGGCCGCCACCATCGCCGCCGCCCTCGGCCTGGAGGACCGGGTGCTCGGGCAGAAGCTGGAGACCCTCTCCGGCGGGCAGCGCCGCCGCGTCGAGCTGGCCCGGATCCTCTTCTCGGGCGCACCGACCCTGTTGCTCGACGAGCCCACGAACCACCTGGACGCCGACTCGATCGCCTGGCTCCGGGACCATCTGAAGGTCTACAAGGGCGGGCTCCTCGTCATCAGTCACGACGTGGCGCTGCTCGACGAGGTGGTCAACAAGGTCTACCACCTGGACGCGAACCGCTCTGAGCTGGACCAGTACAACGTCGGCTGGAAGACCTACCTGCAGCAGCGCGAGACCGACGAGAAGCGCCGCAAGCGGGAGCGCGCCAACGCCGAGAAGAAGGCCTCGGCGCTCATGGCGCAGGCCGACAAGATGCGGGCCAAGGCCACCAAGGCGACCGCCGCCCAGAACATGGCCCGCCGGGCGGAACGGCTCCTCGCCGGCGTCGAGGGCGAGCGGGCGCACGACAAGGTGGCCAAGCTCCGGTTTCCGGACCCGGCGCCGTGCGGGAAGACCCCGCTGCGCGCGAGCGGGCTGTCCCGCAGCTATGGCTCGCTCGAGGTCTTCACCGACGTGGACCTGGCCATCGACCGGGGCAGCAAGGTCGTGGTGCTCGGGCTCAACGGCGCCGGCAAGACGACCCTGCTGCGGATCCTCGCCGGCCTGGACGCCCCGGACACCGGGGCGGTCGAGCCGGGGCACGGTCTGAAGGTCGGCTACTACGCCCAGGAGCACGAGAACCTCGACGTCGAGCGCACCGTCCTGGAGAACATGAAGACGGCCGCTCCGGATCTCGGCGAGACCGACGTCCGCAAGATCCTCGGCAGCTTCCTCTTCTCCGGCGACGACGTCGACAAGCCCGCGGCGGTGCTCTCCGGCGGGGAGAAGACGCGACTGTCCCTGGCGACCCTGGTGGTGAGCAGCGCCAACGTCTTGCTGCTCGATGAGCCGACCAACAACCTCGATCCGGCCAGCCGCGAGGAGATCCTCGGGGCGTTGCGCAGCTTTGCCGGCGCGGTGGTCCTGGTCAGCCACGACGAGGGCGCCGTCGCCGCCCTGGAACCCGAGCGCGTGCTGCTGCTCCCGGACGGCGTCGAGGACCTGTGGAACGAGGACTACCTCGACCTCATCGCCTTGGCCTAGGCCTCGGCTCCTCGAACCCCGCCCTGGGTGTGGGGCACGTCGCGGACAACGGGCGGCAGTCGGGAGGAGGAGGGCGTCCGTCGGACTTAGGCTCGTACCGTGACCGAGCAACCGACCTCCGCAGCCGCCGAAACCCGCCCCCACCCGCACCTTTCCGTACGCCGGGAGGGCCCCGTCCTGCACGTGAGCCTGGACAACCCGACCCGCCGGAACGCGCAGACCCCCTCGCTGTGGCTCGCCCTGGCCGAGGTGGCCCGCACGCTCCCGGACGACGTACGGGTGGTCGTCCTGCGCGGGACCGGACCCACCTTTTCGGCGGGCCTCGACCGCGCGATGCTCGCCCCGGGCGGGGTGGACGGAGAACCCGACCTCATCGGCATGTGCGTCGCCGACCCGGACGGCGCGGCCACGACCATCGGCCACTACCAGGAGGCCTTCACGCTGTGGCGCGACGCGAAGGCCATCGTGGTCGCCGCGGTCCAGGGCCACGCCGTGGGCGCCGGATTCCAGCTCGCCCTCGGCGCCGACCTGCGGATCGTCGCCGACGACGTCAAGTTCCGCATGGCGGAGACGAGCCTTGGGCTGGTGCCGGATCTGGGCGGTACGTCGGTGCTGGTAGAGATCCTGGGCTATGCGCGGGCGCTCGAGCTCTGCGTGACCTCGCGCACGATGGAGGCGCAGGAGGCCGTCGCCACCGGGCTGGCGAACCTGGCCGTCCCCGTGGCGGAGCTCGCCGCCGCCACGGCCGACGTCGTGGCCGCGCTGCTTGAGGCACCCCCCGCGGCGGCGACCGCCACCAAGCTCCTCCTCGCGAACGCCCGGCGCGCGTCGCGCAGCGAGCAGCTGGCCGCCGAGAGGTCCGCCCAGACGGTCCTCATCGGCGGGATGGCGCGCGCGTACGCCGCGCGGGACGCGCGAACCGAGCGCGACGGGTGACGCACTCGCCGTTCATGACGATGCGGTCCCTGACCAAGGACCGCATGTCGGGTCAGCGGCTGCAGGAGGGCACGGTCCGCCGCGTGCTGGGCTACGCCGGCGAGTTCCGTGCCCGCATCCTGCTGTTCCTCGTCCTGGTCGTGGCCGACTCCGCGCTCGTGGCCGCGCCGCCGCTGCTGCTGAAGTCGATTGTCGATCAGGGGGTGATGGGGCGCGACGCCGGCCTCGTCGTACGGCTCTCGCTCGTCGTCGCCCTTCTCGCCGTCGCGGGGGCGGTGCTCACCGTCGCCCAGCGCTGGTGTTCCTCGACGATCGGCGAGGGGCTGATCTACCGGCTGCGCACCGAGGTCTTCGAGCACGTCTCGGCCCAGCCCATCGCCTTCTTCACCAGGGCGCAGACGGGGGCGCTCGTCTCCCGGCTCAACACCGACGTCATCGGCGCGCAGCAGGCGTTCACCTCGACGCTGTCGGGCGTCGTGAGCAACGCGGTCACGCTGGCGGTGATCGTGGCGACGATGGCGGCGCTGTCCTGGCCGCTGACGCTGGCCGCGGTCCTGCTGTTTCCGCTCTTCCTCATTCCCGCGCGGCGGATGGGCGCCAAACTGTCCGAGCTGACCCGGCAGTCGATGAACCTCAACGCCGACCTCGCCAGCCGGATGACCGAGCGCTTCAACGTCGCCGGTGCCCTGCTCGTGAAGCTGTTCGGGAGGCCGGAGCAGGAGGCGCAGGAGTACGGCGAGCGGGCCGGCGCCGTCCGCGACATCGGCGTGCGGATCGCCATGAACCGGTCGATCTTCATGGTGCTGCTCACGCTGCTCGCCTCGCTGGCGACCGCGATGGTGTACGGCGTCGGCGGCCTCCTGGCCATCGACGGCACCCTCACGGTGGGCACCCTGCTGGCCCTGACGGCGCTGCTCGCCCGGCTCTACAGCCCGCTCATCGCCCTGTCCAACGTTCGCGTCGACGTCCTCACGGCCCTGGTGTCGTTCGAGCGCGTCTTCGAGGTGCTGGACCTGCCCGCGTTGGTCGCGGAGCGGACCGACCCGGTCGAGCTGCCGGACACCGTGCTGGGCGTGACCTTCGATGACGTCTCGTTCCGCTACCCGAGCGCCGACGAGGTCTCCCTCGCCTCCCTGGAGGGCACCGCGAGCGGCGATCGGGCGGGGGGTGGCGACGTGCTGCACGGCGTCAGCTTCGACGTGGCGCCGGGGCAGCTGGTGGCTCTCGTCGGACCGAGCGGCGCGGGAAAGACGACGATCACGTCGCTGGTCTCGCGCCTGTACGACCCGACGACCGGCGCCGTACGCATCGGGGGCGTCGACCTGCGCGACGCCTCGTTCGCCAGCCTGCGGCGCAGTGTCGGGGTGGTGACGCAGGAGGCGCACCTCTTCCACGACACCATCGAGGCGAACCTGCGCTACGCCCGCCCCGACGCCACCACGGCGCAGCTGGAGGCCGCGCTGCGGGCCGCGCAGGTGTGGGACCTGGTCGCGAGCCTGCCGGAGGGCTTGGCGACGGTCGTGGGCGACCGCGGCCATCGGCTCTCGGGCGGGGAGAAGCAGCGCCTGGCCATCGCCCGGCTCCTCCTCAAGGGCCCCGGGGTGCTCGTCCTCGACGAGGCGACGGCGCACCTCGACAGCGAGTCGGAGGCCGCGGTGCAGCGGGCCCTCGACGCGGCCCTATCCGGCCGCACCGCGCTGGTCATCGCACACCGGCTGTCGACGATCCGGGACGCGGACGTGATCCTCGTCGTGGCCGGGGGCCGGGTCGTGCAACGGGGCACCCACACCGAGCTGCTGGCCGCCGGGGGCCTGTACGCCGACCTCTACACCACGCAGTTCCGCGACGACGGGGTATCGACCGCCGCGGACTGATGGGACGCCCCAGCCCGATCCGGCGCGACCCGGCGCGACGCAGCGCGACCCGGCGCGGTCGGGCTACTCGTCCTCTTCGTCCCAGATCCGGGTGCGCTTGGGTTTGGGCACCGGGGCCGCGCGGGTGCCGGCGGCGATGGCCTGGTCGCGCAGCTCCCGGCGCAGGTAGACGGCGACGATGACGAAGCCGACGAGCGACCCGGTCCACCACTGGACCGCGTAGGCGAGGTGCGGTCCGGTGTCGGTGTCGGGCGGCAGCAGGGGCTTGGGTCGGGCGGGTTCGCGGCCGGTGCCGTCGTCCTCGGACTGCAGGACGAGGTACGCCGGGCGCAGGCGCTGTCCCATGGCCGCGGCGGCCTCGTCGAGGTTGATCGAGGCGAGCTGGCCCCTCGGCAGGTTGCGACCGAGGCTCTCCTCGCCCTGCCGCAGCCACCCGGTGACGGTGACCCGCCCGGCGGGGGCCGCCGGGACGGTGGGCAGGGTGTCGGCGGTCTCGGCGTTCTTGACCCAGCCCCGGTCGACGAGCAGCGCGGAGCCGTCGTCGAGGCGGAGCGGGACGAGCACCTCGTAGCCGTACGTGACCTTCTGCGGTCGGTTGCGCACCAGCTGCTGGGCGTCGGCCGCGTAGCTGCCGGTGACGGTGACCCGGGACCACAGCCGCTGGTCCGGCAGCGACGATCCGGCGGGGAGGACGGCGTCGAGCTGATGGGTGGGCGCGGCGTAGTTCGTGGCGACGGCTTCGGCGAAGGCGCTGCGGTCTTCGTGGCGCCCCCATTGCCAGCGACCCAGGTAGAGGCAGACGACGAAGAAGACGGTCGCCGCCGCGAACGCCGTCATCCAGCGCCTCGTAAACAGGGTCCGCCGCACGGCCTCGACGGTACTCGCCTTACGCTGGGCCAATGCCGGCAGACCCCAGCTCGACCGACCGCGGCGCGGCGGGCCGACGTACGCCGCTGCGCCTGGAGGACGCGTTCGGGCGGGTGGCGACGGACCTGCGTGTCTCCCTGACGGACCACTGCAACCTGCGGTGCACGTACTGCATGCCGGCGGAGGGCTTGCCGTGGATGGCCAAGCCGCAGATGCTCACCGACGACGAGGTGGTGCGCCTCGTGGGCATCTTCGTCCGGCTGGGCGTGACGAAGGTGCGCCTGACGGGTGGGGAGCCGCTGCTGCGGGCCGGTCTGCCCGATCTCGTCGGGCGCCTGGCCGCGCTGGAGCCACGGCCACACCTGGCGATGACCACGAACGGGCTCGGCCTCACCCAGCTGGCTCCGGCGTTGGCGGCTGCCGGGCTGGATCGCGTG
The DNA here is from genome assembly GCA_016699675.1 of Austwickia sp. NCBI lineage: Bacteria > Bacillati > Actinomycetota > Actinomycetes > Micrococcales > Dermatophilaceae > Austwickia > Austwickia sp. The sequence goes on along the minus strand of CP064985.1, from coordinate 3,851,605 downwards.
AACGTCAGCCTGGACACGGTGGACCGCGAGACGTTCCGGACCTTGACGCGGCGCGACCGGCTGGACGATGTCGTCGCGGGGCTCGCCGCCGCGGACGCGGCCGGGCTGCGGCCGGTGAAGGTCAACGCGGTGGCGATGCGCGGCGTCAACGACGCCGGCGTCGTCGATCTGCTGGAGTGGTGCTTCGAGCGAGGTTACGAGCTGCGCTTCATCGAGCAGATGCCGCTGGATGCCCAGCACAGCTGGCAGCGTGCGGAGATGATCTCGGCCGCCGAGATTCGCGCGCGGATCGAGGAGCGGCATGCGCTGACGCCGCAGCCGGACGAGAGCCGGGGCAGCGCGCCGGCGGAGTTGTTCCTGGTCGACGGAGGCCCCGCGACGGTGGGGATCATCGCCTCGGTGACGGCACCGTTCTGCGGGGCCTGCGATCGCGTGCGGCTGACGGCGGACGGCATGGTGCGCAACTGCCTGTTCGCCCGCGGTGAGGTAGATCTTCGCGGGCCGCTGCGGGACGGTGCCGACGACGCGGAGCTGGTGCGGCTGATCAAGGGCGAGATGTGGCGGAAGGCCCGCGGGCACGGTATCGGCGCCCCGGACTTCACCCAGCCCGCGCGCCCGATGAGCGCCATCGGGGGCTAGCGGCCGCCTACCAGTGCTCGCCGGCGCCGGGGGAGCGGTGCTGGTCCTCCTCGGTCCCGATCTCGCGGCTGGGCGTCGCGGGCACCACGAAGTGGGACTGGCGGTTGCCGCTGTTGTTGGCGAGCACCACCGCGGGATAGGGCAGCACGATGGCCGCGATGGACAGCAGCAGGGTCAGCCAGACCCAGCCGGTCACGACGTACGCGACGGCCGCGATGATGAAGCAGGCGGTACGGATTCCCATCGAGATCAGGTACGTGCGCATCCGCGCGCTCTGGTCGTCGGCGATCGACGTCGGGACGCTGCTGATGGAGTGGACCGGCTTGGTGGGTTCCTTTTGGCGGCGGAACACAACCCCAGCGTAGTTCCTTCGTGCGTGCCCTCCGTGGGGGTCCCGTGCGTTCTTTCGTTACGTTCGCTGATGGGGCCGGTACGGCGCACCTCGGGCGCGCCCCGGCACGTGCAAACCCCAGCAAGCACCTCAGCGAAAGGTCACGGTTCACCCCTATGGCGATCGACCGCTCTGCCCCCCGTACGGCCCTGGTCACCGGCGGCAATCGAGGGATCGGCCTGGCGATCGCGCAGGCGCTCGCGGCGGACGGCGTCCGGGTGGTGGTCGGCTGTCGGTCCGGGGAGGCCCCCGACGGGCTGGCCGCGGTGCCGCTGGACGTGACGGACACGGCGTCGGTGGACGCCGGGTTCGACGCGGCGGAGCAGCTGCTCGGGGGACCGGTGGAGATCCTGGTGGCGAACGCCGGGATCACGCGCGACCAGCTCCTGCTGCGGTTGTCCGATGACGACATCGACGCGGTGCTGCAGGCCAACCTCGTCGGGTCGATCCGGTGCGCTCGCCGGGCGAGCCGCGGCATGATCCGGCTCAAGCGGGGGCGCATGATCTTTGTCGGCAGCGTGGTGGGGCTGAACGGCTCGCCCGGCCAGGTGAACTACGCCGCGACGAAGGCCGGACTGGTCGGGGTGGCGCGGTCCATCACGCGCGAGCTGGGCGGCCGAGCGATCACCGCGAACGTCGTGGCCCCGGGCTTCATCGACACCGACATGACGGCCGAGCTGGGTGACGACCTGCGCACGACGTACCGCGCGCAGATCCCCTCCGGGAGGTTCGGTGACCCCGCGGACGTGGCCGCCGCCTGCGTCTTTCTCGCCTCCGACGCCGCCGCCTATGTGACCGGCGCCGTGCTGCCGGTCGACGGCGGCCTGGGCATGGGCCACTGAGGCCCGCCCGCCCATCACCACATCGAAGGGACCTTCATGGCTTTGCTCGAGGGCAAGAAAATCCTCGTGACCGGTGTGCTCACCGAGTCCTCCATCGCGTTCCACGTGGCGCGCCTGGCGCAGGAGGAGGGCGCGACGGTCGTGCTCACCTCGTTCGGCCGCGCGGCGAAGATCACCTCCGCGATCGCGCGCCGGCTCCCGGAGCGCGCCCCGGTGGTGGAGCTCGACGCCTCCTCCCAGGAGGACTTCGACCGGCTCGCGGAGCGGCTGGCCGAGCACGTCGACGGCCTCGACGGCGCCCTGCACTCGATCGGGTTCGCCCCCCAGCCGGCATTCGACTTCGCGGGGGCGAGCTGGGAGGACGTCGCGCCGGCGCTGCAGATCTCGGCGTACTCGCTCAAGCCGCTCGTCGCCGCCTGCGCCCCCCTCATGAGCGGCGGCGGCGCGGTCGTGGGGCTGACGCTGGACGCGACCGTGGCGTGGCCGGGGTACGACTGGATGGGCGTGGCCAAGGCGGCCTTCGAGGCGACGAACCGCTACTGCGCGTGCACGTACGGCGCCGCCGGCATCCGCTGCAACCTCGTCGCCGCGGGCCCGATCAGCACCACCGCCGCCAAGTCGATCCCCGCGTTCGGGCGGTTCGCGGAGTGGGGCCAGCACGCCCCGCTGGGCTGGAACCAGGCCGACCCGACCCCGGCGGCGAAGGCCTGCGTGGCGTTGCTGTCGGACTGGTTCCCGGCGACGACGGGGGAGATCGTCCACGTCGACGGCGGCTTCCACTGCTCGGGGGACTGACGGTTCGGGCGGGAAATCGCGCGGATTCCCTATCGGGAGTCGGTGTTTCGCCGATGTGAGCGGTGCCGGACAAGATGCATACGGCGCTGTCCGGCGCTAAACGTTGACGCAGAAGTGCCCGAGGAGATCCGATGACCGCCGCGGCGACCGAGCCCTGGACGACGGCCCGCCACCCGCTGGCGCGCCTGTTGCGTTCGGTCGCGGCCGGTCAGTTCCCGCACCAGGACGGCGCGTGGACCCGGGTCTCCCCCTGGATCCCGACGCTGCAGGCGATCGTGGGGTTCACCGGGCATTCGATCCTCGCGGTGTCGTACGACGTGTCCGACGAGACGCTTATCGACCTCGGCGCCACCGGCTTCGACGGGCCGTTCTCGGCGCGCGTGGTGACGGCGCTTGCTGGCGCAACCGGGTGGATCGGGCCGCAGCAGGTGCTGCTGTCGGCGCTCGGGACCGGCTCGGGAAACAGCGGGGCCCTGGTCGCGCGCGCCGACCTGTCCCGACACCCCTTCGTGGAGAACGCGAAGCGGATCCGGCAGGACATCCAGGTGCTGGGGACGGCCGACGCCGACCCGGACATCGTCGTGCTCGGGCGCGGCGTGGCGGGGATCCGGGAGATCAGCGTCCAGGTCAACCACCAGACGCCCGGCCGTGGCGAATCGCTGTTCGCGGCCGCCCTGGCGACCGTCCCGGAGTACGAGGTCGTCCTCGCGACGATCCCGGTCTACGACGGGCACGGCCTGGGCAGCGCGATCGCCGGCGGGTTCCGCCCCATCGGTGGTGTCCAGTTGTTCAGCAACCGGCCGGAACACAAGCTCTGATCGCTGCGGCGCCTATCGTGGGCCTCATGCCCACCTTCCAACCGTTCCGCGCCCTTCGGTATGCCCCGGGGACCTCCCTGGACAGTGTTCTCGCCCCGCCGTACGACGTGTTGTCCCCGGCCGACGTCGCCGCCCTCGCCGGCCGCGACCCGCGCAACATCGTGCACGTGGACCTGCCGGCGGGCGACGACGACCGGTACGAGCGGGCCGCCGACCAGCTGCGATCCTGGATCGTGGAGGGCACGCTCGTCCGCGACGAGCGCCCGTCGTTCACGATCTACCGGATGCGGTTCACCGACGAGGCCGGCCGGCAGCGCAGCATCGACGGGGTCTTCGGGGCCCTGGAGGTCAACGACCCGGAGACGGGCGGCGCCCTGCCGCACGAGCGGACCACGCCCAAGGCCAAGACCGACCGGCTCGACCTGACGCGGGCCACCCGGACGAACATGTCGCCGGTGTGGGGGCTCGCGCTGGCCCGCGGCCTGACCGACGCCATCCGGGAGCCCGGCGAGCCGGTCGGCTCGCTGGTCGTCGACGGGGTCGAGCACATCGTCGAGCGCGTCGACGACCCCGCCCGGATCGCCGCCATCTCGGCGGCGGTCAGCGGCGACGACGTCCTGATCGCCGACGGCCACCACCGGTACGCCATCGCCCGCGTCTACCGCGAGGAGCGGCACGCTGCCGACGGCGAGGGGCCGAACCCCGCCGACGCGACCCTCGCGTTCGTCAACGAGCTCGTCGCCGATCAGCTGAGCATCGACGCCATTCACCGGCTCTACCAGGGGGTCAGCGCGGAGGAGCTGGAGCGCGCCCTCGCGGCCAGCTTCGTCGTGTCGCCGGCTCCCGCGGCCGCGCCGGCGCTGCTGCCGGAGATGGTACGTCGTGGCGCGCTGGTCCTCGTCCGCCCCGATGGCTCGAGCAGTTGGCTCGAGCCGAAGCCGGAGGCGTTCGCCGAGGTGCGCGCCCTCGATGGGGCCTACCTGGAGCACGCGCTCACCGACTGCCCGGCCGAGGTGACCTATCAGCACGGGGTCGCCGAGGTGCTGGAGGTGCTGCGCGAAGGCGGCGCCACCGCGGCCGTCCTCATCCGGCCGACGAGCATGGCCGAGATCGAGCGCACCGCCCGGGAGGGGCTCCTGATGCCGCCCAAGTCGACCTTCTTCACCCCGAAGCTGCGGACCGGCCTGGTCCTGCGCGAGCTGGGCTGAGGCCCCGCAGACGCGCTGGGGCGCCTTCTCCGGTGGAGAAGGCGCCCCAGCGCTGCGGCCCCGAGGAGCCCAGCCTCAGCCTCAGTCGTTGGAGATCCGCTTCCCCTTGGGGACGACCACCACGCCGTTGTCGCTGATGTAGAGGCCGCGCCGCCGGTCGGCGTCGTGGTTGACCCCGACCTCCACGCCGTCGTCGATGACGACGCCCTTGTCCAGGATCGCGCGGTGCACCAGCGCCTTGCGCCCGACCTGGACGCGGTCGAGCAGCACCGAGTCGGTGACCTGCGCGTAGCTGTGGATGAAGCAGCGCGGCGACAGGACGGACCCCTCGACGTGCGCCCCGGAGACGACCGTGCCGGCGGAGACCATCGAGTTCACCGCGGTGCCGAGCCGGCCCGTCTCGTTGTGCACGAACTTCGCCGGCGGCTGGGCGTGCTCGCCCATCGTGAACAGCGGCCAGTCCTCGTTGTAGAGGTTGAAGACCGGGTGGATCGAGATGAGATCCATGTGGGCGTCGTAGTAGGCGTCGATGGTGCCGACGTCGCGCCAGTAGGCCCGGTCCCGCTCGGTCGCGCCGGGGATCTCGTTGCCGTTGAAGTCGTAGACGTAGCCCTCGTCGCGATTGACGAAGTAGGGCACGATGTCGCCGCCCATGTCGTGGGCGCTGTTCTCGTCGTCGGCGTCCTGCGTGACGACGTCGCGCAGGACGTCGGCGTCGAACACGTAGTTGCCCATGGACGCGAGGACCTCGTTGGGCGAGTCGGGCAGCCCCTTGGCGTCCTTGGGCTTCTCGCGCCAGCGGCCGATCTTGCGCATGTCGGTGTCGTTGACCTCGATGACCCCGAACTGGTCGGCGAGCTCGATGGGCTGACGAATGGCGGCCACCGTGATGCCGGCGTTGGTCTCGACGTGCTGGCGCACCATCTGGCTGAAGTCCATGCGGTAGACGTGGTCCGCGCCGACCACGACGACGATGTCGGGGCGCTCGTCGTCGATGGTGTTCAGGCTCTGGTAGATCGCGTCGGCGCTGCCCATGTACCACTGCTTGCCGCGCCGCTGCTGCGCCGGGATGGGCGCCACATAATTGCCGAGCATCGTCGACATGCGCCAGGTGCGCGTGACGTGCCGGTCGAGGCTGTGGGACTTGTACTGCGTGAGCACGACCACCTTGAGGTAGCCGGAGTTCACGATGTTGCTCAGGGCGAAGTCGATGAGCCGGTAGATGCCACCGAAGGGCACGGCTGGCTTGGCGCGGTCTTCGGTGAGCGGCATGAGCCGCTTACCTTCGCCGCCCGCGAGAACGATGGCCAGGACCTTGGACGATCGAGGGGAGCGCGACATACCCCGCAACGTACTCGGGTCAGGGGTGCTCCTGGCAACAACGGCGGCGCGGATTAGGCCCGTTCACCTGATATTCCTCCGCTCGGCCGGCGGGGTGGTCGCCCGCCGCCCGCAGCGGCCCGGGGAGCACTAGATTCGGCTCGTGCGAGTCGACATCCTCAGCAAGGAATATCCCCCCAACGTCTACGGTGGCGCGGGCGTCCACGTCGCCGAACTGGTCAAGGCCCTGCGGGCGCGCGGCGACGTCGACGCGCAGGTCCGCGCCTTCGGCAACGCGCAGAGCGAGCCGGGCACCACCGGCTATCCCGATCTCGCCGAGTTGGCCTCGGCCAACGCCGCGCTGCAGACGCTGGGGGTGGACCTGGCCATCGCCGCGGACTGCGCGGGCACGGACCTGGTCCACTCGCACACCTGGTATGCGAACATGGCCGGCCACATCGGCTCGCTGCTGCACGGCGTACCGCACGTCATCTCGGCGCACAGCCTCGAGCCGCTGCGGCCCTGGAAGGCGGAGCAGCTCGGCGGCGGCTACCGGGTGAGCAGCTGGGTGGAGAAGACGGCGTACGAGGCCGCCGCCGCGGTCATCGCCGTGAGCCACGGAATGCGCGAGGACATCCTGCGCTGCTACCCCTCCATCGACCCGGCCACGGTCCGCGTGGTGCACAACGGGATCGATGCCGAGATGTGGTCCCCCGACCACAGCGACGCGGCCAAGGACGTCTGCCGCCAGCACGGGGTCGACCCGGACGCCCGCTCGATCATCTTCGTGGGCCGGCAGACCCGGCAGAAGGGCCTGCCGCACATGCTGCGGGCCGCGCGCGAGCTTCCTCCGGACGTGCAGCTGATCCTGTGCGCCGGGGCGCCGGACACCAAGGAGATCGGCGAGGAGATCCAGGGCCTCATCAGCGAGCTGCAGCAGCTGCGCAAGGGCGTCGTCTACATCCCGCAGATGCTGCCGCGGGCGCAGGTCATCGCGCTGGAGAGCCACGCGACGGCGTTTATCTGCCCCTCGATCTACGAACCGCTCGGCATCGTCAACCTCGAGGCCATGGCGTGTGAGGTGGCCGTCGTGGCGACCCGCACGGGCGGGATCCCCGAGGTCGTCGTCGACGGCGAGACCGGTTGGCTGATCGACATCGAGCAGGTGCAGGACGGCACCGGCACCCCGCTGGACGAGAAGAAGTGGGAGGCCGACCTCGCGGCGGTCATGAACGAGGCGGTCAGCGACCCGGAGCGGGCCAAGGCGTACGGCGTCGCCGGCCGCAAGCGGGCCGTCGAGCAGTTCAGCTGGACCTCGATCGGCGACAAGACCATGGAGGTCTACCAGTCGGTCCTCGGCGGCTGACCCGCGTCCCGGCCCGCGGCTAGTCGCGGTCCGCGCCCCGCCAGCCGGCGAGGTGCAGGGCCGCGACGCTGGCGGCCGCCGCCAGCGCGTGGTCGGCCTCGCGGGAGAGCCGCAGGAGTTCGTCGCGGCGCCGGTTGGTCGCGTCCAGGCTGTGGGCGTCGCGGGAGTGGGCCAGGCCGATGTCGGCGATGGTCGCGAGCGTCGCCGCCTGGGTGATGACGCGGCGCGCCCGGTCGGTGAGCCAGGGGGGCAGCCCCCATCGGCCCCCGCCCAGGCGCGCGTCGGCCAGGGCGCGCAGCCCGTCCGAGGCCCAGCTGCGGGCGTCGACGGCCTCCATGGTGGCGATGGCCTGGCGGGTCGTCTGGGCCAGCTCGCGTTCGCAGGCGCGCAGGTCGAGGGCGTCGACGTCGTGCACGGGGACGGGCTCCCCGGCGTACGCGGCCCACCGCACCGCGCCGACGCGGTCCTGCGGGCCCGCACCCTCGGGTCCCAGTTCGCTGACCGTCGGCACGAGGACATCGCCCAGGCCCGGCACGTACACGCACTCCCCGGCCTCGACGGCGGCGGCCAACACCTCGCCGCCGCGGGGGAGCAGGCCGGGCGCCCCGGGGTGGGGCAGGGCCACGAGGACGGCGCGTTCGCCGAGGTCGTGCCAGGTCTGGAGCCGTTCGGTGTTGCCGGTGACCAGCTCGAGCTCACCGGCGGCGGCGCTGAGCGCGTCGGTGAGGGACACCCGCCCGGCGTACGCGGCCGTCACCCACAGCGCGAGGCGCACGCTCACGGGCAGCTCGGACACTTCGCCATCGTAGGGTGCTGCGCCGCACACGGCCTGACGTGCCCTAGGGTCGAGTTATGAGCAGCCGCGAGGATCAGCCATGAGCGACGTGCTGGAGTTCGCCGGGGTCAGCGTGGTGCGCGGCGGGGCGACCCTGCTCGACGAGATCGACTGGGCCATCGAGGAGGGGGAGCGCTGGGTCGTCCTCGGGCCGAACGGCGCGGGCAAGACGACGCTGCTGCAGATCGCGGCGGCGCGGATGCACCCGACGCGCGGGGTCGCGTCGGTGCTCTCCGAGATCCTGGGCGCGGTGGACGTGTTCGAGTTGCGGCCGCGGATCGGGCTGGCGAGTAGCGCGCTGGCCGAGCGGGTGCCCGAGCGCGAGTTGGTGCGCGACGTGGTGCTGACGGCGTCGTACGGCGTGGTCGGTCGGTGGCGCGAGCAGTACGAGCGGCTGGACGTCTCGCGGGCTCGCCGGCTCCTGGGCACGCTCGGCGCGGAGCATCTGTCGGAGCGCACCTACGGGACGTTGTCCGAGGGCGAGCGCAAGCGGGTCCTGATCGCGCGCGCCCTGATGACGGATCCGGAGCTGATGCTGCTGGACGAGCCGGCGGCCGGCCTGGACCTGGGCGGCCGGGAGGATCTGGTCCACCGGCTGGGAGAGATCGCCTCGGACATCGAGGCCCCCGCGTTGGTGCTGGTCACGCACCACGTGGAGGAGATCCCGCCGGGGTTCACCGACGTGCTGCTCCTGCGCGGCGGGCGCGTCGTGGCTGCCGGCCCCATCGGGATGACCCTGACGCAGGCGAACCTGGAGGCGACGTTCGGGCTGCCGCTGCATCTGGAGCGCTACGAGGACCGCTGGGCGGCCCGCGCCCGGACGCCGGAGCCCGGGGAGACCGGGCCGTGGCTGCGGTCCGATCCCGAACCGGCAGGTCCGGGGCAGGACGCGGGGGAACTCCCGGTGCGTCCCTGACGTCCTTACCGTGACGGCTCGGGGGCGTCCGCCCCGAGCACCCGTGCGAGAGAAGGGAGCTGCGGATGGACTGGCTCGAAGCCAATTCGTGGGCCGCCTGGCTCGCGCTGGCCCTGGCGCTGGGGGCCGTGGAGGCGGCGACCGTCGATTTCGTCTTCATCATGCTCGCCGGGGGCGCCGCCGCCGGCGGTGTCGCCGCGGCGGTGGGCGCGCCCTTCGCCGCCCAGGTCGTCACCGCGGTCGCGGTCGCGGCCCTGCTGTTGGGCCTGGTGCGCCCGGAGATCAAGAAGCGCATGTTGGCCGGCTCGGCGCAGGTGGCGCTGGGTACGGCGGCGTACGTGGGCCGTCACGCGGAGGTGACCAGCGAGGTCACCGCCGACCGCGGGCGCGTGCGGATCGGCGGGGAGGAGTGGTCGGCCCGGCTGGCGTCCGACGCTCTGCCGGTCGCCATTGGTGGTCGGGTCCGCGTCGTGTCCATCGACGGGGCCACCGCGGTCGTCGCGCCCGCCGCGCGACCGGAGGACACCGTCGGTCCGACCGGCTGAGCCGGGCCGCTTACCTCGGGGAAAGGGAGTCGACATGAATCCGGTGCTCATCCTGCTGCTTCTGCTGGTCGTTTTCGGCGTGGTGGCCATCAGCCGGGCGGTGCGGATCGTCCCGCAGCAGACAGCCCTCATCATCGAGCGGCTGGGCAGCTATCACTCGTCGCTGCACGGCGGCATCCACCTGCTCGTCCCCTTCGTGGACCGGGTCCGGGCCAACATCGACCTGCGCGAGCAGGTCGTCAGCTTCCCGCCGCAGCCGGTGATCACCTCCGACAACCTCGTGGTGAACATCGACACGGTCATCTACTACTCGGTGACTGACCCGAAGTCCGCGGTCTACGAGATCGCCAACTTCATCCAGGGCATCGAGCAGCTCACGGTCACCACGCTGCGCAACGTGATCGGCTCGATGGACCTGGAGCAGACGCTGACCAGCCGCGACCAGATCAACGGGCAGCTGCGCGGCGTCCTCGACGAGGCCACCGGCCGGTGGGGGATCCGGGTCGCGCGGGTTGAGCTCAAGGCCATCGACCCGCCGCACAGCGTGCAGGACTCGATGGAGAAGCAGATGCGCGCCGAGCGCGACCGCCGCGCGGCCATCCTCACCGCGGAGGGCGTCAAGCAGTCCGCGATCCTCACCGCGGAGGGCGACAAGCAGAGCCAGATCCTGCGGGCCGAGGGTTCGGCCCAGGCGCGGATCCTGGAGGCCCAGGGCCAGGCCCGCGCCATCACCCAGGTCTTCGAGGCGATCCACCGCGGCAAGCCGGACCAGAAGCTGCTCGCCTACCAGTACCTCCAGGTGCTTCCGCAGCTCGCGCGCGGCGACGCCAACAAGATGTGGATCATCCCGAGCGAGCTCACCGACGCCCTGCGGGGGGTCAGCGCGGCGCTCGGGGGGCAGCAGCCGGTGCCTGCGGACGACGAGTCTCCCTGGGTGCCGACCCAGGCGCAGGACGACGCGTTCGCGAACACGATGCTGCAGAGCCCCGAGGAGGCGCTCGCGGAGGCGCGCAGCGAGGCGGCCCGTACGTCGTCCGAGGCGCAGGACACCAGCGCCCACGTCACCGGGCACGTCCCGCCGCGTCCGGCGCCGGCCCGCCCGGAGCCGCCCACGCCGCCGCACGGCGACGCCCCGCGGCCACCGGCGGCTCCCGGTGGCGCCCCGGGTCAGGTGCCTACTCCGGCGCCGGGTCAGCCCCAGCCCCACCCCCAGTCGCCGGGGCAGCCGCAGCACGGCGTACAACCGTCGCCGCGGATCGAGCAGGAGCTGCCGCCGCGCCCGCCGTACCCGCCGCAGCAGGGCGACCCCGGCGCGTGGGGACGCCCGCCGCAGGCCCCCGGCCAGGGCTGATCGAGGCCCCGACCGCGAAGCCGACACGCGCCCACCGCTAAGGTGGGTGCGTGTCGCTGCTCGAGATCGTCGCCATCACGCTGGCGGGCGTCGGCGCGGGCACCATCAACGCGATCGTCGGCTCCGGGACGCTGGTGACGTTCCCGACGCTGCTGGTGCTGGGGTACCCGCCGTTGGTCGCCAACATGAGCAACTCGGTGGGGCTGCTGCCCGGCGGGCTGGCGGGGGCCTACGGCTATCGCCGCGAGATCGCCGCGCACCGGCCCCTGGTTCGGCGGCTGGTGCCGCCCGCCGTGCTCGGGGGGGCCGTGGGCGGGCTGTTGCTGCTGGTGCTGCCATCCGCGGTGTTCGGCGCGGTCGTTCCCGTGCTCGTCCTGTTCGGCCTGGTCATGGTCGCGGTGGGACCGCGCATCCAGCGAGCGAGCGCGGCCCGCGCGGCGCGCCGGGCCGCGGAGGCCGAGGCTGCTGAGGTGGGAGGGGCCCACGCGGCCAGCGCGGCCCGCGACGAGCGCCGGGACGCCGCGACGCACCCGCTCCTCGTGCCGGTGGTGGCCTTCCTCACCGGCATCTACGGCGGCTACTTCGGGGCGGCGCAGGGGATCATCCTGGTCGGCCTGCTCAGCCTGCTGTTGCCGGTCAGCCTGCAGAGCATCAACGGGGTCAAGAACGTCGTCGTGCCGCTGGTGAACCTGGTCTCCGGCCTGCTGTTTATGGCGCTGCGCTGGTCCGAGATCTCGTGGGGCGCCGTGCTGTGCATCGGCGTCGGCAGCGCCCTCGGGGGACTGCTCGGCAGCAGCATCGGGCGGCGGCTCTCGCCGAACGTCCTGCGGGCCGTGATCATCATCGTGGGGTCCGTGGCGCTCGCGCGGCTCCTGCTGTTCCCCGCCTGAGGCGCGCCATGCCGATTCGCGTGAGCGATCCCGCCGACGAACGGCTGGCGGACTACTTCCGGCTCACCGACGTAGCGCTGCGCCGCAAGCTCGACACCGAGCGCGGCCTGTACCTTGCCGAGAGCGACAAGGTCATCCGTCGCGCGCTGGGCGCGGGGCACCGGGCTCGGTCCTACCTGATGGCCGAGCGGTGGGTCACCGAGCTCGCCGACCTGGTCGCCGCCGCCGAGGCATCGGACGTGCCCGTGTACGTCGGGAGCGACGCCATCATCACCGCGATGATCGGCTTCCATTTGCACCGCGGCGCGATCGCGTCGATGCACCGACCCGAACCGACGCCGCTGGCCGACGTCCTGGCGGGGGCGCGCCGCGTCGTGGTCCTGGAGGACATCGTCGACCACACCAACGTCGGGGCGATCTTCCGCAGCGGCGCGGCGCTCGGGGTGGACGCCGTCCTGGTGACGCCGCGGTGCGCCGATCCGCTCTACCGCCGCAGCATCCGGGTCTCGATGGGGACGGTCTTCCAGGTGCCGTGGGCCCGGATTGAGCCATGGCCCGCTGGGGTGGCGGCGCTCGGCGCGGCGGGCTTCACCGTCGCGGCGTTCGCGCTGGACGCGGGGGCCCTTTCGCTGGACCAGTTGGCGGCCGACCCGCCGGAGCGGCTCGCCCTGGTCATGGGGACCGAAGGCGACGGCCTCGGGCGGCGTACGGTCGCCGCCTGCGACCTCATCGTCCGCATCCCCATGGCCGGCGGCGTCGACTCGCTCAACGTGGCGGCCGCGAGCGCCGTCGCGATGTGGGCGCTACGGGCCACGTGACCGTTCGTGACCTGCGCAAAGGGTGCCATGGCACCCAAAGCGCAGGTCACGAACGGTCACGCCACCGCGCGGTTTCGACAGCACGGTTTCGACACGGTTCGACAGCGCGGTTTCGACAGCGCGGTTTCGACAAGGTGGTGGCGACAGTGCCCGTGGCGCCGGGGGCGGGCCGGTCAGGCCGCGTACATCCCCGTCACGAACGCCCGGCCGATGATGTGCTGCAGCATCATGAAGCTCGCCTTCGCGGCGTGCGTGTCGGCCTCCAGGTCGAGGTGCTCGACGTCCAACGCGGCGACCACGAACATGTACCGGTGCGGGCGGTCGCCCTCGGGCGGCGCCGCGCCACCGAAGTCGCGGGTCCCGTAGTCGTTGGCCAGCTGAATGGCGCCGGTGGGCAGCTCGCCGCCGTGCTCCACGCCGGCCCCCGCGGGCAGCTCCTGGACGTCGGCGGGGATGTTGGCCACGAACCAGTGCCAGAATCCGGACGGCGTGGGCGCGTCCGGGTCGTAGCAGGTCACCGCGTAGCTCTTGGTGCCCTCGGGGGCGCCCGACCAGCGCAGCGCGGGCGAGGCGTTGCCCTTGGCGTAGACCTGCTCCTCGGGGAGCTGGCCGCCGTCGGGGAAGGCCGCATCGACGGCGAACGTGGCGACCTTCGGCAGGAACGAGTACGGGTCCGGGGGAGTCGGTCGGTCGAGGTTCATGGCGTCGAGCCTACCGAGCGGCCCCGTCCCGGCGCGGCCCGCTAACCCACGAGCAGGTCTACCAGGCGTGCCAATTCGGCCTCGGGGTCGGCGGTGGCCCCGCCGTGCACCGGCCCCGGCTGCAGGATCGTGCTGCGCGGCGCGGCGAGCCAGCCGAACCGGGCCCCGGGGCGGCCCAGGCTGGGCAGCCCCCCGCCCTCGCGGCCGGCGCACACGTCCTCGGCCGCCGCGAGCGCGGCCCGCAGCGCGGCCAGGTCCAGCGCCGGGGTCACCGCGCGCAAGCGGGGCTCGGCGACGCACCAGGCGCAGCCCAGGTAGTCGGCGTCCTGGCAGTACAGGACGACACCGACGTTCAGGAACTCCTCCCGCTCGACGCGGGGGACGCAGCGGAGCACGACGTACTGGTAGGGCAGCGGTGGGGTCGGGGAGCCCGTGGGTACGGCGGTCATCGCGCGCCTCCCGCGCCGGGCAGCCATGCCCCGGGGTTGGCGAGGCGGGCGAGGAGGTGCTCGACGTACGCCGTGCGGACCGCGCCGGCGTCGGCCAGCCAGGGCGTGGGCTCCAGCCACCCGTCGGGCACGTCGGCGACGACCGACCGGATCACCTCTGGTGTGAGCCGCGCCGCGAGCTCCGCATGCGCCGCGGCGGGCGGGTCGGCGATCGAGGCGAGGACGTGGGTGCTCGCATCGAACGGCTGCGCGGCGAACCGGGCGGGATCGGGCGCGCGGCTGGGCCAGGAGTGGTGGAAGTACAGCGCCGCACCGGAATCGATCGCCCACGTGGCGCCGCCCCAGTGCAGCAGGTTGGGGTTCGCCCAGGTGCGGTCGACGTTGGCGGTGAATGCGTCGAGCCACAGGATCGCGGCGGCCTCCCCGGGGGGCGGCGGCCGCGACCCGTCGTACCCGAACGACCCGGGCAGGAAGTCGATTCCCAGGTTCTCGCCGGGGGAGGCGCGCAGCAGGTCTTGGACCTCCTCGTCCGCCTCGTACCGGGCGATCGCGTCGGGCAGCACGATCCGCACGGGGTCGGGGGTGCGTACGTCGATCGCCCGCGCCAGTCCCGCGCAGATCACCTCGGCCACCAGCACCTTCAGGCCCTGGCCGGCGCCGCGGAACTTGACGACGTACATGCCCAGGTCGTCGGCCTCCACCAGGCCGGGCAGCGAACCGCCCTCGCGGAAGGGGACGACGTACCGGGTCCCGGTCACCCCTGGCAGCATTCGGCCAGGTTACCGGCCAGGGATCGGGAACGATTCAGCCCGGCCGCGCCCGGGCGCTACGTTTGGCCCATGGATCGCTTCTACCGCGCCGTGGTGGACACCGGGCACGCCGTCTTCGCCCTGCAGGGGCTGCGCTTCCGGGTCACCGGCGTGCACAACATTCCCCGCACGGGTCCCGCCGTCATGGTGCTGAACCACACCAACTACCTCGACTTCATGTTCGGGGGGTTCATCGCCGACATGGCCGGCCGCTACGTGCGGTTCATGTGCAAGGAGGCGATCTTCCGGCACCCCGTCGGCGGTCCGTTCATGCGCGCGATGCAGCACATCCCGGTGGACCGGGAGGCCGGCGCCGAGTCGTTCCTGGCGTCGCTGCGGGCCCTGAAGAGCGGCGAGATCGTCGGCGTGTTCCCGGAGGCGACGATCAGCCGCAGCTTCGAGCTCAAGGAGTTCAAGTCCGGGGCCGTGCGCATGGCCCAGGCGTCCGGCGCGCCGATCCTGCCCGTGGTGTCGTGGGGCGGCCAGCGCATCTGGTCCAAGGGAAAGCCCAAGCGGCTCGGCCGCACGAAGACCCCCGTCGCGATCCGGATCGGGCAGCCGTACATCGTCCCGAAGGACGCCTCCATCGACGAGGCCAATGCGGAGTTGAAGCGGCGTATGCAGGAGATGCTGGACATCGAGCAGCGCGAATACCCGCAGCTGACCGGCGAGGATCGGCAATTCCTGCCGCGGCGCCTGGGCGGGATCGCTCCCACGTTGGAGGAAGCTACCGCCCTCGATCAGCGCGACTCGGCGCTGCGCCGGGAACTGCGCGAGAAGCGGGAGGCCGACGCGGCCGCCAAGAAGGTTCTGACCCGCTGACCACCGCCGCCGAGGACGGGACCGCCCAATCGCCCCAGGACAGCCGAGGCACGCCGGACACCGAGGCAGCCGGGGCGGCGGGGAGCATCCCGGACGCCGCCGCAGCAGCCGTGGCGGACCGCGTCATCGCGGCCCTGGCCGGGCCGGGCGCGCGGCTGAAGCCGGACCAGGAGCAGGCCGTCGCGGCGCTGTTACGGCCCGCGGCGCGGGTGCTGGTGGTCCAGGCCACGGGGTGGGGCAAGTCGGCGGTGTACTGGGTCGCGGCGGCCGCGCTGCGCGCCCGGGGGGCCGGCCCCGCGCTCGTCGTCTCGCCGCTGTTGTCCTTGATGCGCGACCAGGTCGCGGCCGCCCGCCGCGCGGGGCTCACCGCGGAGACGCTGAACTCGGCCAACCGCGACGACTGGGACCGCATCGAGGGGGAGTTGGCGGGCGACCGGGTCGATGTCCTGCTCGTGTCTCCGGAGCGGCTGGCCAATCCGTCGTTCGGCCGGCGGGTTCTGGACCGGCTCACCGGGCGGCTGGGCCTTCTGGTCATCGACGAGGCCCACGCCGTCTCCGACTGGGGCCACGATTTTCGGCCGGACTATCGCCGGGTGGCCGACGTCCTGCGCCGGCTCAACCCGGCGGCCCCCGTGCTCGCGACCACCGCGACGGCCAACGAGCGGGTCTCCGCGGATGTCGCTGCGCAGCTGGGGGACTCGACGCTGGTCCAGCGGGGCCCGCTGGCCCGCGCGAGCCTGGACCTGGCGGTCGTGCCCGGCCTGGACGCGCTGTCCCGCTACGCCTGGATCGTCGAGCACCTGCCCGTGCTGCCGGGCTCGGGCATCATCTACACGCTGACGGTGGCCGACGCGGAGCGCCTGGCGGCCGCCATCACGGCCCGCCACGGCGCGGCGCTGCCGGTGGCCGCCTACACCGGCGCGCTGGAGGGGGCGCAGCGCGAGCGCCTCGAGGACGACCTGCGCGCGAACCGGCTCAAGGCGCTGGTCGCGACCTCGGCGCTCGGGATGGGATACGACAAGCCCGACCTGGGCTTCGTCGTGCATGCGGGGGCGCCGCCGTCCCCCGTCTCGTACTACCAGCAGGTCGGCCGCGCCGGGCGGGCCATCGAGCGGGCCGTGGTCGCGCTGCTGCCCGCCGAGGGGGACGAGCGCATCTGGGAGTACTTCGCCACGGCCACCCTTCCCGATCCGCGCGACGTGACCCGCCTGCTCTCGGCGCTGCCCGGGGCTGACGAACCCGCCGCCAGCGTGCCCGCCCTGGAGGCGGAGACCGGGCTGCGCCGGACCAAGGTCGAGCTGCTGCTCAAGCAGCTCGCCGTCGACGAGGTGGTCGATCGGGGCACGGAGGGCTGGCGCGCCACTGGGCGGGAATGGTTCTACGACGCGGAGCACTATGCGGGCGTCCTCGCGACCCGGCGCCGCGAGGCGGACATCATGCGCCGCTACCTCGCCGGCGAATCCTGCCTGATGGCGCTGCTGCAGAGTGCCCTGGACGATCCCTCGGTTGCGCCCTGCGGGCGCTGCTCGGTGTGCCGCGGGCACCTGCCGCAGGGGTGGTCGGCGCGGCCGCCGGAGGGGACGGTCACGGCCGTACGCCGGGTGCTGCGTGGCCGGACGCACGAGTTGGAGCCTCGGAAGATGTGGCCGGGCGGGGCCTTCGGCGCCCGCGGTCGCATCCCTCCCGACCTGGCCGTCGTCGTCGGCCGGGTCCTCGTGCACGCCGACGCCCCGGAGTGGGCGGACGCCCGGGCCGGCAGCCTCGCCGGCCAGCCGTCCCCAGCGCCCCACGGGTCCCAGGCTTCCCGGGGGTCCGTCGAACCGGAACTGCTCGCGGCGGCCGTGACCGCCCTGATCGGCTGGAAGGACGACTGGCCGGCCCGCCCCGACGCGGTCGTGTGGCTCGACGCGGCCCGGCTGCCGGCCGTGGCCGAGGCGGTCGCCACGCACCTGGGCGCCGTCGGCCGCCTGCCCGTGACGCGGTGGCCCTGGGACGGGGACGGACCGCCACCGGACGCGGCCTCCGCGCAGGAGGCGGCGTACTGGCGGGACGCACTGGAGGCCTCCCCGCCGCCGGTCGTCGGGGTGCCTTGCGTGCTGCTCGTGGTGGACGCCTCGGTCTCGGGGTGGGCCGTCACGATCGCCGGTGCCGCCCTGCGGCGTGCCGGGGCGGCCCACGTGCTTCCGTTCGTCGTGCATCGGCCGCGGTGATCCATCCGGGGTCGGTGCGGCGCCGGCCGCGCTGACGTACCTCCCGCGGGGCGCGCTCGGACCCGCGCCTTCACACGGCGTACCAGGTCTTAACCTTGCGATCACCTGTTATTCCGATTCGCCAGGTTTGCCGCCTGCGCGACCGGGCACAGTGACCGTCGGACCGTGCGGTAGCCGACAGGTGGCCGCTCAGTACCCAGGGGAATGCGGCGGCCGAGTGGCCCGGAGGGCACGGCTCAACCGCTTTCCTCTCGCCCAGGTCGCGGGGGACCGCCCCGACGACACGACGGACGAAGGAGCACAAATGTTCGACAAGGCCATGACGCAGGACGAGCTCGCCCGCATGTACCACGCCAACGTGATCGACGAAACCGGCGAGAAGGTCGGTGGCGTGGGGCAGATCTACCTGGACGACCAGAGCGAACGCCCCACCTGGGCGACGGTCAAGACCGGCCTGTTCGGTACCCGGGAGACGTTCGTTCCGCTGGCAGGCGCCTCTACGCAGGGGGACGACCTGCGCGTGCCGTACACCAAGGACTTCATCAAGGACGCCCCGAGCGTCGACGCAGACGGCCACATCTCCCCCGAGGAGGAGGCCGAGCTGTACCGCTACTACCGCCTGGACGGTGCTGGGCACGGGGTCGACGAGCGCCACGGCGTCGCCGGCACGGGTGTCGCCACGGACCACGTCGCCGACCGCGACCGTGTAGGCATCGACCACGACGTGAACCGGGCCGACGCCGACCGCGCGCGGACCGACCGCGTGGAGGGCGACTCGGTCGTCCGCCGCGAGGAGGAGCTGCACGTCGGCAAGGAGCGCGTTGCGACCGGGCAGGTGCGGCTGCGCAAGCACGTCGTGACCGAGCAGAAGACCATCACGGTCCCGGTGGAGCGCGAGGAGTACGTCGTCGAGCGCGAGCCCATCCGCGAGGGTGACCACGGCGGCCGCATCGGTGACGACGACGGCGCCGTGGTGACGCTGCACGAGGAGCGTCCGGTCGTCGAGAAGGAGACCGTCGCCAAGGAGCGGGTCGGCCTCGGCAAGGAGGTCCACACCGAGGACCGCCAGGTCACCGAGACCGTGGCCAAGGAGCAGGTCGAGGTCGAGCGCGACGGGCACGCGAACGTCGAGCGCGACGCTCGCGTCGGCGAGGGCCGCGAGGGCCTCAAGGACAAGATGGACCGTGACAACGACGGTCGTCTCGACGCGGACGACCTCAAGCCGCGTCCCTGACTGACAGATTCGTGACCGCAGGCCCCGCCCGATTCGGGCGGGGCCTGCGTCGCGTCCTCAGCCGGGGGGAGTGCTGACGAGCAAGCCGCCGGGAGGTGATGACCCGTTAAGTAAGGTGAGCCTTACCTGGTTGTGTACTCTGGGTCCATGCACCGTCAAACAGTCTCAGACGCCCCACTCGGCCAACCCTTGACCGTCGCCGCGGTGGCGGCGGACCCGCGAGTGATCCGGCGGCTCGCCGAACTCGGCGTCCGGCCTGGGGCCAAGGTCGCGGTGCTGCGACGGACCGCAGGCGGCGGTCGCATCCTGAACGTGGCCGACGCCCGGGTGGCGCTCGACGCTGCGACGGCGCGCGTGATCGAACTCTCGGGTTCGGCGGCATGAACCAGACCCCGCGCCCCAGCCAGACCGAAACGCCGACCCAGAGCCCGACCCGCACCCCAAACCAGGCCCCGACTCCCGCAGCCCAGCGGCGCGAGCCCTCCGGCGCTCCGGAGCGCCTCCTGGAGCCGCCGTGCTGCGCGGAGGGGGCGCAGAGCGCCGCACCGGCCGGCAGCGCCGTCATCGCCCTGGTCGGTGCGCCCAACGTCGGAAAGTCCACGCTGTTCAACGCGATTACCGGCGCCCGGCGTACCGTCGGCAACTGGCCCGGCACGACCGTCGAGGTCGGCTCGGGCGTCTGGCCGGCCCGGGCCGGCCTCGCGGTCGACGCGACGGTGCTGGACCTGCCCGGCGCGTACAGCCTGGACCCGCTGTCCCCGGACGAGGCCCTCACCCGCAACCTCCTCGTCGACACCCCCGCCGCCGAGCGACCCGACCTCGTCGTGGTCGCGGCGGACGCCGCACACCTCGCGCGGAGCCTGCACCTCGTGGCTCAGCTGCGCGAGCACCCCTACCGGGTCGTCGTCGCCGTCACCATGGCGGACGTCGCCCGACGGCGAGGCATCGACCTCGACGCGGGAGCGCTGGCGGGGGCCCTCGGCTGCCCCGTCGTGCTGCTGGACCCGCGCCAGCGGAAGGGCCACGACAAGCTGGCCGGGGTGATCGCGACCAGCCTCCGACAGCCGGTGCCCGCGGCGCGTGCGGTCGGCGCCTCGGACGACGACCTCGGCATCGATGACGAGCGCTTCGCCTGGATCGACGCGGCGGTGGCCGCCGGCACCCGCCGTACCGGCGAGGAGCGCCGCACGCGCTCCGACCGCATCGACGCGGTCGCCACCCACCCGGTCGCGGGGCCCGTGCTGTTCCTCGCCGCCATGTGGCTGGTCTTCCAGATCACCACCACCGTCGCGGCCCCCCTGCAGGACGCGCTGGAGGGCTTCTTCAGCGGACCGGTCTCCGACGGGGCCCGGACGTTGCTCGCCGCGGTGGGGCTCGACGAAACCCCGGTGGCGGGCCTGGTCGTCGACGGGCTCATCGCCGGGGTCGGCATGCTGCTCACGTTCGTGCCGCTGATGGCACTGATGTTCCTGCTGCTGGCCGTGCTGGAGGACTCGGGCTACATGGCGCGAGCCGCCGTCGTCACCGATCGGCTCATGCGCCGGCTGGGGCTGCCCGGCAAGGCGTTCCTGCCGCTGGTCGTGGGCTTCGGCTGCAACGTGCCCGCGATCGCCGCGACCCGGATCCTCGGTCAGGCCCGGCAGCGGATCCTCGTGGCCCTGCTGGTCCCGTTCACGTCGTGCAGCGCGCGCCTGACCGTGTACGTCATGCTGGCCACGGTCTTCTTCCCCGATCATGCGGGCACGGTGGTCTTCGGGCTCTACGTCACCTCGATCCTGCTCGTGCTGCTGGTGGGCATGGCGCTGCGGCGTACGCTCTGGCGCACCATGGGTCACGAACCGCTCATCTTGGACCTGCCGCCCTATCAACGACCGACGGCGCGGCTGTCGCTGACGGTCATGTGGCTGAGGTTGCGGGGCTTCCTGCACACCGCCGGCGGCATCATCGTCGCGACCGTCATCGTCGTCTGGGCCCTGCAGTCCACGCCGGTGCACGGGGGCGAGTTCGGCGCGGTCGCGGTGGAAAACAGCGCGTACGGCGTGGCGGCGCAGGCCATCGCTCCCGTGTTCGACCCGGCCGGCTTCGGCGCCTGGCAGACGGCCAGCGCCCTCATCGTCGGCTTCATCGCCAAGGAGGCGGTGATCAGCTCGTGGGCGCAGACGTACGCCGTGGCGGACCCCGAGTCCACCGGCGCAGACCACCTGGGCCAGCACATCACGGACGCGTTCGTGGCCTCCTCGGGTGGCCACGCCACCGCCGCGGTCCTGGCGTTCCTCGTGTTCCTGCTCGCCTACACGCCATGCGTCGCCACCCTCGCCGCCCAGCGGCGCGAGATCGGCACCCGCTGGACCCTGTTCGGCCTGGCGATCCAGCTGATCGTGGCCTGGGGGCTGGCCGTCGCCATCTTCCAGATCGGTCGGCTGATCGCGTGAGCGGTCCGCTCACCCAGATCCTCGAGGCGTTCGGGGCCGGCGCGACCAGCCTGGCCGAGGTCGCCCGGCGCACCGGACTCACCGACGACGTGGTCCGGGCCGGCGTCGACCACCTCGTCCGGATCGGCCGGCTGCAGGCGAGCGAGCTGGCGCAGGGATGTCCTGGCGGGGGATGCGGCTCGTGTGCCTCCGCGACCGCGGCGGGGGAGCCCGGCTGCGGGGCCGCCGGACCCAGCCCGAGCCGGGGCGGCCCCGTCCTCGTGGCGTTGACCCTGCGGCGCCCCGCGTCCTGACGCCGACGCGGCTCAGGCGGGCCCAGGGCGTGCCGATGAGGGGTGCCGAGGAGGTGGCACCATGCCGAGACGTCGCACCGTTGACCTGTCGAAGCGAGACAGGGGCGTGATCGACCTCGAGCGCGAATGGGGCCAAGGTCAGCAGGTTCAGGAGTACAAGCTCGAGGCGGCCATGAAGACGTTCGGGCTGAGCCCCGGGGGGTACGCGCTCGTGCTCAACGGCTTCATCGACGATCCGGCGGCGCTGGAGTACGACTCCGAGACCGTGCAGCGCCTCCGCGAGGTCCGCCAGATCCGCCGTTCCGGCGCCTGACCGGCCCACCGGCGTCGCGCTCGCCGACGTCGTCCACCGCCCGCCGCACGCGGCCCCTTCTCCCAGGAGCGAATCCCATGAGCATGATGCAGGTCCGCCTCATCACCGTCGACGGCACCGAGTGGCTGACCAAGCCGTTCCAGGGCGACCCGAACGACCATCTGCAGCGGCTGATCCACGACGAGCACATCGACAGCTACGAGATCGTGGTCACCGGGACCACCGCGCGCACGTTCGCCGAGGCGGCCACGGTGAGCTTCACCCGCGACCACATCGTGGCCCTCTGGGTGGAAACCGTCGCTTAGCCCTGCGAGAACTGGCGGCAGCGTTTCCGAGCGGCGCCCGCGCGCATCCGAATTCGGCAGAAGGCTGCTTTTTCGGCGGAGAGAAATTTGTCGGGCTGATGTGTGGTGTCCGGAGGGGGACTTGAACCCCCACAGGATGCCACGTCAGGCGCATAGGCGCAGGTCGCAGCATTCGTTAGAGGTAACTCGGAACCCTCCGGACGTGCAAAACCCCTAGAGTCTGTCCCCGCCGGGGACACCGGGTGACGCCCGAGGGGTTCCGCCATGAACGCCACGCTCGAACAGCTCGCGATGACCCAGCGCATCGCCCAGCGCCGCGCCGAGGTCGACACCGAACTCGACGAGCGCCAGGCCCAGAACGCCGCCCGCCTCGCCCGGATCCTGCGAAGCGCACGATGAGCGCCGCCGACTCCCGGCCCTTCACCATCGCTGAGCGCCTGGCCGAAGCCGTCGGGCCGCTCGCACTGATCGCCACCGCCCCGGCGGCGTTCACCATCTACTGCCTGCCGTGAACCGATGGGGACCAGCCCCTGGCGTTGGGGAGCGCCAGGGGCCTTCCATCCCACTCGGCACGGCCGATGAGACAACCAGTACAGCGAACACCGATCACCCCCCCCACCGAGCAGGAAGAAAACCGACCATGTTCCCCACCACCCGCGCCGCCCTCGCGGCCCTGACCCTCGCCGGCGCCGCCGCTCTCACGGCGTGCGGTGGCCAGGCCGAAGCCACCATGCCGGCTACCAGCACGACGGCATCCGCAGCCAGCTCATCATCCACGACCAGCACCACGACCAGCACCGCGGAACCGTCCGTAGCGCCGCCCAGCCTGGACCGGATGCTCATCGCCGCTGACGAGCTGCCGACCGACGGATTCCTCAACGGGTACCACCGTGACTCTGCCATTGAGGGCAAGGTCAACGCGAACATGCGACCCATGACGGCCGACCGATGGACCAAGCTTTGCCCTGCTGCCCCGGCGGCGCCGATTCCAGATTCCAGCTCGACCACTGCAGTGTTCACCAGCGGCGGGCCGTCCGGGGTGTTCGTGACCATCCGTGACTATGGGACACCGGAACGAGCGGTTGCCGCTCTGGCGGCGAATCGGACATACGTCAAGGCATGCCCGTCCATCACGGTCGACGGCAAGAAGGCGCCACTGGCGATCCAGGCACCCCCGTACGGGATGCCGAATGTGCTCGCGAGCACCAACAAGAACAACGGCGGCGTGTACGTCGCCCTCATTTCGACGACCGGTCGATACTTGGTGGCCTCCGAAGGTGCCAACCCCGGTGAGAGCAGCTATATGGAATCGCCCGCGACGGCGATCCTGAAGGCACAACTGGCGAAGCTTGCAGCCTGACACCGGACGCACGAAAGCAGGGGGCCTGGGGCGTCCTCGGCAACGGCGCCGCCGAGGAAGAGAGGGGCGCGAGGGCTACGGCACCGACGGCCCCACCGGGTCAGCCGGGCCGGCTGCGGCGCCGGCGGCAACAGCGCACCAGTCGCCCCGTCAAGCTTCGCACGCTGCAGATACGACGCGAGCGCCGTCAGGACGCTCTTGCCGACCGACAGGCCGAGGACCATCCACGCCTCCCGCGAAGACAGGTCCGCGTCCGGTAGCCACAACGCCAGCGCCACACCCACCGCCGCGGCGGGGTCAACGGCCAGGCCCTGCACGAGGTCCGCAGCGCCCGGTTCCGTGCGTCGACCCGCAGCAGATCCTGCGAGACGGCGGCCGGCGTGACGGGCGTGCGATGCTCGCCGTCGTACGCTGCA
This sequence comes from Austwickia sp., assembly GCA_016699675.1. Classification (NCBI taxonomy): domain Bacteria; kingdom Bacillati; phylum Actinomycetota; class Actinomycetes; order Micrococcales; family Dermatophilaceae; genus Austwickia; species Austwickia sp. Next base: position 3,827,527 of record CP064985.1, on the reverse strand, counting down.
CCCACCACGCCCCTGCCTTTGCGCGGATCGCAGCGAGGTCGACCTCGACCTTCCGGGTGATGACCTGGGCGATGGTGTCGGCGGTCGCCGAGTCCTCGGCCTACAGGACGCGCAGGGGCCGCTTGGCCGCCGACCTGCTCCAGGATGGCGCGCTAGCGTTGCGCCTTATTGACGTACGACACCCCTGGCTTCGGGAGGAGCCGGGCTCGCGCCAGATCACGCGGTAAGTGGTAGCCCCGTCGGTGTTCCAACGTGCCTAGATGCTGGCCATCCCACGATATGGTCAGGTCAGGCCGCAGGATCCCCAATTGCCTCCACAGGCTTTCCGGAAGTCCTACATGGGAATTGACCAGCCGAGATGCTAAGTGTCCGGAGGGGGACTTGAACCCCCACGCCCGTTAAGGGCACTAGCACCTCAAGCTAGCGCGTCTGCCATTCCGCCACCCGGACCGGTGGTGTCGCGAGGCTCCCAGCCGCCCCCCAAAGAGGGCCTGACGGCGCGCCGCAACAGCACGAAACCTTAGCACGGGCACCAGGGCCGCTGAAATCGGCGAACGCTCGGCGAGGCGGCCGGTGACCGGCCCCGCCGGACCCTGCTGCACCCCGGCCCCGCCCCCGGTGGCGCGCGCCGGTCGCGCTCGCGGATCTGGGCTCGGCTCAGGAGATCGAGGCGCAGACCACCAGGCTGACGGCCAGCATGGAGGCGGCCGCGACCACGGCCCCGGGATGGAACCTCTCGTCGACCGCGATCTCCCGCAGCGAGCCCGGCGTGACCGCGTCGAGGATCAGGAAGCTGACCGCCTGCAGGAGGATGCCGACGGCCCCGAACCCGGCGGTCCACCCGAAGGCGCTGCCGAAGTTCGCGGCGCCGTTGGTGTAGATCGCCACCGCCTCGATCGCGCCCAGCCCGAGGAAGATCGCCGACACCATGACAGCGGCGTTCACCGAGCGGTTCTCGTAGATCCGGGCGCCGAGCCGTCCGGGGGTGATCGCGTCGAAGACGAAGAACCCCGCCACCAGCAGCCCGACGCCCAACAGGGCGTACGCGGCGCCGTACAGCAGTCCAGTCATCATCGGTGGCTCCTCGTCTCGGGGTCGGCCGGCTTGTCGTGGCCGTACGGCAGGTCCTGCACGCCTGGCGGGGGCGTCTCGGCGCCGCCGAGCGGCAGCATCCCGCGGGGTGCCCCGGTGCCGGAACCGCCGGAGGCGCCGGAAGCGTCCGTGCCGCCGGTCCCGCCCGCGTACGCCGTACGGGCCGCGCCACGCTCATCGTCCTGCACCTGGGCACCCGCGTCCGCGAGCCACGCCTGCCGTACGGCGTCGCTGGGCCGGCCCGACGTCATCAGGTGCGGCACGAACCGCGCGTGGTAGTCGGTCACCCAACCGTCGCTCTCGCGGATCCCCAGACCCGCGGCGTGACCGTCGACGACCCAGCTGCCGAGGACGGCCTTGTTGCCGTCGTACTGCGGCAGCGGCGCCCACTGTTGGTAGCACCAGCCCTCGGCGCCGTAGTCGCCGCCGTGCGTCTCCTGGACCCCGCCGGCGTGGATGCGGATGTTGTCGCCCTCGCGCCCATGCAGCGGCTTGGCCACCCATTCGGTGAGTTGGCCCGGGTTGTCCAGGTAGGCCGGCAGCAGGAGTTCGTCGTTCGGGTAGAGCTGCCACAACGCGGCGAGCAGCGCCTTGTTCGACAGCAGCACCTTCCACAGGGGCTCCAGCCACGTGGTGGACTCCGGGCCGCGGGGGTGCGCCTCGACGTACCGGCCGAACTCCTCGCGCAGCATGAGCTCCCAGGGGTAGAGCTTGAAGACGGTCCGCATCGGGGCGCCGTCGAGGTCGACGAAGCAGCCCCGCTCGCGGTCGTAGCCGATGTCCCCGACGGTCAGGGCGGCGGTGCGCAACCCGGCCTGCTCGGCGGTGTCGCGCAGGTAGCCGACCGTCATCTCCTCCTCGCCGGTCTGCTCGTCCTGGTGGTGGGCGAAGTAGACCGGGGCGGGGGCGAGCCGGGGGGCGAGCTGTTGCCAGGCCAGCACGAGCCGTTCGTGCAGGGAGTTCCACTGGTCGCGGTCGGGGTGGGTGTCCTCCAGCCAGTACCACTGGGCCACGCTCGACTCCAGCAGCCCGGTGGGGGTGTCCGCGTTGTACTCCAGCAGCTTCGGGGGTCCCTGCCCGTCGTAGCGCAGGTCGAACCTGCCGTACAGGCTCGGCGGGTTGCTCGCGAATGACTCGCCCGCGCGCCGCAGCGAACCGGGCGGCAGCCCGAGATTGCCCATCGCGCCGGTGGCGAGGAACCGGGCCGCCTCCAGGCACATGCCGTGCAGCCGTTCGGTCGCCGCCTCGAGCAGGTCGACCTCGTCCTCGGTCAGGACGTAGCAGGCCTCCTCGAACCAGTAGGGCCGCTCCCGGCCGGCGTCGTCCCGCGTCGTGGGGTAGACGAGGCCCTGCTCGACCACCCGCTCGCGCCAGTGCGGCCGCGGTTGGACCCGATGCCGTTCCATCAGCTGCCGCCCTTGCTGCCCGAGCCGCCGAAGCCGCCGCGGGAGGTCGACACCTTGCCGCCGGAGACCGAGGACTTGGTCACGGTCCCGCCGCTGCGGGTCATGCCCCCTCGGGTGTACGTCGTGCCGGTCGGCGGCGCGTAACTGCCGTAAGTGGCGCGGTGTCCGATCGGCGGGGACCACAGTCCCCAGGGGATGAAGAACCAGCCGTGCGAGGTGGAGTGCCGGTAGACGGTCGTCGTCACCGGCGCCGGCGTGCCGCTCGGTCCGGCCGGCACCTGCCCCGGCGGGCAGGCGCCCTCAAACACCGTGGGGACGGCGCTGGCCGTGGGGGAGGCCTCGACGGGCAGGGTCGCGGTGATGGTCGCCGCGGGAGATACGGTCGCGCCGGTGGGAACGCAGGACGGTACGCCGGCGCCGGTACCACTCGGGCCCGTCGAGCCGGGCGTGGTCGGGACCGTGGTGCCGGCCGTGGTGGGCAGGGTCGTGGCGGGCGAGGTCGGCGCCGCGGTGTCCGCCGGCGTCGACGTACCGGTGCGCGTCGGGGACGAAGCCGACGCCGACGCTCCCGGCGGGCTGGCCGAGGCGTCCGCTGTGGAGGTCTGCGCGACCGCGGGATCGGACCCGGCGTTGACGGCCGCCTGGGCCTGGAAGTCCTTCTCGTCAGGAAGGGGGTCGTTCTCACACACCGAGTCGTCCAACCGAACGCCGGTGCTCTTGTCGACGCAGATCCCGGTGTACTCCGGGTCGCCGCCGCCGCCGCCCTGGTCTTCATCGGCTCCGCACCCGGCCAGGGATGTCGCCAAGACAGCCGTCAGCCCCAGGCAGACCACCGTGCTGCGACGTCGTCGCATCGAACCTCCTTTGCGGCGCTCCGATGCGGGCGCCGCGTGTGCTGGACGGCGTGGCGACGCTGCACACGCTCCCGAGTCCATGATGACTGCGACGCCCCCCTGGTCGGGCAGGTTCCCGGCGGCATGTCGAACTCGCCCAGGCCGGGTGCAGTCAGGCGCGGACGGCGTCGACCAGCGCGCGGGGGACCCGGACCATCTTGCGGCGCAGCCAGGAGCGACGGGCCCCGCCGACGTAGTGCCGGGTGCGAGTCAGCTCCCAGTCGCCGTGCTCGGCGGCCTCGACGAGGGCACGCCGGGCCTCCTCGCGGCTCACCTGGCGTCCGAAGGTCATGACGCGGTACTCGTACTCGATCATCGACGCCATTGTGACGGGTGGTCCGCATCGGCCGCGGCCCGGGGATCGGTCATCGGCCCTACCCCGTGTCCGGCCTGTCCTGGGCCCGTCACCGCCCTGCCCCCGGGCCCGTCCCCGCCCTGCCTCCGGCCCGTCCCTGCGCGAGGGAGGACGGGCGCCCGTCCAGAGGACAACACAGACCCCAACCCGGGTGACCCGGCGCCGTGGACGCGATAGCGTGCGGGGCATGAGCGCAGATGCCCGAGCCGCCCTTGCCACGTTCGTGTCCGCCCTCGAGCGTCACCTCGAGGCGGCCTCCTCGCGCCGCGGCGAAAACGATCCCGCGGTGGTCGCGGCGTACCAAGACCTGGCCGAGGCGTTCGACGCCTACGACGACGCGCTCATGGAGGCCTTCGGGGAGGTCACCCCGCTGGAGATCTACAGCGGTGACGAAGAGGACGACCTCGACGACGAGTTCGATGAGGACGACGACCTCGACGGCGACGACGAAGACGACGAGGATGACGACGAGGACATCGAGTTCGACGACGAGGAGGACGACGCCGACGAGGCAGACGTCCGGCCCGCACGCCGCTGACGCCCGCGGCCCGCGCCCAGCAGCACGCTGAACGCCCGTTCCCAGGAGACATGGAGCGGGCGTTCAGCTTGCGCGCCTAGACTCCCGCGTCGGCGGTCGGGGCCCACCCGCCGCGTTGCGGGTGTCGCCAGGGGGCAACGGCGGAGGAACCCCGCGCAGGCTGCCCCGCCGACCGAGAGGCACGAGTGGAACTCACGTACTGGCACGCCGTCGTCCTGGGGATCGTCGAAGGGATCACGGAGTACCTCCCGATCAGCTCCACCGGCCACCTGACCGTCGCCGAGAAACTGATGGGCCTGCCCATCGACGACCCGGCCATCACCGGCTACACGGCCACGATCCAGGTCGGCGCTATCGCCGCCACGCTGGTCTACTTCTGGGCCAAGATCGTCCGGCTGCTCAAGGCCTTCGTCGCCGGCCTGCGCTCGCCGCAGGCCCGGGCGAACCACGACTGGACCCTGGCCCTGGCGGTCCTCATCGGCTCACTGCCCGTCGGGATCGTCGGCTTCCTCGGGCGACACGTCATCAAGGACCAGCTGCGCTCCCTGTGGGTCGTCGCGGGCGCCCTCATCCTGTGGAGCGCGGTGATGTGGATCGCGGAGATGCGCCACGACCGCACCGCGCGAGCCGGCCGGGTCCGGGCCGAGGACGACGTCACGATCGCGGACGGCGTCAAGCTCGGTCTCATGCAGTGCTTCTCACTCATCCCGGGGGTGTCCCGCTCGGGCGCCACGATCTCCGCGGGGCTGCTGAGCGGCATCAATCGCGTAGTGGCCACGGAGCTGTCGTTCTACATGGCCATCCCCGCTCTGACCGCCGCGGGCCTGTTCGAGCTCAAGGACGTCGACTTCCAGGTGGTCCCGCCCGGTCCCATGGCCGTCGGCATCCTGATCAGCTTCGTCGTGGCCTATGCGTCGATCGCCTGGCTGCTGCGGTTCGTGGCGACGAACTCGCTCAAGGCGTTCGTCTACTACCGGGTGCCGGCCGGGTTGCTGCTCGCCGTCGCGCTGGGGGCTGGCTGGATCGCGGTCCGCTGATCCGGCCCGCCGGTTCGGCCCGCTGATTCCGTCCGGCAGCCAGCCGCGCCCGAGTCCTCCGAGACCGTCGTCAGAGCCATTTCGCGCGCCGGAACGCGACGTACAGTCCGACGCACAGCGTGAGCATCACGCCGAGCAGGACGAAGTAGCCGTACTCGGCGTGCAGCTCGGGCATGTTGTCGAAGTTCATGCCGTAGATGCCGGCGAGCATGGTGGGCACCGCGACGATGGCCACCCACGCGGAGATCTTGCGCATGTCCTCGTTCTGACGGATGGCCTGCTGGGACAGGTGCGCCGACAGGATGTCCGACAGCAGCCGGTCGTAGCTCTCGGAGTGATCGCAGACCTGCAGCAGGTGGTCCAGCACGTCGGAGAAGAACGGCCGCAGCTTCTTCGGCACCAGCACCCGGGCGTCGCCGAGGAGCCGGCGCATCGGCGCCACCAGCGGGACCGCCCCCCGCTTGAACTCCAGGACCTCTCGCTTGAGCTTGTAGATCTCGGTGCCGGCGACGTCCCGGTCGCCGTCGAACACGGCCTCCTCGATGTCTTCGAGGTCGCGCCCCAGCTCGATGTCGATGGCGCGATAGGCGTCGACGATGTGGTCGATCACGGCGTGCATCACGGCCATCGGCCCCAGGGCGAGATGCTGCGGGCTCTCCTCGAGGCGGCGCCGTACGCCGGCCAGCGGGTTCGCCTCCCCGTAGCGGACGGTGAGGACGAACCGGTCCCCGACGAACATCATCAGTTCGCCCGTCTCGACGTCACTGGTGGCCTCGATGTAGCGCAGGGTCTTCAGCACGACGAAGATCGTGTTCTCGTAGATGTCGATCTTGGCGCGTTGGTCGCCCTTGAGGGCGTCCTCGACGGCGAGGTCGTGGAGCTGGAGTTCGTCGTTGTGCTCGGCGAACTCGGCCGTGGTCGGGTCCTTGAGCCCGATCCACAGGAAGCCCTTCTCGGGCGAGGCGCGCAGACGCTCCAGCTCCTCGGAAACGTCGCCGCACGCGCACCGTACGCCGTCGCGGTACACGGCCTTGTCCACGATCACGGGCGCCATTCTTGCAGCACGTCGGGGTGGCGCCAGTCGGGCTGCGGCCGCAGCTCGCCCGCGCCGTACGATGGCGGCCATGGCAACGGTCCTGCTCATCCGCCATGGCCGGACGACGGCGAACGCCGCCGGCCTGCTCGCCGGCTGGACGCCGGGCGTCGAGTTGGACGAGCGGGGGCGCGAGCAGGCCGCGGCGCTCGGCGCTCGGCTCGAGGCGGTGCCGCTGGCGCTAGTCGTCAGCAGCCCGTTGACGCGGTGCCTGCAGACGCTCGACCTGGTCGTGAGTGGCCGCGACATCCCCCGGATCGAGGACGAACGGCTGGGGGAGTGCCGGTACGGCGGGTGGACCGGCCGTCCCATCGCCGAGTTGGCCAAGGAACCGCTGTGGCGCGTCGTCCAGACCCAGCCCAGTGCCGCCCGCTTCCCGGACTCGGAGGCACACCCCGGCGAGTCCATTCGGGAGATGTCGGCGCGAGCCGTCGCCGCCGTCCGCGAGCTGGACGCCACGGTCGAGGCGGAGCACGGGCCGGGGGCCGTCTGGGCCGCCGTCAGCCACGGCGACGTCATCAAGGCGATCCTGGCCGACGCCGCAGGCTGCCCCCTGGACCTCTTCCAGCGCTGGCACGTCGACCCCGCCGGGGTGTCGGTGGTGCGGTACACGGCCCAGCGCCCGTTCGTCATCCGCACGAATGACACGGGGGCGGTGTGGACGGCGCTGCCGTCGCCCGCGCCCGCGGGTGGCCCTGCGGGCGGACCCGAGGGCGGCGGAGACGGTGGCAGCGGTGGGCCCGCCGACGGCGACGCCGTCGTGGGCGGCGGCGACGGCGCCGGGGGCTAGCGCCACGCGCGGGGCCGCTGCCGTAAGGTCAAGTGCATGGCGCTCATCTCCTACGATCCGCCCGAGCGGTTCGTCGCGGGCACGATCGGGCCGCCCGGCCAGCGGGAGTTCTACCTGCAGGCCAGCGCGGGCCCGCGCACCACGTCGGTGGGCCTGGAGAAGACACAGGTCGCCATCCTCGCGGACCGGGTCAACGACCTGCTCGACGAGTTCGCGGGCGGTGAGGCGACCGAGCAGGCCGCGCGGCCGTTCGTGGACGACCGGCCGCTGAACACGCCGGTCGAGGAGGAGTTCCGGGTCGGCACGATGGGCCTGTCCTGGGACCCGGAGGTGCGGCGGCTGGTCTTGGAGCTGCACGCGGTGGGCGACTCGTTCGACACCGCGGACGCGGAGGAGCTGGCCGAGGCCGGCGAGAACGCCGTGGACCCGGCCACGGACCCCACCCAGTTGGTGCTGCGGGTGAGCCTGCCCGGCGGGATGGCCCGGGCCTTCGCCCGCCGAGGCCGCCGCGTCGTGGACGCCGGGCGCCCCCAGTGCCCGTTCTGCGCGGGTCCCATCGACGCGGACGGGCACATCTGCCCACGAGCCAACGGATACCGCCGCTGAACACCGCCGATCGGGCGCCGGGCCGATGAGCCTGCCCGGAGCCGGCGGACACCCGGTGCCGCTCGACGCCGCCGACGCGGCCACGTTCGCGGCCCTGCGCACCGGCGCCATCGAGGTCGTGGGACAGCTCACCGACGCCTCCAACGGGGTGTTCCTGGTCGTGGTGGACGGGGTGCGGGCCGACGGCGGACGCGGGTACGCCGTGTTGAAGCCGGTCCGTTACGAGCGGCCGCTGTGGGACTTCCCGGACGGCACGCTCGCCGGCCGGGAGGTCGCCGCGTGCTTGGTGGATCGGGCCGGGGGATGGGGGCTCGTCCCCGCGACCGTGCTGCGCGACGACGTGCATGGCGCCTTGCAGCGCTGGGTGGGCGCGCTGCCGCCTGGCATACCGGACGATCCCGATGCCCCGGACGCTTCCGAGACGATCGCCGAGACGGGGTCCCCCGCGGGTGCCGACGCGGGATCGGACGCGCCGGCCGGCGGCGACTCAGGCGCCACCGCGACTCGGGGCGCCACCGCGACTCGGGGCGGGGCCGCGGCTTCCGGGGGCGGGGCGCGGCGGCGCCGGCCGCGGCCGCGGCGGGCCACCGAACTGCATGACCCCGAGGACGCCCACGTCGTGACGCTGGTCAAGGCGGGCGCGGCGACCCCGGGCTGGCTTCCCGTGCTCCCGGCGCAGCTCGCCGACGGCACCGACGTGGTCGTCGCGCACGCCGACCTGCCTCGACTGGCCTCGCTGGCGGTGCTCGACGCCGCCCTGAACAACACCGATCGCAAGGGCAGCCACGTGCTCCGGGACAGCACCGGCGGCCTGTGGGGCATCGACCACGGCGTCAGCCTGCACGCCGACGACAAGCTGCGCACAATCCTGTGGGGCTGGCAGGGCGACCCGCTGCCCCCGGCCGACATCGACCGGCTGGGGCGCCTGACGCAAGCCCTCGCCGAGGATGGGGAGGACTCGCTGAGCGCCGCGCTGGCCGAGCACATCACCGCCGCGGAGATCGAGGCCCTGCGACGCCGCGTCGCCCGGCTGCTCGACGCCGGCGTGTTCCCCGCGCCGAGCGGGGACTGGCATTCCATCCCCTGGCCGCCGCTCTAAACCGCCGCTGGACGTTGCCCAGAACGCCGCCGCTGTCGCACTCTGCTGGCCGGCGGGCGGGCCGGCGGCCCCCGGCGGGGACGGCTCGACCCGCGGGTAGGCTGCCTTCGTGATCGCCTGGGACGCCCCCGACCTGCCCACGTTGCCCGGCTCCGCGCCGGCACCGACGGTCTACGACAGCCGGCGAGGCGCGGTCCAGCTGACGCCCGGGCCCACGGCTCGCCTCTATGTCTGCGGGATCACGCCGTACGACGCGACGCACCTGGGCCACGCGGCGACGTACCTCACCTTCGACGTCCTCAACCGGCTGCTGCGCGACGCGGGGCACGAGGTGACGTACGTGCAGAACGTCACCGACGTCGACGACCCGCTGCTCGAACGCGCGGCGCGGGACGGCGTCGAGTGGCGCGCGCTGGCGCAGCGGGAGACTCAGCTCTTCCGCGACGACATGACCGCACTGCGCGTGCTGCCGCCGGATCACTACGTCGGGGTGGTCGAGTCCGTGGACCTCATCGAGGCCAGGGTGGCGGAGCTGTTCGCCCGCGGCGCGGCGTACCAGCTGCCGTTGCCCGACGGCGAGGAGGCCGGGGAGGGCGCGCGCGGCGACGTCTACCTGGACCTCTCCGCACGGCCCGACTTCGGAGCGGTCAGCGGCTGGGACGAGGCCGCCATGGACGCGGTGTTCGCCGAGCGCGGCGGCGACCCCGACCGCACCGACAAGCGCGGCCGCTTCGACCCGCTGCTGTGGCGCGCCGCCCGGCCGGGCGAGCCGTCGTGGCCGTCACAGCTGTTGGGCGCCGGGCGTCCCGGCTGGCACATCGAGTGCACGGCGATCGCGCTGGAGTACCTGGGCATGGGCGTTCGACGTGCAGGGCGGCGGCACCGACCTGATCTTCCCGCACCACGAGATGAGCGCCGTGCAGGCCGCCGCCCTCGTCGACGAACCCGGGGACGGGGCGGCGGAGCCCTTCGCGACGGCGTACGTCCATCAGGCGATGGTCGGCTACGAGGGCCACAAGATGAGCAAGTCCCGCGGGAACCTCGTGCTCGTCTCCCGGCTGCGCGCCGAGGGCGAGGACCCGATGGCGGTGCGCCTGGCGCTGCTCGCCCACCGGCACGGCGCGGACTGGGAATGGACCGATGAGGAGCTGGTCGCGGCGCGGGAGCGGCTCGCGGCATGGCGGGCGGCGGTCGCCCGGCCGGCCGGTCCCGCGGCGGGTCCGGTTTTGGACGACGTACGTCGTGCGCTCGCCGACGACCTCGACACTCCGACGGCCCTGACGCTCCTCGACGGCTGGGCCGCCAGTGCCCTGACCGGCGCGGGCGACGACGCCAGCGCCCCGGCGCTGATCCGCGCCACGGCCGACGCGCTGCTCGGCATCGCCCTCTAGGGATGCGCTGAACTTTCGGGCCGCCAGCCGTTGTTCTGACAGGGGCATTATGCGGGCCCCGGCACGCATAACGCCCGAGTCAAAGCGCGGGGGGTTCAGCGGGAGGCGTCGGGCTCGCCGCGGCCGCGCAGGTAGCGCTCGAACTCGCGGGCGATCGCATCGCCGGAGGCGGCCGGGGAGTCGGCGGCATCGGTCGAGGCCTCGAGGTGACGCACGTACTCCGCCACCTCCTCTTCAGCGCTCGCCAGCTCGTCCACGCCCCGTTCCCAGGCCCGGGAGTCCTCGGCGAGGTCGCCGTGCGGCAGGGTCCAGCCGAACAGGTCCTCCAGCTGGCGAAGGATCGCCAGGGTGGCCTTGGCCGAGTGGGCGCCCGCCGCGTAGTGCGGCACGGACGCCCACAGGGACATCGACGTCAGGTCCCGCGCCTGGGCGGCGTCGGCGAGCACCCCGACGATGCCGGTCGGGCCCTCGTAGCTGCTCCGTTCGGCCCGCACGCGCTCCCGCAGCGCGGCGTCCTCGGAGGTCACGATGACCGGCAGCGGGCGGGTGTGCGGCACCTCGGCGAGTAGTGCCCCGAGGCAGACGACGGATTCCGCCCCGGCCTCGACCGCAAAGTCCAACAGCTCGCCCACGAAACTGCGCCACCGCATCGAGGGCTCGATCCCGTCCACCAGGATCACGTCGCGGTCCAGCTCGGGGGGCGTCGCGACGAGGATCGTCGTGGTCGGCCACGTCACCCGGCGTACGCCGTCCTCCAGCGCCACCCGGGGACGGTTCACCTGCATGTCGTAGTAGTCCTCGGGGTCGAGGCTGGCCACCGGCTGGGCGTCCCAGGCCTCCGCAAGGTGCGTGATCACCGTCGATGCCGCCTCGGCCGCGTCGTTCCAGCCCTCGAACGCGGCGAGCACGAGCGGGCGGCGCAGCGGCGGGACGTCCTCGAGGTCGATCACCGTCTCAGCCTACGCGGAGGCCCTCCCGGGGCTCGGGGTCGGCCTCGGTACGATGGGCCCGTCGCCTGACCAGCGGCGCTCCCCACCAGCAGTCGTCCCCGAGGAGACCCGTGAGCAGCCGCTCCACCGCCAGCCGCTCCGTCGAACGCGGCGCCGAGTTCAGGGCCCGCCTGGGCCACACCGTCATCGTCGCCGACGGCGGCATGGGCACGATGCTCCAGGCGCAGGACCCCAGCCTCGCGGACTTCCAGAACTACGAGGGCTGCAACGAGATCCTTAACGTGACCCGGCCGGACATCGTCCGCTCGGTCCACGACGCCTACCTCGAGGTCGGCTGCGACGCGGTCGAGACCAACACGTTCGGCGCGAACCTGGGCAACCTGGGGGAGTACGACATCGCCGAGCGCACCTATGAGCTCGCCGAGGCGGGCGCACGGGTGGCGCGCGAGGCGGCGGACGCGTGGTCCACGCCGGAGCGGCCCCGGTTCGTCCTCGGGTCGATCGGGCCCGGCACGAAGCTGCCGAGCCTGGGGCATGCGCCGTACGCCGAGCTGCGGGACGCCTACCAGCAGTGCGCGCTGGGGCTGATCGACGGCGGGGCCGACGCCCTGCTCATCGAGACCTGCCAAGACCTGCTGCAGGCCAAGGCCGCGATCGTGGGCGCCAAGCGGGCCCTCGCCGAGCGGTCCGCGGACCTCGCGGTGATCGCCCAGGTCACCGTGGAGACGACCGGCACCATGCTCATGGGCTCGGAGATCGGCGCGGCGCTCGTCGCCCTGGCGCCGCTCGGGATCGACGTCATCGGCCTCAACTGCGCCACCGGCCCGGCGGAGATGAGCGAGCACCTGCGGCACCTGGCGACGTACAGTCCCATCCCGATCAGCGTCCTGCCGAACGCGGGCCTGCCCGAGCTGACCAAGGACGGGGCGCACTACCCGCTGGGACCCGACGAGCTGGCCGCCGCGCACCGGCGCTTCGTCGCGGACTACGGCGTGGCCGTGGTCGGCGGCTGCTGCGGCACGACCCCCGCCCACCTGGCCGCGGTCGTCGAGGCCGTCGGCGGGGCGCCGGTGCCGCCCCGGCAGGTCACCCGCGAACCGAGCGTCGCCAGCCTCTACACCTCCGTGCCGCTGCGCCAGGACGCGAGTTACCTGTCCATCGGGGAGCGCACCAACGCCAACGGCTCCAAGGCCTTCCGCGAGGCGATGCTCGAAGGCCGCCTCGACGACTGCGTCGACATCGCCCGCGAGCAGACCCGCGATGGGGCGCACCTGCTCGACGTCTGCATCGACTACGTCGGCCGGGACGGGGCCGCGGACATGAGCGAGCTGGCGTACCGGTTCGCCACCGCCTCGACCCTCCCGCTCGTGCTCGACTCCACCGAGCCCGCGGTGATCCAGGCCGGGCTGGAGCGGCTGGGCGGCCGCGCGGTCATCAACTCGGTGAACTACGAGGACGGCGACGGCCCCACCAGCCGGTTCGCCCGGATGATGGCGCTGGTGCGCGAGCACGGCGCCGCGGTCGTGGCCCTGACCATCGACGAGACCGGGCAGGCGCGCACCGCCGAGCACAAGGTCACCGTCGCGAGCCGGCTCATCGACGCCCTCACCGGCGAGCACGGCATGGCGGTCGAGGACATCATCGTCGACTGCCTCACGTTCCCGATCGCCACCGGCCAGGAGGAGACCCGCCGCGACGCCATCGAGACGATCGAGGCGATCCGCGAGATCACCACCCGCTACCCGGGGGTGAGCACCACCCTCGGGGTGTCCAACGTGAGCTTCGGCCTCAAGCCGGCCGCGCGTCAGGTGCTCAACTCGGTGTTCCTCGACGAGTGCGTGAAGGCGGGGCTGAGCAGCGCCATCGTCAACTCCGCCAAGATCGTGCCGGTGGCGCGTATCGCGCCGGAGCAGCTCGAGGTGGCGCTGGACCTGGTGTACGACCGCCGCCGGTACGACGAGTCGGGCGCGCTCACCTACGACCCGCTGGCCCGGATGCTGGAGCTCTTCGAGGGCGTCGACTCGGCCTCGGTCAAGGAGTCCCGGGCTGCGGCACTGGCCGCGCTGCCGCTGGCCGAGCGCCTGGCGCAGCGCATCATCGACGGCGAACGCAACGGGCTGGAGGCCGACCTGGCGGAGGCCCTCGACGGCGGGCAGGACCCGCTGGCCATCATTAACGACCACCTGCTGGCGGGTATGAAGACCGTCGGGGAGCTGTTCGGTTCGGGTCGGATGCAACTGCCGTTCGTGCTGCAGTCGGCCGAGACGATGAAGGCGGCCGTCGCCTATCTGGAGCCCTCCATCGAGGCGGCCGCCGAGGCCTCCGGGACGGCCCGGCAGGCCAAGGCCAAGATCCTGCTCGCCACGGTCAAGGGCGACGTGCACGACATCGGCAAGAACCTCGTCGACATCATCCTGTCGAACAACGGCTACGACGTCGTCAACCTGGGCATCAAGCAGCCCATCGCCGACATCATCCGGGCCGCCGAGGAGAACGCGGTCGACGCGATCGGGATGTCCGGGCTGCTCGTGAAGTCGACGGTCATCATGAAGGACAACCTGGAGGAGCTCAACCAGCGCGGCCTCGCCGCCCGCTGGCCGGTGCTGCTCGGTGGGGCGGCGCTGACCAGGGCGTACGTCGAGAGCGACCTCGCCGAGATCTACGCCGGTCAGGTCCGTTACGCCCGCGACGCCTTCGAGGGGCTGCGGCTCATGGACGCGGTCGCCGCGGCTCGGACCCCCGGTGGGCCGACCCTGGCCGAGACGCTGCCGCCGCTGCGGGCGCGGCGCGTCGCCGGCCGCGGCGCCGGGGATTCCGGTGACGACGCGCCGTCCTTCGACGACACCACCCGCTCGGACGTCGCGCGCGGCGCCGCCCTCGACGTACCGACGCCGCCCTTCTGGGGGACCCGCGTCGTCAAGGGGATCGCGCTCGCTGACTACGCGGGCTATCTCGACGAGCGGGCGACGTTCCTCGGGCAGTGGGGGCTCAAGCCCGGCCGCGGCGAGGGCGAGGGGCGCGAGAGCGCGACGTACGAGGAACTCGTCGAGGCCGAGGGCCGCCCGCGGCTGCGGATGTGGCTGGACCGCATCGCCGCCGAGCAGATCATGGAGCCGGCGGTCGTCTACGGCTACTTCCCCTGCTACTCCGAAGGGAACTCGCTGGTCGTGCTGGACCCGGCGGGGATGGGCGCGGGCGACGCCGGCGCCGAATTGCCGCCGGAGGTGGGGCGCTACACGTTCCCGCGGCAGCGCCGCGACCGGCGGCTCTGCCTGGCCGACTTCTTCCGGGACCGGGGCGAGACCGAGCTGTCGGGGCCGGACGTCATCGCGCTGCAGCTGGTCACGATGGGCAGCCACGTCTCGGAGGTGACGGCCAAGCTGTACGCCGAGAACGCCTACCGCGACTACCTGGAGCTGCACGGCCTGTCGGTCCAGCTCACCGAGGCCCTGGCCGAGATGTGGCACGCGCGGGTCCGCGAGGAGCTGGGACTCGGCCGGATGGGCGACCTGCCGCTCGGGGACGTGCTGGATGTGAAGTTCCCCGGCTGCCGCTACAGCTTCGGCTACCCGGCCTGCCCGGACCTGGAGGACCGCGCCAAGTCGGTGCGGCTGCTCCAGCCCGAACGCATCGGGGTCGAGCTGTCGGAGGAGCTGCAGCTGCACCCCGAACAGTCCACCGACGCCATCGTGTTGCACCACCCGGAAGCGAAGTACTTCAAGGTATGACGGAGCACCTGCCCCACGCCCACCCGACCCGTGTCTACGAGTCCCCGCATTTGCCGGTCGACCATCTGCGCGGCGCTGACCTGCCCCGCGCGGTCCTGTGGGACCTCGACGGCACCCTGATGGACACCGAGCCGCTGTGGTTCGCGCAGGAACGCGAGCTGGTCACGGAGTACGGCGGCACCTGGACCCACGACGACGCGTTGTCGCTGGTCGGCCTGGCGCTGCTCGACTCTGCCGACCAGATCCGGGCCCGCACCCCGGTCACCCTGGGCCGCGAGTCGATCGTCGAGCGGATGCAGGCGGGCGTGGTGGTCGCGATGCGCGCGGCTGGCGTGCCGTGGCGGCCGGGTGCGCTGGAGCTGTTGCACGAGCTCAGCGCGGCCGGGGTGCCGCAGGCGTTGGTGACGATGTCCTGGCGGCCCGTGCTCGAGGTGGTGCTGGGCGCGCTCCCTACCGGGACGTTCGCGACGGTGGTGACCGGCGACATGGTCAGGCACGGGAAACCGCACCCGGAGCCCTACCTCACGGGCCTGGCCGGCCTCGGCGTCGACGCCCGCGAACCCGAGGCGGTGAACCGGTGCGTGGCCATCGAGGACTCCTCGACCGGCTCGGCGTCGGCCGTCGCCGCGGGGATCCCCACGCTGGTCACGCCGTGCGTCAAGCCCGTGGATCCCGCCCCGGGGCTGGCGCTGGCTCCCTCGCTGGACGGCGTCCGCGCCGCCGACCTGCTGGCGCTGACGACCCCGCCCGCCGCGGGTTGACGGGTTCGGCCCGCAGCTAACGCCAGGCCGAGAGGGTGGGCGTCCCGCGCGACGTACAGGACGACCCGGCACCTCGGCCGCCCCGGCCGCAGGGGTTGCCCGGCTGCGACGTACCGAATCCCGAGACGGGCGAGCGCCATTCCGGCGGCCCGTGCCAGCCTGCCACCATGCTGTGGGCGACCCTCATTATCGACTAGCGCGACGAGCACCCCTCGTCGCGCAGACCTCCCGTACCCGGGGGGTCTTTTTGTTGGCCGTTGACCAGACGACCAGCGAGCGATGAGGAAGGCCGCGGCAGACCCGCCACCCCGATCGGGTAGGGCACGCCGCGGCGCCACCCGGCACCGACGTCGACATCAGCCCCGTGCCAGCCTTTCGTGCCACCTCGCGCCACGCACGGATGACTGTCACTCCAGACCGAACGGAACCCCGATGACCACCGACGTGCACGTCTACGACACCACCCTGCGCGACGGGGCCCAGCAGGAGGGCCTCAACCTGTCCGTCGCGGACAAGCTCGTCATCGCGGCGCACCTCGACGATCTGGGCGTAGGCTTCATCGAAGGTGGCTGGCCGGGAGCCAACCCGAAGGACACCGACTTCTTCGCCCGCGCCGCCCGGGAGCTCCAGCTGCGGAACTCCCAGCTCGCGGCGTTCGGCGCGACCCGCCGCGCGGGCCTGGCCGCCGCCGACGACCCGCAGGTCCGCGGGCTGCTCGACGCGCAGGCGCCGGTCGTCACGCTGGTCGCGAAGTCGCACGTGCGGCACGTCGACCTCGCCCTGCGTACCACCCGCGAGGAGAACCTCGCGATGATCCGCGACACGGTGACGTTCCTGCGCGGGGAGGGCCGACGCGTGTTCCTTGACGCGGAGCACTTCTTCGACGGGTACCGCGCGGACCGCGACTACGCCCTCGAGGTCATCCGGGTCGCCGCCGAGTCCGGCGCGGAGGTCGTGGCGCTGTGCGACACCAACGGCGGGATGCTGCCCGACGAGGTGGGTGAGGTCGTCGCCGACGCGCTCGCCGCCACCGGCGCCCGGCTCGGCATCCACTGCCACAACGACACCGGCTGCGCTGTCGCCAACTCGTTGGCGGCCGTCGGCGCGGGCGCGACGCACGTGCAGGGGACGATCAACGGCTACGGCGAGCGCACCGGCAACGCCAACCTCCTCACCGTGGTGGCGAACCTCCAGCTCAAGAAGGGCATGACCCTCATCGAGCCAGAGCGGATGCGGGAGGCGACCCACATCGCGCGCTCCATCGGCGAGGTGACGAACGTGCCCGCGACGTCGCGGCAACCGTACGTCGGGACCAGTGCCTTCGCGCACAAGGCCGGCCTGCACGCCAGCGCCATCAAGGTGGACGCGGACCTCTACCAGCACCACGACCCGGCCGAGGTCGGCAACGAGATGCGGATGTTGGTCTCCGACATGGCCGGCCGGGCCAGCATCGAGCTCAAGGGCCGCGAGCTTGGGTTCGACCTGGCCGATCAGCGCGACGTGCTGGGCAGCGTGGTCGATCGGGTCAAGGACATGGAATCGCGCGGGTACACCTTCGACGCCGCCGACGCCTCGTTCGAGCTGCTGCTGCGCCGCGAGCTCGGCAACGACGATCTGAACTACTTCGACGTCGAGTCCTGGCGGGTGACCACCGACGCGGGCGGCGTCGAGCGGGGCGCGCCGGCCATGTCGGAGGCCAGCGTCAAGCTGCACGCCGGCGGCCGGCACGTGGCGCTGGGGGAGGGCAACGGCCCGGTCAACGCCCTCGACCACGCCCTGCGGCTGGCGTTGGTGGGTGTGTACCCCGAGCTGGACGACATCGAGCTCACCGACTACAAGGTCCGCATCCTCGACGCCTCGCACGGCACCGACGCGATCACCCGCGTACTGATCGAGCACACCGGTACCGACGACACCTGGAGCACCGTGGGCGTTGCCGCCAACATCGTCGAGGCCAGCTGGATCGCGCTCGTGGACGGCATCGTGTACGGCCTGCTCCGGATGGGCGTCCCCCCGCGCCGATAACTCCCAGCCTCCGAGGGAAGGGCGGGGTTCGTCGCGGGTGGGCGTGGCTCCACGTGCTGGACCAAGTTCTTGCGCTCAGCCAGCCAGCGCCAGGGGCCCGAACACGCCGATCGTGGTCGCTGCCCCGATGAGCAGCCCGGCGACGACCTGCGGTGGGCTGTGGCGCCCGCCGCGAATCCGGGCCCAACCGACGATGGCGGCGCACAGGGCCGCGATCGCCCACCACGCCCCGCCCTGCAGGAGCGCCACCACGCACAGCGCCCCAGCGGTCACAGCGGTATGCAGCGACGCCTTGCTCCACAGCGTGACCAGCGAAATCGCCACCAGGCCGGCGAGTTGGGAGAGAACCAGCACGATCAGCGGCCACGGCGCCCCCAGCCGCCAGAGCAGCCCGAGGCCGACCAGGACGCTCACCAGCGCGGTCAGCGAGGGCCAGAGGCGCTGCTCACGGCGTACGACGTGGCGATCCGCCACCACCCCGCCGCGCAGGAGGACGAACAACACGCCGTACGGCAGCGCCACGCAGAACAGCACCGCCAACCCGGCCCACCCGAGCCCGGAGAGCCAACCGCCGGAGGAGCGGACGGCGACGTACGTCGTGACGGCGGCGACGACGAGCGCCGGGTCGGTGGCCTCGGAGATCGCCCGGGCGAGGCGGGACGGCCGCGCGGCGGCCAACCGCACCAGATCGGGATGGTCCTCCTCGGGCGGGACTGCTGGCGGGGACGGCTCGCGCGCGACCATGGCTCAGTTCACCACCTCAGTCCACCGCCACGACCGCCGCGCCACTGGCCCGCGGATCGAGCGCCAACAACGCGGCCCCCTCGGGCAGCGGCGGCGGCGTGCCACCCCAGGCGGGGCAGAGCGCCCGGTGCTCGCACCAGTCGCACAGCCTGCTGGGACTCGCCCGGAACTCCCCGGTGGCGGCGGCGCGCTCGATGGCGACCCACAGGGCCTTGACCTTGCGCTCCACGGCGAGCAGGTCCCGCTCGTCGGGCTCATAGCGCATGATCTCGCCGTTGCCGAGGTAAACGAGCTGCAGCAGGGTCGGCACTCTGCCGTGCAGCCGCCACAGCACCAAGGCGTAGAACTTCATCTGGAACAGCGCCTTGCCCTCGAACAACTCGCTGGGGGACCGCCCGGTCTTGTAGTCGACGACCCGCATCCGCCCGTCCGGCGCCACATCAAGGCGGTCGACATAGCCCCGCAGCACCAAGCCGTCCAGCTCCGCCTCGACGTACAGCTCCCGCTCCGCGGGCTCTAGGCGGGTCGGGTCCTCGAGGGTGAACCACCGCTCGACGAGCCGGGTCGCCGCGTCGTACCACGCCTCCTCCGCCCGCGCCTGCTCGTCGTGCCCCCCGTCGCGGCCCGCGACGAGGACGGCCAGGTCCGGGCGTTCCGCGACCAGCCGCTCCCACTCGCCAGGCAGGAGTTGGCAGGCCTCCTCGACGGTGCGTCGCTCGGCGGGCAGATCGAAGAGCCGCTCCAGCACGGCGTGCACCAGCGTGCCGCGGGCGGCCGCGGCCGACGGCGGTTCGGGGAGGCGGTCGACGACCCGGAACCGATAGAGCAGCGGGCACGTCATGAAGTCGCTCGCGCGACTGGGGGACAGGGCCGGTGCCATGACGTCACTCTAAGGAGCCGGTCCGACAACGCTGCGGACCCCGCGCTGCGCGCCGCCGTACCCCTCGCCGCCCCCCCCCCCCCCGGGTCCGGACCTGTCACGAATGCTGGTGGTGCTGACGGGTGCGGGTAGCGCTCACCGTTGCGGCGATAACCACCACCGCGAGCGCTAACCCCAACCGTCAGCGGGCAGAGGGCCGGCGGCGGGAGTCAGCGGCCGATCTGGGTGCCGTACGCTGCAACCCATGTCGACCAGCGCCGACGGCCCCCCGACGATCTCGCCGGAGGCCGGCGACCCCGGGCTGCGGCTGGGGTCGATCGGCGGCGTGCCCATTTATCTCTCGGCGAGCTGGTTCGTCATCGCCGCCATCATCGTCCTGACGTTCGGCCCGGACGTCCGCGCGTCCGTGCCGGGCGTCGGGGCGGGGGGCGCGTACCTGGTCGCCCTGGTCTACGCCCTGTTGCTCGCCGTGAGCGTCCTGTGTCACGAGGCGGCGCACGCGGTGGTGGCGAGGCGATCCGGGTACGTCGTGCAGCGCATCGTCGTCAACCTCTGGGGCGGTCACACCGCCTTCTCGGCGCCGGCGCCCACCCCCGGCCGCAGCGCCCTCGTCTCCGTGAGCGGCCCGATCGCCAACGCCCTGCTCGCGCTGGCCGGCCTCGCCGTCCTGCCCCTCCTGCCGCCCGGCGTGCCGCGCCTGCTCGGGCTGGCCTGGACCATCTCGAACGCCTTCGTGACCGTGTTCAACCTGCTCCCGGGGCTGCCGCTGGACGGCGGCTTCCTGGTGGACGCGCTGGTCTGGCGGATCACGGGTCGACGCAGCGCCGGGATGGTCGCGGCGGGTTGGGGCGGGCGCCTCATCACGCTCGCCGGGCTGCTCTACTTCGTCATCATTCCTCTGCTCAGCGGCGGACTCAGCCTGTGGAGCGTCGCGTGGTTCGCGTTCATCGGGGCGTTCCTGTGGTCCGGGGCCAGCGGCGCCATCGCGGCCGGCGCCTCGCTGCGGGTCCTGGAGGCGGTGCCGCTGGCTGCCGTCGCGCGGCCCGTCGTACCCGTCCCCCTCGAGGCGCCGGCCCTCGAGGTGCCCGCGCGCCTGACGGCCAGCCCGGGCGCGGTGCCGGTGCTCGTCGATCCTGGTGGCCGTCCGCGCGGGCTGGTCGATCCGCAGGCCTGGCAGCGCATGCCCGCGGGCGACGAACGCGCCACCCCCGCCTCCGCGCTGCTGCTCCGGCAGCCGAGGGGCTGGCTCGCGCCGTACGACCCCCAGCCCGGCGCGACCGTCGCCGCCTATCTCGCGGCCCTCGTGGAGAACCCGTACGGCGTCGTGGTCCTCACCGATCCCGCCGGCCATCCCATCGCCGCCGTCACGGCTGCGGATGTCGAGCGGGCGGGCGCCGAACAGCCCGTGTCATAACGTCAGAAGTATGCGCCCGCCCAGGCACTTCCGCGCGGCCCGCCCGTGCACCCCGCCCGAGGCCGCCCGGCCACCCCCGCGCGAGGCCGCCCGGCCACCCCCGCGCGAGGCCGCCCGAGGGCATCTCCGCAGCCCGCCTAGACTTGGTCCTCATGAGCGGCGAGGACACGCAGGTACGGCGGGTGCCGCTCGACCCTCAGGCCAGCGCGGCGAACGACCACGTGGTCACCGACGCGGAGCCGGGGGAGCGGTCGAGGTCAGATACCCAGGTGAGCGCGAGACCCGAGCAGTGCAAGGATCAGGACGTGCCCGACCCCTCCGTGCCCGCTCCGACCCACGCCCCCGTTCCGACCCAAGCTCCCCCTCCGACCAACGCCACCGTTCCGACCGCCGCGTCAGTTCGCCCGACCCCGGCCGGCGCCGCCCGCCGTCGCGGGCCGTTCGCCGCGGGGGACCGGGTGCAGCTCACGGACCCCAAGGGCCGGCTGCACACGATCACGCTCCAGCCGGGCGGTCGGTTCTTCACGCACCGCGGGAGCCTGCACCACGACGACCTGATCGGCAGCCCGGACGGCAGCACGGCGACGAACACGACGGGGGTGGAGTACCTCGCCCTGCGCCCCCTCCTCTCGGACTACGTCATGTCGATGCCGCGGGGCGCCGCGGTCGTCTACCCCAAGGACGCCGGGCAGATCGTCGCGATGGCGGACATCTTCCCAGGCGCGACCGTGGTCGAGGCCGGCGTCGGATCGGGGGCACTGTCGATGTCGCTGCTGCGCGCCGTGGGCGACGCCGGCCGCCTGCACAGCTTCGAACGCCGCGAGGACTTCGCCGACATCGCCCGCGCCAACGTCGAGGCGTTCTTCGGCGGCGCCCACCCGGCGTGGACCGTCACCGTGGGAGACCTGGTGGAGGAGCTCGGCCGCACCGTGCCCGCCGGCACCGTCGACCGCGTCGTCCTCGACATGCTCGCCCCCTGGGAGTGCCTGGACGTCGTCGCCGACGCCCTCACCCCCGGCGGCGTCCTGATCTGCTACGTCGCCACCGCGACGCAGCTGTCCCGGGTGGCGGAGACCGCGCGCGAGCACGGCTCTTACACCGAGCCCGTCGCGTGGGAGTCGTTGGTCCGCGGCTGGCACCTGGAGGGCCTCGCGGTCCGTCCCGAGCACCGCATGCACGGCCACACCGGCTTCCTCATCACGACCCGGCGGCTCGCCCCGGGCACGACGCCGCCGCTGCGCAAGCGCCGCCCGGCCAAGGGCGCGTACGACGCCGCCGAGGCCGGCCCCACCGGCGCCGACGCGTTCGCCGCGCTGGAGTCGTACGCCGAGCTGGCGGAGGAACTCGGCGAGCGCCCCGTCTCGGACAAGAAGGTGCGCCGGCTCCGCCGTACGGCGCAGGAGATCGCCGCGGGCACCCCACCCGACGCACCAGGAGGGCAGGCATGACCGAGCAGAGCCCGCACCCGCCCCGGGCCGCGCACATGACCGAGCCGCCCGCCACGGTGGCGCGGCTGCAGACCACGGTCAGCCGCCTGTCCGGCAAGAACGAGCAGCTCAGCCAGGCCCTCGCCGCCACGCGCGCCCAGCTGGTCGACCTCAAGAACCAGGTCGCGGCGCTGGCGACGCCCCCCTCGACGTACGCGCACGTTCTGCACCGGCACGCCGACGACACCGTCGACGTCATGCACGGCGGCCGCAAGATGCGGGTGACCGCGAGCCCGGAGGTCGCCGCCGACCGGCTCGTTCCTGGCGCCGAGGTGCGCGTCAACGACGCCCTCGCCATCGTCGAGGCGATCGAGGCACCCCGGCTCGGCGCGGTCGTCACCGTGCACGAGACCCTCGCCGGCGGCCGGGTCGTCGTCAACGTCAACGACGCCGAGCAGCGGGTCGTGTTGCGCGCCGCGGACCTCGCCGACGTGACGCTGCGGCAGGGCGACACGGTGCTGTACGACGCGCGCGGCGGCTTCCTGCACGAGATCATCCCCCGAGCCGAGGTCGAGGACCTGATCCTGGAGGAGGTCCCCGACATCAGCTACGCCGACATCGGCGGCCTGACCGATCAGATCGAGCAGATCCGCGACTCCGTGGAGCTGCCCTATCTGCACCCGGAGCTGTTCCGCGAGCACCACCTGCGGCCCCCGAAGGGCGTACTGCTCTACGGGCCGCCCGGCTGCGGCAAGACGCTGATCGCCAAGGCCGTCGCGGCGTCGCTGGCGCGGCAGAGCGCGGCGATGCGGGGGGAGAGCGAGAACACAAGCTACTTCCTCAACGTCAAGGGCCCTGAGCTGCTGAACAAGTACGTCGGCGAGACCGAGCGCCAGATTCGGTTGATCTTCGCCCGCGCCCGCGAGCATGCAACCGGCGGCGCGCCCGTCATCGTCTTCTTCGACGAGATGGACAGCCTGTTCCGGACCCGCGGGTCCGGCCGCTCCAGCGACGTCGAGACGACGATCGTGCCGCAGCTTCTCGCCGAGATCGACGGCGTCGAGCGGCTGGACAACGTCATCATCATCGGCGCCTCGAACCGCGAGGACATGATCGACCCCGCCATCCTGCGGCCCGGTCGCCTGGACGCGAAGATCCAGATCGGCCGACCCGACGAGGGCGGGGCCGTGGACATCTTCGGAAAGTACCTCACCCCCGACCTGCCCCTCGACGAGGCCGAGCTGGCGGCGCACCACGGCGACCGCGCGGCGACGGTGGCGGGGATGATCGAGCAGGTGGTGCGGGCGATGTACGCCGACCGCCCGGAGAACCACTTCCTCCGAGTGACCTACGCCAGCGGTCGGCAGCGGGTCTTCGACTACGCCGACTTCGCCTCCGGGGCGATGATCCAGAACGTCGTCGACCGGGCCAAGCGCGCCGCGATCAAGCAGCTCATCGCGGGTGGTCCGAAGGGCCTGTCGACGCGGCTGCTGCTGGACGCGCTGGCGCTGGAGTTCGCGGAGAACGAATCGCTGCCCAACACCTCCGACCCGGACGAGTGGATGCGGGTGTCGGGGCGCAAGGGCGAGCGGGTCACGCACATCTCACGGATCCGGACCGAGCGGCTCGCCTCGAGCGCCCCGCCTGCCGGGGATGGTGGGTCGCGGGCGGCGACGCCGTACGGCGACCCCGGCGACGCGTCGTACGCCGGGCCGGGCGACGCGCCGGCCGTTGAACCCGGTGACGCGCCGTACGCCGAGCGAGCCGTCGAGCCGCGCCCGCGCACGGTGGAGGGCGTGCCGACCGGCGGCGAGTACCTGTGACCGATCCGGAGTCCCTGCCGGAGCCGGACGAGGCTCATGCCGACGCCGCCGACCTTGCGGGATTGGATCCGAGCCTGCTCGATCCGAGGCTGCTCGAGCCCGGCGTGGCGGACGGGCCGTGGGCGATGCAGCTCGCGGTCCGGTACGACAAGGCGGCCCTGCCCACCCATCGCGCCGTCTGCGCCGCGGCCGCGCGGGCCGTGGTGTCGCTGCTGGCGGACGAGCGCGCGCGGGGGGAGTGGGGCCCGTACCTGCGCCGCTGGCGGGACGGCCGGATCCGCAAGCTGGTACGCCGGGCGCGCGGCACCCGCTGGGACCGCTGCCAGGAGCTGCCCGGGGTCACCGTGGCGCAGGACGGAGCACAGGTGCGGGCGTTCGTGCCGCTGCCGGCCCGGCCGTTGCCGCCGGCGTTGGACGAGCTGCAGGTCTCGGGCACCGAGTTCCCCCGGGAGGCCGAGGATTCGGGGCAAGAGCCTCTTGGACCATCCTCGACGGCCGCAGCGCCGCCGACATCCCCGGAGGCGCTGGGCCAGTCGGCGGGTCTCGGCCGTGCGCCCGTGGTGACGATCGCCCTGCGTCCTGGGCTGGGGTTGACGACGGGGAAGGCGGCGGCGCAGTGCGGGCACGCCGCGCAGCTGGCCTGGGAGCGCCTGGTCCTCGATGGCCGGTCGGAGGTGTTGCGGGCCTGGCATGACGACGACTGGCGGGTCGAAACCCTCGATGAGCTTGCGCCCGCCGACTGGGCGGCGCTGGATCAGGCTCCGATCCGGGTGGTTGACGCGGGTTTCACCGAGGTCGACGGTCCCACGGAGACGACCCGCGCCTGGTGGTGACCCACCTGGCCCTGGCCGCACTGGCGCCCTCTTTCCCTCACTGACGCCCGCCTTGATCGAGGGCGCCAGTGCGGGAAACAGGGCGGCAGTCGGGGAAGAGGGCGGCAGTCAGCGCGCGTTGCGCCGGATCAGCCACGCGCCGAGCGCGCGCCAGCCGATCAGCGTCAGCGCGGTGAACGACCCGGCCACCAGGACGAAGCTGAGCGCCACCCCCTGGCCCGTGATCGCGCGCAGCGCCATGCCCACGACCAGGGTCATCGCCCACACGAGCAACCCGGCCGGGATCGTCGCCGCACGCGGCCGGCCGCGAGAAACCAGGAGTGCCCATGCCCCGACGGTCCCCGCGAGGAAGGGGGACGCCGTCGTGACGAGGCCGCCGAACGTGACCCCCTCGGCGTGGCTGAGCCGGCCGGTCGTCGCGAAGACCAGCACCAGAACCACGTCGAGCGCGAACGCCGCCCAGGGCACCGAGGCCGCGCGCGGAGTCGTCGTACCAGCCGCCCCCGTCGTACTAGTCGTCCCCGCCGTTGCCGCCCGTTCCGGGCGCG
The DNA here is from genome assembly GCA_016699675.1 of Austwickia sp. NCBI lineage: Bacteria > Bacillati > Actinomycetota > Actinomycetes > Micrococcales > Dermatophilaceae > Austwickia > Austwickia sp. The sequence continues at coordinate 3,802,094 of CP064985.1, read as the reverse complement.
CCTCCGGGGTCACGACAGGGCCTCGGCGTCATCGAGCTGGGGTTCCGCCACGGACAGCAGCGGCACCGGCTCGCTGACGACGGGTCGAAGCGGGGACTCGACCGGCCGGCCGGCCGCTGAGGAGCGGGACGCCTGCCCCGGCTCGAAGGGGTGGCGGCTTCCGGAGAAGAGATGGCCGCCGGCGTCGGCGTACCCGTCGTCGAACGACTCGTAGCCGTCGTACAGCGGCAACTGCCGCTGCGGCGACGCGTGCGCCGGATCCACGCCGTCGAAGAGGCTGCTCACGGACTCGCCGACGTGGATGCGGCCGATGGCCTCGGCGAACAGCCGCGAGACGGACCGGACGTGCAGCGCGCCGAACCCCGCGGGCCGCGGCACGGTGTCGGTGGTCACCACCTCGGTGATCATCGGATGCGTGCTCAGCCGCTGCACCGCGGACCCCGCGAAGAGCCCGTGCGTGCAGGCCACGGCAGCCGACGGGCAGCCCGCCTCGGCCAGCTTGTCCAGGAGTTCGACGATCGAGCCCCCCGTCGCGATCTCGTCGTCGAGCACGATCGCGCGCTTGCCGGCCACGTCGCCGACGATGGCGTCGATGACGACCTTGTCGTCGGAGAGCCGCTGCTTGCTCCCCGCCGCGACGGGCAGGCCGAGCAGCCGCGCGAACAGGGTGGCCTGCTTGGCGTTGCCGAGGTCGGGGGAGACGACCACGTAGTCCGACAGGTCCCGCTCGACGAAGTGGTCGGCGAGGACGCCGATGGCGGTGAGGTGGTCGACCGGCACGGAGAAGAATCCGTGGACCTGCGGCGCGTGCAGCGCCATGGTGAGGACGCGGTTGACTCCCGCGGTGACCAGCATGTCCGCCACCAGCCGGCCGCCCAGGGAGATCCGGGAGGCGTCCTTCTTGTCCGAGCGGGCGTAGGCGTAGTGCGGGATGACCGCCGTGATCTGCGCCGCCGACGCACCCCGCGCCGCGTCGATCATCATCAGCAGCTCGACCAGGTGGTCCTGGGTCGGCGGCACCAGCGGCTGAACGATGTAGACGTCCCGCTGGCGGCAGTTCGCGAGCAGCTGCGCCTGCAGGCAGTCGTTGCTGAAGCGCTTGATCTCCGCGCCGGAGAGCGGTACGCCGAGGTGGCGGCAGATGCGCCGCGCCAGCGGTTCGTGGGCCGAGCCTGAAAAGACGATCACGTCGCGCACGGGGCGGGTCCTTCGGCGAGACAGTAGACGTGCCGTCAGCATAACCACCGTTGTGCATTCCCTCGCATTGCCGCGCGCGGCGGCGCCCGTCCCGACCCCGCAACGCACCGACGTCCGAAACGGACCCCGCCGCCGCCCATTCGCGCACCACTGGTTGGGTTCGTCGGGGAAGATGGAGCCATGACAGAGCCGTCGACGCAGGAGCGCATCCGCCGTAGCGCCAGCAGGTTGTTCCACGAGCTCGGCTACAGCGGTGTGACCATCCGGGGCGTCGCCGACGACGCCGGGGTGTCTCCGGCGCTCGTCATGAAGCTATTCGGGTCGAAGGCCGCGCTGTACGCCGCCAGCACGCCCGAGGTCGGCATGCCCTCCACGGAGAACGTGCTGTTCGACGACCTGGGCAATTACCTCGTCTCGCGCGTCGTCGCCCGCATCCGCACCGGCGAGAACGATCCGTGGGCGCAGGCGGTCTTCCTGACCTGGCAGTCCCCAGACCCCGACGTCGAGCGGCGGCGCTTCGTCGAGCAGGTCGTCACTCATGTACTGCGGCACCTTCCGGACGACGAGGACGGCCGGGCCCGGGCCCACGCCGCGAGCTGCCAGCTGATCGGTCTGGCCCTCGGCATGCGGACCCTCGGGCTCCGCGACGACGCCTCACCCGCGGCGCAGGACGCGTTCGTCGAGCGGTACGGCGCGCTGGTCCAGGCCAGCCTCGAGGGCCGTACGGCGTAGCCCGGATGTGATCTCACCGACAGTCCCGCGCCGGACGGTTGTTGGTATGGCAAACTAGTAGGCGTGACCATTGACCCTGCCGTCGGCAGCCGCGACGAACGCGTCGCCCAGCTGCGCAAAGGGGTTCTGGAGCTGGCGATTCTCGCGATCCTGAGCGGGGGCCAGGCGTACGGCGGCGAGCTTGTCGAACGACTCGCCGAGCACGACGGGCTCGCGGCGAGCCGCGGGACGGTCTACCCGCTGCTCGCCCGGCTCAAGAAGGCGGGAGCCGTGGTGACGTCCTGGGAGGAGTCGCCGGTGGGACCGCCCCGCAAGTACTACGCCCTGACCGACTCGGGCCGGGCCTCGCTGGTCGACCTGCGGGCCGCGTGGGCCGAACTCCACGATGCCGTCACGCAACTTCTGGGAGGGGATCGACGATGACCGGCGGCGACTACGCAGATCAGGTCCGCACCGCGCTCGGAACCCGCGCGACCCGCGCGGAGCTGGACGCCGTCGCCGACCTCCGCACCGCTATCGCGGAGTGGGGAGTGGCCGACCCGGCGGCGGTCGTGGCCGAGTTCGGGACCGCGCAGGAGTACGCCGAGCGCCTGCGCGCCGCCCTGGGGTCCGAACCCCGAGCTTCCGAGCGGGCCGAGCGAACGGGCCGGGCGAGCTGAGGGAGCCGGCAGCCGCGCAGGCCCGGCTCGCGGGTCTGCCGCTGGAGACTCGCGGGTTGACCCAGCCGCGGGTCCGGGCCCGGGTCTGGGACCCCACCAATCCGGCGCTGTTGGTCCCGCGCCTCGTCGGTGGCGGCTGGACGGTGAACCTGGGCGCCCTCGCCGTACGGCTGGGTCTCCTGCGCCCCGACGACTACGACGCGGACGTCCTGCCGCACATCCCGAGGGCAGCGACGGGCGCGGCGCACGCCGTACCGGTCGTTCTTGCGACGGGAACCTGCGCGGCACTGGCGGCGTCCTGGCGGCGGCTCCCGGACCGCGTCCCGACGTCCTGGTCGGCCACGGACGGGTCCAGCGGACGGGCCCACGAGCCGGGCTGGCGGCGTTGGCGGGGCTGGGACTCGGCTCCGCGCTGTGGTCGACCCGCCCCACCGACCCGCAGGACGCGCTGGTCAGGGCGGGGATCGGCGCGTCGATGACCGCCCTCACGGCGATCACGGTGGCCGCCACGGTGACCGACGCCCACATCGAGGTGGGGACCGCGGCAGGGGCGGCCGAGTGCTGCCGGCCGTGCTGGCCACGCCGCTGATCGGCCTCGCCACCATCGTGATCCCGGTGCGGACCGGGCTGCGTCGGCTGTGGGACCAGGAGGTCGGGTCATGAGCTGGGACGCGCTGGACCCGACCGGGCGGGCGCTGATCGGCCTGTTGGTGGCGGCTCAGCTGACGCTGATGATCGTCGCGCTGGTCCGGTGGCACCGCACCCCCGATGAGCGCCTGGCGCTGCTCCCGCGCTGGGGTTGGCTCCTCGTGATCGTCTTCGGTCAGCTGGTGGGGCCGCTCGTGTTCCTCGCCGTCGGTCGCGCGGCCGAGCCCGTGCCCGAGGCGGCGCGACGGGGGGACCAGCCGCCGGCCCCGGACGCCGTCGCGCGGGCGGTCGAGTCGCTGTACGGCGAGCGCCCGCCGGCATCGTCGTGATCGGCGCCGCCCGCCCGACGGAGCCCGCGATCGCCGTCGAGGGGCTGGTCAAGACGTACGACGGTCGGCGCGTCCTGGACGGCGTCGACCTGACGGTCGCCCCCGGTTCGGTCTTCGGCTTCCTCGGCCGCAACGGCGCGGGGAAGACCACCACCCTGCGGATCATGCTCGGCCTCGCGGCCCCCAGCGCGGGGTCCCTTCGGGTCCTGGGCCGCGACGTCACACGGTCCGGGGACGACGTGCGGGCGGTGGTAGGGTACCTACCGGACGTCCCGGGCTACTACCCCTGGATGGCCGGCCCTGAGTTCCTGCGCTTCTGCGGGGGCCTGTTCGGGCTGCGCGGGCGAACCCTCGAGACGCGGGTCGAGACCCCGCTCGACCTGGCGGGACTCACCGGCGTCGCCCAGCGGGTGGGCGGCTATTCGCGGGGGATGAAGCAGCGCCTCGGCATTGCCCAGGCGCTGGTCAACGCCCCGCAGGTCCTGATCCTCGACGAACCCACCTCCGCCCTGGACCCGCTCGGCCGGCGCGACGTGCTGGCGATGATCGCGGCGTTGGCCGGCCGCACCACCGTGCTGTTCTCGACCCACATCCTGTCCGACGTCGAGCGGGTGGCGGACACCGTCGCCGTCATCGACGCCGGTCGCGTCGCGCGTCAGGGTCCGATCGCGGAGGTGAAGTCCGGGTACGGCGCGAGCCGTCGCCTCCTCGTACAGGTGACGGGCGGCGCTGCGGCCACGGCGCGGTTGGCGGACACATTGCGAGGCCAACCGTGGGCGGCGCGCGTCGACATCGTCGAGATCGAGGGGCACCCGGCCTGCGAGGTCGCCGCCGACGACCTGGACGCCGCAGGGGAGGTCGTGCCCCGGTTGTTGGCCGACGCCGGCCTAGGCCTGGCCCGCTTCGAACCGCGGGAGACGCGGCTGGAGGACGCCTTCATCGAGCTGATCGGGGTGGACCGATGAGCCCGGGCGCGCACGCGGTCGCCACGTTCGCCCGCAAGGAACTCCAGGAGTTCCTGCGGGGGTGGCGGGCGTAGGTCCTGTTCGCGGTCTTGGGGGTCTTCGCAGTGACGGGGCCGCTGACGGCGCGCTACATCCGGGAGATCCTGGGCGCGACGCTGGGGGATGCGGGAGCCGCCGGCCTGCCGATCCCGGAGCCCACGTACGTCGACGCCTATCTGCAGTGGACGAAGAATCTCGGCGATCTCGTGCTGTTTCTCGTCGTGGTGCTGCTCGCGGGCGTGGTCGCGGGGGAGTGCCGGGCGGGTACGGCGGTGCTGGTGCTCACCAAGCCCTTGCCGCGCGCGGCGTTCGTGCTCACCAAGGCGGCCACCCACGCGGTCGTCCTCGCCGTGGCCGTCGCGGTCGGCACTGCGCTGACGTGGGTCGTGACGCGGCTGCTGTTCCCCGCCGCACCCGTCGGCCGCTGGCCGCGGCGGTCGCGGCCTGGCTGGCCCTCGGCAGCCTGTACGTGGCCCTCATGGTCCTCGCCTCCACCTGCGTGAACTCCACGGGGCCGCCGCAGGCGTGGGCCTCGCCGCCCACCTGCTGCTCACCCTGGCCGCTCTCTGGGCGCCGCTGAGGCGCGTCAGCCCGGCCGGGATGCGCGACCTGCCGGCGGCGCTGGCCGCGGGCCGCCCCGCGGAGGCGCTGGGCCCGGTCCTGTCGACCCTCGCGCTGGTGGTTCTGCTGTGCGCGGCCGCCGTCCTGGTCTTCCGGCGCCGCGAACTCTGAATCCGTGCTGTCCTCGCGCGGATCAATACCCCTACGGCAGGGGCCCGCCTCGGCGAATCAGCCAGCGCCCCGATGACGTTGCGGGTCAGGCGAGCAGGTAGCGGCCGATCTCGCGGGTGAGTTCCGCCCGGTGCCGGAACCCGCCGGGCGCCCCGGCGGGGAAGGACGCGAACCCGTGCACCGCGCCGGCGTACGTCGTGCTCACCACCGGCACCCCGGCCGCCTCGAGGGCCTCGCCGTAGGCGATGGCCTCGTCCCGCAGCGGGTCGAACTCGGCGGACTGGATGAGCGTCGGCGGCAGCCCGTCGAGTCGGCCGAGGGCGGGGGAGACGCGGATGTCGTACGCCGAGAGCGCGCCCTCCCCGAGCCCCAGGTAGTGCGCCAGATAGGTGTCGGTATCACTCCGGGTCATGATCGGGCCGCGCGCCCGGGCCATCTTCGAGGGGGTCAGCCGGGTCGAGTCCACGGAGGGGTAGATGAGGGCCTGGTGGCGCAGCCGCGGGCCGGCCGCCCCCGCCGTACCCGCCGTGCCCGCGCCGGACTCCGCCCGGTCGCGCAGCGCTTGGGCCACGACCGTCGCCAGGTTCCCGCCGGCCGAGTCGCCGCACACGGCCATCCGGTCCGGGTCGCCGCCGACCTCGGCGGCGTGCTCCCACAGCCACAGCGTCGCCGCCAAGGCGTCGTCGGCCGCCGCCGGGGCCGGGTGGTGCGGCGCGAGCCGGTAGTCGACGCTGGCGACCAGGGCGGACAGGCTGTCGGCGAGGTAGCTGCACAGCGGGTCGTACCCGCTCACGCTGCCCATCGCCCAGCCCCCGCCGTGGAAGAACACGACCATCGGGAGGGCGTCCGGGGTGGGGAGGCGGGCGCGCAGGTGCCGGCGCGGCCGGTACCGCCGGATCCCGATCTCGCGGCTGCCGCGTGGCCGGGTCTCCTCGTCCGGTCGGCCCGGGTCGCTCGGCCGCTCCGGATCGCCCGGGGGGCCACCGCCACCTAGCCGATCCGCGTCGTCGACCGTGGCCGTGCGGGCGTCGATGCGCACCGACGGCAGCACCGCCCCGGTGACCCAGGACACCGGGGGCCGCGGGGGCCGGACGTGGCCGCGGGCAGCCTCGATGGCGTCGTGGTCCATGGCCGTGACCGAGTCCCCGGTCCGGCGCGCGATCGCGTCGATGAGCCGCACCCGCCACGGCAAGTGCCGCGGTTCAAGCATCACCGGCGTCCAAACAACCCACGCAGCCCGCGCAGGCCGCCGCGGCTGGGCTGGTCGCTCCCGTCGCCGGCGATGAGCGGCTCCCGGGGCCTCGTGATGCGCCCGGCGGGCAGCATGCCCGCGTCGTCGCTGGATCCGGCCTGGTCGGCCGCGTCGCGGGGCGGCGGCGGGGTCACCAGGCGGTGCACCGACACGGCGTACGTCGCGTCGTTGGCGAAGGGTTCCCGACCCCACCCGGCGTACCGCTCCGCCGGCTCCAGCCCGGCGGCCGCCGCCGCGGCGTCGTACTCGGCCACCCCGACCACCGGCAGCCCCGCCGGCAGGTCGGTGGGGTGGATGCCGAAGCCGGCCACGACGAGACCGCCGCGCCTGGTCACCCGGGCGAGTTCGGCGAGGACGGCCGGCAGGGTGCCGTCGGCCAGGTACGGCACGACGTTGCCGGCCAGCACCACGACGTCGAAGCCGCCGGCGATGGCGGCCTGGGGCACGTCGAGTTCGGCCAGGTCGGAGAGCCAGAACGGGATCTTGGGGGCCACCTCGGCCGCCACCCGCAGCATGGACAGGTCGGCGTCGATGCCCATCACGGGGTGGCCCATCGCGTGCAGGGCGATCGCGACCCGGCCGGTGCCGCAGCCCGCGTCGAGCACGCGGGCGGTCGGCCGGTCCAGCGCGCGCTCGGCGAGGGCGTGCACGAAGCGCGCCTCCCCGTGGGCGTCCCGGCCGGCGGCCTCGGCGTCGGCGCTGGCCTGCGTCATCCGCCGCGCGTAGTCCTCGCCCGCCTCGCCGCCGGTGGCCCGCGCCCAGCGGGTCTGCGGCGCGACGGGCTCGTGGGTCCCCTGCTCGGAGAGATGCTCGGACATGGCGCTCACTCTAGGCGGGTGCTCCGACACCGCATGCTGAGCCCGGGCCACCGCCCGGTGACCCGATGCCGGCGTGCGTAGGCTGGCCGGCATGAGCGGCGAGGAAGCGCGGGTACGGCGGGTGCCGCTGACGATGCGGCGAGCCGGGGAAGCGCGACGAGCGCGACGGTCGAGCATGAGCAGGGGCGAACAACCATGACCGGGGTCGGCCGGGTGATGGGGACGGAGACCGAGTTCGGGATTTCCGTGCCGGGTCGGCCCGACGCGAACCCGATGGTGAACTCGGGGCGGGTCGTGCAGGCGTACGCGCAGGCCCACGGACACCGGCACCTGGCCCACCAGTGGGACTACGTGGGGGAGAGCCCGCTGATCGACGCGCGCGGCTGGGCGCTGAACCGCCGGGTGGCGCACCCCAGCATGCTCACCGACGAGTGGGCGGACGACCCGACGGTCGCGAACGTGATCCTCACCAACGGGGCGCGCTTGTATGTCGATCACGCCCACCCGGAGTACAGCGCGCCCGAGGTCACGAACCCCCGCGACGCCGTGGTCTTCGACCGCGCGGGCGAGCTGGTCGCGGCGTACGCCATGGATCTGCTCGCGGGCGAGGCGCCCGAGCAGGCTCCGGCGAACGACCCGCGGCACGGCGACCCGGTGGTGCTCTACAAGAACAACACCGACGGCAAGGGCGCCAGCTACGGCTTCCACGAGAACTACCTGATGACGCGGGAGACCCCGTTCGAGCGGATCGTCACGGACCTCACGCCGTTCTTCGTGGCCCGGCCGCTGATCTGCGGGGCGGGCCGGGTGGGGATCGGCGCGGAGTCCGGGGTGGCCGGTTTTCAGATCTCCTCCCGGGCCGACTTCTTCGAGCAGCGGGTCGGGCTGGAGACGACGTTCCGCCGGCCGATCATCAACACCCGGGACGAGCCGCACGCGACCGCGGAGCGGTATCGCCGCCTGCACGTCATCGTCGGCGACGCCACGTTCGCGGACGTGGCCGGCCTGGTGCGGATGGGCGCGACCAGCCTGGTGTTGGGGATGATCGAGGCGGGCGGGCTCGCGGCGTACGGCGTCCGCGGTGCCGACCTCATGCCGCACGATCCGGTGGCCGCGATGCACGTGCTGTCGCATGATCCGACCTTGCGGGCCACGGTGCGCACCGAGAGCGGCCGGACGATCACCGGGCTGCAGCTGCAGTGGGCCTACTACCAGCTCGTTCAGGGCCACCTCGCGCGGAGCACCGGCGGCGAGGTGGACCCCGCCACGGCCGAGGTGCTGCTGCGCTGGGAGGACCTGCTGACCCGGCTGGAGGCCGACCCGATGAGCGCGGCGTCGCTGGTGGACTGGGTGGCCAAGCTCAAGCTGCTGCAGGGCTATCGGGATCGCGACGGGCTGGCCTGGGACGATCCGCGGCTGGCGGCCATCGACATCCAGTGGTCGGACCTGCGCCCCGGCAAGGGCCTCGCGCGCCGGTTGGAGGCGGCGGGGCGGATCGAGCGGCTGGTCGGCGACGACGACGTACGGCGTGCGGTCGACACCCCGCCCGCGGACACGCGGGCCTGGTTCCGGGGGGAGTGCCTGCGGCGGTACGGCGACGCGGTCGTCGCCGCCTCCTGGGACAGCCTGGTGTTCGACGTGCCGGGGCGCGGGGCGCTGCAGCGGGTGTCGACGCTGGAGCCGCTGCGCGGGACTCGCGAGCGTACGGCGGCGCTGCTGGACCGCTGCCCCGACGTGGCCGCCCTGCTCGACGAGCTGACCGCGCACTGAGCCCTGCCGGAGCGGCCGGCCAGGTCAGCGTTCGAGCACCTTTCCTGTGGCGGCGCCGGGTACCGACACCGACACTCACTTCAGCGGGCGTTTCGTCGGGAACCGGCGTCGTCGGCGGCAACCGTCCACACCCCCGACGTGATCAGCGCCCATCCACAGGCCAACTGGCCTCCCGCCCGCCACCTTGCCGGGGGCGCCACCGTGACGTCATGACGACGACGGAGATCCTCGAGGAGCTGGGCCGGGTTGGTGTGATCTCGACCAGCTCGGCCATGTCGGCGGGGCTGACCGAGCGGGATCTGCGCACCGCCATACGCACCGGGGCACTGACCCGGCTCACGCGGGGGCGTTACGCGCTCCCCGTCACACCGACCGATAGCCCGGCGGCCGACCGGGCCCTGGCGCATCTGCGTCGGGCGGAGGCGATTCGGGACCGCTATGAAGGTCGAGCCGTGCTGAGTCACACGTCGGCCCTGGCGGGTCACGGCCTGCCCCTGTACGGCGTACAGCTCGGCACGGCGCATCTGACGTCGCGCGCAGGCCGGACGTACCGGCGTCGCCGCGACCACATCCTGCACCCCTGCGACACCTCCACAGCGGACCTGGCGACGAGCTCCCGGCTCGTTGTGCCGGCGGATGCGCTGATCCAGTCGGGCCGCTCTGCCGGGCCGAAGACCCTGCTCGTGGCCGGCGACGCCGCCCTGCACCGGAGGCTGGTCACGCCCGCGGACCTGGCGGCCGCCGCAGCCCCCGCGGCAGGGGGATTGCCGCCGTACGCGCGACGTTGGCCCGACTCGACGGACGCAGCGAGTCGCCGGGGGAGTCCCTGCTGCGGTGGCAGATCCAGTCATGGGGGATGGCTGTGGACCTGCAGGTCGAGGTGGTCACGCAGCATGGGCGGTACCGCCTGGACATGGTGCTCCGCGGCACTCGGGTAGCGGTGGAGTTCGATGGACTGGGTAAATACCCGGACCACCGGGCGCTGCGAGCCGAGAAGGAGCGCGAGGAGGACCTACACGCTGACGGGTGGTACTTCGTCCGGTTCATCTGGGCGGACCTCGGGCGGCCCACCCTGATCCGCGACCGGCTTCGGCAGGGCGTGCGCCTCGCCGGGGCAACCGTCGAGCAGCTTTGAGCCGGTTGCGCCGGCTAGCGACGCCAACACTCACTGCTGCGGGTGCTTTCGTCGGAACCCGGCGTCATCGGCGACAACCGGCGTCGTCGGCGGGTGCCGGGACCTCCACAGGGGTGACCGTGGGGCAACTAGGGTGGGCTGCAGCATCCGTCAGGAGGATTTCATGGCAGGCCAGGAGCAGATTCGCCCGCAACACGACCGCCCGGCGCCCGAGCCGCCGGTCGACCCCGGCCCGCCCGCCCCGCAGGCCGCGGCCCGCAAGGCCGAGCTGGACGCCGACATCGACGCGGTCCTCGACGACATCGACGCGGTCCTGGAGGCCAACGCAGAGGAGTTCGTGCGCGGCTTTGTGCAGAAGGGCGGCCAGTGAGGCCTTTGCCCACCGGCGCTGAGGGAGGGACCGGCCGAGGCGCGCAGGCAGGCCTGCCCCCGGCGTACCTCTCCGCGACCACCAGCAGCTTCGCCGCCTTCCTCGCCGAGCACGCCCCCGAGCTGCTGCCGGTCTCGCAGGCCGACGTCACGGACCTGCCCGGCCTGGCTGGACTGACCGGAGTGACCGGACCCGCGGAACTCACCGGCGCCGTCGGCGCCTTGGGCGCGGCGCACGGCACGACGATCGTGGCCGTCGCCTTCAACGGCGGGGTGGTGATGGCGGGGGACCGCCGGGCGACCGCCGGGCACCTCATCGCGAACCGCACCATCGACAAGGTCTTCGTCGCCGACGAGACCTCCCTGGTCGGCATCGCCGGGGTCGCGGGCGTGGCCACCGAGCTCGTCGCGCTCTACCAGGTCGAGCTCGAGCACTACGAGAAGATCGAGGGCGCCCCGCTCTCGCTGGAGGGTCGCGCCAACCGGTTGCGGACGATGATCCGGGCCAACCTCGGGCTCGCGCTGCGGGGGCTGCCGGTGGTCCCGCTGTTCGCGGGGTACGCCGACGCGCGCCCGGAGTCCGGCACCCCGGGCGGGGGCCGGATCTTCAGCTACGACGTGGCCGGCGGCTGCTACGAGGAGCACGCGTACGCCGGGGTCGGCTCGGGGGCCCTTTTCGCCCGCGGCGCCCTGAAGAAGCTGTGGCGGCCCGGCCTCGAGGCCGACGCGGCGCTGCGGATCGCGGTCGAGGCCCTGTACGACGCCGCCGACGACGACACCGGCACCGGCGGCCCGGACCTGGCTCGGCGCATCTACCCGACCTGCGGGATCGCCGACGCCGACGGCGCCCGCCTCGTCGGCGACGCCCAGCTCGCGGAGCTCGTCGCGCGGCTCGTCGAGGACCGCCGCCACCTCGAGGACGGCCGCGCCACTCCGGGAGCCGCCCGATGAGCATCCCGTTCTACGTCAGCCCGGAGCAGCTCACCAAGGACCGCGCGGAGTTCGCCCGCAAGGGCATCGCGCGGGGCCGCCCGGTCCTCGTCGCGAGCTGCGCGGAGGGCGTCCTGTTCGTCGCGGAGAACCCCAGCCCGAGCCTGCACAAGATCGCCGAGATCCACGACCGGATCGGGTTCGCGGGGGTGGGCAAGTACCACGAGTTCGAGACCCTGCGCGTCGCCGGCGTCCGGTACGCCGACCTGCGCGGCTACGCCTACGACCGCGCCGACGTGGCCGCCCGGGCGTTGGCCGGCGCCTACGCCCAGACGCTCGGGGCGACGTTCGCGCAGGAGAGCAAGCCGTTCGAGGTCGAGATCCTGCTGGCGCAGGTGGGCCGCGAGCCGGGCGCCGACGAGATCTATCGGGTCGGCTACGACGGGTCGGTGTTGGACGAACCCGGGTACGCCGTCGCCGCCGGCGCCCACGACCAGGTCAGCGCGGCGCTGCGCGACGAGCTGCGCCCCGACCTGCCGCTGGCGCAGACGCTGGCCCTGGCGGCGCGGGCGCTGCGCCGCGACGACGTACCGCCTGCGCCGCTGGAGGCGGCCCTGCTCGACCGCAGCCGCCCGCGGCGGACGTTCCGGCGACTGACGACCGACCTCACCGGCGACGCGGCCGGTGACCAGGCGGGTGGGGCGACCGGGCCCGCCACAGCACGTGGCGGCGCGGCCGATCACGAGGACCGCCGCCCGCGCAGCACCAATCCGCAGACCCAGCGGGGGAGTTGAGATGGACCGACGGATCTACGGGCTGGAGACGGAGTACGGGGTCACCTGCACCAAGGATGGCAGCAAGGCCCTGACGCCCGACGAGGTGGCCCGCTACCTTTTCCGCGGCATCGTGGCGGCCAGCCGCAGCAGCAACGTCTTCCTGCCCAACGGCGGCCGGCTCTACCTCGACGTGGGCAACCACCCGGAGTACGCCACCGCCGAATGCGACACCCTGCCCGACCTGCTGGCCCAGGACCGCGCCGGGACCGCGATGATGGTTGACCTGATCGGGCAGGCCCAGCAGCGGATGGCGCAGGACGGGGTCGTCGGCGACGTCTTCCTGTTCCGCAACAACGTCGACTCGGCGGGCAACTCCTACGGCTGCCACGAGAACTACCTCGTCTCCCGCACCTCGGACCTGCACGTGCTGGCGGACGCCCTGGTCGGCTTCCTGGTCACGCGCCAGCTGGTCTGCGGCGCCGGGCGCATCGTGCTCACCAAGGAGGGCCGGCCGGAATACTGCCTGTCCCAGCGCGCCGACGTGATGTGGGAGGGCGCCTCGAGCGCCACTACCCGCAGCCGGCCGATGATCAACACCCGGGACGAACCGCACGCCGACGCGGCTCGGCACCGCCGCCTGCACGTCATCGTCGGCGACTCGAACATGGCCGAGTCCAGCACGCTGCTGAAGGTCGCCGCGGCGGACTTGGTGCTGCGGGCGCTCGAGGCCGGCGCCCCGCCGCCGCCCGTCGCCCCGGCCAACACCGCGAGCGCGATCCGCGCCGCCGCCCGGGACCTGACCGGCCGCGCGACGTACGCCACCGTCGACGGCCGCACGATCACCGCGGTGGAGGCCCAACGCGCCTACTACGCGCTCGCCGCGGACCACCTCGCCCGGCACGGGGCGACCCGCCCCTGGGACGGCGACTGCCTCGCCCTCTGGGATGAGATCCTCACGGCGCTCGAGGACGGCGAACCGGGCCGCGTCGCCCGGCACGTCGACTGGATCGCCAAGCACGCCCTGCTCCGCCGGCAGGCCGAGCGTCACGGCCTGGCCTGGGACGATCCGCGGATGCTGCAGCTCGACATGCTCTATCACGACATCGACCCGGCCCGCGGGCTGGCGCTGCGGCTCGAGGCGGCCGGGGCGCTGCACCGCTGGACCAGCCCGGATGCGGTGGCCCACGCCGTACGCCGTCCGCCCGCCACCACCCGCGCTGCCCTGCGTGGGGCGTTCGTCGCGGCCGCGCAGGAGCATCGGCGCGAGTACACCGTCGACTGGACCCACCTGCGCCTCGACGGCAACGAGGGCCGTACGGCGATCTGCAAGGACCCGTTCGCCACGACCGACGACCGGGTCGACGCCTTGCTGGAGCTGATGGCCCGGGGCCGGAGCTGACGCCGCGCCAGCACGCAGGGGATCCACCGCGGCTCGCCGGTGATCCCCGCGTTCGGGTGCACCCGCACGCACGGGTTAGGCTGAGCCAACTCGTCATTGGCCCGGTAGGGCTGTGCCCACGTCGTCCCCCGAGCGTGCCCCGTATCCCTGGCGTCCCCCGAGAAGGTCATCCCGTGTCTGCCCAGACTCCCGTTTCCCGTCGCGTTCCCACCAGCAGCCGCAGCAAGCTGCTCGCCGCGGGCGTCCTGCCCCTGACCCTGCTGATCGGCTCGCTGGCCGGCTGCGCGGACGCCCCCACCCCTGCGGCCAGCGGCACGACAAGCTCCGGGGCCAGTGCGAGCAGCGACACCGAGCTGGCCAAGGTCACGGTCACGCCCGGCAAGGACGCCAAGACCGCACCCACCATCACGCTGCCCACCAAGCCGTTCCGGGTGAAGGAGACCAAGAGCCGCATCCTCAAGGCGGGCACCGGAGCGCCCATCACCGACCCCGGCATCGTGACCGCCAACTGGGCCCGGTTCTCCGGCGTCGACGGATCGACGATGGGCTCCTCCTACGGTGGCCAGCCCGCGGCCGTGCAGATCGCCAAGGACTCCGCCACGGTGCCGGGATTCGTGGACGCCCTCAAGGATCAGAAGGTCGGCGTGCAGGCGCTGCTCGCAATCCCCGCGAACAAGATCCTCAACGAGTCCCAGCTCACCCAGGGGATGACCCTGGACGACACGGTGCTCTTCGTGCTCGACACGCTCTCGGTCCAGCCTCTCCTCGACAAGGCCACCGGCACCGCGGTGCCCCCGAAGGCGGGCCTGCCCACCGTGCAGGTGCCCGACGACCCGAAGCAGCCCGCGAAGTTCACGGTGCCCAGCCCGACGCCGGTGAAGGAGACGGTGGTCCAGCCGCTGATCACGGGGGCCGGCCCGAAGGTCGGCAAGGGGCAGACCATCCTCGTCCGCTACACCGGAGCCACCTGGCGCACCCCGGACCAGCCCTTCGACTACTCCGGCAAGAGCGCCAAGACGACGGCGGAGTTCCCGATCGGCGCCGGCCAGCTCATCAAGGCCTGGGACAACAACATCCCCGGCCAGACCGTCGGGTCGCGGCTGCTCATCATCGCCCAGCCGGCGGACGGCTACGGCGCCAACGGCAACCCCGACGCCCAGATCAAGGGCGACGACGTGCTCATCTTCGTCATGGACATCCTGGGCGCCTGGACCCCCTAAGGTCGCCCGGATCCCGAGGTCGTCGGGCAGGCGCCCGGCAGCGGCCTGTGCCAGGCTGAAACCCCGCACCGCCAATCCCGCAGAGGAGCACCGCGTGACGACGTCCGACGCCTTCGGCCGCAGCAAGCCCGAGATCGACTTCCCCGGCGAGACCCCGCCGGCCGAGCTGGTCATCGAGGACCTCATCGAGGGAGACGGCGAGCAGGCCCGCGCCGGACACACCGTCGACACGCACTACGTCGGGGTGGCCTGGTCGACCGGCGAGGAGTTCGACGCCTCCTGGAATCGCGGGCAGACGCTGGAGTTCCCGCTCGGGGCCGGCCGCGTGATCCGCGGCTGGGACGAGGGCATCGCCGGCATGAAGGTCGGCGGTCGGCGCAAGCTGGTCATCCCGCCCCACCTGGCGTACGGCGACCGCGGCGCGGGCGGGGCCATCGCGCCGGGGGAGACCCTGATCTTCGTCGTCGACCTGATGGGCGTGCGCTGAGCGGCCGCGCTCGCGTGCTGGTTCCGATCGTACGTGTGATCGGGTAACGTCGGTGCCATGAAGGCCCCGCCGATGGTCGCGGCGAAGACCGAGCGGCTGCTCAACCTCGTGATCTGCCTGCTCTACACGCGTCGGCCGCTCACCCGCGCGCAGATCCGCTCGTCCGTGGCGCAGTACGCCGAGACGCCCTCCGACGATGCCTTCGAGCGGATGTTCGAGCGCGACAAGGAGGAACTGCGCGAGCTCGGGATCCCGCTGGTCACCGAGCAGCTCGACAGCTTCTTCGAGGACGAGCCGGGCTATCGGATCGACCGCCGGGAGTACGCCGTACCCGAGCTGCGCCTCGCCCCCGACGAGCTGGCCGTGCTGTCGCTGGCCAGCCGGACGTGGGCGCAGGCGAGCCTCGGCGGACCTGCGGCGCAGGCGCTGCGCAAGCTCGCCGCCGACGGGGTGGAGCGCGACGAGTCCTCGATCATCGGCATCGAGGCCAGGGTCCGCACGGTGGAGCCCGCGTTCGACGCCGTCCGGGCGGCGGTGGTCGACACCTGCCCGATCGCCTTCACCTACCGAACGAACCGGTCCGGCGAGGTCCGCGAGCGGCACGTCCAGCCATGGGGGTTGGCCAGCTGGCACGGTCGGTGGTACCTCACCGGTTACGACATCGATCGCGCCGACACCCGGGTCTTCCGGGTGGGCCGGATCGAGGGGGAGGTCCGCCGCGACGGGCCCCCCGGGTCGTACGTCGTGCCCGCCGGCCACCAGCCCCGCGCCCTGATCCGGCTGCAGGCCCGCGACGGGGAGCCGGTGACGGTCACCTGCCGGGTGCGCGCGGGTGCGGGGCACGCGCTGCGCCGCCGTGCCGAGTCGATCGCGCCTGCCCAGGGCGCCGCCCCCGCTTCCTCGGCGGAGCCCATGCCGGCTATGCCCTCCGCGGAGGCCGGCTGGGACCGGCTCACGTTGATCACGACCGATGTCGAGGCGCTGGCGGACGAGCTGGCCGGCTACGGCCCGGACGTCGTGGCCGAGTCGCCCGAGCCACTGGTGGCGGGCGTCGTGCGGCGGCTCCGCGGCGCGTTCGAGGCGCACGGCGCCGGGAGTACGTCGTGAGCCCGCGCGCCGCCAAGCCACGCGCTCCCCGCAAGCGCCCGCCCGCGGAGAGCGCCACGGACCGCCTGGCCCGGTTGCTCACGATGGTGCCCTGGCTGCTGCACCGCCAGGGGATCGACATCGAGCAGGCCGCGGCCGAGCTGCAGGTCAGCCGCGAACAGCTGGAGGCCGATCTGGCCCTGCTGTTCCTGTGCGGGACGCCCGGGGGCATGCCGGACGACCTCATCGAGGCGGACTGGGAGGACGGCCGCGTCTACCTCGGCAACGCCGAGGCCATTGCGCGGCCGTTGCGCCTGGGCCGCGACGAGGCACTCGCGCTCATCGTCGCCCTGCGCACCTTGGCAGACATCCCGGGCCTCACCGAACGGGACGCCCTCGACCGCACCCTCGCCAAGCTCGAGGACGCCATCTCCTCGGCCGCCGCCCCGACCGTGCAGGCGGCGAGCGAACGGATTCAGGTGGACATGGCCGAGGGCACCGAGGCCGCGACCCTCGCGGCCTTGCGCGACGCCCTCGCCCGCAAGCGCCGCGTCCACCTGCGCTATCTCGTGCCCGCGCGCGACGAGTCGACGGCGCGCGACGTCGACCCGATGCGGCTGACCAGCGCCGAAGGGCGCTGGTACTTCGAGGGCTGGTGCCACCGCAGCGACGCCGTACGACTCTTCCGGCTGGACCGCATCGAGGAGGTGAGCGTCCTCGACGAGCCCGGCGTGCCGCCCGACGGGGCCCGCCCCCGCGACCTGGACGCCGGCATCTTCCAGCCCGGACCGGACGACCTGCTGGTATCCCTGCGACTCGCGCCGTCCGCGGCATGGGTCGCCGACTACTACCCACACGTCTCCCACCAGCCGGACGACCAGGCCGGCAGCGGCAGCGGCGGCGGCGGGGTCAGCGAGCGCGGCACGATTCTGCGGCTGCACACCGCGGACACCGCGTGGTTGCGGCGGCTCCTGTGGCGCCTCGGGGGCCAGGCGATGGTCCAGGAGCCGGCCTGGTTGGCGGAAGAGGTGGCGCAGGGAGCTGCGGCGGCGCTGTCAGCCTATGGTCATGCCGAGCCCGTACACTGACGCCCGGACAGGAGCCGAGGTCGCGCCCCGTGGCGCCCTCGCCGACACGGAAGGTGTGCCATGCCGCAGTGGCTCGGAGGACCCGAACTCATCGTCATCCTCCTCATCGTGGTGGTCCTGTTCGGCTGGAAGAAGCTGCCGGATGCGGCGCGCAGCCTGGGTCGATCGATGCGCATCTTCAAGGCCGAGGTCGAGGAGATGAAGCGCGACGACGCGCCGAGCGCCGCCAGCCAGGACACCGTCCGCGGCGCCACCGTCGTGCCGCCTCCTGCCGCGTCCGCACCGACCACCACGCCAGCCGCCACCACGCAGCAACCCGCCGCGGGCGGCACCGAGACGCCCGCGGAGCGCGACGCCCGCCTGCGCGCCGAGGCCGAGGCGCGGATCGATGCGGAGGACGCCGCCCGCGCGCGCATCGAGGCGGAGGTCCGCGCCGAACGCGCAGCCCGCGCCGCCCGCGAGAGCGGCGTAGGGCCCGGCGACGACATGGCGCGCGGCCCGCACGACGACATGGCGCGCGGCCCGCACGACGACGCCGCGCGCTGAGCCCGTCGCGGTGGCCCGCAACCCCCTGCCGAGGCGACGCAAGAAGCGCGACCCCGAGGGTCGGATGGCCCTCGTCGAACACCTGCGGGAGCTGCGCAACCGGTTCCTGATCGCGGTGATCGCCATCGTCATCGCCACCGTCCCGGGGTGGAACCTCTACAACCCGGTGATGAGCGCGCTCATGGAGCCGATCCGAGCCCGCGGCGGCCAGGTCAACTTCCAGGGCCTCACCGATCCGTTCGCGCTGCAACTGCAGATCGCGATCTTCATCGCCCTGTTCATCTCCAGCCCGATCTGGCTCTACCAGATCTGGGCGTTCGTCGTGCCCGGGCTCACCAAGAAAGAGAAGCGCACCGCGGCGGCGTTCATCCTCACCGCGGTGCCGCTGTTCCTCGGCGGGACCTACCTGGCCTACCTCACGCTGCCCAAGGCCGTCGAAATCCTGCTCGGCTTCACCCCCGAGCTGGGCAGCAACATCATCGCCGCGGACCTCTACCTCAACTTCACGAGCAAATTCCTGCTCGCGTTCGGGCTGGCGTTCCTCTTGCCGATCTTCCTGGTCGCGTTCAACCTGATCGGGATCCTCCCCGCGGCGGCCATGTTGCGCGTCTGGCGTTTTGCCGTCGTCGGGATCTTCATCTTCGCCGCCGTGATGACCCCGACGCCGGACCCGTTCACGATGTTCTCGCTGGCGCTGCCGATGTGCGCCCTGTACCTCCTCGCCTACGGCATCGCCGCCCTCAACGACAAGCGCCGCCACCGCAATCGTCCCGACTGGGCGGACTCGCTCGGCGACGACGAGGCCAGCCCGCTCTGAGGCGTCGGCTGCGACCGCACCGAACCACGACGGGCCCGACTTATCCACAGCCCGACCGTTCACGACCTGCCCTTTTGGTGCCATGGCACCCTTTGCGCAGGTCACGAACGGTCACGCCCATGACGTAGCCTGGGCCCATGCCCAGCCCCGCCGAGCGGTACGCCGCGGCACGTGCTCGGAGCTCCTCGGTAGTCTTCGCCGATTTCCAGGCCGGCTTCGACTTTGCGCTCGACGACTTCCAGGTGCGCGCCTGCACCGCACTGGAGGCGGGCCGGGGCGTCCTCGTCGCCGCCCCGACCGGCTCCGGCAAGACGGTGGTCGGCGAGTTCGCCGTCCACCTAGCCCTCGCGCGCGGCCAGAAGGCGTTCTACACGGCGCCGATCAAGGCCCTCTCGAACCAGAAGTACGCCGACCTGTCGCGCCGCTATGGCGCCGCGAACGTCGGCCTGCTGACCGGTGATTCGGCCATCAACGGGCACGCCCCCGTCGTCGTCATGACGACCGAGGTGCTGCGCAACATGCTCTATGTCGGCAGCCCCACCCTGGACGGCCTGGCCTACGTGGTCATGGACGAGGTGCACTACCTCGCCGATCGGTTCCGCGGACCCGTCTGGGAGGAGGTCATCATCCACCTGCCGCCGCACGTCACCGTGGTCTCGCTGTCGGCCACGGTCAGCAACGCCGAGGAGTTCGGGGCGTGGCTGGGCGAGGTCCGCGGCACGGTCGAGGTGGTGGTGGAGGAGCACCGGCCGGTGCCGCTGTGGCAGCACATGATGGTGGGCCGCGACCTCTACGACCTGTTCGTGGAGCGCCGCGGGTCCAACGCCGACCGTGGCTCGACCGCACAGGTCAACCCCGATCTCGTCGCGGCCATCGAACGCTACCGCCGTGGCACCGACCGACGCGGCCGCCTGCTCGACGACGGTGGCCCCCGGGGCCGCCGGGGCACCCCGCGCGGGGGAGCGCGGGCTCTGGACGAGGCGACGTACGGCGGCGGCACTCGCCGTACGAAGGGACGCTCCCGAGGAGGCGGCGGCGACCGCCGCGAGCAGCGGTACGACGGCCGGGGCGAGCGGCGCGACGCGACGTACGCCGTACGGGGGGGAGACGCCCGCGCCGATGCGCCGGTGCCGGGTCCGGTACGCCGAGGCCCGGTGGCCTCCCGCGCCGAGGTGATCGACCGGCTCGACCGGGAGGGCCTGCTGCCGGCCATCACGTTCATCTTCAGCCGGGCCGGCTGCGACGCCGCGGTGGCGCAGCTGCTGGCGTGGGGGACCAGCCTGATCCCGGCCGAGGAGTCGGACCGGATTCGCCGCATCGTCGAGGAGCGGGTCTCGGGGCTCGCACCGGAGGACCTCGACGTGCTCGGCTACTGGGACTTCCTCGGCGGGCTGACCCGCGGGTTCGCGGCCCACCACGCCGGGATGCTGCCCACGTTCCGGGAGATCGTCGAGGAGCTGTTCACGGCCGGCCGGGTCAAGGCGGTGTTCGCCACGGAGACCCTGGCGCTCGGGATCAACATGCCCGCGCGCAGCGTGGTGCTGGAGAAACTGGTCAAGTTCAACGGCGAGGCCCACGTCGAGGTGACGCCGGCGGAATACACGCAGCTCACCGGCCGGGCGGGGCGCCGCGGCATCGACGTCGAGGGGCACGCGGTCGTGCTCTGGAACCCCAAGCTCGACCCGATCGCGGTGGGCGGGCTGGCGTCGACGCGCACCTACCCCCTGCGCAGCAGCTTCCGCCCCAACCCCAACATGGCGGCCAACCTCGTGGCGACCGTCGGCCGGGACCGCGCCCGCAGCGTGCTGGAGACGAGCTTCGCCCAGTTCCAGGCGGACCGGGCCGTGGTCGGGCTGACCCGCTCGATCCGGCGCAACGAGGAGGCGCTGGCGGGGTACGCCGAGTCGATGACCTGTCACCTCGGCGACTTCGGTGAGTACGCCGCGATCCGGCGGGAGATCTCCGACGTCGAGAAGGACGCGGTCCGGGCCCGCACGGCGTCCCGGCGTGCCGAGGTCGCGCTCGCTCTGGAGACGCTGCGGGCCGGCGACGTCGTGCTGCTGCCGGAGGGCCGCCAGGCGGGCCGGGCGCTGGTGATCGCCGCGGCCGCCACGCGGGGCCGGGACCCGGTCGTCACGGCGCTGACGGAGGACGCCCGGGTGCGCCGCATCCAGCCGGCGGACCTCGTCGAGCCGCTCGAACCCGTCGGCCGGGTCACCATCCCCAAGGCGTTCCACGCCCGATCGGCCAAGGACCGCCGGGATCTCGCCGCGACGATGCGGGCCCGGATCTCGCCGGACGCGCGACCCCTGCCGGGGTCCGGGCCCACCGAGGACGACGACGTTCCGGCCCAGCCGAACCGGGCCGTCGCGGCCTCCGCCGTCGAACGCCGCGTCGCGGAGCTGCGCCGCCGGCTGCGCGACCACCCCTGCCACCGCTGCCCCGACCGGGAGCACCACGCCCGCTGGGCCGAGCGCTGGTGGCAGCTGCGCCGCGAGACCGACGGGCTGCGGCGCAAGGTGGAGGGCCGCACCAGCTCGGTGGCCCGCACCTTCGACCGGATCTGCGACGTTTTGGCCGACCTGGGCTATCTCGACGCCGACGGGGCCGCCATCACGCCCGCGGGGCAGCGGCTGCGGCGGATCTACAGCGAGCGCGACCTGCTCGTCGCCGAGTGCTTGCGCCAGGGGCACTGGGCGGGGCTGACGCCGCAGGAGTTGGCCGCGATCGTCTCGGCGCTGATCCACGAGCCACGCCGCGAGGACGTCGGCAGCGCCTTCCCCCAGATGCCGAGCGGTGCCGTGGCCACGGCGTACGAGGCGATGCTGCGCTCCTGGAGCGACCTCGACGACCGGATGACGGAGCGGCACCTGCCGACCACCCCGGCGCCGGACGCCGGGATCGCCTGGATGACGCACCGCTGGGCGGCCGGGGCGCGCCTGGAGACCGTACTGCGGGACAGCGACCTGGCGGCGGGCGACTTCGTGCGCCGCTGCAAGCAGCTTGTCGACCTGCTCGATCAGATCGCCGTGGTGGCCCCGCAGCCGGCGCTCGCCGCCACGGCCCGCAAGGCCGTCGACGCGGTCATGCGCGGCGTGGTCGCGGCCGACCGCCTCGACTGATCCGGCATGGCCCCGACGATCCCGGCGGCAGGTTCACCGGGTGGTCCGACGGCTGGCCCACCCAACTAGTCCAGGCGCAGCGCCGCCAGCAGCCGGTTGAAGTTGGCCGTCAGCCGGTAGTCGACCGCGAGCTGCGACAGCAGCCGCGGATCCGCGACGGCCGTCGGCAGGGCGCTCGTCAGAGCGTCGATGTCGGCGGGCAGCGGGCAGTCCCGCGCCACCCGCACCACGGCCGGTGCAACGTCGAGGTAGCCTCGCGCGGCCAGCAGCTTCTTCGCGACGGCGCCCTTGAGCCGGATGTCCACGGCGTCGATGGCGGCGATCAGCCCCGCCAGATCCCCGAACGTCGCCAGCAGCGTCGCCCCGGTCTTCTCCCCGACGCCCGGCACGCCGGGTAGCCCGTCCGAGGGATCGCCGCGCAGCACCGCCAGGTCGGCGTAGGCGTCGCCGGTCGCCACGCCGTACGCCGTGCGCAGGTAGCCCTGATCCACCACCGTGGCGTCCCGGACCCCGCCGCGCGCCGTGTACAGCACCCGGACCCGCGCCGCGTCGTCGACGAGCTGGAACAGGTCCCGGTCGCCGGTGACGATGTCGACCGGCCGGCCGGCGGCGACCGCCCGCGTCGCCAGGGTGCCGATGACGTCGTCGGCCTCGTAGCCCGCCGCGCCCACCCGCGGCAGCCCCACCGCCGCCAGCGCCGAGACGATGACCGGCACCTGCGGCGCCAGATCGTCGGGGGTCTCCTCCGCCTCGGTGCTCCCGTCGGCGAGGCGGTGGGTCTTGTACGTCGGGATCGCCGCCACCCGAAACTCCGGGCGCCAATCGTCGTCCCAGCAGGCCACCAAGCCCGACGGGCGGTGCGCCGAGATGAGCGTGGCGAGCATGTCGAGGAAGCCGCGCACGGCGTTGTTCGGCGCTTGGCCGGGGTCCTCGCGCCGGTCGGGCACGCCGTAGAAGGCGCGGAAGTACAGGCTCGCCGCATCGATGAGCATGAGCGGGCCGACCGGACCTGCAGGCGGGTCGGCCGCGGGGGAGGGGAGCGTCGGGGACATGGGCGACACCTTCCGGGGCGGTCAGCGGGCGATCGGGGCGAAGGTCGCCGAGGTCAGGCGGGCGAGATCGGCGGGGGCGAGGGAGACGTCGAAGCCTCGACGGCCGCCGGAGACGTACGCCGTGTCCAGCGACCGCATCGACGCATCCAGCACGGTCGGCAGGCGACGGCGCTGCCCCAGCGGGCTGATCCCCCCCACGACATAACCGCTGCTCCGCTCGGCCGCCGCCGGATCGGCCATCGTCACGCTCTTCACCCCGAGGGCGCTCGCCATTGCCTTCAGATCGAGCTGGCGATCGACCGGGACGACCCCCACGGCGAGGCCCGCCGGCCCGGCGACGATCAGCGTCTTGAAGACCACCGCGGGGTCGAGCCCGAGCGTCGCGGCGGCCTCGGGGCCATAGGCGGGGGCGGCCGGATCGTGGTCGTAGGCATGCTGCCCGAACGCCACCCCGGCCGCGGCGAGCGCCACGGTGGCGGGGGTGCCCCGGTGGTCCTTCGGCATGCCCCCATGGTGGCAGGGCCGTGGCAGGACTGCGGAAGTTCGGGGCGCTACAGCGTGGAGCCGCGCGGGCCGGTGCGCCGCCGACCGCAGCAGGGGGAGTCGTGACGTCGGCCCCCCGACGCGCGCCCGGGCCGTTATGCCATCAACTCGTCGCCGGGCGAACTGAAGAACCGATCGGTCACCGGACAGCCCGTGGACATACGCGGTGAGCTGGGGTTTCATCGCTGCGGGGGATTACGGCCGGGAGTGACACGGAGCCGCAGCGGGCTAGGTTGAAACGAGTCGCGCGGCGAGCAAGCGCGCTGCGTGGCTGGACTCGAGGCTTCGGCGCCCAGTAGAAAACACCCCGGTTCGGGGGAAGGTACCCTCGGCGCCGTTAGCCAGGCCCTGTCCGGGGTCCCACGCCCCGGGCAGGGTTCGTCCATGTCGGGCCCCAGCACGCGAGGTAGCCTGACCGTCGTGCCGGCTCGCCTCCTGCTCAGCCTGCTCGGCGGGCTGCTGCTGTGGGGGGCCCAGCCGGGCTTCGACGTGTGGCCGGCGGCGCCGGTGGGGGTCGCCCTGCTGGCGTTGGCCTGCCGGGGCGCCGGCTGGCGGACGGGCGCATGGTGCGGCCTCGCCGCCGGCCTGGCCTGCTTCACCCCGCTGTTGTCCTGGACCGGCATCTACGTCGGACCGCTGCCCTGGCTGGCGCTGTGCGTGCTCGAGTCCCTGTACGTCGCCCTCGTCGGTGCCCTCCTAGGGGGGTTCCCGGTCCGGCCGGGCGCGTACCCCTGGCTGGTCGGCGCGGCCTGGGTCACCTCCGAGTTCCTGCGGAGCACCACGCCGTACGGCGGGTTCCCCTGGGCCCGCCTCGCCTTCGGGGTGGTGGACGCCCCGTTCGCGCAGGTCGCGGCCCTGCTCGGCGCCCCCGGCGTGACCTTCGCCGTCGCCCTGTGCGGCGGCTACCTCGCGGTGGCTGTGCTGCGGTGCTGGCAGGAGTTTGCACCCACCCGCCTGCGCACCCCGGCTGAGGCCTCGATGGGTGCCGGCGGTCGACGTACCGCTCCGATCCTGACGGCGCTCGCGGGGGCCGCCGCCGCCGTCTTACTGCCCCTGCTCATCCCCCGGGCGATCCCGGCCGGCGACGACCACCCCACGGCGCGCATCGTGGCCATCCAGGGCGACGTCCCCCAGGCGGGGCTCGACTTCAACGCCCAGCGCCGCGCAGTCCTCGACAACCACGCCCGCGTCACCGCGCGCGCCGCCGCCGACCTGCGGGCCCGCGGCGAGAGCCCGCCCGACCTGGTCGTCTGGCCCGAGAACGCCTCCGACATCGACCCGCTGCGCAACCCGGACGCCGCAGACGTCATCCGCGCCGCGGTCAGCGACATCGACGCGCCCACCCTCGTGGGGGCCGTGCTGTCCGAGCCGGTGGGGCACGTGACCAACGCCGCGCTGCTCTACGAGCCGGGGTCACGGCTGCCCAGCCAGCGCTACGACAAGCGCCACCCCGTGCCGTTCGCGGAGTACATCCCGCAGCGGTCGTTCTGGCGCACCTTCTCCGACAAGGTCGACCTCGTCGAGCGCGACTTCGTCGGCGGCGACGAGGTCGGCGTCATCCGGGTGCCCCGAGCGGGCGGCGACCCTGGCATCGCGGCGGGCGCGAACATCTGCTTCGAGGTGGCCTACGACGACCTGGTCCGCGACGGCGTGACCGCGGGCGCCAACCTCATCGTGGTGCAGACCAACAACGCCACCTTCGGCGAGACCCACGAGTCGGTGCAGCAGCTCGCGATCTCCCGGCTGCGGGCGATCGAGCACGGCCGCAGCGTGGTGCACATCAGCAACGTCGGGGTGAGCGCGCTGATCACGCCGGACGGGGCGGCGCACGGCCGGACCCCACTGTTCGAACCCGCCGTCCTGGCGCGCGACCTGCCGTTGCGATCCGTGCAGACCCCGGCGACCCGCCTGGGGGACTGGCCGGCGCTGCTCACCACCGGCGGAACACTGCTCGCGGCCCTTGCCACCGCACTCGGCCGCACTCGTAGCCGGACCAAGTCGGCCCCGTAGGATGAGCTGACCGGACTGCCCCCGAGCCGAGGACGAGATGCCCACCTTCTCCCGATTCCGCCAGGCCACCCCGTCGATGCCGGAGTGGGACCGCGCCCCGCTGGCGAAGATCGTCGTGCTGATCCCGACGTACAACGAGCGTGAGAACCTGCCGCTGATCACCGAGCGCATCCGGGCCTCCGTCCCGCAGTGCGACGTCCTGATCCTGGAGGACAACTCCCCGGACGGCACCGGCGAGGTGGCGGACAAGCTCGCCGCGAAGGACGAGAAGATCCAGGTGCTGCACCGGGCCGGCAAGGACGGGCTGGGGAAGGCCTACCTGGCGGGTTTCGAGTGGGCGCTGGAGCGCGGGTACGACGCGGTCGTCGAGATCGACGCCGACGGTTCGCACCGCCCGGAACACCTGCCGGCGCTGCTCGCCGCCGCCGAGAACGCCGACGTCGTGATCGGATCCCGTTGGGTCCCAGGCGGTTCCGTCGTCAACTGGCCGGCCCACCGCAAGGCGCTCTCGGTCTATGGCAACCTCTACATCTCCGTGCTGCTGGGGATGCCGGTGCGCGACGCGACCGCCGGCTACCGCGTCTACCGCACCGACGCGCTGCGCATCATGGGGCTGGACCAGGTCGAGTCGCATGGCTACTGCTTCCAGACGGACCTCACCTGGAAGGCGGTCAAGGCGGGCCTCAAGATCGTCGAGGTGCCGATCACGTTCGTGGAGCGGGAGATCGGCGACTCGAAGATGAGCGGCGACATCTTCCGCGAGTCGCTGCTCAATGTCACGTCGTGGGGCGTGAAATACCGCGCCCGGCAGGCCCGCGATTTCGCCCGCAAGGTCGCCGCGGGTCGCCGCGAGGGCCGCTGGCAGTCCCTGGACCAGTGATGGCGACCGCACCGCGCGGCGGCGGCGGTGGTCGCCGACGTCGTGGTCCGGGCCTGTCGGCCCTCCTCGTGGTGGCGCTGATCGTCGTACCGCTCGCCGAGATCGCCGTCATCTTCGCGGTGGGGCGGGCCATCGGAGGCTGGCCCACGTTCGGCCTGCTGCTGGCGGAGTCGCTCCTCGGGGCGTGGTTGGTCAAACGCGAAGGCCGTACGGCGTGGCGCGCGCTCACCGACGCCCTGCGGACGGGGCGCATGCCCGCCCGCGAACTCGCGGACGGCGCCCTGTTGCTGGTCGGTGGCACCCTGCTGCTCACCCCCGGCTTCCTCACCGACTTGGCGGGCTTCTTCTTCGTGGCCCCGCCCACCCGTCCGGTGGCGCGCCGGTTGCTGCAGGGCGCCGTCGAGCGCCGTCTGCTCGCCGGCACCGGGGGAGGGGGACCGTTCGGCGGGGGATCGGGTGGCCCCTTCGGTGGCGGCGGCTATGGCGGTGGCTCCGGCCAGGGCGGGCCTGACGTCATCCCGGGCGAGGTCCGCTGACCGAGTCGGACGTTCGACCCACAACAAAGGTGCCCCAGCGGCGAGCCGGGGCACCTCGGGTGCGGACGGAGGAGGTGGGCGGTCAGGCGGTCTGCTTGCCTGGGGTCGTCTCCCCGCGCGAGGCGCGCAGCAGTGCGAGGCGCTCTTCGAGCAGCTCCTCCAGCTCGGCGATGCTGCGTCGCTCGAGCAGCATGTCCCAGTGCGTGCGGGCCACCTTCGTCGGCTTGTCCTCGGGGGTGGGCCCGTCGACGAGCTTTGCCACTTGACCACAGCGGCACTCCCAGGTAGCGGGGATCTCCGCTTCGATGGAGAAGGGGAGCTCGCTCACGTGGTCGTTGGCGCAGACGTAACGTACGAGTTGACGCTCGGAGAGCACGACGTTTTCGTCGGTCTCCATGCTGAGGGCGGAAAGGTTGGTACCGCGCAGCGATCGTTCTGCCATGACTCCTCCGTCGGGCTGGCGTGATTGAGACGTGAATCAGCGTCTTGTCTCGGCGACGTTGCCGAGGCCGGAGCGGGGTCGTTCCCGGTGCTCACGGCGGGGTCCCCACCGGCGGACCAGTTGCGCGCCCGGGGACCTACGAAGAGTAGCGGCGGGAGGTCCTCCAGGGCGAACGACCTGAAGCGGCGATCCGTTCCCGGTGGACTCGACTGCGCCCGCGTGATGTAGGCGACGTTTCGTCGCGTTGGTTGCGGGTACGGGTCAGGCACCATCACGCACCATCCACCGACCGTAGGAGAAGCGACATGGGTCTGGACGACAAGATCAGCAACGCCGCCGAGGACCTGGGCGGCAAGGCCAAGGAAACCGCAGGTCAGGCGACCGGCGACCGCGACCTTGAGGCCGAGGGCAAGGGCGACCAGATCGCCTCCGACGTCAAGGGCGCCGGCGAGAAGATCAAGGACGCCTTCAAGCACTGAGGCCCGCGCAAGCACCCGCCACGGGGCTTTGCCGTCGTCAACATCGACGGTGAGCACTGAACACGCCAGCGCGTGACCGGGTGCTTGCTGGAGCAAGCGGAGGGGTCGGTCCCGACGGGACCGGCCCCTTCCGCGCGCCGGGCGAGAAACCGGCGCGGGCGGCGCGGGAGCGGCGCACGCATTTGCCCGGCGCCGCCGGTCCCCTCACCGGGTCGCGCAGGCCAGAATCGGGGACGTGGAGCACCGAATCGCGTTCAAGGTCTACTACGAGGACACCGACAGCCTCGGGGTCGTGTACTACGCCAACTACTTCAAGTACTTCGAGCGGGGCCGCTCCGAGTTCATCGGCACGTCGGGGCGCGAGATCTCGGACTGGAACGCGGCGGGATACGTCTTCGTCGTGCACTCCCTGGAGGCGCAGTTCCGCCGCTCGCTGGCGTTGGGGGAGACCTTCGACGTGGTGACGACCCTGGAGGTGCCCTCGCCGTACCGGTGTCGGTTCCAGCAGCGCATCGAGCGGCAGGGCGAGCTGTGTGTGAAGGCGCAGATCGACATCGCCTGCCTCGACGCGGCCGGGGGACTGATCGAGGTGCCGGCGCAGTTCCGCGCCATGGCGGTCGAGCCGGCGGCGCCGCTGCGCCGACCGGGCGGCTAGCGCTTCAGGGGGCTGTAGAACACCAGCCCGTTGCCCGTGGCGTCGTAGACGACCGCGCGCCGTTCATGCGCGTCGTCGTACGGGGCCTTGACGATCCCGCCGCCGCCCTCCTCGGCCGCCCGGGCCGCGGCGTCGACGTCATCGGTCTTGATCGCGACGACGACCTGGCCGGGGAGGGGGTGGTCCAGCGCGGTGGCGAGAGCGATCGTCACGGAGCCGCCGTCGATGGCGGCGAAGTGCGACCCGTCGCGAAACTTCAGCGCCATCCCCAGGGTCTCGGTGTAAAACCTGATCGAGGCGTCCAGGTCGTCCGTGCTCAGCATGATCATGCGTACGTCGTGCGTGCCCATCAGTGTCTCCGGCTTCGTTAGGTGACGTGGATCAGGTCCAGGATCTCCCGAGCCCGGCCCTCGTCGCCGATGGTCTCGATCGAACCCGGCGCGGCCCGATGCCAGGCGGTCAGGAGGAGGTCGGCGGCGGCACCCCGCAGGGCGGCATCGCCCCGGGCGTGCCCGCGTTCCACGGTGCAGCCCGTCTCGCGCAGGCGCAGCATCCATTCGCCCAGGCCGCCCAGGGTGTCGGTCGGCTCGGTGGCGTGCAGGTGCAGGCTGGCGCCGACAAAGTCCGGGGGAGTGCCGCTGCCCTTGGTGGTGAGGAACCGACCGACGAACACCTCCAGCCATTCGTCGATCCCGTCGGCGGCCAGGGCGGCGTCGACGGGGTCGATGGTGGCCGGGTCGATGGCGTGCTGGGCGTCCCACCGGTGCACGAGCACCTCGTGGGCTTGGCGGCGGAACCAGAAGGCGGCCGGGGCCGGCCCGTCGAACGACCGGCTCGGCTCGTCCGGGTCGTGGTGCGCAAGCTCGTCGAGCAGCGTCTGCAGGCACTCGGCGTACCAGGGCAGGATCGCCTGCCCCTGCGGCGGCCGCGGACCGGCGTCCGCCGGCCCACCCTCGGGGCCCTCGCGCAGGAACGAGGCGGCCCACGCGTGCACCCGTCCGACGTGCCCGATCAGCCGTTCCACCGTCCAGCCGGGGCACGCGTCGACCGGTCGCTGGAGCCCGTCTGGGGGTACGGCGGCGAGCAGCTCGCCTTCGCGACGGAGCCAATCCACATGTACGGCGGGATCCATGCTCGGCACCCTAGCCTGGCTGGTCGCGGCGGGTCGAGAAGGGCTTGATGGCCCCACACATGTCGCCTTACCATGAGGTAAGGAGGTCAAGCCATGAGTGTCGGAACCATGACGAGCAAGGGTCAAATCACGATTCCCAAGGATGTGCGTCAAGCGCTGGGCCTACGCGCCGGGGTCACGGTGAGCTTCACCCGGAACGCCGACGGAGACTATGTCATGAGAGCCGCGCATCAGTCCGCCGCCGATTTGGCTGGCGCCTTGCCGTATTCGGGTCCAAACCTGAGCGTTGCTGACATGGCCGACGCCGTAGCTCTCGGTGCCCTGGGGCGATGATCGGACTCGACACCAACGTCGTTGTGCGGCACCTGGTGCACGACGATCCGCACCAGAGCGAGACGGCAACGCGGGCATTCCAGCCCCTGACGCCCGGCGAACCAGGCTTCTTGACCACCGTCGTGTTGGTCGAGACCTACTAGGTTCTTACCCGGGGGTATCACCTCGAGGTATCGGCCGTGTTGAGGACGTTGGAGTCGCTGGTCGACAGCGGCGACATCACGACACAGGACGTGGATTGTGTCCGCGCCGCGTTGTCCGATGCGCGTCAGGGCGCGGACTTCGCCGATGCGCTGATCGGTCGGGCCTGCCGAGCCCATGGCTGCACCGCCGTCCTCAGCTTCGACCGAACCGCCCCAATCACGCAGCGCGACCCCAGCGGCGAACGGGATGGTCGCCCCACTGCAGCGCGTTTTCTGTAGCGCCGATAATCTACATTATGTCATATCTCAGTCGGTGTAATCCCGCATCAGATGGACCACCGGCCTGAGCGCCCAGCCCCACCGCCCGGCACCCGATCCCCGTTCACCAGAGCGTTCAGCGCGACCCGTGACTGTCGCCTTTGAGCGATAACGGTTTTGCTTGTGTTGGGTTGGCCGGGGATGCTCGCGCCATGCGAATCGCCAGGCCCTCGGCCGTGCAGCTGGCGTCTTCGGCGGTGTTGAGCGTCCTTCCGCTCACCGGTCCACCGGCCGGCGAGGTCGTAGCAGAGATCGAGGCGGGCCGTATGCGGCCTGAGTGGTCAGTCCTGGCGATCGACGAGTCCGGCGCAATCATCGGGCGAGCGATGTGGTGGGGCCGAGACGCGGTCGTACCGATCGCGTTGGACGTGTGGGACGTCGATGTGCACGTGCCCGATCGCGGGCGCCTGGCCAGGGATCTTCTCAAGGCGGGACACGAAGCCCTGTCGGGTGCAGGGGTTGCCGTCCCGCTGCCGCACACGATGCGACTGCCGATCGGCTGGCGGGACGATCCGACCCTCGTCGCCGAGGTCGACCTGAAGGCTCACGCCGCCGCGGCAGCAGGCCTGACGCGTATCAACGAGCGACTCCAGTTCCAGTGGGACGCGGATCGACCATTGCCGCCCAAACCCGACTCACTCGAGTTCGCGCCGGCCGGCGACGACATGTTTCGACAACTTTTTGCCGCCGCCGCCACGGGCTCGCTGGACGTCATGACCCGCCGCGAGCTCGAGACCAGCAGCCCCGACGAGATGGCCCGCGCCGAAGTCGTTTACTACCGGGCCTGCCCTGGTGACCGCGCTTGGTGGCACACAGCCGCCACCGTCGACGGCACCGTTGTCGGCGTCGCTATCCCGTCGGCAACCCCGAGAAACCGCAATGTCGGGTTTCTCGCTGTGCTCCCTGAGTACCGCGGCCGGGGGTACGTCAACGAGATCCTCGCGTTCATCACCCGCTTCCACGCCGAGCGGGGCGCCTCTTGCATCACCGCAACCACGGATGCCACCAACGCACCCATGGCTGCGGCCTTCCACCGAGCCGGCTACCGCTGCATCGAGACGCGCGTCGAGCTTGAAGGCCCTTGACGTCATCACTACCGAGGACCTAAGCCGAGGACTGATGCCTGCTGTTCGCCGGGCTCAGGCGTGCCTATACGTGCGCTCTTGATACGCAGGCTGTCCAATATCGCGTGACGGGATGCCTGCTCCCGACGGGGAAGGAATGGGCATCGGGTCTGCCGGCGGGTGAGAGGATCCTCCCGTGCCTCTCGACCTGTGGCGGCGCCTCCGGGAGGTGACAGGCCCGGACCGCACGCCCGAACGCAACTTCCACCTGGCCAATCTGCTCGCGTTGCATGCTGGCGTCCTCAACTCCGTTGGTTTCGTGGCGACCTCGACCTACACCTCGCACATGACAGGCCTGACCGCCGCGGTGGCCGATCACCTCGTCCGCGGTGATGTCCGCCTGGTCGGCCTCGGCCTGCTGGCGATCGCGACCTTCGTTGCGGGCGCCGCCACCTGCGCGCTGGTCTTCAATTGGAACCGTCGGCGCGGGCTGCGGAGCAAATACGCGGGAGTGCTGGTCCTGGAATGCACGATGGTGCTGCTCTTCGGGATGCTGGCGGATAGAGTCACGTGGGAGCATCGGATCTGGCTGTTCATCCCGGTGCTCTGTTTCACGATGGGGTTGCAGAACGCCGTCGTGACCAAAGCCTCCGACGCACAGATCCGGACCACCCACGTCACCGGCATGGTCACCGACATTGGCATCGAAGTCGGCAAGCTAATGTTTCGCTCGCGCCGGGCGGACCTGTCCCCCGTGGTCGCCAACACGACGCGGTTGCGGCATCACCTGGCCATCGTCGGATTGTTCTTTGCCGGTGGCGTGCTCGGCGCGTTCGGCTATCTCACGATCGGCTTCTACGCCCTGATCCCGGCCGCGATATGGCTCCTGGTGCTCGCGCTGCCCCCGCTGATTGCGGACCTGCGTGACGTCCGGCGGCGGCACTGATTCACGCCGAGTAGCCGTCCGCCCATCCGGCGTACCGCGGGCGTCGCGACCTGACCCACTGCCCCGCTGGCCGGACTGCAAACCAGCCCTGACCAGCCGAAACGCAGCATCGAACGTTGTCGTAGCGGCGCCAAGACCGTACGTGGCGGCGGAACGAGCAGCCCATCACGCCTGAGTCTCTCGGGCTTCGCATCGACTATGGCGGCGAGATCGGGATCTTATTGCAGCGTGCTGCGTCCGCTAATCACCGCGTGCGGATCCTGTCGCTGCCGACGACGCACGCCATGCACCTCGAAGCCCCGGAGAGCATGGCGGACATATCCGCGCCGCGTCCGACCCGTCTCGCTGGTAGCTCGTGTCGGCGCTCGGTTGAATTGCACCGTTTCGTGAGCGACGGCGATTTAGCCAACAATCTGGTGGCCAAATTGGCGCCAGATTGAGTCGCTCACGTAGAGCGATGTCTGCAGATGGATCGCTGCGAACCGGGGAATTCGCCTGATCTTGATACGCAGGGTGTCCAGTAGCCAAGCGGGCCCGCCTCTGAGGCCTTTCCGGCCTACTGCCTCGGCAGGTGTGAATTCGGTCCAGCATCGCTGGCGTGCCCTTCCTTCTAGCCCAGACGCCTCTGCGCGTCATGAACGCCGAGGTAGTGCGCGAGAGCCAATTCGACCTGTCCCAACTCAACGGGCACCAGGTAGTCAACGGGCTCCCCGACGATGTAGCGGACATCGATCGAGCGAACCTGGTCCACCAGCAAACGGGTGGGTTCGCCAGCCACCATCAGTTGGGGGCGGTGGACAGACGGTCCGGCCGAGGTGGACGTCGGCACCACAGTGGCGACAGACAGTGGCGAGTCTGAAGGCGAGACCACCAGCCCAAAACGCCTTCCTCCCTGCTCGTGGCCGCGTGGGCGACCCAGATCGATGCGATAGACGGCACCTCGGATCACCAGGCGTCGATCTCATTGCTGAGATCTTCTTCCTTCAACGTCTCGGCGTCGGCGCGGAACTGCATCAGCCACCGTTCGTGATCGAGGAGCCGAAGCGCCCGTCGCAAGGTGTCTGTGGTTGACTCGCCGGGTCGCGCTGCTTCGCGCAGGATGCGCTCATCCTCTTGGGTGGGGCGAAACCCAATACTGGTAGCCATTCCCCCAACTTACCTGCGTGTTTAACAATTGTCGAACGAGGCGCGGTCGGTGCTGCGCAGCGACTCCGACCCCCGGCGGCCCACCCGTGGGGTCGGCCGCTGGCGACCCAGGCGTCGATGTCGTGCCCAAGGCGGCGGCGGGAGTCGGCAATCCATATGGCGAGATCGCGGGGTGGGGGCTTGACGCCGTCAGCCTGGCAGCACGCGCGGACCGCCCACCACCTCAGGTCGTCGGCCGCCGGTTCCGGTCAGGGACATCACGCCGAGTAGCCGTCCGCCCATCCGGCGTACCGCGGGCGTCGTGACCACAGCGCGCACGGTTGGGTCGAGCCGGGCCGGACCCCGCGGCACGGCCCCAGCTCCGGCGGCGCGGCTGCCGGCTCGGCGAGGCACGCCAGCGGAACGTACGCGTTCATCAGCACCTCGCAGTCGCAGTAGCCGCCCATCGTGCCGAGCCGCCGCTCCAGGCCCGTCGCCCGGGGCGCCATCAGGTCGCGGTAGCGCCCGGCCCAGCGCAGCTCGCCGGTGCAGCCGTGCTGCATCATCCGATCGAGATAGCAGGCGAGGCATTCGCCCCGCCGCGGCCACGTGAGCGCCACCGACAACTGCCGCAACTCGACCTCTACCGCGTTCACAATGCTCTCCATCTCGTCCGCCTCCCGCCTGCTCCGACTCGCCCACCGGCGTCCGCCGGCCGTCCCCACCGTCCTACCCGGGGCCACCGACAACGCTGCGACCTGGGCAGACTCCTCCGTACGGCGCCGGCCGCTCGTCACGGCCTCCAGGGGCGCCCCAGGGGCGCCCCAGGGGGGCCTCAGGGGCGGGTCAGGGACTTCTCAGGGCCACGCCGGACGCGCGGACGAGCGCTCCCCTTCTAGCGTGAAGTCATCCCACCCCGTCAAGGAGCACCCGATGACCAGCACCGTCGCACCCGAGCCCGCAGTCGTGGCCTCCTCCACCGACCACGTCACCCGCTGGGTCGGACCGGGGGTCGACGGCAGCACCGATGCCGCTGCCCCGCGTCGCCTGGCCACCCCACCCCCCGTCCGCGTCGACCCACTGGTCCGCCAAGGAAACGCCTTCTACGTCCTGGTCCACGGCCTCCTGCACGTCGCGGCGGCCGCGGTCGCCTGGGGCAGCCTCGACCTCGGCATTCCCCTCATCACCATGCCGTCGCTCTCCCCCGCTCTCGCCACAGTCGTCCTGGCCGCGCTCGGGGTCGCCTTCGTCGGATCGGCGGTCCTGCTTACGCTCGGGCGCGGCTGGCGGACGCTGCTCACGGTGGCGACCCTCGGGTCCGCTGCCCTGTGTCTCGTCGCGCTGCCCGAGGCGGCCATCGCCCTGGGTGTCAACGGGCTCATCGCGGTGGGGCTCATCGCGAGCCGACCGCGCCGGTGACCCTATCCGACGCCTGACCCCACCCGGCGTACCGTTCGGTGGCTCCACACGCCCACGGCGACCCCGACGACCACGTCCGAGGGATGGTGCATCCCGCGGTACAACCGCGACCAACCCACCAGTGGGGGCACCCCGAAACGAATCGCTAGGGCAGCCAATTCCGTTGCCCGCGTGGCACGTTCAGCCACAAGATCCGCGATCGTGAGATGCAGGGCCGTCGTCGCCCCGGTGTGCCCGCTCGGGAAACTGGACGTCGGCGCCGGGCGATCCATCCGCACCACGTCCGGACGGCCGCGCCCCACCACGGCTGCGGCGGACATGAAGACCGCCGTCTCCAGCGCGATCGCGGCGAGCGGCCGGGCCGCCTGCCACGGACCTCCCCGAGCGCCCGCACTCCCCCGGCGCGCCGCCGTCAGCGCGGTCGCGGTCAATGCCGACGCGGTCAGGATCGTCGGAACGGTGTCGGAGTACGTCGACAGGGCCCAGGTCACGCGATCCAGAGTCGGAGTCCTACGCCCCTGCAGCCACCGGTTCACCCCGTCCTCGGCCGGCAGGCCACCCAGCGGACCGACGATCACCCGGCCCGCCACGGCGACCGTCGCGGTCACCCCCAACGCCTGCAGAGCTGCGCGGGTCAGGGCTGCGGAGCGAGGTTCGGGCGAGGCCACGGCCCTGACTGTACCGGCCCGGGCCCCGGGCGGAACCCGCGCGCGCTGCGACGGTCGAAAACGCTGGCCCACCTGGCGATTCGCCGATTCGAGCGACCGACCGGTCAGGGCAGCAGCGGGTCCCGAATTGTTAGGCTCGCCCCATGAATCTCGGCATCGACTTCGGGACTACTCGCACGATCGTGGCGTACGCCGACCGTGGCAACTACCCCGTCGTTTCGTTCTTCGACGCCGACGACGACACCCACGACTTCTACCCCTCGGTGGTCTCGACGCGTAGCGGACGGCTGGTGTGCGGTTTCGATGCCCTGGCCGCGGCGGCCGAAGGCGGGCCGCTAGTGCGCTCGTTCAAGCGGCACCTGGCCGCACCCGATGTCAGCGGGGATACCCCGGTCGTCGTCGGCGACGACACGTACCGTCTCCTCGATGTGCTCATCGCCTACCTCGGCAGTGTGCGCGAGGCCCTCTGCGAGCGCAGCAGCGTCGCCGACCATCTCCGGCGTTCCGGGGCCGGCCCAGTGGTCGTCGCCGTGCCCGCCCACGCGCACGGCGCCCAACGCTTCCTCACGTTGGAGGCCTTCCGCCGGGCGGGTTTCGACGTCACCGGCATGATCAACGAACCCTCCGCCGCCGGCTTCGAATACACCCACCATCGGGCGAAGACGGTGACCGCGCGACGGACCCGGGTCATCGTCTACGACCTTGGCGGGGGCACCTTCGACGCCTCGCTCGTGGCCGTCGACGGCACCAACCACGACGTGCTCGGTTCGCTCGGTGTCAACCAGCTCGGTGGGGACGACTTCGACGCGGTGCTCGTCGACTGTGCCCTCGCCACCGGCAAGCTCACCCGCGAGACGATGACCCGGCGGGCCTACCGGCAACTGGTGGACGAGTGCCGAGAGGCCAAGGAACACCTCTCCCCCCAGTCCAAGCGGATAGCCCTGGAGGTCGCGGGCGCGGATGTCGTCGTCCGCACCGAAGACTTCTACGACCGCGCCACCGAGTTGGTGGAGGCCAGCATCGACGCGATGGCTCCCCTGATCAGCGGCCTCGACAACGGCGAGCCCGATCTCACCGACATCGCCGGCATCTACCTCGTGGGAGGCGCAAGCGGCCTGCCCCTCGTTCCCCGCCTGCTGCGGGAACGCTTCGGCCGCCGGGTGCATCGCTCCCCCTACCCCGCCGCGTCCACGGCGATCGGACTCGCCATCGCCGCCGACGAGAACGCCGGGTATTCCCTGCACGACCGCCTCTCCCGGGGCTTCGGCGTGTTCCGCGAGGCCGTCGGGGGCCGCCAGCTGGCGTTCGACCCGATCCTGGACCGCGAGGAGGAGGTGCCCTCCACCGGAGAGCTGTCGATCACCCGGCAATACCGCGCCGCTCACAACATCGGGTGGTTCCGCTTCGTCGAATACAGCGACGTCGATGACTCCGGTCAGCCGCGGGGCGACATCATGCCGTTCGCCGAAGTCCTGTTCCCGTTCGATCCGGCGCTTCAGGAGCGCCAGGACCTGCGCGACGTCGCCGTCGTACGGCGTGAGCCCGGGCCACTCATCCAGGAGACCTACACCATCGATCAGCACGGGATCGTGCAGGTGCGACTCGCCGACCTGGACACCGGCTTCGAGGCGTCCTACCGCCTCGAAGCCACGCACTGACGGGTCATGCCCTGTCCGAGGTCTCGTCCCGGGGCGGCGTGTCCGGCCCCGTCGCGCCGATGGGCTGGTGGATCATGACCTCGGTGGGGAAGTCGTCATAGGCGCGAGGATCCTCCAGGGGCTCCAGGTGCACGATGAGCTGTACGTCGGGGAACGAGCGGCGCGATTCCTCCTCCACGTCCTCGACGACGTCGTGGCCACGCCGTACCGTCCACTCCCCCGGCACCAGCATGTGCACCTCCGCGAACTTCTGATGGCCTGCCTCCCGCGTGCGCAGCGCATGGAAGCGCACCTCCGCGCCGGCGAACCGCGCCAGCATGGCCGCAAAGGCCTCGTTCTCCTGAGCCGGCCACGCCGAATCCATCAGCCCGACCGTCGAGGTCATCAGCAGCCGATAGCCGGTGAGCACGATGTTGACACCGACCAGGATCGCGATGATCGGATCGAGGCGCTCCCAGCCCGTCAGCGCCACGAGCAGCACCCCGAGCACCACCCCTGCCGAGGTCCACACGTCGGTGAGCAGGTGCTTTCCGTCGGCGGTGAGGGTCAGCGACCGATACGTCCGACCGGCGCGCAGGAGGACGACCGCCACCGCCCCGTTGATCGCCGAGGCGAACACGCTGACGCCGAGGCCGATCCCCACGTTCTCCAGGGGCTGCGGCTCGAGCAGGCGCTGCACGGCCGAGTAGATGATGAAGGCCGCAGCCAGCACGATCATGCCGCCCTCGACGGCGGCCGAGAAGTACTCGGCCTTCGCATGACCGAACTGGTGCTGCTCGTCGGCCGGACGGGCGGCGACCGCGAGCACGTAGAGCGCCACAACGGCCGCGACGAGGTTGACCACCGATTCCGCTGCGTCGGACAGGAGCCCGACCGACCCGGTCAGCAGGTAGGCGCCCGACTTCAGTCCGATCGTCAGCAGCGCCGCCGCCACCGAGAGCCACGCGAACCGCGTGAGCCGGGACCGATCCGGTGCGTCCTGGGGAACTGTCACGTGCGTCAGTATCGTCCGCGACGAGGACGCGCCCAACTCAGGTGATCCTCAGGCGCGCAACGCCGTACGTCGAGCGTCCGCGAGCGACGCCGTCCACCGAGCGTCGACAAGCGACGCCGTACGCCGAAGAACGACGTACGGCGAGCGTCGGCGAACCCGCTTAGCCGGCGAAGACCTTGTAGCCGGAGAACGACTGCCCGATCTGGCGGAACGCCACGGTGCCATTGGCGGCCCGGGTTCCGAACGAGGCCGTGCCGTCGCCGGTGACGGCGAGGACGCCCGCCTTCCCGTCGCCCTTGGCGTTCGAGACGCCCGTGAGGACCTCGTAGTCGCTCCAGTCGCCCGGCTGGTTGACCTGGCCGGCGAAGCCGCCCCGGCCGGTGCCGGTGTAGACCACGCCGAGACCGTCGAAGGTCATGGCGATGAGGCTCGGCCGGCCGTCGCCGCTCCAGGAGCCGACGGCGGCGAAGGACTTGATACCGCCCCAGCCATTGCCGATCCGCGCCCCGGACTGGCTGAAGCCGCCCTTGCCGTCGCCGGAGTAGAAATACATGTTCCAGTTCGTGCGGTTCGTGGCGATGATGTCGGGCAGGCCGTCGCCGTTCCAGTCGCCGGGGGCGACGATCGTCTGCATGTCTCCCCATCCGTTGCCGATCTTGCGGGCGGTCTTGAAGCCGCCGCGGCCGTCGCCCGGGTAGAGCCAGAGGTCGCCGTTCCAGGCCGTGCGGGCGAGGATGTCCGGGGTCCCGTCTCCGGACCAGTCCCCCGCCACGGTGACCACGTCGAACTGCTGCCAGCCCTTGCCGCCGATGGGCTCGGGCTCGGTCATGTCGCCCTTGCCGTTCGGGCTGGACAGCATCAGCTGCCCGCTGCCGTCGCGCGCGAGGACGTCGGTGTCCGCCATCCCGTCGAAGTCACGGAAGACGCGCCCAGCGGTCGGCAGGGACGGTGTCGAGCCGCCCGAGCCAGAGGCCCCGGTCAGGGCGGCCACCTGCTGCCGGATGGACGGGATGAGCGGGTAGAGGTTCGCGCCCGGGCAGGCCGTGTAGTAGGTGTCCCGGTGGCCGTTGATGGTCGGCATCGTCTCGTAGCGCTCGGTCTTGTTGTTGTACCAAGTGGTCGAGCCCAACGGGTTGATCCCGTGCAGGCTCGCCTTCCACGCCAACAGCTTGACCAGGGCGGACCGGGCGGAGGAGGAGAGGACCTCCTGCTCGTAGTTGCCCAGCATGGAGACCCCTACGCCGCGGTCGTTGTTCGACAGATGGGCGGCGGGGAACACGGGCTGCTCGGGGTAGAGCCAGGCGCGACCCTGCCAGATGCGCCCGTACCGGTCGATGACGAAGTTGTAGGCGATGTCGTCCCAGCCCAGCGTCTTCGTGGCGTACCGGTACAT
The DNA here is from genome assembly GCA_016699675.1 of Austwickia sp. NCBI lineage: Bacteria > Bacillati > Actinomycetota > Actinomycetes > Micrococcales > Dermatophilaceae > Austwickia > Austwickia sp. Next base: position 3,762,188 of record CP064985.1, on the reverse strand, counting down.
CGCCCGCATCATGCCGGGCACCGCGGCCTGGTCGTAGTTGTTGCTGTCGGCGGTGTGGTGAATGACGATGCCCCGGGGCTCGTTGTCCTCGGGAGTGCCGGTGCGCCAGGTCTCGTCGGCGCCCCACTGCGCGCGGGTCAGGATGTCCGGCCGGGCGGTGACGGCCTGCGCGGCGCCGGGCTTGGTGGTGCCCACCGTGGCATCCGCGTCGGACGCGCCCGGATCGATGACCGTGAGCTTGGGGTCGACCGGCGCTGCGCCCGGGGAGCCGAGGACGCGGCCCTGCACCTCGGTGGCCCCGGTGACCATGTAGAGCTCGCTGCCCTGCCGCGTGGGCTTGCCCTTGGCGTTCTTCTTCGCGTCCGGCCCGGCGGACGCGTCGACGTCGACGTTCTCCCAGGCCCCCCAGTTCCCGTCGCGCTTGGACCGGATCTGCACGACCGACGGTGCGCCGGTGCCGGCCGCCCAGGTGACGGCGACCGCGCTGAGCTTGGCGTTGACGGCCTGGGGGGAGGTCGCCTTGAGCACCTGTACGCCGGCCGCGGGCAGCGCCTTGGCGCCCAGGCTGTCGGCGGTGACCTGGCGCTGCGCCTCGGCGAGTTCGCTGGCGGACAGCTTGGCCGCGGTGGCCGCCTCGGGCTGCGCCACGTCGACCATCGTGGTCTCCGATTGGCCGCCCGCGACGGGCTTCGGCGTCGGCGCGGCCGAGGTGAGTTCCATCGGGAGGACCACGAACAGGGGCGTGAGCAGCACCCCGGCCAGTACAGGGGTCAGTCGTCGCAGCCGCACTTGAGGATCTCCCTTGCCTTCGATTCGTTCGACGGCCTTCGCACCGCCGCCACCGGACGACGGCGGCACTGGCGTCCGCCATATTTATCCGGATCTTCCCGTCACAAGTGATTTGCGCAGGTAGGACTCGGTAGGCAGTTCGGCAGGTCGCCGGCGAACGTGAGCAAATGTAGGCATGCAGACTGTGCAGACAAGAAGCCAAATCCTGGCGGACCGTCCGGCTGACTGCGAACGGTCCGTAATTATCGGCCAGACGGCACGCAAACAAGCCCGGTGGTCATAGACCACCGGGCTTGGACCCTAAGTCGGACGTCCGTTCTAGTTATTCTCCGGCGTCACCGTTTTGAAACAGGCGTACGCCGTGGCCGGCTGCGGCCGCTGCGCGGCCGCAGCCGCGCGCTCACTGGCCGCCGGGGTGCTGCGCCTCGGGCCAGCCCTGGCCGATCTCGCGGAGCATGGTGGTGAACCACTCGGCGTGGAAGTCGAAGGCCTTGTGGCCCGCGATCCGGTCGAATTCGATCGGACGCAGCTCGTCCCCGTGGTCCTCGTCGTTGCCGATGACACCCGGCGTACCGGCCAGCGCGGAGTCGACCGCAAGATCCGTCATCTTCTTGATGAGCTGCAGGTCGAACTCGTTGGCCGGGGCCGAGCGGGAGAAGTAGCCGGACTTCTGGACGAGGACCTTCTCGGCGCCGAGCTGGGCCGCGAACTGCTTGCCGAACCAGGCCCCCGGGTTGATCTCGTCGAGGCGCACGTGCCCGAACGCGTCGCGGGGCACGTCCTCGCCGCCGGCCTCCATCTGCTCGACGATGTCGGCGACGCCGGCCCCCTCCGAGATGAACAGGTTGACGTTGCCCACCGTGTCCATGACGTGCTTGAGACGCTCGGCCTCACCGTCGATGTGCAGCTCGATCTCGGGCACGTAGCAGCCGTGGATGTCCCACGCCTCCCGGGACAGGCCGAACTCCGGCAGCCAGTCGCGAGTGTCGAGCCACTTGCGGTATTCGCGGGCCGTTGCGGCGGTCAGCCAGCCGCAATTGCGGCCCATGACCTCGTGGATGATGAGCATGCGCGAGCCGGCGTTGTGCTCGGCGATCACGTTCGCGGCGAAGCGCGCACCCTGTTCGGCGGCAGACTGCGCGCCCAGGCTCTGCCGGATCGGCACGATGTCGTTGTCGATGGTCTTGGGCAGGCCCACGACCACCAGGTGGTGCCCCGTCTTCTCCAGGTGAGCGGCGAGGTCGGCCGCCGTCGTGTTGGTGTCGTCGCCGCCGATCGTGTGCAGCACGTCGACGCCGTCGGCCGTCAGCCGCTCGGCGGCGTAGGCCAGCGGGTCGGTCCCGTCGTCGGGGATCAGCCCGCGCTTGATCAGGTCCTTGATGTTGGTCAGCTTCACGCGTGAGTTGCCCAGCGGCGACCCGCCGTACTGGTGCAGCAGGCCCGCGTTCTGCCGCACCGCATCGGTGACGTGCAGGATGTCACCCTTGAGCAGGCCCTGGTAGCCGTGCTTGTAGGCGATGATCTCGACATCCGGGGCGACCTCGCTGTATCGCTGGATGAGGCCACCCACGGCCGACGAGAGGCACGGGGCGAAGCCGCCGGCGGTGAGCAAGGCGACGCGACGTACGGACATGCAGCATCAACTCCCAGGTCGGACGAGTGATCTCGCGGCCCACCTTAGCCGTTTCAGACCCCCTCACCGCGGGACCGCGTCAGGCAGCCTGGCTGGCGTGAAGGACGCGCGGCGGCAGCCCACCCCGAGCGGGGCACGAGCGGGGCACGAGCCGGCCACGAAGGCCCCGGTGGCGCCGCGGGCGGCGCGGGCGGCGCCGCACGCCGCTCCTCGCGCGCCGGCCCTCAGTCCTGATCGATCGGCAGTCCCCAGGTGTGCACGGGCTCGTTGCTCTCGGCGTACTCCAGGTAGATCCGCAGCATCTCTCGCAGCGCGGTGGCTCGATCCGCGCCGCCGTCCTCGAGGCGCCGGACGCATTCCAGCTGCCACGTGGCGCCGTTCTGGCGCGACAGGCACCGCCCCTCGATGACTCCCAGATAGCGATCGGACGCCGCGGACGACACACCGGCCTGAGCGAGCCCGTCCTGGGCCAGCGGCAGCAGGTGGCGCAGGGTGAGCTCGTCCGCGGTCAGGGTCGAGTAGCCGGGCCAGTACATCCGCCCGAGCATCCCGTCCCGGGCCCCGTGGCGGAAGTTGGCTTCGGCGGCGGAGAAGCTCATCTGCGACCAGATCGGCCGCTCGTCGGCCGCCAGCACCGCGACCAGGCCGTAGTAGAGCGCCGCGTTCGCCACCATGTCGAGCGGCGTGGGGCCGGAGGGCAGCACCCGGTTCTCCACCCGCAGGTGGGGGCGACCGTCCGCGGTGTCGTAGATGGGCCGATTCCACCGGTAGACGGTGCCGTTATGCAGCATCAGCTCGGCCAGCTCGGGCGCCTCGCCGGCCTCGAGAACGCCGACCGGGTCCTCGTCGGACACCTCGGGCAACAGCGCGGGGTAATAGCGCACGTTGTCCTCGAAGAGGTCGAAGATCGACGTGATCCAGCGGTCGCCGAAGAGCACCCGGGGCCGCACGCCCTGGTTGGCGATCTCTACCGGGCGGGTGTCCGTGGCCTGCCGGAACAGCTCGATCCGCGTCTCGTGCCAAAGGGCCTTGCCGCAGAAGAACGGCGAGTTCGCCGCGACGGCCACCTGGGGCCCGGCGATCGCTTGGGCAGCGTTCCAGGCGGCGGCGAAGGCCTGCGGGGCCACCTGGAGGTGCAGCTGGAACGATGTGCAGGCCGATTCAGGCGCTATCGAATCGCTGTAGTAGGCCAGCCGCTCCCCCGTCGACCCCTCGAGATCGATGGAGATGTCCTCGCCGCGGGCGCGCATGATCGCCTCGTTCAGCGCGGCGTAGCGGGTGTTGTCGCTCATCCAGCCGTCGCCCAGGTCCTCCGGGAGGAGCGTGGGCAGGACGCCCACGGCGGCCGGTCGGCAGCCCAGCTCCGCGCCGGCCTGGCGCACCCGGTGCAGCCGGGTGACCAGCTCCTCTTCGAGTTCCTGCCCCTTGTCGCCCACCAGCACCCGGGGATCGACGTTGAGCTCGAGGTTGAATCGGCCCAGTTCGGGGACGAACGCCTCGTCGTCGAGGGCCGCGATGATCTCCGCGTTGCGGCGGCAGGGGCGCATGTCGTCGTCGACCAGACTCATCTCGACCTCGAACCCCGCCGTCGGGGCGTGGGCGTCGAATTGATGGCTGGCCAGCATGCGCTCCAGGACATCCAGGTCCTGCCGCACCTTCTCGCGATAGCGCTGGCGATCCTGGTTGCTCCAATCGGCGCCGCCAACCTCAGCCCCCATGGGAACCTCCCGGATCGAGACGAGGACACCCGGTGGACCCGGACACGTGCCCAGAGCAAAGCACACCCTAGGGCCTGGGCGCGCGGCGGCCCGCGCTTTGTGGCGCAGCGGTCGCGAGGCATGCGCCACATTGCTCCGGCGGGGCGCGCACCCCCGCCGCTCGATCCCGAGGCGCTCCGACCGGGGCCCTCAGTCCTCGAACGCCTCCGGTGGCGGGCAGGAACAGACCAGATTGCGGTCCCCGTAGGCACCGTCGATGCGCCGGACGGGCGGCCAGTACTTGCGCAGGGGATCCACCCCGAGGGGGTAGACGGCCGTGGCCCGGTCGTACTCCGCGGTCCAGTCCTGCACCAGACACGCGGCCGTGTGCGGGGCTCCCCGCAGCGCCGAGGCCGCCACCGGCCGGGCCCCGTCGGCGACCTCCTCGATCTCGGCACGGATCGCGATCATGGCGTCGCAGAACCGGTCCAGCTCGACCCGATCCTCGCTTTCGGTCGGCTCGACCATGAGGGTGCCTGCCACCGGAAAACTCATCGTCGGGGCGTGGAAGCCGTAGTCGATGAGCCGCTTGGCGACGTCGTCCACGGTCACGCCCGTGCGCTTGGTGATCTCGCGCAGGTCGAGGATGCACTCGTGGGCGACGAGCCCGCCGGGACCGGAGTAGAGGACGGGGTAGTGCTCGCGCAGGCGCGCGGCCACATAGTTGGCGTTCAGCACCGCGACCCTGGTCGCCTTGGTCAGGCCGGCATCGCCCATGAGCCGGATGTACGCCCAGCTGATCGGCAGCACCCCCATCGACCCGAACGGCGCGCCGGCGGCCGGGCCAGGGCTGGTGTCGGGGCCGGCGGTGGGGTCCAGCGGATGATTGGGCAGATACGGGGCGAGGTGCGCGCGGACACCGACGGGCCCCACGCCGGGACCTCCGCCACCGTGCGGGATCGCGAACGTCTTGTGCAGGTTGAGGTGGCTCGCGTCTCCCCCGAAGACGCCGGGCTTGGCCATGCCCACCAGCGCGTTCATGTTCGCGCCGTCGATGTAGACCTGACCCCCCGCCGCGTGCACCAGCTCGCAGAGTTCGGTGACCGTGTCCTCGTACACGCCGTGCGTCGACGGGTAGGTGATCATGACGGCGGCGAGGACCTCGCGGTGCGTGGTCACCTTCTCCCGCAGGTCCGCCATGTCGACGCTGCCGTCCAGGGCGGTCTTGACCACCACCACCCGCATCCCGGCCATCGCCGCGCTCGCGGCGTTGGTCCCATGCGCGCTGGCGGGGATGAGGCAGACGTCGCGCTGTTCGTCGCCGTTGGCCTCGTGGTAGCTGCGGATGGCGAGGAGCGCCGCGAGCTCCCCGGAGGCGCCGGAGTTGGGTTGGACGGTGACGGCGTCGTACCCCGTGATGCTCGCCAGCCAGGCCTGCAGCTCGGCGACGATGCGCCGGCTGCCCCGCGTCTGATCGCTGGGCGCGAAGGGGTGCAAGGCGGCGAACTCGGGCCAGGTAATAGCCTCCATCTCAACTGCAGCGTTAAGCTTCATCGTGCAGGAACCCAGCGGGATCATGCCCCGGTCGAGCGCGTAGTCGCGATCCGCCAGCTGGCGCAGATAGCGCATCATCTGGGTCTCGGAGTGGTACGTGTTGAAGACGTCCGCCGTCAGGAAGGCGCCGGTACGGCGGAGCGCCTCGGGCCACGCGGGCTCGTCAGCTGCGGCGCTCTCGGCCGGAGCCGCCACCCCGAAGGCCCGCAGCACGGCCTGGACGTCGGCGGACGTGGTGACCTCATCGAAGCTGAACGCCACGACGTCCTCCCCCGCGCGCCAAAGGTTGTAGCCGTCCTCGGCGGCCGCTGTCATCACCGCGTCGGCGCGGCCGGGCACCCGAACGGTCAGCCGATCGAAATAATGCTCGGCGGCCAGCTCGAATCCCGCGTCGGCCAGGGCCGCGGCGGCGGTCCGGGCGTGGCCATGAACCCGGCGCGCGATCCGGCGCAGACCGTCCGGACCGTGGTAGACGGCATACATCGCGGCGAGGACGGCGAGCAGCACCTGCGCCGTACAGATGTTGCTCGTGGCCTTCTCCCTGCGAATGTGCTGTTCGCGGGTTTGGAGTGCGAGGCGGTAGGCCCGCGCCCCGGAGGCGTCGACGCTGACGCCGACGAGGCGGCCCGGCATGGTGCGGGCGAGGGGTTCGCGCACCGCGAGGTATCCGGCGTGCGGTCCGCCACACGCCATCGGGACCCCGAAGCGCTGGGTCGTGCCGACGGCCACGTCGGCCCCCCAATCCCCCGGCGGGGTGAGCAGGGTCAACGCCAGGAGATCCGCGGCGGCCGTGACCAGCCCACCCTGCGCGTGCACGGCGTCTGCGAGCGGGCGCCAGTCCCGTACGGCGCCATCGGCGCTCGGGTACTGCACCACGGCGCCGAACACCGGCCGACCGCCCGCGAGCGCCGCCAGCGCGGCCTCGGAGTCGATGCGCGTCAGGTCGGCGACCAGGATCTCGAGGCGCAGGGGGACCGCCCGCGTGCGCATCACCGCGATCGTCTGCGGCAGGACCTGCTCGTCGATGACCAGCACCGCCTCCTTCGCGGCCTTCGTCGCCCGACGCATGAGGGTCATGGCCTCCGCCGCAGCGGTCGCCTCGTCGAGCAGCGAGGCGTTGGCGACGTCGAGGGCAGTCAGATCGGCGACCATCGTCTGGAAGTTCAGCAGGGCCTCGAGGCGGCCCTGGGAGATCTCGGGCTGATAGGGCGTGTACGCCGTGTACCAGGCCGGGTTCTGCAGGACGTTGCGCTGGATGACCGGGGGGATGACCGTGTGGTGATAGCCCAGGCCGATGAGGGAGGTCTTGAGCACGTTCTCGGCCGCGATGGCGCGCAGTTCGGCAAGCACGGCCTGCTCGCTCGCGGCGGGCTCGACGGGGAGGGGGTGGGGGTCTCGCAACCGCGCCGGCAGGGTGGCCTCGACGAGCGCCCCGAGGTCGGGCTGCCCCACGACCTGCAACATCGTGGCGATGTCCTCGTCCCGGGGACCGAGGTGGCGGGCGGCGAATTCGGGCAATGGGCTCGCGTGGGTCACTGGGCGCTCCTCGGGTCCGGGACCGCATCGGGCACGGTCCGGCGTGCTCTCCCCGCTTGTCACCCGGCGCGGCTCCAAGATGCCTAGTCACCCGGTCCTGGTGCCTGAGAGGTTCTGGGGATGCTTTGCCCCTTCGGCGCCCTGGCGAGAACTTCGACAGGGGCTCTCCCGCGCGACGTCGCGGCCACGTCAGGCTAGCACCGCCGACGCGTCGCCGAACCCCGCATGACCCGGATGCGCGGGAGCGAAATCAGCCGATCCGCCGCGCTCGCCGTCGCTGCGCCAACTGGTCGCCTTCGTCCGCCGGCAGGGCGTCGCCACCGTCGTCCAGGTGCTCGGTCGGCAGATGCGCGAGGTCGCCCTCGACCTCACGCCAGACACGTCCCACCGCGATACCGAAGACGCCCTGGCCGCCCTGCAGGAGGTCGATCACCTCGTCGCTGGACGTGCACTCGTAGACCGAGGCCCCGTCGCTCATCAACGTGATCTGCGCTAGGTCGTCGACCCCCCGTTCGCGCAGGTGCTCCACGGCGACGCGGATCTGCTGCAGGGAAACGCCCGTGTCGAGCAGGCGCTTGACCACCTTCAGGACCAGGACGTCGCGGAAGCTGTAGAGGCGCTGCGAGCCGGACCCGGCGGCCGTGCGAATCGACGGTTCCACGAGGTGCGTGCGCGCCCAGTAATCGAGCTGGCGGTAGGTGATGCCCGCCGCGCGCTGGGCCGTCGGGCCTCGGTAGCCAGCCGTCGCGTCGAGCTTGGGCAGGTCGTCGTCGAAGAGGACGCCCTGTGCGCCGCCGGTCCGACTCCCGCGACCGGCCTCCGCCTCGTTCGTAGGGCCCACGGCCCCTCCTTACCCACTCCGCCCGACCTGTCGGTCTTGGCTCGCGCCGCGGACCACCCGTGACGCTGTCACCCTGCGAGCCACACGCCCTTGTGGGCCACACTCTCCTGGAGGAACGTCAGACGCCCCCACCACGACCTGCGGTGATACTGCGACCGTACGAGGGGCGCACCGCCTCGTCAACGACCGTCGCGGCGACACGCCGACGCATGCATCTCACCGCCCTCTAGCTAACCTTCAAGTTGACCCTTAGGCCGCTATTCTGCGCGCCCCGGCGGGTCCGGAGCCCCCTCCGGGTGATCGAAGTCCTCGGCGGACACCTGATCCAGGAAGGCCCGGAAGCGCTCAACCTCGTCGTCTTCGTCGTCCGCCACGGCGATGCCGGCTTCCTCGATCAACGCCTCCACCGCACGGATCGGCGCTCCGGTGCGCAGCGCCAGCGCGATGCCGTCCGACGTCCGGGAGCTGACCTCGACGCCGTTGTCGAACACCAGCGTCGCGAAGAAGACGCCATCGCGCAGTTCGACGATGCGAACCTCCGCCAGCGAACGCCCGAGTGAGGCGATCACGTCGACCATGAGGTCGTGCGTCAGCGGCCGGGGCGGCACCACCCCTTGCTGGGCGTAGGCGATCGCCGCGGCTTCCGCCGCCCCCACCCAGATCGGCAGGTAACGATCGCCCTCCCGCTCGCGGAGAAGGACGATCGGCTGGTTCGTCGGCATCTCGACGCGGACGCCGAGGACATCGAGATCCTTCACCTTCTCTACAATACGTCCCCGGCCGCCCCGGCGACTGCGCGGAGGGGGCGCAAGCGCGCCCAGCGCCCCTCGGTGGTGACCCGCGAGCCCGCCCCACCCCAGCGATCGCCGCTACCGGTGGGCGAGGCCCGCCTTCACCAGGGCGGCGTGCAACCCCAAGCAGTGGTGCAACAGGTCGGCGCGCAAGTTCTCCGCGCGGTCGTCGTGCCGGCCCCGGGTATGCGCGAGCACCTGATCCGCGAGGCCGATCTCGCGGTCGGCCGCGGTCCGGAACGGACGAAGGTGGCGCGCCTCGATGCCGTACGACGCCAGCGCCGCGGCCGACGCGGCGATCGGCAGCGCGGAGGCGTCGAACAGCCCTTCCGCGTCGGGTCGGAGCAGCCCGTAGGTGACCAGCGCACCCAGCGTCTCCGCGGGGAGCCCGCTGCTGCGGGACACCTCGTCGGCCGTGAGCCGCAATGTCGACAGGTCGGTGAGGAAGAAGTCACTGGCCGGCACGTCCGTGTCTTCCGGGACGGTGGGCACGTGGGCCCGCGACTGCTGCGGCGGCGGTGCCTCCAGGCCGCGGTCCATGGCGTCGAGGGCGTCCCGAATGACCTTCAGGGGCCAGAACCGTTCGCGCTGCGCGGTCAGGATGTAGCGCAGCCGCTCGATGTCCTTTTCGCCGTACGCGCGATAACCCGAAGCGGTTCGCTCCGGTGCGACCAGACCCTCGGCCTCGAGGAACCGGATCTTGCTGATGCTGATGTCGGGGAAGTCGGGCTTGAGCCGGACGAGCACTCCGCCGATGGTGAGGCGACCGGCCGAGGAGGTGTCGGCCACGACTCAGCCGTCGTGTCGCGAGGCCGTGTAGAACACCAGGCGGAACTTGCCGATCTGCACCTCGTCCCCCGTCCGCAGACCGATGCGCTCGATCCGCTCGCGGTTGACATAGGTGCCGTTGAGCGAGCCCACGTCGCGCACCTGGAAGGCGTCGCCGTCCTGCTCGAACTGCGCGTGCTTGCGGGAGACGGTGACGTCGTCAAGGAAGATGTCGCTGTCGGGATGCCGGCCCACGGTGGTCAGCGGCGCGTCCAGAAGGAACCGAGCCCCCGCGTTCGGGCCGCGAAGGACCAGCAGGAGCGCCGTGCCGGGCCGGAGGGCGTCGATCGTGTCGTGGTCTTCGGTGGTCAGACCGCGGTCCAGCTCGACCTGGGCTTCGAGGTCCCCGAGTCCGGTGAAGCGCATCGTCGACGGGTCATGCCGGCGAGGGTCGTTCTCGCGGGGACGGTCGGTCACCGTCGGTCACCTTCTCTCAACGGGGCGTGACGATCACGCACGGCTACAGCGGTCGGTCGTGGCTCCAGCACCGAGCGCCCCGCAGTGAGCACGGTGCGCGGGTCCGGTCATGCTCAACACTCAGTGGAGGTCAAGGCTAACCGATGGTGTCGGTGCACTTCAGCTATGGTCCACGGGCCGACCGGCGCCGACCCCTCGCGGGGTGGTCGGCGCCGGCCGGCGCGAGGTCAGGTCAGTTGAGCCGTGTACGCGTCGGCGTCCATCAGGTCGTCCAGCTGAGCCGGGTCGGCCATCGTCATCTCGAACATCCAGCCCTCGCCGTAGGGGTCGGAGTTCACCAGCTCCGGCGTACCGTCGAGCGCGGCGTTCACGGCCGACACCTCCCCCGTGAGGGGGCTGTAGAGGTCGCTCACGGACTTGGTCGACTCGATCTCGCCGCAGGAGTCCCCCACCGTGACGGCGTCGCCGACCGTCGGCAGGTTGACGTAGACGACATCTCCGAGCGCATCCTGGGCGAAACTCGTGATCCCCACCCGGACGGTGTCCCCATTGCCCACGCGGACCCACTCGTGGTCGGACGTGTAGCGCAACTCCTGGGGATACTCCAGCTCGCTCATCTCGCTCCTTCAGGCGGTGATCTCCAGTGGCGGGCCCCGCCACCACGGTCGCGGAGCCGGCCCCGCCGGCACCGTCGAACCGCCTCCGAGACTAGGTGTGCCCCACCTGCCGTGCAACGAGTTCGGCCAATCCGACCGATCAGCGGACCTCGACCGATGGCTCGGACGGCGTGGCGAGCATTTCCCGTGCCTGGACGACGTACATCACCAGCGCGACCCAGTACAGCAGCAGCCCCCACGCCGCGAACGCCCAGGCGACCGGCAGCGCCCAGCCGCTCCACTCCGGTTGCCACTGGGCAAGCAGGAGCAACGGGAAGGCGTACAGCAGGTTGAACGTCGCCGCCTTGCCCACGAAATGCACCGGGAAGCCCCGGTAACCCACCTGGCGCACGCGGCGAACGAGGAGCGCGCCGATCACATCGCGCAGCACCAGCGCGGCCGCGAACCAGGGTGGGACGACGCCCCGGACGACCAGCCCGAACAGCGTGCTCACGATGTACAGCCGGTCCGCCAGCGGGTCGAGGACCTGGCCGAGTCGGGTCACGGTGTGGGTGCGCCGCGCGATCTGTCCGTCGAGGTAGTCCGTCGCCCCCGAGACGGCCAGCACCGCCAGCGCCGCGCCGTCCTCACCGGCCACGATCAGCCAGAGAAACAGCGGGACACTGAGGAGCCGGCCGAACGAGAGCACGTTGGGAATCGTCCACACGGCATCGGAGCGGGTCGGCTCCGGTTCCGTCCTTTCGGCCACGTCAGAAGCGTACGTCGTCGCGCGGTATCCCCGTACGCCGAGAGGGCGGGGCCCGAATCGGCCCCGCCCTCTCGATCGACCTGTCGGGACGACAGGATTTGAACCTGCGACCCCTTGACCCCCAGTCAAGTGCGCTACCAAACTGCGCCACGTCCCGGTCATCGACTTCGCCACGGCACCACATCAGAGCGGCGCTTGGCGAAGCGAGGACGAGATTACCGCACCCGGCCGGTGCCCGACGAATCCCCTCCCGCGGGCGTCAGGACTTGCGCCGACGCTTCTCGCGCACCCGGACGGAGATCTCCACCGGGGAGCCGACGAAGCCGAACTCCTCCCGCAGCCGCCGCTCCAGGAATCGCCGGTAGCCCGCCTCCAGGAAGCCGCTGGCGAAGACGACGAACCGCGGCGGGCGCGTCGCGGCCTGGGTGGCGAAGAGGATCCGGGGCTGCTTCCCGCCACGGACGGGGTGCGGATGCGCCGCCACCACCTCACCGAAGAAGGCGTTCAGCCGACCCGTGGGGATGCGGGTGTCCCAGGACTCCAGCGCCGTCTCCAGCGCCGGGACGAGTTTGTCCGTGTGCCGCCCGGTCCTGGCCGAGATGTTGACCCGCTGGGCCCACGGGACCTGCACGAACTCCCGCTCGATCTCCTTCTCCAGGTAGTAGCGCCGCTCCTCGTCGAGGGTGTCCCACTTGTTGTAGGCGATCACGAGCGCGCGCCCGGCGTCGATGACCTGCTGCACCACCCGGACGTCCTGTTCGGCGATCGATTCGCCGGCGTCGATGAGCACCACGGCGACCTCGGCCTTCTCCAGGGCCGTCTGCGTGCGCAGCGAGGCGTAGAAATCCGCGCCCCGGGTCAGGTGGACGCGGCGCCGGATGCCCGCCGTGTCGACGAACCGCCAGGTCTTGCCGCCGATCTGCACGTCCTCATCGACCGGGTCCCGGGTGGTGCCCGCCACCTCGTCGACGACCACGCGCTCTTCCCCCGCGAGCTTGTTGAGGAGGCTGGACTTGCCGACGTTGGGCCGCCCCACGAGCGCCACGCGACGAGGGCCCTCGCGGCGGTAGGCGCCGGAGACGGCGGACTTGTCGGGCAGCACCGCCAGCAGGGCGTCGAGGGCGTCGCCGGTGCCCCGGCCGTGCAGCGCCGAGACGGGGTACGGCTCCCCCAGCCCCAGGCTCCACAGGGCGGTCGCGTCGGCCTCGCCGCGCTGACCGTCGACCTTGTTGGCGATGAGCACGACCGGCTTGTGGGCGCGCCGCAGCAGCCGCACGACCGCCTCGTCCGTGTCGGTGGCGCCAACGACCGCGTCCACGACGAACAGCACGGCGTCGGCGAGCTCGATCGCGATCTCCGCCTGCTCCGCCACCCGCAGATGGATCCCGGAGGCGTCGATCTCCCACCCACCGGTGTCGACGAGGGTGAATCGCCGCCCCGCCCAGTCCGCGTCGTAGGCGACCCGGTCGCGGGTCACCCCCGGGACGTCCTCCACGACCGCCTCGCGCCGACCGATGATGCGGTTGACTAGGGTCGACTTGCCGACGTTGGGCCGACCGATGATGGCCACCACCGGTACGTCGACCACCTCGTCGCCCGCGCCCTCGGCGGCGCCCTCGCCGGCGAGCAGCGCGCGGTCTGCCTCGTCCAGCTCGAATTCATCCAGGCCGGCCAGCAGCGCGGCCGCGACCTGGTGGTCCTGGTCGCCCTGGTCGTCCCGGTGGTCCTGGTCGTCCTGCGAAGCCTCGAAGGCCTCGGCGGGGCCGGTCGGGTTGCTCACGTGCTCCTCGTTTCCCGCCTACTGGCGGTTCGGCGGACCTCCCATTGTGCCTGGTGTCCTCAGGCCGATCCCGCGGCGCCCTAGCGGACGTCCCTTGGTCCCGCGCTCTCGCGCCCGTTCGCGGGCTCGGCGTCCAGGGTGCGGCCCGCGGCCGCCGCGACCAGCGCCAAGACCGCGGCCACCGACTCGTCGACGTCGAGCGCGGACGTATCGAGCAGGGTGACCCCGTCCGCCGGCTGCAGGAACGTCGCGACCGTCGAGTCGTCGCGGTCGCGACGGACCACCTCGTCGCGCATCTGGTCGACCTGCGCCAGCCCCCCGTCGCCGTGGAGCTGCCGTGCCCGGCGCCGCAGCCGCGCGTCCTCGCTCGCCACCAGCAGCACCCGCACGTCCGCGTCGGGGGCGACGACGGTCGTGATGTCCCGTCCCTCGGCGACGATGCCGGCGCCGCGGGCGGCCTCCTGCACGTGGCGCCGTTGGCGGGCCACCAGCTCGGCGCGTACGTCGAGGTTGGTGGCCACCTGCGAGACCACCGTGGAGATCGCGCTCGTCCGGATGGCCTCGGCGATGTCGCGGCCGGCCACCAGGACGGCGGGCGACTCGGGGTCCGTGCCCATCTGCAGGGGCAGATCCCGGGCTGTAGCCGCCACCGCGACGGTGTCGGACAGGTCCACGCCCTGGTCGGCGCACCACCAGGCGAGGGCACGGTACATGGCTCCCGTGTCGAGGTAGGCCAGTCCCAGGCGCGCCGCGACCTGCCGGGACACGCTGGACTTCCCCGACCCCGAGGGGCCGTCGATCGCGACGACGAGGCCGGGGCCGAGCGGATCCCAGGACGCCGGCGGCCGGGGCGCGGGGGGACGAGGTGCGTCAGGCGAGGTCACGGTCCCCGAGCCTATCCGGCGGCCGTGGTGAGCCCGTCGCCGTGCACCGACCAGCCCAGCCCGCGGAGCACCTCGGCCAGGGGAGCCGCCGCGGCCGGGACGACGAAGACCTCGGCGACGCCCTTCTCCCGGCCGAGCTGATGCTCGATGCGCAGGTCCTCCATGTTGACCCCCGCGTTGCCGACGTCGGCGAGCAGCCTGGCTACCGTGCCCGGCTCGTCCGAGACGACCACCGTCACCACGCCGTACTGCGTCGGCGCGGCCCCGTGCTTTCCCGGGATGCGGGCCCGGCCCGACTGCCCCGCGGCGACGCACCGGGCGAGGACCGCGCGGGCACCCTCGGCGACCTCGGGATCCGCGGACAGCTCGCGCAGGGCCCCGACGACGGAACCCAGGTCCTCCTGCAGGGCCGCGAGGACGTCCGCGACCGCCCCGGCGTTGGCCGCGAGGATCTGGGTCCAGAGGGCGGGATCGCTGTCCGCGATCCGGGTCACGTCGCGGACGCCCTGCCCGGCGAGGCCGACCGCGTCGACCGGCAGGTCACGCAGCCGCGCCGCGACCAGGCTGGCGGCCACCTGCGGGGCGTGCGAGACGGCGGCGACCGCGAGGTCGTGCTCGTCCGGCGGCATGGCGATGGCCGCCGCACCCACCCGCTGCGCGAGCCAGGTCACCGCCTCGACGGCCTCGGCCGCCGAACCGGGATGCGCGCACACCACCCAGGGCCGCCCCTCGAACAGGTCGTCCCGGGCCGCCACCGCGCCGCTGCGCTCGCGGCCCGACATGGGATGGCCCCCGACGTACCGCGACAGCAGCCCCGCACCCGCACCCAGCCGCGCCGCCCGGCGGGCACACCCCGCGAGCACCGCCGACTTGACCGAGGCCACATCGGTGACCACGGCCTGCGGCCAGGCCAGCAACTCCTGGACGACCACGGCGGCGGCGACGTCCGGCGGGGCGGCGACGACCACGAGGTCCGGCTGGTCGTCTTCGCCGGCGACGCGGCCGGCGCCCAGGTCCCGGGCGAGGGCGACCGCTGTCGGCGAGGGATCGGCGAGCGTCACCTCGACGCCGGTCCGCCGCAGGGCCAGGCCGATGCTCGTCCCGATGAGACCGGTGCCGACGATGCGCACCCGGCGATTCCCAGAACGCACGCGGTCGCTCGAGGTCACAGCCCCGCCGCTTCGTAGAGCGCCGCGATCTCCTTGCCGTTGAGCGGCCGCAGCTTGCCCGGCTTGAGGTCCCCGATCCGCACCGGCCCCACGTTGGTCCGGGTCAGGCTCTCGACGGGGTGCCCGACGGCCTCCAGCAACCGCCGTACGACGTGCTTCTTGCCCTCGTGCAGCACGACCTCCACGATCGCTCGGCCGGGGACGGAGTCGATGAGGCGGAAGCCGTCGACCGCCACCGTGCCGTCCTCGAGCTCCACGCCCGCCCGCAGCGTCCGGCCGACGTCGTGCGCGACCGGCCCGGGGACCGTCGCGATGTAGGTCTTCGGGATGCCGTACGACGGGTGCTGCAGGCGATTCGCCAGTTCCCCATCGTTCGTGAGCAGCAGGAGGCCGTCCGTGTCGGTGTCCAGCCGACCGACGTGGAACAGTCGCTCCGGGCGGCCCTCCACGAGGTCGCCGACGCACGGGCGGCCCCGGTCGTCGCTCATCGTCGACACCACGCCCAGCGGCTTGTTGAGAGCCAGGTACACGCGGGTGGGGTCGAGGACGACCCGATCGCCGTCGACGCGGACGACCTGGCGGGCCGGATCCACGCGTACGCCGAGCTCGGTGACCCGATGCCCGTCGACCTCGACACGGCCGCCGGTGATGAGGGCCTCGCAGGCCCGCCGGCTGCCGATCCCGGCGCCCGCCAGCAGCTTCTGCAGCCGGATGCCGTCCGGGTCGTGGACGTCGACCTCGGGTGGCGGCGGCCCGCTGCGCCCCGCGGCCCCACGCGCACCAGCACCCGCGCCGGGCCCGGCCCGGCGCGCGCCGGGCCCGGGCTTGCGGGGGGTGTCCCCGGCCGCCCAGCCGGCTCGGCCGCCGGGGGCGGGCTTGCGTGGCACCGCCGGACGTGGGGCAGCGCCGCGCGAGGTCGCCCCGCGCGAGCTTGCGCCACTGCCCCGGGCGGCCTGGTCGCCCCCGCCCCACGAGTTCTCGCCCGCGGCGGCGCGTCCAGGGCCCCCGGAGCCGCGCGGCTGGGCGCCGCGGGGTTGGCTGGCGCGCCCTGCCGACGTACCGCCGGCGCCTCCCGATCCGGCGCGGCGAGGACGTCCGCCGTCGGGCGGACCCGCCCGGCGCACCCCACCCGCGCCGCGGGAACCGCCCGATCCGCCTGCGCCGCTTGACCCGCCTGACCTACGGCCGGCGCCGCCCATGCCACCCGACCGGCCGCCAGCGCCACCCGACCGACCGCCGGCCCCGCGCGGCCGCCCGCGGCCACCGTCGGAGCCACCCCGTCCCTGTCCCGTCATGCCCCACCTTCCCGTGCGATCTCCTCGATCAGGTCGGCGTCCGGCAAGTACGGCGCCAGTGCCGGCAGCTCGTCCAGCGAGCCGATGCCGAGCCGATCGAGCAAGTAGTCCGTCGTTCCGTAGAGGACGGCCCCGTGCTCGGGGTCCGTCCCGACCTCATGAATCAATCCGCGCGTCTGCAACGTCCGGACGACGCCATCGACGTTGACGCCGCGCACGGCGCCCACCCGGGCGCGCGAGACCGGCTGCCGGTACGCGACGACCGCGAGCGTCTCCAGCGCCGCCTGCGACAGCCGCGCCCGCTGCCCGTCGAGGACGAAGCGCTCGACGATCGGGGCGTAGTCGTGCCGAGAATAGAACCGCCAGCCGCCGCCGACGGGGCGCAGGGCGAAGCCGCGCCGGTCCCGGTCGTACTCCTCCGCGAGGTCCACCAGCAAGCGATGCACCTGGCCGTCCGGCAGGTCCAACACCCCGGCGAGGTCCTGCTCGCTCACCGGCTCCTCGACGACCATCAGCACGGCCTCCAGCGCCGCCCGGGGGCCGCCCGGCAGCGCCCACACGTCGACCTCCGGCGCTTCCTGCTCGGGGTCGAGCCCGCCGCTGGCCGGGTCGCCGTCGGTCGGCTCGCCGCCGCCCGCGGATTCCCGGGGGTCCTGGGCTCCCAGGTCGCCGTCGAGGCCGCTCAGATCCTCGTGGCCCCTTTGGTCACCGTCGGTCACGGCTCCTCCTGCTCCGCGGGCTCGTCGTACTCCTGCGCCAGCCGCTGCGCCAGCGCCTCGTCCGCACCGTCCGCGCCGGTCCACCGGACCGTGAGCGGGCCGAGGGACTCGGCCTGATCGAACGCCACGGAGCCGTCGCGGAACAGCTCGAGCACGACGAGGAAGCGGGCAACGATGACCAGGGTCGAGTCCGCGTCCTCGACCAGCTTGCGAAAGGCCAGCGCGCCGTGCGCCCGCAGGGCGCCCGTGACGAGGACGGACTGCTCGCGGACGCTCACCTTCGCGGCGTGCAGGTGCTCCAGCGCGACCGTCGGCGGCAGCTTGGGGATCATCGCCAGCGCGGCGATGCGCGCGAACCGGTCCGGATCGACGCCCAGGGTCAGCTCGGGCAACAGCCCGGCGAACCGTTCGTCGAGGCCGGCCTGGCGCGCGACGACCCGTCCCAGCGTGTCCATCCGTACGGCGAACGTGGCCGCGACCTCCTTGAAGGCCCGGTACTGCAGGAGTCGGGCAAACAGCAGGTCCCGCGCCTCGATGAGTTCGAGGTCCTCGTCGTCACCGTCCAGGCGGGGCAGCAGCCGGGCCGCCTTCAGGTCGAGGAGGGTGGCGGCCACGACGAGGAATTCGGTCGTCTCCGAGAGGTCCCAGTCGGCCCCCTCGCCCTGCTGGGCGCGCAGGTGCGCGATGAACTCGTCGGTGACGGCGGCCAGCGCGATCTCGGTGACGTCCAGCCGGTGCTTGCCGATGAGCCCCAGGAGGAGATCGAACGGGCCGTCGAACTGCTCCAGGTGAACCTCGAACGGCGCGGCGGGGGCCCGCCGGGTCAGCACGCCGCCCGGGGTCAGCGCCTCCTGCGGTGCGTCGGGGCCCAGGCCGCCATCCGGGTCGGCCTCGACAACGTCGCCGACGGCAGGAGCCTCGCCGATCAGGCCGCACCCCCGCGCGCGATCAGCTCGCGCGCGAGCTGCCGGTACGACTCCGCTGCGGCCGTGCCGGGGGCGTACGACGTGATCGGCTCGGCCGCGAGCGTCGCGTCGGGGAATTTCACCGTCCGGCTGATGACCGTGTGGAACACCAGGTCCTGGAAGTGGTCGACGACGCTGCGCACGACCTCGCGGCTGTGCAGGGTCCGCCCGTCGTACATCGTGGCGAGGATGCCGTCGACCTGCAGCCGCGGGTTCAACCGGTCGCAGACCTTCTCGATGGTCTCGACGAGCAGGGCGACGCCGCGCATGGCGAAGAACTCGCACTCCAGCGGGATGACGACGCCGTGCGCCGAGGTCAGCGCGTTGACCGTGAGCAGGCCCAGCGAGGGTTGGCAGTCGATGAGGACGACGTCGTACTCATCGAGGATCGGCCGCAGCGTTCGGGCGAGTACCATCTCCCTGGCCACCTCGCCGACGAGCTGCACCTCCGCGGCCGAGAGGTCGATGTTGGCCGGGACCACGTCGAGGTTCGGCACCCGCGTGTGCACGATCACGTCGTGGATGTCGTGGCCGCGCTCGACCAGCAGGTTGTAGACCGTGACGTCCAGGTCATGGGTGCGGATCCCGAGTCCCACCGAGAGTGCGCCCTGGGGGTCGAAGTCGACCAGCAGCACCTTGCGGCCCTGCTCGGCGAGCGCCGCCCCGAGGTTGATCGTCGTCGTGGTCTTGCCGACGCCCCCCTTCTGGTTGCACATCGCGATGACCCGGGCCGGGCCGTGCGAGGTCAGCGGTGCGGGGTCGGGGAAGCTCGGCATGGGACGGCCCGTCGGGCCCTGGGTGCCCAGGGCCGCCGACTCGGTGCCGGGGAGGTGCTCGTGCAGCAGGGCGCTGTCGGCGCCCACGTCGAGGTCGACTGCCTCGGAGCTCATGATCGCCCTCCAGTTGTGGGGGGACGCTCGGCTCACGCCGATCGTCACCCGCGAGGATATCAACGGCCGGAGGGCCGACGAATTCGCGTCAGCGGGCGCGCGGGTGGCTCTGCGCGTAGACCTCGCGCAGGTGCTGCACGGTGACCAGCGTGTAGATCTGCGTCGTCGCCACGGAGGCATGCCCGAGGAGCTCCTGAACGACGCGGACGTCCGCGCCGCCCTCGAGCATGTGCGTGGCGAACGAGTGCCGCAGCGTGTGCGGACTGACCGAGTTCTTCAGGCCGGCGCGCTCGGCGGCGCTCTGCAGGAGCGCCCACGCGCTCTGCCGCGACAACCGCCCGCCCCGCTGGTTGAGGAACACCGCCGCGCCGCCGCCGCCCGCGCCCTCCCGGGTGAGCTGGGGCCGGCCGCGGGCGAGGTAGGCCTGCAGGGCGTCGCGGGCGTACTGGCCCAGGGGCAGCACCCGCTCCTTGCCGCCCTTCCCCCGCAGCCGCACCGATCCCGCGTTGAGGTCGATGTCGTCGACGTCGAGACCGACCGCCTCACTGATGCGGGCGCCACAGCCGTACAGCAGCTCCAACAGCGCGCGGTCGCGCATGGCGACCGGGGTGTCACCGAGGCTCGCCGCCGCCAGGAGGCGGTTGACCTCGTCGGTGGTGATGGCCTTGGGCAGGCGCTGGACCGGACGCGGCGGGGCCACGTCGGCCCCGGGGTTGGTCGGGGTGATCTCCTCGGCGTGCAGGAATCGATGCAGACCCCGGACCGCGACCAGGCAGCGGGCCGACGAGGCGGCCGACAGGGGCACCCGGCCGTCGCCGCCGTCGCGCAGGTCCATGAGGAAGGCGCTGACGTCCTCCTGGGTCACCAGACGGATGTCGGCAATGCCGCGCCGGAGCAGGAACTCCTTGTAGCGGCGCAGGTCCCGGCCATAGGACAGCATGGTGTTGCGGGCCACCCCCTTCTCCACGCGCAAGTGGTCCAGCCACATGCGCATGGCGACATCGAGGTCCACCGGCTCGGCAGCAGTCATGTCAGGTCCCCCTCGGGATCACCGGCCCCCCGGCCAGTGAGTCGATCGTCCTACTCTCCACGAAATATGTCATGTCCCCTCCGTGCGGGCGGCACTCCTCCTGGAACGCGGCCCGCCGGCGCACGGGAAGTTCCACGGGACGCCGCCGTCGAGACCCATCCGCCGGTGCGTCGCAAGACCGGGAAATGGGCTTGCGGTCAACGAAATTCCGAGAAGCCCCGGAAACGGGCCAGCAGAGCGCGTCGATACATTCGGGACGTCCGGGAACGTTTGTGTGATCTCCATCACTTGAGAAGGGGTGTCGGTTGGGCCGCGTCGGGCGGACCTACCAGGCGCAGATCGAGCCCACCGGCCGCAGTTCCACCGCGATGCTCTGCGACGACAACGCGCCGCCGCCGCGTAGCGTGCCCCACAACGCCGCCCCGCCCGGACCGTACCCCCTGGGAGTTAGCCGTGATCTGGTATGCGCAGTCGCCGGCGCGACGATTCCGCCAACTGGCAGTGGACCTGGTGGTCCTCGCCTGGGTCGCGGGGTGCGTCGTCGTCGGCCGGATCGTGCACGGCGTGGTCATGCAGTTGGCCGCTCCGGCGTACGGGTTGCGCGACGCGTCCCTGCGCGTGGAGGACGGACTGACGCAGACGCGCGGTCGGCTCGGCGACGTCCCCGTCGTGGGCGACCGCCTCCGCAGCGCTCTGGAACCCCTGTCGGGAGCCAACGCCGACGTGACCCAGTCGGCCCTCGACTTCGTCGCCGCCGTCGAACGGGTGGCCCTCGTGGCCGGGCTCCTCACGGTGCTGCTGCCGCTCCTGACCGTCGTCGTGCCCTGGGCCTGGGTCCGGATCGGCTTCGCGCGCCGGGCCTCCAGTGCCCGGCGGCTCGCCGAGACGGCCGGTGATCTCGATCTGTTCGCCCTGCGCGCGCTCGCCCGGCAGCCCCTGCCGGTGCTGGCCCGGATCGACGCCGACCCTGCCGCGGCCTGGCGGCGTGGCGACACCGACGTCGTCCGGCGCCTGGCCGCCCTGGAGCTGGCCGCCGCGGGCGTGCGCGTTCCGGGGCCGCAGCGCTGACGTCCTGCCGGGCGCTGGACGGCTCTGGCGCCGAGGCGCCGGCCGCGCCGGCGTCCGCGTCGAGGCGCCGGCCGCGCCGGCGTCCGCGTCGAGGCGCCGGCCGCGCCGGCGTCCTCGGTCAGCCTGCGGGCACCACCCGCGGCCGCAGGTCCTCGGCCGGCGGCCGCCACTGCCCGGGGTCCGCCTCGACCTGCTCGCCACTGCGAATGTCCTTCACGGCGTGCGGGTGACTGACCCCCTCCGCGTCGGTCCATTCCGGGAACCACACGAACGGGATCCCGCGCCGGTCGGCGAACCGAATCTGCTTGCCGAACTTCGCCGCCGCCGGGGCCACCTCGCACGGGATGCCCCGCGAGCGCAGGGCCGCGGCCACCCGCATCGCTGCGGCGCGGTCGCTCTCGGCGGCGAGGGAGACGAGAACGGCGGCCGGGGTACGTCGGGTGGCCTGCAGCGTCGGCATCAGCTTGGCGACCAGGCGGGAGATGCCGATGGAGATGCCGACCCCCGGGTACGTCGTGCGGCCGTCGCTGGCCAACGCGTCGTACCGGCCCCCGGAGCAGATCGAGCCGTACGACTCGTGCCCGATGAGCTGCGTCTCGTAGACCGTGCCCGTGTAGTAGTCGAGCCCCCGCGCCACCTTGAGGTCGGCGACGAGGAGCCCTGGGGCGTGTTCCGCCGCGGCCGCCACCACGGCGCTGAGCTGCTCCAGCCCCTCCTCCAGGACGGGGTGGTCCACCCCGAGCGCGCGGACCCGGTCGGCGAAAGACACATCCGCGGCCGAGATCTCGGCCAGTGCGAGGCAGGCGGCCGCCTGCTCGGGGGTCCGGCCGGCCTCGATGAGCATCTCCGTGCACACCGCGGCGCCGACCTTGTCGATCTTGTCGACGATCCGCAGGACGGCGGTGATTTCCTCCGCCGGGATGCCCAGCCCCAGATAGAAGCCCTCCGGGATCTTGCGGTTGTTGACCTGAATCCGGAACGGGCCCATGGGGATCCGGGCGAACGCGTCGGCGATCACCAGCGGCAGTTCGACCTCGTAGTGGAAGGGCAACTCGCCGGCGTCGATGACGTCGATGTCGGCCTGGATGAACTCGCGGAAGCGCCCGTCCTGGGGTCGCTCCCCCCGCCAGACCTTTTGGATCTGGTAGCGCCGGAACGGGAACTGCAGCTTGCCGGCGTTCTCCAGCACGTACCGGGCGAACGGCACCGTGAGGTCGAAGTGCAGGCCGAGCTGATCCTCGGGCGCCGCACCGGAGCCGGAGTCGCCCCCGCGGTCATCGGCGCCCCGACCCGCCAGGCGCGTGACACCGTAGATCTCCTTGTCCGCGTCGCCGCCCTTGCCGAGCAGCCGCTCCACCGGCTCGACGGCCCGGGTCTCGATGCCCGCATAGCCGTGCAGCTCGAACGTCTCCCGCACCACGTCGAGCACGAGCTGCTCCACGATGCGCTCCTGCGGGAGCCACTCCGGGAATCCGGACAGCGGGGTGATCTTCTGCGTGCTCATGGCGTGCGGTTCCTTGATGTCGTGCGGGGTCAGTGGGGGGTGCGGGGTGCCGTGCGGCGTCGCGTTTCCGGGGCGGGCGGGGAGGGACGGCCGGTACGTCGGGAGCGGTGCCGCCTCAGAGGTGCTGCAGGAAGGGGTTCGTGACGCGCTCGCGGCCGATCGTGGTCGCGGGCCCATGGCCCGGCAGCACCAGCGTCTCGTCCGACTGGGTGAGCACGGTGTCGCGCAGGCTGGCGATCATGTCGGCGTCCGACCCGCCGGGCAGGTCCGTGCGGCCGATGCCGCCCTGGAAGAGCACGTCGCCGGCGACCAGGGTGTGCGACAGCCCGGAGTCGGTGCCGAGCTGCTCGGGCACGCCCGCCACGCGGAACATCGCGGAGCCCTCGGTGTGGCCCGGCGAGTGGATGGCGTGCAACGTCATCCCGGCCATCGCCAGGTCCACGCCCGAACCGAACTCCACCACGTCGTCCGGATCCTTCCAGGTGGCGGGCTTGCCGAACTGCTGGCCCAACATGAACAGCAGCTCGGGATCCACCTGCGCGAGGGCATCCGTGAGGCGGTAACGGTCCGCGCCGTGGATGTGCGCGGCCACCCCGTGGGCGCCGCAGACCGGCGTGACTGAATACGTGTGGTCGATGTGGCCGTGGGTGAGCAGGACCGCCGCCGGACGCAGCCGATATTCCGTCACCAGCTCCGCCACCCGGGACGCCACCCCGATGCCCGGGTCGACGATGACGCACTCCTCGCCGGCCGAGGGGGCGATGAGGAAGCAGTTCGTCCCGAAGGACGCGGCCTGAAATCCGATGAC
This sequence comes from Austwickia sp., assembly GCA_016699675.1. NCBI lineage: Bacteria > Bacillati > Actinomycetota > Actinomycetes > Micrococcales > Dermatophilaceae > Austwickia > Austwickia sp. Next base: position 3,738,625 of record CP064985.1, on the reverse strand, counting down.
CAGCACGCCCCCACCCTAATGCGAGGCCCGCAGGCGCCGGCCCGCGGCACGACCGACCTGGTCGCTTACCCTCTCCCGAGATCCCTCGTGCATTGGTTAAGGTGTCAGGCACGCCACATTCGAGCCGCGCCCCCTGCCTGACCGGGGCCGGTGTCCCCCAGGAAGGCCCCGTCGTGTCCGAGCCGATCTCGCAGCCCGCCTCCGTCCAGGCACCCGACATCGAGGAACGGGCTCAGGCCCCAGCGGTCGACGGCGAGGAGGCGCAGCCCGTCGGCGGCGGCAGCGAGGCCGCCGAGCCCGTCGAGACGGTCGAGCAGGCCGAGACGGTCGGGCAGGCCGAGACGGGTGCAGCGGTCGAGACTGTCGAGCGGCCCGAGCCGGTTGAAGCAGTCGCGAAGGTCGAGCCGGTGGCACCAGAGGTTGTGCCCGTCGAGGGGTCTGCCGCGGCGGAGGACGACGAGGCGATGCAGATCGCGGCCCCCGACGCGTCCTCCCTGCCCCCGGAGCCAGACGTCGAGACTCCCGAGCAGGCCGACACCGCCGACCCGGCGCCCACGGCCGATTCACCCGACGTGCCGGTCCCGGCCAGCACGGAGGCTGCCGCAGCGCCCGACGTACCGGTCCCCGCCGCCGACGAAGCCGGCGCGGACGCCGGGGCGACCCCCGACGTACCGGTTCCCACGCCCGCGCCGGCACCCAAGCCCCCCGTGCCCTCCCCCGCCGCGCTCGCCCGGCATGCGCCGGTTCCGGCGCCCAGCCCGGCGTACGTCGCGGGCCGGCTGCACCCCGCCGTACCGGGGGTGCGCTCCTCGGAGTTCGGCCGGGTGGCCGAGGACGGGACGGTCTTCGTCAAGACCCCCGAGGGCGAGAAGGAGGTCGGCTCCTACCCGGGGGCGACGCCGGAGGAGGCGCTGGCGTACTTCACGCGCAAGTACACCGAGGTGGACGCCCAGGCGGACCTGCTGCTCCAGCGCGTCACCCAGACCGAGCTGTCGTCCAAGGAGGCCGCGGACGGCCTGGCGAAGCTGCGCGAGAGCACCAAAGACCTGCGCGCGGTGGGCGACCTGGTCGCGCTGGCGGCGAAGGTCGAGAACGTTGCGACGGCGCTGGAGGCCCGGCGTCAGGTCGAGTCGGCGGAACGGGCCCAGGCCCGCGAGGCGGCGAAGACCCGGCGCCAGGCGATCGTCGAGGCGGCGGAGAAGATCGCCGGGCAGCCCGAGGAGCGGATTCAGTGGAAGGCGAGCAGCACGCAGATGCGGCAACTGCTCGACGACTGGAAGGCCGCCCAGAAGGACGGCCCGAAGCTCGACCGCGAGACCGAGCAGTCCCTCTGGCATCGCCTCTCGAGCGCACGCAACGGCTTCGACAAGCTCCGGCGGGTGCACTTCGCCCAGCTCGGCAACGCCCAGTCCGCCGCGAAGGCGGCGAAGGAGGAACTGGTCGAAGAGGCCGAGCGCCTCGCGCAGAGCACCGAATGGGGCTCGACCGCGGGGGCGTTCAAACGGCTCATGGACCGGTGGCGGCAGGCGGGCCGGGCCTCCCGCGGCGACGATGACGCGCTGTGGACGCGGTTCAAGGCGGCCCAGGACAGCTTCTTCGCGGCCAAGGACCAGGTGGTGGCCGCGGAGAACGAGGAGTACTCCGAGAACCTCAAGGTCAAGGAGGACCTGCTGAAGCAGGCCCAGGCGCTGCTTCCGATCAAGGACCTCGAGGCGGCGAAGGCCGGCCTGCGGCAGATCCAGGACAAGTGGGACGCGGCGGGCAAGGTCCCCCGCGCCGACATGGACCGGATCGAGAAGAGCATGCGCCGCGTCGAGGCGGCGGTCCGCGACGCCGAGGACCGCAAGTGGCACCGGTCCAACCCCGAGGTCGCCGCCCGAGCCCAGAGCCTGGTGACGCAGCTGGAGGCGGCGTGCGAGGGGCTGCGCGCCGACCTCGCCAAGGCCGAGGCCAGCGGGGACGCGAAGAAGATCGGGAAGGCCAAGGAGGCCCTGGAGGCCCGCGAGGCGTGGCTGGCCCAGGCCCGCAGCGGCCTGGCCGAATTCACCTCGTAGCCCTCCGGCCACCCGGTCACCGCCGCGCCTCAGGCGCCCCTGAGATCACCAGAGGCGTCCACCCGCGGCTCATTTCCGTCACCATGGTTGCGAAAAACACCCGCCGGAGAGCCTGCGGGGTGGCGGTTGCCGTTAGCTCTGGCCGTGGCGCTTAGCTTTGGCGGTTGCCGCCGCTGATCCGGAAGACGTCGTAGACGCCGTCGATGCGGCGGACCGCCTTGATCACGTGGTCCAGGTGGCTCGGGTCGCCCATCTCGAACGTGAACCGCAGGCTGGCCACCCGATCGCGCGACGTCTGCGCGGTCGCGGAGAGGATGTTGACGTGGTGGTCGGCGAGCACCCGCGTGACGTCCGAGAGCAGCCCGCTGCGGTCCAGCGTCTCCACCTGGATCGCAACGAGGAACAGGCTGCCCGACGACGGGGACCATTCCACGTCGATGAGCCGCTCGGGCTGCTCCTTGAGGGTCTCGGCGTTCGTGCAGTCGCTGCGGTGCACGGAGACGCCGCTGCCCCGGGTGACGAAGCCGATGATCGGGTCGCCGGGGACGGGCATGCAGCAGCGGGCCAGCTTGGCCCAGACGTCCGAGGCGCCCACCACGACGACCCCCGGATCGGTCGGCTGCTTGCGCATCCGCCCGCGGCCGGGGATGGTCGCCTCGGCCAGGTCCTCGCTCGCCCCGTCGGCCCCGCCATGCGAGGCAACCACCTTCTCGACGATGCTGGCCGCCGAGACGTGCCCCTCCCCCACGGCGGCGAAGAGGCTGTCGATGTCGGCGTACCGCAGCTGCTGCACGACCGCATTCATCGTCTCGCCGCCCATGAGCCGCTGCAGCGGCAGGTTCTGCTTGCGCAGCGCCTTGGCGATGGCGTCGCGGCCGGAGTCGATGGCCTCCTCGCGGCGCTCCTTGCTGAACCATTGCCGGATCTTGTTCCGGGCGCGCGGGCTGCGCACGAACAGCAGCCAGTCGCGCGACGGGCCGGCGCCGTCGGCCTTGCTGGTCAGGACCTCGACGATGTCGCCGTTCTCGAGCACCGACTCCAGCGGGACCAGCCTCCCGTTGACGCGGGCGCCGATGCAGAAGTGGCCGACCTCGGTGTGCACGGCGTACGCGAAGTCCACCGGCGTCGATCCGGCGGGCAACGCGATCACCCCGCCCTTCGGGGTGAAGACGTAGACCTCGCGGGTGTTGATCTCGAACCGCAACGACTCCAGGAACTCCCCCGGGTCCGCGGTCTCCCGCTGCCAGTCGAGGAGCTGCCGCAGCCACGCCATGTCGGTCGTGTCGTCCCGCGACCGCGCCCCGGAGGACTTGCTGCCGTCCTCCTTGTACTTCCAGTGCGCCGCGATGCCGTATTCCGCGCGCCGGTGCATCGTGTGGGTGCGGATCTGGATCTCGACGGGCTTGCCGCCCGGCCCCACGACCGTCGTGTGCAACGACTGGTACATGTTGAACTTGGGCATCGCGATGTAGTCCTTGAACCGCCCCGGCATCGGCTTCCACCGGGCGTGCATCGCGCCGAGCGCCGCGTAGCAGTCCCGCACCGACTCCACGAGGACGCGCACCGCGACCAGGTCGTAGATGTCCTCGAAGTCGCGACCCCGCACGATCATCTTCTGGTAGACGGAGTAGTAGTGCTTCGGGCGCCCGGAGACCACCGCGGTGATCCGGGCCGCCTTGAGGTCGTCGCTGACCTGCTCCTTGACCTGCGTAAGGTATTCGTCGCGCGCCGGCGCCCGCTCGGCGACCATGCGGACGATCTCCTCGTACACCCGCGGATAGAGCGTGGCGAAGCTGAGGTCCTCGAGCTCCCACTTGATCGTGTTCATGCCCAGCCGGTGGGCCAGCGGGGCGTAGATCTCCAGCGTCTCCTTGGCCTTCTTCTCCGCCGAGGTCGCGGACACGTACTTCCATGTTCGGGCGTTGTGCAGCCGGTCGGCCAGCTTGATGACCAGCACCCGGATGTCGCGCGCCATCGCGACGACCATCTTGCGGACGGTCTCGGACTGCGCCGCCTCCCCGTAGCGCACCTTCTCCAGCTTGGTCACCCCGTCGACGAGCATCGCGATCTCGTCGCCGAAGTCGCGGCGTAGCTGGTCCAACGAGTACGTCGTGTCCTCGACCGTGTCGTGCAGCAGCGCGGCGGCGAGGGTCGGCGGGGTCATGCCCAGCTCCGCGAGGATCAGGGTCACGGCCAGCGGGTGCGTGATGTAGGGGTCGCCGCTCTTGCGGACCTGACCCTCGTGGGCCTTCTCCGCGACCTGGTAGGCGCGCTCCAGGATGCTCACGTCGGCGCGGGGGTGGGTCTGCTTCACGACCCGGAGCAGCGGTTCCAGGGCGGGATTGGCCTGGTGCCGCGGGCCGCCGAACCGGGCCAGGCGGGCCCTGACCCGCGAGGAGGAGCCCGAGCTGGTCGGCTCGGGCCGCAGGACGCCGACCGGCGCGGGCGCCCCGGGTTGCGACGGGGTCGGCGCCGGCGCCGCGAGGCTGCCCGCGGCGTCGCGCGTGCCCTGCTCCCGCCCCCGGCCGCGGCCCTTGCCGCCGTCGCGCTGGCGCTCCCGCCCCGGCGCCGGGTCCGGCGTCGCAACCGGTGCCACAGCCGGTGCGGGAAGGGTCACCGCCGCCGCTCCACCCGGTGTCGGCCCATCGGCGGCCAGGGAGTCCGCGGCACTTACGGAGTCGGCGCCCGCCGCGTCCGCGGTGTCGTCGCCGTCGAGGTCGGGTTCGGGGAGAACACCCCGCCGTGCCTCGGCGGGCCCGCCGGCTGGCGTCGCACCGACCGCGTCAACCTCCGCGAGGGAGTCCAGGGAGTCCACGGAGTCGCCCGACGGGGACCTCGCGGTCAGCGGGTCCGCGGTGGGCGCGCCGGACCTGCCCCCCGAGCCGTCGGCAGCGTTCATGCACAGATGATAGGCGTCGCGGACTCGTCGGTGGTCATAGGGTGAGCATGGCGCTGACCGGCCGACCAGGTAGCGCGTCTCGCCCCTTGAACCCCGCCAGCTCGATGACGACCTCCACCGCGACGACGTGGCCACCGGCGCGCTCCACGAGCTCGCACGCGGCCGCCGCCGTACCGCCCGTCGCCAGCACGTCGTCCATCACGAGCACGCGCGGCGTGCCCTGCAGGGCGTCGGTGTGCATCTCGATCGTCGCCTGCCCGTATTCGAGGGAATAGCTCACCGCGTGGACGTCGTGCGGCAGCTTGCCCTCCTTGCGGACGGGCACGAAGCCGATGCCCAGCGCGTACGCCACCGCCGTCGCCAGGATGAAGCCCCGGGCCTCGATGCCCACTACGGCGTCGACCTGGCCGCGGTAGCGCCCGGCGATGTCGTCGACCACCGCACGCAGCGCCGTGCCATCGCCGAGCAGGGGGGTGAAGTCGCGGAAAAGGACGCCCGGCTCGGGGAAGTCGGGGATCTCCCGCAACCGCGAGTGGACGAGCTGGGCGATGGGGCTGTCGTTCATCGTTTCGACCTCGGCAGACGGCGGGGCTGGTTGCGCGGCCCGGTGTTCAGGGACGGGTGGATCGGCCGTCCCGTCGCGGTGCGCGGCACGTCGTCCACGTCGCCATCCTGCCCGGCGCGCGCCCCCTCCGGCGCCGGTAGCGTGACCGACTCGTCGGCCGCCGTGGTGCTCGTCGCCGTCGCGGTGGTCGGTGCGGTCCCCGCGGTGGCGGCGGTCGCCGCGCGCTTGCGGTCGGCGACGGTACGTCGCGCGCCCGCGCCCTCCGGCGTACCGTCGGTGTCCGCGCCGTCGAACTCGGCTGCGGCCGAGCCCTGCTGGCGAGCCGCCGCCGCCCCGCTCCGGGCGGACTTGGCGCGGTGCCGTTCAACGCGGTGGGCGAGCTTCTTCATCTCGGGTTCGCCCTCGCGCAGGTGCGCGTACAGGGGGGTGGCGATGAAGATCGAGGAGTACGCGCCGACCGCGATCCCGACGAACAGCGCCAGCGCGAGGTCGGTGAGCGTGCCGGGGCCGATGACCGTCAGGCCGGTCACGAGGATCGCGGCCACCGGCAGCAGCGCCACGATCGTCGTGTTGATCGAGCGGACCAGCGTCTGGTTGACCGCGAGGTTGGCCGCGTCCGAGAACGTGCTGCGCCCGGAGGCGATCGCGTCGTCGGTGTTCTCGCGGACCTTGTCGAAGACGACGACGGTGTCATAGAGCGAGTAGCCGAGGATCGTCAGGAACCCGATCATCGAGGCCGGGGTAACCTCGAAGCCGGCGAGCGCGTAGATGCCGACCGTGATGAAGATGTCGTGGAACAGCGCGACCAGGGCCGCGGCGGCCATCTTCCAGGTGCGGAAGTACACGGCCAGCACGATCGAGACCAGCAGCAGGAACCAGGCCAGGGCCTGCAGCGCCTGCTTGCTGACCGAGGCACCCCACGACGGCCCGATGACGCTGGTCGTCACGGAGTCGGCCGGCACGGAGAACTCCTTGGCGAGGGCCTCGGAGACCGACTTGGCCTTGTCCGGGTCGAACTTCTCGGTCTCCACTCGGACGTCGCTCTGGCCGACCTTGGTGACCTTGGCGCCCTCGACGCCCCCGGCGTCGGCGACGACCTTGCGCGCCCGCTGCTCGAAGCCGTCGAGGCTGGCGACCTTGGCGATCCGGAAGTCCGAGCCGCCGGTGAACTCGATGCCGAGGTTCAGATGCCGTACGCCGAGTCCCAGCGCGGCCAGGGCGAAGAGGACGAGGGACACGACGTACCAGGTCTTGCGCCGGCCGACGAAGTCGATCGAGCGCTTGCCGGTGTAGAGGTCGTTACCGAACTGGGCGATGTTCATGCCGTCACCTCCCGGGCCGTCGCCGTGGCGCCGGCCACGCGGCCGCGCCCGCGGTAGCGCGGGGTCGCGCCCAGCCGCTCCGGGGAGAGCCCGGACCACGGATGCCCGCTACCGAAGAACTTCGTCGTAGCCAGCAGCGTCAGCAACGGGTGGGTGAACAGGAAGGTCACGATCACGTCGAGGATGGTGGTCAGCATGAGCATGAACGCGAAGCCGCGCACGTTGCTCGCGGCCAGCAGGTAGAGCACCGCGGCGGCGAGGAAGTTGACCGCGTCCGAGATGAGGATGGTCCGCTTGGCGCGCGCCCAGCCGGTCTCGACGGCGGCCTGGAGCGCGCGGCCCTCCCGGATCTCGTCGCGCACCCGCTCGAAGTAGACGATGAAGCTGTCCGCGGTCGTGCCGATGGCGACGATGGCGCCGGTGACGCCGGCCATGGTCAGGCGCAGGTTCTGGCTCCAGCCGAACAGCGTGATCGTGAGGTAGGTCAGCAGCGCGACCACCGCGATCGAGGAGATCGTCACGAAACCAAGGGCGCGGTACTGGAACAGCGAGTAAACCACCACGAGCAGCAGGCCGATGGCGCCGGCGATCAGGCCCTTGCGGAGCTGATCGCCACCGATCGTCGGGCTGATGTCCTGAAGCTCCTGGGCCTGGAAGCTCATCGGCAGCGAACCGAACTTCAGCTGGTCGGCCAGCAGCTTGGAACTCTCCGCGGTGAAGTTGCCGCTGATCTGGGCGGACCCGTCGAGGATGGCGCTGCTGAAGTACGGCGCCGAGATGACCCGCCCGTCCATTACGACGGCGAGCTGGTTGGCGGGACGCTGCAGACCGACCATGAGCTGGCTGACGGCCGAGTAGACGTCGGTCGGGTAGCCGCCCTGCATCCGCAGGTTGACGACCCAGCGGCCGGTCGTGGCGCCCTGCGGAGTCGTTTCGGGGCCGCTCGTGGCATCGGCGAGGGCGTCGCCGGTGAGGATCGCCGGGCCGAGCACGTACTTTTCCGTCACCTGGTTGTTCGCCGCCGGGTTGGCGCTGCCGCAGACGACCGTCGGCTTGGTGAGGTCTTCCTTCGTGGGGTCGAAGTCCTTCTGCGGGCACTGCAGCTCGATGGCCGCCTTCTGGACGTCGGCGGTGACCCAGGACTGGTTCGTCGCGTACTGCGCCAGCCGCTTCGGGTCGTTCTTCACGGACTCCGACCACTGCGGCTTGGCGTTCGGGTCGGCCGGGGCGCTGGTGAACGGGTTGCCCGGGGCCTGCGGCGCGGCAGGCGTCGCCGGTGCGGCGGGGGTAGTCCCCGGGGCGGCAGGAGTGGTTGCGGCGGGGGCCGGGGTCGTGGGGTCGGCCGCGACGGCGCGATCGCCGGCGGTTCGCAGGGCCTCGGGGACCACGGCCTGGGCCGCCTTGGTGGTGGCCGCGCTGGTCGCCCCAGTCGTCCCCGACGGCGCCGGGGTCCCCACGGACGCGCTGGCCCCGGGGAGCGTGCTCGGGTTGCCGGTCGCGGGCGGGGCGGAGCCGGACCCGCCCGGCAGCGTCGTCGGGTTCCCGGTGGCGCCGGCGCCGGTCGGCAGCTCGGCGAGGACGGGCCGGAACCGCATCTGGCTGGACTGCTCAAGCGCGCGCTGCTGGTCCTGGCCGATCTTGCCGGGAACGGTGACGACGACGTTGGTCCCCAGGGTGCTCACCTCGGCCTCGGCGACACCCTGGCCGTCGACGCGCTTGCGGATGATGTCGACCGCGCGGGACAGCTCCTCGGTGTTGACGTCCTCCCCCGAGCGCACCTGCGGCTTGAGGATCATCTGCGTGCCGCCCTCGAGGTCGAGGCCGAGCTTCGGCGTGAGCTGCGCCTCCCCCCACCGGTTCACCGCCAGGAGGAAGCCGGCCAGGCCAAGCGTGATCACCAGCATCGCCAACAGCGTGCGGAGCGGCTTACGCCGATGTGGGTTCTTCGCCATCAGTTTCGAGTCCTCGATTACGCCGCCGCCGCGAGATCGCGGCGCTGTCCGGGTCGCCAGTCACCCGCGGACACCCGTGCGAGTCTAAGTGACCCGCCCAATCCGAGGCGAAACGGCTCGCGGCGCCGCCGCGATCGGTCGGGGGCCGCCGTCGCCGTCCCGGTCGTCAAAAGCGGCCGGTCGTCCCGCCCCAGGGCAGCTCGTCCTGACGGAGGCCGGGAAGGCCCCCGCCCGCCGCGGGTGCCGAGGGGGCCGCCCCGCCCGACGTACCGGCCCAGGCCGCGCCGCCCGGCGCACCCGGCGCTCCGGGTGGGGCCGCGAGGCCGAGGTGCGCCCAGGCCGCCGCCGAGGCGGCGCGGCCGCGCGGCGTACGGATCATGAACCCCTCCCGGACCAGGTACGGCTCCGCGACCGTCTCGACCGTGTCCGGCTCCTCGCCCACGGCGACCGCCAGGGTGGTCAGCCCCACCGGGCCCCCGGCGAACCGGCGGCAGAGCGCGTCGAGCACCGCCCGGTCCAGCCGGTCCAGTCCGGCCGAGTCCACGTCGAACAGGGCCAGCGCGGCCATCGCGGCGTCCCGGTCGACGACGTCCTGGCCGAGCACCTGAGCCCAGTCCCGCACCCGGCGCAGCAGCCGGTTGGCGATCCGGGGCGTGCCCCGGGATCGGCGCGCGATCTCGCTGACCCCGGCCTCGTCGGTCGCGACCCCCAGCAGCCGCGCGGAGCGCAGAATGATGGCCACGAGGTCGTCCACCTCGTAGTAGTCCAGGTGCCCCGTGAACCCGAATCGGTCCCGCAGCGGCGCCGGCAACAGCCCGGCCCGGGTCGTCGCCGCCACGACGGTGAACGGCGCGAGCTCCAGCGGGATCGCCGTCGCCCCCGGCCCCTTGCCCACGACGATGTCGACCCGGAAGTCCTCCATGGCGAGGTAGAGCATCTCCTCCGCCGCGCGCGACATCCGGTGGATCTCGTCGAGGAAGAGCACCTCCCCCTCGGTCAGGCTGGACAGGATCGAGGCCAGGTCGCCGGCGTGCTGGATGGCCGGGCCGCTGGTCACCCGGATCGGCGCCTCCAGCTCGGCCGCGACGATCATCGCGAGCGTCGTCTTGCCGAGTCCGGGAGGTCCGGACAGGAGCATGTGGTCCGGCGGCGTGCCGCGCCGACGGGCGGCCTCCAGCACGAGCCCCAGCTGTTCGCGCACCCGGGTCTGGCCCGCGATCTCCGCCAGCCGCTTGGGCCGCAGCGCCGCCTCGACGCGGCGTTCGTCGTCGGCGTCGAAGGACCCCTCCAGCGTGGGGTCGACGACGCGGGCGGTGGCGTCGTAGGAGCCGTCGCCGTACTCGTCCCCGGATCCGGGCTCGCCGCGCTCCCCCGCGTCGTACCCGGGTTCGCCCGCGCGCCCCGCGCCGCCGTACGTCGTGTCGCGCCCCGCGCCGCCGTACGTCGTGTCGCGCTCCGCCTCGTCGTACGGCGGGAACGGCCCCACCTCGGCGCCCCGGCGCGGCGGGCCAGGCGTCATCGGCCGAGCTCCCGCAGCGCGGCACGCAGGGCCTCGGCCACGGGCGGATTCGCCCCCAGCCCATCGGCTACCCTGCCCACCGCGTCATCCGCCTGCTTAACCGACCACCCCAGCCCCACGAGTGCCTCGCGCACCTGCTCGCGCCAGGGCTCACCCGCCGGCGGTGCCACGGCGCCCGCCGCCCCGCCCTCGGCGCCCCCAGGGCCGCCCGCCAGCGCGCCGATCTTGTCGCGCAGCTCCAAGACGAGCCGCTCCGCGCCCTTCTTGCCGACGCCCGGGACCTTGGTCAGCGCCCCGATGTCGCCCGTCGCCAACGCCGCCCGCAGCGCCTCCGGCGGGTGCACGGCCAGCATGGCCAGCGCCAGCCGCGGGCCCACCCCCGAGACGGTCTGGACCACCTCGAACAGCTCGCGTTCGGCGACGGCGCCGAAGCCATAGAGGGTGAGGGAGTCCTCGCGCACGACCAGCGAGGTGAACAGCCGCGCGGGCGTGCCCACCCGCAGCGCGGCCGCCGTGCCCGGCGTGGTCCGGACCTGGAGGCCCACGCCGCCCACCTCGACCACGGCCTGGTCCAGCCCGACGTGCGTCGTCGTCCCGGACACCGAGGCGATCATGGGGCCACCCTCCTGGGATGCGTCGTCGTGGCGGCCGGTCGGGCCGTGCTGCCGAGCGTACGACGCGGCACCGACACCGGTGCTGCCGCCCGCGCGACCGCGGCCTCGATGCGCTCCTGCGCACCCCCGCGCCACACGTGACAGACGGCGAGCGCCAGGGCATCGGCGGCGTCGGCGGGTCGCGGCTTCTCCGAGAGCCGGAGAATCCGGGTGATCATCGTCGTGACCTGGGCCTTGTCGGCGCGCCCGTTGCCGGTGACCGCCGCCTTCACCTCGCTGGGGGTGTGCAGGGCCAACGGCAGCCCCAGCCGGGCCGCCGCGAGCATGGGGATCGCGCTGGCCTGGGCGGTGCCCATGATGGTGGAGACGTCGTGGCGGGCGAACACGCGCTCCACGGCGATCGCGTCCGGCCGGTAGCGGGCGATCCACTCGTCGATCTCGGTCTGCACCGTGAGAAGTCGCTCCGGGGTGGGATCCCCGGACGGCGTACGGACCACGCCCACCGCCACCATCGTCAGCGGGCGACCGACCCCGCCGTCGACCACGCCGAGGCCGCACCGCGTCAGGCCGGGATCGACCCCGAGCACCCGCATCCGCCCTCCCGTCGCACATGTGTCCTAACGAGACCGTACCGGGCGGGACGCCTCCGACTCCGCAGACTCGCCGCGCGCCTGCAGAACCTGCCGGACGCGATCTGCCAAGGCGGCCGGAACCACCCACTCGGGATCGCGCCCCGACCTGCTCGACACGCCGTGGAGACCAGCCCGAACGCCGACCAGCGCGGCGTACAGCTCCGGACACGTCGGACAGCCAGCCAGATGACGTTCCAGCCGGCTCCGCTCCTGGGAATCCAGTTCGTCGTCCAGATAGTCCTCGACGCGCGAGCGCGCATCCCAGCAGCGCAGCGGCACCCCGTCGCGGTGGGGAGGGAGCGGTGGCGGCCCGTCGGCGAGCAGGCTCACCAGCGCCGCCCGACCGCGCCGGATCCGCGCCTTCGCCGCCGGCACACCGACGTCCTGCACGCGCGCCACCTCGGCGGACGTGAGTCCCTCCACGTCATGCAACAGGACGGCCGAGCGCACCTCCGCGGGCAGTCGGATCAGCGCATCCGCCAGCTCCTCAACCACCTCCGCGCGGCGCACGACGGCCTCGCCGTCGACGGTGTAGGCGTCGGCCTGCCAGGCCGCCTCGACCGCCCGGTCCAGATCGTCGCCCCCCATGGGCACCTCGCGGTCGGCCCGCACCTGATCGACGAACCGGTGGTGCAGGACGCGACGCAACCACGTCCCCGGCGACGCCTCGCCCCGGAAGCCGGAACCGCGCTCTAGCGCCCGCAGCAGAGTCTCCTGCACCAGATCCGCCGCTGCCGTCTCGTCCCGGGTCAGCAGCAGGGCGTACCGCAACAAGCCCGGGATCTGGTCGGTCAGTTCGGCCGGTCTCAGCGCCATGCCTCGAGCCTGCCAGAGCACGCCGTACGTCGTCCGTCGCCGCGAACCTCCAGATCCCACCGTGAGCGCCGATTCCCGCCGTTAGCGCGCGCTGCAGTGCGCGCTCTTCGAGGTATCCCGCGCCGATGGCGGGAAACGGCGTCATCGCCTCGACACGCCTCAGTCGGACCCGCCCTAGCGGCGCGTCGTCCCGCACGTGCTGGCGCCGACCAAACGGTAAAGCGGGCAGAACCGCACCGTGCCCGTCACCCCCATCAGCACGGCCACGACGAGCAACACGATTCCTGCGGTCGAGCCGAACCCGACGAGGTAGGCCGCGATCAGCGCGATGACCGCGATGCCGAAGCGGATAAGCCGATCAGTGCTGCCGACGTTGGTGTTCACCAGGACTCCCTCACAAGATCCGAACGGGGACGAACCCTAGACGGTCGACCACGCCCAAGGGATACTCCACTCACCCTGTGATCTGCGCCACCGGCAGCGCTGTGGCGTCTCGACCCTGGCGCCATCCGGCCACCCAGGGCGTGCCACAAGGCCGCCCTAGTCGTCGGCGTCCAGCTCCGCGGCGACCTCGTCGCTGACGTCCCCGTTGACGAAGACGTTCTGGACGTCGTCGCTGTCCTCCAGGGCGTCGACCACCCGCATCATCTTCCGCGCGCCGTCGGCGTCCAGCTCGACCTTGAGGTTCGGGACGAACTCGGCCTCGGCGGACTCGTAGTCGTAGCCCGCCTCCTGCACCGCCTTGCGGATGGTCACGAAGTCGGTGGCCTCGGAGACGATCTCGAAGCTGTCGCCGAGGTCGTTGACCTCCTCGGCGCCCGCCTCCAGCACCGCCTCGAGCAGCCCGTCCTCGGTCAGCGTCTGCGCGCCCTGCGCCTTCGGCACGACGACGACGCCCTTGCGGTCGAACACATAGGCCACCGAGCCCGGGTCGGCCAGGGTACCGCCGTTGCGGGTCAGGGCCGTGCGCACCTCCGCGGCGGCGCGGTTCCGGTTGTCCGTGAGGCACTCGATGAGCACGGCCACGCCGCCGGGCGCGTAGCCCTCGTACGTGATGTTCTGCCAGTCCGCGCCGCCGGCCTCCGCGCCGGAGCCTCGCTTGACCGCACGGTCGATGTTGTCATTGGGCACCGAGGCCTTCTTGGCCTTCTGCATGGCGTCGTACAGGGTCGGGTTTCCCCCGGGGTCACCGCCGCCGGTGCGCGCCGCGACCTCGATGTTCTTGATGAGCTTCGCGAAGAGCTTGCCCCGCTTGGCGTCGATCGCGGCCTTCTTGTGCTTGGTCGTCGCCCACTTGGAGTGCCCACTCATCGCTGCTGCTCTTCTCTCTCGAACCTGCCGATGCCGGCGCCGCACACCCCACGCGCACCGGCAGCTGTCGCAGCTGCCGCAACCGTCCTGGTGGGGCGGGCACCTCGTATGACTCGTGTGATCCGCCGCGGCACGACCCCGCGCGGACCCCGCACGATCTTACCGGCCGCGTACCAGCTCCACGAACAGGGCGTGGATGCGGTCGTCGCCGCTCACCTCGGGGTGGAACGACGTGGCCAGCAGGTTCTGCTGCCGTACGGCGACGACGCGGCCGCGCTCGGCCCCTTCATCCACCGTGGCGAGCACCTCGACCCCCGGCCCCACCGACTCGACCCACGGCGCCCGGATGAACACCGCCCGCATCGGCCGGTCCTCCTGCGCCACCCCGCGCACCCGCAGGTCCGCCTCGAAGCTGTCGACCTGGCGGCCGAAGGCGTTGCGGCGCACCGTGACGTCCAGCCCGCCGAGCGTCTCCTGATCGGCGCGGCCGTCGACGAGGCGGTCGGCGAGCATGATCAGGCCGGCGCAGGAACCGTACGCCGGGAGCCCCGCGGCCAGCAGCTCCCGCAGCGGGCCGAACAGCCCGAACGCCCGCACGAGCTTGTCGATGGTGGTGGACTCCCCGCCCGGGATGACGATGCCCGCCAGGGCCACGAGGTCGTCGGGACGCCGCACGGGTACGGCGTACGCGCCGCACCGCTCCAGCGCCGCCGCGTGCTCCCGGACGTCGCCCTGGACGGCCAGGACGCCGATGCGCGGGCGGGGGCGTGAGGCGCCGAGGGGCCCGTCCGTCCCGTGCATGCCGTCTGACCCGAGGGTCACCAGCCGCGCTCGGCCAGCCGGTGCGGCACCGGGATGTCGTCGACGTTGATGCCGACCATCGCCTCACCGAGCCCGCGGGACACCTCGGCGATGACCTTGGGGTCGTCGTAGAAGGTCGTCGCCTTGACGATCGCGGCGGCCCGCTGGGCCGGGTTGCCGGACTTGAAGATGCCGGACCCGACGAAGACCCCTTCGGCGCCGAGCTGCATCATCATCGCGGCGTCGGCCGGGGTCGCGATCCCGCCGGCGGTGAACAGCACCACGGGGAGCTTGCCGGCCTCGGCGACCTCCTTGACCAGCTCGTACGGCGCCTGCAGCTCCTTGGCTGCGACGTACAGCTCGTCCTCGGCCATGTTCTGCAGCCGGCGGATCTCCTTGCGCATCGCGCGCATGTGCGTGGTGGCGTTGGAGACGTCCCCGGTGCCCGCCTCGCCCTTCGAGCGGATCATCGCCGCGCCCTCGGTGATGCGCCGCAGCGCCTCGCCGAGGTTGGTCGAGCCGCACACGAAGGGGACGGTGAAGGCCCACTTGTCGATGTGGTTCTCGTAGTCCGCCGGGGTGAGCACCTCGGACTCGTCGATGTAGTCCACCCCGAGCGCCTGCAGCACCTGGGCCTCGACGAAGTGACCGATGCGCGCCTTGGCCATCACCGGAATCGAGACGGCCTCGATGATGCCCGCGATCATGTCCGGGTCGCTCATCCGCGAGACCCCGCCCTGGGCGCGGATGTCCGCGGGCACCCGCTCCAGCGCCATCACGGCCACCGCCCCGGCGTCCTCGGCGATCCGGGCCTGCTCGGCGGTGACGACGTCCATGATCACGCCGCCCTTGAGCATCTCGGCCATGCCGCGCTTGACGCGGGTGGTGCCGGTGCCCCCGGCCGACCCGGCGGTGGGGTGGTGGGTATCGCTCACGGGTATGGCCTTTCGTTCTACTCCGAGGGTGCGGCGGCGGTACGGCGAGAGGGGTCGCGGTCGTCCCGCGCTGATGAGGCGGTGGCGCAGTACGCCGCACGGGAGCTTAACGCCTGGTGGCGTCGCCCCGAACGGCGCCCCGGCCCCTGACCATCTCGGGCACCGGCTCGGCGACGCGTCCGGTCACCGCACCGCCCCTTCGCTCGCGCCCAGGTCGTCGTCGAACTCGACCGTGCGCGGCAGGTCCGTGTGCCCGGCCAGGAAGAACAGCCGCACGAACACATTGCGTCGCAGCCGCAGCACGTCGGTCACCGCGTCGTTGTGGAAGCGTCGCGCCATCATCACGCGCTGCCCCGCGGAATCGAGCCGGCTCAGCGCCTCGTCGGCCAGCCCGTCGCCAAGTTCCACCGGCCCGTGCGCGCCGTCCTCGCCCGCGGCCTCCTCGAAATCCTCTTCAGCGGGCAGGATCAGCCGGATCGTCCGGGTCAGGTCGCTCTCGACTCCCTCCCGATCCGCCTGATTCGCATCCCCGGCCTCAAGGGACTCCGTCGCCGCGTCGGCGAGGATGAGGGCCGCCGCAGGATCCACCAGCCCGAGGTTCGCGACCTCCAGGACGGCCTCCGCGCGGCGTACCAGTTGGGCGTCGAGGGCCGCGTACGTCCCCTCCACCCGGGTGTGCAGCCGGTGCAGCCGCGCCGCCGTGTAGGTCAGGTACCAGGCGAAGGCCAGCAGGATCGCCACGATCAAGGTGATGGTATCGATGGTGGTCATCGGTCCTCCTCGACCTCATGCCGGCCGGAGATCGGATGCGGGCCCCCGGCGGCCGTTTCCCCGCCTCCGGTCCCCGATTCTCGGCGCCCCGCGCCCGGCGCCCGGCCCTCGCCGCGCAGCTCCCGGCGGCGTGATTCGGAACGCCGGCGCCGGCCCCGCAGCGGCCCCGAGTCCCGGCCCGCCACCGCCGTGGTCCCCTCCAGCACCGTCTCGTACACGGCAAGCACGTCGGCCGCCACCGAGGACCAGTCGTAGCGCCGGGCGTGCCGCCGCCCCGCCTCGCACAGGGCGTGCCGGCGCCGGGGGTCCGCCAGGAGGTCAGCGAGCGCCTCCCCGAGGGCCCCCGCGTCGCCGGTGGGGAACAACACGCCGCACCGCCCGGCGTCCAGCACGCGCGAGAACGCCGGCAGGTCGCTAGCCACCACCGGTGCGCCCGCCGCCATCGCCTCGACCAGCACGATCCCGAAGCTCTCGCCGCCGGTGTGCGGGGCGACGTAGGCGTCCACCGACGCCAGCAGCCGCGCCTTCGCGTCGTCGTCGATGCCCCCGAGGATCTCCACCGACCGCTCGGTGTCGGGACCGAGCCGCGCGCGGGCCGCGTCCGCGTCGCCGTACCCCGCCACCAGCAGCCGGGCGCCGGGATGCCGCCGCAGCACCGCGGGCATGGCCTCGAGCACCAGCGGCAACCCCTTGCGCGGTTCGTCGATGCGCCCGAGGAACGCGACCGTGGGCGCCTGCGGCGTTCCCTGCCAGGCGGGGTCCGGGGCGGCGGTCGCGAACCGGTCGACGAACACCCCGTTGGGGATCACGACGGCGTCGCCGCCGATGTGGGTGATGACCGTCTCGCGTGCCGACTCGGAGACGGCGATGCGGCCGTGGATCTTCTCGATGCTGCCGCGCACCATGGGGTACGCCGCCTGCATCGCGCGGCTGCGCACGAAGCTGGTGTGGAACGTCGCGATGGTCGGCCCCTCGACCGCCCACAGCGCCAGGATCGACAGCGACGGCGCGATCGGTTCGTGAATGTGCACGACGTCGAAGTTGCCCTGGTCCAACCACCGGGCGACGCGGCCGGCCGTGATCGGGCCGAAGGCGAGGCGGGCGACGGAGCCGTTGTACGGGATGGGGACGGCCTTGCCGGTGCCCTCGACGTACGGCGGGAGCGGGGTGTCCTCGTCGGCCGGGGCCAGGACCCGGACGTGGTGCCCGGTGTCGATGAGGTGTTCCGCCAGGTCCCGGACGTGGAATTGGACGCCGCCGGGGACATCGAAGCTGTAGGGACAGACGATCCCGATCCGCATCAGTCCCCCCGGCTGGTCTCGGCCGCCTCCGCCTCGTCGGGCCGTCCCGTCGATGATGCCCGCGGCGTTCGCCCCGGGTCCAGGTCCGCGACGAACACCTTCTGCATCATGTGCCAGTCCTGGGTGTGCTCGCGGATGGCCGCTCCCATGACGTCCGCGCAGGCCTGGGTCATCGCGGCAGCGCGGGCCCTCGACGTACCGCCTGCCGGCCCGGGGTCCGGAACGCGATCGTGGAAGGTGACCACCGTCCGCCACCCGCTGGGCAGGTCGGCGCGGGGCACCGGCTCGTAATGCACGCTGACCGGGTACAGGCTCGCGCCCGTCGCCACCGCCAGGGCCGCGGGGCCCGCCGCCATCCGGGCCCGCTGGCCGACGAAGGTGACCTCGACGCCGTGCCGGGTCAGGTCGCGATCCGCGACAAGCGGGATGACCCGACCACCGGCGCGGGCGGCGTCGAGGAGCTTCGGGAACGGCGGATCGCCGCCGGTCAACGGGTGGATCGTCATGCCGAGCCGGGTCCGGAGGGCGAGGAAGTCCGCGAACAGCTCCTCGGGCTCCAGCCGTTCGGCCACGGTCGTGACGGGCCCGAACTGCGTCGTCGACCAGGCGCCGGCCATGTCCCAGTTGCCCATGTGCGCGAGGAACGCCACGACGGAGCGGCCCGCGGCGAGATCGGCCCGGGGAGCATCGAAGCCCACCGGCCGCACCGCGGCGACAAGCGCGTCCTGATCGAGGTCGGGCAGGCGGAAGGCCTCGCACCAGTACCGCAGGTAGGACCTCATCCCGGCCCGCACCAGTCGCTCCAGCTCCGCGGGCGCCAGCTCCGGGCGCACCCGGGCGTAGTTGCGTCGGAGCCGGCCCACGTCGCGGGTGTCCCGCCGGTACGCGGCGTCGGCGAGGTGCTCGGAGAGCCGGTACGCCGTGCGGGGCGGGAGCTTGCGCACGATGGACCACCCGCCGCGGAACGCCGCGAGGGTGGCGCGATCGGCGAGCAGGGCCGGGAGGTGCTTGGCGGGTTCGGTGGTCACGACTCGGCGAGGATGTGGCGGCGAACCGCGACCATCCGCTGGAGCACGGTCACGGCGCTGGCCAGCCCGAGCAGCCCCAGCGTGATCGTCAGGACCACGTCGGGCAGCCCGAAGATGCCGGTGAGCCCGGTCGCGACGAGGGCCACCACGAGCCGATCGGCGCGTTCGGCGATGCCGACGTTGGCGGCGGTGACCCCCAGGCCCTCGGCCCGGGCCCGCGCGTAGCTGGTGACGAAGCCGAACACCAGGCAGGCGAGCGCGAACCAGGCGGTCAGCTCACCGCCCGGGCGGCTGGCGAAGCACAGCAGCAGCCCGCCGAAGACGGCCCCGTCGCCGATGCGATCGAGGGTGGAGTCGAGGAAGGCGCCCCAGGTGCTGGCCCGCCCCGAGAGGCGGGCCATGGTCCCGTCGAGCGTGTCCGAGAAGACGAATGCGGTGATCACGAGCGTTCCCACCAGGAACTCGTGGCGCGGGTAGAACGCCAGCGCACCGACGCAGACCCCGAGGGTGCCGATGATCGTGACCATGTCAGGGGTGAGCCCGATCCGCAACGCCAGACGGGCCACGGGCGTGAGGAGGCGCGTGACGAAGGCTCGGGCGAATTTGTTCAACATGGCGAGGCCTACAGTACCGACGCTCGCCCGGGGTCACGCCCGCCGTTCCTCCCCGACCCATGGCGGTCGTCCTCCCCGACACGTCGCAGCCCTCCTCCCCGACTCCTTCGCCGGAGGCGCGGCGCCCGCGTTGTGGCGGAACCGTCAGGTGTTTTCGGCCCAAAGTCCTTGTCCGGGCCCCTGCCGCGTAGCAGGGTGTATCGGCATGAGCGGCAGACCAGCTACCACCACGTCATCCCCCGTCGCCACGTCCCCGGACGCGCTGCGCAACGTCGTCCTCGTCGGCCCGAGCGGGTCGGGGAAGACGCGCCTGTTCGACCATCTCCTCACCACGACGACGAGCGGATACCGTGCGCCGCAGCGTGGCGACGAGCGGTCGACGCAGCTGTCGGTGGCCGCGGTGCCGTCCGGTGAAGTGGTCATCAACCTCATCGATACGCCCGGGTACTCCGACTTCGTCGGCGACCTGCGGGCGGGCCTTCGCGCGGCGGACGCGGCCCTGTTCGTGGTGTCTGCGGCGGACGGGGTCGACGCCGGGACGCGCCGGCTGTGGCACGAGTGCGCGAACGTCGGGGTGCCGCGCGCCGTGGCCATCACGAAGCTCGACGCCGGCCGTGGCGACTTCGACTCGGTGCTGTCCGAGTGCCAGAGCGCGTTCGGTGCGGGCGTCATGCCGCTGGCGATTCCCCAGTTGGGCGCGGGTGGTTCGCTCGACGCGACCGTGGACCTCGTCATCGGTGAGGTGCACGACTACACCGGCGCGGAGCGCACGGTGCGCAAGACCGGCCCGGAGCACCAGGACGTCTTCGACACCTACCAGGGCCCCCTGATGGAGGGCATCATCCAGGAGGCGGAGGACGACACGCTGCTGGACCGTTATCTCGAGGGTGAGGAGATCGGCTTCGAGGTCGTCGAGGAGGCGCTGCTCAAGGCGGTGGCGCACGGCACCTTCTTCCCGGTGATCCCGATGTCCGTCGCGACCGGCGCGGGCGTGGACCTGCTGCTGCACCTCATCGAGAAGGCATTCCCGCCGCCGACGCTGCACCCGCTGCCGCGCGTCTTCACCACGGCCGGGGCGGACGCCGACGGCTTGTCGGCGGATCCCGACGGGCCGCTGGTGGCGGAGGTCGTCAAGACGACCTCGGACGCGTACGTCGGGGCGGTCGCGCTCGTCCGCGTCTTCAGCGGCACGCTGCTGCCCGAGGCGATGGTGCACGTGTCCGGTCACCTGGAGTCGCTCTCGGGCCGCGAGATCGAGGGTCACCACGACCACGACGAGGACGTCCGGGTGGGCCCGTTGAGCTCGCCGCTGGGCGAGGTCCTCCGGCCCAAGGACAAGGCGATCGCCGGCGACATCGCCGTGGTGGCGAAGCTGCCGACGGCGCAGACCTCGGACACCCTGTCCGACAAGGACAAGCCGCTGGTCATGGAGCCCTGGAACATGCCGGACGCGCTCCTGCCGGTGGCCGTGAAGGCCGCGACCCGGGCCGACGAGGACAAGTTGCCGAACGCCCTGCAGCGGCTCGCGGCGGGCGACCCCTCGCTGCGGGTCGAGCACAACGCGGAGACCTCTCAGGTCGTGCTGTGGACGATGGGTCAGACCCACGCGGACATGGTGATGGACCGGCTGCGAAACAAGCTGAACGTCAACGTCGAGACCGAGCCGCTGCGCATCGCGTTGCGCGAGACGTTCATCGGCAAGTCCGGGGGCCATGGGCGGCACGTGAAGCAATCCGGTGGCCACGGCCAGTACGCCGTGTGCGATGTCGAGGTGGAGCCGAACGAGCGGGGCGCGGGTTTCGAGTTCATCGACAAGGTGGTGGGCGGCGCCGTACCGCGGCAGTTCATCCCCTCGGTGGAGAAGGGCGTGCGGGCGCAGCTGGAGAAGGGCTGCATCGCGGGGTACCCGATGGTGGACCTCAAGGTGACCCTGTTCGACGGCAAGGCGCACTCGGTGGACTCCTCGGATGCGGCGTTCCAGTTGGCGGGTTCGCTGGCGCTGAAGGAGGCCGCCGCGAAGCCCGGGGTGGCGACGCTGCTGGAGCCGATCGACCTGCTGACGGTGACGGTGTCGGATGACTACGTCGGGGCCGTGATGACGGATCTGCAGGGCCGGCGCGGTCGGGTGCAGGGCACGGAGCCGTCGGGTCAGGACGGCGTGTCGGTGATTCGCGCGGAGGTGCCGCAGCTGGAGTTGTCGCGGTACGCCGTGGATCTGCGGTCGCTGTCGCACGGCGCGGGCTCGTTCACGCGGCAGATGGTGGGCTACGAGCAGATGCCGGCGAACCTGGTCAAGGACCACATGACCAAGGAGTGACGACGACGGCTGTAGCGGAGGTCGGGCTTCGAGCGCAACGAGGAGCCCAACCTCCACTGCGGCGGGCGAGGAGTGGGGAGCTGTCACCCCCGTTCCGGGTCAGCCGGCGCCGTTGCCCGCGCCCGAGGCGAGTTGGACGACGAGGTTGATCGTGGAGGCGATGACCACCGCCCCCAGCAGGTAGGACAGCAGGGCGTGCCGCAGCACCGTGCGCCGCATCGCCTTGGTCTGCAGGGTGGTGTCGGAGACCTGGTAGGTCATGCCGAGGGTGAACGCGAGGTAGGCGAAGTCCTGGTAGTCGGGGTCGTCCGCGCTGAAGTCGACCGGTTTCGAGGACGCGTCCTGGTAATACAGGGCGGCGTACCGCAGGGTGAAGATGACGTGCACCAAGACCCACGAGGCGGCAACGGCGGCGGCGCCGACCAACGCCTCCACGGGCACGGGTCCCCCGCGTCCTGAGCCGGCGATCAACAGCACGCCGACGCCCACCAGGCTGAACACGCTGGTGAGGATCAACGCGAGGTGCAACACCCGGCGGCCGGGTTCGTCCGCGGTGGCGTGTCGCCGGACCTCCGGCGCCGGCATCGACCGGATGGCATGCCAGGTCAGGGCGCTGTAGCCGCCCGCGATGCCGATCCACCCCGCGATGATGGCGAGGATCAGTGAGCCCCAGACCGTTGTCGCGGCTCCGACGAGGGCGCCGATCAGGCAAGACAGCAGCAATCGCAGGCGTGCTGAACGCTGCACGGTGGCCTCGCTTTCACGGTGAACGGGTGGCGATCCCATGATCGGGCCATCGGGCCGGTGCAGGCACGCCGGCGGCCTAGGCTGGCGTACGCGCCGGAAGATCGAGCCGGCCGACAGACTCTTCGGGAGGCATGGTGAGCGACAGGTACGCCGGGTTCGTCAACTCGACGCTGGGCGCGAGAGTGGCGGCCACGCTGGGGTTGCCGCGCCCGAGCCTGCTGCGGCGGTACGAGCCTGGGGAGCCACTGGTGCCCGGTCCGGTGCTGGTCGGCGGGTACGGCGTCGCGCCCGTCGCCGAGCGGGCCCGGGAGCTCTTGGCCGCCGAGGGCCTCCCCACCCTCGCGGCGGCCCCCGACGTCGACGCCGGTACGCCGGGCCAGCGCCTCGGTGCGGTGCTCGTCGACCTCACCGAGGTGCGTACGCCGGAGGACCTGGAGGCCGGTCGGGCGCTGCTGGCGCCGGGGATCCGCGCGCTCGGACCGTCGGGACGGGTCGTGGTCGTGGGCCGTCCGCCGACGGCAGGCCAGCAGGACGCCGCCCTGGGGGCCGCCCGAGGGGCGTTGGAGGGCCTAAGGAGCTTCGTCGGGGCGCGACCGCAAACCTCGTGCACGTGAGCGACGGCGCCGAGGGGGCGATCGAGTCTACGCTCCGGTTCCTGCTGTCCGCGCGCTCGGCGTACGTGAGTGGGCAGGTCATCGCCGTGGGCGCCAACGGGGTGACGACGTCCCCCGAGCCGGCCGCCTGGGACCGCCCCTCGGCGGGGCGGGTCGCCGTGGTCACGGGAGCCGCCCGGGGCATTGGGGCCGCCATCGCGCAGGTGTTGGCGCGGGACGGAGCGCATGTGGTCTGCGTCGACCTGCCCGATGCGGCGGAAACGCTGGCCGACCTGGCCGCACGACTGGGCGGCTCGGCGTTGCCGCTCGACGTCACCAGCCCCGAGGCCGGGCAGGCGATTCTGTCCCACTGCGCGGGCCTGGCGGGCCGCCCGGGTGAGACGGGACTCGATGTCGTGGTGCACAACGCGGGGATCACCCGGGACCGACTCCTGGTGAACACTGACGCGGATCGCTGGCGTGCCGTCATCGACGTCAACCTGGGCTCGATCCTGCGGATGAACGCGGCGCTGCTGGGTCCCGACGGCCTGCGGGACCAGGGCCGCATGGTGCTGGTCTCGTCGACGTCGGGGATCGCGGGCAACCGGGGGCAGGCCAACTATGCGGCCAGCAAGGCCGGAATCATCGGGCTGGTTCGGGCGTGCGCGCCCGACCCGGCGCTGCTCGAGCGGGGAATCACCGTCAACGCCGTCGCGCCGGGCTTCATCGAGACCGAGATGACGGCGCGCGTGCCGGCCCTCACGCGGGAGGTGGGTCGCCGGATCAACTCGCTGGCCCAGGGGGGCCTGCCGGTGGACGTGGCGGAGGCGATCGCGTACTTCGCCGCCCCGGCGAGCGCCGCCGTCACGGGCAACGTGCTGCGGGTGTGCGGACAGAGCGTGCTGGGGGCCTGATACCAGCACGGCGCCATCGGCACGGCGAACAGACCTGGACCGCTCACACGCCGTACGACGCGCGGATCACCCCCTCCTACTGGCTCGACCAACCAGAACCGACCTGCGGGAGGGAGTGACCGCGCGGGGTCAGGTCACGCGAGCGGCACGCAGACCTCGGTCAGCAGTGCCTCCGGGGGTACCTGGCTCGGGTCGTTGAGGTAGCGGTTGACCACCTTGTGGTGCACGGGCGCATCGGCGGCCCGATCGGCGACCACCCAGCCGTGTTCCCGCACCGCCTCCTCGATGCGGCCGTGGGCCTCGGTGATCAGCGAGTACGGGCCCTCGACGCGGGCCAGCACCACGTCCTGGGCGGGCAGCTCCAGGATCTCCAGCGGCGCGGCGGCGGTGGTGCCGGGCGGGACGGGCAGGTAGACCGACTCGTCCACGTCGGCCTCCTTGAAGTCCGCGTCGTGTTCGATGCAGCCGCCGGGGCCGATGGGCGCGATCCCCTGGGCCGCGAGCGCGGGCATGAACCGGGCCCATAGCTGGCCCTCGTCGGCGTAGCTGGGGATGGTGCCGCGCAGGGCGACGACGGTCCGTGCGGGCAGCTGTTCGCGGGTGACGGTGATGGAACTCATGGTGTGTCCTTCCTGGTCGAGGAGTTGATCGAGGAGCGCCAGCCGGTCGGTGGCCGCGTGCAGCTCTTCGGCGAGGGCGGCGCGCTGCAGCCGCAGCGCCGCGTCGTACGCCGGGGTGCCGCGGGCGGCGAGAACGGCGGCGATGGCGGACACGGTGAACCCCACGTCGCGCAGCCGCCGGATCTGGACGGCGAGGGCGAGCTGCTCGCGGGCGTAGCGGCGGTACCCGGTGAACGGGTCGACAGCCGCCGGCGGCAGCACGCCGTGCTCGTCGTAGTGCCGCAGCATCCGGATGCTGAGCCTGCTGCGCGAGGAGAACTCGCCGATCGACAGGAGGTTCGCGGTGTCGGTCATACCGTCAACCTGAGCCCTTCCACGATGGGAGAGTCAACCCCTCGGCCAGAGACGGCGACGCGTCCGCGGCCTCGACGAACGTCTCCGCAACCAGAGGGCCGATCGAGGCCCGCCGGCTGAGCGATTAGGTTAGGCTTGCCTAAATCCCCCTCGGTAAGGAGTGTCGATGTCCCCTGCGCCTGCGCGCCCCCGCTTTCCCCATCGCCAGCCGCGAGTCCTGGCCGTCGTCCTCGCCACGAGCGTGGCCGCGGTCGGGTGCGGGACGACCCCGACTCCCAGCTCGTCCGGTTCGGCGACAACCAGCTCAAGCGCCAGCGACTCGACCCAGACCGTCACGATCTACTCCGGACGCAGCGAGAAGCTCGTCGCTCCCCTGCTGGCCAAGGTGGAGGCGGCGACGGGGGTCAAGGTCAACACGCGCTACGGGGAGTCCAGCGCGCTGGCCGCGCAGATCCTCGAGGAGGGTGACCGCTCCCCCGCCGACCTGCTGTTCAGCCAGGACGCGGGTGCCCTGGGCGCGCTGGCCAAGGCGGGCAAGCTCGCTCCGCTCCCGGAGCAGACGACGGCCAAGGTCAAGCCCGGGTACGCCGACCCCCAGCGCGCCTGGGTCGCGACCTCCGCCCGCGCCCGGGTGGTGGCCTACCATCCCGCGCAGGCCCCGGCGGCCGCCACGATGACGAGTATCGACGCGGTCCTCGACCCGACGTACCGCGGCAAGGTCGGCTACGCCCCCACCAACGCCTCGTTCCACTCGTTCGTGACGGCGCTGCGGGTCAGCCGCGGCGAGGCGGCGGCGAAGAAGTGGCTCACCGACTTCAAGGCCAACCAGCCCAAGGCCTACGACAAGAACGGCACCGTGCTCAAGGCGGTGGATTCGGGCGAGGTGAGCCTCGGCCTGATCAACCACTACTACTGGAACGAGCTGGCCAAGGAGAAGGGCGCCGACAAGGTCACCGCGAAGATCCGCTTCCTGGGGACCGACGACCCCGGGGCGCTGGTCAACGTGGCCGGCGCCGGGGTGCTAGCCAGCAGCAAGCACCCCGAGGCGGCGGCCAAGGTCGTTGACTACCTGGTCAGCAATGAGGCCCAGCAGTACTTCGTCGACCAGACCGCCGAATACCCCGCGGTGCCCGGCGTGAGCACGACCAAGCACCAACTCACCCCGCTGGAGGGGCAGAAGACCTCCAGCGTCGACCTGAACTCGCTCGACTCCCTGCCGGCCACGCTGGCCCTGCTGAGCTCGGTGGGGCTGACCTGAGCACCGCCGACCTCGCCGGCCGGGACCTCGACGCGCCACCGAGGACCAGCACCGACATGCGGCAGGCCCGCCGCCAGTCCCCGCCCCGGCGCGGTGCGGCGGCGCCTCGTCCGCTGCTCCTCGCGGGGGTGCTCGTGGCCGGGGTCGCCCTGTTGCCGGTCGGCTATCTGGTGCTCCGTACGGCGTCCGCCGGTCCGGCCTCGATCGCGCAGATCCTGGCGCGCCCCGCCACCGCCGCCCTGGTCGGCCGATCCCTCGTGCTCGCGCTGGGGGTGAGCATCCTCAGCGTGCTGCTCGGCGTCGCGCTCGCCTACCTGGTGGTGCGCACCGACCTGCCGGGCCGGCGTGTGCTCGGGGTCCTCGCACCGCTGCCGCTCGCCATCCCCAGTTATGTGGCCGCGTTCGCGTGGGTCTCCACCGCGCCCGGCTTCACCGGACTTCCGGCGGCGACGGTGGTGCTGTCGCTGTGTTGCTACCCCTACGTGTACCTGCCGGTGGCCGCCGCACTGACCCGACTGGACCCGGCCGCCGAGGAGGTGGCGCGGTGCCTGGGGCGCAGCCGCTGGGGCGCGTTCCGCCAGGTGACCGCGCGCCAGCTCGCCCCGTCCGTGGCCGGCGGCGCGTTGCTGGTGGCGCTCTACGCGCTGAGCGACTTCGGGGCGGTCTCCCTGCTCCGCTTCGACGCCTTCACCCGGGTCATCCACACCTCCTACCAGGCCAGCTTCGACCGGACGCCCGCCGCCGTGCTGGGGCTCCTCCTCGTCGGGCTCACCGTGCTGATCACGCTCGGCGAAGCGCGGTTCCGGACCCGCGGGGTGGCCCGGCTCGGCGCCGGCCTCGCCCGCGCGGCCGAGCCGCTGCCGTTGCGCCGCAGCCGGGTTCCGGCGCTGACGGCGGCCCTTGCCCTGCTGAGCGCCGCCCTCGTCTTCCCGCTGGGGTCGCTGGGCTACTGGGCCGCCACGGGCCTGTCCGCCGGGGTGGACTGGCCCCGGTTGGTCGCCGCCGGCGGCAACACCGTGGTCCTGGCCGGCTGGGGTGCCCTCGTGGCAACGCTGGCGGCCCTGCCGGTAGGCCTGCTCGCTGCACGGCATCGCAGCCGCTGGAGTGACCTCCTCGAGCAGGCCACCTGGGCGGGCCACGCCCTGCCGGGCCTGGTGGTGGGGCTGGCCCTGGTGTTCTTCGGGGTTCGGGTGGTGCCCTGGGCCTACCAGCGTGAGCCGCTGCTGGTGCTGGCCTACCTGGTGCTCTTCCTCCCGGCCGCCGTGAGTGCGGTGCGGGCTGCGGTGGAGCTGGCGCCGGTGCGAGCCGAAGAGGTGGCGCGCACCCTGGGCTGTGGCCCGTTCGCGGCGTTCCGCCGGACGACCCTGCCAGTCGCCGCGCCCGGGATCGGGGCGGGCGCGGCGTTGGTCCTGCTCACGGCGATGAAGGAGCTCCCGGCGACCCTCCTGCTTCGACCGACCGGCACGGACACGCTGGCCACCGCGCTGTGGACGGAGACCGGGGTGGCGGCGTACGCCGCCGCGGCGCCGTACGGCCTGACCCTGGTGCTGCTCGCGGTCCTGCCCACCGCAGCACTGATGTGGGGGCAGCGACGATGAGCAGCCTGAATGTCAGCGGCGTGGTGGTGCGCCTCGGCGGCCGGGAGGTGCTGTCGGGGGTGGACCTGGCGGTGCCGACCGGCGCCATCGTGGCGGTCCTCGGCCCCTCCGGCTGCGGCAAGACCACCCTGCTCCGCGCGGTCTGCGGGTTCACCGCGATCGACGCCGGCCAGATCCGAATCGGGGACGAGCTGGTCGGGGAGCCGGGTCGCGGGATGCCGCCGGAGCGTCGCGGCGTGGGCCTCGTCCCACAAGAGGGGGCCCTCTTCGGCCACCTCGACGTCGCGGGGAACGTGGGGTTCGGCCTGGCCCGGACCCCCGATCGCGACGCTCTCATCGCGTCCGCGTTGGAACTGGTCGGGCTGGCCGGCTACCAGCGCCGCCGCCCCAGCGAGCTGTCCGGCGGGCAGCAGCAGCGGGTCGCCGTTGCGCGCGCCCTGGCGCCCCGACCACGGCTCGTGCTGCTCGACGAGCCGTTCAGCGCCCTCGACGCCGGGCTGCGCGAATCCGTCCGCGCCCAGGTGCGCACCGCCCTGCGCGCCAGCGGTGCCACTGCGCTGGTCGTCACCCACGATCAGGACGAGGCCCTGAGCCTGGCGGACACGGTCGCCGTCATGGACGGGGGTCGGATCCTCATGCACGACACGCCGCAAATGGTGTACGGCGCGCCGGCGGCACTCGCCGTCGCCCGGTTCGTGGGGCAGTGCGTGGAGCTGCCCGCGACCTGGCGGCACGGGTACGTCGACACGCCGCTGGGATCCTTGCCCTGCCAGGCAGAGGACAGGCCCGCCGCCGTCGCAGGCACGCCGTCGGGTGCACCGACCGGCGTCGCCGTCCTGCGACCCGAGCAGCTGCAGCTCCTCCCGACGAGCGCGCCGGGCGGACTGACCGCTGAGCTCGTGGAGACGAGCTACTACGGGCACGACGCGATGGCGCGCGTCGCGGTGGCCGGCGTCGTCCTGCCAGTGCGGCTGATCGGGGAGGTGCCCGCCGCGGGCCCGGTTCGCCTGGTCGTGCGGGGCCCGGCCCGCTTCTTCGGCTTCGCCGACGGCACCGACGCCCCGCTGCCGTGACCCCGTGCGTCAGCGCCGCGCGCCGAGACCGGCACCGCCCGGGCGTTGCCTGACCTTAGGCTGGCGCGTGTGCGTCTGCTCCTGATCCGGCACGGTGAGTCCGCCAACAACGCCGCGTACGCCGCCACCGGGCAGCGCACCGGGCGCGTGGCCGAACCCGAACTGACCCCGCTGGGCCACCGGCAGGCCACGGCGCTCGGAGCCGCGCTCGCGGCTCACGGCGCGCCGGGGATCGGGCCGATCACCGCGCTGCTGTCCTCGCCCATGCTGCGCGCCGTGCAGACCGCCGCACACCTCGGCCGGGCTCTCGGGCTTCCGGTGGCGCTCTGTGTGGAGGCCTTCGAGAGCGGCGGCGTGTACGACCTCGACCACGACACCGGCGAGCGGAACGCAGCCCCCTCCGCCACCCTCGCCGAGCTGGCCGCACAGTGCCCCGGCCTGCTCGTCCCGGCCGGTACGCCCGACCCGTGGTGGTCCGGGCCGCACGAGGAGGCGGCGGCCCGGCTCCCCCGGGCTCGGCGCCTGCTGGACCGGCTGAGCGCCGAGCACACGGACGCCACCGGTGTGGTGGCCCTGGTCGCGCATCGACACTTCGCGCAGTACCTCATCGCGGCGACGTTGGGGCTCCCGGAGCGGCCGGCGGCCTACCTCACCCAGGCCAACACCGGCAGCACGCTGCTCAGCCTGGGCGAGCGGCCCGCGATCACCTGGTCCAACGACCTGTCCCACCTGCCCGGCGAGATGCGCAGCGGGCTGTAGCGGGGGCCCTATATCGGTCCACGACCGAATCGCGCCCAGATCAGGTCCACGCCTGAACTAGCGCCCGACGCGCATCCTCCAGAAGCGTGGGCAGCGCCTTGGTCTGGGCGATGATCGGCAGGAAGTTCGCGTCGCCGCCCCAGCGCGGCACCACGTGCTGGTGCAGGTGCGCGGCCACGCCCGCCCCCGCGACGCCGCCCTGGTTCATGCCCAGGTTGAAGCCGTGCGGATTCGAGGCCTTCTGCAGGGCGCGCACGGCGGCCTTGGTCAGGGCCGTGAACTCCACAGTCTCCTCGTCGGTGAGGTCGACGTACGCCGCCACATGCCGGTAGGGGCAGATCAGCACGTGCCCGGGGTTGTACGGGAACAGGTTCATCACCACGAAACACAGCTCGCCGCGGTGCACGATGAGGCCCTCCGCGTCGTCTCGCCCGGGCGCCGTGCAGAAGGGGCAGCCCTCGCCGGCGTCGCCAGCCGGCTTCTCGCCGGTGATGTAGGCCATGCGGTGCGGGGTCCACAGCCGCTCGAAACCGTCCGCCACGCGGGGGAAACCGTCGGGGGACTCGGGCCCGGGCAGCGCGTCGTCCATGCGGCGATCCTAGAACCCCGCGCGCCGCGCCAGCCGCGTCGGGGCCGGCCCGTGCGGATACCAGCGCGGAGGCGATGGCCCCGCAACGGGCTCCGACACGGCCTCCGTGGTACCGGTTCGAACCGCGGATTGGCGAGGCTTGGCGGGATTGGCGGGGCTTGGCGGGCTTGACGGCGGTGGCGGGGCTTGTGAGGCCGCCCGCTCAGCGTGTTGAGTGGGCGGCATGCCTCTGCACGGTGACTACGCCACTCCCCTGCCGGGCTGGCAGGCCGACCAGCTCGCCGAGATCGACCGGACCGGCGACACCCGCAGCGTCGCGGTCGGCGGCATGCAGGTGGTCGTCCTCACCATCCGAGGCGCCAAATCGGGCCTGCTGCGCCGCGTACCCCTCATGCGCATCGAGCACGACGGCCGGTACGCCGCGGTGGCCTCGAAGGGCGGCGCGCCCGCGCACCCGCAGTGGTACCACTCCCTCGTCGCCAACCCGGACATCGAGATCCAGGACGGCACGACGTCCGCGGACTACGTCGCCCGGGAGCTGGCCGGCGCGGAGCGGGAGCAGTGGTGGGAACGTTGCGTGGCGGGGTTCCCGCCGTACGCCGAGTACCAGACCAAGACCGACCGCCTCATCCCGGTGTTCGTCTGCGAGCCCGCGAGCAGCCCGGACGCCTAACCACGGCCGCGCGCCCCCCGTCCGCCGCACCTGGCCCAGCAAGGCGCGGCTCACTGTCCGTCGGCCTTGCGGGCCCGGTCCCGGCGGAGGTATTCCATCGCCACCCCGCAGGCCACCGCGAGCAGGAAGCCCGGCATCTCGGCGTCCTTCCACGGGAGCAGCAGCAGGTCCAGGATGAGCCAGATGGCCAGGGTGAGCGCCGTGTACAGGCTGGCGCGCAGCCAACCGAACTGGGTGAGGGGCGTCTTGTCGATCGTCATGACCCCAGTCCATCGCGGGCACGACGGCACCGGCATCGGGCCGCGGTCTGAATCCGTCCTGCGACCCTGGGCGGAGGGCACCTGAGCCGGCGAGGATCAGGGCAGATCGAGCCGGTGCAGCCGCGACTCGGCCGGCGCGAATCCGGCCCGGCGGTAGAGCCCCGAACCCGCGGAGGTCGCGGACAGCTGCACCCACAGCGCGCGGTTGTCCCGGCTCCAGTCCAGGCCGGCCCGCAGCAGCCGATCGCCGATGCCGCAGCGCCGCGCGCCCGGGGTGACGTACAGGTTGGTGATGTGGACCCAGGGCCGCGACAGCCGACCCGGCCGGGGCAGCCCGTCGACGACGAACAGCGTGATCGCCCCGAGCGGACTGCCGTCGAGCGAGGTCGCGAGCCATGCGGGACGCCGGTCGCGCTCGGCCAGCCACGCGTCGGCGTACCGGTCCAGGAAGCCCGCCTCGCCCGCCCGGCCCTGCTCGCGGTTGAGCTGCAGCTCCAGCGCGGCCAGCGCGAACGCGTCGGGTGGCTCTGCCCGGGCCACCTGCGTCAACTGCGCCTGACCGGCCTTCACCCCTGCATGAAAGCACAACGGCACATGCCGCGACAGGGGAAGGCCCCGACGGCAGCCCGCGCTGCGGGACGTACGGCTTAGACCTGCGCGCGGGTCCGGATCGCCTCGACGATCTTCTCCACCGCCGCCGCCACCGGGACGCCGTTCTCCTGCGAGCCGTCGCGGTAGCGGAAGCTGACCGCACCCGCGGCGCGGTCCTCCTCCCCCGCGATCAGCACGTACGGCACCTTGGACTTGCTCGCCGTGCGGATCTTCTTGGGGAACCGGTCGTCGCTGGCGTCGACCTCGACCCGTACGCCGTGCGCGCGCAACTGCTCCGCGATCTCGCCCAGATAGGCGTTGTACTCGTCGGCCACCGGGATGGCGGTGACCTGCACCGGCGCCAGCCACACCGGGAACGCCCCCGCGTAGTGCTCGAGCAGCACCGCGAAGAAGCGCTCGATCGAGCCGAACAGCGCGCGGTGGATCATGACCGGCCGCTGCCGCGTGCCGTCGGCCGCCTGGTACTCCAGCCCGAACCGCTCCGGCAGGTTGAAGTCGACCTGGATCGTGCTCATCTGCCAGGTGCGCCCGATCGCGTCGCGGGCCTGCACCGAGATCTTCGGCCCGTAGAACGCCGCGCCGCCGGGATCGGGCACCAGCTCCAGACCCGATTCGGTGGCCACCTGCCGCAACACCTCGGTGGCCTCCTCCCAGGTGGCGTCGTCCCCGACGAACTTCTCCGGGTTCTTCGTCGACAGCTCCAGGTAGAAGTCGTCCAGGCCGTAGTCCTTGAGCAGGTCGAGGACGAACGTGAGGAGGCTGGTCAGCTCGCCCTTCATCTGGTCGCGGGTGCAGTAGATGTGCGCGTCGTCCTGGGTGAACCCGCGGGCCCGGGTGAGGCCGTGGATGACGCCCGACTTCTCGTACCGGTAGACGGTGCCGAACTCGAACAGCCGCAGCGGCAGCTCGCGATAGGACCGCCCGCGCGAGCGGAAGATCAGGTTGTGCATCGGGCAGTTCATCGGCTTGAGGTAGTAGTCCTGGCCGGCCCGCTTGACGTTGCCGTCGGCGTCGCGCTCCTCGTCCACGTGCATGGGCGGGAACATGCCCTCGGCGTACCAGTCCAGGTGCCCCGAGATCTCGAACAGGTGCCCCTTGGTCAGGTGCGGGGTGTTGACGAAGTCGTAGCCCTCCTCGATGTGCCGGCGCCGGCTGTATTCCTCCATCGCCATCCGCACGATGCCGCCGTTGGGGTGGAACACCGCCAGGCCGGACCCGATCTCGTCGGGGAAGCTGAACAGATCCATCTCGACGCCGAGCTTGCGGTGGTCGCGCCGCTCGGCCTCGGCGAGCCGGTCCAGATACGCCTTCAGCTCGTCCTTGCTCGGCCACGCGGTCCCATATAGCCGCTGGAGCTGGGCGTTCTTCTGGTCGCCACGCCAGTACGCCGCCGCCGAGCGCATCACCTTGAAGCCGTTGGCGATGAGCTTGGTGGTCGGGATGTGCGGGCCGCGGCACAGGTCACCCCAGGCGCGGCTGCCGTCCCGGCGCAGGTTGTCGTAGATCGTCAGCTCGCCCTCGCCGACCTCGACGCCCACGCCGGAGTCCGCGTCGGCGGCGGCCTGCGTCTCGCTCATGCCGCCGCCCTTGAGCCCGATGAGCTCGAGCTTGTACGGCTCGGCCGCCAGCTCCTGGCGCGCCGCCTCGTCGGCGACGACCCGCCGCGAGAACGTCTGCCCCTCGTTGACGATCCGCTGCATCACCTTCTCGATCTTCTTCAGGTCTTCGGGGGTGAAGGGCTCGGCGACGTCGAAGTCGTAGTAGAACCCGTCCCGCACCGGCGGACCGATCCCGAGCTTGGCCTGCGGGTTGATCTCCTGGACGGCCTGCGCCATGACGTGGGCGCAGGAGTGCCGGAGCACATACAGGCCGTCGTCGCTGGCGATGTCGACGCCCTCCACCGCGTCGCCGTCGGCGAGCTCGTGGGTGAGGTCGCGCAATTCCCCGCCGATGCGGGCGACGACGATGCGCCGGTCGTCCGCGAACAGGTCGGCCGCCGTGGTGCCGGCCGGCACCTGGCGGGGCTCTCCGGCGACGGACACGGTGATCTGGGGTTGGGCAGACACGGCGGTACTCCTTGCTCGCGGTGCGCCGACGACAGGCCCCGGCGCGGGCAGGACGCCGTACGACGGGCGCCCCGCCCCAGCCTAAGCGCCGGACCAGGCCCGCTCCGAACGGGTTTGGCCCGCGCGTCGTAGGGTGAACCGCGTGCTGGCCGACGTCGCGCCGCTGCTCGCCTGCCCGGTCTGTGGCGCCGGGCTGCGTGCGGATCCCCCGCAGGACGCCCCGCCTCGGCTGGTGTGCCCGGCGGGTCACGCGTACGACGTGGCGCGCCAGGGCCACGTGAGTCTCCTCGCCGGCCGCCATCGCCACCCCGGCGACACCGCCGACATGGTCGCCCACCGGCTGGCGTTCCTCGCCGCCGGGCACTACGCGCCCATCGCCGCCGCGGTCGCCGAGCTGGCCGAGTCGGTGCCGGCACCCGGCGTACTGCTCGACATCGGCGCCGGACCGGGCTGGTACGCCGCCCGCCTGCTCGACCACCTGCCGGCGCGGCACGGTCTGGCCCTCGACTCCTCGACGGCCGCGATCCGGCGCGCCGCCCGCGCGCATCCGCGGCTCGCGGCCGTGGTGGCCGACGCGACGGGCCGGTGGCCGGTGCGCGACGCCTCGGTCGCCGTCGCCACCTGCCTCTTCGCGCCGCGGAACGGTCCAGAGATCGCCCGCGTCCTGGCCCCCGGGGGCGCCGTGCTGGTCGCGACGCCCGCGCCGGACCATCTCGACCCGGTGCGAGAGGCCCTGGGGATGCTCGCGATCGCGCCGGACAAGGACGAGCGGCTCGCGGCGAGCCTGGCGGCCGCGGGGCTGGTGGAGCGGCGCCGCCGGGACGTACGGCGGGTGCTGCGGCTGTCCCATGCCGACCTGGGGCATCTGGCGCTGATGGGGCCGGCTGCCTTCCACCGCTCGCCGCAGGAGGTTGCCACCGCCGTGGCGGCCCTCCCGGCCGTGGTCGACGTCGAACTCGCCGTCGTGGTGCGGGAATACAGCTCCCGCTAAGTCAACAGGGTTTACGGTCGTTCACCCAGGGCCCTAGGTCCCCATACTTTGGCTAAAGACAGCTAGACAATCGCCCGTGACAAGCAGACTTAACCGTGGAAGACTGCGGCTATCTCGACGCGAGGAGGCTGTCACATGCACACATCACCGACGCGTTGGGCAACTATGGACGGCAACGATGCCGCCGCCCGCGTCGCCCATGCGCTCAGCGAAGTCATCGCGCTCTATCCCATCACGCCAAGCTCCGCGATGGGGGAATCGGCGGATGCCTGGAGCGCCGCCGGTCGCACGAACATCTGGGGCGCCGTCCCAGAGGTCGTGGAAATGCAGTCCGAGGCCGGCGCCGCCGGCGCGCTGCACGGTGTGGTCACGAAGGGTGTGCTCGGCGCGACCTTCACCGCGTCGCAGGGCCTGCTGCTCATGCTGCCCAACATGTACAAGATCGCCGGCGAGCTCACGCCCGCCGTCATCCACGTGGCCGCCCGCACGCTGGCGACCCACGCGCTCTCGATCTTCGGCGACCACCAGGACGTCATGAGCGCCCGGATGACCGGCTGGCTGATGCTGGCCTCCAGCTCCGTGCAGGAGGCCCAGGACCTGGCGATGGTCTCCCACGCGGCCACGCTGCGCTCCCGGATCCCGGCGATGCACTTCTTCGACGGCTTCCGGACCAGCCACGAGGTCAACAAGATCCAGCTGCTGTCCAACGAGGACATGCGCTCGCTGATCCGCGAAGAGGATGTCGTCGCGCACCGCCAGCGCGGCCTCACCCCCGACGCGCCGACGGTGCGCGGCACGGCACAGAACCCTGACACGTTCTTCCAGGCCCGCGAGGCCTGCAACGTCTTCTACGACGCCGCCCCGGCCATCGTGGCCGAATGCATGGCGGAGCTGGCCGAGCTCACCGGCCGGGAATACCACCTGGTGGACTACTACGGCGCCCCCGACGCCGACCGTGTCGTCATCATGATGGGCTCCGGCTTCGGCACCACCCGCGAGACGGTGGACGCCCTCAACGCCGCCGGCGAGAAGGTCGGCGTCCTCGCCGTCCGCCTCTACCGCCCGTTCCCCACCGAGGCGCTGCTGGAGGCCCTGCCGGCCAGCGTGCGCAGCATCGCGGTCCTGGACCGGACCAAGGAGCCCGGCGCGACGGCCGACCCGCTGTTCCAGGACGTCCTCGTGGCGCTGTCCGAGAACCCCGGCAGGTTCGAGTTCATGCCGCGGCTCATCGCGGGGCGCTATGGCCTCTCCAGCAAGGAGTACTCGCCGGCGATGGCCAAGGCCGTCTTCGACGAGCTGAAGTCGGACAGCCCCAAGAAGCGGTTCACGGTCGGGATCGTCGACGACGTCACCCACCTGTCGCTGGACTACGACCCCGACTTCCGGCCCGACGCCGAGTCCCTCACCGCTGTGTTCTACGGACTGGGCTCGGACGGCACGGTTGGCGCGTCGAAGAACTCGGTGAAGATCATCGCCGAGGACGACGGCCGCTACGCCCAGGGCTACTTCGTCTACGACTCCCGCAAGTCCGGCGCGACGACCGTGTCGCACCTGCGCTTCGGGTCCAAGCCGATCGACGCGGCGTACCTCATCGACGAGGCCGACTTCGTCGCCGTGCACCAGTTCGAGATGCTGGGCCAGATGCGGACCGTGGACATCGCCAAGAAGGGCGCCAAGGTCCTCATCAACAGCCCCTTCTCCGCGGCCGAGACGTGGGAGAACCTGCCCGTCGAGGTGCAGCAGGTCATCATCGACAAGGGCCTGAAGCTCTACGTCATCAACGCTCTCGACGTCGCCCACAAGGCCGGCCTCGGCAAGCGCATCAACACGGTCATGCAGCCGTGCTTCTTCTACCTCTCAGGGGTCGTCCCCCAGGAGGACGCGATCCCGCGGATCAAGGCCTCGGTGGAGAAGTCCTACGGGAGCAAGCGCGGGCGCACTGTCGTCGAGCGCAACTGGGCCGCGATCGATGCCTCCATCGACGCCCTCGAGGAGGTCCAGATCCCCGCCGGTGTCGCCGGCGACATGCACCGCATGCCGCCGCTGCCCGACGCGGCCCCCGACTTCGTCCAGCAGGTCACCGCGACCATGCTGCGCGGCGAGGGCGACCTGCTCCCGGTGAGCGCGCTGCCCGTGGACGGCACGTGGCCGACCGGCACGAGCAAGTTCGAGAAGCGGGGCATCGCCGACCAGATCCCGATCTGGGACCCGAGCCTGTGCATCGACTGCGGCAAGTGCGCGATCACCTGCCCGCACACCGCGATCCGGATCAAGATCATGCCGTCCGACGCCCTGGAAGAGGCCCCCGAGACCCTGCAGTCGAAGAAGTACAACGACCGCAGCCTCAAGGACCACAAGCTCATCGTCCAGGTCGCCCCGGACGACTGCACCGGCTGTGGCGTGTGTGTCGACGTGTGCCCGGCCCGCAGCAAGACCGAGGTCAAGCACAAGTCCATCAACATGCGCAACCGGCGCGAGCACCTCGAGGTGGAGCGGAACAACTTCGACTTCTTCCTCGACATCCCAGAGGTCGACCGCACCGCGGTCCGGATGGACCAGGTCAAGGGCGTCAGCCAGCTGCAGCCGCTCTTCGAATACAGCCTGGCCTGCTCGGGCTGTGGCGAGACGGGCTACATCAAGACGCTGACCCAGCTGTTCGGCGACCGCATGGTCATCGCCAACGCCACCGGCTGCTCCTCGATCTACGGCGGCAACCTGCCGACCTCCCCGTGGACGACGAACGCCGCCGGCCGCGGCCCGGCCTGGAGCAACAGCCTGTTCGAGGACAACGCCGAGTTCGGTCTCGGCATGCGCCTCGCGTGGGAACAGCAGAACAGCGAGGCACGGCGGTACGTCGAGCAGCTGCGCGGCGCCCTGCCCGCCGAGCTGGTCGACGGCATCCTCGACGCGGACATGTCCGACGAGGCCGGCCTGGCCGCTCAGCGCGAGCGGGTCGAGCAGCTCAAGGCCGCCCTGGCCGGCATGGACGAGCCGATCGCCAAGGCGCTGCTCACCCTCGCCAACGAGCTGGTCGACAAGTCGATCTGGATCATCGGCGGCGACGGCTGGGCCTACGACATCGGCTACGGCGGCCTGGACCACGTCCTGGCCTCGGGGCGCAATGTCAACGTGCTCGTGCTGGACACGCAGGTGTACTCCAACACGGGTGGCCAGGCCTCCAAGGCGACCCCGCGGGGCGCGGCGGCCAAGTTCGCGGCCTCCGGCAAGGCGACCCCGAAGAAGGACCTCGGCATGATCGCCCAGGCCTACGGCAACGTCTACGTCGCGCAGGTCGCGCTGGGCGCCAACCAGCAGCAGACCATCCGGGCCTTCCAGGAGGCCCAGGCGTGGGACGGGCCGAGCCTGATCATCGCCTACTCGACCTGCATCGCCCACGGCATCGACATGGAGACGTCGATGACCCACCAGGGTGACGCGGTGTCGACGGGGTACTGGCCGCTCTACCGGTTCCGCCCCAGCGACGAGGAGCACACCCAGCCGTTCCACCTGGACAGCAAGGCCCCGGTGGGCGCCGTGTCGGACTTCATGACCGGCGAGGCGCGGTTCGCGATGCTCAAGCGGTCCCACCCCGAGCGGGCGGACGAGCTGTTCCGGCTCGCCCAGCAGGACGTCGACGAGCGCTGGCGCTACTACAGCCAGATCGCCGGGGTCGAGCGGGTCCTGCCCGGCGACACGGTAGGCATCCCGGTGCCCGAGGAGGGCCCCGAGCCCGAAAAGGTTCCCCAGCCCGGCAACGTCACCAAGGATGAGTCATGACCGCCACGAGCAGCCCCGACACCAGCGCTGGTCCCGACCTGTCGACCAGCTACCTCGGCCTGAACCTGTCCGGGCCGGTGATCGCGTCGGCTAACCCGACCACGCGCACCGTGGAGTCGATGCTCGCGCTGGAGGCGGCGGGTGCGTCCGCGGTGGTCCTGCCGAGCCTGTTCCAGGAGGAGGTCGAGGCCGAAGAGATGGCCGTCTTGGACCTCATGGACATGGGCGGGGAGTTCGCCGAGTTCGACTCGGCGCCCCTGGCCGAGGTCGACACCTCCGGCCTCGGCACGGACCGGCACGTCCGCCTCGTCCGCGAGGCCAAGGACGCCCTCAAGATCCCCGTCATCGCCAGCGTCAACGGCACCCAGCAGGGCGGCTGGGCGCTGTACGCCAAGATCCTGGCCGATGCGGGAGCCGACGCCGTCGAGCTCAACCTGTACGGCGTCAACACCGACCCGAACCTCGATGCGAACACGATGGAGTCGCAGTACCTCTCCATCATCGAGACGGTGAAGAAGGCCTTGTCGGCGCCGCTGGCGGTGAAGATCAGCCAGAACTACATGGCGCTGTCGAACTTCGCCAAGCGCGCCCAGGACGCCGGCGCCGACGGCCTGGTCCTGTTCAACCGGTTCCTCGGCCCGGACATCGACCTGGCCGAGTTCCAGGTCCACCCGAAGGTCGCCCTGTCGACCCCGGGCGAGCTCCGGGTGCGGATGCGCTGGATCGCGATCCTGCGCAGCCAGCTGCCGCAGCTCAGCCTGGCGGCGACCGGCGGCGTGCACTCGGCCGAGGACGTCATCAAGACGCTCCTGGTCGGCGCGGACGTGGCGTGCGTCGCCTCGGCCCTGCTGCAGCGCGGGCCCGGCGTCATGACCGAGCTGGTCAACGGCGCGCGCGACTGGATGGCCGAGCGGGACTACAGCTCGGTGCAGCAGCTGCGCGGCAGCATGAGCTCGACCTCGGTCGACAACCCCGGTGAGTTCGAGCGGGCTCAGTACGTCGAGGCCATCAAGTCCTGGACCCCGGACCGCTGAGCGAGCTGAAACAGACGCCGGCGACGGCGTACGAACGGGGGCGGGTTTCCTTTCGGGAAACCCGCCCCCGGCACGTCGTACGGGTGACGTCGGCTGATGTCCGGCAACCCGGGCAAGCTTGGCGACGAGCCCTTCCCCCACGTCCCCCGGCACAGCGCCGCCGCGCGGCGGCGGTTCGTCAGGTGACGTCGTTCATGTCGCCGTACGCCACCGGGTTCTGGCTGTTGTTGTCCAGCGGGTCGGATTCCCCGATGAACGGATGGTCGGGCAGAGGTTGCCCGATGATGGCGATACGGTCGCCGTGGATGGTGAGACCGTCGATCGTCCCCACCATGCGCACGATCCCCGCATGCGCCACGATCAGCCACTGCGAGGCGATGACGCGGTCGGCCTGCATGCGCCAGACGCCGCGCCCGCGCAGCCACGTCTCGTGCGGCGAGGCGCCCTCGCGATAGCCCACCCGCTCCCGGCCGAGGGCGTCGTTCGTCACCGCCGGATGGTCCGGCCCAAGCCGCACGCGGACGAGTTGCGGACGCGGGACGGAGGGGTACGCCGACGGCACGCCGAGCTGCTCCAGGATCTCGCGCTCCCGGGACTGCTTGGTCTGCGAGGACTGGGTCAACACGCTGGCGATGACCGACTGGTGCTGGCCGTCAAGGGAATCCCAGCGGGCGCCGAAGGTCTGGTCGGGGTGGCGCAGGTCGGGGTTGAATCCCGCGATCTCGGCGCAGATGCCGAGGAAGGCCCGGTCCCCGCTGGAGAGCACGTTCTGGCTGGCGAGGTAGGCGATCTTCGCCCAGTCGATCTGGGGCTCGGGTCCGTCGCCAGTGACGAACGCGGCGGCCTTCGCGAGCACCGAGGGTGCACTGGCCAGGATCGCGGCCGCATCCTCGCGTGCCTGGGTCAGGGCGAAGTCCATGACATCAATACTAAACAGATCCTTGCCCCCGCCACCAGAAGAAGGCTAGACTCTTGCCATAGTTAGAGAGACCAACACCGGAGTCAAAGGAGTTGACGGGGTCCCATGGACGTACGTGAGCAGATCGCCAAGCTCGAAGGGCTCGACTTCTCGAGTCTCTACCAGGACGACTTCCTGCTGACGTGGGACAAGTCGGACGACGAGATCCGCGCGGTGCTCGCCGTCGCCGACGCCCTGCGTGGGCTGCGGGAGCAGAACAAGAGCTGCCGGATCTTCGACTCCGGCCTCGGCATCAGCCTGTTCCGCGACAACTCGACCCGCACCCGGTTCTCCTACGCCTCGGCCTGCAACTTCCTCGGCCTGGAAGAGCAGGTCTTCGACGAGGGCAAGTCCCAGGTCGCCCACGGCGAGACGGTCATGGAGACCGCCAACATGATCTCCTTCATGGCCGATGTCATCGGGATCCGCGACGACATGTACATCGGGAAGGGCCACACCTACATGCAGGCCTTCTCCGAGTACGTCCAGATGGGCTACAAGGAGGGCGTGCTCGAGCAGCGGCCCACCCTCGTCAGCCTGCAGTGCGACATCGACCACCCGACCCAGTCGACGGCCGACCTGCTGCACCTCATCCACACCTTCGGCGGGCTGGAGAACCTCAAGGGCAAGAAGCTGGCGATGACGTGGGCCTACTCCCCCAGCTACGGCAAGCCGCTGTCCGTGCCGCAGGGCATGATCGGCCTGATGTCCCGCTTCGGCATGGACATCGTGCTGGCCCACCCGAAGGGCTACGACGTCATGCAGGAGCCGATGGACGTCGCCGCGAAGTACGCCGCGCAGACCGGTGGCTCCTTCCGCGTCACCAACGACATGGCCGACGCCTTCGACGGTGCCGACATCGTCTGCCCGAAGAGCTGGGCGCCGTTCGCCGCGATGGAGGAGCGCACCGAGCTCTACGGCAACGGCGACACCGAGGGCATCAAGGCCCTGGAGAAGCGGCTGCTGGCCCAGAACGCCGAGTTCAAGGACTGGACCACCACCGAAGAGCTGATGAAGTCGACGAAGGACGGCAAGGGCCTGTACATGCACCCGCTGCCGGCCGACATCACCGGGCTGTCCTGCAAGGAGGGCGAGGTCGAGGAGAGCGTGTTCTCCCGCTATCGCGTCCCGATGTATCAGGAGGCCAGCAACAAGCCGTACTCGATCGCGGCCATGATCTTCCTGCAGAAGGTCAAGGACCCGATCGCCAAGCTCAACGACCTGCTGTCGAACGCCGCCCCCCGCTGGCGCCAGTGAGGCTCGGGGCGGGCGCCGGACAACCGACGCCGCCCGTCGCCCGCCCCGACCCCCTGCGGCGTCCCCACGACGTACGAATGAAGGAGAACAAGCCATGGCCGACATCGACTACGCACGCGTCAACGAAGTAGCGGAGAGCTACCGCGAGGACATGACCCGCTTCCTGCGGGCCCTCATCAAGAACAAGGGCACCAGCTGCGAGGAGGAGGCCAAGGCGCGCCTCATCGTCGCCGAGATGGACAAGCTCGGCTACGACCGCACCCGCATCGACGGCCTGGGCAGCGCCATCGGCTACCTTGGCACCGGCGGCAAGGTCGTCTGCTTCGACGGCCACATCGACACCGTGGGCGTCGGCAACATCGACAACTGGAAGTTCGACCCGTTCGAGGGCATGGAGGACGACGAGGTCATCGGCGGCCGCGGTGGTTCCGACCAGCTCGGCGGCGTCGTCTCCGCGGTCTACGGCGGCAAGGTCGCCAAGGACCTGGGCCTGCTCTCCGACGAGTTCACCTACATGGTCACCGGCACGGTCCAGGAAGAGGACTGCGACGGCATGTGCTGGCTCTACCTGATCGAGGAAGAGAACGAGAAGCCCGACCTGGTCGTCTCCACCGAGCCCACCGACCACGGCATCTACCGCGGCCACCGCGGCCGCATGGAGATCCGCGTCGAGGTCGACGGCGTCTCCTGCCACGGCTCCGCCCCCGAGCGCGGCGACAACGCGATCTACAAGATGGCCGAGATCCTCCTGGAGATCCGCGACCTCAACGACAAGCTGCACGTCGACGAGTTCCTCGGCAAGGGCACCGTGACCACCTCGGAGATCTTCTTCACGAGCCCGAGCCGCTGCGCCGTCGCCGACTCCTGCGCGATCTCCCTGGACCGCCGCCTCACCGACGGCGAGACCTGGGAAGGCGCGATCGAGGAGATCAAGGCGCTGCCGAGCGTGCAGAAGTGGGGCGCGCGCGTCTTCTGCTACGACTACAAGAGCACCGCCTGGACCGGCAAGGAATACGGCCAGCAGTGCTACTTCCCGACATGGGTCATCCCCGAGAACTCCCCCGAGGTCCAGTCGGCCGTCGAGGCGCACCAGGGCCTGTTCGGTGAGCCGCGCGTCGACAAGTGGACGTTCTCCACGAACGGCGTCGCCACCGCGGGTCGGCACCACATCCCGACCATCGGTTTCGGCCCCGGCAAGGAGGCCCAGGCGCACGCCCCGAACGAGCTGCAGTGGAAGGACGACCTGGTCCGCTGCGCGGCGCTGTACGCGTGCCTGCCCTCGCTGTACGTCGAGCACATGGCCGCCTCCGGCGACGCCAAGACGCTCGTCAGCCAGCTCTGATTCACCCCGCCCACCCGCTTCGGGGCGGTTCCCGACGGGAACCGCCCCGAAGTCGTCTCATCGGAAGGACTCATCCATGTCGCGCATTCTCGTCTCGTTGGGCGGCAACGCCCTGGGCACCGACTTCGACGAGCTCGTCGAGACGGTCGGGATCATCGCCAAGCCCCTCGTCGGCCTCATCGCCGACGGTCACGAGGTTGTGGTGTGCCACGGCAACGGCCCCCAGGTCGGCATGATCAAGACCTCGATCGACCTGGGCAAGGCGGGCGCGCATGACGACCGCGTCGTCCCGCTGTCCGAGTGCGTCGCGATGAGCCAGGCCTACATCGGCTACCACCTGCAGAACGCCATCGAGAACCAGTTGCACGCGCACGGCATCGAGGACAAGACCGTGGTCACGGTCATCACCCGCGCGGTGGTCGACGCGGACGACCCGCTGTTCTCCCGGCCGACCAAGCCGATCGGGGCCTTCTTCACCAAGGAGCAGGCGGACGACTACGTCGCCAAGACCGGCAAGACCTTCATCGAGGACTCCGGCCGCGGCTGGCGCGAGGTCGTGGCCTCCCCCATCCCGCAGCGCATCCTCGAGCAGGACTCCGTGCGTCACCTCGTGGTCAGCGGCCACGTCGTGATCGCCGGCGGCGGCGGCGGAATCCCCGTGGTGTTCCGCGACAACTGGTACAAGGCCATCGACGCGGTCATCGACAAGGACCGTACGTCGATCCTGCTGGCCGCCGACACCCAATGCGACGACCTGGTCATCCTGACCGGGGTCGAGAAGGTGGCCGTCGACTTCAACACGCCGACGCAGCGCGACGTCGACCAGATGACGCTCGCGCAGGCCGAGGCGTGGATGGCCGAGGGTCAGTTCCCCGAGGGGTCGATGGGGCCGAAGATCCAGGCGGCCATGGACTTCGTCCGCTCCGGCCCCAACCGCAAGACGCTCATCACCTCCCTCGACAAGCTGGTGGAGGGGCTGCGCGGCGAGACCGGCACCTGGGTCGTGGCCTGATGCCCGCGGCCCCGGACGC
Source organism: Austwickia sp. (assembly GCA_016699675.1). Lineage (NCBI taxonomy): Bacteria > Bacillati > Actinomycetota > Actinomycetes > Micrococcales > Dermatophilaceae > Austwickia > Austwickia sp. The sequence goes on along the minus strand of CP064985.1, from coordinate 3,694,668 downwards.
CACGTCGGCGCCCCCGAACGGCGTACGTCGTGGGGTGGTGACCGGATATCGGTGCGCGACCTGCGGGCGGTCGGTGCCCATCGAGGAGGTCTACCCGTGGCGCTGCCCCGCGGCGGCACCGGGGGACGCGCACCACGTCCTGCATCCCGTGGTCGACGGCCCCGACCCCGAGGTGATCGAGGACCCGAGTCCGTTCGTGGCGTACGGTCCCTCGCTGGCGTGGTGGGCCTTCGCGCGGGCGCACGGGATGACGCCGGAGCGCTGCATCGAGCTGACCCGCCAGGTGGCGGCCGGGTTCCACGTGACGCCCTGCGCGCCACACCCGGCGCTGTCGCAGCAGCTCGGGGCCGACGTCTGGGTGAAGAACGAGACGGGCAACGTCGGCGGCTCGCACAAGGCGCGCCACCTCGTGGGAATCCTGCTGCACCTACGGGCCTGCGAGGAGCTGGGGCTCGTCGAGGGGCCGCGGCGGCCGCTCGCGATCGCTTCGTGCGGCAACGCGGCCATCGCCGCGTCGACGCTGGCGCGCGCGGCGTCCTGGCCCATCCAGGTGTACGTGCCCGAGACGGCCAGCCCCGCCGTGCTGCGGACGCTGGCCGACCTGGGCGCGCGGGTGCACCCCTGCGGCCGTACGCCGGGGGTCCCGGGCGACCCGGCAGTCTTCGCGTTCCGCGAGGCCGTTGCGGCCGGCGCCATCCCGTTCAGCGTGCAGGGCCCGGAGAACGGCCTGTGCCTCGACGGCGGGCGCAGCATCGGCTGGGAGGTCGCCGATGTGCTCGGCGGCGACCCCACCGGCACCCGCGTGCTGGTCCAGGTCGGCGGCGGCGCGTTCGCCGCCTGCATGGGCTGGGGCCTGGGCTCGGGCGTGCGGCTCGACACGGTCCAGACCGAGGGCGGCGCCCCGCTGGCCCGCGCCTGGGAACTGGCGGCCGCCGTGCCCGTCGGCGAGCTCGGCTCCCGGTGGTCGGAATTCATGACGCCCTGGGACGACCCGCACAGCCTGGCCGACGGGATCCTCGACGACGAGACCTACGACTGGCAGGCCGACATCGCGGTCATGCGCGCCTCCGGCGGCCACCCCATCGTCGTGGCGGAGGAGCAGGTCGTCGCGGCGGACGAGCTGGTGCAGTCCCTGGGCCTGCCGGTGTCCCCCACGGGGACGGCGGGTCTGGCCGCGCTGCTGCCCGGCGGGGGTCCGGGCACCGGCGTCCGCCCCGGCGAGCGGGTCGTCGTCGTCTTCTCCGGGGTCCGGCGGTAGCGGGCGCCCCGCGTCCTTGGTGCTCCACGCCACCCGGCGTGGAGCTGACCCCATGCCATCCACTGTGCATGTCGTGCGCAGTGGATGGCATGGGCGTTTTGGTGCAGATTCCAGATGTGGATGAGCACGTGCGCGACCGCCTCAAGGCGAAGGCGACGGCAGAGGGCAATCTGCCTCACTGCCCATCTACGTCGACTCCTCGCGAACGACGCCTCCTCCATCGCGCTCGCCGAGGCTCTCGACGTCCCCTGGTCACCCGCGACGCCCGGATGGCGCGCGGCGCCCCGCCCGGCGTTCGCGTCGACGTGCTGTGAGCGGTCGTCGTAGTCTCCCGGGATGACCACCGTTCCGCGCGCTGACCTGGTGGCCGCGCTCACCCAGGCCCGTTCCGAGGTGAGTCGGCGGGTCGCCGAGTTCGAGGAGACGACACGGGCGTACGCCGACGCGCGTGGCGATGCGGACACCGACGACGAGCACGACCCCGAGGGATCCACGCTCGCCTGGGAACGAGCGGCCGCGGCGTCCTCCGCGGAGGCCGCCGCCCGGCACCTGGCGGAGATCGACGCCGCGCTGGCGCGCGTGCGGGCCGGCTGGGACGGCGCGTGCCTCGACTGCGGCCGCCCGATCCCGGCGGACCGGCTCGCCGCCCGACCCTCGGCGAATCGCTGCGTGTCGTGCGCGCAACGCTCCCGAGCCTGACCCGCCCGCCTGGCGTTCCGGACCAGTCCGGGCTCCCCCATACGAAGCTGCGCAGACGGCGGTACGCCGGGTGCCCACGGCTCCCGGCGTACCGCTTGCTCGTTCTTGCGCCTAGTGCTTCGAGGCGGCCTCCGTCGGGGCGCCGGCCGCGGCGGTGGCCGGGGCACCGAAGGTCGCTTGCGGACCGCCGAAGGTGTTCGGCTCCTCCTTCTTGTACGCCGTGCCCCGCAGCGGCAGGGAGTACCGGCGCTTGCCGTCCCGCTTGTAGTACGCCCACGCGGCGGCCGGGGCCGTCGGGATCAGGCAGATCTCGCCCATGCCCTTGGCGCCGTACGCGTACGGCAACACCCCTGGGCCCTTGACGAAGCGCACCTCGACCTCGGGCATCTTGTCGGCCCGCATGAGGCCCAGCTTGCCGTAGCGGGTCTGCGGCACGCCGCCCTCGACCACGAACTCCTCGGTGAGCCCGTAGCCGATGCCCATCATCACGCCGCCCTCGATCTGGCCGACCGCGGACTGCTCGTTCATGACGGTGCCGACGTCATAGACGGCGAGGACCTTGTCGATCTCGCCCTTCTCGTTGAGCGTGATCATCTGCGCGCCGTAGCCGTAGGCCACGTGGCTGACCGGGTTCTCCTTCGGCGAGTCGACCACGTCGGTCTCCGGCGAGAACTCGCCGTACCACTCCTGCCCCTCCAACCGCGCGAGGTCACCATCGACCGCGGTGAAGGCGTCGCGCAGCTGCACGGCCGCGAGGCGGGTGGCCTCGCCGGTGAACAGGGTCTGCCGCGATCCGGTGGAGGTGCCCGAGTCGGGGGTGCGCGAGGTGTCCGGCAGCTCGAAGACGATCTGGTCGGGGCGCAGCTCGACGGTCTCGGAGAGCACGTGCACGCAGACCTGGCCGACGCCCTGTCCCATGCAGGACGCGGAGGTCCGGATGTGGACCTTGCCGTCCTCGACGGAGAGGATGCACCGGCCGGTGTCCTTCAGGCCCATGCCGACGCCGGTGTTCTTGTGCGCGATGGCCAGGCCGGCCTCGGGGTTGGCGTAGAAGTCGCCCTTGAGGTCCTCGAGCACCTCGGCGATGCCCGTGGACTCGTCGGCGATCTGGCCGTTCGGCAGCGAGTCGCCGGGCCGCACCACGTTGAGGTAGCGCATCTCCCACGGGTCCAGGCCGACCTTCTCGGCCAGCTCGCTGACGCAGGTCTCCATCCCGAACTGGCTCTGCACGACCCCGAACCCGCGGAACGCGCCGGACGGCACGTTGTTCGTGTAGAGCGCCATGCCGAGGACCTCGAAGTTCTCGATGGCGTACGGGCCGCCGGCGTGCGTGCACGCCCGCTGCAGCACCGGGCCGCCGAGCGAGGCGTAGGCGCCCGTGTCGGAGAGGATGACCACGCGGCAGGCCGTGAGCTTGCCCTTCTCGTCGCAGCCGACCGTGAACTCCATGTGCATCGGGTGCCGCTTGACGTGGTAGTTCAGCGACTCCGTGCGGGTGAACTTCACCTTGACCGGCTTCTTCAGGTGCCAGGCCATGAGCGCGGCGTGGTGCTGGACGCTCATGTCCTCCTTGCCGCCGAAACCGCCGCCGACATACGTCGCCTGGCTGCGGACCTTGTCCAGCGGCAGCTTGAGCATGCGGCTGATCTCGTGCTGCTCGTCGTACACCGACTGCGAGCTGGTCCACATCCGCACGCCGCCGTCGCCGTCGGGGGCCGCCACGGCGCACTCCGGCTCCATGAACGCGTGCTCCTGCCACGGCGTCGCGAACTTGTGCGTGACCGTGTGCGCGGACTCGCGCAGCGCCTTGTCGACGTTGCCGCGCTTGGTGTGCTCGATGTCGAGCACGTTGCCGTTCTCGTGGATGAGGGGCGCGTCGGGGCGCAGCGCTTCCTGCGGCGACGTGACCGGCGGGCGGGACTCGTAGTCGAGCTCGATGAGCGCAATGATCTCGTCGAGCTTGTCCTGGTCGTCGGAGGCGACCAGGGCCAACGCATCGCCCGTGTAGCGCGTCTCGGTGCCCACCGGGATCAACACGTCCCAGTCGCTGCTGATGTGGCCGATCTTGTTCTCCGGCACGTCCTCCGCAAGCAGGATGGCGAGGCAGTTCGGGTGCGCCTTGGCCGCCGTGGTGTCGATGGCCTTGACGAGCCCGCGCGGCGAGGGCGAGCGCAGCGCCTTGGCGAACACCATCCCGGGCAGCCGCACGTCGTCCGCGAACTTGCCGGTGCCGAGCACCTTGTCCGCGACGTCGGGCCGGTGCGCGCGGTCGGAGAGCCGCTGCCGCTCGTTCGAGGTCTCCACGGCGGCGTCGCTGCGGAGCATGTCGCCGGCCATGAGGATCGCATCGAAGATCTGGCGGTAGCCGGTGCACCGGCAGATGTCCGTGCGGATGGCCTTCTTGACGTCGTCGAGGCCCGGCTCGGGGTTCTTGTCGAGCAGCGCCTTCGACACCATGACCATGGCCGGCGTGCAGAAGCCGCACTGGACGGCACCGGTCTCGCCGTAGGTGTGGACGTAGACGTCCTTCTCCCGCTCGGAGAGGCCCTCGACCGTGAGGATGTCCTGGCCCTCGAACTGCTTGGCGGGGCGGTTGCAGGCCTTCACCGGCTTGCCGTTGGCGAGCACGATGCACGTCCCGCACGTCGAGTCGTCGCAGCCCACCTTGACTGACAGGGTGCCGATGACCTCGCGCAGCGCGTGCACGAGCATGCGGTCGCCGTCGACCTCGTGTTCCTGGCCGTTCACTCGTAGCTTCATCTGCACTCCTTCGACTCGCTCAGCTGATGTGTGGGTCGGGTAGCCCGCGGGGCACGAACCGGCCGGCGGGGCGGTGGTCGGTGGGCTCACCGTCGCGGACGACGGCAGCCCCCCGGAGGAAGACGTCGCGGACGCGGCCGGTCAGCCGCAATCCCTCGTACGGCGAGTGGTCGGTGGCGTCGTGGAGGTCGGCGTGCCGCACCACTCGCTCGTGGGAGGGATCGTAGACCACGACGTCCGCATCGCTGCCTGGAGCAAGCACGCCCTTGCGGGGGTACATGCCGAAGTACTTGGCCGCGTTCGTCGCGGTGACCGCCACGAACCGCTCGAGACTCAGGCGCCCGGCCGCCACGCCGTACGTGTAGAGCAGCGGCAGCCGCAGCTCCAGCCCGGGTCCGCCGTTGGGGGTGTGGGCGAAGTCCTCGGCGGCGGCCTTCTGGCCCGCCAGGGTGAACGAGCAGTGATCGGTGCCGACGAACTGGATGGTGCCGTCGGCCAGCGCGTCCCACAGCAGGTCGTTGTCCTGCGGCGTCCGCAGCGGCGGGCTCATCACATAGGCCCGGCTGGCCAGCTCATCGACGTCGGGCTCGCCGTAACGGGAGCCGTCCAGCACCAGGTACTGCGGGCAGGTCTCGACGACCATCCGCGCCCCGCGCTCCCGCGCCGCCCGGATCTCCGCCAGCGAACCGCCGGAGGACAGGTGCACCACGTAGTGCAGGGCGTCCAGCGGGGTGGCGATCACGCCGAGCCGGTTGATCGCCTCCCGTTCGAGTTCCGCCGGTCGGGAGGCGCGGTGATAGTACGGCGTGTGCCGGCCGGCCGCAACGTACTCCTGCACCAGCGCGTCGACGAGGCGCCCGTTCTCGCAGTGGAACCCGATCGTGGTACCGAGGGCCGCGCTGGCCCGCAGGGCCGCGCGGATCTCGTCGTCCTCGACCATCATCGAATGCCGGTAGGCCATGTAGAGCTTGAACGAGGTGACGCCCGCCTGGACCGCCGCACCCATCTGCTCGGCGAACTCGTTCTTCCACTCGGTCATCGCCAGGTGGAAGCCGTAGTCGCAGGACGCGACGTCGGCCGCCTTGGCGTGCCACCGCGCCAGCCCGTAGGCCAGCGTCTCGCCGTGGAACTGGGTGGCGAAGTCGAGCACCGTGGTGGTGCCGCCGGCGACGGCGGAACGGGTGCCGCTGGCGAAGTCGTCGGCGGTCGTCAGGCCCGGCCCGCACTCCAGGTCCAGGTGGGTGTGGCTGTCGATGCCGCCGGGCAGCACCAGGCAGCCGGCGCAATCGAGGACCTGCTCCCCGGCGCTGGTGCCAGGTCGCCGACGGCGGAGACGACGTCGCCGTCGATGCGCACGTCGGCGCGTCGCGACCCCTCGGCCGCGACCACCTGGCCGCCACGCAGCAACGTCGTCATCGTCTCCGCCTTCCGTCAGCGTGCGGTGGGAGCCGGGTAGACCCCCACTCGAGGCATCGTCACATCTGCGCCCAGACCCGCGGGGCGCGTTCGCGCGACCGGGCCAGGATGGCGTGCTCGTCGACCGTCTGGATCTTCCGGTCCCGCATGATCCACCGGCCGCCGACCATCGTGTCGTTGGTCATCGCGCCGCTCATCCCGAACAGGATGTGGCCGACGGTGTTCGCGCCGGTCATGGGGGTCTGCGGGACGTACCAGACACTGATCAGGTCCGCATAGGCGCCCGGCTTGAGGACGCCCAACGGCTTGCTCCAGAACTTGCCGGCGATGGCCGGGTTGTTCGCCAGGAGCAGGGTGGCGGCCTCGCCGAAGCCGACCGTGGGGTCGCCGAGCCGGTGGCTCTGCGCGATCTTGGCCACCGACGCGGACTGGAACATGTCCGCCAGGTAGGCGTCGGTGCCCAGCCCGATCCGAATCCCCTTGCGCAGCTGCTCGGTGACCTTCGTCAGGCCCACGGCATTGCCCATGTTGGAGTGCGGGTTGGTGACGACCGAGGTGTCGGTGTCCTTGATGAGGTCCATCTCGGCCTCGTTGATGTGCACGCAGTGCACGAGGATCGACTCCGGACCGAGCATCCCGAAGTCGGCGAACCGCTCGACGATGCGCTTGCGGGTGAGCCCCTCGCAGTGCGGCTCGTCCTCCGGGCCCTCGGCGGTGTGCACGTGGAACCCGCCGGGCACCCCGGCATCCTGCACCGCGGCGGCGCACCGCTCCAGGGTGTCCTGGCTGACGGTGAACGAGGCGTGGATCCCGAACAGACCGCGGATCAGGTCGTCGCCGTCGCTGCCGTTGGCCGCCTTCAAGAACGAGACGTTCTCCTCGATCTGCTGGGCGAGGATGTCCGCGCCGTCGCGATCGGAGGTCTCGTAGCACAGGCTCGCGCGGATGCCGAGATCGCGGGCCGCCTTCGCCTGGGTGGTCAGCGACCCCGGTACGGCGTGCGGGCTGGAGTGGTGGTCGATGACCGTGGTGACGCCGGCCCGGATGGACTCCAGGAACGTGGTGGCCGTGTTGAGCTCCACGTCCTCCAGCTCCAGGAGCCGGTCGAGCTTCCACCACATCTTCTCCAGCACCCCGGTGAAGGTGCTGCCCTGTTCGCTCGGGGCCAGGCCCCGGGCGTAGTGGCTGTAGGCGTGGGTGTGGGCGTTGATGAGGCCGGGCATGATGACCCGCCCCGCCACGTCGACGGTCTCCTCGCCGGGGTTCGCCTGCAGGTCGGCCGCCGGGCCGACGGCGACGATCTCGTCGCCCTCGACCCGGACCGCGCCGTGCTCCAGGAACGGGTTGTCGGGGTCGTTCGTGATGACCGGTCCGCCGGTGATGATCATCGGGCGAGCACCTCCGTGGGGGCGAGCAGGTAGGGGTAGCTGCCTTCGAGAACGTCGAGCACGCGCGTCATCTCGTCGGTCATCTTGTTGGCGGTCTGGAAGTCCAGCGACTGGCTGTGCTCGAAGACATCGCCACCGGGCATCCGCACCAGGTAGCTGTGCTCCCCGACGGCCAGGAAGCCCGGGTTCGTCGAGTCGTCGAAGTCCTCGCGGGTCCAGAACACCGTGAGCTTGTCCTTGTAGGGCAGCCCCGCGTGCGGGCAGAACGTCCCACAGGTGTTGCACTCGTTGCACAGGCCGTCGATGTGGACGATCTGCCGCGGGTCGGAGAAGCCCGGCACCGTGATCGCCACGTTGGCGCGGTTGGGGCAGACCTCGGTGCAGATCTCGCAGATGTCCTGGCAGGTCAGGCAGCGCCCGCCCTCGGCCTTGCCGTTGATCTCGGCGATGAGCAGGCCGCGCCGCTGGTAGACGGGCTCCGGGGCCTGGTGCACCGTCGGGTGCGGCCGCGCGTAGTCGGCGGTGATGCCCACGCTGGCGAGGATGGCCTTGCAGGCCACCTTGGCGTCCCCGATGGCCTCGACGATGGTCGCGGGGCCGCGCCGGCCGTCGCCGATGACGTACACGCCGGGCACCGTGGCCTGGTAGGTCTTGTCCAGCACCGGCCGGCCGCGGCCGTCGAGCTGGATGCCGTTCTTCGTGTACGGCTCGGTGATCAGCGTCGCACCGGTGGCGCCGACGACGGTGTCGAACTGCATGTCGGTGAACTCGCCGGTGCCCTTGACGGAGCGGCGGCCGCTGGCGTCGACCTCGGACAGGCTCATCCGCTCGACCCGCAGGGTCGTGCCGTCGTAGCTGATCGGCGCCAGCAGCTGGTGCATCGTCAGGCCCTCACCGCGGACGAGGTTCACCTCGTGCTGGGTGGCGGGCATGAACGGCTCCGTGCGCCGGTAGACCAGCTCCGCGACCTCGCAGTCGGCCAGCCGGCTCGCCGTACGGACGCAGTCCATCGCGACGTCCCCGGCGCCGATGACGGCGATGCGCTTGCCGTAGTCCTGCTTGCCCTCGTTCTGCGTCTTCCACAGGAAGTCGAACGCGTCGACGATGTTCTCGCCGCCCTCGGTCACCGGGCTCGGGCACTTGCCCCACGCGCCGGTGGCGACGATGACGTGGCTGTAGGACTTGCGCAGCTCGGTGACGTCGTACGTCGGGTCCGCGTTGAAGTGGAACCGTACGCCGAGCGCCACGGCGAGCTCGTAGTCGCGCTGGATCTGGTCCCGGTCGATGCGGAACTTGGGGATGATGTATTCCACGACGCCGTACGGGCCGTCGAGCTTTTCGTAGACCTCGACGTCCATCCCGTTGCGGCGCAGGAAGATCGCCGAGGCGATGCCGGCCGGGCCGGCGCCGATGATCGCGACCTTGTCGGACGTGGCCAGCTCCGGCGCCGTCGTGGCGCCGATGTAGTCGGCCTGCGCGCCGTCGGAGGCGACGAGCTTGACGCCGCGCATGTCGATCGAGCTGTCGTAGTCGAGCCGGGTGCAGTGGTCGCGGCACTGCTCCGAGCACAGCACGCCGGTGATCGTCGGCGCCGTGTTGTCCAGGGCGATGACGTCGAAGGCCTCCTTGAAGCGGCCCTGGCTGGTCAGCGTCAGGTACTCCGGGATCTGCTGCTCGATCGGGCAGCCGCCGTGCTCGCACGGGGCCTTGTAGCAGTCGGTCAACGGCAAGGCGGACTGGGTCTTGCGCGAGCGGATCTTCTCGCGCCACCGCTTGTGGAAGCGCTCGTCGGTGAAGATGGCGTCCACCGCGGCGTCGAGCTTGGCCACGTCGATGCCGGCGTAGTCGGTCATGACCGCGGCGGTCTCGTCGGCCATCTGGTTGAACCGCATGACGCCGCCGGGCTTGAGGATCGTCGTCGCGACGGTCACCGGCTGGATGCCCGTCTCCAGCACGTCCTTGATGTTGAAGGCGTCGATGCCGCCGGAGAACGAGATCGGCAGGGTGCCGTCGAAGGCGTGCGACAGCTTCTGCGCCAGCGACAGGGAGAGCACGTAGAGGCTGCGCCCCGACATGTACATCTCCTCGCTCGGCAGCTCGCCCGCCGCCACCTGCACGGGGAAGGTGTTGGTGAGCTTGACGCCGAACCGCAGCCCGAGCCCCGTCGCGGTCTCGGTGAGCCGCTGGAACATCGGCACCGCGTCCTCGAACTGGAGGTCGGCCTTGAAGTGGTGGTCGTCGAAGCTGATGTAGTCGAACCCGAGCCGGTCCAGCGCCTCGCGCGCGTAGTCGTAGCCGAGCATCGTCGGATTGCACTTGACGAAGGTGTTGAAGCCCTTCTCCGTCAGCAGGTAGTGCGCGATCTTCTCGATCTCGTCGGCCGGGCAGCCGTGCAGCGTCGACAGCGTGCAGGACCGGGTGATCTGGGGGTCGAGCTCGTCGAGGTCGGCCTGGGTGAAGTGCGTGAAGTCGCCGAGGCGCTGCTGCACCCAGCCATAGCACTCCTGCCAGATCGCGGTCTTGCTGGCGTCCTTCATCCCCTCGAGGTAGGTGTCGACCTTGGCGCCCTTGATGCCCTCCAGGTCGTAGCCGACGCTGATGTTGTAGGCGACGTCCTTGACGCCACCAAGTCCCAGCTCCTTGCCGAACACCGCGATGGCGAAGTAGGCCTTGATGTATTCGTCGAAGGCCTGCGGCACCGTCAGCTCGGTGGACCACTCGCAGTTGTAGCCCTCGTCGGTCGCCTCGATGCAGGGCTTGGCCACGGCGTGGCGGATCTCCTCGCCGTCCATCTTCTGAACGGTCTTGAGCTCCATGAACCGGGCGCCGGAGAGGTAGGCGACGAGGATGTTGTTGGCGAGCTGGGTCTGGGGACCAGCGGCCGGCCCGAGCGGGAGGGCCACCCGATCCCCGAAGGAGTTGGTGATGATCGCCGGCTGCTCCGCACGCCAGAAGTGATCCCGGCGCACACCGAAGATTGAGCCGTCGGACTTCAGCTCCTCCTGCGCCCACCGCATCAGGTGGTCGAAGGAGAGCGGACGCATGAGGTCACCCATGATGGCCTTCCTTGTCTATGGCGGTCTTGTCACAAGCGGGTGTCGGTCACGAGCAGGTCGAGCCACAAGCGGGTGCTCGGCGCAGGCGGCGGGGCCGCCCCCGCAATGGGGGGCGCACCCGCCGCTGCTGCCAGGGCGGAGCGGGTCGAGCGATCAGTGCAGCGGGTCGCGCGGGGCGGGGGCGGCCGGGCCGGTCGCGCCGCGGGGGGTGTCGGGCAGAGCGTCGATCATCTCGTGATCCACGGCGCGCGCGGGACGGTGCGCCCGCAGTTCGTGGGCGGATCCGTCGCTGCCCTTGCCGAGCACGTTGTAGAAGAGGTTGAGCAGGAAGGCGACGATCGCGGCGGCGCTGATCCCGGACTCCAACACCAGGCCGATCTCGTGGGGGAAGCCGCCCCAGAAGCCGCGGCTGATGTAGCCGGGCACGGCCGGCAGCAGGCTGGGCAGCACGCCGAACGCGATGGAGACGGCCACGATGACCAGGTTGTTGTTGCCGTCGTAGTTGACCTTCGACAGCGTCCGGATGCCGGAAGCGGCCACCGAGCCGAACAGGGCGAGGCCTGCGCCGCCCAGGACCGGCAGCGGAATGATGTTGACGACCGCGGCCAGCCACGGCGACAGGCCCAGGATGGCGAGGATGACACCGCCGACGGTGACGACGAACCGGCTCTTGATGCCGGTGAGGGCCACGAGGCCGACGTTCTGGGCGAACGCGGTCGCCGGGAAGGTGTTGAACATCGGGGCGACGGTCGAGCTGAGCATGTCGGCGCGCAGCCCGTCGGCGACGCGGTGGCTGGGCACCTCGCTGCCGACCACCTCACCGACCGCGATGATGTCCGCGGTGGTCTCGACCATGACGACGATGAAGACGATGAGCATGGAGACGATCGCGCCGATCTCGAAGATCGGGGCGCCGAAGTGGAACGGCGTCGGGAACGCGAGCGGCGAGCTCTTGGACAGGTCCAGGGTGTTGATCGTGCCCTTGGGGAACGTCATGAACGTGTTGAGCACGTAGGCCACGATGGTGCCCAGGGCCAGGCCGAGCAGGATCGCCAGGCGCGCCAGGCGCTTGATGCGGTAGAGCACCAGCACGATCGCCAGCGTGATGAGGGCGAGGATGACGTTGTTCATCGAGGCGAAGTCGGGGTTGGCGATAGGGCCGGCCTTGCCGTCCTTGACTACGGTGATGGTGGGCTGGCCGGTGATCCACTTGCCGGCCACCGGCATCAGCGAGATGCCGATCACCGTGATGATCGATCCCGTCACCACCGGCGGGAAGAACCTGATGATCTGGGCGAAGAGGGGCACCACCGCGAAGGCGATGATGCCGGCGACGATGCACGCGCCGAACGCGGCCCGCAGCCCGTCGGTGCCGCGCGAGCCGATGATCGTCAGCAGGGTCGAGACCGACGCGAACGAGATGCCCTGCACGAGCGGCAGCTGGGAACCCAGGTAGGGCACGCCGTAGGACTGCAGGACGGTGGCGATGCCGCTGACGAAGAGCGCACAGGAGAGCAGGAACGCCTTGCCGGCGCTGTCGAGGCCGGCCGCGCCGCCGATGATGATCGGCACGCTGATGATGCCGCCGAACATGGACAGGATGTGCTGCAAGCCGTAGCTGAGCATGCCGCCTGGGGAGAGTCGCTCGTCCTCGGGGCGCTGGCCCACCGGCGTACCGGGGCCGTCGAGTGTCGCAGCCGACATCGGATACTCCTTCGTTGGATATATCTACTCGCCCCGATGCCTCGGTGACAATCCCCAAGGGTGAGTAGACCTTGCTCAGAGTATTCTGCTCCCGATCCGGCCCGAGATTCCAGTAACGCCGACCCCGTGTGATCTACCTCACTCCAGAAGCTCCGGGGTGTCCCGATCAACACCCGTCGCCAGGTCCGCGCACGGCACGGAGACGACGTCCGAGCGACCCTGCAGCCACCCGCGTCCGCCCTGGTCAGCACGTGCGTGAGCGGCCATCGCGGACCAATGCCGGCGATGCACCGCCAGGGGGTGGCCGGGAACTCCGTGGTAGCTGGCTCGCGCGATCCCCGTCGCCGCTGCGGCGGCGACCACCCGACGTACGACGTCCGCCCCCACGTCCGGGAGGTCGACGAGGTGAAGGACGGCCAGGTCAGCGGGGGTTTTCCGGAGTTCTGACAGCGCGCAGCGGACGGACGAGCCCAGGCCGGTCGCCCAGTCCTCGTTGACGACGGAGCGAGCCGGGGCGGGAACGGGCACCACCGCGGCGCCCAGGACGACGACGACCTCCGCGCAACCGCCCCTGAGCAGCGCGGTTGTCGCCATATCCAGCCACCTGCCGCCCTCGGCCAGGACCTTCGGCATGCCATAGCGGGTCCCGGCCCCGGCAGCGAGAACCACCCCCGCAACCCGTGGCGGATCGATTGATGTTGGCGATACTTTCGGGAGAGTCACGAAAACCTTGCCCTTTGCGCCGGGTTGGCGCCAGCGCCCTGCCTACCGGCCCGGGGCGACCGCAGGCCACTCTGGTGTCGAGAGGAGTCGATCATGAGGGACATCATCCGCGATCTTGCTGGCTGGGCCCGCTCCGGCCAGGAGTTCGCCGTGGCCACGGTGGTGCGCACCTGGAACTCGGCGCCGCGGCCGGTGGGGGCCTCCATGGCCCTCGGCGCGGACGGGGAGGTCGTCGGCAGCGTGTCGGGCGGCTGCGTCGAGGGCGCCGTGGTCGAGGTCTGCCGGGAGGTGTTGACCGACGGGACCGCCCGCCGGGTGCGCTATGGCGTGTCGGACTCCTCGGCGTACGCGGTGGGCCTGACCTGCGGCGGCACCATCGAACTCGTGGTCACGCCGGCCGATGCGCAGCTGCGCGCCGCGGTGCGGACGCTGGAGGCAGGCCTCGCCGAGCACACGCCGTACGCGCTCGTCACCCTCGTCGAATCCGCGGACGGCGAGGTCGGCGAGCCCGCCAACGGCTCGACGCTGCTGCCCTCGTGCCCGCGGATGCTGCTCGACGGCGCGTCCGAGGCCGCCACCGGCAGCCTGGGCGAGCCCGGGCTGGACCACGCGGTCGCCGCCGACGCGCGCGGCCTCCTGGCCGCCGGCGAGACCGGGCTGCTCCAGCTCGGGCGCCGGGGCGAGCGGCGGATGAGCGAGGTCACGGTCTTCGTGGAGTCCTACGCGCCGCCGCCGCGGATGCTCGTCTTCGGCGCCATCGACTTCGCCGCGGCAGTGGCCCGGATGGGCAAGTTCCTCGGCTACCACGTCACGGTGTGCGACGCGCGACCGGTGTTCGCCACCGCCCGGCGGTTCCCGGACGCCGACGAGGTGGTCGTGGACTGGCCGCATCGCTACTTCGATCAGGTCGTCACGGACGACCGCACCGCGATCTGCGTGCTCACCCACGACCCCAAGTTCGACGTCCCCCTGCTGGTCAAGGCGCTGCGGCGGCCGGCGGGATACATCGGCGCGATGGGCAGCCGCCGGACCCACGAGGACCGCCTCGAGAAGCTGCGCGGCGAGGGCATGACCGACGCCGAGCTGGCCCGGCTGCGCTCCCCGATCGGGCTGGACCTGGGCGGCCGCACCCCGGAGGAGACCGCCGTCTCGATCGCGGCCGAGATCGTCGCGCTCCGCTGGGACGGCACCGGCCAACCCCTCACGGTCACCGGGACGCCGATCCACCGGGAGTCGCTGGCCACGCTCGACGCCGCCCGCTGACGACCCGAGCCGGCTGGCGCCCGCGCAGGGCGCCACACCGGGGACTCCGGCAGCAACCGGGGCCAACTACTCGGGCGAATTACACTGGGCGCGAACGAAACTGCGCCCGACGAGAGCTGACCCGATGCGACCGGTGCCCCGGCTGTTGACGACGAGCCTGTGCGCCGCGCTGGCCGCCGGGTGCACCGCCGCGCCGGCGGGTCCGCTGCCCCTGTCCGGACCGCCAGTGGCCGAGACCGCGAGTGCCGCCAGCGGGCAGCCCGGCGCGCCGGAGGGGCCGGCCCACATCACGCGCGCCTTCGGCGGCGATGTGCACTTCGAGGAGTACGTCGCCGACCTGCTGAAGGACCCCCAGCAGTCCTTGGCCGACCTGCGGGGCACGCTGGGCGCGGCGGACTTCTCGATGGTCAACCTGGAGACGGCGCTGACCACCGGCGGCGCCCCCGAGAACAAGTCCTTCACGTTCCGCGCTCCGCCGAGCGCGTTGCCGGCCCTGCAGTCGGCCGGGGTCGACGCGGTCAGCCTGGCCAACAACCACGCGGTGGACTACGGCCGGACGGGCCTGGCGGACACGCTCGCCGGGCCACGCGCTGGTCCGCCGCAACGGGCGAGGGCGTCGCCACCAGCCAGCACCCACAGGCGCTCGCGTTGCTCCGGGCGGCCACCCGCACGGCGGCCGCCGAGGCCGATGTCGTCGTGGTGATGATGCACTGGGGCACCGAGTACGCGACCTGCGCCGACGCCCCGCAGACCGCCACCGCCACGGCCCTGGAGGCCGACGGGGCGGATGTCGTGGTGGGCGGCCACGCGCACCGGCTCCAGGGCGGGGGTTGGCTGGGCCGCAGCTACGTGGGCTACGCGCTGGGCAACTTCGTGTGGTGGCGGTCGGCGGAGCCGGAGGCCCGCTCGGGGGTGCTGACGCTGACCGTGGACGCCCAGGCCGCGCGGGACCGAGGCCGCGCCTCCGGCGCCGCACGACGTACGGCCTCGTCCCTGATCACCTCCGCGGCCTGGGCCCCGCTGCTGATCGGCACCGACGGCGTCCCGCGCCCGCCTGCCGACGCTGCCACCACGACGCGCCTGCGGGGCATCTGGGACGACGCGGTGGCCTGCAGCGGGCTGCGTGCTACCGCAGGATGAGCCCGCCTCCCGAGCCGGAGGCTGTGTCGTCGATCACCATGTCGAGGCGTTGACTCACGAACTCAATTTCGTGAAACTAACTGCAGTTCACGACCCCCCACGCGACGGCCTGACCGGCCTAGACTCGGCCACACCGGGACCGTGCGTCCCGGACGTCCCCGGGTTGGCCGCTGCAATCGACCTCTCGAACCCACACCCACCCCCGAAAGGACACCCCATGAGCACGGACCTCTACCCCCTCGGCGAGGCCCCTCCGCTGGGTGAGGTACCCGCCCAGATGCACGCCTGGCTGATCCGGCCCGAGCGCTTCGGCCCCCCGATGCAGGCCTTCGCCCAGGAGGTCGTCGACGTCCCCGACATCGCGGACGACGAGGTACTGGTCTACGTCATGGCGGCCGGGATCAACTACAACAACGTGTGGGCCGGCCTCGGCGTACCCGTCGACGTCATCGGCGCCCGAAACAAGGCCTTTGCCCGAGGCGGCATCGGCGACGACAAGCCCTTCCACATCGGTGGCAGCGACGCCTCCGGCATTGTCTACCGGGTCGGCAAGGACGTCACCAACGTCAAGGTCGGCGACGAGGTGGTCGTCCACTGCGGCACCTGGGACCGCAACTGCCCGAGCGTGCTCAAGGGCATCGACCCGATGTATTCACCGAGCTTCCGCATCTGGGGCTATGAGACCAACTACGGCAGCTTCGCCCAGTTCACGAAGGTCCAGGCCCAGCAGTGCATGCCCAAGCCGAAGAACCTCACCTGGGAAGGCGCGGCGGCCTACACCCTGGTCGGCGCCACCGCGTGGCGGATGCTGCACGGCTGGGGCGAGAACGCCGTCAAGAAGGACGACGTCGTGCTCATCTGGGGCGGGGCCGGCGGTCTCGGCTCGATGGCCATCCAGATCGCCCGCGAGGCTGGCGCGATCCCGATCGCGGTCGTCTCCGGCGAGGACAAGTTCGACTACTGCATGAACCTGGGCGCCAAGGGATGCATCAACCGCAACGACTTTGACCACTGGGGCATGCTCCCGCACTGGAAGGACGAGGCCGCTTACGGGACCTGGCTCAAGGGCGCCCGCGCCTTCGGCTCGGCCATCTGGGACGTCCTGGGCGAAAAGCGCGGGCCCAACATCGTCTTTGAGCACCCGGGTGAGAGCACCATCCCCACCTCGGTCTTCGTGTGCGAGACCGGCGGCATGGTGGTCGTCTGCGCCGGCACGACGGGCTTCAACGCCACCGCCGACCTGCGCTACCTGTGGATGCGCCAGAAGCGCCTGCAAGGCTCGCACTTCGCCAACGACGTCCAGTCGTACCAGATGAACGAGGTGGCCCTAGCCGGCCGCCTGGACCCGTGCCTGTCTCGGGCGTTCACCTACAACGAGGTGCCCGACGCCCACCAGCTCATGTACGAAAACAAGCACCCCCACGGCAACATGGCCGTTCTGGTCGGCGCCCCGGACTTCGGTCTCGGCGCGTAGACGGCGCGGGGCATTCGTCCCCCGGACGATTCCGGAGGTGCTATGCCCGACAGCAGGGTGACCGAGGAGACGCGCATGGCCAGCATCACGTCGGAGCGGGATTGGACGTTCCTGACCAACCACGCCCACGTGCTGCTGTGCCTCGCGGCGGATCCCGACGTCGTGCTGCGAACCGTCGCACTCCAGGTCGGCATCACCGAGCGAGCAACCCAGCTCATCGTTGCCGACCTGGAGGCGGCGGGCTATCTCACCCGGACCCGGGTGGGCCGCCGCAACCATTACGCCCTCAACCCGCAGCGCGCGCTCCGGCACCCGCTGGAATCCCACGCCACCGTGGAGGTGTTGCTGCGCATCGTGCAGCGGCGCTGAAGGATCGGACGCGGAGAGCGGGGGTGGCGCGGATGAGCCGGCCTGTACGCCGGGTCCTGTCGAGGGCGGTCATCCATCTCGGGTGACTGTTGCCAGGCACCTCTAGCGACCTACCCGTGCGCTCGGGCGGGCCGCCCTCGAACGCGCACTGTCTGGTCTTGCTCCGGGTGGGGTTTACCGAGCCGCGCCAGTCACCTGGCGCGCTGGTGGTCTCTTACACGCACCGTTTCACCCTTACCCGCCGTGCTCGCCGGAGCAAGCACGCCGGGCGGTCTGTTTTCTGTGGCACTGTCCCGCGGGTCACCCCGGGTGGCCGTTAGCCACCACCGTGCCCTATGGAGCCCGGACGTTCCTCGGCGGCAGGCCCTACCGGACGTGGTGCCCGGGGGTGGCTGCCGACGCGACCGCCTGGCCGACTCATCCGCCCCGCCAGTCTAACGCCCTGACCAGGCTCACCCCGCCGGCGCGGGGGCGGGCCCGCCGCGGCGGCGTACCGTGGCCGCCGCCACCACCTGGGCCACGCCGTCCTCCTCGTGGTGGGGGGCGACGGCGGTCGCCGCGGCCAGCACGTCAGGGTGGGCGTTCGCCACGGCGTACGCCGTGCCGGCCCACCCCAGCATCGGCAGGTCGTTCGGCATGTCGCCGAACGCCCACACCTGATCGGCGACGATCGCACGCTCGGTGCACCACCGGGCGAGGGCCTTGGCCTTCGTCACGCCGGGCGGCGAGATCTCCACGAGGCCCGGAGCGCCCGAATAGGCCAGCACACCCCGGGAGCCGACAACGCCACCGACGGCGTCGTACGCCGCCCGCGAATCCAGGTGCAAGGCGCGCACCAGGATCTTTCCCACGGCCTCGGCCGCCCCGTGGCGGCCCGCCCAGCCCGGCAGGTCCTCGACCGGATCGCCGGGGTCCTGCCAGTGCTCGGGGCCGAACCGGTCGTCGAAGACCATCCGATCGGTGGTCTCCACGGCCACGATCGCCGCCGGGAACGCCGCGACCAGTTCGGCCAGCAGCCGCTGCGCCTCGTGCGCGACGAAGCCGTGCGTCTCCACGACCTGTTCGGCGCCCACGTCCACGACGAACGCGCCGTTCCCGGCGAGCACGACCCCGCCCGCGGGCACGACGTGGGCCAGCGAGCGCAGCCAACGCGGCGGCCGGGCCGTGACGAGCACATACTCGCCGCCGGCCGCGACGTAGTCCGCCAGGACCCCCAGCGTGTACGGAGAGACCGTGCCGTCCGCGCGCAGCAGGGTCCCGTCCAGATCGGTGGCCACCACCGCGGGGAAGGTCCGGTCGGCGACGGCGTCGGACCAGTGCCGGTACGTCGCGGTGGCCGACCCGCCCGCAACGTCAGCCATCGGCACCCCCGACCAGCTCGAACGTGGCCCGCTGCTTCACGACGTCCGTGCCGGTCAACCGCACCCGCACCCGGGCGCCGAGCGGCGCGACCTGGGGGCACTCCGCGAGGACGGCCGGGTCGGCGATCTGGACGGTGCACCCCTTCTCCCCGCGGACCTCGACGACGGTCGCGTCCCACTCCCGTCCCACCAGCGGCGCGAGGACCGCGGCCTCGACGGCATCGGTGCAGGCCCGCTCGACGGCGCCAGTGAGTCTGCCGCTGGCCTTCATGATGTCGGGCAGCGTCGGCAGAGCCTCCCGCACCCACCCGGGCACCTCGCCCCCGCCGCTGAGCGCCGCGCACAGGACCAGCCCGAAGCGGTCCACGAGGCGGCGCAACGGGGCGGTGACATGCGCGTACGGCGCCGCCAGCGCGGCGTGGTCGCGCTGCTGCGGGGCTTCGCCGTCGAACGGGGTGTAGCCGGCCCCGCGGAACAGCGAGGTGGCCGCGTGCATGAGCGCCAGGTGGTGCGGGTCGTCCCGGTCGAGGTGGCGCAGGAACTGCCCGTACGGCGTGTCGCCCGGCCACGGCACGCCCAGCGCGGCCGCCTGCCGGCGGAATCGGTCGACGCTGCCGGGGTCGGGTGCCGGCATCGTGCGCAGGATGCCGATGCCGCCGGTCAGCATGATGTCCGCCGCAGCCATGCCGGTCATCAGCGAGACCTGCGCGTTCCAGTCCTCGACCGGCACCGGGGGCCGGAACCGCAGCTCGTAGCCCGTCGGCGTCGTCACGACCTCCTGCTCCGGCTTGGGCAGGCTGGCCCCGCCGCGCGCCGCCTCCTGGGCGATGCGCAGCTCGCCGACCTCGCGCAGCAGCGCCATCATCTCGGGCGCGCGGCCGGCGTCGAGGTCGGCCTGGACCCCCGCGTAGTCCAGGCGCGCGACGCTGCGCACCATGGCCCGGGCCACGGTCGCTCCCGCGACGGTGCCCTCGGCGTCCAGCCGCAGGTCGCAGACGAACGCCGGGCGCCGGTCGCCGGGCAGCAGGCTGGCGGCCCCCTCGGACAGCCGCCGGGGATGCAGCGGCTCGCTCCCGTCGGGCAGATAGACGGTCTCCCCGCGCCGCCGAGCCTCGGCGTCGATGGCGCCCCCCGCCGCGACGAAGGCGGGGACGTCGGCGATGGCGTAGCGCACCCGGAATCCCGTGCCCGCCCGCTCGAGGTGCATGGCCTGGTCGAGGTCCATGCTCCCGGGCGGGTCGATGGTGACGAAGGGGAGGTCCGTGGCGTCCTGCGCCGGCGCATCCTGCGGCCCCGCGGCCGCGACCCGTTCGGCCTCGGCCAGGACCTCCGCGGGGAAGTCCGTGGGGACGGCGAGTCGCTCGCGGATCGCGGCGAATGCCTGGCGGAGCTCGTCCGTCGGCGCACTGGGGGTGCCGGTGAGGACGACGCGGCGCTCTGTCATGGAGCAACCCTACGGCCGGCGAGCTCCGGGGGCGCTGACCCGTCGACCTGCGCGAGGCGCTCGCGCTGCCGGATGTTCGGCCCGCAACGACCGCTCGTCACCTGCGCGTTTGGTGCCATGGCACCAAACGCGCAGGTCGTGAACGGTCAGCCGCGCAGGTGACCCTGGTCGTTGACGAAGTCCACCGACGCGACGCCGTCGCCCCACTGCCGCAGCGCGGTCAGCGATGCCGGCGCCAACGCCAGCGACCACGGCGAGGCCAGCCCCAGCACCGCGTCCAGCACGGCGAGCAGGGCCGCGCGGTGACTCACGACCACGACCGGACGCCCCTCGTCGCGGGACCGCGCGGCAAGGGCCTCGTACGCCGCGGTCACGCGCTCCGCCAGGTCCGCGCGGGACTCGCCGCCCGGCCGCGCGTAGCCGGCCTCGCTGCGCAACCGCTCGTACGCCGCGGCACCCTCGGCCGTCGCGCAGACCTGCGCGACGGTCTGCCCCTCCCAGTCGCCGAAGTGCTGTTCGTCCCAGGCGGCGTCGGCCTCGACCGGCACCGTGAGCACGCCGCCGACCGCCGCCGCGCTCTCCCGCGTCCGGCGCAGCGTGGAGCTCACCAGAATTGGCGCGGGGCCGTCGCGCAGCAGGCGACGCAGGGCGTGCCCCGCGGCCACGCATTGGCGCTGACCCTCGACCGTCAACGGCGCATCCGAGCCGCCCCGGCCGTCGAGCAGCCCTGCCGCGGTGGCCTTGGTCGGGCCGTGCCGCACCAGGAGAAACCGCGCCGGCGTCGCCAGGTCGGGGGGTGCCGCCACCCGGCGTACCCGCGCCGCCGCCGCGCCGCGGGGGACTTCCCGATCCGACCTCTCCCCCGCGCCCGACCCGTCCTCGGCGCCTGGGCCGGCAGTGTCGCCGTCGTCGCGACCAGGGGTCTCGTCGTCCTGGTCAGGGTCGTCCTCGTCGGCCACGTCGTCATCACGGCGGGTGACCGAGACCGTCTTGCCGTCCATCCCGACGTTCGAAAGCCGGTCGGCCGCGGCGTTCGACGCGCGGGGGATCCAGGTGTACGTGACGGAGCCGCCCGCCGCCTGCCGCTCGGCCACGAGGTCGCGCGCCGCCAGGGCGAGCCGCCGCATGTCCTCGTGCTTGATCTTCCATCGCCCGGCCATCTGCTCCACGACGAGCTTGGAGTCCATCCGCACCTCGACGGCCGCGGCCGGGTCGACCTCGGCGGCGGCCCGCAGGCCCTCGATCAGGCCGGTGTACTCTGCGACGTTGTTGCTGGCCTTGCCGAGCGGCGCGGCGCGTTCGGCGAGGACGCGCCCCGTGGCGCGTGAGCGGACCAGCGCACCGTACCCCGCCACCCCCGGATTGCCCCGCGATCCGCCGTCCGCCTCGACGATCAGGTCGCTCACCGGCATGCCCGCCCGTCGTGCCCCCGGGAGAGGCCGGCAGCGCCGGCAGCGTCGGCAGCGTCGGCAGCCACGAGGGTCACAGGCCGGACTCGTCCGTGCGCACGAGGATCCGCCGGCACTCCTCGCAGCGCAACACCTCGTCCGCGGGGGCCGCCGCGATCCGCGCCACGTCCGCCCCCATCAGCTCCAACCGGCAGCCCTCGCATCGGCGCTGGACCACGGCGGCCGCGCCCATGCCGGTCTGCTCGCGGATCTTCTCGTACAGCGCCATCAGCTCCGTC
This sequence comes from Austwickia sp., assembly GCA_016699675.1. Lineage (NCBI taxonomy): Bacteria > Bacillati > Actinomycetota > Actinomycetes > Micrococcales > Dermatophilaceae > Austwickia > Austwickia sp. The sequence goes on along the minus strand of CP064985.1, from coordinate 3,672,926 downwards.
GCGACCTGCGGGACGATCTCCAGGCGGCGCTCCGTCAGCTCCGCGGTCTCGGCAGCGAGCGTCCCCATCGCCGCGTCCCGGGCGCTCGTCGCGTCGGCGACGGCCGTGGCCAGTTCCCCGGCGCGGCCCTCCAGGTGGGTCACCAGCGCGTCGGTGCCCTCGGCCCGCTCCATGATCTCTAGCTGCTCGTCCTCGAGCTCAGCCTGGCGTCGCGCGAGCGAATCCAACTCGTGCTGCAGGGAGGTCAGCTCCTTGGCGGTGCCCGTCCCGGCATCGAGGCGCGCCCGGTTGCGGGCGGCGCGGTCCCGCACGAGTTGCACGTCCGCCTCGGCCTTGGCGACATCGCGGGCGATGTCCGACTGCTGGGTCCGGGACTTGATCAGGTCGGATTCGACCGCGGTGCGCTCGGCGGCGACGGCGTCGAGCGCCTTCTGCTCCGGCAGGTTGGCGCTCCGATGCCGGATCTGGCCGAGTCGCGTGTCGTAGCCCTGCAGGTCGAGCAGGCGTAGCTGCTGCTCGCGGTCGGCCTTCACAGCGCGTCTCCTTCGGAACGAGGGGGTACGTCGTCGCCGGTCCAGTCCCCGGCCCCGCGCGCCCCGACGACGAACGACCAGGGGTCCGTGACGATCTCGCTGACGGACACCTCGACGTCGGCGTGGTGGCGCTCCTGCAGCCGGTCCCGCAGCCGACGCCCGGCCTCGGCCAGCCAGAGCCACTCGGTGGCGAAGTGACCGGCGTCGATGAGGTACGGCGGCCCGCCGCGCGACTCCTCCCGAGCCTCCAGCGTGGGGTGATGGCGCAGGTCGGCGGTGACGTAGACGTCGGCGCCGCGACGACGTACGGCGTCCAGCAGCGAATCCCCCGCGCCGCCGAGCACGGCGACCTTCGTCACCGGCGCCGCGGGCGGCCCCGAGACCCGCACGCCCACGGGAGCCGGGGGCAGGGCCGCGGCGAGCCGGACGGCGAAGTCCCGCAGCGAGATCGACTCGGAGAGCTCGCCGAATCGACCCATGGGCCGCCCCTCCTCGAGGGTCAGCGGCTCGGTCGTCGCCAGGCCGCACGCGGCCGCGAGGGCCGTACAGACGCCCGGCTCGGCGATGTCGGCATTCGTGTGCGCGGCGAACAGCGCGATATCCCCCACGATGAGCGCGGTGACGGCCGCGCCCTTGCCGGTGTCCGTGCCCAGGCCGTGCACCCCACGCAGCAGCAACGGGTGGTGGGTGATCAGCAGGTCCGCCCCCAGCCGGCGGGCCTCCTCGATGACGGCGAGCGTGGGGTCGACGGCCAGGTGGATGCGCCGAACCGGCTGCTCAGGGTCACCGGTGACCAGCCCGACGTGGTCCCAGGACTGCGTGGTAGCGGACGGGTACGTCTCCTCCAGCACCTCGATCACGTCGGCGAGCGCGACCTCGGGGGTCGGTTGGGTGCCGGGCCGCACGGATGTCGGCGCTGCTGGGACGGTCATGTGGGCCCGGCCGGGTTCGAACCGACGACACCCGCGGTGTAAACGCGGTGCTCTACCAACTGAGCTACAGGCCCTCGCCGGCGTCCGGCCGGCGACCGCCCATTCTGCCAAACCCTGGGGCACCCGCGCGCCAGGCGCGGCGCCTCGCCGGTGAACAACGCGTGAGGCCTCGGGCGCCGGCGGCGGTTACGGCTGGACCAGGATGCGGATCGGGTTGCCCCGGCGCTCGCGAAGCGCCGAGATGCCGTCGTGGACCTCGCTCAACGGCACCACCGCGCTGATGGATTCGGAGAGGTCGAGGCGGCCGTACTGCAGCATCTCGGCCAGCATCGCGATGTCCTGCGTCTTGTAACCCAGGTGCCCGAGCAGCTGCTTTCGGCGCAGGTTGAAGGCGAGGATCGGGCCGGCGTCGATGTTCTCGCCGCTCATCCCGACGCTGACCGCCCGCCCGCCGGTGTCCAGCCAGGCGACGCTCTGCCGGATGGTCTCCGGGATGCCCACCGCGTCGAACGCGACGTCGAGCATGCGTCCGCCGGTCGCCTCCTTGATCTTGCGCCCCAGCTGCGGGTCGTCGCTGCGGAACGTGTAGTCGGCGCCGAGCCGCGTGGCCCGCGCCAGGACGGCGTCGTCGATGTCGACGGCGATGATCGGTACGCCGCCGGCCAGCTTGGCGAGTTGGACCAGGTGGCTGCCCACCCCGCCGACGCCCCACACGCCGACGGCGTTGCCCAGGTGGACCTGGGCCGTCCGCACCACCGCCGCGTACGGCGTGGACACCGCATCGGCCAGGATCGCCGCCTGCTGCAGGGGCACCCCGTCGGGGACGCGGGTGAGGCCCATCGCCTTGCTCACGTGGTACTTGGCCCAGGCGCCGTCGTACGCGAACGCCATCAGCCTCAGATCGAGGCAGTCGGTGAACGCACCCCGGCGGCAGGCCCGGCATACCAGGCACGCCTGCCCGGCCGAGGGGATCACCCGGTCCCCGACCTCCCAGCCGAAGACCCGATCGCCGACCTTGACGATGGTGCCGGCCGCCTCGTGCCCCTGGATCACCACGTCGCGCTGCGCGGGGAAGTGCCCGTCGATGAGGGACAGGTCCGAATGGCAGATGCCGCAGTAGGCCACCTCGATGAGCACCTCACCCGGTCCGGGCGTGGGGATCGGCACCTCGTCGAGCGAGGTGGTCTTGGTGTCGGCGTGGAATCGGGCGGCTAGCATCGTGTTACTCACCGGTACATTGTTCCCCCGCGACCCCTCGCCCCGCCACCCCCAGTGAGCCCAATTCCGGCTCGCCGCCTCGCGGGCCAGGGCGCACCGCGCTCAGGCGATGGTTGCCATGATGCGCGGCGAGGGGTCGGCGGCCGGCTCGACCACCCCGCGCTCGGTGACGACCGCGCTGATCAGGTCGTGCGGAGTGACGTCGAAGGCGGGGTTCACGGCGCGCGCCCCGGCGGGGGCCGCGCGGACGCCCGCGTACTCCAGCACCTCTGCCTGGTCCCGCTCCTCGATGACGATGTCGGCCCCGCTCGCCGTGGCGAGGTCCACGGTGGACGACGGGGCCGCCACGACGAAGGGGATGCCCGCCCGCTGACAAGCCAGCGCGAGGGCGACGGAGCCCACCTTGTTCGCGGTGTCCCCGTTGGCCGTGATGCGGTCGGCGCCGATGATCGCGACATCCACCAGGCCGCGCAGAATCGTGCTCGCCGCGGCCCCGTCCGCCTGGATGACGTGGGGGATGCCGTCCTGGGTCAGCTCCCAGCTGGTCAGGCGCGAGCCCTGCAGGAGCGGACGGGTCTCGTCGGCGTAGACCAGGTCAAGGGCGCCGCGGTCGTGCAGTTCGTGGATGATGCCGTACGCCGTGCCCCAGGCGGACGTCGCCAGCGCGCCGGTGTTGCAGTGCGTGATGATGCGCAGCCGGTCGCGACCCGTGACCCGCAGCAGCCAGTCGGCGCCATGCCGCGACAGCGCCCGGTTGGCCGCCTCGTCCTCCGCGAGGACGGCCCGCGCGGCATCCAGGACCGCCGGCTGACCCTCCGCCACCAGCGGGCGCACCCGGTCCACCCCCCAGGCCAAGTTCACGGCCGTGGGGCGGGCGTCGCGGATCCGGTCGATCTCGGTGGCCACTCGCGACGCGCTCCAGCCCTCGCGCTCACCCTGCCGCATCGCCATGGCCACCCCGAGAGCGCCGACCGCCCCGAGAGCGGGTGCCCCGCGGACCGCCAGGGACTGGATCGCCGCCACGAGATCGTCGACGGTCCGCACGTGCAGGTAGTGCTCCTGCGCGGGCAACCGGGTTTGATCGATCAGCCGGATCCCGGGTTGGTCGCCGTCCTGCCACTGCACCGCTCGCACCATGGCCAGCCACCTCCGCTGTCGTTGCTCCCAGGCGGCCGGTCGCCGACGCGGCCAGTCCCGCCACGCGGCCGGTCAGCCGGCAAGCGCCGCCACGGCCGCGTCCACGCCCGTGAAGTCACGCCGCTCCCCCGGCCCGTTGACCAGGGCCCACTGAATGGTCATGTCCTCGCCCACGAGGAAGGTCCCGCGGCGCGCGAAACCGCCGGTCTCCTCCCACACGCCGTACGACTTCGCCACCGCACCGTGCGGCCAGAAGTCGGACAACAGCGGAAAGAAGAAGGCCTCCGCGTCGTCCCAGGCGCGCAGGGCGAACATGGGGTCGCAGGAGACGGCGACGCACTGCACGTGCGCGTTGTCGAAGCGCTCGCGTTCGTCGCGGAGTTCACGCAGCTCGCCGGTGCAGATCCCCGAGAACGCGAACGGGTAGAACACGACCAGGACCGGACGGTCCGTCACCAGCTCGGAGAGCCGGCGCCGCGTGCCCAGCTGATCGACCAGCGCGAAGTCGGGGGCCGCGTCGCCGACCGCCGGTATTGCTGCGTTCATAAGGGCCACTGTGCCAGATACTCCCCCGGCCGCCGCCAAGGTTGGTCAGCGGCGTCCCGACTTGGGCGCGACCAACCGGGTGGCGGACCACTCGTTGGTGAGGTTGAGGCTCACCGAGGCCTGCAGGCCGGCCGTCGTCGCGGCCTCGGCGACATCGCTGGCATCCACCTCGCCGGGGCGGCCCACCTTGGGCGTCAGCAGCACGATGAACCCTTGGTCCTCGAGGGTGGCCAGGGCGTCGACCAGCGCGTCGGTGAGGTCACCGTCGTCGTCGCGCCACCACAGCAGCACCGCGTCGACCACGTCGTCGAAGTCCTCGTCCTCCAACGAGGTCTCCAGCAGGGCCTCGATCTGGCCGCGGAGTTCGTCGTCGACGTCCTCGTCGTACCCGAGCTCCAACACCACCTGCGCCGGAGCGAAGCCGAGCTTGGCCACCGCACCGGCGTTCGCCGCGGACTGGCCCACGCACACACCTCCCTTGCCTGGCAGCGCCAACGACGCCGCCCACATCACGTGCGCTCAAGTTCATCGTTTCGGGACCGATTCCGCAAGCACCGTGCGGGTTTGGCCCCGTCGCGTCGGCGCTGCGCGCACCTCAGGAGGCCTCCCCCGCACCTCGCGCGGGGGCTCGGTGTGACCTCGGTCTCGTAGTGGTGGAAGGATGGCCCCACGCCCCCGCTCGAGGAAGGACGACCACGTGCCCATCGAGGACGCCGGCCCCATCATCAACGGCCTTCCCAGCCGGTTCCCGGACATCGACCCGGAGGAGACCCAGGAGTGGAAGGAGGCCCTCGACCTGCTGATCAAGGAGAAGGGCGAGCAGCGCGCGCGCTACATCATGCTGAGCCTGCTGCAGCACTCCCGCGAACAGCACGTCGGGGTCCCGTCGCTGACCACCACGGACTACGTCAACACGATCCCGGTCGAGGCCGAGCCGTGGTTCCCCGGTGACGAGGATCAGGAGCGGGCGTTCCGCCGGCTGATCCGCTGGAACGCCGCGGTGCTCGTGCACCGCGCGCAGCGCCCGGGCGTGGGCGTCGGCGGCCACATCTCGACGTACGCCTCCGCCGCGACCCTCTACGAGGTCGGCCTCAACCACTTCTTCCGCGGCCACGACCACCCCGGCGGCGGCGACCAGGTGTTCTTCCAGGGGCACGCCTCCCCCGGCATGTACGCCCGGGCGTTCCTGGAGGGACGCCTCACCGAGACCCAGCTCGACGGGTTCCGGCAGGAGAAGAGCCACGTCGTCGACGGCCGCATCCAGGCGCTGTCCAGCTACCCGCACCCGCGGTTGATGCCCGACTTCTGGCAGTTCCCGACGGTGTCGATGGGCTTGGGCCCGATCAACGCGATCTACCAGGCGCAATTCAACCGCTACCTGCACGACCGCGGCATCAAGGACACCTCCCAGCAGCACGTCTGGGCGTTCCTCGGCGACGGCGAGATGGACGAGGTGGAGAGCCGCGGCGCCCTGCAGTGGGCCGCCAACGAGGAGCTCGACAACCTCACCTTCGTCGTCAACTGCAACCTGCAGCGCCTCGACGGCCCGGTCCGCGGCAACGGCAAGATCATCCAGGAGCTGGAGGCCTACTTCCGCGGCGCCGGGTGGAACGTCATCAAGGTCGTGTGGGGCCGCGGCTGGGACGAACTGCTCGCCGCCGACGTCCAGGGCGCCCTGGTGCACCTGATGAACACCACCCCGGACGGCGACTACCAGACCTTCCGGGCCAACAACGGCAAGTTCGTGCGGGACCACTTCTTCGGCCGGGATCGGCGCACGGCCAAGATGGTCGAGAAGTGGACCGACGACGAGATCTGGTGGAAGCTCAAGCGCGGCGGCCACGACTACCGCAAGGTGTATGCCGCGTTCCTGCGCGCCACCCAGCACACCGGTCAGCCGACGGTCATTCTGGCCAAGACGATCAAGGGCTACACGCTCGGGCAGCACTTCGCCGGTCGCAACGCGACCCACCAGATGAAGAAGCTGGCCCTGCAGGACCTCAAGGACCTGCGCGACACGCTGCACATCCCGATCAGCGACGAGCAGCTCGAGGCCGACCCGTACCGTCCGCCCTTCTACCACCCGGGGATGGAGGACGAGCGGATCGAGTACATGATGGAGCTGCGCAACGAGCTCGGCGGGGCCAAGCCGGCCCGCCGGGTCACCCGCGACCAGATCCACCTGCCCGACGCCTCGGCGTACGAGTTCATGAAGAAGGGCTCGGGCAAGCAGCAGGTCGCCACGACGATGGCGTTCGTGCGGCTGCTCAAGGAGCTCATGCGGGACAAGGAGTTCGGCAAGCGGGTCGTGCCGATCATCCCCGACGAGGCGCGGACCTTCGGGATGGACAGCTTCTTCCCGACGGCGAAGATCTACAACCCGCACGGCCAGAACTACACCTCGGTCGACGCCGAGCTGATGCTCGCCTACAAGGAGTCGCCGCAGGGCCAGATGCTGCACCTCGGCATCAACGAGGCCGGCTCCGTCGCGGCGTTCACTGCGGCCGGTACGTCGTACGCGACGCACGCCGAGCCGATGCTGCCCGTCTACGTCTTCTACTCGATGTTCGGCTTCCAGCGCACCGGCGACGGGATTTGGGCGGCGGCGGACCAGCTGGCGCGCGGGTTCCTCATCGGCGCCACGGCGGGGCGCACGACCCTGGCGGGCGAGGGCCTGCAGCACATGGACGGGCACTCGCCGGTCCTGGCCTCGACCAACCCCGCGGTGATCCACTACGACCCGGCGTACGGCTACGAGATCGCGCACATCGTGCGCGACGGGTTGGAGCGCATGTACGGCGAGCACCCGCAGGACGTCATCTATTACCTCACCGTCTACAACGAGCCGATCGTGCAGCCCGCGGAGCCGGCGGGCCTCGACGTGGCCGGCCTGCTCAAGGGCATGTACCTGCTCAAGGAGGGTGAGGTGCCGGAGGGCTCCGACCCCGCGCAGACCCCGCGGGCGCAGCTGCTGGCCTCCGGCGTGGGCGTCCCCTGGGCCTTGGAGGCCCAGGACCTGCTGCGCACCGACTGGGGCGTCATCGCCGACGTCTGGTCGGTGACGAGCTGGACCCAGCTGCGCCGCGAGGCGATGGCCTGCGACGAGGCGAACTTCCTGGACCCGCAGGACAGCCCCCGCGTCCCCTACGTCACGCAGGCGCTGATGGACCGGCCCGGGCCCGTCATCGCCACGAGCGACTACGCCACCGACGTGCAGGACTCGATCGCCCGGTGGGTGCCCGGCGACTACGCCCCGCTCGGGGCGGACGGCTTCGGGTTCAGCGACACCCGCCCGGCGGCGCGGCGGTTCTTCCACATCGACGGTCCGTCCATGGTGGTGCGCGCCCTGCAGGCCCTCGCGGCGCAGGGCAAGGTCGACCCGCAGCTTCCGAAGGCGGCCGCAGAGAAGTACCGCCTGCTCGACGTCACGGCGGGCTCCTCCGGGAACGAGGGCGGCGACTCCTGATCGACGCGTTCTGACCGCATCCCGTCGATGACCCCGTGCCCCGGGCACGGGGTCATCGACGTTCATTTGTCGGCCCCCCACAACATGGCCGTAGACTCCCGCCGTGACCAGGCCGCGCGCACACGAGCAGACCATTCGGGCCGTCGAGCGCTCGGCCGGCCAGCTCACCACCGCCTCCTACCGGCACATGGAGGAACACCTCGACTGGTACGGCGACCTGGCGGCGCAGGAACGGTCCTGGGTGGGGACCGTGGTCCAGGCGGGGTTCGCCTCGTTCGTCGACTGGTACCTCACCGGCGGCGACGCCCAGGATTCCGCGACGGCGGTGTTCGCCGCCGCCCCGCGGGCGCTCACTCGAGCAATCACCCTGAGCCAGACCTTGGACCTGCTGCGGACGGTGGTCGACGTCGTCGAGGACACCATCCCCGACCTGGCGAGCACTCCGAAGGACGAGGGAGCCCTGCGCGAGGCGCTGCTGCGCTACAGCCGCGACATCGCCTTCGCCGCCGCCCAGGTTTACGCCGCGGCGGCCGAGGCGCGCGGCGCCTGGGACGCCCGGCTGGAGTCGCTGATCGTCGATGCGGTGCTGCGCGGCGAGGACGAGCAGGACGTCGTCGGCCGGGCGACCGCACTCGGTTGGGGCGACATCGCGCACGTCACGGTGCTCATCGGCACCGCCCCGCACCGGGACGAGGCGGGCGTGGCCGCCCGCATGCGGTCGACCGCCGCACGGGCCGGGGTCGAGGCCCTTGTCGCCGTGCAGGGCGGGCGCCTCATCGCCGTCGTCGGGGGCAGCCCGCAGGTGGCGCCGGTCGCGGCGGCGCTCACCGGGCTGTTCGGCCCGGGCCCGGTGGTGGTCGGGCCCACCGTCGCGGACCTTTCCTCCGCCGCCCGGTCTGCCCGGAACGCGGAGGCGGGGCTTCGCGCCGCCCCGGCGTGGCCCGACGCCCCACGCCCGGTGTGGAGCGGGGATCTGTTCCCCGAGCGCGTGTTGACGGGGGATCCCGAGGCGAGGCGTCGCCTGATCGAGGACATCTATCTGCCGCTTGCCGAAGCAAGCGGCGGATCGCTGGCCCGGACCGCCGAGGCCTACCTGTCCTGCGGCCGGGCACTGGAGGCGACCGCGCGCGCCCTGTACGTCCACCCGAACACGGTCCGCTACCGTCTCGGCCGCATCGCCCAGGTGGCGGGATACGACCTGACGGACGCCCGCGAGGCGTACGTCGTCCAGACCGCCATGGCGGTGGGTCGGCTCGATGCCCACTCCGCCGCACCCCCCGCGGGATTGTAGGACACCTCCAAAGTCGAATCGGCGTTCCTGTGCACGTCGCGGACGCGTCGATGACGGTCCCTGCGAAACACTGAACCCGTGCTTGCAATTGTTTGCCCGGGACAGGGCGCTCAGACCCCCGGCTTCCTCACCCCTTGGTTGGACGTCCCGGGCGTGCGCGACCGGTTGGAGAGCTATTCGGCAGCGTCCGGGCTCGACCTCATCGGACACGGCACCAAGTCCGACGCGGACACGATCCGCGACACGGCGGTCGCCCAGCCGCTCATCGTCGGCGCCGGCCTCGCCGCGCTGCCCGCCTTGCTCGGCCCCGAGCACGAAGCCCTTCCCCTCGTCGGCCTCCTCGCCGGTCACTCAGTGGGCGAGTTCACGGCCACGGCTGCCGCGGGCGTCGTCACGGCCGAGGAAAGCGTGTCGCTCGTCAGCGACCGCGGCCGCGCCATGGCCTGGGCCGCGGCGTTCCAACCGACGGGCATGAGCGCCGTGGTCGGCGGGGACCCCACGGATGTCGACCGCGCCATCGACCGGCACGGGCTCGTCGCCGCCAACGCCAACGGGCCCGGCCAGGTCGTCGCCGCCGGCACCAAGGCGCAGCTGGCCTCCCTCATGGCGGCGCCGCCGCCCCGCGCCAAGGTGGTTCCCCTACAGGTCGCGGGCGCCTTCCACAGCGACCACATGCGGCCTGCGGTGCCGATGCTGGAAACCGCCGCGTCGCTGATCCGTCCCAAGAACGCCGCCGTCGACCTAGTCAGCAATCGCGACGGTCAGCCCGTCCGGCACGGCCGCGATGTCGTACGGCGGCTCGTGGACCAGGTGGCCCGGCCCGTGCGATGGGACCTGGTCATGGAGACCCTCGTGGCGCGCGGCGTGACCGCGATTCTCGAGCTACCGCCGGCCGGCACGCTGGTCGGCCTGGCCAAGCGGGGCGTGAAGGGCGCCAAGACGCTCGCTCTCAAGACCCCGGACGACCTCGACGCCGCCCGGGCGCTCGTGGCGGAGCACGGACGGGCCCTGGTCGGTGGGCCGACCCGATGAGCGTGGCGCCCCCGGCGCACGTCGTCCCTGACTCCTCGCGCCCGCCCCGACCCCGGCTACGCACCGTCCGGGGTCCGGAGTTCGCCCGCATCCTCGGCGTCGGTGACCATCGGCCGGAGCGCGTCATCGACAACGCGGAGCTGTGCCGGCACATCGACAGCTCGGACGAGTGGATCCGGGAGCGGTCGGGCATTCGGCAGCGACGGCAGGCGGCGCCCGACTCCACCGTCGTCGACATGGGCGTGGCGGCCTCCCGCGACGCCCTGGCGCACGCGGGCCTGACCGGCTCGGACGTCGACGCCGTCATCTGCGCCACGATCACCCACCCGTGGCAGACCCCCGCCGCCGCGCCGATCATCGCGGACCGGTTGGGCACCACGCATGCTGCGGCGTACGACCTGTCCGCCGCCTGCGCCGGCTACTGCTACGCGGTGGCCTGCGCCGATGACATGATCCGCGCCGGCCGCGCCCGCCACGTGCTCGTGATCGGCGTGGAGAAGCTCTCGGACTATCGGGCGCTCGCCGATCGCGGCACCGCCTTCGTGTTCGGCGACGGGGCCGGGGCCGCGGTCATCGGTCCGTCCGACACCCCCGGCATCAGCGCCACCACCTCGGGTTCCGACGGATCCGGCGCCGGGCTCATCGCGCAGTCCACCAGCTGGAGCGACCTGCAGCGCCGGATCGCGCCGCAGACGCTGGGGCTGCCCGGCGACGACATCTCCCGTCGCGCCGCCACGTCGATGGGGACGCCGGAGGCCGCCGCCTGGCCGTTCATCGACATGCAGGGCCCCTCGGTCTTCCGGTGGGCCACGGCCACGGTGACCAAGATCTGCCAGGAGGCCCTCGCCGGCGCCGGCATCGAGCCCGCCGACCTGGACGCCTTCATCCCCCACCAGGCGAACATCAGGATCGTCGAGGCGATGGCCAAGAAGCTCAAGCTCCCGGACCACGTCGTCATCGCCGACGACATCGCGGACATGGCAAACACCTCGGCCGCGTCCGTCCCCCTGGCGACAGCGGCACTGTTGCGCAGCGGCCGCGTGAAGTCCGGGGACCTCGCCCTGCAGATCGGCTTCGGGGCCGGATTGGCCTGGGCCGCACAGGTGGTCGTCCTGCCCTGACCACCCCTCCATCCCCCGCCGTCCGACGGGACCCTCGGACATCAGCACCATCCCGGCGCGACACACCGGCGCCGCCGGAGTCCACCGCAAAGGAGAACCACCATGGCCACCATGACCGCCACCGAGATCCAGGACGGCCTCGCCGACATCATCAACGAGGAGACCGGTCTCGACCAGGCCGACGTCCAGCTGGACAAGTCGTTCACCGAGGACCTCGACATCGACTCGCTGTCGATGATGACGATCGTCGTCAACGCCGAGGAGAAGTTCGGCGTCAAGATCCCGGACGACCAGGTCAAGACCCTCAAGACGGTCCGCGACGCCGTGGACTTCATCACCGCCGCGCAGGCCTGACCGATTCGCCGGCCGGCCGGGTTCGTACGTCCGCGACTCACGACGTACGAACCCGGCGCCGCGACGCCCCGATGACTCGACCCTTATCGCAGGAGCCGCACCATGCCCGCTAACGCCAGCAAGCGCGTCGTCGTCACCGGCGTCGGCGCCACCACCCCCCTGGGCGGCGATGTCCCCTCCACCTGGGCGGCCATTCTTGCCGGGCGCTCGGGCGCGCGGCCCCTGATCGAGCCGTGGGTGGCGGAATACGACCTGCCGGTCACGTTCGGTGCGCCTCTGGCCGAGCCTGCCGCGGACAAGCTCACCAAGGTCGAGGTGCGTCGGCAGGACCCGTGCGCCCAGTACGCCGTGCTCGCGGCGCGCGAGGCGTGGGCCGACGCCGGCACCCCCACGGTCGAACCGGAGCGTCTGGCCGTCGCCATCGGGTCCGGGGTGGGCGGCGTGCACACCCTGATCGACCAGTGGGAGACCCTGCGCACCAAGGGTCCGCGCCGCATCTTCCCGCTCGCCGTACCGATGCTCCTCGTCAACAGCCCCACCGCCATGGTCAGCCTCGAGCTCGACGCGCGGGCTGGCGGACACACCCCCGTGAGCGCCTGCGCCTCCGGCGCGGAGGGCATCGCGATGGGCCTGCAGCTGATCCGCGAGGGACGCGCCGACGTGGTCGTGGCCGGCGGCACGGAGGCGGCGATCCACCCGCTCCCGATCGGCGGATTCGCCGCGATGCAGGCCTTGTCGACGCGCAACGACGAGCCGGAGCGGGCCTCCCGGCCGTACGACACGGCTCGGGACGGTTTCGTCATCGCCGAGGGGGCGGCGGTGGTCGTGCTGGAGAGCTACGAGTCCGCCAAGGCGCGCGGTGCGACGATTTACGCGGAGCTCGTCAGCGCGGGCGTCTCGACGGACGCCCACCACGTGGCCGCGCCCGAGCCGGAGGGCGTCGGGGCCGCCGCCGCGATGACCCAGGCGCTGCAGCTCGGGGACATCGATCCGACCGACCTGGTTCACCTCAACGCCCACGCCACGTCCACCCCCGTCGGGGACATCGCGGAGTGCAAAGCGATTCACGCCGCGCTCGGCAGCCAGGCGACCCAGGTCGCCGTGTCGGCCACCAAGTCGATGACCGGCCATCTGCTCGGCGCCGCGGGTTCGCTGGAGGCGATCTTCACCGCGCTCGCGCTGCGTGACGGCGTGGCTCCGGCTCAGATCAACCTGGACGACAAGGACCCGGCGATCGACCTCGACGTGGTGTCGGGCTCCGCGCGGCCGCTGCCGGCCGGCGACATCGTGGCGCTCGACAACAGCTTCGGGTTCGGCGGCCACAACGTCGCTCTGGCGTTCCGCCGCTGCTCCTGACCCTCGCCCGCAGGGCTCCGATCGGTCTCTTGAGGGCGCCATAGCCCCCACAGGACACCGATCGGAGCCAGCGGGGACGCCCTGCGGCACGACGTACGGAAGGACCGGCCCCCATCCCCGGGAGGCCGGTCCTTCCTGTGCGGTGCCGGGCCAGTGGTTCCGGTGCCCAACCTCGGCGGCTCGGCTCAGTCATCCCGACGGCGGCGAGTGGGGGGTCGCGGTGCCCACACTCGCCCGTCCCGGCCGTGCCACCTGGGCGATCGCGTCGACGCGCTCGTCGGGCAGCACGCCGCCCGCCCCGAGGATCGGACGCGGTCGTAACGGCTATCCGACGCGGTGCAGCCAGCGCACGGGCGCGTTCTCCCCGGCGTGCCGGAACGGCTCGAGCTCGGCGTCCCAGGCGGACCCCAGGGCGATCTCCAGCTCCCGACGCACGCTTGCCGGGTCACCCGCCGCGAGCGCCGAACGAAGCCGGTTCTCCGAGATCAGCGCGTCGCCGTTGCTGGCGACGATGGCGTGGTGGACACCCAAGGATGGGGTGTACGACCACCGCCCGCCGTCGACACCGTAGCTCGCCTCCTCGACGACCTCGAAACGCAGGTCCTGGCACCGGCGCAGCGCGCTGGCCAGCAGCGCGCCCGTGCCCGGAGTGCCGGACCAATTGGCCTCCGTGCGCACGAGTTTGCGGCCCAGCGGCTGGGGAGCCCAGGCGAGCTTGACCGACATGCCGAGCACCGTCTCGAGCGCCCACCCGATGTGTGGGCACAGCGACGTGGGCGTGGAGTGGATGTACACCACGCCCTGGGCCACAGCGGAAGACACCGCGACAGACATCCGAACCTCCTGTTGTTGCGTGGACGTCTTCCCCAACGGCCGGCAACACCGAGATTCGCTCGCGCGGTAACGAGTTCCTCGCCCCGACGATCCCATGTATGCAACGGGTGCCGGGCGAGTGTGCGGTTGTCACCCCATTGTGCAGGACGAATCCCGTTGAGCCAAGCGGTCTCGCGAGTGGTGGTCATCCGGGCGGATCAGCGATTACGTTGGGGGACAACAAGTTGGACAACCGATCAAGTGGGCGCTTCACTGGACGCATTGGGGAGAACGAGCCGGACCTGATGCCGCGTGGGGACGTGGTGCGCCGGCCCGAGAACATGGGGGAAGACACGATGAGCGGTAACGTTCAGGCGCCCGCGCCGGGTATGCAATCGGCGATGGCCATCTTGACCGCGCGGGTCCAGAGCATGGACGGAGGCTGCAGCGTCAACGAGTACGTCGAGCTGCTGCGCACCGAAATGGAGGGCCAGGACCCGTTGATCCTGACCAGCGCAATGGCGAGCCTGGCCTCGGCCCTGCTGGCGATCGCCTCCGGCGGCACCAACATCCCGCCGTACGAGCTGCTGTCCACCATTGGCCTGACACTCGCCGACGCCTAAGCCTCGATCCACCGATGGCCGGGATGGGGTGAGTCATCGTGGTCGTCGTGGGGGCGAGGGTGCTGGGACGCGACGGTCTTCCGGACCTGGGTGTCCGGGGTGTTCCACGGTGGTCTTCGGGTCGCGCAGCGGTGGCTGCTGGGTGGTCAGGCCGCGAGGGCGGACGGCGGATCGCTGACTCGGTCGAACAGCGTGGTCCAGGCGGCCTCCCAGGGCCAGGACCGGGGTAGGTGCAGGGTGACGCGTCGGGCTGAGGACGCGATTCGGGCTGGGACGTTGATCAGCTTGCGGCGCAGGGTCTTGGTGGTCGCGCGTGCGAGGTCGGGTGCTGCAAGGGTGCCGGCGGCGCGGGTGAGGTTGAACGCGATGACCGCGAGCACAAGCCATGCGGCGTTGGCGTTGAAGACCCCGGACGGCAGGTGTGCCAGCGCTGAGTGCTTCAGGTCGGCGTGGACCTGTTCGATGACCGCGTGATGGCGGTGGGTCTTGTCCGCGGTGACGGTGTCGAGGACAGCAGGGTCGGCGGTGGTGAAGAACGCGTGGAAGCGCCAGGTGTCGAACAGCGTGTCCTGACCGGCTGCCTTGTTCTTCTCGGCGTTGAAGTCCGGGATCCGGCGCACGATCAGGCGGCCCGGCACCCGCTCGGCCTTCTTGGCCGAGGTGAACGCGGTGAACGGCACTTCGGCGACCTCTGCCCGAGAGATCCACTTGCCTGTCTCTTCGTCGAAGATGGCGTCGGTGTACTCAATTGCCGTCCAGGCGTGGTCATCGATGCTGGCTATCGCCTTCTTGACGGTGGGATTCATCCGTACGGTCACCGAAACCGCGGCGCCGCCGTTGAGGGCGGCGTGGACCGGCCGCGGCCGTAGAACGCCGAGTCCATCCGCACCAGCACTGGCCGGGCCTTGCCGAGCAGCCGCCGGGTCGTCCGAACCGCGTCACCGACCAGTCGCTTCGCACCACGAGGTGACCCGGCCGAGCCCTTGCGCAGCCGCTGGGCCACGATCACCGGCGCCGTGGCTGGCGTCGCGAGCGTGGCGAGCAGTGCGTTGAGCCCGCGGACACCGGAGTAGCCGAACCCGGCGCCCTGCTTGGCGTAGCCGTGGACCTCGATGATCGTGTCGTCGACATCGAGCAGCGCGTATCCCAACGTGTCGGACTCGACCGTGGTGGCCGCTCCCAGCAGGCCGGTGAGCCCAGCGATCGCGATGAGGAACCGGGAGGCGACGGCGTCGAGCTGGCGGACGTGGCCGAAGGTGAATGAGCGCAGGAACGAGCCCAGCGTGGAGGGCGCATACGCCTTCGCGAAGAGCCGGCTCATCCCACCGTGGCGCAGCAGCGCCATATCGTCGATTGAGTCCGCACCGGCGACCATCCCGGCCACCAGCGAGGCGACCTTCAGGCCGGCGTTCGCGCCCTTGTCGGTTGGCACCGTGAGGTGTTCATCAGCCAGGTCACGCAGCCCAGCACGATCGGCCAACGCCATGACCGGGACCAGCCCGCCGGCCGACACGAGATTCGGATCGTCGAACGCCACCGAGGTTCGACCAACGGTGTGAGAGAGTCGCATCTTGAAGATGCCCTCCTGAGCGGGGTGGTTTGGTTCCGTCGCAAGTCCCAAACTCCCAGCCCAGAAGGGCTTCTTCGCGTAACGGCACGCTCAACACCTCAAAGTCGATCGGTGGATCGAGGCTAAGCTGCAGCTGGCTGACATCGCTCAACGCCCGCCGGTTCCCTTCGGGGGAGGGGAAACCGGCGGGCGTTGCGCATGCTCCGCCCCAGCCGGTTCCGATCGGGACGGGGCACGTAGGGGAGCCGTGCCCGAAGGGCTATGACAGCGGCCGGTCGGGGCCCAACCCGCGCCCGCAGCGATATCAGCTCGGGCGGTTGGGACCACTCACGGGCCCGAACCCTGCTCGGTGATATCGGTTCGGTCGGCCTCGGGCTCGCGGGGCTGCTCGCCGAGCAGCTCGGCCAGGTCGAGGCCGTAGGTCGGGCCCCCGGTTGCCGCATACGCCGCCAGCCGGGCCCTCCCCCGCTCCGCCAGCCGCGCCGCGCCGACCGAATTCCCGCGGGCCGCATGGGTGTACCCGGCGCACCACTGCGCCATCCCCTGCCACAGGTCCCGCTCCCGATCCGGCCGGTGTTTCCACGCCACCTCGTACGTCTCGTGCGCCGCGAACGGCCGGCCCTCGCTCAGCAGCCGCTGGGCCGCCCGGACGGTCTCGTCGGGCGGCACCGGCTCCTCACTGATGGGCGGTTCGCCGACCGCACCGTAGGGAAGCGGCCGCCCCAGCGCGTCTCTCGGCCGCGCCTGCCTTGGCCGCCCCGACTCGTCGCGATCCCTGCCCATGGCGCTCACGCTCTCAACGTTCTCAGAGCCGCCGCGCTCCGGGCGGCGGGTGCGTCGGCGGTTCGGGCGGTTCGTTCTAAGCTGTACGCCGCGGGGCGTTAGCTCAGCTGGTCAGAGCAGCGGACTCATAATCCGTCGGTCGTGGGTTCAAGCCCCACACGCCCTACGTCGTCGCCGGACTAACCCGTCTGGTCCTTGGTGCGGCCCTCAGTGCGGCGCTGCTTGTTCACCGTGCGCGCGGCGATCTCCTCGGCGCGGTCCTCGCTGCGGCCGCGGTCGAGTTCGGAGTCCTTGACGTGTTCGTACTGCCGCTCGTCCTTCGAGCTCCATTCTTTGGGCATCGCTCCTCCTCGTGTTCGGCGCATTTGCCGGTCGGCGCGGGGGTTCAGGCGGTGGGAGGGCCGTCAAGTGCCCGGCCGTCCTGGGCCGAGCCGCTGGGCCGCTCGATCCGGGGGCCAACCTCATCCGTGGCGAAGGCGGCGGAACGGCTGCCCACCTTGCGGGCCACGCTGAGGTGACCGCCCAGGAACCCGGCGGCGCCGGCAAGTGCCCCGCCCGCGAGCGCGGCGGCGACGCCGGCGCGGTGCTCGCCGGCCCGCCGCAATCCCAGCGACGTCGCAAACAAGCCGGTTGCGACGCCGTTGAGGACGGCGTGCAGGGCGCCGACACGCCCGTCCTCGGTGCCGGTCGTCCGCCACTCGGCTAGCCCGGTCGCCACGGAGGGCACCGCGCCGATCAGTCCGGCGGTGAGCAGCAGTTCGCTGGACGGCCGCTGGTCGGGACCACCGGCCAGGTCGATCAGAATCGCCGAGGTCCAGCACCCCATCGGCATCGCGACGAGCGCGGGATGCAGGGCGTGTCCGGCCGTTCGCCCACGCAACTGATCGCCGAGCACCCCACGCCCCAGCGGTCGCGAGAGCACCTCCATCGGAGCGGCGAGCCGATCCAGAACGGGCACCTGCTCCAGGCGTTGCATGATCTTGACCAGCGGCGAGCCGCCGGCGCTAGGACCGGGCAGCTGACCGACGGCGGGAGTCCAGGTGACCGGTTCGCCCGTGATGTCGCTGATGTCCGTCATGGCCACGCCATACCCGATGCGAGCCATACCAACCCCACGGGCTGAATGTCTGACGCCGACCGGGCACACCTGTGGCGGTAGGAGGCTGAGTCACTCGGCCAGTCCGGGCTGGCTGTCCGGGCGGTGGCGCCGAACGCGCCGGGTGGCGGGAAGGGGCCGGGGGGTCCGGAAGACCTGTTGCGCATGCTCCCACTGCGCCACGGCATTGGCGATCACCACGCCGTAGATCAGCGCCGCCGGCACCGCCACGAAGGCGATCACCGCCGCGAGGTGACCCGGTGAGGCCTCACCGAGCTGCCACCGGAAGAGCCCGTAAGCCAGCGCCACCAGGAGAGCAGCACGCGCGCACGCCCGGCGCGGCTGCAGTAGCCAAGTGAGCTCGTGCAGCCCCCACAGATGACGAATCGCATTGAGCATGGCCGATTCTCACCGATGAACACGCGCTCATCCGAACCAGCTGGCACCCGAATCGACGACTCCCCGACCGGGTGGGCGGGCGTCAGGCGGCCCGCTCCAGCGCGAGCAGGATGGCTTTCGCGTCCGCGCCCCCGGCGTACCCGCCCAGGCTCCCATCAGCGCGCAGCACCCGGTGACAGGGAACCACCACCGGCAGCGGGTTCGTGGCGCACGCCGTCCCGACCGCCCGCACGGCCCGCGGCTTTCCGACGCGGGCCGCGAGCTCGGCGTACGACACGGTCCGCCCGTAATCGATGTCCGGCAGCGCCGCCTGCACCACTCCCCGAAAACCCGTGCTCAGCCGGCGATCCAGAGGGAGGTCGAAGCCCCGACGGGCGCCGTCGAAATACTCCTCCAGCTGCCGCGCCGCGTCCTCCAGCCGAGCCGGCGCGGCCAGGACGCGTGGGCTCACCCGCTCCGCGAGGTCGGAAAGGACGGCATCGACGCCGTCCCGCGCGAAGGCGACGCGCACCAGGCCACGCGCAGTGGCCGCGAGCAAGAGGACGCCGACGGGAGTATCGAGCTCTCGGTAGGCGACGTCAAGGATCCCGTCGCGCTCGGCCCGCTCCGCCAGGCGCCCACGCAGATCCGCCAGATCCCCTGCAGCCCCATGGAATTGGTCAGCCAACTGGTCGCTCATGCTGTCCTCCCGCCGGGTCACTCGAACCCTCCGTCCCGCGCCGTCGTCAGTTCCCGACGCAACGCCGCGATGCCGTCCGCCGACGCTCGCCGGACGGCCGCCGCGCTCCCCCCGATGAGCTCCGCCGTCTCCACGTGCGAGAGCCCACCCAGGTAGTGGTAGGCGACGGCGAGGCGCTGCCGCTCGGGGAGCCGCGCCACGCTCCGCCAGACGTCGTGTTCGCCGGCCTCAGCGGCGGGATCTCCATGGCGAGAGGGTGATTCCGGTACGGCGTCCGTCGGCACCGCCCGGCGACCTCGCGCGCGGGTGACGTCGATGGCCTTCCGATGGGCGATGCGCACCAGCCACGCCTGCACGTTTGCCTCATCGGGCAGGTCGGGCCAGGCGACCAGTGCGGCGAGAAACGTCTCGGACCAGGCGTCCTCGGCGTCGGGCCCCGACCCGAGCACCGCCCGGCACACCCGCAGCACGGTCGCCCCGTGGGCGTCGACGGCCTGCTCGAAGGGAACCCGCATGGCGCCGCCAGGCCGCTCAGAAGAGCCGGTCCGGGCTTGCGCCGACGGGCTGTTCCAGAGCCAACAGCGCGCGCTTGCGGTCCAATCCCCCGGCGAACCCGCGTAGTCCACCGTCCGCGCCCAGAACCCGGTGACACGGCACGACGATGCTCAGCGGGTTGTGCCCCACCGCCTGTCCAACCGCCTGGGCCCGGCGCCGGTCGCCGAGGCGGTCCGCCAGCTCGCCGTACGTAGTCGTGGAGCCGTAGGGGATCTCGCACAGCAGTGCCCACACCCGCTGCGCGAATGCGTCCCCCGCGGCGCGCAGGGGCAGCTGGAAAGTCCGCCGCTGCCCAGCCAGGTACTCCCGCAGCTGCGTCGCGGCCCGCCCGAGCACCGGGTCGCGGGGGCGCGTGGCGTCGGTGATGTCGGTGGGCGCGCCGATCTGGTCGGGCGCGGGCGGGTACCGGTGGTCCGGGAAATACACCCCCGCCAGTTCGTCCCCGTCCGCGACGAGCAGCAGGTCGCCCAGGGTCGTGGGCACGTGCGCGTGCCGACGGATGGCGGCGTGCGTCGCCGGCGCGGTGTCGCCTGCGGCGCGGCGCCGCGCCCCTGTCGTGACGTCGTCGGCGGCGGCCATGCTCACGATCGTCCCCACCCGGTGGCGGCGTCCATGGTCTGCTCCCTACTCTCGGCGTACCCAGCATCCCGTAGACGCACCGCGAGCCCGATGTGTGAGGCCCAGGGTGGGGGTGGTTGGGCCGAGCGTAGGGTGGGCGCGGCGTGCTGGCGACGTCGCCGTACGTCGTTGCCCGGATCTCGCCTCAGGAGTCAGCCATGATCCTTATCACCGTAAAGTTCCCTATTCGCAGCGACCGGCAGCATGACTGGGAGAAACTGTCGACCGACTACGCGACCGCGGTGGCCGCCGAGCCCGGCTGCATATTCTTCGAGTTCTCCCGCAGCGTCGCGGACCCGCAGACCTACGTCTGCATCGAGGGTTTCCGGGACAGCGCCGCGGGCGAGGAGCACATGCGCCAGGACCACGTGTCCCGATTCATGGCGGAGATGCCGGACATCGTCTCGGCGCAGCCGCAGATCATCTATGTGGACACCCCGGACGTCGACGGATTCGGGCCGATGGGCGAGATCGTCCCGCGCGACGCCTGACCTCCAGGTCCGCCTCCAAGGGGCGTCCGAGCGTCCGCCCGGACGCCCTTGAGGCATGCTTCTGCAGGGCGGATCGCAACACCGAACACCCATGTCGGCCTGGCACTTTCGTCGGCTTGCGGGCCTTCGCGTAGCTGGCAGCTTGGAGGCTGCTCCGGCACGACAAACCGGACAAGGCTCGCGCACCATCCCCGCCTGGCAACGTCGGGGAACCCTATTTGTGTGCGCGTCAAGCCCATCGGGGGCTCATCGGCATCGTCGGCCATAGGCATATGTCGACCGCCAGGAATGCTGGCCATGCCGAATTGCGTCCGCACCACTTTGGAGGACACCTCATGCCCAATTACGTTCGTTTTAGTCCCGATGTCGAGACGCCCGTGGACAACGAGGCCGCGCTGATCGATGACATCACCGAGATGATGGCGCAGGCCAACCTGGCGGAATTCGAGAAGAACCGGCACGCCGTACGCGACGCGCACGCGAAGAGCCATGGCGTGTTGGCGGGTCGCCTGGTGATCCGTCCCGACCTCCCCGAGCACCTGCGGCAGGGGATCTTCGCCTCCGCCGGGACCCACGACGTGGTCGTTCGGCTCTCCTCGGCCCCGGGCGGAGTTCGCCCCGACGACATCCCCCAGCCCCGCGGCTTCGCGCTCAAGGTGATGGAGGTGGACGGACCCCGGCTTCTGATCGGAGACGAGAGCCATAACCAGGACTTCCTGCTGGTCAACATCCCCTCGCTGGCATTCGGCACGATCCCGAAATACAAGGACATGCTGCCCATGCTGGAGACCCGCGCCGGCTTCCCCTCGGCCGTGCAGCGTGCCGGGGCGGCGGTCGCCCGCGGCGTCGAGCACGTGGTCGAGGGTGTGGGGCGAGAGGCGAGTTCCACGCTGCAGGGACTCGCGTCCAGCAACCACCACCTGCTGGGCGAGACGTACTTCAGCCAGGGCGCGCTGCGATTCGGCGACTACATCGCCAAGATCTCGGTCGCGCCCTCCTCGGACAATGCCCGCGCCCTGACCGGCAAGGACATGGCGGACCTGTCCCAGTCGGGCATCGAACGAGCGGTGGCCGACGTCACCCGCGACCAGTCGGTGGCCTTCGACCTGCGCGTCCAGTTGTGCACCGACCTGGCCGCCATGCCGGTCGAGGATGCAGCGATCGAGTGGTCCGAGAAGGAGTCGCCCTACGAGGTGCTGGGCACGATCACCTTCCCGCCGCAGGACAGCTTCTCGGATCCACGCCGGGTCTGGGCCGACGACGCCCTGGCCTTCAGCCCCTGGAACGGCGTCGAGGCTCACCAGCCCCTCGGATCGATCATGCGGATCCGCCGCCACGTCTACCAGGTGTCCAGCGACCGTCGACACCGCATGAACGCGGTACCGCTCACCGAACCCCGTTCCCTCGCCGACGTTCCCGCCTGATCAGGAGGACGACATGAGCCAGCAAACCGACACCGGAACCGACCCGCGCCTCGCCGACGAGTCCACCCTCGAAGAGATCCGTCGCCGCGTCGAGGAGGTCGCCGCGGACGCCCCCCACATCGTGAAGATCGCGCTCGAGGCGATGGTCCGCGATCACAACCCTGATCTGAAGGGCACCGCGCAATCGGCGGGCCGGGCCGGCCTGCAGTCGGGCAACGTGTCCGAGCTGACGGCCATCGCCAACCTGAAGCCCGGGGGCGCCGACCGCCTCCGCCGCATCTTCAACCTGACGAACGGCAACATGGACGGGGCCCAGCGGGTCTCCACCCTGCACGACATGCGGTTCGTCTTCCTCGACAACGACACGCGCATTCTCTTCGCGACGGCGTACGACGGGGACTGGGACGCCTACATCAACGATTTCGCCACGAAGATTCCAGAACTGATGGACCTGTTGTTCCAGAACATCGAAGGGTGGCCGGGCATCGACAGCCCGGACGTGAAGGATTTCATCGCCGACCACCAGATCGACGCGGCCGGGTGGTTCGTCGCCAATCCGCAGGTGACGGTCGTCGACGTACGCCGTTACCAGCGAATGGATCACGCCCTGCAGGAGTTCCTGGACGTGATGAACACCAACGAGACCACCCGCGCCGCTCTCAAGGACCTCACCGACGAATTGGCCAAGCCGGAGCCGGTGGATTACTGAGATGGGTCTCCTTGCCGCGCTTCGCGAGCGGTTCCACGATGAGGACGTGTCGTTGGACCTGGACGACATCCAGGCGTTGATCCTTCGCAACCGTCCGGAGCCCTACTTCGGCCTGCACGCCATGCTTCATGTCGATGACCCCGCCGGCGGCCGCGACCTGATGGCCCGCCTGGCGCCGCACATCCCCTCCGCCGCGGGGTTCACCGAAGACCTTGAGTCGTGGACCGGCGTCGCGGTCAGCTTCGCCGGGCTCCAGGCGCTGGGCTTGCCCGAGGAGTCCCTCGCCAGCTTCCCGATGGCGTTCCAGCAGGGCATGGCCGCGCGGGCCGACATCCTGCGGGACGTCGGTGAGAACGCCCCGGAGCACTGGGACGAAGGGTTCCGGGATCGCCGCTGCCACATCGCGCTCACCATCTACGCGGCCGACGAACGCGCCCTGGCCCGCGCGGTGGGCACCGCGATGGACGAGCTCGACGCGTCCAGCGGGGTGACTCTCCTCGGCACCCACGCGTTCGGCGCTGACGAGGAAGCGAAGAACCCCTTCGGCTTCCGGGACGGCATCGCGCAGCCGACGATCAAGGGCAGCGGCGTCGAGCCCTTCCCCGGCGACCAGGAGGCCATCGCCCCCGGCGAGTTCATCCTGGGCGAGGACAGCGAGACGGGCAGCCCACTCGGGCGTACCGCAGCCGGACCAGCTCGGGCGCAACGGCAGCTATGTCGTGCTCCGCAAGTTCGTGAGCCGCGTCGGCGCGTTCAACGACTTCCTGCGGGACCACGCCGACGGCGAACAGGAGCAGCAGCGGCTGGGCGCCAAGATGTTCGGCCGGTGGCAGTCGGGCGCGCCGCTCATCCTCGCGCCGAACCGGGACAACCCCGAACTGGGCGCCGACCCGCTGCGCAACAACGATTTCACCTTCGCCGATGACGCAAAGGGCCTCATGTGCCCGCATTCCGCGCACATGAGGCGGATGAATCCTCGCGACAGCCAGATGACGATTTTGACCGACGTCAAGATCAAGCGCATCGTCCGGCGATCTTCGACGTTCGGCCCCAAATGGTCGCCGGAGCTCACCGCCGCCGACGATGCCGCCGAGGATCGCGGGCTGTATTTCATCTTCATCAGCGCGCGCGCCTTCGACACCATCGAGTTCATGCAGCAGGAGTGGATCAACCGCGGCAACTTCGTCGACCTGGCCGACGAGCGGGACCCCATCGTCGGGTTGCACCCCGAGCCCGGTCAGTTCACCGTTCCGGAGGAACCGGCGCGGGAGCGCGTCAACGGCGTGACCACGTTCAATCGCATGGCGGGCGGCGAATACATGTTCATGCCGTCCATCTCGGCGCTCGAATGGATCGGCTCAACCGGCTGGACCACCTGAACGGGCGGGCAGCGTCCGACTGGGCCGGTGTGGATCGCGCCGGCCCAGTCGGAGCGGCGTCAGAGGCCCTGCGCCGGGAAACGGTCCCACACGCGGTGCGTGCCGAGCAGGTCGGCCAGCGCGGCCACCCCGGCGGCCGCGTCGTCGGCGGCCACCACGCCCGGGGCGTCCTCCTCGATGCCGGCGGCCGCCAGCGCACCCTCGGCCGCAGCCAGGTAGGCGATGGCCTTGCAGTGCCGGTACATCTCGCCGAGCAGCATCGACAGCCGCGGGTCGATCGCGGTGTTCGGGATGCCGGAGGGGTCCCCGGCCTTGGCGTCGATGCCGCCGGTGGCGTCCGGTCCGGGCGTGATGCCCGAGACGAGCAGCAGCGCGTCGTACTCGATCGACCTGGTGCCCAACAGCGTTCGGTGCACGGGCACGCCGCCGGTGCCACCGAGGAAGCCGCCGTGCCCCGCGAGGACGAAGGCTGTCATGCCCGCCGACTCCACAGCGTCGACCGCCGCGCGCACCGCGTCCAGGTCCGCCTCGTCCGAGGCGACGACACCGACCACGCGACCCGCGACGGGGTAGGTGACGCCGGGCTTGATCTGCGCCAGCGCCGGGCTGGGATCCACCTCGGGCACGGCTGTCGTCGGCTCGGGCACGGCCATTCCGAGCCCGGTCGCCACCCGCTGGGCCAGGCCGGCGTCGATGGCCGCCAGGTGCGCGAGCTGCCGCTCCCGGATGGCCGACTCGTAGCACTTGCCCAGTTCGAAGGTGTACGCCGCGGCCACGTGGTCCTGCTCGGCCGGGGTCAGACTCCGCAGGAACATCCGGGCCTGACTGAAATGGTCCCCGAACGATTCGGGCACCGCACGAACCTTCTCCCCCGAGACCGGCGCGGCCACCTCGACGAACGGCCGCTGGTCCGCCGGGGTCGCGGCGGGATTGCCCGCGTCCAGGGAGTTGGGCCGGTACGGCGCGACGCCGGTGTGCACCCCGCCCTGGTGGAACCCGTCCCGCAGCATGTCGTTGACCGGGCAGTGCGGCCGATTGATCGGGATCTGGTTGAAGTTCGGGCCGCCCAACCGGGTGAGCTGGGTGTCGATGTAGCTGAACAGGCGCGCCTGCAGGAGCGGGTCGTTCGTGACGTCGATGCCCGGCACGACGTGGCCGGGGTGGAAGGCCACCTGCTCGGTCTCGGCGAAGTAGTTCGTCGGGTTCGCGGTGAGCACCAGCTTCCCGAGCATCTGCACCGGGCACAGCTCCTCGGGCACGAGCTTGGTCGGGTCGAGCAGGTCGATCCCGGCGAACATCTCGTCTTCGGTGTCGGGCATGACCTGCACCCCGAGCTCCCACTCCGGGTAGGCGCCCGCCTCGATCGCGTCGGCCAGGTCGCGACGGTGGAAGTCCGGGTCGGCGCCCTGGGTCAGCTGCGCCTCCTCCCACACCATCGAGTGCACGCCCGCGACCGGCTTCCAGTGGAACTTGACCAGGCAGGTCTCCCCCGCGGCGTTGGTCAGCCGGAAGGTGTGCACGCCGAAGCCCTCCATGGCGCGGTAGGACGCCGGGATACCGCGGTCGGACATGTTCCAAATCGTGTGATGCTGCGCCTCGGTGTGCAGCGAGACGAAGTCCCAGAACGTGTCGTGCGCGCTCTGGGCCTGCGGAATCTCCCGGTCCGGGTGCGGCTTGGCCGCGTGGACAAGGTCGGGGAACTTGATCCCGTCCTGGATGAAGAACACCGGCATGTTGTTGCCGACCAGGTCGAAGGTGCCCTCATCGGTATAGAACTTCACGGCGAAGCCGCGGGTGTCGCGCACCGTGTCGGCCGAGCCGCGCGAGCCCACCACGGTGGAGAACCGCACGAACACGGGGGTGGTCACGTCCGCAGCGAGGAACCCGGCAGAGGTGATCTTGCCGGCGGTGCCGTACGAGGTGAACGTCCCGTGCGCGCCCGCGCCGCGGGCATGCACGGCGCGCTCGGGGATGCGTTCGTGGTCGAAGTGCGTGATCTTCTCCCGCAGGTGGTGATCCTGCAGGAGGGTAGGGCCGCGCCGGCCCGCCTTGAGGGAATGGTCGGTGTCGCGAAGCCGTACGCCGGCAGCGGTGGTCAGGAACTCGCCGGACTGCGCCCGCGATGTCGCCGGGGCGCCCGTGGGGCTTCCGGTGGCCGACACCTGCTCGGGCCCCTGCTGGTCCGGGTTGGGCACGGGTGGCGGCCCGGGAGTGGTGGGCTGCTCGACCGTGGGGGGCGGGTTCTCTGCGGGCATGGCGGATCCTTCCGTGGTAACCGGTGTGTGGGGTCATGTGCCCGAATTCCGGCGTTTCATGCGATTGGCTCCTGGATGAGCTTGCGCATGGCGCGAGGGGGTATGGGCCTGCCATCGGTACGCCGAGATCTGTCACGACGGAGGACGCCATGACGCACGGACAGCCCGCCCCGCCCCGCCGGCCGCGCCCGTCCGACGAGCCGCCGGCCTCGCGCGGGGCGGGCCAGGGCCACCCCCGCGGGGCGGGCCAGGGCCACGCCCGCGGCGCGAGCCAGGGAAATGCCCGCGGTGCCACCGAGGTCGTCGACGCGGTCGTGATCGGCGCGGGACACCACGGCCTGGTCGCGGCGGCGACGCTGGCGGACGCCGGCTGGGACGTCCTCGTGCTCGAGGAGCGGGCCGTCGTCGGTGGCGCGGTGGCCTCGGTCGACCACGACGGCTGGATCATGGACGAATTCAGCGCCTGCTATCCCCTCGCGGTCGCCTCGCCGATCCTGCCCGGACTGGGTCTGGAGGACCACGGATTGCGGTGGGCCTCCGCCCGCACTCAGGTGGCCCACCTGGCCTGGCCGCAGGACACGTGGGCTCCCGCCGTACGGTCTCGCCCGCAGGACACCGCCGCCCTCCTGGCCGAGGACGACCCCCGCGACGGACCCGCCTGGATGCGGCTGGTGGAGCAGTACCAGGCGATCAAGGAGCCCTTCCTACAGGCGCTCCTGACCCGCTGGCCCCCGGTCCTGCCCGCGGGGCGGCTCGCGGCCGCGGTCGGGCCGGCCCACCTGCCGGACCTGGTGCGCTTCATGCTGCTGCCGACGACCCGGATGGGTGCGGAGGTGTTTCACGGCCGGGCCGGGCGGGAGCTGCTCGCGGGCAACGCCATGCACGCCGACGCGCCGCCGACGGCGCCGGTCAGTGGCGTCTTCGGCTGGCTCATGACGATGCTGGCGCAGGACGTGGGGTTCCCCTCCCCCGTCGGCGGCGCGGCGCAGCTCGCCCATGCGCTGCTGGGCCGGACCCAGGCCGCGGGTGTGCGGGTCGACCTCGGCACCATCGTCCGACGCGTCGTCGTGCACGACGGCGCCGCCGGCGGCGTGGAGACCTCAGACGGTCGGCGGATCAAGGCTCGGCGGGCGGTGATCGCCGACACGAGCGCCCCGATCCTCTACGAACGGCTGCTGGAGGCGCACGAGGTCCCCGCCGGATTGCGCGCCCGGCTGCGCCAATTCGAGTGGGACCTGCCGACGGTCAAGCTCAACTACCGGTTGTCCGGCCCCATGCCCTGGCGCGCGGAACAGGCCCGAGGGGCCGGCGTCGTGCACGTCGGGCGGGGCGTCTCCGGACTCGTGCAGTGGTCCGCGGACCTGGAGGCGGGCACGATCCCACAGCACCCGTTCGCGCTGATCGGACAGATGAGCAGCATCGACCCGTCGCGCTCTCCGGCCGGAACGGAGACCCTGTGGCTCTACACCCACCTGCCCCGCGGCGTCACCGACGACGGCGCCGCGGGCGAGCTCGTGGCGAACAGCGAGGCGATGCTCGACGAGTACGCCCCCGACTGGCGCGACCTCATCGTCGAACGCTGGACGCAGACGCCGGCGACGCTGGAAGAAGCCAACGCCAACCTCGGTCAGGGCGCCGTCGGCGGGGGCACGCAACAGCTGTTCCAGCAGGCCATCTGGCGGCCCGGGACGGGCTTCGGCGGCCCGCGCACCCATCTGCGGGGGCTCTATCTGGGCAGCGCGGCCAGTCACCCCGGCGGTGGGGTGCACGGTGCCTGCGGCTACCTCGCCGCCCGGGCCGCCCTCACCGACGCCAAACCGTGGGGTCGCCGCGGGGAGACCGTCCGGTTGGCCGCGGTGCGCAGGCTGTACGCCGACGCCTCCCCGCCCTGGGTGTGGCCGGGCGCCTGACCGGCTCAGGGCTCCTGGCGGCGCTCGGCCATGAGCGCGAGGCGATGCAGGGTCTCGGTGTTGCGGGCGCGCAGGGCCGCAGAGCGGGCGGGACGGGGTACGACGAGCGCGGGCCCGGTCACGAAGTCCTCGGCCATGCGGATCACCGTGCCGCCGCCGTCCGGGGTGAGCGTGATGTCGACCTTGGCCTCCCCGACGGGACGCGTCCGGGCAAGCAGCACGATGCGGGAGCCGGGTTCGCACTCCAGCACCTCGGTGTCGTCGTTCAACACCGCGGGCCACGTGCCGACCGAATGGTGAACGTGCGCCCCGACCGCCGGCCAGCCGGCCTCGACGGCCCGCACCCGGCTGGCTCCGACGACCCACGAGGCGAAGGTCCACCCGTCGGCGATCACGGCCCAGACGGCGTCCGGCGTTGCGGTAGTGCGGCGTTCGACGACACTCATGGCTGGCCTTTCGCGGAACCGGAGGTGTTGGCCCAAGGCATACCCGTCCTGGCCACCCGCAAACCGCCGGCGACGCGGCCTGCGATCAGCCGATGGCTACTGGCGATGGTCCAACCAGCGGGGACGGGTTGGGGGCCCCATCGGCCGGCGTCGTGGCCGGTGGTCGGCTGGTGCTGGCCTGGTCGCGCTCGTCGGTCGCGTAACAGGCGGCGCAGGTCTCGGGGATGCGCCCGCTCGCCAGGCGGGCGCGGAGCTGCTGGTAGGCGTCGTTGTTCCAGATGTCGCGGATGCTCTGCTCGTGGAGATTCCCGACGGCGTAGCGCGTCGGGTCCGACAGGACGCAGCAGGGCGTGACATCCCCGGCCGCGGAGATGAACGGTCGGGTCCAGGGCCACCGGCAGACCTGGTCCCGGTCGTACAACTCGTCGGAGTGCGCGAAGTCGATGCCGACCTCCGCCGCCGTGCGTTCGGCCTCCGCAAGCGGGCCGGTGAGCCCGGGGTGATCCCGGACCCGGGTGCCGAGGTTGACGTCCTCCATGTCGCGCCGGCCCCAGTCGACCAGGACCGTGTGCGCGACCACCGCGTCGAGGCCCAGCTGCGCCGCGAGTCGAACGACGTCGGGGAGTTCGTGGACGTTTCGGGTGGTGACCACCATGCGCGCGTCGAGTCGTGGCCGGCGCCCGCCGTACCGCGACCGCGCCTCCGTCAACCGGCGCACGTTCGTGCGGACCCGGTCGAGTGAGGACCGGACCCGGATGGCCTCGAACACTTCAGGGGTCGCCCCGTCGAGGCTGAACGTCACCCGGGTGTCGGTGTCCAGCAACGCATCTCGGACCTCATCGGTCATCACCGAACCGTTGGTGGTGAGGTCGGCGCGGATGCCGCGCTGGGCGAGGCGGCGGAGCAGCGCCGGGGTTTCGCGGTTGAGGAGCGGTTCGCCCATGCCCTGCAGGGTCACCTCGGCCACGCGCGGGAACTGATCCAGGATCCGGTCCAGTCCGGCGAGGTCCAGGCTGACCCGCGCGTTGTCCCAGTGGGTGACCTGACAGTGCGCGCACCGGTAGTTGCAGTAGTTGTTCGGCTCGACGTCGAGCAGCAGGGGCAGGACGGGAATCCGCGTCCACCGGCGTGCCAGCGCAGCGTCGAGGAGGACCTGCTGGGCGGCCATGCGCGGACCGTGGCGCAGGCGGCGCACGTACAGTCCGCCGCGTCGGGCCACCCGCCCGGCGAGGCGGATCCATCGAGCATGCGACGTCATCCGTGCACCTCCCGCCGGAACCTGGTGTGCGCCAGGGTACGTCGCCGCACGGCCGAGCCCCGGCGCCCCGCCGGTCGACCCCGGTGCGGCGGGACGGCTGGGACATAATCGCGGGGTGACGCGACCGCTCGTGAGCGTGATCATCCCCGCCTTCAACGCGGAACGCACCCTCGGCGAGGCGATCTCGAGTGCGCTGATGCAGACGTACGCGCCCCTGGAGATCGTGGTCGTCGACGATGGCTCGACCGACCGGACGGCGCAGATCATGGCGGGGTACGGTCCCTTGATCCGGGCCGTGAGCCAGCCCCGGGGCGGCGTGTCCGCCGCGCGCAATGCCGGCATTCGAGCCGCCCGCGGCGCCATGATCGCCCTGCTCGACGCGGACGACGTGCTCCTCCCCCCGCACGTCGAGGCGGCGATGCGGGTCTGGGCCCGCGCCGGTGGTGGCCGTCGCCACGTGGCCGCGGACGCCTCGCTGTACGGCGCCCGCGGGATCAAACGCCGGCGCGTGCTGCCGGACCGCATGCCGCGCCGCCTGGAGGGTCAGCGCCGCCGGATCATGGAGCACAACATCGTCGCGATGTTCCACGTGTACCCGCGGGCGATGTGGTCGGAGATCGGCGGGTACGACGAGTCGATGCGGGCCGTCGAGGACTGGGACTTCGCCGCCCGTGCCGTGTATTCGGGGTGGGAGGTCGTGCGGCAGCCCACGCCGTACGCGCTCTATCGGCGCGGCCCGGGCACGTTGTCCACCGATGGGGCCGCGATGAGCGTCGGGGAACGGGCGTTTCGGCGGCACATCCTGGAGGCGTTCGGGGCGTGCATGAGTGCCGAGGAGCGGTTGCAGGCCGAGGTCCCGCTCCGCCGCGGGACGTGGTCGGAGCACGTCGCCGCCGGCGAGGCCGCGCTGGCGCGGGCCGAGGGTGCCCGGGCGGCCGATGCCTTCGCGGCGGCCGCGGCGATGGCCCCGCACGATCCGCGTCTACGGCGCAAGGCGCTGGCGCTGCGGGTTCCGGGGGTGTGGCGCGCCTACGCCGCGCGGCAGGCCCGCCGCGCCGAGGGCCGGCTGTTGCCGGAACCATCCGCGCCCCCGGCGTCCTAGAGTCGACCGGTGGGTGCTGTCCGCCGAGCCAGGAGACTGCTTCAGCTGACGCGAGCGCCCGCGCTGTCGTCCAGCCGAATTCCCCTGCTGGCTTGGACCCCCCGATCGCAACTCGTGACCCCGGTGACGGAACGACCACGGCCGGCGTACCCGGCCATCGACGTGCACACGCACCTGGGTCGTTGGCTGTCCCCAGCCTGGGCGGCTCCCGATGTCACGGCGCTGCTCGACGTGCTGGACGCGGCCAACGTCGAGCGTGTGGTCAACCTCGACGGGCGCTGGGGTGAGGAGTTGACCGCGAACGTCGAGCGCTATGACAGGGCCCATCCCGGGCGATTCACGACGTACTGCCACGTGGACTGGTCGCTCCTGCGCGCCGGCGCCCCCGCGTCAGCGCTGGTGGGGCAGCTGGAGGATTCCGTTCGGCGTGGGGCGCGGGGGGTCAAGGTGTGGAAGGACCTCGGGCTGCGTCTGCGCACCGCGACGGGCGCCCGCCTGCGGACCTGCGACGAGGACGTCGTCACGGTGTTGCGCAGGGCGGGCGAGCTGGGCCTGCCGGTGCTCATCCACACCGCCGATCCCCCGGCGTTCTTCGATCCGATGGACGGGGACAACGAGCGCATCGAGGAGTTGACGCGCCATCCCCACTGGCGGGTGGCCGACGCGCGGCGCTACCCGACGTTTGCGACGCTTCTGGGCGAGTTCGACCAGCTCCTGTCGGCGGCGCCGCAGACGCAGTTCATCGGTGCGCATGTCGGCGCCCACGCCGAGGACCTGGCGGACGTGTCGGCCCGCCTGGAGGTGCATCCAAATCTCGTGGTGGACATCGCCGGTCGCCTGTCGGAACTGGGGCGCCAGCCGCGGGCCTTCGCCCGGCTGGTGGCTCGGCACCCGGACCGGGTGCTCTTCGGCACCGACAGCCACGGTGCAGACCCGGACACGCTGGGTCGGTACTTCAGGTTCTTGGAGACGGACGACGAGAACTTCGCGTACTCCCGGAGCGAGCCTCCGCCCGCCGGCCGGTGGCGCATCACCGGAGCCGATCTTCCCGATGCGTTCCTGCGCGCCATCTATCGCGACAACGCCCTGCGCCTGGGGCTGTAGCGGGAGTTCCTGTTCAGCGCGGGGCTCGCGACGGTCACCGGTCGCCTGGGTGGCAATCCGTCGAACCCAGGGACACTGGTGGGCGAATGACAGCATTCTGCTAGTGCCGCGTGTAGTTAGTTCATTTACGGTTGCCGGGTTGCGATGATGGGGTATGGCCAATCGACCTGCCCCGGCACTGGGACTGCGTGATGGTGACCGTGCCGAGCTTGCCCGGTTGACTCGGTCGTCCTCGGCTCGGGCCGGTCTGACGCAACGCGCCCGGATCGTGCTGCTCGCGGCGGACGGTGAGTCGAACACGGCAATCGCGGCGAAGGTGGGCGTGTCACGGCCGACGGTGATCGGCTGGCGCAATAGGTACGCCGCGCATGGCATCGCGGGACTGGACGAGGAGCCCCGGTCGGGTCGCCCGAGGACGATCGATCACCGGCAGATCGTGGCGCAGACCTTGAGACCGCCGCCGAAGAAGTACGGGGTGACCCACTGGTCCTCCAGGTTGCTGGGTCGCCACCTTGGCATCAGCAATGGAACGGTGGCCAAGGCATGGCGCGACTATGGCGTGGCACCGTGGCGGGTGGAGACCTTCAAGTTCTCCACCGACCCCGAGCTGATCGCCAAGGTCACCGACGTGGTCGGGCTCTACCTGGCTCCGCCGGAGAACGCGATCGTGCTGTGCGTGGACGAGAAGTCCCAGATCCAGGCCCTGGACCGGACCGCACCGATGCTGCCGATGCAGCCCGGGCTGCCCCAGCGGCGCACCCACGACTACCGGCGCAACGGCACCACGACGCTGTTCGCCGCGCTGGAAGTCGCCACCGGCAAGGTCACCGGCGCGTGCAAGCCGCGCCATCGGCATCAGGAGTTCCTGACCTTCCTCAGGCAGGTCGCCCGGGCCTACCCAACGGTCGAGCTGCACCTGGTGATGGACAACTACGCCGCCCACAAACGCGTCGAGGTCCGCGACTGGCTGGCCGCCAACCCCAGGATTCACGTGCACTTCACCCCGACCTCGGGCTCCTGGCTCAACCTCGTCGAGGTCTGGTTCAGCATCATCGAACGGCAGGCGATCCACCGCGGCACCTTCAGATCGGTCAAGGACCTCAACGCCAAGATCCGCGCCTTCGTCGACGGCTGGAACGACCGCTGCCATCCCTTCGTCTGGACCAAGACCGCCGACGAGATCCTCAAGAAGGCCAACCGTCAGACCACTTCAAACACGGGACACTAGAAGCTGTCACCTGAGGGAGGTGCGGTGATGGCGGTCTTGACGATTCGAAATGTCCCCGATGAGGTACACCGCGCATTGCGGCAGCGCGCAGCCCAGCACAACCGGAGCGCCGAGGCGGAAGTGCGCGCCATTCTGAGCGCCGCCCTCTTGCCGTCTCAGCGCGTCCTGCTCGGCGATGCCCTCGCGTCACTCGGCCGCGACCTCGAGATCACGGATGACGACGTCGCCCTCCTGGAAGACATGCGCGACGCCCCTGCACCAGAGCCGATGACGCTGCCGTGATCGTCCTGGACACCTACGTCGTATCCGAAGCGATGCGACCACAACCACATCCTCCCGTCATGACCTGGCTGATCGCCCGGGACTGCTGAAGGTTTGATTGTCACTTTGGGTGTGGTGGTTCAGGCCGCGTGAGCGGGCCAGTAGATGGTCTCAAACTCGATCGGCGTGGTCTTGCCCAGGGCCCGTTGCCGGCGACGGCGGTGATAAGTCCGCTCCATCCAGGTGACGATCGCCAGGCGCAGCTCGGCACGGGTGGTCCAGCGGCGACTGTTCAGGACGTTCTTTTGCAGCAGCGCGAAGAAGGACTCCATGGCGGCGTTGTCCGCCGATGACGCCACGCGTCCCATGGACCCCGACAATCCGCGGGCGTGCAACGTGGCCACGTAGGGGCGGGAGCGAAACTGGCTGCCCCTGTCCGCGTGGACCACACAACCGGCCACCGCGGTGGGTCCGCGGCGGGCGATGGCCATCTGCAGGGCGTCCACCGCGAGGTGGGCGGGTATCTGGTCACTGATGGAGTAGCCGACGATCCGGCGGGACCAGACGTCCTTGATCGCGCACAGGTACAGCTTGCCCTCAGCGGTGGGGTGCTCGGTGATGTCGGTCAGCCACAACCGGTTCGGCCCGGCAGCGGTGAAGTCGCGTTCGACCAGGTCGTCGTGAACCGGCGGTCCGGGCTTCTTCCATCTCCCCCTCGCGCGGGCGTGCGCGGACACGATGCCGGCGTGGGAGCAGATCTTCCACACCCGCCGCTCCGAGAGCTGGTGTCCGGCCGAGGCGAGCTCGTCGGCGATGAACCGATATCCGAAGCCCGGGTCGTCAGGGTGGACCTCGAACGCGGCGTTCGTCGCATACGCATCGACCAGGTCCCGCTCGCTGACCGGGTGGGCGCACCAGGCGTAGAACGCTTGCGGTGAGAACTTCAGCACCCGGCAGGTCACCGTCACAGGGATCCCGTCGACGGCAAGGTCACGGACCAGCGGGTAGGTCATTTTGGGCACTGGCCCAGCCTCAGGTTCGCCTGGGACAGGTACGCCGCGGCGCGACGCAAAACCTCGTTCTCCTGCTCCAGGAGCCGGATCTTCTTCTTCGCCTCGCGCAGCTCCTCGTTCTCGACCCTGGTCACGCCGGGACGGACACCGTCCTCGACGTCGGCTTGGTGCAGCCAGTTCCGCAGGCAGGACTCCGAGATCCCGAAGTCTTTCGCGAGCTGAGCGATCGGCGCCTCGCCACGACGGGCGACCGCGACCACGTCGTCGCGGAACTCTTTGGGGTGGGGTGCAGGCATGTCGACATCCTTCCAGCGGGGACCTCACGTCCCCACAGATCAGGTGTCAACCGAACCTTCAGCAGTCCCAGGCCGCCCATGCGCTAGCCCCGGTCTTTCATGACGGTGCCGACGATGCGTATCGGCGTGGATTACGACGCCGTTTCGGCGTGAATTCTGACGTCACCGCGTCTTGGGTTGAGGCCGTCGGCGTGAATTCTGGCGTCAGTGGCGCGTGGGGGCCTGCGGGCGTCCGGCGTTGGGGTTTGCTTCCCGGTATGGGCCGGGCTTGACGTGGCCGGTGTCGGGGTCAAGACGCGACGCGCAGCGTCGCCCGCGAAGCGGCCGTGGGGTCTTGACGCCGGCAGCGGCCACGTTCGGATCGTCGAGGTCCGGGAAGACTCTTGTATGCGCAGGTGCGCAGCTGTCAGGCTGGCGCGCATGGGCCTCACGGTGCGGTGTCGCGGGGATGGGCCGTCGGCTGAGGTGGTAGCTCAGGCCAGTGAGACGTTGGCGTTGTTGGCCTCACCGGCGCGGTTGCAGATCGTGTGGTTCATCGGCGATGAGGAGGCCGACGTCACCAGCCTGACGCAGGCGTTGGGGTTGGCTGGTCCGGCGGTGAGTCAGCATTTGACGAAGCTGCGGCTGGCCGGGGTGGTCGCGTCCCGACATGAGGGGCGTCGGCGCCTGTATCGGGTTGCGGATCCGCAGGTGGTGGCGTTGACCCGGCAGATCATCGGCATCCACGGCTATCAGCCGTCGCCGCGGTAGGCGTTGGGGTGGGCGTGATGACCGAGCGGAGCAAGACGCAGCTGTACGCCGATATCCGCCGGGACGCCCGCGCCGGTGTCGGCGTTCGTGAGCTGCAACGCAGATACCGGGTGGGGTGGGCTACGGTCAACGCCGCGACACAGGCGGCGTGGCCGGCGGCGCGGGCGAGGTACTCGCCACGGCTCTCGAAGCTGGACGTGTTCAAGGAGGTCATCGACGCGATCCTGGTCGAGGACTTGGACGCTCCGCGCAAGCAGCGACATACTGCACGGCGGATCTTCGCGCGGTTGCTGGATGAACACGGCATGACCGGGGTGTCCTACGACGTCGTGCGCCGCTACGTCAAAGAGCGCCGCCAGCAGATCCGCGCCGAGCACGGTCGTGGCGAGCCGGGCGTGTTCATTGCGCAGACGCACCATCCCGGCCGGGAAGCCGAGGTCGACTTCGGCGATGCCGCGATCTACCTGGCCGGGGAGCTGGTCACGGTCCACGTGTTCTCGTTCCGGATGAGTTACTCCGGCAAGGCAGTTCATCGGGCATTCCTGACCGGTGGACAGGAGGCGTTCTTCGAAGGGCACGTCCACGCCTTCCACGTCCTGGGCGGTGTCCCGGCGGGGCGCATCAAGTACGACAACCTCAAAGCCGCCGTCGCCCAGGTCATCGGTTTCTCCCGACAGCGGGTCGAGACCGACCGGTGGATCGCGTTCTGCTCGCACTGGGACATCGACCCCTGGTACTGCCAGCCCGGCCAGGAAGGCGCCCACGAGAAGGGCGGCGTGGAGGGCGATGTCGGCTGGTTCCGCCGCAACCACCTGGTCCCGGTGCCCCGGGTCGACTCGATCGCCGAACTCAACGCGCTGATCGAGGGCTACGACGACACCGACGACAAACGCCGGATCGGCGCCAGGATCCACACCGTCGGCGAAGCGTTCGCTCAAGAACGCACGCTGCTCAAACCGGTGCCGGTGGAGCCCTTCGAAACGGGGCTGTGGTTGACCCCGCGGGTGGACCGGTTCGCCCAGGTCACGGTCCGCTCGAACCGGTACTCGGTGCCGGCGCGCTTGATCGGGCGGCAGGTGCGGGTTCTGCTGCACGCCTCGACATTGGCGGTCTACGAGGGGCGGGTCCTGGTGACCGAGCACGAACGACTGCTCGGCAGGGGACAGTCCCGGCTGGTCCTGGATCACTATCTGGAGGCGTTGACCCGCAAACCGGGAGCGTTGCCCGGGTCCACCGCCCTGGAGCAGGCTAGGGCCGCAGGAACCTTCACCGCCACGCATGAGGCCTGGTGGGCCGCAGCGTGCAAGGCCCACGGCGACGCCGAAGGGACCCGCGCACTGATCGAAGTGCTGCTGCTACACCGACACATGCGCCACCTCGACGTGGTCGCCGGGATCGCGCCGCCCTGTCGGCTGGGGCTCTGACCGCGGACGCTGTCGCATTGGAAGCCCGCAAGATCGCCGACGCCACCCCCGTCGCGGTGGCTGCCGAACCGGACTCGGTGCAGGTGCCCGGTGCGGCCGCGGAGCCGGTGTCGTCCCTGACCAGACACCGACTCGCCAGGCTCCCCGGAGATACCCGACCGTTGCCGCGTGTCGATCTCTACGACCAGCTTCTGCAGCGTCGAACCCCCGAAGGAGGACCCGGATGACCGCCCCCTCCAGCCCTGCCCGTCGTGGGATGACCGAGCAGGCGGCGACCACCGCGATCGACCAATCATGTCGGATGCTGCGGCTGCCGACCGTGCGGGCGCACTTCGAGGACTTCGCCGATACCGCCGCCCGGCAGCAGCAGTCCTACCGGGCGTTCCTGGCCGAACTGCTGCTGGCCGAGTGCGACGACCGGGCCCGGCGACGATCCGAACGGCGAATCAAGGCCGCCGGGTTCCCCGCGAGAAATCGCTGCGAACCTTCGACTACCACGCCAACCCCAACCTCGATCCCGCCGTCATCAACACCCTCGCCGGCTGCGACTGGATCCGCAAAGGTCAACCCCTGTGCCTCATCGGCGACTCCGGGACCGGCAAGTCCCACCTGCTCATCGCCCTGGGCACCGAGGCCGCAATGGCCGGCTTCCGGGTCAAGTACACCCTCACCGCGAAACTGGTCAACGAACTCGTCGAAGCCGCCGACGAAAAGACCCTGTCGAAGACCATCGCCCGCTACGGCCGTGTCGACCTGCTCATCTGCGACGAACTGGGCTACCTCGCCCTAGACCGTCGAGGAGCCGAACTGCTCTTCCAAGTTCTGACCGACAGGGAGGAGCGGGCCAGCGTGGCGGTCGCGTCGAACGCCGCGTTCAGCTCCTGGGGCCAAACCTTCACCGACCCCCGCCTCTGCGCTGCGATCGTCGACCGCCTCACCTTCGGCGGCAACATCATCGAGACCGGCATCCGACTCCTACCGGCTGGCCCACACCCTCGCCACCCAGACCCCACCAGCAGCCCCCAAGTGACGCCAGAATTCACGCCGACAACCCAACCCCGGGACCGCCCACTGACGCCAGAATTCACGCCGATACGACGCCGAGACCCGCGCCTGTAGCCACGACGACGGCATCGCTGCGTGGGGTGAGTCGATGACGGTGCGCGGGTACGACGTTGGGCCGGCTGGCGCTGCCGGGCTGCGGTTCTCCGGGTCGTGATGTCGTGGGCGGACGGGGGGGTCAGGCGGGTTGTGGGATCGCGGCGATGTTGGCGAAGACTGCGACGATCGCGGCCGCCCATGGCCACGACTCGGGTATCCGCAAGCGTCGTCGGCGGGCGCTGTGAGTCAGCCGGGCTGGGACGTGAAGGAAGCGGTAGCGCAGCGCTTTCGGCTCACACGCCGCCAGCGACTTCGCGTCTCCGGTCAGTGCGAGGAGCCGGGTCCATGCGGTCAGGTCGGCAGCGATCTGCACCAGCATCAGCCACACCCGGTTGATCTCGAACTCCCGCGACGGGAACCGCCCCAGCCCCGAGTCCTTGGCGTGCCGGATCCGGTCCTCGACCCGAGCGTGCGCCCGATGCCGGGCCTCGAGGAAAGCCAGTTGTCCGGTCGTGGTGTTGGTGACGAAGGCTTGGTAGCGCCAGCCGTCACGTTCCTCGAACAGCGACAGTTGGGCGCCGGGATGGGGTCGTTCGCGGCGCACGATGACGCGCATTCCGGTCGGCCAGCTGCTCAGGTCCAAGAGCCCGGTGAGCTCGGCGACGTCACCTCCTTCGCGGATCCCACCGTCGGCGTCGAGTGCCGGGGTCCAGACCTTCTTCGGGACCAGGTCGATGGCGTCGCGGATCTTCTCGGTGACCGCGAAACCCACGCTGTACTCCACGCTGCGGCCACGGACCCGGTTCTGCTCGGTAAGCCAGTCCAGCAGCTTGTGCGATGCGCCCGCGCCGTCGGAGCGGATGAGCAGCTTCTTGCGGTGCGTGCCGGGGATCTGCGCGATCGCGTCGGTGAGGACCTCGATGTGGTCGGCGGCGGTGTTCGAGCCGGCATTGCCAGCGCGGAGCTTGGCGGCGAGGAACTCACTCGTGTTGTCGCACCACACC
Organism: Austwickia sp.; assembly: GCA_016699675.1. Taxonomy (NCBI): domain Bacteria; kingdom Bacillati; phylum Actinomycetota; class Actinomycetes; order Micrococcales; family Dermatophilaceae; genus Austwickia; species Austwickia sp. Next base: position 3,633,649 of record CP064985.1, on the reverse strand, counting down.
CCGAGTGGGTGGAACCCGAAGGTCCGCTTGAACGTGGCCGCCGCGTTCTCCTTCTCGCTGTGGCTGATCACGATGGTCGCGTCGGTGTCGAGCACGATCAGATCGTCAAGATCGGTCCCGGCGACCTTGCTCGCCGGGACGCCGTCAGGCAGCTGGGACCAGACCTGGCGGCGGACCCGCGCCCGCGCGTTCTGGATCCTCTTCAACCGGCCAGGTGTGACCTCGTCCAGTGCCCGCCACACCGTCGGCGCCGACGCGACACGGCCCAGCACGCTGGACTGGTGGCGCAGCACGTCGATGTCGGCGATCGCCTCCCCGCCGTCCCCTGTGCGTCAGGCTGAGGTGAGACACCCCTTCTGAGTTCTTTCCCTCTGCACGGGGCGGAGAAGCGAGACACCTGATGACCATGACGTTGGCTGATGCCGCCCGCCTCGATGATGGGGTGGTGACCCCGAGAGCTGACCAGCCCAAGCGTCGGATGTTCACCGCGGAGTACAAGGCGCGGATCCTGGATGAGTACGACACGGCGGACCGGGGTGAGCGGGGCGCGATCCTGCGCCGCGAGCACCTGTACTCATCCCACATCACCGAGTGGCGCAAGGCTGCCGAGGCCGGTGCGACCGCGGCGCTGGGACCCAAGTGCCCGAAGACCCGGGACCGCCGCGACCGGGAGGTCGAGCAGCTGCGAGCCCGGGCAGAGAGGGCCGAGGCCGAGCTGGTCCGGACGAAGGCGGCGTTGGAGATCGTGGGAAAAGCACACGCGCTCTTGGAGATGCTCTCCGAGAGCACGAACCTGCCGAAGCGGCCGCGGTGATCAACCCCGCCGTCGACGAGCTCGCCGAGCAGGTCGGGGTGAAGCACGCCTGTGCGTTGCTGGGCCGGCCCCGCGGCAGCCACTACCGAGCGAAGAAGCCGCCCGGTACGTGTCAAGGTGTTTGGGACATTTAGGCCGCTTCGGAAGTGTGGGAAGCGGAGCTGGTCTGGATGCTGGCTGGCGGCTGGTTGATCCAGGCCTTGGTCGGCACCTTGCCCGGATCGTTCACGAGACTCGGGTGTGATCGGCGCGTGGAAGCACGGAAGTGCCTGTCCAGCAAGGGAAACTTGGTTTGCGACGACTCAAGATCTCCGAACCGGAAGGCACTCCGTAGGTGAAGCGTACTTCGTGGTCTACCGGCTTGTCCGTGACCTCCGATGGTGTCGGCGTGGTGGCCCATGCGGGCAGCGTCGCCACCCGCCTTCTGGCCGACCGGGTCGGCCTCACGTCCGGAGTTGTCCAAGGTGATGGTCCGCCGCAACTTCGTCCCCGGTCACGACCGCGGCAGGGTGCTGACCGACGTCGCGGTGATGCTCGCCGACGGCGGGGAGGCGATCGCCGACATCGACGTGCTGCGCCACCAGTCCAGCGTGCTGGGCCGTGTCGCGTCGGCGCCGACGGTGTGGCGGGCACTGGACGAGGTCACACCTGGCCGGTTGAAGAGGATCCAGAACGCGCGGGCGCGGGTCCGCCGCCAGGTCTGGTCCCAGCTGCCTGACGGCGTCCCGGCGAGCAAGGTCGCCGGGACCGATCTTGACGATCTGATCGTGCTCGACACCGACGCGACCATCGTGATCAGCCACAGCGAGAAGGAGAACGCGGCGGCCACGTTCAAGCGGACCTTCGGGTTCCACCCACTCGGGGTGTGGTGCGACAACACGAGTGAGTTCCTCGCCGCCAAGCTCCGCGCTGGCAATGCCGGCTCGAACACCGCCGCCGACCACATCGAGGTCCTCACCGACGCGATCGCGCAGATCCCCGGCACGCACCGCAAGAAGCTGCTCATCCGCTCCGACGGCGCGGGCGCATCGCACAAGCTGCTGGACTGGCTTACCGAGCAGAACCGGGTCCGTGGCCGCAGCGTGGAGTACAGCGTGGGTTTCGCGGTCACCGAGAAGATCCGCGACGCCATCGACCTGGTCCCGAAGAAGGTCTGGACCCCGGCACTCGACGCCGACGGTGGGATCCGCGAAGGAGGTGACGTCGCCGAGCTCACCGGGCTCTTGGACCTGAGCAGCTGGCCGACCGGAATGCGCGTCATCGTGCGCCGCGAACGACCCCATCCCGGCGCCCAACTGTCGCTGTTCGAGGAACGTGACGGCTGGCGCTACCAAGCCTTCGTCACCAACACCACGACCGGACAACTGGCTTTCCTCGAGGCCCGGCATCGGGCGCACGCTCGGGTCGAGGACCGGATCCGGCACGCCAAGGACTCGGGGCTGGGGCGGTTCCCGTCGCGGGAGTTCGAGATCAACCGGGTGTGGCTGATGCTGGTGCAGATCGCTGCCGACCTGACCGCATGGACCCGGCTCCTCGCACTGACCGGAGACGCGAAGTCGCTGGCGGCGTGTGAGCCGAAAGCGCTGCGCTACCGCTTCCTTCACGTCCCAGCCCGGCTGACTCACAGCGCCCGCCGACGACGCTTGCGGATACCCGAGTCGTGGCCATGGGCGGCCGCGATCGTCGCAGTCTTCGCCAACATCGCCGCGATCCCACAACCCGCCTGACCCCCCGTCCGCCCACGACATCACGACCCGGAGAACCGCAGCCCGGCAGCGCCAGCCGGCCCAACGTCGTACCCGCGCACCGTCATCGACTCACCCCACGCAGCGATGCCGTCGTCGGCACCGTCATGAAAGACCGGGGCTTGGGTGCCTGGGGGCGGCCGCCCGGGAAACGGTCGGGACGGGCCCGCCAGGCCGCGTCCAGGGTCTCTTGACGGGTCCGGCGTTGATCGCGCCAGGTCCCGTCATGGACGGAACAAGGGGTGTACAGCCCGATCCCGCAATGCCGGTGATGCTGGTTGTAGTAGCCGGCGAAATCGCGCATGAATATTTGCGCGTCGATCAGCGACCCGAAGTCGTCGGGGAAGGCAGGACAGTACTTGAGGGTTTTAAACGCCGCTTCGGAGTAGGGATTGTCGTTACTGACCTTGGGTCGCGACAACGACCTGGTGATATCCAGCGCCGACAGGAGCTGCGCGACGGTGCCCGAGGTCATCGGGCCGCCATTATCCGAATGAATGTATCGAGGCAGGACGCCGCGGTTCGCGCGGATCGCGGCATCGATGAAGTCGCGGGCCAACACCTTATCCTCACGGGTATGGACTTCGACGTGAATGATTTTCCGGGAGTAGATATCAATCATCACGTACGCGCTGTAGTACACCCCCTTGCTCGGGCCCTTGAGTTTGGTGATGTCCCAGCTGAACACCTGATCGGGGCCGGTAGCCAGCAGCTGCGGCTTGACCCGCGAGGGGTGGGAAGCGACCGCCCGCCGCTCACGAACTTGCTGGTGAGCACGCAGGATTCGGTACATCGTGGATACCGAGCACAGGTACCGGCCCTCGTCCAGCAGCGTGGCCCACACCTGCGCGGGGGCCTTATCGGCGAACCGGTCGCTGTTGAGGACCTCCAGCACAGCAGCCGTCTCAGCGGGGCTCAACGCCGAGGGCATCACCTTGGGTTTGGGCGCCCGAGACGGTCCGAACGGTTTCCTGTCCCGGGCCCGCCACCGATACACACTCGAGCGGGCAATCCCGGTCAACGCCGACGCAGCGCTGGTCCCGGCCAGGGCCTCGATCGCCTCGAACGCGGGCCACAGCACCGCGGTCACTGCTGCTTTCCCGGCGCGCTCTTGGACACCGTCTCCAAGAGCGCGTGTGCTTTTCCCATGACCTCCAACATCGATTTCGTCATGTCCAACTCGGCCTGCAACCGCACATTCTCGGCCTCTAACTGGGCCTGCCGCGAACGGTCCCGGCTCGGGGTCAGACCCGCAACCGGGGTATCCCGCAAACGGCCCTCCTCGACCGCTTTGCGCCACTTCTGCACATGAGAGTCATACAAACCCTCACGACGCAAAATCGCGCCCCGCGCCCCGGACCGTCCGCCGCGTCATACTCCTGGACCACCGCCGCCTTAAACGCCGCCGTGAACCTACGCCGCGAAGACCGCGCCGGCCGATCCGCCTGACTCATCGTCACCGATCCATCTGCTCTCTCGCCCCGTCAACCACCACACAACCGGACCCACCGGCTGTCCCACTGCACCTTGACAGACAGGGGCCGGCCCACGGACCGGCACCCAAGCGGCCCACGCCACCCAACGCCCTCACGCTGGCCGAGCAGGCCCAGGTGCTGGCCGTGCTGACCAGCGAACGGTTCTGTGACAAGAGCGTCTCCCAGGCCTGGGCCACGCTGCTGGACGAGGGCACCTACCTGTGCTCGATGTCCACGATGCACCGGATCCTGCGCCGCAACGACGCAGCTGGGGAACGTCGCCGGCAGGCGGTCCATCCGGCGAAGAAGAAGCCCGAACTGCTGGCCACCAAGTCCGGGCAAGTCTGGTCGTGGGACATCACCAAACTCCGCGGCCCCGGCCGTGGGATCTGGTTCCAGCTCTACGTCGTGCTCGACATCTTCTCCCGCTACGTCGTGGCCTGGACCGTCCAAGCCTGCGAGGACTCGCAGATCGCCAAGACCATGCTCGAGGAGGCATTCGGCCTGCACGGCATCCCCGACGCGGTCCACGCCGACAGAGGCACCTCGATGACCTCCAAGCCCGTCGCCCAGCTCCTGCTCGACCTGGGCGTGGACCGCTCCCACTCCCGACCACGGGTCAGCAACGACAACCCCTACAGCGAGTCGGCGTTCAAGACCTTGAAGTACGCCCCCGTGTTCCCCGACGCGTTCGGCTCTCTGGCCGACGCCCGCACGTTCTGCGAGGCGTTCTTCACCTACTACAACCACGAGCACCGACACTCCGGGATCGGACTTCATACCCCCGCGTCGGTCCACTTCGGCACCGCCGCCGAGATCCGCGCCCAGCGCCAGGCCACCCTCGACGCCGCCCACGCCACCCACCCGCACCGATTCGGCAACCGCCGACCCCAGGCACCCAAACTGCCCCAGGCCGCCCCCTGTCTGTCAAGGTGCAGTGGGACAGCCGGTGGGTCCGGTTGTGTGGTGGTTGACGGGGCGAGAGAGCAGATGGATCGGTGACGATGAGTCAGGCGGATCGGCCGGCGCGGTCTTCGCGGCGTAGGTTCACGGCGGCGTTTAAGGCGGCGGTGGTCCAGGAGTATGACGCGGCGGACGGTCCGGGGGCGCGGGGCGCGATTTTGCGTCGTGAGGGTTTGTATGACTCTCATGTGCAGAAGTGGCGCAAAGCGGTCGAGGAGGGCCGTTTGCGGGATACCCCGGTTGCGGGTCTGACCCCGAGCCGGGACCGTTCGCGGCAGGCCCAGTTAGCCCGGAGATTTCACGGCGGTGAGCGTGCCGTGACGTGAAAAGTGCCCTTGAGCTGCGAGGATGTCGATTGTCTAGGCCGATATCCGCGTGGTTCGAAGGGCACTTCCCAGGTGAGTAAGCGTAGCGGTCCCTATCCCCTTGTCCGAGTCGACACCGCGGCAGTGCCCGCGGTCGCGCACGCGGGGGGTGTGCTGCTGACCCGGACCGCGACCACCTCCGGGCTGGTCGGGGCGTTGAGTGCGGCGCTGACGCCGTGGCGTAAGTCGCTGGCCCGGCATGACCCGGCCAGGTGCTGCTCGATCTGGCGATCTCGCTGGTCCTGGGTGGGGACGCCTGCCGTGATGTGGCGCTCATCCGCTCCGAGCCGGGCCTGTATGGCCTGGTGGCCTCTGATGCCACGATCTCGCGCACGATCGCGGCCCTGGCCGGCGACGTGGCCGCCGTGGAGAAGGCCGTGGCCGCGCCCGAACCGCGCCCCGCGCCCACGTGTGGCATCGGGCCGGAACCCATGCCCCGAACCACGCAGCCTCAGCAACCGATCCGCTGGTCATCGACCTTGACGCGACGCTGATCACGGCCCACTCCGAGAAGGAGAACGCCGCCGCCACGTTCAAACATGGCTACGGCTTCCACCCGCTGTGCGCCTTCCTCGACCACGGCAAGACGGGCACCGGCGAACCGCTCGGCATGCTGCTGCGAGCGGGGAACGCTGGGTCGAACACGGCCGCTGACCACATCGCCGTGACCAAGACGGCGCTGGCGGCGGTGCCCGGGATCAACCCCTCCCGGCCCGGCAAGAAAGTCTTGATCCGCACCGACGGCGCCGGTGGCACCCGGGAGTTCCTGACCTTCCTGGACCGGCGCGGCCTGTCGTACTCCATCGGGTACACCCTGCCCACCAGCACGCCCCAGCTGTACGCGCTGATCCCCGAGACCGCCTGGCAGGTCGCCCTCGACGCCGACGGCGACGTCCGGGACGGCGCGGCCGTCGTCGAGCTCACCGACCTCCTCGCGGCTAAGGGTCTCCTCACGGGGTACCCGGCCGGGATGCGGGTCATCGTCCGACGCGAACGACCCCACCCCGGCGCCCAACTCCGCTTCACCGACGTCGAGGGGTACCGGCTGACCGCTTTCGTCACCAACACGACCCGTGGGCAACTGGCCGACCTGGAACTACGCCACCGGCGCCGGGCCCGCTGCGAAGACCGGATCCGCATCGCCAAAGACACCGGCCTGACCAACCTGCCCCTGCAGGGCTTCGCCCAGAACCGAATCTGGCTCCTGATCGTGCAACTCGCGAACGACCTGATCGCGTGGATGGGCATGCTGGCCTTCACCAGCACCGATGCCCGCCGCTGGGAACCCAAGACGCTACGGCTGCGGCTCTTCACCATCGCAGCCACCCTGGCCCACACCGGTAGGCAACGCCTGCTCCACGTCAAGGTCACGGCGCCCTGGGCGGGACTCTTCACCACCGGATGGGACCGCCTCGCGATCCTGGCCCCGCCCTGAGCAACGCCACCACCCCGCCCCGACAACCCGCAACACAGCCCTCGTCCGTGGAAGACGACGCCCACCGGAAGCGCCGCCCCGGGACATTGTCATACCCACCGGCCAGAATCAGCCCCACCGAGGCGTCAACGACGGCCCGGCCCCCACCAGCAAGCCCCCATGCAACATCCGGGTTAGAGGCCGAGAATGTGCGGTTGCAGGCCGAGTTGGACATGACGAAATCGATGTTGGAGGTCATGGGAAAAGCACACGCGCTCTTGGAGACGGTGTCCAAGAGCGCGCCGGGAAAGCAGCAGTGACCGCGGTGCTGTGGCCCGCGTTCGAGGCGATCGAGGCCCTGGCCGGGACCAGCGCTGCGTCGGCGTTGACCGGGATTGCCCGCTCGAGTGTGTATCGGTGGCGGGCCCGGGACAGGAAACCGTTCGGACCGTCTCGGGCGCCCAAACCCAAGGTGATGCCCTCGGCGTTGAGCCCCGCTGAGACGGCTGCTGTGCTGGAGGTCCTCAACAGCGACCGGTTCGCCGATAAGGCCCCCGCGCAGGTGTGGGCCACGCTGCTGGACGAGGGCCGGTACCTGTGCTCGGTATCCACGATGTACCGAATCCTGCGTGCTCACCAGCAAGTTCGTGAGCGGCGGGCGGTCGCTTCCCCACCCCTCGCGGGTCAAGCCGCAGCTGCTGGCTACCGGCCCCGATCAGGTGTTCAGCTGGGACATCACCAAACTCAAGGGCCCGAGCAAGGGGGTGTACTACAGCGCGTACGTGATGATTGATATCTACTCCCGGAAAATCATTCACGTCGAAGTCCATACCCGTGAGGATAAGGTGTTGGCCCGCGACTTCATCGATGCCGCGATCCGCGCGAACCGCGGCGTCCTGCCTCGATACATTCATTCGGATAATGGCGGCCCGATGACCTCGGGGCACCGTCGCGCAGCTCCTGTCGGCGCTGGATATCACCAGGTCGTTGTCGCGACCCAAGGTCAGTAACGACAATCCCTACTCCGAAGCGGCGTTTAAAACCCTCAAGTACTGTCCTGCCTTCCCCGACGACTTCGGGTCGCTGATCGACGCGCAAATATTCATGCGCGATTTCGCCGGCTACTACAACCAGCATCACCGGCATTGCGGGATCGGGCTGTACACCCCTTGTTCCGTCCATGACGGGACCTGGCGCGATCAACGCCGGACCCGTCAAGAGACCCTGGACGCGGCCTGGCGGGCCCGTCCCGACCGTTTCCCGGGCGGCCGCCCCCAGGCACCCAAGGTGCCGACCAAGGCCTGGATCAACCAGCCGCCAGCCAGCATCCAGACCAGCTCCGCTTCCCACACTTCCGAAGCGGCCTAAATGTCCCAAACACCTTGACACGTACCGGCCTGGATCAACCAACCCTCACCGGAGGCCCTCATACAGACCGCGTAACGACACGTGTCTCAGACTGCTTGACATCTTCCGGTCGGCGAGCATCACCGCGACGTCGGTCAGCACCCTGCCGCGGTCGTGACCGGGGACGAAGTTGCGGCGGACCATCACCTTGGACAACTCGGACGTGAGGCCGACCCGGTCGGCCAGAAGGCGGGTGGCGACGCTGCCCGCATGGGCCACCACGCCGACACCATCGGAGGTCACGGACAAGCCGGTAGACCACGAAGTACGCTTCACCTACGGAGTGCCTTCCGGTTCGGAGATCTTGAGTCGTCGCAAACCCAAGTTTCCCTTGCTGGACAGGCACTTCCGTGCTTCTACGCGCCGATCACACCCGAGTCTCGTGAACGATCCGGGCTAGCCCGGAGATTTCATGGTTAGCCCCGGTCTTTCATGACGGTGCCGACGACGGCATCGCTGCGTGGGGTGAGTCGATGACGGTGCGCGGGTACGACGTTGGGCCGGCTGGCGCTGCCGGGCTGCGGTTCTCCGGGTCGTGATGTCGTGGGTGGACGGGGGGTCAGGCTGGTTGGGGGATGGCGGCGATGTTGGCGAAGACTGCGACGATCGCGGCCGCCCATGGCCACGACTCGGGTATCCGCAAGCGTCGTCGGCGGGCGCTGTGAGTCAGCCGGGCTGGGACGTGAAGGAAGCGGTAGCGCAGCGCTTTCGGCTCACACGCCGCCAGCGACTTCGCGTCTCCGGTCAGTGCGAGGAGCCGGGTCCATGCGGTCAGGTCGGCAGCGATCTGCACCAGCATCAGCCACACCCGGTTGATCTCGAACTCCCGCGACGGGAACCGCCCCAGCCCCGGAGTCCTTGGCGTGCCGGATCCGGTCCTCGACCCGAGCGTGCGCCCGATGCCGGGCCTCGAGGAAAGCCAGTTGTCCGGTCGTGGTGTTGGTGACGAAGGCTTGGTAGCGCCAGCCGTCACGTTCCTCGAACAGCGACAGTTGGGCGCCGGGATGGGGTCGTTCGCGGCGCACGATGACGCGCATTCCGGTCGGCCAGCTGCTCAGGTCCAAGAGCCCGGTGAGCTCGGCGACGTCACCTCCTTCGCGGATCCCACCGTCGGCGTCGAGTGCCGGGGTCCAGACCTTCTTCGGGACCAGGTCGATGGCGTCGCGGATCTTCTCGGTGACCGCGAAACCCACGCTGTACTCCACGCTGCGGCCACGGACCCGGTTCTGCTCGGTAAGCCAGTCCAGCAGCTTGTGCGATGCGCCCGCGCCGTCGGAGCGGATGAGCAGCTTCTTGCGGTGCGTGCCGGGGATCTGCGCGATCGCGTCGGTGAGGACCTCGATGTGGTCGGCGGCGGTGTTCGAGCCGGCATTGCCAGCGCGGAGCTTGGCGGCGAGGAACTCACTCGTGTTGTCGCACCACACCCCGAGTGGGTGGAACCCGAAGGTCCGCTTGAACGTGGCCGCCGCGTTCTCCTTCTCGCTGTGGCTGATCACGATGGTCGCGTCGGTGTCGAGCACGATCAGATCGTCAAGATCGGTCCCGGCGACCTTGCTCGCCGGGACGCCGTCAGGCAGCTGGGACCAGACCTGGCGGCGGACCCGCGCCCGCGCGTTCTGGATCCTCTTCAACCGGCCAGGTGTGACCTCGTCCAGTGCCCGCCACACCGTCGGCGCCGACGCGACACGGCCCAGCACGCTGGACTGGTGGCGCAGCACGTCGATGTCGGCGATCGCCTCCCCGCCGTCGGCGAGCATCACCGCGACGTCGGTCAGCACCCTGCCGCGGTCGTGACCGGGGACGAAGTTGCGGCGGACCATCACCTTGGACAACTCGGACGTGAGGCCGACCCGGTCGGCCAGAAGGCGGGTGGCGACGCTGCCCGCATGGGCCACCACGCCGACACCATCGGAGGTCACGGACAAGCCGGTAGACCACGAAGTACGCTTCACCTACGGAGTGCCTTCCGGTTCGGAGATCTTGAGTCGTCGCAAACCCAAGTTTCCCTTGCTGGACAGGCACTTCCGTGCTTCTACGCGCCGATCACACCCGAGTCTCGTGAACGATCCGGGTTAGTGTGGCCGGTAAACGCTGAAAGGTGCTCTTGACCTGGGAGAATATCGATTGCTGAGGTCGATATTGCCGGGTCGAAGGGAGCACCTTTCAGGTGAAGCACACTACCCGGATCTACCCCAGAATCAAGGTCGACGCGGCCACCGTTCCGGCGGTTGCCCAGGCCGGTGGGGCGCTGCTGGCCCAGACTGCGACAGTGTCGGGGCTGGCCCCGACGTTGAGCGCCGCGCTGACGCCGTGGCGTAAGCCGTTGGCGCGGCACGATCCGGCCAAGGTGCTACTCGACCTGGCGATCACGCTGGCCCTGGGTGGGGACGCCTGCCGCGACGTGACGTTGTTACGAGTCGAGCCCGCCCTGTACGGGCCGGTCGCTTCCGATGCGACGATTAGCCGGACGATCGCGTCCCTGACCTCGCAGGTCACCGCCGTGGAGAAGGCCGTGGCCGCGGCCCGAACCGCGGCCCGCGCCCACGTGTGGCAGCGGGCCGGAACCCATGCCCCGGAACCACGCAGCCTCAGCAACCGATCCGCTGGTCATCGACCTTGACGCGACGCTGATCACGGCCCACTCCGAGAAGGAGAACGCCGCCGCCACGTTCAAACATGGCTACGGCTTCCACCCGCTGTGCGCCTTCCTCGACCACGGCAAGACGGGCACCGGCGAACCGCTCGGCATGCTGCTGCGAGCGGGGAACGCTGGGTCGAACACGGCCGCTGACCACATCGCCGTGACCAAGACGGCGCTGGCGGCGGTGCCCGGGATCAACCCCTCCCGGCCCGGCAAGAAAGTCTTGATCCGCACCGACGGCGCCGGTGGCACCCGGGAGTTCCTGACCTTCCTGGACCGGCGCGGCCTGTCGTACTCCATCGGGTACACCCTGCCCACCAGCACGCCCCAGCTGTACGCGCTGATCCCCGAGACCGCCTGGCAGGTCGCCCTCGACGCCGACGGCGACGTCCGGGACGGCGCGGCCGTCGTCGAGCTCACCGACCTCCTCGCGGCTAAGGGTCTCCTCACGGGGTACCCGGCCGGGATGCGGGTCATCGTCCGACGCGAACGACCCCACCCCGGCGCCCAACTCCGCTTCACCGACGTCGAGGGGTACCGGCTGACCGCTTTCGTCACCAACACGACCCGTGGGCAACTGGCCGACCTGGAACTACGCCACCGGCGCCGGGCCCGCTGCGAAGACCGGATCCGCATCGCCAAAGACACCGGCCTGACCAACCTGCCCCTGCAGGGCTTCGCCCAGAACCGAATCTGGCTCCTGATCGTGCAACTCGCGAACGACCTGATCGCGTGGATGGGCATGCTGGCCTTCACCAGCACCGATGCCCGCCGCTGGGAACCCAAGACGCTACGGCTGCGGCTCTTCACCATCGCAGCCACCCTGGCCCACACCGGTAGGCAACGCCTGCTCCACGTCAAGGTCACGGCGCCCTGGGCGGGACTCTTCACCACCGGATGGGACCGCCTCGCGATCCTGGCCCCGCCCTGAGCAACGCCACCACCCCGCCCCGACAACCCGCAACACAGCCCTCGTCCGTGGAAGACGACGCCCACCGGAAGCGCCGCCCCGGGACATTGTCATACCCACCGGCCAGAATCAGCCCCACCGAGGCGTCAACGACGGCCCGGCCCCCACCAGCAAGCCCCCATGCAACATCCGGGCTAGGCAACAAGGTCGAGACCCTCCGGCCCCGATGCGTTTCCTGGCGCCATGCCAAAGACACGCGGGGAAAGATCGATGAGCTTCGGTTTCCCCTCTCCTTGCCTTTTCTTCAGTCAGAAAACATGCCCGGCGGTGGAACCCACAATTCAGATGGAAAGCGATCCCGACTTGCGTCATTGACGCCCCAACCGAGGACGTTCTCCCATTCTGCGATAATCACGTTTCGGTCACGAGCATAATCTATAACCTTTTGAGGTATCGGTTGAGCCTGACTAGGAACTATCAAGGTCATGACGCCCTTGAGCTCTTCATGCACCAGCGCCGAAGGTGTGGTTGGGACATTCGCAATCACAACACCTGAATGATACTTCTTAGTCAACTCATCAATGTAGCGAGATGCGATCGATGAGTCAACTTCGGAAAATTGAACGTTCTTCATCGACGCGATCATCCCAACTGACCCGTCATACCAGTCGACCCGGTTGTATCGCTTATTAGCCCCATTTCGCGCAGCGACCACGTCAACCCCGGGCTTGTGCACGTAGAGCTCCGCGCGAGACAATTCTGCTCCGGAAGCAGTCATAGCTTCGTTTAGGTCAGATTGGTACTCCCTATGAACCTTCTGCCCCTCCCACAAACGGAGCCACTCCGGCCGATGACCCGCATCTTTGAGGCGGCGATTCTGCTGGCTCAGGTCCTCGCCAGTCGGCACATCTTTGTTCACTCTTTCATCGACTTCGATCGACTCGAGCGACCGCTCGACCTCGTTGACTCCAGGCGCCACATCAGGGTCGTCCGCACTTCCCTCAGAGTCGCCCGGACCGTCCACGATCTCGACCGCCGGGATCAACTCGGCCTGGGCCTGCCCCGCCACCACCGCATCACTCAGCTCGCCCTGGGCCTGCTCCGCCACCACCGCATCACTCAGCTCGCCCTGGGCCTGCTCCGCCACCACCGCATCACTCAGCTCGCCCTGGGCCTGCTCCGCCACCACCGCATCACTCAGCTCGCCCTGGGCCTGCTCCGCCACCACCGCATCACTCAGCTCGCCCTGGGCCTGCTCCGCCACCACCGCATCACTCAGCTCGCCCTGGGCCTGCTCCGCCACCACCGCATCACTCAGCTCGCCCTGGGCCTGCCCCGCCACCACCGCATCACTCAGCTCGCCCTGGGCCTGCCCCGGGTCCGGTCTCTCCGCCAACCTTCCCTCATACTGCGCCTCCAGAGCAGCGAAACCTGACGGTACGCGATCATCATTCGGTGATCCATTCCCCGATCGAGACTCGATGCGCTGATCCACCGCGTCCCGCGGGGTGGCGTTTTGCGCCTCCAAGGCTCTGAATCCTGAGGGCGAAGGCGGATCAGGCGGAGGCGGTGGGGGCGGAGGAGGCGGGGCATCCCGCGCAGTGGGCGTGTCCGTCATTTCAGGCGAGTCCCTTTCGAATGGTCCGTCAACGACTGCGCTTTCGACCCTCTAAGACCCAGGCCCCCCGCTCCCCTCGAACCGACCACTGCCCAGCAATCCCAACATAAGCGCCTAGCCCGGAGATTTCATGGTTAGTGTGGCCGGTAAACGCTGAAAGGTGCTCTTGACCTGGGAGAATATCGATTGCTGAGGTCGATATTGGCGGGTCGAAGGGAGCACCTTTCAGGTGAAGCACACTACCCGGATCTACCCCAGAATCAAGGTCGACGCGGCCACCGTTCCGGCGGTTGCCCAGGCCGGTGGGGCGCTGCTGGCCCAGACTGCGACAGTGTCGGGGCTGGCCGCGACGTTGAGCGCTGCGCTGACGCCGTGGCGTAAGCCGTTGGCGCGGCACGATCCGGCCAAGGTGCTACTCGACCTGGCGATCACGCTGGCCCTGGGTGGGGACGCCTGCCGCGACGTGACGTTGTTACGAGTCGAGCCCGCCCTGTACGGGCCGGTCGCTTCCGATGCGACGATTAGCCGGACGATCGCGTCCCTGACCTCGCAGGTCACCGCCGTGGAGAAGGCCGTGGCCGCGGCCCGAACCGCGGCCCGCGCCCACGTGTGGCATCGGGCCGGAACCCATGCCCCGAACCACGCAGCCTCAGCAACCGATCCGCTGGTCATCGACCTTGACGCGACGCTGATCACGGCCCACTCCGAGAAGGAGAACGCCGCCGCCACGTTCAAACATGGCTACGGCTTCCACCCGCTGTGCGCCTTCCTCGACCACGGCAAGACGGGCACCGGCGAACCGCTCGGCATGCTGCTGCGAGCGGGGAACGCTGGGTCGAACACGGCCGCTGACCACATCGCCGTGACCAAGACGGCGCTGGCGGCGGTGCCCGGGATCAACCCCTCCCGGCCCGGCAAGAAAGTCTTGATCCGCACCGACGGCGCCGGTGGCACCCGGGAGTTCCTGACCTTCCTGGACCGGCGCGGCCTGTCGTACTCCATCGGGTACACCCTGCCCACCAGCACGCCCCAGCTGTACGCGCTGATCCCCGAGACCGCCTGGCAGGTCGCCCTCGACGCCGACGGCGACGTCCGGGACGGCGCGGCCGTCGTCGAGCTCACCGACCTCCTCGCGGCTAAGGGTCTCCTCACGGGGTACCCGGCCGGGATGCGGGTCATCGTCCGACGCGAACGACCCCACCCCGGCGCCCAACTCCGCTTCACCGACGTCGAGGGGTACCGGCTGACCGCTTTCGTCACCAACACGACCCGTGGGCAACTGGCCGACCTGGAACTACGCCACCGGCGCCGGGCCCGCTGCGAAGACCGGATCCGCATCGCCAAAGACACCGGCCTGACCAACCTGCCCCTGCAGGGCTTCGCCCAGAACCGAATCTGGCTCCTGATCGTGCAACTCGCGAACGACCTGATCGCGTGGATGGGCATGCTGGCCTTCACCAGCACCGATGCCCGCCGCTGGGAACCCAAGACGCTACGGCTGCGGCTCTTCACCATCGCAGCCACCCTGGCCCACACCGGTAGGCAACGCCTGCTCCACGTCAAGGTCACGGCGCCCTGGGCGGGACTCTTCACCACCGGATGGGACCGCCTCGCGATCCTGGCCCCGCCCTGAGCAACGCCACCACCCCGCCCCGACAACCCGCAACACAGCCCTCGTCCGTGGAAGACGACGCCCACCGGAAGCGCCGCCCCGGGACATTGTCATACCCACCGGCCAGAATCAGCCCCACCGAGGCGTCAACGACGGCCCGGCCCCCACCAGCAAGCCCCCATGCAACATCCGGGCTAGTCCGGACCCGGACATGGAACGTTCGCCGCCAAGCTTCCACGACGCGAGGACGCGACGATCCAATGTCACTGGCATGTGTGCGACCTGCCTGCAGCCGCGGAGGAGACGACAGACCATAATCGACGAATTGCTCTGTACGCGAACAGTATTCACCCCTAGCATGAGCATCCACGGGTGACACAAGGGGGGGCGAGGAGTGGATCGGCTACTGGTCAACGAGGGGGACGGCTTCGGGGACTCGCTCTTCGTGCCGTTCGAACGATGGGGGTGGCAGTACGTAGATCCCCCTGCGGCTCGTCCCTGTCCATCGATGGGCCTCGAGCCGCAATGGGTGGAGCCCTCTCCGCCAGATTTACGGGCCCTCGACGCGCGTATTTCCCATGCTCAGGCGGAGCATCGGAAGCGTGTCACCATCGTAATCTGCATATTCGTGTTCAGCTTTGTGTTGGGCCCCCTATTCTTGTTGGGCTGGATCACGGGGATAGTCCTCGCCATCAACTGGTTCGTGAAAGGGTATAGACAAGATCTGAACGAGCGTGCGGCGCTCATGCTGAGTTACCAGAGTTTCCGACAAGAGCAGTGGTTGGCCTATCGTGAGCACCACTCGACGTGGCAGGCCGAGGCATCGGCTTGGGACCAGGCAGAAGAGCGTCGTCGCGCCTCCCTGGATACATGGTTCCCCATTGTCCTAAGGCCGTCGATCGAACGCGTTGACATCGTCGGAGGTACGCCTGCGGGTTGGGCTGCACAACTCTGTGTGACAGGTTGCTCCATTCTGGGCTCCGGCAAGCCGCTCTGGGTGGTTGATCTCACAGACGAGAGCGTTTCCACTTCACTGGTGGCCTTGGCGAGGTGCAAAGTCCGGCGAATAGCGCTTTCAAGCGGACCGGGCCAGGGACTACTCCTAACAGGCTTAGACGCAAAGTCGCTGGCCGAGGCCATTGCGGAGGCGGTGGACACCGTTCGCAAGGGCGGTAGTGACGTCGAACGCAGGCTCATGGACGCTGAGCTCCTGAGCAGCGTCGCGACCATCCTTGGATCGCGGGTGACAATCCCCCGTCTGGCGGCGGGACTCGCGGTTCTCCAGCGGACATACGAGCCAGTCGGCGTCGGAGAGCTGTCCGCGGACGAAGTTCATCGTCTGACGCAGATGCTTGACACCATTGCCGAAACCGAAATGGCGAGATCAGAGGCGCGCTTCTTGCGTGCTCTGCTCTCCGAGGTTGCGGATGCAGAGGACGAAGACATCCGCGGGTCGTGCGAAACTAGCCTCGAGAGCCCGGCGCTCTGTGATCTCCACGTTATGCGATCACTTGCGGGTGGACCGCGACGCAAAGACCTTGCTGACCGAATTTTACTGCAGGCCCTGGTGCAAAGAATCAGACGCGGCGAATACTCTGACAGTGAAACGGTTATCGTTCTTGTGGGCTGTGATCACTTGGGTCGGGAAGCTCTCCAGTCTGTTTCCCGTGCTTGTCGACAAGCAGGCCTTCGTCTAGTGCTCATGCTGAGACGTATCGACGCGGATCTCGAACCGGTCATTGGCGAAGCTGAGAGTGCAAGTCTCTTCATGCGCCTGGCGGGTGCGAAAGAGGCTGCCATGGCGGCGGACCACATCGGACGTAACCACTCCTTCAAAATGACGCAGATCAATCGTCAGACAGGTCTTACGGATACGTCCGGGATTTCCGTGAGCGTCGGAGCCAGCACCACCTTCACCACAGGTGAGTCCCGGGCGAGACAGGGGACCACCCACAGCTCCAGTGAATCAGTCGGAGTGTCGGAGCAAGGGTCCGTAAATGAGTCGCAGGCGACATCCGTGACGGACGGAATCACCGTAACGCGGGTGTATGAGTTAAGCGTTGAACCTGCGGCTATCCAATCACTGGAGGCCCTCTCGAGCATCCTCGTTGAATCGGTAGGAGGCGTTCGAACCGCCATTTCGGCCACCTGTGATCCTGCCATGGCGTTGATGCCGAGGGTAAGCCCACGTCCGTACTCACCTTAGCTGTAGAGTTGCTCGTTGCCCTCAGAAGATCCACATGAGCTAGAGGTATGGGAATGAATCTGGTTGCATCGGAAACGGGTTTTGAGCCTTGGGGGTGGTGTCCCGTATTTCCGGAGCCGAGTCCGCCTATGCCCGACGGAGAACCCGAGTGGGTCGAACCGCCTGAGCCGCAGCTCCTCGTAGATGAAAAGAGTGAACCGAAGGGACCGTTTCCTGTTGAGTGCGCTTCTTATAACGCTGTTCCTGGTAGGAGTAGCCTTCTTCCTGCCGCAGCTCAGTGGCATCTCGGTATTCTGGAGCGGCGTCATTGTGTCTCTAGCTCTCTTCATTTTAGTGGGGGGCATTATGGCGGCATTCTCCTCCAAGTCGGAAGTGAAAACAGCGCGAGTTGAATACGAGGCGATCTGCGCCGAAGCGCGCGTAGAGCACGAACGTAGACTCAACGAGTGGAGTGCTCGACGCGAGGAGTGGGCCAAGAGCGAACAACTGAGAATCGATCAGGGGCCCGTGTGGCATCCCTTGACCACGCCGGATCCACTCACTTCAGTACACGTCTTCGGGGGGAGCGCGACATCCTGGGACGCCTTCCTCACGACGGCCTTGGCGGTGCCTCTGGCTGCGGGTCGCCCTGCTTGGGTGCTGAACGGGCGAGGGGGCGACACCACGAGAGGCCTCCTGCGGGCTTGCGCTGATTCCGGTATCACGGCAGGGGAGTTTGATCTCTCCGATGGAAGTGACGGCTTGGACCTTCTGGCTGGATGCTCTGCAGATGAATCAAGCGACCTGCTTGCGTCGGCGGTCGCGATGCATGGGCGCCCGGAAGAAGTCAGGGCTCGGCGGACGGCATTCGCGGACGTCCTTCGTCTTGTTACGGGGTCATTAGGCCCACCACTGACAATACGTCGAATCGAGTTGGGCGTTCGTGTCGTGGAACAATCGCTCTCGCCGAGTGAGGCGGAGAAGCACCTGACAGCCTCCGAGCTTCGGGATCTCACACGCGGGCTCGACGAGCTGCCACAGGTGGACCAGGTCCGACAGCATACCAGGGACCTGCGCACAACTCTTTCGTCTGCACTTGGGAAGCAGCACGAGAAGGATGCAGCGTTTCTCTCTCCCGTATGGCAGTCAACGGGGCTCCGTGTCTTCTCCACGGGCGGAGCCGATCAAGACGGCGGGCATCAGCGGAGTCTGCTTCTAATCAGCGCCATGGTTCGAGCTCTTCGAGCTTGTGCTGTTGTCCCCGGCTCGACCATCATTATTGCGGGGGCAGATGAGTTCTCCGCGCGGACTCTTGAACATCTGACGGACCGTGCTCGGCTTGCGAACTGCCGGGTCGTGCTGATGTACGAGCACCTGAGGGATGACGGAAGACTGATGCTTGGTCGAAACGACTCGATGACCTTGCTCATGCAGCCAGGCAACGCGAGCGAAGCTCAAGCCGCGGCCGACTTCATAGGTAAGCAACATTCTTTCAAGGTCGCCCAGTATTCTCAGCAGCAAAGTATGAGCGCGAGTCACGGCTCGAGCATATCGATCGGGACATCACGAGCCACTTCAATTTCGTCCAGCTGGTCGAATACCCATGGGGACGCGTGGACGCACCAGGGGACTTCGAGGAGCAGATCTAGCACGGCGGGTGGGAGTAGATCGGAGACCACCACCGACAGCGAGCAGCGGACGGCTTCTGAGACCCTCACTGCTGGCGAGACCGAAGGAGTGACGTGGGGCCGCACTTACGATTTGCTTGTTGAACCGACTGCCATTCAGGGCCTCGCACCAGATTGGGCCTTGTTCGCGTGTCTTCGTCAGGGTGCGCGAGAAGTAGCCGCTGGGACGGTCTCTCCATCAATCATCGTGAACGAGGCAGCGCTTCTGGATCCGGGGGACTATTACCAGAGGTCGCGTGTATGGACCTCTTCATGAGTCCGGGCAGCCTTCGCGAAATAGCATGTCTGACGAAGGTTCGCTCCTGGTATCCCACTTGGCTAGGAATCGCCGCCGATGCTGCTTAGTAGTTATGAGTGGCTCCGCCTTGCTACAGTGCCGAGGCCGCTGGCGGCGGATCCGCGTGCACATCAGATAGCCAGTATTCGCCCCGCCATCATCGCCGCCCATAGTGAACTCATGGCCGAAAGCCGTGCGGGCGGACATGGGGTCGGGCTAGCAATGGCCTGGCTAAGGCTCCCCGGTAGTCCTACTTTCGAGATCTACTACGGTGGGAGTCCGAGTATTCCCGGGCTCAGCTTCGACCTGACTGGATCCGCACACAACGGCAAATTCTCTTTCCCACCGGGGGCAAGAGGAAAGAAGACTAGAGGCGAGCTTGTCGACGGCTGCCTTGCGCAGTACCCCGCCTGGGTGGTTTGTGGTGCTTCGCAACGAGTGGGTGACGGGCGACCTACGAGGCTTCCGCGACGAGAAAGCGAAGACCCTTCAGGCGCCGAGGATTATGCTCTTCACCTCCACGTTCCGTTCGTGTGGTTGGTCATCGCCGTGCCGGTGTCAAGGGCGGATCTGGAGGTCGAGATATCTCGCGCCGATTCCCGCCTGGCCATGATTCGTCCAAGAGAGGCATCCGAAGTCCAACGCCTGGAAACCGAAGGTATGCAGCGTCGGATGCGGGAGCTTCTCAAGGCGCGAACAGGAGGTGCCTGGAGGACACGGGTACTAGCGGCGAGCATTACGGGTGAAGGGAGCCATCGCGCCGCAAATTTGTTCTGCAGCGCACTAGAAGAGCAGGACCTCGGGCATAGCCTGTCGCCTTTGAACGAGGTGTTATCGGTGTCGGAGGGGCTCGCGTGGACGACCGGAAGGGATGCGACGGAAATTGCGCCGGTAATATTGGGTGACCACGATCTGGCGGCGCTGTTGCGGCCTCCTGCGCGCGAACTCCCAGGGATTCAGTTGCGGAGCGTAGCCCGATTCGACCTCACACCAGATGCGAGTGATGGTTTGGCGATCTCACTGGGGCATATCCTGGACGAAGCCCATCGGAGAACGGGTGATTTCCGGATCCCGCTGAGGACTCTCAACCGACATTCCCTAATTTGCGGAGCTACCGGGTCTGGGAAGTCACAAACGACGAGACGTATTCTAGAAGGCCTAACGAAGGAGGGGAATACTCCTTGGCTGGTCATCGAGCCGGCGAAGGCGGAGTATGCAGGTATGGCTGGCAGGCTGGGAGTCGAGCATCAGGTATTGGTGATTCGTCCCGGCGAGTTGGAGGTTCCCCCCGCGGCCCTAAACCCCTTGGAGCCGGAGCCCGGATATCCGCTGCAAAGCCATGTGGACCTGGTACGAGCGCTGTTTTCCGCCTCTTTCGAGGCGCAAGAGCCTTTTCCCCAGGTGCTCTCGCACGCCCTGACGCGGTGTTATCGCGCGGCGGGGTGGAACCTGGTTACGGGCGAAGCCGAGTTGGGGAATGGGCTCCGTGGATCCAAGTCTGAGGCTAGTCCGGTTGGTTCTTGTGCCCCCTACCCTACCCTTGCTGACCTGCAGATCGCAGCCCGCCACATAGTCGAGAATATCGGCTACGGCCCCGAGGTGGCCGCTAATGTCCGCGGGTTTGTCGACGTGCGTATCGGAAGTCTTAGGCAAGGGACTGCGGGGCGTTTCTTTGAAGGTGGTCACCCCCTGTCGATCCCTAAAATAATGTGCCTTAACGTCGTGTTCGAGCTTGATTCGGTGACCGACGATCAGGATAAAGCCTTCATCATGGGCATAATTCTCATTCGGATCGTAGAGTATCTGCGGGTGCGCGGAGCCACCCAAGACTCCCTTTCGCACGTCACTGTGGTGGAGGAGGCGCATCGGCTCTTGAAGCACGCGGAACGTGGAGCCCCGGCGGCGGCTGTGGAATTGTTTTCGGCGCTTCTGGCCGAGATCCGCGCCTACGGCGAAGGCGTCTTGATCGTCGAACAGATACCCTCGAAGGTGTCGCAAGACGTCATTAAGAACAGTGCACTAAAGATCATGCATCGACTGCCGGCGCGAGATGATCGCGATGCGGTGGGCGCAACGATGAATTTGACCACCGAGAACAGCGAGGCGGTGGTGAGTTTGCCAGCGGGGACGGCGGTCGTCGCTATTGACGGCGAGGACCGGCCATTCCTCATAGGTGTCGACGGGGGCATGGGGCGGGAGATGGCGGGGGTGGCGCAGAACTCGCCGCCCTTGGAGAGGGTGCGGAGCACCTTGTGCGGGGAGGCCTGCCGAGCGGACCCTTGCACACTGCGGCAGATGGAGCACGCCAGAGGGCTGGCGACGAAGGCGCCGCTGGTTGTGTGGGCTGAGACCACCACGGCGGCGCTTCTCGCAGGTGAGGGCCTGCCTGAACTGCGGGCTCATGTTCTTCAGGGTTGGCCTGCAGGGGATCGCACTAGCGATTGCGTCCTAGTCTCGCTGTCCGAGCGCGCCGTCGCCGCGCGTTGGTCACTTCTTCGGCGCTGGCTCGATCCGGACGGCTTTCGGCGTGCATTGATGGAAATACTTGGTGATGTTGCGCATGGTCGCGTTGCTGGGAGGAAACACAGAGACTGGATGCGAGCGGGCCCTTATCAATGGTCCGACGTACATCGGGATTTGAAAGATGGCCTTGCCGCGGCGGGGGACTCGGTCGATGCAATCGGTCAGCACGACAGGACGGATGAATGGAGAAGGCGAGGCTTGGTTCTTGATGCTCCAACCCTTGCCGGTCAGCTTGTGCAACTGAAGGGTCACCCCTCTGCATCGGAAGGAACTGAGCGGGTGCTGTTTGGTGACGTGAGATCGAGCGGACTACGAGAGGCTTTGGTAGAACTTTTCGGGGCTGCAAGTAAAGCCACCTTAACTTCCAGTTTGATGTATTGCTACAACATTTCACAAGATGATCGACGTGTCCGAACGCTCGTTGGTGCGTTCGGTGAGGATCTTGAAAAACGCGATCAGGCGTGATTCTCTAGCCGTAGGGGCGCAACAGGAACAGAAGTGCCCTCGCGAAGGAGGATATTCGAGACGCTGCCTAGCCCGGATGTTGCATGGGGGCTTGCTGGTGGGGGCCGGGCCGTCGTTGACGCCTCGGTGGGGCTGATTCTGGCCGGTGGGTATGACAATGTCCCGGGGCGGCGCTTCCGGTGGGCGTCGTCTTCCACGGACGAGGGCTGTGTTGCGGGTTGTCGGGGCGGGGTGGTGGCGTTGCTCAGGGCGGGGCCAGGATCGCGAGGCGGTCCCATCCGGTGGTGAAGAGTCCCGCCCAGGGCGCCGTGACCTTGACGTGGAGCAGGCGTTGCCTACCGGTGTGGGCCAGGGTGGCTGCGATGGTGAAGAGCCGCAGCCGTAGCGTCTTGGGTTCCCAGCGGCGGGCATCGGTGCTGGTGAAGGCCAGCATGCCCATCCACGCGATCAGGTCGTTCGCGAGTTGCACGATCAGGAGCCAGATTCGGTTCTGGGCGAAGCCCTGCAGGGGCAGGTTGGTCAGGCCGGTGTCTTTGGCGATGCGGATCCGGTCTTCGCAGCGGGCCCGGCGCCGGTGGCGTAGTTCCAGGTCGGCCAGTTGCCCACGGGTCGTGTTGGTGACGAAAGCGGTCAGCCGGTACCCCTCGACGTCGGTGAAGCGGAGTTGGGCGCCGGGGTGGGGTCGTTCGCGTCGGACGATGACCCGCATCCCGGCCGGGTACCCCGTGAGGAGACCCTTAGCCGCGAGGAGGTCGGTGAGCTCGACGACGGCCGCGCCGTCCCGGACGTCGCCGTCGGCGTC
This sequence comes from Austwickia sp., assembly GCA_016699675.1. Lineage (NCBI taxonomy): Bacteria > Bacillati > Actinomycetota > Actinomycetes > Micrococcales > Dermatophilaceae > Austwickia > Austwickia sp. Next base: position 3,610,745 of record CP064985.1, on the reverse strand, counting down.
GAGGGCGACCTGCCAGGCGGTCTCGGGGATCAGCGCGTACAGCTGGGGCGTGCTGGTGGGCAGGGTGTACCCGATGGAGTACGACAGGCCGCGCCGGTCCAGGAAGGTCAGGAACTCCCGGGTGCCACCGGCGCCGTCGGTGCGGATCAAGACTTTCTTGCCGGGCCGGGAGGGGTTGATCCCGGGCACCGCCGCCAGCGCCGTCTTGGTCACGGCGATGTGGTCAGCGGCCGTGTTCGACCCAGCGTTCCCCGCTCGCAGCAGCATGCCGAGCGGTTCGCCGGTGCCCGTCTTGCCGTGGTCGAGGAAGGCGCACAGCGGGTGGAAGCCGTAGCCATGTTTGAACGTGGCGGCGGCGTTCTCCTTCTCGGAGTGGGCCGTGATCAGCGTCGCGTCAAGGTCGATGACCAGCGGATCGGTTGCTGAGGCTGCGTGGTTCGGGGCATGGGTTCCGGCCCGATGCCACACGTGGGCGCGGGCCGCGGTTCGGGCCGCGGCCACGGGGCCTGTCAACTTCTCTGTGTAAGCGGGTCGGGCTTTCAGTAGGTCAGGTAGGGGTTGATGCGTTCGGGGTAGGCCACGGCGAGCTGGGCGAGGGCTTGCTTCCAGTTCGTGGTGACCTGGCCCTCGACGAGCCGGCCTGAGGCCTTGCGCTCGTTCGCGGGCTTGCCGCGTTCCTTGGCTCGTTCGCGGGCGCGGCGGTCCTCGATGTTGCAGATCGCCAGCCACAGCAGCTTGCGGGCGGCGTCGTCGGAGGGAAGTGACCACGGTTCTTGGTCACCTTCCGCAGCTGGTAGTTCAGCGACTCGATCGAGTTCGTCGTGTAGATCACTCGCCGCAGCTCGGGCGGGAACGCCAGGAACGGGGTGAACCGCTCCCAGGCCCCGGTCCAGGTCGCGACCGCGTGGGGGTATCTGCGGCCGAGTTCGCTGGCCTCGAACGCTCCCAGGGCGTCCAGGGCGGCCTCGGCGTTCGCGGCGGTGTAGACCGGCTTCAGGGCCGCGGCGACGGCCTTGCGGTCGCCGTAGGAGACGAACCGCATCGCGGCGCGGATCAGGTGGACCACGCAGGTCTGGACCAGTGAGTTCGGCCAGGTCGCCTCGATCGCCTCGGGGAAGCCCTTGAGGCCGTCGCAGCACACGATCAGCACGTCACGGACCCCGCGGTTGGCGAGCTCGGCGCAGACCCCGGCCCAGAACTTCGCGCCCTCGGTGTTCTCGATCCAGATGCCCAGGACGTGCTTGATCCCGTCCATGTCCACGCCCACGGCGATGTGCGCGGCCTTGTTGCGCACGTGCGCGCCGTCGCGGATCTTGACGATGATCGCGTCGAGGTAGATGACCGGGTAGAACGCCTCCAACGGCCGGTTCTGCCAGGCCATCACCTCATCGGCGATCTCGTCCACGATGTTGCTGATCGTCTCGTGGGACAGCTCGGTGCCGATCGTGGCCGCGAGGTGATGGGCGATCTCCCGGACCGTCATCCCACCCGCATACAAGCTGATGATCATGTCGTCGAGGCCGCCGAGGCGCCGCGCACCCTTGGGTACCAGCATCGGGGTGAACGTCCCCGCCCGGTCCCGAGGCACCTCCAGGGCGACGTCGCCGACCTCGGTCGAGACCGTCTTGGGCGTCGTGCCGTTACGCGAGTTCGGGAAGTGTTTCGCCTCCGGGTCGCCCTTGTCGTATCCCAGGTGATCGGTCAGCTCGGCCCGCAGGCCACGCTCGAGCGCAGCCTTGATCATCGCCGGCAGCATCCCGCCCTCACCGGTCAGCTGCACCTCACCGGAATCGATCCGGGAGAACAACCCGTCCAAGGCGCCAGAAGCCACCAGCTCCTCGGCCATCGCCGCCGTCGCCTCCGCGCCGTTCGTCGATGCCGTCATCTCGTCCATCATGCTCACGCGTACTGCGTCCTCTCGTGTCAGGCCCGAAGACCCTTACACAGAAGAGTTGACACCCCCGGTACCTGTGCTCGGTATCCACGATGTACCGAATCCTGCGTGCTCACCAGCAAGTTCGTGAGCGGCGGGCGGTCGCTTCCCACCCCTCGCGGGTCAAGCCGCAGCTGCTGGCTACCGGCCCCGATCAGGTGTTCAGCTGGGACATCACCAAACTCAAGGGCCCGAGCAAGGGGGTGTACTACAGCGCGTACGTGATGATTGATATCTACTCCCGGAAAATCATTCACGTCGAAGTCCATACCCGTGAGGATAAGGTGTTGGCCCGCGACTTCATCGATGCCGCGATCCGCGCGAACCGCGGCGTCCTGCCTCGATACATTCATTCGGATAATGGCGGCCCGATGACCTCGGGCACCGTCGCGCAGCTCCTGTCGGCGCTGGATATCACCAGGTCGTTGTCGCGACCCAAGGTCAGTAACGACAATCCCTACTCCGAAGCGGCGTTTAAAACCCTCAAGTACTGTCCTGCCTTCCCCGACGACTTCGGGTCGCTGATCGACGCGCAAATATTCATGCGCGATTTCGCCGGCTACTACAACCAGCATCACCGGCATTGCGGGATCGGGCTGTACACCCCTTGTTCCGTCCATGACGGGACCTGGCGCGATCAACGCCGGACCCGTCAAGAGACCCTGGACGCGGCCTGGCGGGCCCGTCCCGACCGTTTCCCGGGCGGCCGCCCCCAGGCACCCAAGGTGCCGACCAAGGCCTGGATCAACCAGCCGCCAGCCAGCATCCAGACCAGTTCCGCTTCCCACACTTCCGAAGCGGCCTAAATGTCCCAAACACCTTGACACGTACCGCCGGGCCCGCTGCGAAGACCGGATCCGCATCGCCAAAGACACCGGCCTGACCAACCTGCCCCTGCAGGGCTTCGCCCAGAACCGAATCTGGCTCCTGATCGTGCAACTCGCGAACGACCTGATCGCGTGGATGGGCATGCTGGCCTTCACCAGCACCGATGCCCGCCGCTGGGAACCCAAGACGCTACGGCTGCGGCTCTTCACCATCGCAGCCACCCTGGCCCACACCGGTAGGCAACGCCTGCTCCACGTCAAGGTCACGGCGCCCTGGGCGGGACTCTTCACCACCGGATGGGACCGCCTCGCGATCCTGGCCCCGCCCTGAGCAACGCCACCACCCCGCCCCGACAACCCGCAACACAGCCCTCGTCCGTGGAAGACGACGCCCACCGGAAGCGCCGCCCCGGGACATTGTCATACCCACCGGCCAGAATCAGCCCCACCGAGGCGTCAACGACGGCCCGGCCCCCACCAGCAAGCCCCCATGCAACATCCGGGTTAAGAGGTCCGGCCAGCTCAGGAACTGTTTGTTCAAGCAACCCAAACCGGAGCCGACCGGACGCCGTCGACCCGTTGTTCGCTCGCCGGAAATCCCGCTGATCGACCTTCGCGATGAAGAACGTCCCCAGCTGCCCTGGCAGGACAAAGGGCAAACGGTGCCGGCGCGGACTATCGCTCGTCGCAGGCGGCGTCATCGTTTGGCTCACGCTGCCAGAGACCCCAAGCCTCGCACGCTGGCGCTCCTCGGGCGCGCCACGGAGCCGGATAGCACGCGCATCGCACGCGAAAGGGCCCCTAACCTGTTGTCGCAGGTCAGAGGCCCTTTTCGGGGCTCCCCCAATTGGACTCGAACCAATAACCCTTCGATTAACAGTCGAATGCTCTGCCAGTTGAGCTATGGGGGATCGACAGCAACGGCGACTCTAGCAAACCCCCCGGCCTGGAACGAAACCGGCCGGGCGAGCCGCGCGCCGTGCGACCCATCGGCACGCGCCCGCCGGACCTGAGCGGCGGGGCAAGGACCGAGCGTGGCTCACAGGCCGGCCTGTTCGCGCAGGTCGGCGAGCAGCGTCTCGACGTACGCGGCGACCTCCGGATCCTTCGCCGCGGAGGCGCGGCGCAGGCTCACCTGCTCGACGAGGGCGCCGGTCGCGAGGTCCTTGCGCAGGGCGACGCGGCCCAGGTCACGCTCCCCCAGCTGAACGGGCAGAGCCAGGACGACGCTTGCCCGGACCCGATCCTGCAGAACGGAGGGCAGGCTCACGCGATCGTCCGCCAGACTCCACATCGCGGGGCGGCCGCCGTCGGCCCACGTCACCGTGATCGTGCGGGTCTTCGGCTCCCAGGCCCCTGCTGCCACGTCCAGCCACGGGCGAGACCAGCGCGCCGCCGCGCTGGCACCCAGCGCCGAGGGCGCGGCGGCCGCCGCCTGCCCGTCGCCGCCGGCGCCAAGACCGGCCGCGCCAGGACTGCCAGCGCCGACGACCGAGGCCGGGACATGATGCAGGCCGTGGAGCGAGGCCACGACGTACGCGCCGGTCGTCGCGTCCCGCGCCCAGGCGAGCATCCGATCGCCCGGGCCCCACGCGACGGCCCGCGCCACCTCGTCCGGCAACTCCGCGCGGGCGCCCCCGGGACGCCGGAACAGACTCATGCGTACCTCTCCCGCAGCTCCGCCAGCTCCCGCTGCCGCTGCGTCAACTCGATCGCCACCGTGCGGGCCCGCTCCGGCTCGCTCGCCTCCAGCCGCCGCAACGCCACCGTCGCGTCCTCGATCGCCCGACGCAACCCCAGTTCGCGCATGCGGAAGACGATCTCGTCGACGTACCGCTGATCCGGCGCCCCCGTCGCCGGGTCGCGACGCGCGTGGATGTCGGCCACCGAGAGCGCCACGATGACGGGGCGCACCTCCTCCGGCGCCGCCGTCGCGACGTGGCTCACCCACGCCGCCGCCGAGTCGGTCAGTGCCCGCTCGCGGCCCAGTCCGACCACGGCCTCGAAGATCGCCCGATGCGTCGGGGAGGCAAACGACGACGCCTCGACGGCGGCCAGGTCACCCTCGGGAACCAGCCGCGGGTACTGCAACAGGATCTGCAGCAGCTGCGCCGCCAGGGCCACGGCGGGGATGCTGAGGTCGGGCGGCGGAAAGGCCGGGTACGGCGCCTCCGGGTCGCCGCCCGCGCCAGCGTCGCCGTCCGCCCAAAAACCAGGGCCACCCTCAGCACCGCCGGCGGACTCCGCGCCGCCGCGAAGCCCCGACGTACGGCCGTCGCTCCCGGCCCGCTCCCCCGCGCCGTCCCGCCGGCGCCGCGCCGCGCGCGCCACCTCCGCCGCCAGCGTCTCGGGGTCGACGCCGATGTGGCCGGCGACGGTGCGGGTGTATTCCAGCCGCAACACGGCGTCGCGGATCTGCGCCAGGACCGGAGCGACGGCCCGCAGCCCCGCCACGCGCCCCTCCGCCGTGGCCAGGTCGTGCCTTGCGAGCAACGTGCGCATGGCGAACTCGAACATCGGGACGGCGTCCTCGATCAGCCCCCGAACCGCCAGATCGCCGCCGCTGAGCCGCAACTCACACGGATCCTGGCCGCCCTCGGCGACCGCCACATAGCTCTGGCTGGCCCAGCGCTGGTCCTCGTCGAACGCCTTCATCGCCGCCTTCTGCCCGGCGGCATCGCCGTCGAAGGTGAAGATCGTCCGGGCCGGCGTCCCGCCTGACTCGTCGCGCATGATCCGGCGCAGCATCTTGATGTGGTCCACCCCGAACGCCGTGCCGCACGTCGCCACCGCCGTCTCCACCCCCGCCAGGTGCGCGGCCATCACGTCGGTGTAGCCCTCCACGACCACGGCCTCCCGGTCCCGCGCGATGGCCTTCTTCGCGAGATCCAGCCCGTAGAGGACCGACGTCTTCTTGTAGATCGGGGTCTCGGCGGTGTTGAGGTATTTGGCTCCGATCCGGTCGTCGTCGTAGAGGCGGCGCGCCCCGAAACCCACCGTGTCCCCAGTGATGTCCCGGATCGGCCACAGCAGGCGGCCGCGGAACCGGTCGTACACACCGCCCCGGCCGCCGCGCCCCACCAGCCCCGCCAGGACCGCCTCCTCGTCGCGGAAACCCTTGCGCCGCAGCTCGGCTGCCAACTCCTCCCCCGTCCGCGGCGCGTAGCCGCACCCGAACCGGGTCGCCGCCGCCGAGTCGAAGGACCGGGCCCGCAAGAAGTCGCGCGCCGCCCGCGCGTCCCGGCTGGACATCAGCTGCGCGGCGTAGAACTCCTCCGCGACGCGGTGCGCCTCGACCAGGCGCGCGCGCCGGCCCGGCGCCTCCTCGCGGGGGCCGCCACCCTCCTCGTAATGCAGCTCCACCCCGAACTTGCCCGCCAACCGCTCCACGGCTTCGACGAACGTCAGGTGGTCGACCTTCTGCACGAAGCTGATGACGTCGCCGCCCTCGCCGCAGCCGAAGCAGTGCCAGGTGCCCACGGCGGGCCGGATGTTGAACGACGGGGTCTTTTCGTCGTGGAAGGGGCACAGGCCCTTCAGGGAGCCGATGCCGGCGGTCCGCAGCGTGACGTGCTCCCGCACGACGTCCTCGATGCTCGCGCGTTCCTTGACGGCGGCGACGTCCTCTTCCCGGATGCGCCCGGCCATCGCCCACCTCCTTGGGAAAACGCGCGCTGATCTGCGCCGATTCTAGGCACGCCCACGACGCCACGCCGCGTGCAGGGCCACGGCGCGCGCATCGGTCAGTGAGGCGACCTGGTCGACGAGGACGCGCCGGCGGCCGGCGTCGTCGCCTGCGCGGGAGAAGTCCGCGGCGAACACGGGGTCCAGGCGGGTCTCGGGACGCCGTTCGTACGCCGTGAGCAGGCCCTCGATCGTCTCCCGCTGGTCCGCCATGACGCGCTGGCGAGCGGGCGCGAGCATCACGAAGTGAACTGCCAGCGCCTTCAGGACGATGCATTCGGCGCGGATGGTGCGCGGGATGACGAGCTCGGCGCCGTACCGAACGTGCGGACCAGGCCCGTACGCCGCCAGCGTCGCCTCCTCCACGCCCGCGACGAAGTGCCCGATGAAGCGGCTCGTCATGTCCTTCAGCGCCGCGAGGGAGCGGCGCGACCCGTCGTACGGCGTGTCGGGGATCGCGCCCCCCTCCCGGACCCGACGGGCGGCCTCGGCGAGCTCGGCCACGGCGAGGTCGGGCGCGTACCAGGATCGCGCCACCTCATACACCGGCCCCATGTCCTGCGGGTGGCGCAGCACGCGCAGGTCGATCAGGCCGCCGGCGACACCGTCCTCCACGTCGTGCACCGAATAGGCCACGTCGTCGGACCAGTCCACCACCTGCGCCTCCAGGCACCGGCGGGGCGAGCCGTCCCCCGCCCTGGGGGCCCCGTCCCGCAGCCACGCGAAGACCGCGCCCTCCTCGGCATACGCACCGAACTTCCTTCCGCCGCTGGGGTGCTCACCCGCGGGCCAGGGGTATTTCGTCGCCGCGTCCAGGCTCGCCCGGGTGAGGTTCAGCCCGGCGGACCGGCCGTCCTCGTGAAACCGCTTGGCCTCCAGCCGGGTGAGCAGCCGCAGCGTCTGCGCGTTGCCCTCGAATCCCCCGATGTCGGCGCACAACTCGTCCAACACCCGCTCGCCGTGGTGCCCGAACGGCGGATGCCCCAGGTCGTGCGCGAGGCAGGCCGTGTCGACCACGTCCGCGGAGCAGCCGAGCGCGGCGCCGAACTCCCGCCCGATCTGCGCCACCTCCAGGGAGTGGGTCAACCGATTGCGGATGAAGTCGTCGGTATCCGGCTGCAGAACTTGGGTCTTCGCGGCCAACCGGCGCAGTGCGGCGGAGTGGACGAGCCGGGCGCGATCGCGCGCGAAGTCGTCGCGGTCGGATCGCTTCTGCGCCGGATCCTCCACGACCCAGCGCGCCCGGTCTCGGGCGTCGTACGGGCTGTCGTACGGGCTCACGAGCGCACTCTAGAACGGGCCACCGACAACGCTCCGTGGCCTCTGGGCGGGCGGGGACGCTGGTGAGGCTGCCGTGTCCGCACGTTGGGCGCGGGCGGTTCGTACGTTGGGCGCTGGCGCCCTGCCGCCCGGCGACGAAGTTTCCCGGCTAGCCGGCGGGCCTCGGCGGCTCTCAGTTGACAGAATTACAGTGCGGGGGTGACCTCCCCGCCGTTGATCTCACCCCTGGAGCTCGCCGCGCTCCTGCGCAGCGGCCCGGGCAGCGCCCCGCTCCTGTTGGACGTGCGCTGGGCGCTGGGTTCGGACACGGGCTTCGACGACTACCTGCAGGGTCACCTGCCCGGCGCCATCTTCGTCGACCTCATGCGCGACCTGTCGGGCGTGCCCGGCGAGGACGGCCGCGGCGGTCGGCATCCCATGCCTCATCCCGACGACTTCGAGCTCGACCTCGCCGAGTGCGGCGTCGACAACGGCCGCCTGGTCACGGTGTACGACGAGGGCAACAGCTACGCCGCCGCGCGCTGCTGGTGGATCCTGCGACACTTCGGCAAGTTCGACGTCGCTGTCCTGGACGGCGGGATCTCCGCGTGGCGAGCCCACCGGCTGCCCATCGAGGCCGGCCTGCGCAACATCGAGGAGGGCGACTTCACGCTCGGCCGCGGCGTCGGTCGCGTCCTCGACGCCCAGGGCGCCGCCTTGTACGCCGCAGAGGGTGTGCTCATCGATTCCCGTCCGGCACAGCGCTACCGGGGCGAGGACACGTCCATCGACGCCGTCGGCGGCCACATCCCCGGCGCCATCAACGTGCCCGCCGCGAGCCTGCTCGCCGCGGACGGGAGCTTCCTGCCGCCGGACGCGCTGCGGCAACGCTTCGTGGACGCCGGCCTGACCAACGGTCGCCCGGTCGCCGTCTACTGCGGTTCCGGGGTGAGCGCCTGCCTGGTCGCGCTGGCCCTGTGCGTCGCCGGCATCGATGAGGCCGCGGCCGTCTACATGGGCTCCTGGTCGGACTGGATCACCGACCCGAGCAGGCCGATCGAGACCGGCGCCGCCCGCGCCGCGGAGGCCGGACTGCGCTGACGGCCCCTGCGTCCGAGGGGTGAGTCGCGCGGCTGGTGGTCCGTAGCCGACCCCACTCGGCCGCGTGTTCGAACTCAACCGCCAGAGGGCCGCCTGGGCGACCTCAACCGCCAGAGACCGACAGCTCCGCCTGGGCCAGCGTTGCCCGGTGCTCCGGCGTCAGGTCTCGGCTGAGCAGCCAGCCGTCGGGGAGGGCCACCGCCCGCGCGGAGCCCGCCCGCCCGCGCTGCCCCTCGGCGTCGGCGCCCGGCCAGGGGGCCGTCTGGTCGAGTTCGGCGACGAGCCGGTCCAGTTCGTCGAGGGACTCGACCAAGGCGAGCCGGTTGCGCAGGTGCTGGCCGGCGGGGAAACCCTTGAGGTACCAGGCCACGTGCTTGCGGATGTCTCGGCAGGCGCGCAGCTCGTCGCCCTCGTGGAAGTCCACCAGGTAGCGCGCGTGGCGACCCAGCGTCCGCCCCACCTCCCCCAGGCTCGGCCGGGCCCGCTCCGGGGAGCCCGCAAACCCGGCGGCCAGGTCCGCGAACAACCACGGCCGGCCGAGGCACCCTCGACCCACCACGACCCCGTCGCAGCCGGTCGCTCGCACCATCGCCAGGGCGTCCTCCGCGGACCAGATGTCGCCGTTGCCCAGCACGGGGATCGACGTCACGGCCTCCTTGAGGCGTGCGATCGCCGACCAGTCGGCCTGCCCGGAGTAGTGCTGCGATGCCGTGCGGGCATGCAGCGCAACGGCGGCCACGCCCTCCGCCTCCGCCAACCGGCCCGCCTCCAGGAACGTCAGGTGCTCGTCGTCGATGCCCAGCCGCATCTTCACCGTGACGGGGATTCCGCCGCGGCTCGCCTCGGCCACAGCGCCGGCCAAGATGTCCCGGAACAGCGTGGTCTTCCACGGCAGCGCCGAGCCGCCGCCCTTGCGCGTCACCTTGGGCACCGGACAGCCGAAGTTGAGGTCGATGTGGTCGGCGCGGTCCTCCGCCACCAACATCCGTACGGCGGCGCGGACGGTCGCCGGGTCGACGCCGTACAGCTGCACCGACCGCGGGGACTCGTCCGGATCGTGGGTGATCATCCGCAGCGACATCGGCGTACGTTCGACGAGCGCACGCGAGGTGATCATCTCGCTGACGTACAGGCAGCCGGCGCCGCCCGCGCCGCCGCCACCATCCCCGCCACCCCCGGCGCCGCGTGCGCCCCGGGCGCCGGCGGCGGCCTCGCGGCAGAGCCGGCGAAACGCCCGGTTGGTGATGCCCGCCATCGGCGCCAGGACGACCGGCGTGTCGATGGTCAGGGCGCCGAGCCGCAGCGGGGCGAGCACGGGCGCTGGCGCTGCCGCTGACACGCACGCTGGGACAGACGCCGCGGAATGGGCCGTCGACCCGCCCTGGTCGGGCATGGCCGCGGAGGATGCCGGTGCGCACGTCATGGTCCACCAAGTGTCCCAGGCCGGGGTAGGCGCCCGACATCGGTGGGACCAGGTCAGGGATCGACCGTGTCGAGGACGACGCCCGTCGCGTCGAGGACCGGGTTGATCGGCTGGAAGTACGCCACCTGGTCCCCCTGGGCGCCCGCGCAGCCGGGCCCGTGCTGCCCCGCTCCCCCGCTCGTCAGGCCCTGGGCCTGGGTGCCCCACAACCAGGGGCCGCCGGAGTCGCCGCCGCTGCGGCAGACGTCCACCTTGGTCAGCCCCCGCACGTACTGCGTCGTGGCGCCCGAGCCGTAGCGCACCGTGACGCCCGTGGCGACGATTGCTCCGCAGGCCCAGCCGCTGGAGGACCCCATCGAACAGACCCGGCTGCCCACCGGCGCCTCCAGGCTGCCGCGGACCGGCACCGCGGCCAGGGTCCCCGCCGCCACCGAGCCGCGCGGTCCGCTGCCCTCGAACACCCCGACGGCGTAGTCGGATTCGGGGAAGACGACGTCCGTGATGCGGCCTGCCGAGCGCCCGTCCGAGGTGAACGTCGTCCCCTCGCGACCGCAGTGACCGGCGGTGAGGAAGACCGGAACCCCCCGCCGCGTGCCCGTGAAACCCATCGTGCACGCCGCGCCGCCGCCGACCAGGGGGCTACCGCCCGCGGGCCGCACGGGCTCGCTCGCGACCTCACGGACCACGACGCGGTCATCGTGGATCCCCGCCGTCAGCTGCTCGCTTCGCCCGGGTCGTGCCGCGACGACCACGCGACCGGCCACCGGGTCAACGTACAGCTCCGCGACGTCCGGTCGGTCGTCGGCGGCCAGGCTGGCGGCGAGCTCGCGGAGCTCCGCGAGCGGGTACGTCGTGGGCTCGAGCCGTACGTCGTCGCCGGCGGCGGGGGCCCCTGACGAGCCGGCCGACCCGGGGGCGACCCGCACCACCATCTGCGCGGCGGCGGCGTCCCAATAACTGCCCCCGAACCTGGCGCCGACGCGATCGGCGAGAGTCAGCGCGGCGGCGAGTACCTGCGGCGTCGGCCCGTGCTCGTCCTCGGCACGCGCCGCCCGATCGGTCGCGGTGACCGCGTCGGCGCGGCCAGCGAGCGCCGGCTCGGTCGCGGTGACCGCGTCGGCGCGGCCAGCGAGCGCCGGCTCGGTCGCCGCGTCGGGGCCGGTGGCGGCCGTCAACCCCAGCGACAGACCCACGGCCAGGCCGGCGACGGACGCGCAGCGGCGGACGAGCGGGCGCACGGGGATCTCCTCGACGGTGCGAACGGACGAGGCCCTCATCGGCGGCGCCCCCCGAGTCCTGCGCCAAATCCCCGCGACCGGAGGTCCGGTGCGCCCGGCCCCACGGAGCGTGACCCGATTATGCTGGGGCACCGTGACCGAGCACGCCCACCAGCACCTGAGTCCGCCTGCCACGTCGGACGCCGCCGAGAGCCGCGCCTGCTGCGGGGACTCCCCCGAGGCCGCCCAACGGCAGGCGCGGGCGCGTCGGCTCGTCGTCCTCAGTGGCGTCTGCGCCCTCGCCGTCGTCGCGATCGGGTTGATCGTCGGTGGCTGGCTCGGCGCGAGCCTCGTCGGTGGCGTTGCCGTCGGCATCGCCGTCACGGCGGCGGGATCGTGGTCGCGACTGTCCCTCAACGACCGGCTGCTGCGCGTTGCCGTCGTGCTGTTGCTGATCGCGCTCGCGCTCGTCCGGGCGGTCCCCCGCTAGAACACCGCGGCCCTGCTGAACGGCCGCTGAACCGCCGCGCCCCTAGAGACCGCTGCGCGCCGCCGTCCCTCGCGCGGCCTCACCCGCAGCCGCACTTGCGCCCGTCAGCCCGTCGGGAACAGCTCCCCGCCGGTCATAACCAACAGCTCCGGCAGGTTGGTCGACAACATCGTGAGCTCGTCCCCGCCGCCGGCCCAGAGCACGTCGTGGTCCCCCAGCGCGGCGTCCACGAGGGTGCGCAGCGGCGTCGGGTGCCCGACCGGCGCGACCCCGCCGACGTGCTGCCCGGTCGCGGCCAACACGACGTCCGGCGCCGCCATCGATACCTTGCGAGCCCCCAGCGCGGCCTTGAGGCGCTTCGTGTCGACCTTGCGGCCGCCGCTTGCCAACACGAGGACCGGGGCGCCGTCGGCCACGAAGACCAGGCTGTTCGCGATCGCCTCGATGGGGCAGCCCAGGACCTGAGCGGCCGCCGCGCTGGTCGGCACGTGGGTGGCCAGGTGCCGGACCTCGCCGCCGTGGCCGAGGGCGCGCAGGGCCGCCTCCACCCGGCGTACGGCATCGGGATCGATCATCAGTCCGCGCCGAACTCCATCGCGGCGTCGTCCAGCGCCTCGTCGTCCGTGCCGTCCGGAACCCGGCGCTTGGCGATGACCTCCGCGCCGCCGGGCTCGAGCTCGCCGACCAGGTCGGTGTTGGCCAGGCCGAGGGCTTTGATGCCCTCGCCCGCCGCCCCGAGGAGGCCCAGCCCGACGTACTGCTCCAGCCGCGACCGCGAATCCGCGATGTCGAGGTTGCGCATGGTGAGCTGGCCGATCCGGTCGGTCGGGCCGAACGCGGCGCCCTCGGTCCGTTCCATCGACAGCTTGTCGGGGTGGTAGCTGAACGCCGGGCCCGTGGTGTCGATGATCGAGTAGTCCTCGCCGCGCCGCAGCCGCAGCGTCACCTCGCCGGTGACCGCGGAACCGACCCAGCGCTGCAGCGACTCGCGCAGCATGAGGGACTGAGGGTCGAGCCAGCGGCCCTCGTACATGAGGCGGCCGAGCCGGCGGCCCTCGGCGTGGTACGTCGCGATGGTGTCCTCGTTGTGGATCGCATTGACGAGCCGCTCGTACGCGATGAACAGCAGCGCCATGCCGGGCGCCTCGTAGACCCCGCGGGACTTGGCCTCGATGATCCGGTTCTCGATCTGGTCGGACATGCCGAGTCCGTGCCGACCGCCGATCTTGTTGGCCGCGTCGACCAGGGCGACCGCGGACTCGAAGCGTTCCCCGTTGATCGAGACCGGCCGACCCTGCTCGAAGCCGAGCGTTACGTCCTCCGTGGCGATCTCGACGTCCTCCCGCCAGAACGCGACGCCCATGATCGGCTCGACGACGTCCTCGATGCCGGTGTCCAGGTGCTCCAGCCGCTTGGCCTCGTGGGTGGCGCCCCAGATGTTGGCGTCGGTCGAGTAGGCCTTCTCCTGGCTGTCTCGGTACGGCAACTTCCGCTGGGCGAGCCACTCGCTCATCTCCTGCCGGCCGCCCAGCTCCGTGACGAACGCGGTGTCGAGCCACGGCTTGTAGATGCGCAGGTTGGGGTTGGCGAGCAGGCCGTAGCGGTAGAACCGCTCGATGTCGTTGCCCTTGAACGTCGACCCGTCACCCCAGATCTGGACGCCGTCGGCCATCATGGCGCGGATCAGCAAGGTGCCGGTCACGGCCCGACCGAGGGGGGTGGTGTTGAAGTACGACCGCCCGGCGCTGCGGATGTGGAAGGCCCCGCAGGCGAGCGCGACCAGGCCCTCCTCGACGAGCGCGTGGCGGCAGTCGACGAGGCGGCTGGCCTCCGCGCCGTACTCCATCGCCCGCCCGGGCACCGAGGCGATGTCCGGCTCGTCGTACTGGCCGATGTCGGCCGTGTAGGTGTAGGGCACCGAGCCCTTCTCGCGCATCCACGCCACGGCCACGGAGGTGTCGAGGCCCCCGGAGAACGCGAGTCCGACCTTCTCGCCGGCGGGTAGGGACGTCAGCACCTTGCTCATGTCGATGATTATTCAGAACCCTGCATGACTATGCAAACCGGTACGTCGGACGTCCGTCCCCTCCTCAGCGGCCGGCGAGTTGTCCACCTGGCGACAGATCGGCGCCCGCGGGGGCAGGGGGCAGTGCCGGAGCGGGGCTAGGAGGCCGGCAGCGGCACGCCATTGCCCTCGACGTGGGCCTTCAGGCCGTCCTTCGTCGACGTCACGGTCTTGACCGTCACACCCTTGGGCAAGTCCGTGATGGGGACCTTCACGCCCGCCGCCTGCCGCGCAACCACGGACAGGACGCCGTCCAACGCCGAGAGGCCCTCGATGCGCAGCGTCGTCGGCTGCACCACGACGTCGTTGCCCTGCACGGTCATGTTCCCGTCGGTCTCGACGCGCAGATCCCGACCGAACGCGCTGAACGGTGCGTTGACGCGGATCTTGCCGCCGCCGGCGTCGCTGAGCCGTACGCCGTTGCCGGCCTGCTGCTCCAGCCGGGCGAAGGGCACCACGACGTCGGCGGACAGGTTGTTGGCGATGAGGTCACCCGCCTTTCCGGCCGGCGCCGAGGACGTCGAGGGCGAGGCCGGCGCACCGCCGAGGCTGGCCGGCGCGGACTTCAGCGCGACGAGCCCGACGACGAGCACCACCACGGCCAGGGCTCCGATGACGGTCAGCAGTCCGACGATCATGCGGGCGAGGGTCCTCATCGGCCCGCCTCCTGATCTCCCGGAGCCGGCCCGTGCTCGGCGCGGTCCACCGCGCCGCCGTACCGTCGATCCCGTTGCGCGTAGATCTCGATCGCCTCCCACAGGTGTCGCCGGTCGAAGTCCGGCCAGAGCGTGTCCAGGAACACCATCTCGGCGTACGCGCTCTGCCACAACAGGAAGTTGCTCGTGCGCTGCTCCCCCGAGGATCGGATGAACAGGTCGACGTCCGGCATGTCCGGGTCGTAGAGGTGCCGCGCGAAGCTGGCCTCGTCGATGCCGCGGCCCTTGATCCGGCCGCGCCGCGCCTCCTCGACGATGTCACGCACGGCGTCGACGATCTCGGCCCGGCCGCCGTAGTTCACGCAGAAGTTGAGGGTGAGGGTCGTGTTGTGGCCGCTCAGCCGCTCGGCATCGAGCAGCTCATCGATCACCGACTTCCACAGCCGCGGCCGCCGCCCGACCCACTTGACCCGCACCCCCATCGCCGACATCTGGTCCCGCCGGCGGCGGATGACCTCGCGGTTGAACCCCATGAGGAAGCGCACCTCGTCGGCGGAGCGGTTCCAGTTCTCGGTGGAGAAGGCGTACGC
This sequence comes from Austwickia sp., assembly GCA_016699675.1. Classification (NCBI taxonomy): domain Bacteria; kingdom Bacillati; phylum Actinomycetota; class Actinomycetes; order Micrococcales; family Dermatophilaceae; genus Austwickia; species Austwickia sp. The sequence goes on along the minus strand of CP064985.1, from coordinate 3,595,499 downwards.
CGAGATGTGCTTGACCCCAATCTCAATGCAGCCGGCCAGCACGTCCATCAGCGCCGCCTCGCCGGCGCGGTGCCCCTCGGTCCGCGGCAGGCCGCGCTGGTTGGCCCAGCGGCCGTTGCCGTCCATGACGATCGCGACGTGGTGCGGGACCAGCTCCGGCGGGATCGCCGGGGGTCGGACGCCGGTCGGGTGCGGGAAGGGCGGCTGCACGGCCATGGCTTCAGGTCCTCTCGACGAGCCGCAGCGAGCGGACGCCCCGCTCGAGGTGCCACTGCAGGAACGCCGTGACCAGGCCGCTGCCCTCGCGTCGGTGCTTGGGCAGGCTCGCGTCGGCGGTCACCCAATCGCCTTCCAACAGCGCGCCGAGCAGCTCCAGGGTGTCGAGGGCGGGCGCCGCCGACCCCGGCGTACGACAGCTCGGGCACACGCACCCCCCCGAGGCGAGGTTGAACGCCTTGTGCGGACCCGGCGCGCCGCAGCGCGCGCAGTCCCGGAAGCTCGGGGCCCAGCCGGCCACCGACAGGGCCCGCAGGAGGTACGCGTCGAGCACCAGGCCGGCCTCGTGGTCGTGGCTGGCCAGGCTGGCCAGCCCGCCGGCGAGGAGCCGGAAGTGCTGCGGGCTGGGATCGCGCTCTGAGGTGAGCCGCTCGGCGGTCTCGCACATCGCGGTGGCGGCGGTCCAGGCGATGTAGTCGCGGGCGATGGCGTCGCCGTACGGCGCGATCGTCTCCGCCTGGGTGACCGTGTCGAGGTTGCGGCCCTCGTAGCACATGACGTCGACGACCATCGCGGGCTCCAGCCGGGCGCCGAAGCGGGACTTGGTCTTGCGGACCCCCTTGGCCACGGCGCGCACCAGGCCACGCTCGCGCGTGAGGAGCGTGACGATGCGGTCCGCTTCCCCCAGCTTCTGGGTGCGGAGCACGATCGCGGCCTCGCGGTACAGGGGCACGTCGCCATTCTGCCTGGCCGCGGCGACAACCTTGGGTACATCCGCGTGGCGTGCCGGACGATCGCCCAACTCCGTCGCGTCGGGACGGGTCGACGGGCGCGTGGGCTCGTACAGGTGTACGATGCCGGGCATGACCGCCCTGCAGGGATCCCTCCTGGACCTCGACGACGCGATTGGGCTGCGCGAGTTGGCGGGGGCCGTGCACCGGACGACGCTGTCCGCCGGGGCCTGGGTGGACCTGCGGCCTGGGTGGCTGACCGGCTCGGACGGCCTGTTCGCGCAGCTGCGCGACGACGTGGAGTGGCAGGCCGAGCGGCGCCGCATGTACGACCGCGTCGTCGACACCCCGCGGCTGCTGCGCTTCTACGGCGCCGCGGAGGCGCTGCCGCACCCGGTGCTGACGGCCGCGCGGGACGCCCTCACGACGTACTACTCCCCCGAGCTCGGCGAACCCTTCACCACCGCGGGAATGTGTTTCTACCGGGACGGGCGCGACTCGGTGGCCTGGCACGGCGACACGATCGGCCGGTCCCGGACCGAGGACACGATGGTGGCGATCGTCTCGCTGGGCACGCCGCGACCGCTGTTGTTGCGGCCGCGCGGGGGCGGGGGTTCGCTGCGGTACGTCGTGGGCCATGGCGACCTGTTGGTCATGGGTGGCTCCTGCCAGCGCACCTGGGAACACGCCATCCCGAAGGTGGACGCCTCGGTCGGTCCGCGCATCAGCGTCCAGTTCCGCCCCCGCGACGTGCGCTGAGCCGCAGCCCCACCCCGACGTACCGCCTCGTCCCACCCGCTCCGCCCCGGAAGAGCTGACTCCCCTGAGGGTGGGTGAACTCCCGCGAGCGTGGGGGTCCACCCACCCCTAGAGCAGTTGGCTCCCGACGGGGAAAGGGAGGGGTTATTCGACGGGCTGCCCCGGATCGGGCGTCGCGTCTTAGGCCGCTCGCTGCCGACGGTCCTGGTCCAGCGCCCAGAGGATGCGCCGCTGGATCTCCTCGATCCGGAACAGCTCGGCCCACTGAAACCGGACGACCACCCAATGGTCCGAGCGCAATAGCTCTTCGCGGGCCTTCTCTGCGCGTTTGGCGGCGGCTGCCTCCGCCCGGTCGGCGTACTTGATCATCCCGTCGAACTCGACCGCCACCCGAGTGCCCTGAATCACCAGGTCGATCCGGTAGTGACGACCCTGAACAGTCGCCCACTCCTGGCTCGTCACCGGGTAGCCGAGGTCGCGCAGCCGCAGTCTCAGCAGGCTCTCCCCCGGCGATTCGCTCTTGGCGTCGAGCCTGCTGACGGCGTGGAGCAAGAGAGGGTGGCGGGGCGCCTCGGCCCGGGCCTCAATCGCGCAGAGCAGGTCCGACACACTGGCGAGCCGCTGTCGCAGGGCCTGATCGGCCGGCACGACGAAGGCCTCCTCCCCCCACGTCGAGCCGCATTGGATCAACGCCTCGGCGAGGGGGATCGGACCACGGGTGTCGGCGGCCACGAGAAACTGCCCGGAGACGGCCACGAAGCTGCCCGCTGGCGGACGTGAGAACTGCCCACTGACGGTCATGGGATCTGCCCGACACGACGTCGTCTGCCTCGCCGACCTGCGCGGTTGAGGCCCCTTCCTCGGGTGCGATGAGCGGTGCTGATGCGCCCTATCGCTCCCGAGGAAGGGATGAGTTGAAGTCTGCCGAGGAGATCATGGAAATGTTGGATGCCTACGACCTAACAGGTTCGTTGCGCGATGCCGGCGAGCTGGCTGGCTGCTCCCACCACACGGTGAAGCGGTACGTGGATCGCCGTGCTGGCGGCGGGGAGTTGCCGGCGGCGGCGGTGCGGCCGATGTTGATCGATGAGTATCTGCCCAAGGTCGAGGAGTGGGTCGAGCGGTCGGTCGGGAAGGTCCGTGCCGATGTGGCGCACGAGAAGCTGCTCGCCCTGGGCTACGGAGGGTCGGAGCGCACCACCCGCCGTGCGGTCGCGAAGGTCAAGAAGTCCTACCGGGCCGGACACGTGCGGGTGCACCGTCCCTGGGTGACTGAGCCGGGGATGTGGTTGCAGTACGACTACGGCGATGGCCCCGTCGTCGACGGCGTCAAGACCGTGCTGTTCGTCGCCTGGCTGGCTTGGTCGCGGTTCCGGGTCGTGTTGCCGATCCGCGACAAGACGATGCCCTCGGTGTTCGCTGCCCTGGACGTGACGTTCCGGCGGCTGGGTGGGGTGCCGACCTATGTGTTGACCGACAACGAGAAGACCGTCACGGTCGAGCACATCGCCGGAATTCCGGTGCGGAATCCGCAGCTGGTGGCGTTCGCCGAGCACTACTCGATGGTCGTGCACACCTGCGTCCCGGCCGATCCGGCGTCCAAGGGCGGCACCGAGTCGTCGGTGAAGATCAGCAAGGCCGACCTGGTCCCCAAGGACACCAACCTGCGCGAGGGGTACGCCTCGTTCGCCGAGCTCGAGGCGGCGTGCGTGGAGTTCTGCGAGAAGGTCAACACCCGAGCGCACCGGGTCACTCGTCGGCCACCGATCGAGATGCTCGCCGAGGAACGGGTCCGGCTGCACCCGGTCCCGATGACCCCGCACACGGTCGCGTTCGGCACCACGCGGGTGGTGCCGGGCAACACACCGATGGTGATGTTCGAGTCCGGCCAGTACTCGGTCCCGCATGCCCTGCTGGGTGCGACGGTGTGGGTCCGTGCCCATGGTGTCGGCGAGGACGAGTGGGTCGTCATCGTCCACGTCGGCCAGGACGGTCCCCTCGAAGTCGCCCGCCACCGCCGGGCCACACCCGGCACCCCGAAGATCGATGACGAGCACTTCCCAGCCCAGCCGTCCGGGCCACTGGACCGCCAGCCCCGTGCGAAGAACCCGGCCGAGTCCGACTTCCTCGACCTGGGCGAGGGCGCGAGGTTGTGGCTGATCGAGGCCGCCGCCGCAGGCACACCACGGATGCGCGTCAAGATGGCCGAAGCCCTCAGCTTGGCTAAGCTGTTCGACCCCGTCGAGGTCGACTGGGCACTGGGCCACGCCGCCGTGCACGGCCGGTTCGCCGAAGCAGACCTGTCCTCGATCCTGGACCACCACGCCCGAGCACCGAAAGCCGGTGAGCACCGGGCCAGCGAGGACTCCTCGCTGACCCAGGGCACCAGCGCATGGGCACGGCTCGGTGAACAGGTCGGCCAGCACGACGGCCGCGACGGGAACGAGGTGGCCCGATGACGACGAGAAGCACGGCGTCAGCACCGCCGCTGCCAGCCGAACTGGAGGAGCTGTTGCGCCGGTTGCGGCTGCCGCACATCCGTCGTCACGCACCCGAGGTCGTCGCAACCGCGAAAGCCCAACGCTGGGAGCCCGCCGAGGTGTTGAAGGCGCTGTTCGCCGAGGAGGTCGCCGGCCGGGAGCGTTCCGCACTTGTCACCCGGCGAGCGTCGGCGGGCTTCCCCACCGGGAAGACCTTCGACGCGTGGCAGCCCGAGGCATCCTCGATCCCAGTCCCGACCCAGCAGGCGCTCCGCACCCTGGAATGGGTCCACCGCCGCGAGAACCTCGTGGTCTGCGGCCCGTCGGGCACCGGGAAGACGTTCCTGCTGGAGGCCCTTGGCCAGCAAGCCGTCGAGGCCGGGTTGAAGGTCGCCTGGTTCACCCTGGAAGACCTCGGCGTCCTACTCCGAAGGCACCGTGCGGACGACACTGTCACCAAGGCCATCGCCCGGGTCCTGCGCGCCGACCTGGTCATCGTCGATGACATCGGCCTGCTGCCGGTCGCCGCGGACGCCGCCGAGGGGCTCTACAGACTCGTCGACGCCGCCTATGAGAAGCGGTCAGTCGCGATCAGCTCGAACCTCCACCCCTCTGGGTTCGACGAGCTGATGCCCAAGACGCTGGCCACCGCCACGGTGGACCGACTGCTCCACCACGCCCACGTCTGCCAGACCAGCGGCGACAGCGTCCGGCTCACCCAAGCACTCGCCGGTCAAGGGGTGAGCCCGTTGAACTGACCACCCTGGTCGGTGGTGGCCACAACCCCCTTGGGTAGATCCCGTGGCCACCACCGGGCAGATCTCGTGACCGTCAGCGGGCAGCTTTCATGTCCGCCACTGGGCAGTTCCGACTGTCCCTTGACACACGGGCGACGACCAAGCCCGAGGGCGCGGCGTGAACGATGTGATCCGACCGCCGCCGATAGCGCCCACCATGTCGGTAGGTGAGGTGGACCAGCTCGGTCGGGAGGGAACGCAGAGGAAGTCCCCGCATCGCGACGGCGAGGTGATGGCTGGCCATGACCCTGTGCCCGTATCGCAGCTCGAGCGCTCGGGCCCTTCGCACCTGCGCCGCCAGCGGCTCCAGCCGCGGGTCGGCGAGAGCGAAGTAGCCCGTCGTCACCCGCGTCAGCACGTTGTGGCGCAGCAGGCTCGCGAGCGCCTCCTTCTCGACGCCGCGTTGGCGCAGCTCCGCGGTGCTGCGCAGTCCGTAGCTGGCACCGATGAAGCAGGTCGTGGCCAAGGTGGCGAGGTCCATGGGTGCAGTGTGCGGGCCCGACAAACGCCGCCCCCGACCTCGCCGAGAACCTGTGCGTAGCCGAGGGGGTGTGGATAGGCAGAGCCCCAGCCCCGGCCCGTCTGGTCCGCCCCATCGCCCCGGCCCCGCCTGGCACTCCCCCCATCGCCCCGCGGCACTCCCCCCATCCCCCGCGGCGCCGCCGGCGCCACCCTGTCTGTCAAGGTGCAGTGGGACAGCCGGTGGGTCCGGTTGTGTGGTGGTTGACGGGGCGAGAGAGCAGATGGATCGGTGACGATGAGTCAGGCGGATCGGCCGGCGCGGTCTTCGCGGCGTAGGTTCACGGCGGCGTTTAAGGCGGCGGTGGTCCAGGAGTATGACGCGGCGGACGGTCCGGGGCGCGGGGCGCGATTTTGCGTCGTGAGGGTTTGTATGACTCTCATGTGCAGAAGTGGCGCAAAGCGGTCGAGGAGGGCCGTTTGCGGGATACCCCGGTTGCGGGTCTGACCCCGAGCCGGGACCGTTCGCGGCAGGCCCAGTTAGAGGCCGAGAATGTGCGGTTGCAGGCCGAGTTGGACATGACGAAATCGATGTTGGAGGTCATGGGAAAAGCACACGCGCTCTTGGAGACGGTGTCCAAGAGCGCGCCGGGAAAGCAGCAGTGACCGCGGTGCTGTGGCCCGCGTTCGAGGCGATCGAGGCCCTGGCCGGGACCAGCGCTGCGTCGGCGTTGACCGGGATTGCCCGCTCGAGTGTGTATCGGTGGCGGGCCCGGGACAGGAAACCGTTCGGACCGTCTCGGGCGCCCAAACCCAAGGTGATGCCCTCGGCGTTGAGCCCCGCTGAGACGGCTGCTGTGCTGGAGGTCCTCAACAGCGACCGGTTCGCCGATAAGGCCCCCGCGCAGGTGTGGGCCACGCTGCTGGACGAGGGCCGGTACCTGTGCTCGGTATCCACGATGTACCGAATCCTGCGTGCTCACCAGCAAGTTCGTGAGCGGCGGGCGGTCGCTTCCCACCCCCTCGCGGGTCAAGCCGCAGCTGCTGGCTACCGGCCCCGATCAGGTGTTCAGCTGGGACATCACCAAACTCAAGGGCCCGAGCAAGGGGGTGTACTACAGCGCGTACGTGATGATTGATATCTACTCCCGGAAAATCATTCACGTCGAAGTCCATACCCGTGAGGATAAGGTGTTGGCCCGCGACTTCATCGATGCCGCGATCCGCGCGAACCGCGGCGTCCTGCCTCGATACATTCATTCGGATAATGGCGGCCCGATGACCTCGGGCACCGTCGCGCAGCTCCTGTCGGCGCTGGATATCACCAGGTCGTTGTCGCGACCCAAGGTCAGTAACGACAATCCCTACTCCGAAGCGGCGTTTAAAACCCTCAAGTACTGTCCTGCCTTCCCCGACGACTTCGGGTCGCTGATCGACGCGCAAATATTCATGCGCGATTTCGCCGGCTACTACAACCAGCATCACCGGCATTGCGGGATCGGGCTGTACACCCCTTGTTCCGTCCATGACGGGACCTGGCGCGATCAACGCCGGACCCGTCAAGAGACCCTGGACGCGGCCTGGCGGGCCCGTCCCGACCGTTTCCCGGGCGGCCGCCCCCAGGCACCCAAGGTGCCGACCAAGGCCTGGATCAACCAGCCGCCAGCCAGCATCCAGACCAGCTCCGCTTCCCACACTTCCGAAGCGGCCTAAATGTCCCAAACACCTTGACACGTACCGCCAGGAGTGTCGACTCCTCTCAGGGTGGGTGGACCCTCCAGCTCGTAGGTGTTCACCCACCCTGATGCGAGTGAACTCTCGTCAGGCTGGGGGGCGGGGCCGGGGCCCGGAGCGGAGGCAGGGTTGGGGGCGGGGGGAGGCGCCGTACGGCGTCAGGGGCCGCCGCCGGGGCGGCTGATCGCCGTGCCCTCTTGACCCACGCCGGACATGCCCCGGCCCGCCTCGGACTCCGAGCGCTGTGCCCGGTTGACCGCCGACAGGATCGCCATGAACGACGCCCGCACGATCGAGGCGTGCACCCCGACGCCCCACAGGACGCGGTCGCCGACGGCGCACTCGACGTACGACGCCGCCCGCGCGTCCCCGCCCGAGCTCAGCGCGTGCTCGGAGTAGTCGAGGACCCGCACGTCGATCCCGTACGAGTGCAGCCCGTCGATGAACGCCGCGATCGGCCCGTTGCCGTGGCCATCCAACGTCACCTGGCGACCCCGGTCGGTGACCACCGCCTCGACGTGGTCCCGACCATCGGGGTCCGAGGTGGTCTTCGACGAGACCGGCGCGAAGCGACCCCACGCGGCCGCGCCCTCGTTGGTCCCAGGCAGGTACTCGTCCGCGAAGATCGACCACATCTGGGCCGCGCCGACCTCGCCGCCCTCGGTGTCGGTCTTGCGCTGGACGACGGCGCTCATCTCGATCTGCAGGCGCCGCGGCAGGTCCATGCCGTACTCGGACTTCATCAGGTACGCCACGCCGCCCTTACCGGACTGGCTGTTGACCCGCACCACGGCCTCGTACGACCGGCCGACGTCGTGCGGGTCGATCGGCAAGTACGGGACGCCCCAGACCAGCTCGTCGATGGACTTGCCCTCGGCGGCAGCCCGGCGCTCCATGTCCTCGAAGCCCTTCTTGATGGCGTCCTGGTGGGACCCCGAAAACGCCGTATACACCAGATCCCCGCCGTACGGGTGCCGCTCCCCCACCGGCAACTGGTTGCAGTGCTCGACCGTACGCCGGATCTCGTCGATGTCCGAGAAGTCGATCTGCGGGTCGATGCCCTGGCTGAACAGGTTCAACCCCAGCGTCACCAGGCAGACGTTGCCGGTGCGCTCGCCGTTGCCGAACAGGCAGCCCTCGATGCGGTCGGCCCCGGCCAGATATCCCAGCTCGGCCGCGGCGACGCCGGTCCCCCGGTCGTTGTGCGGGTGCAGCGACAAAATCACCGAGTCGCGGCGGGCCAGGTGGCGGTGCATGTATTCGATCGAGTCGGCGTAGACGTTCGGCGTGGCCATCTCCACCGTGGCCGGCAGATTGATAATCATCGGCGCGTCCGGCCGCGGGTCGATCTCCTCGATGACGGCATTGCAGACCGAGACAGCGGCAGCCAGCTCAGTGCCGGTGAACGACTCTGGGCTGTATTCGTAGGTGATCTTCGTGTCCGGGATCTGCTGCTCCAGCTTGCGGCACAGCCGCGCGGCTTGGACGGCGATATCGGTGACCCCGTCGACGTCGGTGTGGAAGACGACCTCGCGCTGCAGGATCGACGTCGAGTTGTAGAAGTGCACGACGGCGCTGTGCGCGCCGGCGATGGCGTCGTATGTCCGCTCCACCAGGTGGTCCCGCGCCTGGGTCAACACCTGGATGGTCACGTCATCGGGGATGTGCCCGTCCTCGATCAGCAACCGCGCGAAGTCGTAGTCGGTCTGGCTCGCCGACGGGAACCCGATCTCGATCTCCTTGTAACCCATCCGCACCAACAGCTGGAACATCCGCAGCTTGCGCTCGGCGTTCATGGGGTCGATGAGGGCCTGGTTGCCGTCGCGCAGGTCGACGGCGCACCAGCGCGGGGCCGTGGTGATCACGCGGTCCGGCCAGGTGCGGTCCGCCAGCCTGGTGGGGATGACCTCTTCGAAGCTGCGGTACTTCACGATCGGCATGCCGGAGGGCTGCTGGTTGTTCTTCATCGTCTCGTGTCTTCCTCGTCCTGGGTGGCCTTGCGGTTCGAAGCTCCAGGCCTGCCAGGGCTGCACGTGGCGAGGGCAGCGGCGCTCTCCGCGACGGGGACGGCCCGGTCGATCAGGCCCCGTCGCGGCGGCGAAGAAGTCGCCCAGACGGGGCGGGCACGCGCGCGGCAGTGACGAACACGTGGTCAGCGTGCCACAGCGCCCGCGCGCGAGTCCACGCGGCAATCGGCGCGTCTCGTCATCCGACCGGGGTGGCGCCGCAGATTACGTCAGGTGAGCAGGTACTAAGGGAGGCATGAGCACTTATGGCAGGTCCGGACTCGCGGTCGTGCTGGGCGGGACCGGGCTGACCGGCCGCGCCTGGCTCACCGGGATCCTGGCGGGATTGGCCGAGGGCGGCGCCGGCATCCTCACCGGCGCGCGGGACCGCACGGTGATCGCCACGTCCGCCGGGGCCATCGTGGCCGCCCGCGCCGCCGCGGGCCTGACGCCCGAGGCGCAGCACCGCGACCTGCTGGAGCACGGCGTGCAGGAGACCGGCGCGATGCCTGCCAAGGCGATGGCCCAGCTCGCCTGGCTCGGGGTCCGGCATCGCAGCCCTGCCGCGCATCGCGCGGCCGTGGCGGCCTTCGCGCGGACCGCGCCGGAGGTCGTGGACCACCGCGAGCGGGTCCGCGACCTGGTCGGAAGCGCCGACTGGCCAGCGTGGCCGCTGTGGATCGTCGCGGTGCACGCCGAGACGGCCGAGCGGGTCGTCCTCGCGCGGACGGGCACGCTGGCCGAGTCGGCGGCGGCCAGTACGGCGGCGCCGGGTCGCCGACCGCCCGTCCGGATCGGCTCCGACAGCTACCTGGATGGCAGCGTGGCCTCGGCCGCCAACGTCGACGTGGCGGCCGGGTTCGGCCGCGTCCTGGTGGTGTCCTCCGTGGAGGACGGTACGGCGGCGTCCCCGGGGGCCCGGCGCCAGCTCGACGCGCTCCCCGGCGCGCCCGAGTCCCTGTTGGTCTTGCCCGACATCGCGGCGCGCCGAGAGATGGGCCCGCATTCCCTGAGCGCGGCCCGGTGCATCCCGACCGCCCTCGTCGCGCACGCCCACGGCCTCCGACTCGCCGAGGAGGTCGGCGCCTTCCTGGCCGCCGGGCGCCCGGCCAGCCGCGTCTGACCCCCTTCGATCCCGCCTCGTCGTCACGCCCGGCGTGGCCTCGCCCCGCTACCGACATAATGCCTGTGCCGCGGCACGGACATTATGTCGATGCGCTTGGCCCTTTGCGTGGCAAGTGCCCCAGCTTGCCCTTGCGCGTGGCCCTGCTTTTCCGTTGTCGGACAGTGCTTTCCGCTGTCGGTGCCGAGCGGCACAGTGGTGGGCATGACGACGTACTGCTCGATCCTCCCGCCGTACCTCCTCGACGCGGTCGCGACCCACTGCGACGGCGAGGTCGCCGAACGCGCCGCACACACGCTGCGCGTGGAGGCCACCATGCGGTCCCAGCGGGAGGTTCGCGCCGCGCGAGCGCCCCGACCGGACCCCGCGCGCTCCCCCGACCTCGACGCCGGGCCGGCAGGGGACGACCACGCGGACGACGACCGGGGCGGCAGCGAGAAGGGCGGCGCGGGGCTTCGCGGGATCGTCCCGATCGACCTCCTGGAGAAAATCGGCCACGAGGACGACCGGACGCTGCGTGCCGACCTCGACCAGGCGCGGCGCCGCAAGGAGGCCCCTAAGCCGGCGCCCCCCGGGCCACCGGCCGCGGCGACGCCGCAGCGGCGCGTTCACGACGCGCAGCACCGCTCTACGCTGCCCGGCGATCTGGTGCGCCCGGAGGGTGGCGGGCCGGTGGGCGACGAGTCCGCGAACGAGGCGTACGACGGGCTGGGCGCCACCTGGCACCTCCTCAGGGACGTCTACGGCCGGGACAGCCTCGACGGCCGCGCGCTCCCACTCGTCGCGAGCGTGCACTTCCGGCAGGGCTACGACAACGCCTTCTGGAACGGCGACCAGATGGTGTTCGGCGACGGCGACGGGGTGATCTTCCGCAGCTTCACCGACTCGGTCGACGTCATCGGGCACGAACTGGCGCACGGGCTCACGCAATACACGGCGGGGCTGATCTACCTCGCCCAGCCGGGCGCGCTCAACGAGTCAATCTCGGACGTCTTCGGTGTGCTGACCGAGCAGTACCTGCTGGGTCAAACCGTCGAGCAGGCGTCCTGGCTGGTCGGAGCGCAACTCTTCGAGTCCGGCGTGCAGGGCGTCGCGTTGCGCTCCATGAATGCCCCCGGCACGGCGTACGACGACCCGCGCCTCGGCAAGGACCCGCAGCCGGCGCACATGCGCGATTACCGGGAGATGCCGCACGACGACTCGGGAGACAACGGCGGCGTCCACGTCAACTCCGGCATCCCCAACCGCGCGTTCTACCTGCTCGCCGAGGCACTCGGCGGGCACGCCTGGGAACGGGCCGGGCGGATCTGGTTCGACACGCTGACCGCCGGCGGATTGCCCAAGGACGCCGACTTCGCGCGCTTCGCCGCCGCCACCGAGGCCGCCGCCAAGCGCCGCTACGGCGACGGGGAGGTCGCCGAGGCGGTCCGCGCGGCGTGGGCGCAGGTCGGCGTGAGCGTCGGCGCTCCCCTACCCGACGCACCCGCCCCGGGCCGTCAGCCGCGCACCGGCGCCCCCCGGCGGGAGCGACAAACTGACTGGTCACCCCGTTAACGGGCGCAGCCGGCGAGTGATCGTGGCAAATCGGACATGGGATGGCATGAGGCCAGAGCCGATGTTACGTTCGCCGTGGGTCACGCGCCGGGACCACGGCGCAGCCATGCGGTCCCGCGTGGCCACCGGCCCAAGACTCCAGGGGAGATCCTTTATGAACTCACTGTCCGCAGGCCAGGGCCTGAACCGCGGGGAGAGCCTGTCGTCCTCCACGGGCAAGTTCGTCCTCGCGCTTCAGGACGACGGCAACCTCGTCCTTCAGCAGGGCAGCGACGTCGTGTGGGCGAGCGGCACCAACGGGCAGGGCATCGACCGCCTCAGCGTGCAGGACGACGGCAACGTCGTGCTCTACTCCGGTGGCGACGCGAAGTGGTCCACGGGCACGAACGGCAACTCCGGGGCCCGCCTGGAGCTGCAGGACGACCGCAACGTGGTGGTGTATGGCGGCGACGGCCAGGCCCTCTGGTCCACCGGCACCGACACGGCCGATGGCGACGCCCCGGCCCCCGCCGCCCCGGCCGAGCCCGCGGTCTCCGCCCCGGCGCCCGCGCCCGCCGCGCCAGCGCAGCAGACCTACACCGTCCAGGACGGCGACACCCTGTGGGCCATCGCCGAGCGCTACTACGGCGACGGCAGCCAGTACATGAAGATCGCCACCGCCAACGGCATCGCCAACCCGGACCTCATCAACGTCGGTCAGCAGCTCGTCATCCCGTGATCCGACGGGGTCACCCCGGCACGCGCCAGGGGTGATCGGCGCCGGCGTCCGCTCGAACGCCGAGCGGACGCCGGCGCAGGTCGAGTGTCAGGAGCGGCCGTGGCCCGTCGGGGCCGCGGCCGCTTCGGCGTCCCTGGGCACGAATCCGCGCGTTACGAATCCGCGATGATCCGTGCGCTACGAGTCAGTGACCTGCGGTTCTGCACGCTGCGGGTGTTCCGCCTCCGCGTACCGGGCCCGCAGCCGCTCCCGCACCTCCTCCGGCGTCAGCACCGCGCGGCGCCGCTGATCGCGAACGACCAGAACCCCGGTCGCCGCCACGCCGGCCAGCCCCGCGATGCCCAGCGCCTGCAGCGCGTGCCGCAGCAGGCGGCGGCTTCTCGTGCGGTCTCGGGGGATGCGGCTCGCCATCGCGCCAGGGTACGCCCCGCCAGCCTTGGCACACTGAGCCCATGCCGCTTCCCCCGTCGACTATCCGCCTGGACCACGCCGCCGAGGTCACCCGCACCGGGGACATCTGGATTTTCCGCGGCCGCACGGTGGCCGACCGGGCCATCCGGGTGGCGACGAACGCGCCGGTCAACCACGTCGGCATGGCCGTGGTCCTCGACGATCTGCCGCCGCTCATGTGGCACGCCGAGCTGGGCAAGGGCCTGTACGACGTGTGGGCCGGGGCCCATCAGCGCGGGGTACAGCTGCACGACCTGCGAGCGGCCGTCGACCAGTGGACCGGCCGCTACGCCCAGCAGGCGTGGCTGCGCCAGCTCTCGCCCGAGGTGGACCGGGCCCAGGAGGACGCGCTGCTGCGGGTCATCGCCCAGTGGGACGGTACCCCGTTCCCGTCCACCGCGCGGCTCACGGCCCGCTGGCTGCGCGGCCGGGCGGGTCGCCTGGCCGACCCGCGGCGGTGGCCGCTGCCCGGCCGGCCAGGGCGGTTGGCGCCGGCCCCGATGGACGCCCGGGAGGCCTACTGCGCCGAAGTCGTGGCGGTGACCTACGAGGCCATGGGCCTGCTTGACAACGGCATGCCGAGCAGCTTCTACGACCCCGGACTTTTCTGGAGTGGCGACGAGCTGCGGCTCAGCCGGGGGTTCACGTTAGGAGACGAGATCGCGGTCCAGACCTGAGCGGGCTCGGGCGTACGGCCGCCGATCCCGCGGCCTACCGCCCCCGGCGACCCGGCGACCCGGCCGCCCCGCCAGTTCCGTTCTAGGTGTTTCGCGTTCGGGCTCACGCGGGCCCCGTTCGCGCCGATGTGGCGAACGTGGACATTTCGCGCGTGCCGGGGGCCGCGCGTTGGAGGAAGAGGTGAGGGCGTGGTCGGGCCTGGATTGCTCAGTAGTACGCCGGGGGCCCCGCACGCCTTGGTCACTGGCTCGGTGGACTCCCTGGCGAAGATCGCCGCGCAGCGGGTGGTCGACGCGCTGGCCTTTCGGCTGAAGGACGAGTGGGTCTCCGCCGCGCACGTGGCCATCTCCGGCGGGGTGGTCATCGACGCGGTCGTCGAGGCGCTTGCGGATTCCGTGGCTAAGCACCGAGTGGACTGGGACAAGGTGCACATCTGGTGGACCGACGAACGCTACCTGCCGGAGGGATCGGTGGGCCGGTATGAGACCCGCGCCCGCTCCGCCGGCTTGTATCGCATCGGCGTCCCCCGCGAGCGGATCCATCCCGTCCCCGGCCCGGACCGTCCCAACGACGAGAACCCGGACGAGGCGGCGGCCCAATACGCCAAGCAGCTCCGCAAGTACGCCCCGCACGGCCGGTCGACGCCCATGTTCGACCTGGTGCTTCTCGAGGTCGGCGAGGACGCCAGCACGGCGGGCCTCTACCCCGAGGACCGGAGCCTGAGCCTGACTGACGCGGTCGTTCCCGTGTGGGACGCCCCTGCGCCCGCCCGGCTGCGGGTCACCATGAGCATGCCGACCATCACGGGGTCGGCGCGGGTGTGGTTGCTCGGCATGGGGGCCGAACGGGCCGACGCCGTACGTCGTGCGCTGTCCTGCACCCCCGACGCCAGCGCTCCGCCGGCGGCCCGTGCGCGGGGCATCCTCGAAACCCTGTGGTGGCTCGACCAGCACGCCGCCAAGGGCCTTCCCGACCGGGGCATCACCGCCGTGGAGGAGAACACGCAGGCCCAGGGCGCGTAGACCGGGGACGCGGCGCGGTCGACCGGCCAGCGGGAGCTCGTCGCCGGGCCACCCGCGCCCAGAGGGGCGCTCGGCTCAGCCGATGTGCGGCGCGAGCACCGTCACGGCGATCAGCGCGGCCGGGAAGCAGGCCAGGAACATCGTGAACGTATAGCCCATGATGTCCTTGGCCTTCAGGCCCAGGATCGCCAGCGTCGGCAGCATCCAGAACGGCTGCAACAGGTTGGCGCTGGCCTCGCCGAGGTCGTACACGACGACCATCCAGCCCGCGCTGACTCCGAGCTGGTGAGCGGCATCGAGAACGTACGGCGCCTCGATGACCCACTTGGACCCGCCCGACGGGACAAACACGCCGAGGATCATCGAGTAGAAGGCGATGAGCGGGGGGTAGAAGAACTGGTTGCTGATGCTGGTCAGCACGTCCGCGATCTTGTGGGAAAGCCCCGTGTAGGCGATCATCCCGAAGATCCCGCCGTAGAACGGGAACTGGAGCAGCACCCCGGCCGCCGCGCGGGTGCCCTCGATGACCGACTTCACCATGCTGATCGGGTGCCAGTGCAAAGCCATGGCCAGCAGCAACAGGATCAGGTTGATCATGTTGAGGTCGAGGGTCTGGAAGAAGTCCTTCCCGATGAAGGCACGCCACACCCAGATGAATCCGATGAGGCAGATGAGGACGGTCATCACCGGCGAGTACTCCAGTCGGTCCCCGGGCCGGGTCGGCCGACTGGCCTCCTGGCGCTCCGCGACCTCCGAGCCGGCCCCGAGCAGCGGCCGCAACGTGATGCCGAGCTCCTCAGCGTTCTTGCCGGTGTGCGCCTTGGGCGCGATGAGCCACGCCATGACCACGGCGACCACGAAAATGACGAGCGTCGCGGAGATGGCCCGCCAGTTGAGGATCGTGTCGTTGAGCGGGATCGTGCCCGAGGCGTAGCCGAACTTCTTGATCTCGTTCTGCACGGCGGCCGGGCTGGAGGCCGGGCTGGCCACCTGCAGCGCCGCCGACCCCGAGAAGCCCTGCGCCCACACCGTGCCCAGCCCGAGGAACGCCATCGCGCCTAGAGCCCGATAGTCGGCGTCGGGATTGCGACGGGCCACCTCCTTGGCCAGGATCGCACCGAACACCAGCGAGAACGCCCAGTTCAGGTAGCTGGCGAACATGGACACCGCGGCCACGAACGCCACGGCCGCCTTCGGGGAGCGCGGGATGCCGGCGAGCTTGTCGATCAGGCGAGCCATGGGTGGGGAGCTGGCGACGGCGTACCCGCCGATGACGATCATCGCCATCTGCATCGTGAAGGTGATGAGCGACCAGAAGCCGGCGCCCCAGGCGTCGACGAGGCCCATGCCGGCCGGTGCAGCCGGCGGCTTGGTGGTCGAGGCATTGAAGACGGACTCTCCCCAGGCGAGCCCGAGCAGGAAGATGATGACCGTCCCGACGAGGACGAAGCCGAACGCGTCGGGGAGCCACTTCTCGGTGAAGGCCGTGAAGCGCAGGGCGAGCCGGGCGAGGGCGCCCTCGCGTTCCGCGGCGTCATGGGCGGGAGCTGGCGCTGGGGCGGCGGCGTCGGGGGGCGGGAAACTGGCGCTCGTGCCGCCGAAGGTAGTCGGGCGGCATCGCGTCGTGGGCTAAAGTTCGCCAACCGGTCGTCGTGTCGCAACCCGATCCCCGCATCGGCGCGAGTGACACTCGCAAGGACGGTGTCACGTCCGCTGGTCGCAAGACCGACTCCTGAAGGGTCTCCCGCATGATTCGCCCGCGCACCTCCGCCACGGCTCGCCGCGCCGCCCCCACCCGTTCGGCCCGCCGCGCCGCCACCACGGTGGCCCTCGCGATCACCCTGGCCGGCGGGGGTACCCTGTCGGCGATGGCCGCGGTCCCCGCCGCCGGAGCGCCGACGACGGCGCCGCACGCCGCGGCCGGCCAGGCCGCCGTCGAGGCGTCGGCCTTGGCCACGCGCCGGGGCAAGGACCGGCACCGCGACCCCGACCCGCATACCCCGATCCCGGCGCAGGTGCAGAGCCAGGCCGCTCAGAAGGACGCCGCGGGGGCCGCGGGTGCCGCGGCGGCCGGCGCTTCGGCCGAGACCACCGGGGTGGTCGTCGGCGGGGGCGGCCCGCTGTCGAACCCGCCCGCCGGTGCCCCCGCGAAGGTCAGCGCCGCTGCGCAGAGTGCGGCCACCGCCAGTCCGTCCGCGATGGCGGCGGCCGGACTGCCCGCCCAGGTCGTCCTCGGCTACGCCCAGCAGCCACAGCAGAACTCGTACTACTGCGGCCCCGCCGCCGTCGCCCAGGCGCTCGCGCTGGTAGGCATCAACCGCCCGCAGAGCGAGGTCGCCGAGCGGCTGCGCACCGACGCCGCCGGCTATCAGACGTCGTGGTCGGGCACGTTCACGTGGTACTACGCGCCCGACGTCGGCTCCACGAAGCGGCCCGTCGCGGACGTCATGGGGTCGTACATGTACGGCTACGGCCGCACCGGCCGCTACTACTCGGCGGAGCTGCCGATGGACCCGAGCGCCGCGGACATCGCGACCTACCAGCGCCGGCTCGTGAGCGACACCGCCTCCGGCTATCCCCTGATCGGGGACGCCTGGGAGATGCAGGGTGAGGGGAATCTCCGCCTGCCCGGGCACCCGGCGGTCTTCCCCAATACGTCGTACGACGTGTTCCACTGGTACACGATCCACGGGTACGAGAACTACGGCGCCACGTCGTACATCACGGACTCCGCCGCGGGCAGCCCGTACGTGAGCTGGAGCACCACGATCCCCCGGTACTCCAAGGTGGACTCGGGGACACTGACGCTCATCAACGGCGGCCGCGGGTACGTCTGGTAGTCCTCGGTTCTGGTAGACCCTGAGGTATGTCGGGCAGCACGGAGAACCCGCGGCGTCGGCCGGACGGTCGGCCTCGGCCGACGCGCGGTGGCGCCAGGATGGCGCTGGCTACGGCGTTGACCGGAGCGCTCTTGGCCGGGTCCGCGGCGTGCTCCAGCGCCGGCGTTGGCGCCGGTGGAGAGACCGGCGCTACCAGCGCCGCAAGCTCCTTGGCGTCATCGGGACCGAACGCCGCCGATTCCTCCGGACACGCCGCGGCGCGACCCTCCGCACCGCCCGCGGGCGCGCCGTCCTGGGGCAAGGACCGGCCGGCTTGCGAGGTCGAGCTCCCGGGGACGGTCGAGGCGCGCACCTTCTCCCCCGGCGGCGGCCGCGCCGTCTGGCCGCAGGGCGGGCCGTCGACGCAGGGCTGGCTCGCCGTGACGGAGTACAGCCCGGAGTTCGCGGGCGTGGCGATGTGGAACCTGGGGACGAACGAGCGTCGCGAGGTCTACCGCTTCGCCTCGGCACAGTCCTCGGCGATGGGGGCCTTCGACGGCCGCTACCTCGTCTCCAAGGAGGTCCAGTCCTCCGCGAACTGGAACGTGTTCACGCTGCGCGCCCACGACGTGACGACCGGGCAGACCTGGACCCTGGACACCAATCCTCCGGTCGATGCCACCGGCCACGTGCCGGCGACCCCGCTGGAGTCGTTCGGGGTGCGGGACGGCCGGGCCTGGTGGATCCGCGCGACCGCACCGAACGTCACCGCGGTCAAGCTCGCCGACCTCGCCGACCGACAGGTGCGCCAACTGGCCGAGGGCGACTACGTGACGGCGCACTTCTACCGCGACGGCCTGCTCGTCGAGCACTTCTCGCCGGCGAAGTACGGCGTCCGGGACCTGCTCGACGCGACGGGTGCGGTTCAACCGTTGCCGGCGCGTCTGGCCCGCCTCAACGGCAACCGCTGGGTGTCGGTGGGTCCCCGCGGCGACCTCGCCTGGCTCGACGAGGACTGGACGCGGCTGTCCTACGCCGGGCCGGACGACGACCAGGGCCGGCTGGCCATCCAGACCACCATCAAGGGCAAGTTCCAGAACCTCCCCTCGATCGGGGAGTCCGGGCTGGTCGTGCCGACGATGGAGCCGGGCACCTACTACCTCGACACGACCACGGGGACCTATGCCAAGGTCCTCGGCGGCAACTTCGGCACGCTGCTCGGCCACCGCGTCGTCACGCTGCCCGCGGCCGAGGTCGCCAAGGCGCGGACCACCTCAGGGTATGGGGAGTTGCGCATCCTCGACCTGCCGGCCGGATCACTCGGCGGGTGCCCGGCGCGGTGAACGCGCCGTTAGTCCCGCCCCGCGACACCCTGGGCGCTCGGACGGACCGTCCGGGGCGCTCGTCGCGCCGACCAGGCAGTGTGCGCTAGTTCACCGAACGGCCTTCCGGTAGAAAGACCGAACGAGCCGACGAGGAGGTCAGGCGTGTCGCCGTCCGATGCTGACCGGCCGGACGCCACCGCGCCGGTCATCGCCCCCGCACTGGGCGAGCCCCTGCTGCAGACCCGCGGGCTGACCAAGGAGTTCAGCGGCTTCACCGCCGTCAATGCCGTGGACCTCACCGTCGCGGACGGCACGGTGCACGCCCTCGTGGGCCCCAACGGTGCCGGCAAGACGACGCTGTTCAACCTCCTCACGGGCTTCCTGCACCCGACCTCGGGCACCATCACCTACGCAGGGTCGGACATCACGGGCAAGCACCCGGAACAGATCGCCCACCTCGGCGTGGCCCGCTCGTTCCAGATCACCAGCCTGTTCGACCACATCAACCTGCGCGAGCACGTGGAGCTGGCCCTGGCCTCGCCCACCGGGCTGGGGAAGAAGTGGTGGGTGCCGGCTCGGCGGCTCTCGCAGTTCGCCCCCCGCGCGATGGAGCTCCTCGAGCAGGTCGGCCTCGCCGGCCGCGCCCGCGAGCTGGCCGGGGCCCTCCCCTATGGGCAGAAGCGGGCCCTCGAACTGGCCATCGCCCTCGCCCTCGAGCCTCGGCTGCTGCTCCTCGACGAGCCGACCGCGGGCATGGGCATCGAGGACATCGACCGGACCATCGCCCTCGTGAAGCAGATCGCGCAGGGGCGCACCGTCGTCTTCGTCGACCACAACATGCACGTCGTGGGCTCCCTCGCCGACACGGTCACGGTGCTGCAGGCCGGCAAGATCCTGGCCGAAGGCCCGTACGAGGAGGTCCGCAACGACGAGCGCGTCGTGACCGCCTACCTGGGGAGCGCCGATGTCGCCCACTAGCCCCACCCCCGCGGGCGCGACCGCGCCGCAGGCCCCCGCCGTTCGACCGATGCTGGAGGTCGAGAAGCTCTCCGCGCGGTACGGCGAGGCGCGCGCCCTGTCCGAGGTCTCCCTCGACGTGGGCGCCGGCGAGGTCGTGACCCTCGTCGGCCGCAACGGCGCCGGCAAGACCACGCTGCTGCGCTCGGTGATGGGGCTGCACCACCACGTGCGGGGCCACATCCGCTTCGACGGCAACGACATCGTCAAGCTGCCGGCGCACGCCCGGGCACGCCGCGGCATCGGCTGGGTCCCGGACAACCGGGGCATCTACGCGAGCCTGTCGGTCGAAGAGAACCTGGTGCTCCCGCCGAAGGTCCACGAGGACGCGTGGAGCCTGGAGCGCATCTACGACTTCTTTCCGGTGCTGAAGGAGCGCCGCGCCTTCCCCGGCACGAAGCTGTCCGGCGGCGAGCAGCAGATGCTCGCCATGGCGCGGGTGCTGCGCAGCGGGTCGCGGCTCCTGCTCCTGGACGAGCCCAGCGAGGGCCTGGCCCCGGTCATCGTCGCGCGGATCGGGGAGATCATCCGCGAGATCAAGGCGCACGGTGTCGCCGTGCTCCTGGTCGAGCAGAACGTGAAGTTCGCGGCCACGGTGGCCGACCGCCATTACCTGCTCGCGCAGGGCAAGGTCGTCGAGCACCTCGGCAACGACGAGTTCCGCACCCGAGAGCGCGAACTCCTCACCTACCTCGGCATGTGACCGCGCCCGACGTACCCGCCTTTCGAACCCGCCCCGACGTACCCGCCTTCGATCCCGCACCGCCCCCGACAGGAGAACTCGATGCGCCGTAGCCACCTCACCGCGATCGCCCTGACCGCCTCCGCCTCGCTCGCCCTCGCTGCCTGCGGCGGCGGCGCCGGCGGCCCCCAGGCCGGCGGGTCGAGCAAGCTCACCAACGACAAGGTCGTGATCGGCCTCATCAATGACCAGTCCGGGGTCTACAAGGACGTCTCGGGCCCCAACTCGGGCATCGCGATCCAGATGGCGATCGACGACTACAAGGCGAAGTACGGCGACAAGGCCGTGGCCAAGACCATCGAGCTGGTGCAGGCCGACCACCAGAACAAGGCCGACGTGGCGAACACGAAGAGCCAGGAGATGTATGACCGGCAGAACGCCGACATCATCCTCGACGTGCCGAACTCGGCCGCGGCGCTCGCCATCGCCACCCAGGCGCAGCAGAAGAAGAAGCTCTACATCAACATCAGCGCGGGCTCGACCGCGCTGTCGGGCGAGAAGTGCAACAAGTACATGTTCCACTACGCGTACGACACCGCCATGCTGGCCAAGGTCTCGGCCAAGGGCATCGTCGACAAGGGCGGCAAGAGCTGGAACATCCTCTACCCGGACTACGCCTTCGGTCAGGACATGAACAAGTCCTTCGCGGCCGAGGTGAAGGCCAACGGCGGGACCGTCGGGCAATCCATCGGGACGCCGTTCCCGAGTGAGAACTTCGCGACCTTCATCACCAAGGCCGGCGAGGGCAACCCGCAGGTCATCGGCTCGATGCACGCCGGCGGCGACCTCATCAACTTCGTGAAGCAGTTCAACCAGTCGGCGCTGAAGGGCAAGGCGCAGCTCGCCGTGGGCCTGATGTTCATCACGGATGTCCACTCGCTCGGCGTCGACCAGTTCGCGGGGACGCAGTTCACCGACGCCTGGTACTGGAACTTCGACGACCAGAACCGCAAGTTCGCGGACAAGTTCATGGAGAAGGCCAAGGTCCGTCCGTCCTTCCCGAACGCCGCCAACTACTCGGCCGCGACGCAATACCTGGAGGCGGTCCAGGAGGCCGGCACCGACAACGCCGACGAGATCGTCAAGAAGCTGGAAGGCAAGAAGGTCAACGACCTCTTCCTGCGCAACGGCGAGATCCGCAAAGCCGACCACAAGGTCATCAAGGACTCCTACCTGGCCAAGGTGAAGACCAAGGACCAGGTCAAGGAGGAGTGGGACCTGGAGGACATCGTCACCACGATCCCGGCCGCGCAGGCGTACGGCGAGCCGCAGGCCAGCTGCAAGATGGGCGGCTGAGCCAGGGCCCGTGGGCGGGACTGCACGACGATCCGACGACCCGCCCACGATCCGGCGCCGGCCCTACGACGACCCGACACACTGACCGGGAGCTGATCTGATGCACGTGATGCCACCGCAGGCAGGAGCGAGATGAGCGCGTTCGTCCAGTTCACCCTGCAGGGCCTGGCGGCCGGGGGGTTCTACGCCCTGGCCGCCCTCGGCCTGGCCATCATCTTCGGCGTCCTCGGGGTGGTGAACTTCAGCCACGGCGCCTGCTACATGTTGGGCGCCGTGGCCGCCGCCGTCCTGCTCGGGGAGTTCGGGCTCGGATTCTGGCCCGCGTTGATCATCGTCCCGGTGCTGCTGTTCTGCTTCGGGGTCCTCATGGAGCGGCTGCTGGTGCGCTGGCTGTTGGCGCTCGACCCGCTCTACAACTTCCTGCTCACGTTCGGGCTGACGCTCCTGTTGGTGGACCTCGTGAAGCGCCGGTACGGCGTGTCGGGCCTGCCGTACGAGACCCCGGCGGGGCTGGACGGCCGGGTCGCGCTCGGCGACCTCAGCCTGTCCGTGTATCAGATCTTCGCCTGCCTGTTCTCGCTCGCGGTGTGCGCCGTGGTGTGGGCGCTGCTGACGAAGACCCGGATCGGCATGATCGTCCGGGCGGCCACCGAGGACGCCGACCGGACGAGCGCGCTGGGCATCAACGTCAGCCGATGGGTGACGCCGGTGTTCGGGTTCGGCATCGCCCTGGCCGGCCTGGCGGGCGTGCTGCGCGCCCCGAACGGGGCGATCACCGCCGAGATGGGCGGCAGCTTCATCATCATCCTGTTCGCCGTGGTGGTCATCGGCGGTCTCGGCTCGATCCTCGGCGCCGTGGTCGCCGGGTTCCTGGTGGGCCTGGTGGAGGCGTACGGCCAGGCCTACGCCCCGGCGTACGCCCAGATCGTCATCTTCGTGCTCATGGCGCTGGTGATTCTCGTACGGCCCGCCGGGCTGTTCGGGCGGGAGGAGGCGGCATGAGCACCCAGAGCGAAACCGCGCATCTGCAACTCGACGAGCCGGTCCTCAAGCGAGGGTCGTGGCTGAACCGGGCGCGCATTCTCGTCGCCCTCCTCGTCGTCTTGGCGCTGCCCTGGTATGTCTATCCGCCGGTGGCCTTCGACATTCTCGCGTGGGGGCTGTTCGCCATTTCGGTGGACATTCTGCTGGGCTACACGGGGCTGTTGTCGTTCGGCCACGCGGCGTACTGGGGTTCGTCGGCCTACGCGACCGGACTCGTCGCCATCCACACGGGCGTCCCGTTCCCGCTGGCCGTCCTCGCGGGAATGCTGGTCGCGATGGCGATCGCGGTGCCGGTGGGTTGGTTGTCCGTACGCCGTACGGGCATCTACTTCGCGATGGTGACGCTTGCCTTCGCGCAGATGATCTACTTCTTCGCCAACCAATGGCGCGACGTCACCGGCGGCGAGAACGGCCTGCAGGGCATCCCGCGGAACTTCTTCGGGATGACCCTCGTGGAATCGGACTCGTTCTACTTCTATTACGTCGGGCTGGCATTCGTGGTGCTCGGGGCGCTGGTCGCGTGGCGGGTCGTGAATTCGCCGTTCGGGCGCGTTCTCGTGGCGATCCGCGACAACCCGGCCCGCGCGCGGGCGCTGGGCTACGACGTGGACCGTTTCAAGCTGGTCGCGTTCGTGATCTCCGCGGGCCTGGCGGGGCTGGCCGGCGGCCTGTTCGCGATCTCGCACGGCTTCGCCTCGCTGCAGGAGCTGGATTGGCGGACGTCGGGCAAGGTCGTGCTCATCGCCGTCCTGGGCGGGATCGGGACGTTGTGGGGCGGCCCGATCGGCGCGGCCATCGTGGTGCTCCTGGAGGACAAGCTGGCGTCCAGCGGCTTCGACGGGGTGGGCATCATCACCGGGGCGATCTTCGTGATCGTGGTGTTGCTGTTCCGCCGTGGCGTGTGGGGCACGGCGCGGCACTACCTGGGCGCCGAACTCATGGCGCGCCGACGACGGAACTGATCCCGCCGGCCGACGGCGCATGGAGCAGGCCGCTCGGCCGAGGGCGGGGCGGCTCTCTCTCGGTGCCCGTGGCTAGCCGGGCACCACCCCCTCGACCCCGAACCGGTCGAAGCTGGCAATGGCCGCCCCGTGCTCGACGGCCAACGCTGCGATGCGTGCGTCCGTGATGAGGTTGCCGGCGGTGCCGCACTGCCGCAGCAAACCCCCGAAGACCGCGGAATGACGGATGGTGGGCTCCACCGTCGTCACGGCTGGCCGCAGCCGGAGCAGACCTCGGCGGCGAGTTAGAAGCCCAGGCGATGCAGCTGTTTGGGGTCGCGCTGCCAGTCCTTGGCCACCTTGACGTGAAGGTCCAGGTGCACGCGGTGCCCCAGGAGCTCCTCGATGCCGGCCCGGGCCCGGGTGCCGACGTCCTTGAGCCGCGCCCCGCCCCGCCCGATGACGATGGCCTTCTGGCTGTCCCGCTCCACGAAGACGTGCACCCGCACGTCGGTCAGCGGGTGGTCCGCCGACCGACCCTCGCGGGGGACGACCTCCTCCACCACCACGGCAAGGCTGTGCGGCAGCTCGTCGCGGACCCCCTCCAAGGCCGCCTCCCGGACCAGCTCGGCGATCATCACGACCTGCGGTTCGTCGGTCAGGACGTCGTCCGGATAGAGCTTGGGGCTCTCCGGCAGACGCACCGCCAGCTCCCGGCGTACGACATCCACCTGCTCCCCCCGCGTCGCCGAACACGGGATGATCGCGTCCCAGCTGCCGAGCTGGTCGACGGCGATGAGGTGCTCCGCGAGCCGCCGCTTGTCGACCAGGTCGGCCTTGGTGGCCAGGGCGAGGACGGGGGTACGGCGGGCGCGCTGGAGATCCGCCAGCTCCCGCGCGATGAACGCGTCGCCCGGGCCGGGCTTGGAGTCGGCGGGTAGGCAGAAGCCCACGACGTCGACGTCGAGCAGGGTCTCCCGGACCACGTCGTTGAGCCGCTCGCCCAGCAGCGTCCGCGGCCGGTGCAGGCCTGGGGTGTCGACCAGGATGAGCTGGCTGTCCTCGCTGGTGCTGATCCCCCGGATGGCGTGCCGGGTGGTCTGCGGCTTGCTGGAGGTGATCGCCACCTTCCGCCCCACCAGCGCGTTGGTCAGGGTCGACTTGCCGGCGTTGGGGCGCCCGACGAGGCAGGCGAAGCCTGCTCGATAGGGCGTCGGCGGCGGGGCGGCCGTCGGCGCGGTCGCAGGCTCAGGCATCGGCTCCGGCGTCCGCTCGGGCTCGGTCATTCCTCGTCCTCCTGGGCTGCGTCTGCATCCGCGTCGCTCGCGACGCGGTGAACGAGCACGGTCGCGATCCGGTGCCGCCGGCCCGACATCCGCTCGGCGACCAGCCGCAGCCCGTGCGCCTCCCCCTCGGAGCCGAGGATCGGCACCCGCCCGATGGCCTTGGCCAGCAGGCCGCCGACGGTGTCGACGTCCTCCTCCTCATACTCCAGGTCGAACAGCTCCGCCAGGTCGTCCACGTGCATGGTGGCGTCGACGCGGTAGCCGCCGTCGGGCAGCTCCTCGAATTCTGGAGTCTCGCGGTCGTATTCGTCGACGATGTCGCCGACGATCTCCTCGAGGATGTCCTCGATGGTCACCAGCCCCGCCGTACCGCCGTATTCGTCGATCACAATCGCCATGTGGGTCTGGTCGCGCTGCATCTCCCGCAGGAGGGCGGAGATGGGCTTGGACTCGGGAACGTACGCCGCGGGTCGCATCACCTCGGTGACGGGTTCGGTGACGGAGGATGGTACGTCGTAGGTGCGCTGCGCCACGTCCTTGAAATAGAGCAACCCCACCGGGTCGTCGGCGTCCTCCCCGATGACCGGCATGCGGCTGAACCCGGAGCGCAGGAACAGGGAGGTTGCGGCCCGCAGGCTCTTGGCGGATTCGATGGTCAGCATGTCCGTGCGCGGGACCATCACCTCGCGGACCAGGGTGTCGCCGAGCTCGAAGACGGAGTGGATCATCTCCCGTTCCTCGTCCTCGATCATCTGGCTGTCCCCCGCGAGGTCCACGAGGTCGCGCAGTTCCGCCTCGTTCTCGAACGGGCCGTCGCGGTAGCCCCGCCCGGGCGTGACCGCGTTGCCGGCGGTGACGAGCAGCCGGGCGATGGGCCCGAGGATGCGGCGCAGCCACACGACGTACGGCGCGGCGAGCAGGGACACGACGACGGAGTGCTGACGGCCGAGCGTACGGGGGCTGACCCCGACGATCACGAACGACGCCACGCTCATGACAAGGATGGACGTGCCCATGATCTGCCACACGCCGTCCAGCAGCTGATCCATCGCGAGCGTGGCGAGGACGGCGGCCGAGGTCTCGACGAGGATGCGGACGAAGGTGAGCGTCGAGAGGTAGCCGGCGCTGTCCGACAGGATCAGCGCGAGCCGGTCGGCGCCGCGGCGCCCCTCCTCGACCATGTCATGGGCGGCGTGCCGGCTGACGCGGCCCAGCGCGGCCTCGGAGGCCACCAGCACGAACGTCAGGACCAGGCAGACGAGGAAGCCGCCGATGAGCTGGGAGAGCATGGCGAGGTGGGCTCAGCGGTCCCGGCCGCGCCCGGCGAGATAGGTGAGCAGCAGCGTCCGCTGCAGCTCGAACATCTCCTTCTCGTCTTCCGGCTCGGCGTGGTCGAAGCCGAGCAGGTGCAGGATGCCGTGCGTGACCAGCAGCAACAGTTCCTCGGCGGTGGTGTGGCCCGCTGTGGAGGCCTGCGCGGCGGCCACGTCCGGGCACAGCACGATGTCGCCGAGCACCCCCTCGGGGCTGACCTCGCCGTCCCGGCCGGGGCGCAGCTCGTCCATCGGGAAGCTCATCACGTCCGTGGGCCCGGGCAGGTCCATCCACTGCACGTGCAGGTTGGTCATCGCGTCCTCATCGACGCAGGTGATGCACAGCTCCGAGCGCGGGTTGACGTGCAGGTGCTCCAGGACGTACCGGGCCAGCTCGATGAGTTCGTCCGCGTCGACCTTGTGGTCGGTCTCGTTGAGGACCTCAATGCTCACGGTGGCTCCTTGCCTCCTGGGCCGGGCGGCGCGGGGTGCTCGGGGCGTTGGGTCTCGTCCCAGCGGCCGTAGGCCTCCACGATGTCGCCGACGAGCCGATGCCGTACGACGTCCTGCGCGGTCAGTTCCGCGAAGTGGATGTCATCGACCTCGGCCAGGATGTCGCGCACGACCCGCAGCCCCGACAGGATCCCGCCCGGCAGGTCGACCTGGGTGATGTCGCCGGTGACGACCATCTTGCTGCCGAACCCGAGCCGGGTCAGGAACATCTTCATCTGCTCGGGAGAGGTGTTCTGAGCCTCGTCGAGAATGATGAACGCGTCGTTCAGCGAGCGGCCCCGCATATAGGCCAAGGGGGCCACCTCGATGGTCCCCGCCGCCATCAGACGCGGGATCGACTCGGGGTCGACCATGTCGTGCAGCGCGTCGTACAGCGGCCGCAGGTAGGGGTCGATCTTGTCGTTGAGCGAGCCCGGGAGGAAGCCCAGCCGCTCCCCCGCCTCGACGGCGGGCCGGGTCAGGATGATGCGGTTCACGGCCTTGGCCTGCAGCGCGGCGACGGCCTTGGCCATCGCCAGATAGGTCTTGCCGGTGCCGGCCGGGCCGATCCCGAACACGATGGTGTGCGCGTCGATCGCGTCGACGTACCGCTTCTGCCCCACCGTCTTCGGCCGGATCGTGCGGCCCCGGTTGGAGACGATGTTCATGGTCAGGACGTCGGCCGGCCGCTCGCGGACGTGGTCGCGCAACATCCGGATCGAGCGCTCGACGGCGTCGCGGTTGAGCTGCTGGCCGGTGGCGGCGATGACGAGCAGCTCGTCGAGGAGCCGTTCGGCCAGATCGAGCTCCAGCTCGGGGCCCGCCATGTGGATCTCGTTGCCGCGGACGAAGATCTCCACACTCGGCAGGTTACGCTCCATCGTCGTCAGGAGCTGGTCGTGCGGGCCGAGCAGCGCCAGCATGGGCACCGTCGGGGAACCACGACGACGCGGGACGGGCGCTCCGGCGCGGCGTCGGTGGTGTGGGCACGGGTGGTCTCGGGGGCGCCGGGGCCGGCTGCCGAAGCGGCGGGCTCGGGGGGCACGACGTACGGCGTCGCGGGCGAGGGAAGCTGGTCGGTCATGAGGAGGCCAAGTCTACGGGGCGCGCTGCGGCCGGTTCCCGCGCCGCCCCGCCCGCCAGCACCACAGAGCTCCAGCCGCTGGCACCTGGGCCCTCTATCCGGCTCGCCGCCACGTGAGGCACCTCGCTTCAGGTCGAGTGAGCACACGTACGTACGCGTGCTCACCCGCCGTCACGAGAGCCGCCTCCCCACGGGCAGGGGCGGCGCGGTCGCTGGACCGTTGCCCGCGGCGTCCGGTCATTGCCGTGCAAGTCGTCGAGTTCCTAGCCGGTGGCGAGGTCGTTGGGCCGATGCCAGTCCATAGCGTCAGGGGATCTGATGCGATGCTGACATGATGTGTCACCGGTGTCACCGGTGGCCATCGACCAAGCCAAGCTCGGCCACCAGCTCGGCCAAACTCTCGGTCGCCACATGGCCGGTACGCGCCTCGCTGGCCCGTTGCACGAGGTCCTGCTCCGATTCGCGCCCCGTCGCTGGCTTGAGCCTCGCCAGGTTGCTCACCAGCCGGTCAAGACGGCGACGCCTTTCCGCGTCCTCCAGTTCCTGCCTATCGACCATGGTGGCTGCCGCTTCGGAGAACGTGGCGCTGCCACCAAGAACGCTGAAGGCGGCCATCCAGGACCGCTTCACGCGGGACCTGCCGGACTTGGGCATCGTCACAGCTTACGAGCGCCAGCGGGTGGCGGCCAGGACCACCGCTAGGGCCGCCGGGCCAGCCGTGCCGGAGCGCAACACCGTGTCGCCCAGCCGTACGACGATCGCGCCGGCCCCCTCCAGCGCCGCGAGTTCCTCCGGCGCGATGCCGCCCTCCGGCCCAACGACGAGCAAGACCTCGCCGGCCGACGAGGAATCGTGGCCAGCCAGGGGGTCGGTCGCCGACTCGTGCAACACGTACGCCGTGCCGCCGGCGGCCACGCAGGCCTGCACCCGCTGGACGAGCTGCGGCGTACCCAACGCCCCGGCCACGACGGGCACGGTGGCCCGCCGGGCCTGCTTGGCCGCCGCGAGCACCACGTTGCCCCACTTGCGCAGCGACTTCGCCCCCCGCTCGCCGCGCCAGACCACGACGCAGCGAGCCGCCTGCCACGGCACCACCTCATCGACACCCAGCTCGGTGGCCGCCTCCGCGGCCGCCTCGTCCCGGCCGTCCTTGGCCAGGGCCTGGACCAGCATCAGCCGCGGCGCGGCCGGGGTCGCGTCCCGCACCGCCGACACCCGCGCCGTCAGTTCCCCAGGGCCGACCGCCGACACCACCGCCTCCGCGACCAGACCGCTGCCGTCGGCCAGCAGCACGGATTCGCCCGCGCGCACCCGGCGTACGGTCACCGCGTGGTGCCCCTCCGACCCGGCCACCAGCAGCTCGGCCCCACCCGCCACGCCCGCCAGGGCGCCGGGCTCCAGCCAGAACAGCGGCGCGGTCACGGGTCGCCGGCCCTACTTGCCGAGGAAGGCGTCCCGCATGCGGCCGAAGAAGCCGCTCTGGCCGACGTGGGCCAGGCGACCCTCCGGCTGCTCCTCGCCGCGCGACTGGGCGAGCTGACGCAGCAGGTCCTCCTGCTCGGGCGTGAGGCGGGTGGGGGTGCGGACGTCGAGGTGGATCATGAGGTCGCCGCGGCCGCTGCCCCGCAGGTGGGTGACCCCCTGGCCCTTGAGCGTGATGACCTCCGCGGGCTGCGAGCCCGGGTGGATGTCGATCTCCTGCGGCCCGTCGAATGTCTCCAGCGTGACCTTCGTGCCGAGCGCGGCGGCCGTCATCGGCAGCTCCGCGGTGCAGTGCAGGTCGTCGCCGCGCCGCTGGAAGCGATCGTGCGGGGTGAGGCGGACTTCGACGTACAGGTCGCCGTGCGGGCCGCCGCCCGGCCCGACCTCCCCCTCGCCGGCGAGCTGGATGCGGGTGCCGGAGTCCACGCCCGCCGGGACCTTGAGCGTGATCGTGCGGCGCGTGCGGACCCGGCCGTGGCCGGAGCACTCGAAGCAGGGGCTGGTGATGACCGAGCCGTAGCCCTGGCAGGCCGTGCAAGGCCGGCTCGTCATGACCTGGCCGAGGAAGCTGCGCTGCACCTGCTGGACCTCGCCGCGCCCCGTGCAGACGTCGCACTGGCGCAGCTTGGTGCCCGGCTGGGCGCCCTCGCCGTGGCACGTGCCGCACTCCACCGCCGTCTCGACGGTGAGGTCCTCCTCGCCGCCGAACACCGCCGTGCGCAGCTCGATGTCCAGCGGCACCAAAGCGTCCTGGCCGCGCTGCCGCCGCGACCGCGGGCCGCGCTGGGCGCTGGCCGCGCCGCCGAAGAAGGCGTCCATGATGTCGCTGAAGCTGAAGCCCTGGCCGAAGCCGCCGGTGGCGCCGCCGTACGGGTCCGAGCCCATGTCGTAGGCGCGCCGCTTGTCGGGGTCGCCGAGGACGTCGTACGCCTGACTGACCTTCTTGAACTCCGCCTCCGCCTCCGCGCCGGGGTTGACGTCCGGGTGCAGCGTCCGCGCCTTCTTGCGGTAGGCGCGCTTGACCTCCTCGGGGGTGGCATCCCTGCTCACCCCGAGGTCGGCGTAGTAGTCGTTCACGAAGGGCCTTCCCTGCTGATCATGCGGCTGGTCATGCGGCTGGTTATGAGGCGAGCATCTTGCTGACGTACGTGGCCACGCTACGCACGCACGCCATCGTGGTCGGATAGTCCATCCGGGTGGGACCGAGCACACCCAGTCCGGCGACGACGTCCCGGCCCGCACCGTAGCCGGTGCTGATCACCGACGTGCCGGCGAGGCCGAGGTGCGGGTTCTCGTGGCCGATGGTCACGGCGACCCCCATGCCCGGCAGCGGTTCCGAGGCCAGGGTGCCGAACAGCTTGAGCAGCACGACGTGCTCCTCCAGCGCCTCCAGCACCGGCCCAATCGACAGCGGGAAGTCCGGGCCGAACCGGGCCAGGTTGGCGGTGCCGGCCAGGACCACGCGCTCCTCGCGCTCCTCGACCAGCGCGTCCTCCAGGGCCTGCACCACCGTGCGGGCCAGGTCGCGCCGCTCGGGCGCCAGCTCGTCCGGAAGCGACGCCAGCCTCGCCGCCACCTCGGGCAGCGGCCGGTCCGTCGCGTGGTCGTTGAGGCGGGCCCGCAGGTCGGCGACGATCTCCTCGCCCAGCGGCGTGCGCAGGTCGCGACCCGCCTCCAGGACGCGCTGCTCCACGCGCCCGGTGGCCAGGATCAGCACGACCATGAGCTTGGTGTCCCCGACCGGCAACAGCTCGATGTGGCGCACGGAACTGCGGGTCAGGGACGGGTACTGCATCACCGCCACCTGATGCGTCAGCGAGGCGAGCAGCCGCACCGTGCGATCCACGACGTCGTCGAGATCGATGGCGCCCGAGAGGAACTCGGCGATCGCCGTCCGCTCGGCCACGGACAGGGGCTTGATCTCGGAGAGCCGGTCGACGAAGACGCGATAGCCCGCGTCGGTGGGGATCCGGCCCGCGCTGGTGTGCGGCGCGGTGATCAGCCCCTCCTCCTCCAGGGCCGCCATGTCGTTGCGGACCGTGGCCGCGCTGACGCCGAGCGCGTGCCGCTCCAGCAGGGACTTGCTGCCGACGGGCTCCGACGTACGCACGTAGTCCTGGACGATCGCGCGTAGCACGGCCATCCGGCGTTTTTCGCTCATGAGCGGCCTCCCTCCCCGGCGCGTTGGCACTCGGACCTATCGAGTGCCAGTCTACGATGCCGGGCGTGAACGCACGCTACGAGGGCGACCCGCTGGCCGGCGACTGGCGCGCCCCGAAGGGCGGCCGATCGGTCCCCACCGAGGCGGAGCGCGGCCTGGTCGTGGAGGAGGCGACGAGCGGGTGGTGCGGCGCCGTGACCGCCGTAGAGAAGGCCGGCGGCATGTACGTCGTGCACCTGGAGGACCGGCGCGGCGCGGTGCGGGCCTTTCCGCTGGGCCCCGGGTTCCTCCTGGAGGGCCGCCCGGTGGTGCTGACG
This sequence comes from Austwickia sp., assembly GCA_016699675.1. Taxonomy (NCBI): domain Bacteria; kingdom Bacillati; phylum Actinomycetota; class Actinomycetes; order Micrococcales; family Dermatophilaceae; genus Austwickia; species Austwickia sp. The sequence continues at coordinate 3,563,453 of CP064985.1, read as the reverse complement.
CCGCCCAACGCCGCCGCCCGCGAGGCCCTGGCCGCCCAGCGGGCGGCGTCGTCCCGGACGGCGAGCGGGTCGCGGGCCGTGGCACGACCCGCCGGCGCCGCGACCTCCGCGCGCGTCGCCCGGGGCTCGCGGCTGCTGGTCGAGGGCCGGCACGACGCCGAGCTGGTCGAGAAGGTGTGGGGCGACGACCTGCGCGTCGAGGGTGTCGTCGTGGAGCTGCTCGACGGCGTGGACCACCTCCCGGCGTACGTCCGTTCCTTCGCCCCCACCCCCGAGCGCCGCCTCGGCGTCCTCGTGGACCACCTCGTCGCGGGCAGCAAGGAGTCCCGCATCGTCGACGGCGTCGCCGGCCTGCCCGGGGGCCGGTTCGTGAAGGTGCTCGGGCATCCGTACGTCGACGTGTGGCAGGCCGTCCAGCCGGGGCGGCTGGGGCTGACGGACTGGCCGGTGATCCCGCGCGGTACGTCGTGGAAGCACGGCATCCTGGCCCACCTGGGCTGGGCCCACGACAGCCAGGCCGACGTGGCGCAGGGCTGGAAACGGATCCTCGGGACCGTACGCAGCTACACCGACCTGGAGCCGGCGATCCTCGCGCCGGTCGAGGAGTTGATCGACTTCGTGACGGTCGGCGGGTCGGGCGACCCCCGGTAACGCCTGACTCCCCCGCAGATCCCGGCTCGCGGCCCGCGAGGATGACAGGCTGGGCCCGTGGCCGTTCACCTGCAGACCACCGAGGTCGTCGCTGTCGTCACGACGTACGAGGCCGGCTCCCCGCGCCTGCTCACCATCGGCGACCCCGGCGGCGTGCCCGCGCTGCCCGCCGGCCCCCTACTCGCCGACCACCGCTCGCTGCAGGCCGGGCTCCGCGCCTGGGTCGAATCGCAGACGGGACTGCGGCTGGGATTCGTCGAGCAGCTCTACACGTTCGCCGACCGAGAGCGCGCGGGGGCGCATCAGCGGGTGATCTCGGTGTCGTACGTCGGGCTGACCCGGCCCACGGCGCTGCCGAGCGGGCAGGCGCATTGGCGCGACTGGTACGAGCTCCTGCCCTGGGAGGACCGCCGGACCCCGGCCGGCGACGCCCTGGTGGCGGGGCTGCGGTCGGCGCTGGACGAGTGGGCGAACGGCGCGGATGTTCCCGCGGTCGCCGGCGCGCGCCGGGCGCGGCTGCGGATGGCGTTCGGGGCCGACGACCGAGCCTGGCGGGCGGAGGACTGCCTGCACCGGTACGAGCTGCTGTGGGAGGCCGGCCTGTTGCCGGAGTCGCGGGCGGTTCCGGGGGCGGCGGTTCCGGGGGCCGCGCACGAGGATTCGGCGCCGGCAGCGGGCGGGGCGACGGGGACGGGTACGGCGATGCGGCACGACCACCGCCGGATCGCCGCGACGGGGATGGCGCGGCTGCGGTCGAAGATCCAGTACCGCCCCGTGGTCTTCGAGCTGCTCCCCGACGCGTTCACGCTGGGTCAGCTGCAGCAGGTCGTCGAGGCGCTGTCGGGCACCCGCCTGCACAAGCAGAACTTCCGCCGGCTCGTCGAGGCGGAGGAGCTGGTCGAGGAGACCGGGGAGTCGACCACCGCGACGGGCGGCCGGCCGGCCCGGCTGATGCGGTTCCGGGCCGATGCGTTGTTCGACCGGCCGGGCGCTGGACTGCGCCTGCCGCAACCCCGCCGCTGACCCTAGGCAGATCTGCCGTAGCCCAGGCCCCCATGGACCCAGCGCAGTTATCCCCAGGACGACCGTTCGTCAACTGCGCAAAGGGTGCCTTGGCACCCTTTGCGCAGGTCGTGAGCGGTCACTATCCACAGGGCGGCGCGAGTGGACGGTTCGGGGCGCGCCGACGCGGGCCAAACTGGCGCTTCCCTAGGTCCCCGGCGCCGCGAACTGCACCACGAACCGCCGCTGCTCCACATCGGTGCACAGCTCCAGGCCCGGGGTGGCCACCACCTGGATCACGTCGACGAGGTGGGCGGCGTCGGTCTGGACCAGCTCCGCGTGGGTGTTGGGCAACCCCGTCACCAGATCCGGCCGGAAGACCGTGTCACCCCGGCCCTCGAACACCGCCGCGTAGGTGATGTTCGCCTCGACGAGTTCCTGGAAGAAGTGGCTGCCGTACGACAGCTCGGGAAGGAACTGGCCCTCGGCGTACGTCGTCTCGCAGATCGCCCGGAACGCGTTCAGGTCGGTGAAATGCGTGGGTACGCCGAGCGAGGGCGTCGACGTGCCCCACCGGCCGGGCCCGATCAGCAGCGCCGAGCGCGATCCGATGCTGCGATTCACGGTCCCGATGGCGCGGGCGACGGCGTACCGGTCCGCCTCGCCCAAGGCGAGGTACCGGTCCGGGCGGACCAGGACGACGAGATCGATCGGGAGCCGCGCGTTGCCACCGAGGAACGTGCCGGTGGTGGCGATCAGGCAGCGCTCGGGATCCACGTCGGGGACGCCCTGGCGCGCGCCCGCCTGCCCGGTCTGCAGGGGGCGGCACTGCACGAGGTTGACGGTCATCGACCCGGCCGCGTCGATGTTCACGGTGAACTCGATGTCGACGGGATAGTCGTACGCCGTGGTCAGCGTGGTGAGCATGTCCCGAAGCAGGCCCGGGAACGACGTACGGCCCAGCAATCCCGCGAAGTCCACCGCCTCCGGGGCCGGCCGCGCGGTGCCGCGGCGGCCGAGCTCGCGCAGCCGCCGGGCCGCCTCGGGGTCGGGGCTCATCAGCAGGTCCCAGGCGATCCCGGGCGCCTGCTCGCGGACCCGGTGCAGGGGCATCGTGACCAGGGCGTTCTGCGAGGCGTCGAGGAGATCGACGCGGCGCTGGGAGTACTTGCCCAGATCCTCGGCCGCGACCGGCGAGGCCGTGGGATCGGCCAGGGCGACGATGCGGGCGAAGTCCCCGCCGGTGCGGTCCACGGCGCGCGTCCCGAGTCCCACCACCAAGCGAGCCATCCCGTGATCGGGCAGGCCGGGCTGCCAGACGTAGCCGCTGGAGGAGTTCGCGACGCCGGCCGCCGCGGGCAGGAACCAGTCGCCGTGCTGGTCCCCCGAGATCCGCTGGACGAGGATGGCCATCTCCTCGTCCAGGCCGAGGAGGCCCCGATCGGCCCGGTAGCGCAGCGCCGGCTGGCTGACGACGCTGGCGTAGACGAAGCGGATGGCGTCCTCGAGCGCCGCGAGCCGCTCGTCGGGGGTGCCGCGGTTGGTGAGCAGCACGGAGTCGTACTTGCCCGCGAACGCGTTGCCGAAGTTGTCCTCCAGCAAAGAGCTGGACCGGACGATGATGGGCGCCTGCCCGTAGTACTCCAGCATCTCGATGAACTGCTCGCGCACCGGCCAGGGAAAGGTCCCGCCGGGCAGCAGCGAGTGCATCACGTGGGCGATGACGAAGTCGTGGTCGGCCTTGTGTGCCGTCCACATCTCCCACCAGCCGTTGCGGACCAGGAAGCTCTCGAAGACGTCGCTGCCGACGAAGTACGAATCGTGCGGCTCCAACACGTCGGCGAAGCCGCCCGCCCCGCTGTGTTCGAGGATGGCGCGGGCCGTGAGCATCCCGACGGCCTTGCCCCCGATCCAGCCGCTGCCGATCTGCCGGCCCGCGACGGCGAGCAGGTCGGTCAGGCGCAGGTGCTCGCGGCACAGCTCGGTCATCCGGCCGTCCTTGCCGACGAGCATGGCCAGCAGCATGTCGCGCGCGGCGTCCTGGGCGGCCGCGTCGCCGGTCAGCGCATTCCAGGCCTCCTCGATCCGCAGCTGCCACGGGTCGACCGGGTCGACCGGGCGCACCAGCGAGGAGAACAGCTGCGTCGTCGCCGCCGAGGACGTGATCGAGATGGCGTCGCCGCCGTCGAGGCGGTGCGGGAAGAACATCGTCGGGGAGTAGCGCTGCCAGACCTTCAGCGGGTGGACGTAGAGCTGGCCCTCGATGCGGTGCAGGTCGAGCAGGAGCTGGGTGGTCTCGCGGATCCCCGTAACGGTCGCGCGGGTGTGCCGGTCGCGCAGGAGGGCGAAGTAGGCGATGGTGTCGAGCTCGAACAGGTACGGGCAGGTGGCCTTGAAGAAGTTCAGGACCCGCAGGTCGGAGTGCCAGGCCGCGTGCAGGTCGGCCAGCGGGTCGAAGACGTAGAAGCCGAGCGGGCCGACCTCCCGCAGGGCCTCGTGCACGGCGACCGCGAACCGCTCGAAGCCGATCGCCGGGTCGATGAGGATCGACTCCAGGCCCGGCAGCGCCTCCCGCTGCCCGAACCGGACGTGCACGAGCCGGCGGCCGTCCACCCGAGCCTGCGCGACGAACGGACGCACCACCGTGAGGTAGTCCTCGACCGAATCGACCCGCCAGACCACGTTGTCGCCGAGGCGGAGGCCGTCGACGGTGTCGTCGAGGCCCGCATTGCCCGTGCTGGCCCGCTCCGCCTCCGCCACGGCGGCCCCCTTCGGTCGGCCCGTGCGCTCGCCCCGCGGCGAGCGTCGAGGGCCACCGTACGCCGGGCGGCGCGCGCGGCAGCCTTCGTCGGGTGGCCGTGCGCCTAGCGACCCGTCGCGACTGTCGCCGGGGGCTGGTGGTCGCGGCGGGACGCGAGATAGCCGGCGCCGTGGGCGAGGCCCATCGCCACCGGGAAGAGCAGCAACGAGGCGGGCCGGAGGTGCACGTCGATGCCCTCCCGGGCCAGCGCGCGTCGGGCCCAGAGCCAGTACGCCGTACAGATCGGTCCCGTGACCGACCCGCTGGTGTAACCACCGACGAGCACCGGAGCGGCGACGTGGGTGAGGCCGTGCAGCCCGAAGACGGTAAGGGCGTCCTGGAACCACGGCGAGCGACCGCCCGTGCGATAGCCGTCGGCCGCGAAGCCGGCCATGACCGCCGCCATCACGCCGATCCCCACGGTGACGTGCTTCTGCGACAGGCCCTCGGTGCGCCAGCTGGTGGGAATCTGCACCGCGGCGGGGACGCGCTGCATCGCACGGCGCGACCCCCGGGCCATCGTGAACATCTCCTCGGCATCGTTGACACACCAGGCGGCGAAGAGCCCCAGCGGTACGGCGTGGGTGGCGCGCATCTGACCCTCCCGACATTCGCAACCATGAGTTGCATTTGGTAGTGATACCGACGGTAGCGATAATGCTCGACATGGTCAACGCCGGGCGCCCACGCAGCGTGGAGATCGATCGACGCATCCTCGATGCCACCCTCGACCTGCTCATCGCGCACGGGTACGACGGCCTGCGAGCCGACGCCGTCGCCGCTGCGGCGGGCGTGCCCAAGTCGACGATCTACCGACGCTGGCCCTCACTCGCCGTGCTGGCGGTGGCGGCGGTTGAGCGCGCGGTGGGCCATCCCGAGTTCACGCCCACCGAGGACCCGCGCGCCGACCTGCGGACCCTCATCGACATCCTGCACGCGACGGTTCTGGACACCGAGCTGGGCACAGTCCTGCCCCGCCTGGGCACCGACATCGCGGCGCACCCCGAGGCCGCCGAGACCTATCGCCGGCAGATCATCGAGCCGCTGCGGGGGCCGGCGATCGATGCCGTCCGTCGTGGGCTGACCGCCGGCCTGTGGTCCGCCGACGGCGAGCGTGACGGGGGCGCGTGGGCCGAGCGGGCCGTGAACATGATCATCGGCGGCGCCCTCTATGAGATCGCCTACCTGGGCCGGCGGCCGACCGGGCGGGACACGCGCGCGGCGGCTGCGCAGCTCCTGCGAGCTCCGCTCGGCGAGCCACAGGCCTGACGACAGCCCCGATCCGTCCTCTATCCACAGGGCGACCGTTCGTCACCTGCACGTTGGGTGCCACGGCACCTAACGTGCAGGTCGTGAACGGTCACTATCCACAGGTGGGCCATTGAGGCACTCGGCCGCGGCGGCCTAGGCGGAGCAGGACCGGCGGACCAGGCGGGGTGGCGCCGGCGAACCGGGCGACGCAGGGTCGGCGGACTAGGCGGGGTGGCGCCGGCGCTCCGGGCGGGGCGGGTGCGGCTGACCGGGCGGCCCGGGACCCCGACCGGCCGAGCTTTCACAGATGCCGCGGATCGCGCGGATCAGGAGGGCGGCTTGACGGCAGGGCGGGAATAGATATGCTCAGTCTCAGCATTACAGCAATGCTCAGATAGGGCATAAGCCTTGGAGGTAGCCATGACCACCATCCCCAGCACGCTCGCCTCCCCGGGCGTGGGCACGGCCGGGTCCGCCCTCGCCGACCGTCCCGCCCCCTCCCCGGTGCCCTCCCTCGACGAGCTGTACGCCCGCGTCAGCACCGTGATCCCGCCCGTCGAGTGGGCCACGATGACCGACGACATCGAGGACATCTGGCGGCTCAAGCGCGAGAAGAACGCGGTCCTGCTGGCGCACAACTACATGACGCCGGAGATCTTCTACGGCGTGGCCGACGTGGTCGGCGACTCCCTGGCCCTGGCGCGCGAGGCCGTGGACGTCGACGCCGACGTCATCGTCCTCGCCGGGGTCCACTTCATGGCCGAGACCGCCAAGCTGCTCAATCCCGGCAAGACCGTCCTGGTGCCCGACCCGCTGGCGGGCTGCTCGTTGGCCGACGGGATCACCGCGGACGACGTACGGCGGCTTCGCGCGCGGCACCCCGGCGTGCCGATCGTGACCTACGTGAACACGTCGGCTGCCGTGAAGGCCGAGTCCGACGTGTGCTGCACGAGCGGCAACGCCGCCGCCATCGTCCGCAATATCGCCGCGCAGACGGGCAGCCGCCAGGTGCTGCTCATCCCAGATCAGTACCTCGCCCGCAACATCGCCGCGCAGGTCGCCCCGCAGGGGATCGAGATCCTCACGTACGCGGGCAGCTGCGAGGTGCACGAGCGGTTCACCCCGGCCGACCTGCGTCAGATCCGCACGGACCACCCCGGGGTGCAGATCCTGGCGCACCCCGAGTGCCCGCCCGAGGTGGTCGCCGAGGCCGACATGGCCGGGTCGACGGCGCAGATGCAGAGCTACGTCGAGGAGCGCCGACTGCGGCGCGTCGCGCTCATCACGGAGTGCTCGATGAGCGACAACATCGCCGCCGCCAACCCGGACGTCGAGATGATCCGGCCCTGCAACCTCTGCCCGCACATGAAGCGCAACACCCTCGCGAAGATCCGCCGCGTCCTGCAGACCGGCGCGAACGAGGTCACCCTGGACCCCACCGTCGCCGACGCCGCCCGACGCGCCGTCGAGCGGATGCTCGAGCTGAGCTGACCGGAGGACCGCATGGACCGCATCGACAGCACCGCTCTCGCCGGCCGCCCCGTCATCGTCGGCGCGGGCCTGGCCGGCATGGTCGCCGCGCTCGAACTCGCCCCCACCCCCTGCGTGCTCGTCACCGGCGGCGACCTCGGTGTCGACTGCGCCAGCGACTGGGCCCAGGGCGGCCTCGCCGCCGCCGTCGGCTCCGACGACTCGGTGGAGCTCCACGCCGCCGACACCTTGGCCGCGGGCGCGGGGCTGTGCGACGAGACGGCCGTACGGCGCATCGTGGCTGCCGCCCCCTCCGTCGTCGACTACCTCGTCGGGCTGGGCGCGCAGTTCGACCGGCACGAGGACGGGACGTTGCGCCTCGGTCTCGAGGGCGCCCACTCGCGGCACCGGATCGTGCACGCCGACGGCGACGGCTCGGGCCACGAGATCACCCGCGCGGTGGCCGCGGCCGTCCGCGCTGCGGGGCACATCACGGTGCTGGAGCGAACGTTCGCCCGCCGGGTGCTTACCGCAGCAAGCGGCCCCGTCCCGGTGTCGGCGAGGGCCTCGGCGCCGGCGATGCCGGCGGTGGTCGGCGTCGAGCTGGCGACGGCCGTTGAGGTCATGGTGCTGGCCACGCCCGCCGTCATCCTCGCCACCGGTGGAGCGGGGGCGCTGTACGCGCACACCACCAACCCTCGCGGGTCCTGGGGTAGCGGTCTGGCGCTCGGTCTGCGGGCCGGGGCGGCTGCGCGGGACCTCGAAATGGTGCAGTTCCACCCGACGGCACTCGACGTACCGGCGACGACCGACCTGCGCGACGGCGCACCCGGTGGCGAGCCCATGCCGCTGGTGAGCGAGGCCGTCCGCGGCGAGGGCGCGCACCTGGTCGACGACCTGGGCCGACGCGTCCTCGACGACGACCTGGCCGCCCGCGACGTCGTGTCGCGTGCGGTGTGGGCGCGGCTGGAGAAGGGCCGGCGGGTCTACCTCGGCACGCCGACCGCGCTCGGGACGGCCTTCCACGGGGAGTTCCCCACGATCACCGCCAAGTGCGCGGCGGCGGGCCTCGACCCGGCCGTGGACCTGCTGCCCATCCGGCCGGCCGCGCACTATCACATGGGTGGGCTGCTCGTGGACGACGGCTGCCGCACCACGGTGCCCGGCCTGTGGGCCATCGGCGAGGTCGCCTCGACCGGCCTGCACGGCGCCAACCGGCTGGCCAGCAACTCGCTGCTGGAGGCCGTGGTCACCGGGCGGGAGGCGGCGGCCGCCGTACGGCGTACGTTCGCCTCGCTCGGCCAGGCACCGGTCGCGGACGCAACCCCCGCAAGCGCCCAGGCGACCGCTCACGACCTGCACGTTAGGTGCCATGGCACCCTTTGCGCAGGTCACGAACGGTCATTCGGCGCGCTCGGTACGCCCGACCGGGGCGACGCGACCGGCCGCGCTCGCGGCGGGTTCGGGCCGACGGCCGAGGACCGGGCCATCCTGGAGCGGGCCTGCGGCGTCCTGCGCGACGAGGCGCGCCTACTCGACGGCGTCCGCGCGCTGCGGCCGGGCGCCGAGGACCGGGATGCGCGGCTGCTCGCGCTGCTGGTCGCGTGGTCGGCCTACCGCCGCACGGAGTCTCGCGGCGGCCACTACCGCACCGACCACCCGAGGCCCGGCGCCCCGCGCCACATCGTCCTGACCCTCACCGAGGCCCTGGCCGAGATCGACGCCGCCCCGGCCGGGTCCACCGCCACCACCGCGAGGAGCGCCTGATGCTGGACCTGCAGATCGAACCCGTCGTCCGGGCGGCCCTCCTGGAGGACCTCGGCCGCGCCGGCGACCTCACGACGGACGCAATCGTGCCGGCCGACCAGGTGGGGACGGTGGCGCTTGTGGCGCGGGACCCCGGAGTGATCGCGGGCACCGCCTGCGCCCGGCTGGCCTGGACCCTGGTCGACCCCCGCGTGAGCGTGCGGGTCGACCTCCCCGACGGGAGCCGGGTGGCCCCGGGGGACGTCATCGGCGAGGCGAGCGGCCCGGTTCGCGCGCTGCTCACGGGCGAACGGGTCGCCCTGAACTTCCTGGGCCATCTCTCCGGGGTGGCCACCGCGACGGCGACTCTGGCCGACGCCGTCCGCGGCACCAGCGCGCGCGTCTGCTGCACCCGCAAGACCACGCCTGGGCTGCGAGCGTTGGAGAAGGCGGCGGTCGTCGCCGGCGGCGGCGTGAACCATCGCTTCGGCCTCGACGACGCGGTGCTCATCAAGGACAACCACGTCGCGTTCGCGGGGTCGATCACGGAGGCGGTCCGGCGGGCGCGGACGCACGTCGGCCACCTCGTGAAGATCGAGGTCGAGGTGGACACGCTCGATCAGCTGCGCGAGCTGTTGGCCCTGCCCCAGCGCGAGGGCGCCGACGCGGTGCTTCTGGACAACATGGGCCCCGAGGTGCTGCGCGAGGCGGTCGCCCTCGTGGACGGCCGCATGATCACCGAGGCGAGCGGGAGAGTGACGCCGGACAAGGCGCGCGCGCTGGCCGAGGCGGGCGTCGACCTGATCTCGGCGGGCTGGCTCACGCACAGCGCCGCGGTGCTCGACATCGGCCTGGACCACCGCGCCTGAACCGTGTCGAGTTCCCCACCGAACTCGGTGGAGAACTCGACACCACGTCGGCGTGTCAGCAGGACCAGCGGTCGAGGCCGACGGCCTCGATCAGCGGGTGGTGATAGGCGATCCAGAACTGGCGACCGTTGCACCATGCGAGCGCCTGGGTGGGCCCGCAGAGGCACTCGTCGCTGTGATCGTGGGCGATCACGTCGTCCGGGATGGCGTGGATGGTCACGACGCACTATCGACCCGGACCGAGTCGTACTGAGCCATAGCGCAGTTCGCGCCTCAATCTGTTACCGACGTCACGACGGGGACGACCGCGCGGCCGACGACCCACGTCGGGCCGGCGAGTGCCGCTACGCGCCGAGCAGGCGATGCACCACCGTGTCCGCCAACAGCCGGCCGCGACGCGTGAGCACCACGCGGCGCCCTTGTCCCGGCCCGGTCTCCCAGGACCCCGCGGGGCTCGCGCCCCCGGCCAGCGCCGGTCCGGCCGCCACGAGACCGTCCGCGACCAGCGCGGCCACGGCGGCCCGCCCGCCCGGACGCAGCAGATCGAGCGCAAGCCCTTCGGCCAATCGGGAGCGCAGCAGCACGGTCTCGTCGTACGACTCCACATCGGTCAGCACCTCGCGCCCCTGGCCCGGCGCCTCCCCGGCCAGCAGCCGCTGTGCCCAGGCGTGGGGGTGACGCAGGTTCCACCACCGCACGCCGCCGACGTGGCTGTGCGCGCCCGGCCCGAGTCCCCACCACGAATGACCTCGCCAGTAGCCGAGGTTGTGCCGGCAGACACCCCGGTCCGTGCGAGCCCAGTTGCTCACCTCGTACCAGCCGTACCCCGCCTCGGCCAGCATCTCGTCCGCCAGCTCGTACTTCGCGGCCTCGTCGTCGTCGTCCGGCGCCGCCACCTCCCCGCGGGCCACCCGGCGCGCCAGCGGCGTCCCGGCCTCGACCACGAGCGCGTACGCCGAGACGTGGTCCGGCGCCAGCTCGATCGCCCCGCAGACGCTCGCCCGCCAGTCGGCCAGGCTCTCCCCCGGCGTGCCGTAGATCAGGTCGACGCTGGTGGCCAGTCCGGCCACGCGGGCGGCGGCGACCGCGGGCGCCACCCCGGCCGGTTCGTGGGTGCGGTCGAGCGTGACCAGCACGTGCGGCACCGCGGACTGCATGCCCAGCGACACGCGGGTGAACCCGGCGGCCGCGAGCGCGTCCAGGGCGGCGGGGGTGACCGTGTCCGGGTTTGCCTCGGTGGTCACCTCGGCGCCGGGGGCCAGCCCGTACGCCGTACGCACCGCGGCCACGATCCGGCCGAGGTCGCCGGGCGTCAGGAGGGTCGGGGTGCCGCCACCGACGAAGATCGTCTCGACAGGACGGGCGGCCGCGCCCAGGACGCGGACCGACAACTGCAGCTCGCGGAGCAGGACGTCCACGTAGGACGCGGGGTCGGTCCCCGCCGGGCTCCCCGCCAGTTCGCCGGGCACGTAGGTGTTGAAGTCGCAGTAGCCGCAGCGCACCCGGCAGAACGGGACATGCACATAGAGCCCAAGCGGTGCTCCAGCACCGCGGGCCAGCGCCTGCGGCGGCAGGGCGCCGTCCAGCGGCACAGGTTCACCTGGAGGAGGGGGCGAGGGCACCCGACCAGTGTCGCAGCCCTCACCGGCCGCGCCCCGACGACCCTCGCTGGCCTCGCGACCCCCAAGAACCCCGCGCCTGCGACCCCGGGCGTGTCAGCCAGCGTCCACACCGTACCGTCGGGAACGGCGCGCCCGACGGTACGGTGCGCGGACGCCAGGATGACCGCGCCAATAAGCCTGGTGGACAGCGTCAGTGCACGCTCTCCCGTTCCTCCCCCAGCATCTGGTCGAGCTGGTCGTCGTCGTGCTCGGCATGGGCGCCCGAGGTCAGCTCGGCGGGGACGTCGTCGCCGTCATCGAACTGCACCTCCTGGTGCTCGGCCACGCCCACGAGATCGTCCTCGTCGTACTGGGCCGCCTGCCCGATGCTCTCCCGCGCCTCGAAGCTGACCTGCTCGGTCTCCCGGTGCGCCTCCTCGACCTGCTCGCGGAACGCCGCGATGCCCGGAATGGCGGCCAACGCGTCGTCGCCCACGCCGGTGCCCAATCCGAACGTGGCGAGCATACTGCGCACGTTGGACAGCTGGCTGGTGATCGAATCGCGCCGGGCCATGGCCGCGGCCAGCTCCCGCTCGGACTCCCGACGGATGCGCTCGGCCTGCGTACGTGCGGTCTCGACCATCTCGTGGGCCTGGTCGCGGGCCTCCACCAGCCGCTGCGCCGCCTCGCTCGAGGCGTTCGCGCGCTCCTGCTCGCCCTCGAGGCGCATCTGGTTGACGCGCTCGGTGACGCGGCGCAGCTCGTCCTCCTGCGCCGCCATCTCGGCCTGGAACTCCCGGGTGGCCTTCTCGCGGCGCTGCCCCAGCGTGCGCTCGAAGTCCGCGGCGGCCTCGGCGGCCATCGCCCGCTGCCGCTCGAAGTAGGCCTCCGCCTCCTCGCGGCGGGCCGCCGCGTCGCGGACGGCGTCGTCGACGATCGTCGCGGCGTTCTCCTTGGCCTCGATCGAGGCCTGCTCCACGTCGGTCTCGGCCCGCTCGCGGACCTCGGCGGCGTACTGCTCCGCCGACCGTCGCACCCGCTCGGCCTCGCCGCTGGCCTCGTCGCGGATCCCCGCGGCCTCCCCGGTCGCCTTGGTGATCAGGGACGCGGCCTCGGCCTCGGCCAGGCTGAGGATCTGGCCGATCCGCTTGCCGAGGTGGACGAAGGAGGACTCGGCCTCCAGGTCGGCCCGGTACTGCTCGATCTTCGCCTGGGCCTCGACGAGGCGTTGCTTGAGCTCGTCCCGCTCGGCGGCGGAGTCCTCGGCCCGGGACTCCAGGCGACCCTGCACGTCGGCCACGCGGCGCCGCAGGTCGTCGCGCTCCGTCTGCGCCGAGTGCAGCTGCGCCTGTACGCGGGCGCATTCCTCTCGAGCATGCGCGGCACTCTCGCGTACGGATGCCAGGGCGGCTTCCACCTGCCCTGGGTCGAATCCGCGGAAGACGGTCGCGAACTGCGAAGTGACGCTGTCGGTGCTCATCGGGTCTCCTCGGTGGAGCTGGGTGCGGTCAACTGGGGAACTCTCGGCCGGCCGTCGTGGTCGGGGGCGTGGGGGCTCATCGGGTCGTGCTGGTCGTACGCGTCTTGCGGGTGGTACTGGTCGTACTCGCCGGGCTGGCCGGGCTCGTGGTGTGCGGCGTCGTGCTGGTGGGTGTCGTCGGTCTGGTGGCTGGGTTCGTCGGGTGCGTTCTCCTTGGGCGCGACGAACGGTTCCCCGTCGGGATCGGTCGCCTCACCCCGTACGTCGGCGTCGATCACCTCACCCCGTACGTCGGGATCGGTCGCCTCCCCCTGTACGTCGGGGCCGGCGCCGTCCGAACCAACAGCCGGCTCTGCGGCGTCGCCATGCGCCACCCTGGCCTCGGCGGCGACCCGGTCGGCGGCCGCCCGCGCAGCGGCCACCTCCGGCACACTGAGGGCCTCGATGACGGCGTGCAGGTCGCCCAGCTGGCGGGAGATGTCCTCCCGCTGGGCCGCGAGCGCGGCGACCTCGTCCCGGGCCCGCTGGGCGTGCGCCTCGGCCTCGGCCCGGACCTTCTCGGCCCGCTCCTGGGCGGCCTGGGACATCCGCATGATCTCCTCGCGGGCCGACCGGTGGTAGTCGTACGCCTCTCGGTGCAGCCGCTCGGCCTCCGCCCCGGTGCGCTCCCGGACGATCTTGGCTGCGCGCTCGGCCTCCTCGACCCGGCGGTCGGCGCGCTCACCGATCTCGTCGGCCACGGCCCGGGCGTCAGTCACCAGCCGTTCCGCCTCGCGCTGGGCACCAGCCAGCACGACGTCCGCCTCCGCGCGGGCCGCGGCCAGCGCGGACGCGGCCTCGTCGCGGCGGCGGTTCGCGTCGGCCTCGGCCTGTGCGACGGTCTCGGCCGCCCGCGCCTTCGCGCTGGTGAGCAGGACGACCACGCGTTCCCGCACGGTGTGGGCGCGCTTTTCGAGAGCGTCGTGGTGGCTCCGGCTCCGGACCGCCATCTCGGTCTCGGTCTGCTCCTTGAGCTCGGTGGCCGTGCGGGTCGCCCACCCCAGGTGCTCCTCGGCCTGCCGCATGACCTCGGCAGCGTCGCTTTCGGCCCGGTCGTGTCGCGCCTGCGCCTCGGCTTCGGCGCGTTCCAGTGCCGACCGGGCGGCGTCCGCGGACTCCTGCTCGCGTCGCTCGATCGCCTCGAAGCGTCGGGCGCTCTCGGCATCGGCCTCTGCGCGCAACCGGTCGCGATCTTGGGCGGCCTCGTGGCCGAGGCGTTCCACATCGGCCCGAGCGGATGCGAGCAATGCTTCGGCGGCCTCGTGCGCCTCGTGGTCGCGGGACGCCAGGAGTTGCCCGTGGGCCTCGGCCTCCTGCGCCAGCCGGGCCCGCTGGTCGTCCGCTTCCTGACGGGCCCGGGCCAGGATCCCCTCGGCCTCGGCCTCCGCCTGCTCGCGACGTCGACGGGCGTCCTGCTCCGTGACCTGCATGGCCTCGTCGGCGGCCTTGGCCGCCTGAGCCTGGACCACCGACGCCTGCGCGACGGCGTCACTGATGAGCGACTCGACCTCGACGCGGGCACGCACCCGCATCTCTTCCTCGTCCTGGCGTGTGCGGGCGATGCGATCCTGCGCCTCGCGCAGCTCGCCGGCCGCCACCGCCATGTCGCGGCGGGTCTGCTCTGCCTCCTCGCGGATGGCGGCCGCCTGCGACTCCGCCTCGGCCCGCACGGCGTCCGCCAATGCCTGCGCCCGGGCAAGAATCGTCAGTGTTTCCCGCACACTGCCATCGACCACATCCATCCCGTCTTCGAATGCGGGCGCGTCGCCGGCGACAGTCATGGGGCTAATCATGCACTAGGCACGAGCCCCATCGATACACGCGAAATGGCTTGTCAGAGGCCTATTTTGTCGGACGCGCGTCTTGGACGGCGGACCAGATAAAGGTCTTTCACCGTCCTTCCAGCGGCTATTCCCTTTCGCTCGAAGCGCGTCATTTCACGACCCTCGAACCGTTCTGAAAATCCGGCGTGAGGGTTGCAGAACTCCGGCGTGGCGCACGCCGCGTGCAGCATCTGGTCGGCGTAGTCAGCCCAGTCGGTGGCCAGCCGCAGCACGCCGCCGTCGACCAGGACGCGCGCCGCGTCGGCGACAAAAGCCGGCGTGACCAGGCGGCGCTTGTGGTGCTTGAGCTTGTGCCAGGGGTCGGGGAAATAGACCCGCAGCTCCGCCACACTCGCCTCGGCCAGGCCGGTGCGCAGGAGGGCTGCGGCGTCGGCCTGCAGGACGCGGACGTTGCGCAACCCTTGCCGATCCGCCCGCAACACGGTCTTCGCGGCGCCCGGGCGGTAGACCTCCACCCCCAGATAATCGACGTCCGGATGCGCGGCGGCGGCCGCCAAGAGCGCCTCCCCCGTGCCCGAGCCGATCTCCACCACGAGCGGGGCGACCCGACCGAACACCGTCGCCGCGTCGAAGCGCCACCGCGGGTCGAGCGAGGCGTCCCGTTCCAGCCGGTCCGGCTGCACGAGCAGGTCGTCGTGGCGCGCCGACCAGGCCCGCGCGATCTTCGGATGCACCCGCCCGTCCCGGCGGGCGAACGAGACCACCTCCCGGCGTACGCCGCGCGGCAGCGCCCCCTGAAGGGAGCCAGCCGGCTCGGGCGACCCCGGCGTACCCCCCGCGCGCTCGCCCCGCGGGGGCGAGCTCACTTCTTGGTCTCGATCTCGTCCGACGACAGCGCGGCAATGAAGGCTTCCTGGGGGACCTCGACGCGGCCGACCATCTTCATCCGCTTCTTGCCCTCCTTCTGCTTCTCCAGCAGCTTGCGCTTGCGGCTGATGTCGCCGCCGTAGCACTTGGCGAGCACGTCCTTCCGGATGGCCCGGATGGTCTCGCGGGCAATGACCCGCGAGCCGATGGCCGCCTGGATCGGCACCTCGAACTGCTGCCGCGGGATGAGCTTGCGCAGCTTGGTGGCCATGGCGACGCCGTACGCGTAGGCCTTGTCCTTGTGCACGATCGACGAGAATGCGTCGACCTGCTCGCCCTGCAGCAGGATGTCGACCTTGACCAGGTCGGCCACCTGATCGCCGTCCGGCTCGTAGTCCAGGCTCGCGTAGCCGCGGGTCCGGGACTTCAGCTGGTCGAAGAAGTCGAACACGATCTCGGCGAGCGGGAGCGTGTAGCGCATCTCCACCCGCTCCGGCGAGAGGTAGTCCATCCCACGCAGGGTGCCGCGCCGCTGCTGGCAGAGCTCCATGATCGCGCCGATGTAGTCGCTCGGCGCCAGGATCGTGGCGCGCACGACGGGCTCGCGGACCTCAGCGATCTTGCCGTCGGGGAACTCGCTGGGGTTGGTCACCTCGACGACGCGCTTGTCCTCCAGCGTCACGTCGTACTCCACGTTCGGCAGCGTCGAGATCAGGTCCAGGCCGAACTCGCGCTCCAACCGTTCCCGCACGATCTCCAGGTGCAGCAGGCCGAGGAAGCCGACCCGGAAGCCGAAGCCCAGCGCCGCGGACGTCTCCGGCTCGTAGACGAGGGCGGCGTCGTTGAGCTTGAGCTTGTCAAGGGCGTCGCGCAGGAGCGGGTAGTCGGTGCCGTCGATCGGGTAGAGCCCGGAGAACACCATCGGCTTCGGGTCGCGGTAGCCGCCGAGGTCCCGCTGCGCGGGCTTCGATGAATTGGTCACCGTGTCGCCGACGCGGGACTGGCGCACGTCCTTCACGCCCGTGATGAGGTAGCCGACCTCGCCGACGCCGAGCCCCTTGCAGGGCTCGGGCTCCGGGCTGGACACCCCGATCTCGAGCAGCTCGTGGGTCGCGCCGGTGCTCATCATGAGGATGCGTTCGCGCGGGTTGAGGTTGCCGTCGACGACGCGCACGTAGGTGACGACGCCCCGGTAGGTGTCGTAGACCGAGTCGAAGATCATCGCCCGGGCCGGCGCGTCGGGGTCGCCCTCGGGGTGCGGGATGCGCGCCACGATCCGGTCCAGGAGCTCGGGGACGCCCTGACCGGTCTTGCCCGAGACGTGCAGGACGTCGCCCGCGTCGCAGCCGATGAGGCCGGCGAGTTCCTCCGCGTACTTCTCCGGCTGCGCCGCCGGCAGGTCGATCTTGTTGAGGACCGGGATGATCTCCAGGTCGTTCTCCATGGCCAGATAGAGATTCGCCAAGGTCTGCGCCTCGATCCCCTGCGCCGCGTCGACCAGCAGGATCGCGCCCTCGCAGGCCGCCAGGGAGCGGCTGACCTCATACGTGAAGTCCACGTGGCCGGGGGTGTCGATCATGTTCAGGCAGTAAGTCGTTGCGGGGCCGCCTACGCCGCCCTCACCGCCCGTCCCGCCGTTGATCGCCCACGGCATCCGCACGGCCTGGGACTTAATCGTGATGCCCCGCTCGCGCTCGATGTCCATCCGGTCGAGATATTGCGCGCGCATGGCCCGCTCGTCCACGATCCCGGTGATCTGCAGCATCCGGTCGGCCAGCGTCGACTTGCCGTGGTCGATGTGGGCGATGATGCAGAAATTGCGGATCAGCTCCGGCGGCGTCGCGTGCGGCGGCAGCGCGGTGCGGGCCATCGGTGACACGTGGCGGGATCCCTTCGGGATGAGGGGGCGTCGGGCGGTTCGGCGCCGGGCGAGCCGCGCCGGTCCGGCCGTGGCCCACCGGACGCGGTGGCGGCGCACCGGACGCGGCGCGCGACCAGCGGTTCGCCGTCCATCATCCCATGCCCGCCTCCCGGTTCTCACAGCACGACCCGAGCCCGGACACTGCACACTGGGGAACGATGACGTCGACGCGCTGCTGTTATCCATTCCCCCGCTGGAGGTCTATCTCCTGGTGGCCCTCGTGGTCGGCCTGGAGTCTCTCGGCATTCCGCTGCCGGGCGAGATCACCCTCGTGGGCGCGGCGATCCTGTCGGCCCACCACGAGCTGGCCGTCTCACCGCTCTTCGTGGGCCTGGCGGGCGCCTTCGGGGCGATCGTGGGCGACTCCATCGGCTACGAGATCGGGCACGCGCACGGCTGGCGCCTCCTGACCAGGGTGCGACGCCGTTTCCCGAAGCACGTCAACCCCGAGACGTTGGCGTTCGCCACGTGGGTCTTCCACCGGTACGGGCCGCTCGCCGTCTTCGGGGGCCGCTTTGTGGCGCTGCTGCGCATCCTCTCCGGGCCCCTGTCCGGCACGCTGAAGCTGCCCTATCGGGTCTTCCTGCCGGCCAAAGCGTTGGGCGGGCTCACGTGGGCGGTGGGTACGACGTACGCGGTGTACTACCTCGGCCGCGCGGCCGAGGCCGCCCTGAAGGACTTCGCGTGGGCGGGGCTGATTGCCTTCTTCGTGGCCGGCTTGGCCGCCTCGACGATCCTCAAGCACCGGATCGAGGCTCGGGTGCGGGCGTTCGCCGCGGGCCACCCCGATGAGGTGCGCGCGGCCGACGAGGCCAGCCGCTGACCCCTCGGGCGCCGCGGCGCCACGACAACTGAACCCGCGGGAGGCCAGACTGAGCCCATGACCGGACGTGAGCACGGCTCAGCCACCGCGAAGTCGATCCTTGCCGCCCTGCTGGGCCGGTTTGGCCTGGGCGGAGTCGTGGCGCCGGGGCCGGGGTCCGGTCACTCCCGACCGCGGGGGCCCGGGCGCGGGCGCGGGGAGCGCCCAGTCGATGTCCCGGTCGCCAGCACCGCGCCCTATCCCGGAGACTTCTTCGGCCCGCTGCACCCGACGTACGACCCCCACGACGACCAGCTCGCCGACCCCGGGGAGGTGGTGTGGGCCTGGGTGCCGTACGAGGACGACCCCAGCCAGGGCAAGGACCGCCCGGCGCTGATCGTCGCGCGCGACGGCGACTGGCTGCTCGCCCTTCCTGTGACCAGCCACGATCACGACCGGGACGCCGCGCAGGAGGCGGCGGCGGGCCGCTACTGGGTCGACATCGGCCGGGGCGCGTGGGACTCCCGCAGCCGCGCCTCGGAGGCGCGCGTCAACCGGGTGCTGCGGCTGGCGCCGAGTTCCGTACGCCGCGTCGGGGCGCGCCTCGATGAGGCGGTCTTCGCCACCGTCTGCGCCGCGATGGCGGCCCATCGGTAGCGACACGCATGTTGCATATGCTTGTGCATGTCCACGATCCAGATCCGCAACGTGCCGCCGGACATCAGCCGCACCTTCAAGAGCCGCGCCGCGGCGGAGGGTCGTTCCCTCAGCGATTACCTTCTGGGCGAACTGACCCGCCTCGCCGAGCGACCCACCATGCGCGAGGTCATGGAACGCGTCGAGCAGCGCGGCCGAGTCGACCTGCCGCCGGCTGCCGACGTCCTCGCGGAGCAGCGGGCTGGCCGGTGAGGCTGGTCGTCGGTGCCTCGGCGATCGCCGAGGTGCTGGCCTCCCGTGACCGCGGCGAACGCGTGGCGCGCACCGTCCTGGGTCACGACCTCTTCGCGCCGCAGCTGCTCATCCCGGAGGTCGTGTCCACCCTGCGCGGTTGGGTCCTCGGACGGCGTCTCGACCCCGACCGGGCAGCGGGCGCCCTGGACGACTTCCGTGCCCTCGACATCACGCTCGTCGACATGTTTCCCCTCGTCGGCGACGTGTGGCGGCTGCGCGACGGCATCACCGCGTACGACGCCATGTACGTCGCGCTGGCGCGAGCAATGGCCTGCCCGCTGGTCACGCTCGACCGGAAACTCGTGGCGGCGCTGCCCGCCGACGTCCAGGTGCTCGCCGCGGACTGTTAAGCGCGCGCCCCCCGGTCCACCCCCCGGTCCCCCCGGGCGGTCGCGACCGCGGCGAGGTGACAGACGAAAGGCGAGCCGGGAGCGGGGTCGAACAAGCTAAAGACGCTGTGCCCGCTTGGGAGACCCCTCTCCCGGCCCGCCGTCCCAAAGCCCGCGCCTCGGGGACAACACCTCAGTCCAGGTAATCCCGCAAGACTTGGCTCCGACTCGGATGCCTCAGCTTGCTCATTGTCTTGGACTCGATCTGGCGGATGCGCTCGCGCGTCACGCCGTACACCTTCCCGATCTCGTCCAGCGTCTTCGGCTGGCCGTCGGTGAGCCCGAACCGCATCGAGACCACGCCGGCCTCGCGCTCGGACAGCGTGTCCAACACGGAGTGCAACTGCTCCTGGAGCAGCGTGAAGCTCACCGCATCCGCGGGCACGACCGCCTCGGAGTCCTCGATCAGGTCACCGAACTCGCTGTCGCCGTCCTCGCCGAGCGGGGTGTGCAGGGAGATGGGCTCGCGGCCGTACTTCTGGACCTCGACGACCTTCTCGGGGGTCATGTCGAGTTCCTTGGCCAGCTCCTCCGGGGTGGGCTCGCGACCCAGGTCCTGGAGCATCTGGCGCTGGACGCGGGCCAGCTTGTTGATGACC
The DNA here is from genome assembly GCA_016699675.1 of Austwickia sp. Lineage (NCBI taxonomy): Bacteria > Bacillati > Actinomycetota > Actinomycetes > Micrococcales > Dermatophilaceae > Austwickia > Austwickia sp. The sequence goes on along the minus strand of CP064985.1, from coordinate 3,543,231 downwards.
TCGACCATGTGCACCGGGATGCGGATGGTGCGGGCCTGGTCGGCCATGGCCCGGGTGATGGCCTGCCGGATCCACCAGGTCGCGTACGTCGAGAACTTGAAGCCCTTGGTGTAGTCGAACTTCTCAACGGCGCGGATCAGGCCGAGGTTGCCCTCCTGGATGAGGTCGAGGAACAACATCCCCGGCCGGTGTAGCGCTTGGCCAGCGAAACCACGAGCCGCAGGTTCGCCTCGAGGAGGTGGTTCTTGGCGTTCTTGCCGTCCTGGGCGATCCACCACAGCTCGCGCTTGAGCTTGGGCTCCAGGGGGTCCCCGGCGTTGAGCTTCTCCTCAGCGAACAGGCCCGCCTCGATGCGCTTCGCGAGCTCGACCTCCTGCTCGGCGTTGAGGAGGGCGACCTTGCCGATCTGCTTCAGGTAGTCCTTCACCGGGTCGGCGGTGGCGCCGGCCGTGACGACCTGCTGGGCGGGGGCGTCGTCATCGTCGTCGTCGCGCAGGACGAAGCCGGTCTCCTCGTCGGTGCCTTCCTCGGCGGCCTTCGCCGGTGCGGCCGTGGCCTCGCTGCCCGCCGCGGGGGTAGACGCCTCGTCTTCGGAGCCCTCGTCGTCGGCGTCCGCAGCCTCGGTGGCGTCGTCGGCGACCTCGACGTCGTCGCCCTCCGTATCGGCTTCCTCGACCACCAGCGCGTCGATGTCCTCGACAACGTCGCCCTCGGAGGGCTCGACGTCGTGGGGCAGGTCCGCGTCGAGGTCGTCGGCCAGGTCATCGCCGGCGGGGTTCGCGGTCGCCGCCGGGGCGGCCGCCGGCTCCGCCGCGGCCTTGCGGGGTGCGGCCTTCTTGGCGGTCTTCTTGGCGGCGGCCGTCCGTGCCGCGGGCTCGGCGGCCGCGGCCTTGCTGCCCGAGGCGGCCTTCGCGGCCGCCTGTGGCTTGAGACGCACGTCGCCCTCGACCGAGATTCCCTGCTCAGCAAGGCTGGCGAGAAGCTCCTGGCGGCGGGACTCTTGCACCGCGTCCGCGTCCATCGCTTCGGACAGGGCGTCCGCAACGATGCGACGGGACCGGGCGGCCTTCTTGACTATCTTCGCGACGGAGGGTTCCGTGGCGATCGAGTCGGTCGTGCGGGATCGGGTGGCAGGGGATCCGTTCGGCACGTGGCTACACCGACACCTTTCGTCTTCGCTTCTGCGGTCTGCGACACGCAGGCCTCGTGCGCACCTGGATGGCACGCACCACTTCATCGGCTGGGGTCCGGGGCGGCCGCCGGGTCAGTGGGGGTGTCGCTGCGCATGGCGAAAGTACCCGGCCGGCCATCAGACGTTCATTATAATCCGCGGCCGGGACACTTCGCGCGTCGGGTGTCGGGTGTCGCCGGTCAGTCGTGGCCGGGGGCCTTCACGGCGAGCACGGGGCAGCTGGCCTCGAGAAGCACGCGCTGCGCGTTCGATCCGAGCAGCAGCTTGCCGACCGGGCTGCGCCGCCGGAGCCCGATGACGATGAGGTCGGCCTTGATGCTGTCGGCCAGCTCGACCAGCGAGTGAGCGATGTCATCGCCGGTCGCCTCCCGCATCGTCATCTTCCGGCCGCCGTCGGCCATCCGCTGCTCGGCCGCCTGGACGCTCGCGTCCCAGGCCGCCTTCTCGTCGTCCTCGAACCCTCGCCCGCCGTCGGGCATCCCGACCAGTTCGAGATCGGCTCCGCGGATCAAGCATTCGTCCACCGCGACCTCAAGCGCTGCGCGTCCTTCACGGCTGGGCAGGGACCCTACGAGTATCGACATCGATTCTCCCTCCTCGGCGCGTAGGCGCCTCCTCCTGGCAGTCGCACCGAGGAGCTCCGGCGCGTCCAACGACGATGGAGAGTATACGACCGACCAGACGGTCAGTGTGGCTTGTTAAGTGCCCGACCTCGGACGAAGTCGGCCCGCCACGCGCCTCACGCGCAGTCTCGCCGAGGTCCGAGCCCGTGGTCGAGCATCGCCTCGACCAGCGCGCTGAGTCGGTGCGCAGGTGCGAGGACGTGCACCCGGTCGAGGCAGATCCGGGCGAGCGTGCCCTGGCCGTACCACCACGCGCAGACGGCGGTCATCGCCAGCGGCTCGGCGCGATGCTGCTCGGGCAGCCGCCGAGCGAACTCGGTCAGGCGGCGCAGTCGCTGCTGCGCCGCGGCCCCGGCACCGAGGACGTCGTACGGCGTGCGCGGTAGACCTCCCGACTGGACGCCCGGCCCCACCGCCACGGCCCCGGCCCCGTCGGTCGCGGGGTCGGGGCCACCGAGGAGGCCCGGGCAGATGAGTTCCAGGACCTCGTCGCGGAGGGCCGGTACGGCGGCGGTGGCCAGCGCCTGCCACGCCACCGCGGCGGGGATGTCAGCCGGGCTGCCGCCCTCGGATCCGAAGCCCAGGACCGTGCCCCACGCACGGCGCGCGAGCGCGGCGCTGGGCCGCACCCGCCGCAGACCCGTGAAGTCGAACATCTCAGTAGTCGACGAGGGTTCGATGGTGGCCGCCATAGCGTCGCGGTCCGGGTAGGGGTCGATCCCTCGCAAGACCCATTCGGCCACGGCCGGCACGTCCGATGGCGGCGGCAGGGCGCGCCCACCCGGAGGACAGCACCGGGGGTCCTCGCAGTCCAGGCCTCCCCACCGCCGGTCCTCGGTGACGGTGAGGCGGTCCAGGACGATCACGCCGGCGGCCTCAACAGCCTCCGTGATCTGGTCAACCGCCGGGAGCCGTCGCAGGGGGCGCCCGTCGTAGGCGATGAGCAGGACCGCGGTACAGCCGTCCCGGACCAGCACCGCCGCCATGGTCGCCGCCTCCTCGGGGCCGAACCGCCCCCACGGTGGCGGCCAGCCCACCGCCTCCGTCACCCCCAGCGCGTTCCCGCGAACCCCCATCAGGACGAGAGAGCTGCGCGGGTGGTAGCCGAGGGCGTACGGGATCAGGACGACGAGGTGCTCGGGTTGCGAGATGCGGGTGGCGGGCATGGTCGCCAGGATGCGCGGCAAGGCCGCCGTGGCGTCGCGACCCTGGAGTCATCGGCGCGCGCTGTGGACGAGGCCGAAGGGTGTGTACGGCGACCCGCCCCCGGGACTTTCAGATCAGACCACGCTGGAGGGCACCGTCGAGCCGCGCCGCTCCCACTCCAGGAAGCTCTGGGTCTCCCCGACCAGCGCGGCGGCCAGCCAGGCGATCGCGATGGCGTCGTCACCCAGCCCGAAAAGGCCGAGGACGCCCTCGGGGAAGAGGTCGGCCGGCGACACGACGTACAGCGCGGCCGCCACCATCATCAACAGGCGCTTGCGCGAGAGGCCCTGGTACGCGCCGGACCAGGCCTGGGCACTCAGCCGCGGCAGGGCCGCCAGCCGCTCCGACCAGGAGGGGGAACCGGGCTGGGCGGTGGCCCGAGCCGCACGAGCGACGGAACTCACAGACTGCCAACGCAGCGACATGACGCTCTCCGGGGGATCGAGCGGCGCCTGTCGCGCCGCACCAGGGCGTCAACGACGGTGCGCCCCGGGTGATTCCCGGGGCCACCGTCGGATCGTCAGGCTCAGCCGTGGGCCGACTCAGCCGGCCGGCAGCGCCGGGTCGCGGCGCGGGAACTCCGAGCGCACGTGGTCGGCGATCTGCTTGACCATGTAGCCGTCCAGGCCGGCACCGATGACGCCGCCGACGAGCGGTACGCCGCGGCCCAGCTTGGCGAACGTCTTGCGCCCCACCTGGGTTAGCAACCGGAAGCCGACGCCCTTGTTCACCGCCATCAGGACCGGCCCGGGCAGCCGCTGGGCGGCGAGGTTGGACAGGCGGCCCGTGCTCGCGTAGCCGGCCTTCTTCAGCAGGTCCTCCGAGTCCGCCCCGACCAGCGACAGCAGGACGGCGGAGCGCACCTCCTTCTGCTGGATGTCGTACCCGCGCAGATGCGCGATCGCGGCGGCCATCCGGGTGGCGATGATGTAGAACCCCGCCACGTTCGCCGGCAGCGCGATGGGCAGCGTGACGAATCCGCCGAGGCCGGTGACGAACCCGCCGGCAGCGGCGAGCTTGAGGTGGTCGTTGACAATCGCGTCGATCGCCTTCTCGTCGGATCCCTGGCGGGCGCGGTGGTTCTCCGCGACGGTCCGCGCGGAGTCGAACTGGGCCTTGCCGTCGATGCCCACGTCGAGAAGTCGCTCCACCAGCCGCGTCGCCGAGCCCGCCAACCCCTCGGTGGGCAGCTGCTGCGCCGGACTGGCCTGGGTGGCCTCGTTCTTGCCGAATCGGTCGAAGATCCCCACCGGTCGTCCTTCCTGGTTCTCGTCATCGCGGGCCGACCGATTCGGTCGGTTCGGCCCGACGTGCCGGTCCGTGCGGACCGGTGTCACGTTCCACAATGCCCGCAACTCGGCCGGCGGACACCTTCAGCGCCCCGGACGCCCGTCTGTCGGTCCCTCGGGCCGGCGGCGGACCGGTGGATTGTCCGAGGGAGGTGACACAGTGACGAGGTGGCCTCCCCCACGCCATCGCCAGCACCAGGGCCAGCGCCATCGCCAGCCACCACGCCCGGGTCGCGCTTCGTGGCGCTCACGATCGGGGACGGGTGGGCGGCCGCCGCCGGCCCCGACGTGACGCTCAGGGGCGAGCCGGAGGACGTCGTACGTCGTGCGCTGGCGCTCGCCGAATCCCTGGCCCGGGAGGGGCCGATCCGGTGGGCCTGGTGGTCGGCGGCCGAGGTGGTGCCCGCGCTCTGGGCGGCGGGAGCCTCGGACGCGGTGCTCGACCGCACGTGGGATGTCGCCGAGGTCCACCGGCTCCTGGCGGGTGGATGGCGCGCAGACCCCGCCCTGGCCTGGGCCGGCGCCCATGGCCTCGACCCTGCCGGGGTACCGCGCCCCACCGGCGACGACCTCTTCGACTTCGTCGCCCCCGCCGACGGCACGGGCGCCGACAGCGGGACCTGCGACAGCACGGGCGCCGGCGACGCCGCGCTACCCGCCGACCGCGACTGGCCGGTGGGCCCGGATGGCTACTTGCGCGCCGACGCCGTGAGCGGCCGCTGGCAAACCACCCCGGCGCGGGCCGGGGGCTGGGCACGGGCGCTCCGCCTCGTCGCGCAGCGTCAGGAGGCCCTGCTCGCGAACGCGCGGCAGCGGCACTGCGCGTGGTCGGAGTCCGCCGCCGCGGTGTTGTGCCTGGAACTCGAACGAGACGGACTGCCCCTCGACCGGGCGCGCGCCGAGCAGATCATGGGCGACCTCATCGGGCCGCGACCGCGCGACGACGCCGACGCCCTGCGGCTCCGGGAGCAGCGCGACCGCGCGGTCTGGCGGCACGTGCCGGGGCGGGAGGGCACCGATCTGCGCAGCCCGGAGCAGGTCCGGGCCCTGTTGGCGGCCGTGGGGATCGACGTCCCGGACACGCGCAAGCACCGGCTCGCCGCCTACCGAGGCGTGCACCCCGTGGTGGAGGCGTTGTTGACCTGGCGGGCCGGGGAGCGCATCGCGACGACGTACGGCTATCGCTGGCTCGACGAACACGTCGGTGCCGACGGACGACTGCGCGGCCACTGGACCGCCTGCGACGGCGCCGCCGGCCGCATGACCGCGCGCAACGGCCTGCACAATCTCCCCGCCGCGCTGCGGCCGGCGGTGGCCGCCGAACCGGGTCACGTGCTGGTGCGCGCCGACCTGGGCCAGGTCGAGCCGCGGGTCCTCGCGGCGGTGTCCGGGGACCCGGCGTTCATCGCGGCCACCCACTCCCCCGACCTCTACGCGCCCGTCGCCGCGGAGCTGCGGCTGGACCGGCCCGCGGCGAAGGTCGCGGTGCTGGCGGCGATGTACGGGCAGACCTCGGGCTCCGCCGGGGAGGCGCTGCGGCGGCTCAGCGCGGCCTATCCGATCGCCGTGGCCTACCTGGATCGCGCGTACGAGGCGGGCTACCGGGGCGGGGAGATCCGCACGTACGGCGGGCGGCGCCTGGCCGCGGGCGACGGCCGGCAGCCCCCGACCGAGCGAGCACCGAACGAGCCCCGGGCCCGCGCGCAGGGCCGCTACCTGCGCAACGCTGTGGTTCAGGGCGCGGCAGCCGAATTGTTCAAGGCATGGGCGGCGACGGTCCGGGTTGCCTTGCGCCCCCTGGATGCGCGCCTCGTCCTGTGCCTTCATGACGAGTTAGTGGTGCAGAGCCCGGCCGATCGAGCGACACTCGTGGCAGCGGCCATCGACGACGCGCTGACCAGCGCTGCTGCCCGGTGGAGCGAAGCTGGCGACGTGCGGTTCGTCGCAGACACGAGCATCGTGGCCACCTGGGCGGACGCGAAGGGCTGGAGCGCGGCGACAGGGGAGGTGGCGCATGAGCGGTGAGGACATCGTCGAGCAAGCCAAGGATGTGGCGCGGGACGCGAACGACCACCCCGTGGTGGAGGTGGCGGCCAGGGTGGGGTACGCCGCGAGCGGGCTCATCCACCTGCTGATTGCCTGGGCGGCCCTCGGCATCGCCTGGGCCCCCCTGGCACATGGCACGGCCGACCAGTCCGGCGCGCTCGGGGGCCTGGCGCAGCAACCGTGGGGCCGGCCGTTGTTGTGGGTGCTGGTCGTCGGCCTGTTCGGGCTATGCCTGTGGCAGGTCACCGAGGCGGTCGGCGGCTGGCACGGGCACGGCCGGGACGCCGCGTTCAGCCGGGTGAAGGCCGTCGGCAAGGCCATCGCCTACGCCGCGCTAGGCCTCACCGCCCTCACGTTCGCCCGCGGCGGGCAGGCCGACAGCCGGACGCAGTCGAGCGAGGTGACCGAGAACCTGCTGGGTACGCCGGGTGGCCGGCTGCTCGTCGCGGTGGTCGGGCTGGCCACCATCGGCATCGGCGCCTATCACGTGGTCAAGGGCTGGAAGAAGAAATTCCTGCAGGACCTCGTCGCCGACCCGGGCGAAGTCGCCGAGCAGGCCGGCCGCTTCGGCTACATCGCCAAAGGCATCGCCCTCGTAGCCGCCGGCCTGCTGTTCCTCGGGGCTGCGCTGGAGGCGCGGGCCGACGACGCGACCGGCCTAGACGGGGCGATGCGGGCCATCGCGGCGACGGCGTACGGCACCGCCCTGCTCACCATCGTGGCCCTCGGCATCGCCGCCTACGGCGTCTACAGCTTCTTCCGGGCCCGCTACACGAAGTTGTAGGCGAGGTGCTTAGACCCGAGAGGCCGGGGATCGGGGCACCAGCGTCCCGGGACCGGGGCACCAGCAGCCGGGGAACCGGGGGCCCAGCGGCCGGGGACCGGGGTAGGGGCGGCTGAACTGGACCGTCTCTCCGGCATGGACATCTGTCAGGACATGGTTCCGGTCGTGACCACGACGCGGAACGTGTCCTGACAGCTGTCCGGACCTGGCGGCCGTCAGGCCTTCGGCTTGCCCTCCGGGCCGTCCTGCTGGCGCAGGAATGCCTCGAACTCCTCGGCCAGTTCTTCGGCCGTCGGGATCAGCGAGTCGTCCCCGGCGAGGAGCGCCTTGCGCTGCCGACCGGCGACAAAGGTGTCGTACTGCTCCTCCAGGGCCTCCACCACCTGCGGGGCGTCCTCGGTCTTGGACACCTCGGCCGCAATCGCCCGCTGGGTGTCGGCCGCGGCGATCTGCAGGGCCGCGTCGGGCAGCGCCAAACCGGTCGCGGCGAGGAGATTCTCCAGCCCCGCGAGAGCGGCGGCCGGGAACTCCGACTGCGCTACGTAGTGCGGGACGTGCACGGCGTACCCCACCGCCTGGTGGCCCGCCTCTCCCAGCCGCAGCTCCAGGAGGTTCTGGGCCCCGGCGGGCACCTTGACCGTCCCGAAAACGGCCTCACGACCCTGCACGAGGTGATCGTGGGTGGCGTGGGCGCTCACCCACAGCGGGCGGGTGTGCGGCACGGCCATCGGGATGCCGTAGACCGTCACCGTGAGCGTGACGCCGAACCGCTCGATCAGGCCGCGGACGGCCTCGACGACGCGTTCCCACTGGTAGTCGGGCTCGCGGCCGGTCAGCAACAGGAACGGCACGCCCTCGTCGTCCACGACGCGGTAGAGCACCAGGGCCGGGTCGTCGTACCCCGTCCACCGGTCCCGCTCGAACGTCATCAGCGGCCGACGGCCGCGGTAGTCGAAGAGCTGGTCGATGTCGAAGGTGGCCACGACGCTGTGCGTCAGGGTGGAGAGCAGGTGGTCGACGAGGATTCGCTGCGTCCCGCCCGCGTCGAGGTACCCCCCGAACGCGACGACGAGCACGGAGGCGCGCAGGTCGCCGATGTCCGTGTCGGTCTCGAACCTGTAGAGCCCGCGGGGGTCCTGCACCGTCTCCTCCTCCCGTCCCGTCGGCCACGGAACGCGGTCGTTGCGTCCATGGTCACGCGGGGGTGTGTTCGCGGGGTGCAACGCCGTACGCCGGTCGGCGATTCCCCACACGGATTCGGCTCGTCCGGACTCACCGCGCGTGGGCGTCCTCGACGGCGTCCATGGCCTTGTAGATGCGCTTCTCGGAGACGGGGTACGCCGTGCCGAGCCGCTGCGCGAACAGGCTGACTCGCAGCTCCTCGATCATCCAGCGCAGGTCGGCGACGTCGGCGGCGCCGCGCTCGCCACTGGGCAGGGCGGCCACCAGCTTGGCGCGCTCCGCCTCCACCCGACGTACCGTTTCCGCGCGTTCCCCGTCGCGACGCAGGTCGGCGGGCGCCTTGTCGAGCCGCTCGAGCATGCTGGCAAGGTACCGCGGCAGGTGGCGCAGGTGAGCCAACCCGGTGCCGGCGACGAAGCCCGGGTAGGCGAGCGCGTCGAGCTGGGTTGTCAGGTCGGCCTTGAGGGCGGCCACGCTCGTCGCCTTCATCCCGTCCAGCGCGAGTCGCACCTGCAGCGCCCGGTCGAGCACGGGGTGGACCAGCTCGACGATCTCGATGACCTGGGGCACGACCTGCTGGCGTACGGCGGCCAGGGCCTCGTCGAACTCGGCCGCGGTGTGCACCCGCTGGCCGGGACGCTGCGCGACCAGCCGCGCCACGATCGCGTCGACGGCGCAGGCGAGCACGTCGTCGAGCAGTGCCGGAACCGAGCCGTGCGGGTTGTGCCCGAGCGCCAGCTTCTGCGCGTTGCTCAGCAGGCCGAGGATGCGGGGCCAGGGCGCGGTCGTGTTGAGCAGCAGGAGCCGCCGGATGCCCAGCCGCGTCGCGGCCTGCTGCTCGGCGGGGCTCGCGAGCACCTGGACCGCCACGCTCGCCCCCTCGTCGACGAGCGCGGGGTAGCCCTGCAGGGTGCGGGCGGCCCGGGCGTTCGCCGGCCGCTCGAACGTGTCCGGCAAGTCGCCGAACGTCCACGCCGTCAGCCCCCGTTTCTCCAGGTCACCGGCGGCGCGCGCCATGGCGGTGCGCACCGTCGGCGCGAGCTGGTCCTGGAGCGCAGCGAGGTCCTTGCCCTCGCCGAGGCGCCGCCGCCGCTCGTCCTCCACGCGGAACGTCATCCGCAGGTGGTCGGGCAGCCGGATGGGGTCGAACTCGCCGGGGTTCACGCGGACCCCGGTGTTGATCCACAGCGCCCGCGCGAGCTCGTCGGGGAGCGGCCCCAGGGCCGGGTCGGCCTCGTTCAGCGCGCGGGCGGCATGGTCCGGGGTGGGGACAAAGTTGCGGCGGGTCTGCTTCGGCAGGGTCTTGAGCAGCGCCGTGGCCAGCTCGGCGCGCATCCCCGGGACGAGCCAGTCGAAACCCTCGTCCTGGACCTGATTGAGGACGTCCAGCGGGATGTGGCAGGTCACGCCGTCGGCGTCGGCACCGGGCTCGAACTGGTAGGTGAGCGCGAGCCGCAGGTCGCCCTGCTCCCAGGTCTTGGGGTAGTCCCGGGCCAGGTCCTCCTGCAGGTTCGAATACCCGTCGTCTCCCTCCCCCGCACCGACTGTGTCGCTGACCAGGACGTCCTCGGTGAACGTGAGCAGGTCCGGATGGCGGCGCCGCTCGGCCTTCCACCACGCATCGAAGTGCGCGGCCGAGACGACCCCGGCCGGGATCCGGCGGTCGTAGAACTGCACGAGGTCCTCGTCCTGCACGAGGATGTCGCGCCGCCGGGCCCTCGATTCGAGCTCGGCCAACTGCGCGACGAGCTTGCGGTTGTCGTGGAAGAACCGGTGGCTCGTGGTCCAGTCCCCCTCCACGAGCGCCCGGCGGATGAACAGGTCGCGGCTGGTCTCGGGGTCGATCCGGCCGTACTGGACGGTGCGGTCGACGACCAGCGGTACGCCGTACAGGGTGACCCGCTCGGTCGCGACCGCCGACCCGGACGACGCCGACCAGCGGGGCTCGGAGTAGCTGCGCTTGACCAGGTGCTGGGCCGCCCGTTCCACCCAGTCGGGATCGGTGGCGGCGTTGGTCCGGGCCCACAGCCGGGTGGTCTCGACGAGCTCGGCGGACATGACCCAGTCGGGCTGACGCCGGAACAGCGTGGATCCCGGCTGGATCGAGAAGCGGGCGCCGCGAGCGCCGAGGTAGTCCCGCTTCTCCCGGTCGCGCAGCCCGACGTGCGACAGCAGGCCGGCGAGCAGCGCGCGGTGCACCTGGTCCGGGTCGGCGGCCTGCGCGTTCTCGGTCAGGGCCAGGTCGCGCGCCACCCCGCGCAGCTCCCGATGCAGGTCCTGCCACTCGCGGATGCGCAGGTAGTGCAGGTACTCCGCCTGGCACATCCGCCGGAACGCGCTGCCCGACTTCTCCTTCTGTGCTTGCTTCAGATAGCGCCACAGGTTCAGCAGCGTGACGAAGTCCGACTGCTCGTCCTTGAAGCGCGCGTGCTGCTGGTCGGCCTGGGCCTGCTTGTCGGCTGGGCGCTCGCGGACGTCCTGAATGGACAACGCCGCGACGATCACGAGCACCTCCCGCAGCGCACCCTCGGCGGCCCCGGCGAGGATCATCCGGGCCATCCGCGGATCGACGGGAATCGCCGCGAGCTGCTGCCCGACGTCGGTGAGCCGCCGCCGCTGGTCGGCCGCCGAGGCGGCGTGGTCCTCGATGGCGTGCAGCTCGTGCAAGAGCCGGAGTCCGTCGGTGATCATCCGGTTGTCGGGGCGATCCACGAACGGGAACCGGGCGATGTCGCCGAGTCCCAGCGCCGTCATCTGGAGGATGACGGAGGCGAGGTTGGTGCGCAGGATCTCGGGGTCGGTGAACTCCGGGCGCTGGTCGTAGTCGGACTCGGCGTAAAGGCGGATCGCGATCCCGTCCGCGACCCGCCCGCAGCGACCGGAGCGTTGGTTGGCGCTGGCCTGGCTGATCGGTTCGATGGGCAGACGCTGCACCTTCGTGCGCTGGGAGTAGCGCGAGATGCGGGCGGTGCCGGCGTCCACGACGTACCGGATCCCGGGCACCGTCAGCGAGGTCTCGGCGACGTTCGTGGCCAAGACGATTCGGCGCCCGGGGTGCGGCGCGAAGACGCGGTGCTGCTCCGCCGCGGAGAGCCGCGCGTACAGCGGCACGATCTCCGTCTGCGGCAGGCCCATCCCGTCCAGGGCGTCGGCGGCGTCGCGGATCTCCCGCTCCCCGGATAGGAACACGAGGATGTCCTCGCCGAGGCCCTCGGCACCGGTGGCGCCGTGCCCCTCGGTCCACAGCTCCTCGACGGCCTCGATGATGCCGGTGACCTGGTCGACCTCGACCTCGACGAGGTCGCCGCCGGGCTTGGGGTTGGGTTCCGCGCGGGTCAGCGGGCGGTAGCGGACCTCGACGGGGTAGGTGCGCCCGGAGACCTCGATGATCGGGGCGGGGGCGCCGTCCGGGCCGGCGAAGTGTCGCGCAAACTTCTCCGGGTCGATCGTGGCGGAGGTGACGATGACCTTGAGGTCCGGGCGGCGCGGCAGCAGCTGCTTGAGGTAGCCGAGGATGAAGTCGATGTTGAGGCTGCGCTCGTGGGCCTCGTCGATGATGATCGTGTCGTACCGGCGCAGCATCCGGTCCCGCTGCAGCTCCGCGAGCAGCACGCCGTCGGTCATGACCTTGACGAGGGTGTCGCGGGTCGTGTGGTCCGTGAACCGGACCTGGTAGCCGATGGCCTGGCCGATCTCGACGTCGAGTTCCTGGGCGATGCGCTCCGCGACCGAGCGCGCCGCGATCCGACGGGGCTGGGTGTGGCCGATCATGCCGGTGATTCCGCGGCCGAGTTCGAGGCAGATCTTCGGGATCTGGGTGGTCTTGCCCGAGCCGGTCTCGCCGGCGACGATCACGACCTGGTGGTCGCGGATGGCGGCGGCGATGTCGTCGCGGCGCTCGGTGACGGGCAGGTCGGGGTAGGTGATCGGCGGAACGCTGGCGCGGCGCCGATCGCGGTAGGCCTCCCGGCGGGCGATCCGCTCGGCGCGCTCCGCGGGGGTCTCCGGGCCGCGCGCCGCCCGGCCCTCCCGGCTCGCCGCCTGCCGACTCCCACCCTGCCGGCTCCCACCCTGCCGGCCACGCCTCGCGCGTTCACTCCCCCCGCGACCTCGGCCCTCCTCACGCCCGTTCGTGACCTGCGCATTGGGTGCCATGGCACCCTTTGTGCTGGTCGACGAACGGTCGCCCTCCCCCGCACGGCCGGGGCGACTCGCGCCCTCCGGCGTACGGCTTCCCCCCGCGCGGTCCGGACGGCGGGCGGCGGGGTTCCTCGGGGGTCGCTTGCCCTTGCCGCCGCCGGTCTTCCGGCTGGTCGGGTCCGCAGGCTCGTCGCGCGGCGGCTGCGGGGGCTGGTACGGCACGCCGACCAGGATAGGCAGGTCCACCGCGCACCCGGCGGTCAGTAGCCCGTGGCGCGGTCGATCCGCTCGCGCAGCAGGTCGGCGTGGCCGAGGTGACGCGCATACTCCTCGATGAGGTGCACCAGGATCCAGCGCAGATTGACCTCCTGCCCCCGGCGCAGCCCACCGCACGGCGCGGCCAGGTCGCGCACGCGGGCCGCCTGCCGACGCGCCTGCTCCACCTCGGCCAGGTAGGCCGAGACGTCGCCGGGCGCCGTGTGCTCGCTCGCCTCGTCGAAGTCCGCGTCCGTGGCGTCCCGGCGGGTGTAGAGGTCTGGACTGTCCTCGCCGTGGGCCACGTCGGTGAGCCAGTAGCGCTCGACCTCGGTGAGGTGGCGCACTAGCCCGGCCAGCGACAGCGCGGACGGCGGCACGGACCGCTCGGCCAGCTGTCCGGCGGTGAGCCCGGCGCACTTGCGCAGCAGGCTCTCCCGGTAGTTCTCCAGAAAGTGCTCCAGCACCGCGCGCTCGTCCCCCAGCATCGGGCCGTCGCTGCGGGTGTCGTCGCGCTCGGGAAGAACGACGTCGTACGTCGGGAGTTCGGGGCTCATGCTGACCACCCTGACCGGAGCGGGGCCCCGCCAGCAACGGCATTTCCTGCGAGGTTAGGTGGCCGGCTCCTTGGTTGTCGGCCGTCGAGGCCCGAGCTGAAGCACGGCGACCGACCCCACCACGAGGACGCCGCCGACCACCTGGGCGGGGGTCAGCGCCTCGCCCAGGGTGGCAGCGGCGAGCGCGGTGGTCACCACGGGTTCGAACGTGGACAGGATCGCTGCCGTGGACGGGCCGGTACGCCGCATCCCCGCGAAGAACGTCACCATGGCCAGGACGGTCGAGACCAGGGCGATGCAGCCCAGCCACAGCCAGCCGCGGGCCCCGAACTCCAGCCGCGGGCCGCCGACCAGAAACGACCGCGCCCACAGCGTCGCCGACGCGCCGGCCATGACGAGACCGGCCAGGAGCACCGCCGGAAGGCGCCGGATCACCGCGTCCGAGACAAGGATGTACGCCGTGTAGGTGGCCGCCGCCCCGAACGCGAGGACCGTGCCGCGCACGGGAAAGCTGAGCGCGCCGGCGCCCCCGCCAGCGCCGAGCAGCACCAGCAGCACCCCGGCCGACGCGGCGACCAGCGCGGCGACCCGGGCCCGGCTGAGATGATCTCGGCCCAGCGCCGCCGCCACGAGCGTGACCATCGCCGGATAGGTGTAGAACACGATGGCCAGCAGGGAGGCGTCCATGACCTCGAGGGCGCCGAAGAAGAAGGCGGCCTGAGCGGCGTACCCAATCGACCCCAGCCCGAGCACCGCGATGAACGCGTCCCTCGGCCGGGGCCGGCGGCCGCGGCGGCGTACGGCCGCGAGCGCGAGCAGCACCACCGCGGCGAGAGTGAACCGGACCAGCAGCAACTCGGCGGTCGAGATCCCCTCGGCGTACGCGAGCTTGCCGAAGATCGCCATCGCCCCGAAGCAGGCGGCGGAGAGGAGGCAGAGGGCGGGTCCCATCGCGCCTCACCTTGTCGGTGCGGGGTACGTCGTGTCCAGCCGCGGTGGGCTCCGGGGACGACCGCCAGGATGCGCCTAGCCTCTGAAGGATGCGCCTCATCGCCGACCGGACCAGGCCGCTGCCCGCCCCGCCGCCGGTGGTGTGGGCGGACCTGGCCGAGCCGCGGGCCGAGGGCACCCGCGCCTGGCTCCGGCTCCTGCCCGACGAGGTGCCCCCGCGCGTGCTGTCGTCGTACGCGCCGCGCACCCTGGTCTGGTCCTCGCTGTGGATCCGCCACCCGGCCCTGGTCGTCCGGCTGGACTGCCGGCCCGACGGCCCGGCCACCCGGCTTCGCGTGTGCATCGAGGCGCCCGACGACCTCGCGCTCTCGGATGCGGCCGTCGGGCACGTCCGGCACCGCATCAACCACCTGCTCTTCGCGGACCTGCGCGCGACGTACGGCCAGTAGGACGCCACGTACGTCGCGACCAGCGTCCACGTGGACGCGACCCATGGGCTGGTACGTCCAGGGACGCACGGAAGACGCTTGTCCCCGGACATCGCGACTGGTGATATCGTGATATCGAAATGGAGGAGGTGTCGGCGTGGCGGACGTCTTGATTCGCGGTCTTTCCCCCGATGCCGTCCTGCGCATCGACGAGGAGGCCGCCGCCCAGGGGTTGTCGCGTAACGAGTATCTGCGTCGGCGGCTTGAGCAGGACACCACGTCGCCGCGAGAGCGATCCGTCACGCTGGCAGATCTCCGACGCGCTTCGGGAGCGGCCAGCGATTTGCTCGATGACGCAGTCATGCGCGGCGCCTGGACGTGACCCTGCGTGGCCGTCAGTTGGTTGATCGATAAGTCCGCCTATGCGCGTCTCGCGGTCTCTCCCGACGTCGAACAGTGGCTCGTGCGGATCCAGCGCGGGCTGGTGCGCATCAGCACGGTGACGCGGCTGGAAGTCGGCTACTCCTTCCGCAGCGGCGACCAGGCCCGCAGCGAGGTCGACGCTCCCCCGCTGTCGCTCATGCCGCTGGAGTACCTGACACCCAAGATCGAGAACCGCGCCCTCGAGGTGCAACTGCTGCTCGCGGACCGCGGGCTGCATCGCGCACCGTCGATCCCCGACCTCCTGATCGCGGCCACCGCGGAGAAGGCCGGCCTGACGGTCCTCGCGGTAGACAAGGACTTCGACATCATCGCCGCCATCACGGGTCAACCGGTCGAAACCCTAGCCTGGCAGCCCTAGAGCGGCTTTTCGAAGAGCGTCGCGCTGAACCACGGCCCCTCGAAGTCGCGGCGACCGACCTCGACGTACCCCTGATCTGCGTAATAACGGCGCAACGCTGTGTTGGATTCGACGCAATCGAGCCGCAGGAATGCGGCGCCGTCGGCGACCGCGTGCCGTTCGGCCCACCGCAGCGCCGCCGCGCCCGCTCCCGGCTCCGCCACCGCGCGGTCCACCATGAGTCCGTGCACGTATCTCGCCTGGCCTGGGACGTCGTCCGGCCACACGGAGGGGTCCCGGTCGAGGTAACGCAGGGCGGCGGCGATCCGGCCTGCTCGTCGAGCGACCTGCCACTCGCCGTGCTCCAGCTGGGCGCGCAGCTCCGCAAAGGGCACCTCCCCCGGGTTCCACTGCTCGATGCGCCGCGCGGCGAGCCACTGCTCGGCCTCGTGCCGGATCCGAGCAAGATCCGTCGCGTCCGCCGTACCGGCTTGCTGCCACCCCTCCCCCGCCGGCGTCTCCGCGAGATCGACTGGCGCGGAGCGGAGCTCGCGCAGGTAGGCAGCCGGGGGCTGGCCCACCGCGGTGCGGAAGTCGCGGGTGAAGTGGGCCTGGTCGTACCACCCCAGCGACGTCGCCAACTCCGCCAGGTCGATGTCCGGGTCGCCTTGCAGGGCGGCCAACGCGTCCTGCATCCGGTACCGGCGGATCAGCCAGGTCGGGGGCACCCCGACGTACCGGTTCGTGAGCCGTTGCACCCCGCGGACCGACAGCCCGTGCCGCGCGGCCAGGTCATCCACGCGCACGAGGGAGCGGTCGCGCTCGACCTCCGCGACGAGATCGCGGACGACGAGGTACGTCGCATCCTGCTCCGGCGGCACCTGCGCGCCCCACCACTCGCCGAGGATGTGGACGCGGTCTGCCTCGTCGGTGGCCGCCCGCGCGGCGCTCAGCGCGGCGGTCGCCTCCGGCCGTTCGCCGTCCCACCGGACGACCCGATCCGTCAGCGCCCCGGCGTCCTGCCCGGTGAGCGCCGAGAAGCCCCCGGGGAAGAACCGGGCGCCGACAACCCAGCCCCGCCCCTCCAGTTCCATGTCGAAGCGCCGCGTCAGGACGCCGTGGACGAGGGCGGCGGGCATCCGATGGCCATGCCGTACGCCATCGTCGCCTTCGAGTGTCGCGTGGACGCAGGGGTGGGACAGCACCGGCGCGGGCTGGGTCACGGTCTCCGGCAGCTCCCACGTGACGGCCCAGATCCACTCGACGTACGGCGTGAGCGGTTCCGGCACGGCGTACCGGCGCAGGCTGTGCCGCCTCCCCATGAGGTGGGGCCGAAGGATGCCCCGCGGCCCGTCGGTGGGCGCTGTCGCATCCGTGCAAGACCCGTCGGGGCCGGGCTCGCGAGGCTGCTCCCATGACGACACAGAACGCAGTCTCACCGATTCCGGCCGGATACACCTCGCTGACGCCGTACCTCGTGGTCGACGGCGGCGCCCGTGCGATCGAGTTCTACACGTCGGTGTTCGGCGCGCGGTTGGTGACCCGCAACGACGGTCCCGACGGCACGGTGGCCCACGCCGAGCTGGACTTCGGCAGGGGCCGGCTGCAACTGTCCGACCCGGCACCCGACATGGGCCTCATCGCCCCCGACGGGACGAACCAGGTCAACCACAGCTACGTGCTCTACTGCCCGGATGCGGACGCCAGGTGGCACGCGGCCGTCGCCGCCGGGGCGACGCCGTTCGAGGAGCCCGCGACGTTCGTGACCGGCGACCGGTTCGGGGCGCTCCTGGACCCGTTCGGGCACCGGTGGGCGATCATGACCCGCGTCGAGGACGTCTCGCCGGAGGAGGCCGAGCGGCGGGTCAACGAGTGGCTGGCCAGCCAGGAGGCGTGAGCCGACCGTCGCGTCGCGTGGGGTCAGGCCGGCATGACCTCGATGGGGCACCGTACGCCGGGCGCCGTCGCGAGGCGCCGGTCACCGGTGAGCACCGGTACGTCGAGTGCCTCGGCGAGGGCGACGAAGGAGGCGTCGTACGCCGTGAGGTTGTGCCGCAGCTCCCAGACCCTCGGGAGCAGCCCCGTGATGGGGTAACGACCCAGCGTCCAGGCCTGCCACCTGCGTAGGAGCGCGGCGGCGGCGTCCGGCGAGAGCTTGTCGGCGCGCGCCAGGCCACGCAGCGCGTGGGCGACCTCGGCGTCGGCCAGGTGCGGAACGCATGGCAAGCGGCCACGCAGCACGCGGACGGCTCCCGGTCGCCCGGCGAGAATGGCCAGCGCGGCGGAGGTGTCGAGGACGATCAGCGGTCGCGCCCCTCACGCCCATCGCGTACGGCGTCGACCAGGTCCGTCATCGAGACGTCGAGAGGCGGCACGGCCTCCAGCTCCCTGAGCTGCCGCCGGGCCCTGGCCACCGCGGCGAGCTCGCGCACCGCCAACGCCGAGACAGATATCGACTCTGCCGCGGCCATCGCTTCAAGATCGGCCACCGCCTCATCGGGCACGTTCCGCAGGTAGAGCGTCCTCATGTCGCATAATGCTAGCACTTCGCAACAGTTGTGACGGGCACCCGCGGACCACCGGCCGGCGTCCTCGGGCGCCCCAGCCGACGGCGCGTCAGTCCGTCCGCAGGCGACGGGCCAGCTCCGGGACGCCGGGCCCGGTGAGCTCCGGCAGGACAGCAGCGCGGCCGGTCATCGCAAGCGACAGTGGTTCGGCGCGGGCCTCGACGACCGGTCCGGCGCCGTACGACCAGGGCAGGTCCGTCGCCCGCCACGACAGGCCGTGGAGGAGGCCGCGAGGTACGTGGCCGAGTCCCGCGGCCCGGGACGGCAGCCACGCGAGCACCAGGGCCCAGTCGTCCAGCGGGGCATCGGCATCCGCGCCCAACGGCCGGGCGGCGTCGCGCAGGTGGACGCAGCAGTCCACGAACTGCCCCATCGGTCCCACGCCGGGCGCCGGCACGTGCCCCTCGGCGCGGTCGCGCAGGACGGCGGTGAGGGTGGCCACAGGTCGTCGGCCAAGCTCGGTTGCGATCGCGGAGGACGCCCGGTGGACCGATCCAAGACGCAGGGCTGTCAGCGCCAGCCGGGTCGGCGAGGTCACCAGCGGCATGACGACGTGCCCCAACAGGGTCCGCAGATCCCAGCCGGCACAGAGGCTCGCCTGACTCAAGCACTCGGACGCCGTCCCGTCGTACACGTCGGCGATCCGGCGACGGTTGGCCGCGGTCCGTTCCCGCAGGTTCGCCTCCATGAGGGATTCCTCTCGTCAGGCACCTATCTCGCTCAACGAGAGATTACTCTGGATGCCATGACTGCGTCACCCGGCGAGATCGTGACCGCCGTACGCCGTGCGGTCGTCCACCTGAGCACTCAGGGCGCCGCCTTCGCCCGCGAGCACGGCATGAACCTCACCGACATCCGCGCCCTCATCGCACTCAACGACCTGCGCCGCGCCGGGGAGGCCGCGACCCCCGGCACGCTCGGTCGGGAGCTGGGGCTCGCGTCCGCGTCGACGACCCAGGTCATCGACCGCCTCGAACGGCGTGGGCTCGTCCGGCGCGGCGCCGACCCCGGCGACCGTCGCCGCGTGCTCATCGAAGTGACCAAGGCCGCCGCGGCCTCGGGCGTCGCCAGCTTCGGGCCGCTGTTGGAGGAGATCCGGGCGCTGGCGTGCGCACTCGGCCCGGGCGAGCGCGATGTCGTGCTGGCCTTCCTCGATGGCCTCTCGACGCTGCCCATGATTGACCAGAGCCCCGGAGTGATCAGCCCGGAGGCGGGTCATGCCTGAAACACCTTGAGCACCGAGTGGTGCCACGCGGTACCATTTCTTATGGCCATGAACCTGCGCTTGAAGCCGGAGACCGCCGAGGCGCTCCGTCGAGCCTCGGCGGAGCAGGGCCGGAGCCAGCAGCAGATCGCCCAGGAGGCCATCGAGATCGCGCTCGGTCTCGCCGTCCCACCGCGCAGCTACAAGCCACCCTTGCCACCGCCTCGCATTCCCTACATGGAGCCGGGTCCGCTCCTGCCGCTGCCACCGGGCGTCACAAGTTCGCTCGAGCTCCTCGACCGAGAGGACCGCTTCTGACATGGCCCGGGTCTACGTCGACACCTCAGCGGTGCTGCCGCGGATCTTTAGCGAGACCGTCACTGCGCTCACCGAGGAGACGTTCGCACGCCACCACCGGGACGGGGACGACCTCTTAACGTCCCGCCTAACCGTGGTCGAGGCCTCCCGCGCCGCTCGCGCCCGCTGGCGCCGCGAGGGCGGCGGTCCGGAGGCTGCCGACCCCATGCGGGCGCTGTCGGGAGTGAGCGAGGCGCCGATCGACGAGGGAGTCATCTGCGTGGCCAAGGCCATCGGGCCGGACGAGCTGCGCTCCCTCGATGCGATCCATCTCGCGACGGCAGTCACCGTTGGGGCGGACGTCATGTTCACCTATGACGCGAGACTCGCCGGCGCCGCCCGCGCCCTGGGCATGACCGTCGAGCCGCCAACCTGATCGCGAGCGATAGAGCCGACCGTTCGTGACCAGGGCAAAGGGTGCCATGGCACCCAAAGCGCAGGTCACGAACGGTCGTTCTGAGCCCTTCGTAGGGGGTGAGCCCTTCGTCCGCGGTTAGCTCTGCGCCGCCGGTTAGGCCTTTGCCGCCGCGAAGCCCTTCTCCAGGTCGGCGAGGATGTCATCGATGTGCTCGATGCCGACCGCCAGCCGGACGAGACCCGGGGTCACACCGGCGCCGAGCCGGTCGGCGTCGCTGCCCTGGCTATGCGTGGTTGACGCGGGGTGGATGACCAGCGAGCGCACGTCGCCGATGTTGGCCACGTGGCTGTGCAGTTCCAGCGCGTCGACGAACTTGCGGCCGGCCTCGATCCCGCCGGCGATCTCGAAGCTGAACACCGCGCCGGAGCCCTTCGGGCAGTACCGCTGAGCGCGCTCGAAGTCCCGATTCCCTTCCTGGGAGGCGTAGTTCACGGACTCCACCTGCGGGTGGGCGGTGAGGAAGTCCACCACGCGGCGGGTGTTCTCGACGTGCCGCTCCATCCGCAGCGACAGCGTCTCCAGGCCTTGGGCCAGCAGGAACGCGTTGAACGGCGACACTGCCGCACCCGTGTCCCGGAGAAGGTCGACCCGAGCCTTCAAGATGAAGCTCAAGTTAGCTCCAAACGCCGACCCGACGCCCAGATCCCGCGCGTAGACCAGCCCGTGGTAGCTCTCGCTCGGCGTGTTGAACTGCGGGAACTTCGCCGGCTCGGCGCCGTAGTCGAAGGTGCCGCCGTCGACCAAGGCGCCGACGATCGCCGTACCGTGTCCGCCCAAGTACTTTGTCGCCGAGTGGATCACGACGTCGGCGCCATGCGCGAGGGGCCGGATGAGGTACGGCGTCGCCACCGTGTTGTCCACGAACAGCGGCACCCCGGCCTCGTGGGCGACCCCGGCGACTCCCGCGATGTCGAGCACCTGCTGGTCGGGGTTGGAGATGGTCTCGCCGAACAGGATCTTGGTGTTCGGCCGCAGCGCGCGGCGCCACTCGTCCAGGTCCGCCTGGTTCTGCACGAACGTCGTCTCGATGCCGAGCCGCGGCAGCGTGTACTTGAGCAGGTTGTACGTCCCGCCGTACAGCGCCGCACCGCTCACCACGTGGTCGCCGGCCTGGGCGACGTTGAGGATGGCGTACGTCGTGGCGGCCATGCCGCTGGCCAGCAGCAGCGCCCCGACGCCACCTTCCAGGGAAGCCAACCGGTTCTCCACGACCTCGGTCGTGGGGTTGCCCAGCCGCGTGTAGATCGGGCCCAGATCCGTCAACGCGAAGCGAGCCGCCGCGGTCTCGGAGTCCCCGAAGACGTAGCTCGTGGTCTGGTAGATCGGCAGGGCCCGCGCGCCGGTGGCGGCGTCGGGCAGCTGGCCGGCGTGGATCTGGCGGGTCTCGAAGGCCCAGTCGCTGGTGTCGCTCATCGCGCGCTCCTTGTCGTACGGCGGCGCAACTGCCTTGCTCGGGCGAGTTGCACCGCGAGGTGATGGTGCCGGGTGCGTCACGACGCCCCGCGCTTGCTCCCCGCCACCTGCCGGCGGGTCGCCTGGTCCTCACCCGGGGCACCCCGCCGCGGCGGGAGGGTTGCCGGCCAGCGAGCCGGGGCTTGGCGCTGGCACTCATGACCTGCCGTGAGGATAGCCAGAACGATCCGTGATGTGAGCCCTGCATCTCAGCTCTCGGACGATCGTCAATGCGAGCCGAGGTCGCTCAGAGCGCGCGCAGGTAGCAGAGCATCCGGTACGTCGTGTCGGGTTCCATGTTGACGAAGCCGTGCCGTTCGTAGAACCGGCGGGTGGCCACGTCGATCTCATCCACGTTGATGTGCATCTCGATGGCCCGCTCGGCCCGGGCGGACAGCCGCGTCATGAGTCGTGGCTCGCCGAATGGGCGCTTCGGGTGTGGCTGTCATCGCGGCATCGATCGAATCCACGGCGCGCGGAACGGATGTCCGTCTGCGCGAAATCGTCGCCCGTGGAGAGAACGCTCGCCTTCTTCCTCCTGGATCAACATGACACCGCCAGCGGCACAGGGCGCGCCGCGTCGGCGAACGCGCACAGGGCGTTGACCAGCCGCACCTGTTCGGGGGTCGATGCCGCCGCGTCGAGGAGCGCCGGCGAGCCCACCCAGACCGCCAGCGCCTTCGCTCGCGAGATCGCCACGTTGAGCCGGTGCACGTCGTACAGGAAGGACAGCCCCCGCGGCGCCTCCGCCGCGCTCGAGCTGCCCGTCGCGTAGATCACGGCGGGCGCCTGCTGCCCCTGGAACCGGTCGACGGTGCCCACCCGGACCCCCTCGGGGACGGCCGCGGCCAGCCGGTCGACGTGCGCGTTGTACGGCGCCACGACCAGCACGTCCGCGGGGGTCATCGCGCGCCGTACGCCGTCGCAGTCCACCCACCGACCCTCCAGAAGCTCACGCACCAGCGCCCCCACGACCACCGCCTCCTCGGCGCTGTCGGCCACGTTGCCCTCGTGCGGCACCGGCACGCACCGCAGCCCCGAACCGGCCAGGCCGACCCAATGTCCGTCGGCGAGCTCGATGAGCTGGCGCTCCCGCCCGGGCGCCGACCGCAGCCGACCGTCGTAGCTCAGCGTGGAGACCAGCTCGGTGATGGCC
This sequence comes from Austwickia sp., assembly GCA_016699675.1. NCBI lineage: Bacteria > Bacillati > Actinomycetota > Actinomycetes > Micrococcales > Dermatophilaceae > Austwickia > Austwickia sp. Next base: position 3,520,643 of record CP064985.1, on the reverse strand, counting down.
GGATGCATCCGGTACGTCACGTCCAGGAACAGCCCCCGATCGGCCGGGATCACGTCGTGGTCCCCGATGAGGTGCGCCAGCGCCGACACCCCCGCCCCGTAGGGATGCTCGGCCTTCGTGGGCTGGGTGAGCTGTTGCGGATCCCCGAGCAGCACCAGCGACCTGGCCGCCCCGCCCACGGCCACGGCATTGGCCAGCGAGAACTGCCCAGCCTCGTCGATCACGAGCACGTCCAGCGACTCCGCCAGCTCCGGCCGGGCCCACAGCCATGCCGTGCCGCCGACCAGGCGCGCCGACCCGTCGGCCAGCCCCGCAGCGACCTCGGCGTTGTCCGCGACCTCGCGGACCCCGCCACCCTGACCCGCCGCGTCGAGCAGCGTCGGCTCGGCCGGCTCACCGCTCACCTTGTGCAGCGCCGGGCGACCCACCTCGTCGAGCAGGTTGCGGATCACCGCGTGCGACTGGGCCGTCACCCCGACCCGGCGCCCCGCGTCCAGGAGCGCCCGAATCAGGCGGCTCGCGGCGTACGTCTTGCCCGCCCCCGGCGGCCCCTGCACCGCGAGCACCTCGCCGGCCAGCCCCAGACCCACCCGCACCACGGCCTCGGCCGGCGTCTCCCCCGGCCGCAACCCCAGCGCCGACCCCGGCACCCGCCGCTCCACCAACGCCGTCCCGGCCGAGGAGCCCCCGGCCAGGAGCGTCTCCGCCTGTCGGGCCAACGCCCCCCGCACCACCTTGTTGTCGAGCGGGCCCGGCGGCATGATCCCGCGCGGCTCGGCCGCCGCGTGCTTGACACCGCGGGAGAGGATGACCTCCCCCGCCTCGACATCCACCGAGGCCACAGTCCCGCACGACTCCCGCGTGTCGACGTCGTGGGCGCCCTTGCCGACCTCGAGCCGGCACGCCTGCGGCGGAAACGCGTAGCGCCACAGCCGCGACGTCGGCTTGCCCGACTTCCCCAGCTTCTCCCCCGCCGCGACCGGCTCCCCCACCCGGCCCAGGGCCACGCCGTCGTCGACGAGGTCGTCGTCGGCCAGGTCCGCGCGCCGGAAGAAGTCCCACCACTCGGGACGGTCCTCGCGGCGGTGCCAGCCGACGAGCCCGGCGAACAGCTCGTGCCCCTGCGCCAGCAGCCGCTCGGCCAGCTCGCGCTCCGCCGCCGCGGCCTCGCCCTCCGCCGCCTCCGCGAACGGCGTGCCCGCCGGGCGGGGCAGCAGCAGGCCGCCCGCCCCGGAACCCCGCGCGGCCAGGTCCAGCGCCAGCTCGGTGCGCCGGTCCTCCAGCCAGTCGTGCAGCGCCAGCGTGGACCGCACGTCCTCGCGGTTGTAGTCGGCAATCCGCCGCAGGATGTCGTCGTCGCCGCCCTCGAGCCAGCGTTCGTACTCCACCACCGAGCTCATCGCGTCGGCGACCTCGTCGCCCTCGCCGTGCCGAATGTGGCCCCAGTAGAGGTCTTCCAGCTTCTTGATCGAGTACGACGACTTCCCGATCAGCACGCCCTGCTTGACGACGCCGTACAGGTCCACGAACCGCCCGCCGCGCAGCAGCGCGTCGAGCTCGGCCTCCGCCACCCCGTAACGGCCGGTGAGCCGCTTCAGCGCCGCGGTCTCGTAGGGCGCGTAGTGGTAGACGTGCATGTCCGGGCGCTCCCGCCAGCGCGCGACGAGGAACGTCAGCAGGTCCTCGACCAGGCGCGCCTCGGCCGCCGCGTCGTGCGCCCACCAGGTGTGGAACCGGTCGCGCCGATCCAGCACCCCGGCGAGATATTCACGCCCCGTCCCGTCGCCCGCGAACGGGTCGCCCTCGAAGTCGAGGTAGAGGTCTCCCGCATCGGGCTCGGGCAGCTGGGCCAGCCCGCGGCCGGGGACGTAGGGCAGCAGCTCGTACCGCGCCCGATCCCCTTCCCGCTCCGCCACCTGCAGGCGGGCCTGGCGGCGCAGCTTCTCGTACGTCGCCCGGGACAGCCCAGCCGGTACGTCGTCGCCGGCCCCCGCCAGCGCCGCCACGTCGGCGATGTCCGCCGCGCGCAGCGCCATCCGATGCCGGTGCCGCATGCCGGCCACCAGGCTGAGGTCGTCGGCGGCGGCCCAGGAGTCCCCGCACTCGCCCTGCCAGCGACACCGCGAGCACGCCGGCACCGGGACGGGTTCGGTCGCCGCCTCGTCCGCCCCCGCGGCCGACGCGCCCACGAACCATTCGAGCCCGGCGCGGGCGCGCGCGGCGTACGCCGTCACGTCCGCGAGCCGCCAGGACCGCTCCGCCCCGTCCCCCGTCACGACGACCAGCCGTTGCGGCGGGACGCCCTGCAGCACCTCCAGTCGCTTGGCGTAGGTCGCCAGCTGGAGCAGCGCCGCCGCCGACAGGTGCCGCGCCAGCTTGGTGTCGACGAGGTCGTAGGCCCAGTCGCCGTACGCCGAGCGCGGCTCCGCCGGCGCCAACTCGCGCCGGACCAGGAAGTCGGCGTAGCCGAGCCAGGTCCCGTCGAAGAGCGTGCCCTGGTAGATGACGTCGGCCCCGGCCCGCATCGCGGCGACCGTCGAGGCCTCGGCCAGCGCCGGGTCCGCGGTCCGGCCCATGGCGACCACCCGGCGGCCGGCCTCCCGCAGCCGGTCCAGGTAGGCCCGTTCGTGGGCCAGCCCCCGGGCGGCGATGAACTCCAGGTGCTCATCCACGCCGTCGGCCGGCCGCCCGCGCCGCCCCAGCGCCACCTGCAGGTCCAACGCGCTCGCGTGGGCGCAGCCCAGGAACCGCGCGAGGTCGGTGGGCGACAGGACCAGGCGATCCTCGGCCCGATGCACGCTAGGCCTCCCCCGGGTGCTCCTGCGCCCGGGCCGCGGCGAGGTCGGCGGCCGAGACACCGGCCAGCGCCCGCTCGATCGTGGGGATGGACGCGACGAGGCGGCGCGTGTAGGGCTCCGTCGGCTCGCCGTAGACCTGCGCCACCGGACCCTCCTCGACGATCAGCCCCGCCTTCATCACCACCACACGATCGCAGACGGCTCTGACAACGCTCAGATCGTGCGACACGAACACCAGCGTCAGCTCGAGGTCGTCGACGAGGTCTGCGAGAACGCCCAGCACCTGCGCCCGGACCGACACGTCCAGCGCACTGACGGGCTCATCGGCCAGCAGGATGTCGGGCTCCGGGCCGATGGCGCGGGCGATGGAGATGCGCTGCCGCTGGCCGCCGGAGAACTGGTGCGGGTAGCGGTGCGCGTTCTCGGGGTCGATGCCCACCGACGTCAGCAGCCGGGCGACCCGCTCGCGGTGGTCGTCTCGGCCCAGCAGGAGCAGCGGCTCGCGCACCGAGGCGTGGATCCGCATGCGCGGGTCGAGGGAGCCCATCGGGTCCTGGAAGACCATCTGCAGGCTTTGCCGCAGGAACCCGAGCCGGCGCTCCGGCTGCCCGGACACCGGCCGGCCCGCCACCCGGACCTCCCCCGTGGTCGGCTGGTCGAGACCGGCGAGGATGCGCAGCAGCGTGGACTTTCCGCAGCCCGACTCGCCCACGATCCCGACCCGCTCGCCCCGGCGGATCGTGAGGTCGACCCCGCGCAGGGCGTGCACGATCGGCGCCGGGCCGAAGAGGTTGCGCCGCGGTCGCTTGTAGTCGCGGGTGACGCCGCGGACCTCGATGACCGGCGCGTCCGGCTCCGCCGCCGACCCCCGGGCCACCGACCGCGCCTCCTGGGTCTGCCGGCCGCGGGCCTCGATCCCCGCCAGGCTCGACGCGGCCAGCAGCTTGCGGGTGTAGGCATGCGTCGGCTGGGTCAGGACCTGGCGCACCGGCCCGGACTCCACGATCCGCCCGTCGTACATCACCGCCACCCGCTCGCACACCGTCGCGATGACAGCCAGGTCGTGGCTGATGAACAGCAGCCCCGCGTCGCGGGCCTCGACTCCGGCCACGATGAGGTCGAGCACGTTCGCCTGGACGGTGACGTCGAGGGCGGTGGTCGGCTCGTCGCAGATGAGCAGGTCGGGCGAGTTCGCCAGGGCCATCGCCAGGACCACCCGTTGGCGCTGGCCGCCGGAGAGCTGGTGGGGATAGGAGCGGGCGGCCTGTTCGGGGTCGGGCAACCGAACGTCGTCCAGGAGACGGATCACCTCCGCGCGGATCGCCGCGCGGTCGGTCCGACCCGGGTCCGGCGCGCCCTCGTCGCGGCCCGGCTGGCCGGCCTCACCCAGCACCTCTCCCTGACCGACGCGGGCCGCCCGGTCGCGGTGCAGCAGAAGGACCTCCGCCACCTGGCGGCCGACCCGCATGGTCGGATTGAGGGCGGTCAGCGGCTCCTGGAAGACCATCCCCATTCGCGACCCGCGCAGCCGCGACAGGGTGCGCTCCGGCAGCTCCAACAGGTTCTCGCGCACGCCCCGTACCCGGACCCGGCCGCTCGCTTCGAGGCCCTCCGGCAGCAGGCCCATGACGGCAAGGGCGGTCAGCGTCTTCCCGCTGCCGGACTCCCCGATCAGCCCGACCCGCTCGCCGCGAGCGATGTCCAGGTCCACCGGGTGCACGAGTTCGACGTCCGCGGTCCGCACGGTCAACCCGCGCACCGACAGCACGCGATCCCCCGGCGCCCCGCCGTCCTCGTCGCCGCCCAGCGCCCGCGTGGGGTCCGGCGCGCCGGGGTCGGCCGGGTGGGTCACCGGACCGCCTCCATCCGCGGGTCGAGCAGATCCCGCAGCCCGTCGCCGAGCAGGTTGAACCCCAGGACGGCAGTCGCGATGGCGCCGCCCGGGAACAGCACGAGCAGCGGGTGCTGGGCGAGGAAGTCCTGCCCCTCGAAGAGCATCAGCCCCCACGAGGGGGTCGGCGGGGGCGTGCCCAGCCCCAGGTAGGACAGCCCGGCCTCCGCCAGCACCGCGAGCGCGAAAGACACCGACGACTGCACGATGGCGATGCTCGCGATGTTCGGCAGGACGTGGCGCACCGCGATCGAGAGCCCCGATCGGCCCGCGACCCGCGCCGCGAGCACGTAGTCCTGCGCCATCACCTGCAGCGCCCCGGACCGGGCCACGCGCGCGAACGACGGGATCCCCGCGATGCCGATCGCGAGCATGGCCAGGGCCGCGCTGCGCGTGAAGACGGCCGCGAACATGATCGCCAGCAGCAGCGCCGGGAAGGCCAGCATCACGTCGAAGACGCGCATCACCAGCTCGTCGACCCACCGCCGCGGCGACATCGCGGCAAGCAGCCCCAGCGGGACGCCCACGGCCGCCGCGACCCCCACCGCCACCAGCCCCACGATCAGCGTCGTGCGGCTGCCGACGAGGATGCGAGAGAACACGTCCCGGCCGAGTGAATCGGTGCCGAACCAGTGCTGCGCCGAGGGCCCCAGCAGCCGCGGCACCTTGGCGTCGATGAGCGTGGGGTCGTACGGCGTCCACACGAACGAGAGCAGCGTCCCGGCCACGATGATCCCCACCAGCACGGCGCCCACGACGAGCGCCGGGCCGACGTGGCGCCGCCGCGTCCGACGTACCGTCGCCGCCGCCTGGCCAGCCCCGTGCGCACCCCCCTGGCCCGCGGCCGGCGAGCCTGCCGGGCCTACCCCCGTCGCCGCCCCGCTCATCGCGACCTCGCGCGCATGCGCGGATCGATGGCGACGTAGAGGGCGTCGGTGAGGAACGACAACAGCAGCACCAGCGCGACGAGCACCATCACCACGTCCTGGACCAGGATGAGGTCGCGGACCTGCACGGCGTCCAGCAGCAGGCTGCCGAGGCCGTGGACGACGAAGACCCGCTCGACGACCACCGCGCCGATGAGCATCGAGGCCAGCTGCAGGCCCAGCACGGTCGCGACCGGAACCCCCGCGTTGCGCAGGCCGTGCCGGATCAGGGCCCGCCAGGGGGTGAGGCCCTTCGAGCGGGCCGTCCGCAGGTAGTCCTCGCGCAGGACGTCGAGGACCGCGCTGCGGACGTAGCGCGCGAGGATGGCCGCCTGCACGATCCCCAGCGAGAGGGCCGGCAGCACGAGGTGGCGCAGGAAGCCGGCCGGATCGACCGCCGGCGGCACCCACCCCGACGACGGCAGGGCGCCCCACCGCACGGAGACCACCGCGACGAGCAGCATGCCGGCGAGGAAAGCGGGCACCGCGACCCCTACCTGCGACAGGGCGGTCAGCACGACGCCGTCGACGTGCCGGTGCCGGACCGCCATGAGCGTCCCCACGGGGATGGCGATGGCGACCGCCACGACCAGGGCCGCCAGCACTAGCCAGCCCGTGACCGCGAGCGCGTCGACCAGTCGGGGCGCGATGACGTCCCCCGACACGTAGCTGCGGCCGAAGTCGCCCCGCATGAGCCCGCCGGCCCACGCGGCGTACTGCACGAGGACCGGTCGATCCAGCCCGTACTCGTGCCGCAGCCGCGCGACCGACTCCTCCGAGGCGGACACGCCGAGCGCCACCCGAGCCGGGTCGCCGGGCAGGATCTGCATGAACGCGAACACGATCACGCTGGCCGCGAGCAGGCTGAGGAGCAGGACCGCCGTACGGCGGGCGAGGGCGATGGACAACGGGGCCTCAGGTGCGCGACAGGCCCGTGAGGTCGAACGACTCGCTGACCGAGTTCTGCGGCAGCCCCGTGATCCCCTTCTTCGCCACCATGAGGTTGGGCAGCAGGAACAGCCAGTCCGCCGCGGCGTCCTCGCTGATCAGCCGCGCGGCCTCCTTCATCTTGGCGATCTGGGTCGCCTCGTCGCCGGCGTCGGCGGCGGCCAGCGCCTCGTTCAGGGCGGGGTTCTTGTAGTGGATGTAGTAGTCGGGGTTGCCGAACACCGTCGGCAGGTCGCGGGGCTCCACGTGCGCGACGATCGAGGCGTCGTAGTCGCTGTTCTTCAGGACCGTCGTGAGCCAGCTGGGGAAGTCCATCTGATCCATCGTCACCGTGAAGCCGGCCTGCTCCAGCTGGCTCTTGACGACCTGGCCACAGGAGACGGCGTACGGCGCGGTGGGGATCCGCAGCCGGATCGCGGGGTTCGGCGTCTTGGCCTGCCCGAGCAGGGACTTGGCCTTGGCCACGTCGTACGGGGCGATGCCGGTGAGGTCCTCGAACCACGGGTCCGTCGGCGGCACCATGGAGCCGATCAGCTTGCCCTTGCCGCCCCAGCAGCGGCCCATGAGGTCCTGGTGGTTGATCGCGGCGCGGGCGGCCTGCCGGACCAGCTTGTCCGCGAACGGCCCCTTGGCGTTGTTGAACGACAGGACGACCTCGCCGTTCGTGGTGCCCTCGATGGTCTGGTAGGTGTTCGCGTCCGCGAACCGGGCCACCGCGTCGGGCTGCACGATCGAGAGGACGTCGAGGCCGCCACTGAGCATCGCGTTGTTGAGCGCGGAGGTGTCCGCGACGTACTTGAGATCGACCTTCTCGAAGTACGGCGCCTTGCCCCAGTAGTCCTGATTGCGCGCGAGGGTGAGGGTGTCGCCCTGCTTGTAGGACTCCAGCTTGTACGGCCCCGTCCCCACCGGCGTCTTGGCGAGATCGGCGACCCCCGTGCGCGAGAACATCGCCCCGAGCCGGGTCGCGGCCATCCGGAAGAGCCAGTCGTTGCTCGGCTTGGTCAGCACGACCTGCACGGTGGTCGGCGAGACGACCGTGACCTCCTTGACCACGCCCATGACCTTGGCCAGCGAGGTGGTCCAGTCGGTCTTGGTGCGGTCGATCGAGAACTTCACGTCGTCCGCGGTGAACGGCGCCCCGTTGGTGAACTTCACGTTCTCGTTGAGGGCGAAGGTGTACGTCGTGCGGTCCGGGGACACCTGCCACGACTTGGTCAGCGAGGGGACGACCTTGCCGTCCTGATCCAGCTTGACCAGGCCCTCGTAGACATTACCGAGCAGCGCCTGCGGGATCGCCGCGCCGTCGGCCTTCGTGAAGTCCAGCGACGTCGGTGCGAGGACCATCCCCACGGAGAGGTTCTTGCTGCCCTGGGGGGCCGGGCCGGAGGATCCGCTGCCGGAACTGCCGGTGGCGGAGGGCTGGGTGGTTTGGCCGGCGGAACAGCCCGCGGCCAGCGCTGGGGTCACCGCCATCGCGACGAAAGCGGCGAGCACGCGAGCCCGTCGGGACGTGTGCGTCATTCCTACCCTCCCGGTTGATTCCCCACCTCACGCGGGGTTGGCCTGATCGTATGCCCAGCATGGGACGTGGGACCGCCCGACACCGGGTTGAGGTCAGCCTCGCGCGTGAGGCCCGGTTACCGCGCGGTCACGCGTGGTCATCCCGCTGGCTGGCTGATCGGCACCGAACCGGTGAGTAGGTTGCGGCGCCGGCCGCCGGGCCGGCGCGGCCCAGCGGGGATAGGCTGGTCGCGGCGCCAACGGTAAGGACCTCCCCCATGCACCGCCATCTCCCCGGACTCATCGAGGCCGCGGTCCACACCCACGCCGATCGCCCCGCGTTGCGCGTCGAGCGCGACGGGCAGTGGCACGTCACGACGTACGCCGAGATGGGCCACGCCGTCGACCGGGCGGCTGCGGCCCTCGTCGCGCACGGGATCGGTCTGGGCGACCGAGTGGCGATCTACGCGGGCAACCGCCCGGAGTGGACCATCGCCGACCTTGCGATCATGCGGGCCGGCGCGGTGACCGTGACCGTCTACCCGACGTCGACCCGCGACCAGGTCGAGTTCCTGCTCGCCGACTCGGGTGCGGTGGCCGTGGTCTGCGGCACGACCCAGCAGGCCGAGCGGGTGGGCCGGCTGCGGGAGCGGCTCCCCGCCCTGCGGCAGGTGTGGGTCCTCGACGATGTGCCCGCCGGCGGTCCGGACCGCGACGAGGCCGTAGCGGCGGCGTTCGCCGAGCTCACCCGGCGTACGGCGACTCCCGAGGAGCTGTCCGAGGTCGACGGCCGGCTGGCCGCCCTGGGGCCGGACGATCTCGCGACGATCATCTACACCTCCGGCACGACCGGCGAGCCGAAGGGGGCCATGCTCACGCACGGCAACCTGCTCGCCCAACTGGCGGCGATCCGCGAGCGGTTCGCGATCCCGGCCGGGCAGCGCAACATGAGCTTCCTGCCGCTGTCGCACGCCCTCGAGCGCGGCTGGACCCTGGTGATGCTGGACCACGGCGTCGAGAACGTCTCGGTCCCGGACCCGCGGACCGTGGCGGAGGCCATGGTTCGGATCCACCCGCACCTGTTCGTCTCGGTGCCGAGGCTCTACGAGAAGGTGTACGCCGTCGCGCACGAGCAGGCCGGCGCGGGCGCCCGGCGGCGCCTGTTCGACGCCGCGGTGGCCCTTGGGCTGTTGGTGGAACGTCGGGTGCGGCGCGGCGAGCGGATTGCGGCGCCGCTGCGGGCGGCGCATGCGGCCGCGGATCGGCTGGTCCTGCACCGGATTCGGGACGCCGTCGGCGGCCCGAAGACCGTCATGGCGAGCGGCGGCGCGCCGCTGCGCCCGCAGGTGGCGGAGTTCTTCCTCGCGGCCGGCCTCGACATCTACGAGGGCTACGGGCTCACCGAGACCGCGCCCATGATCAGCTGCAACGCCCCGGGCGCGAACCGGATCGGGTCGGTGGGTCGGCCGATCCCGGGGTGTGAGGTGCGGATCGGCGACGCCGGAGAGATCCTCGCCCGCGGCCCGAACGTCTTCGTGGGCTACTGGCAGCGACCGGATCTCACCGCGGAGGCGCTGGTCGACGGCTGGTTCCGGACGGGTGACGTAGGCCGGCTGGACGCCGACGGTTTCCTCTACGTCACCGATCGGCTGAAGGACCTGATCGTGACCGCGCAGGGCAAGAACATCGCGCCCGCGCCGCTGGAGACCGCGCTGACGGCCGACCCGCTGGTCGAGTCCGCCGTGGTGCTCGGGGACAACCGCAAATACCTGGTGGCGCTGCTGCAGCCGGCCTTCCCGGAGCTGACGGCGTACGCAGTCGAGCGCGGCTGGACTACCGCGGAAGCCGCCGTCGACCGCGCGGCTCTCGTCGCGCTGCCGCAGGTCAAGGAGCTGTACGCCGAGCGGGTCGCGGCCGTCGGCGCGGGCCGCGCGCACCACGAGCAGATCCATCAGGTCCGCCTGCTCCCCGAGGAGCTCACCTCCGACGGCGGCGACCTGACCCCGACGATGAAGGTGCGTCGGCAGCGGGTGGCGGACCGGTACGCCGAGTTGGTCGAGGACATGTACCGCGGGCCCGACCCGCGTCGCTGAGCCGCCACCCCGCACCGGTCCGGTGACCCCGCGTCCGCAGCCGCGTCGGCCGCCGAACTCCCGTCACCATGGTGATGGGCGCGAGTCCCCTCACCGCCGCCATGGTGATGCTGGGTGACGCCCTTCACCCCTCGCCGTCCTCGGACCTCGTCTGACAAGCGCAGCGCCGTGTCCACACCCCCTGCGGGCATGGCCGTTATCCACACCGGAACCGCATCGAGCGGCCACTGAGCCGCGGCGGGCCTAGCGTCTCGCGCAGTCGCCCCGGATACTCGACCGCATGGGCCGGATGGAAAGGAGTGCCGCCATGAGCATCGCCACCGCACCGCTGCGGGAGCTGACGCTGGCCGAGTGGCTCGACGGGCCGCCGGCTCCCGAGGGGTACCGCGATGAGCTCGTCCGCGGCCACCGCATCATGTCCCCCACCGAATTCGTCGCCAACAGCATCGCGGAGGGTCGCCTCATCGCCCACCTGTCGCGGCATCTTGCGCACCGCTGGCTGGCTGTCCCGCAGCCCGGCCTGCTCATCGGCGGCGATCCTGCCGCTACGATGCGCATCCCCGATCTCGCGGTGATTCCCGCCCAGCCATCCGCCGGCGGCCGGTACGTCGACGCTCGTGAGGTGCCGCTCGCCGTGGAGGTGGTCTCGGCGTCGTCGGTAGAGACGGACTGGGTCACCAAACGCGCCGAGTACGCCGCCGCCGGCATCCCGAACTACCTCATCGTCGACGTCCGCGAAGACCCGGTGGTCTATCTCTTCGACACCCTGCTGCCCGCCACCGACGACCAACCCCGCCGCTACGCCGACCCCACCGGCGACGGCCACACCGTCACCCTGACCATCGACGGCCAGCCCATCACGATCACCGCCGCCGACCTCGTCTGACCGCCAGGACGCCGGCCCGGGCCGCACCCGGTCAGTGCCCCACGAACTGGGCGAAAGTGTAGATCAACAGCCCCGCCAGGCCGCCCACTACGGTGCCGTTGATCCGGATGAACTGCAGGTCCCGGCCCACGTGCAGCTCGATCTTCTCCGCGGCCTCCTTGCCGTCCCAGCGGGCGATGACCTGGGAGATGATCGGCGCCAGCTCCTGGCCGTAGCTGTCCACGAGGAAAGCGACGGCGTCGCCCGCGCGGGCGTCGACGCTGGCCCGCAGCTCGGGCTCGCTGACCAGCCGCTCCCCCAGCCGGCGCAGCTCCTTGGCGATGCGGTCGCGCAGCAGGCTGTGCGGGTCCTCCAGCGCGCGCTGCATCCCGGCCCGGAGCACGTCCCAGATGGCCAGGGCCGCGTCCGCGGTCTGCGGGTGGGTGATGAGGCGCTCCTTGAGCGCCTCGAAGCGGGCCATCGTCGCGGGGTCCTCCTGCAGGTCCCGACCCAGGTCGGTGAGCAGGTCGTCGACCGCGCGGCGTACCCGGTGGTCCCGGTTGTCCCGCACGTCGCGCACCCAGTTGACCGCCTCGGTGTGCAACCGGTCCGCCACCATGTCGTTCACCCACGCGGGCGCCCACGTCGGCGCGCGATCGTCCACGATCTGCATGAACGTGCGCGGGTTCTCCAGCAGCCAGGCGTGCGCCTCGATGATGAGGATGTCGACGAGCGAATGGTGCACGCCGTCGCGCACGACCTCCTCGAGCAGCGCCCCCGCGACCGGGCTCAGGGGCTCCGCCACGATGCGCGGCACGAGCGAGTGCTCGACCAGGCCCCGGATGTCGTCCGGGGCGACGTGCGTCAACGCGCGCCCGAGCACCACCGCGGACTCGTCGGCCAGCCGCCGCGCGTGCCGCTCGTCGTCCAACCAGACGCCCACCCGGCGGGTGACGTCCGAGGCGAGGAACCGCTCGCGAGCCGCCTCGCCGGTGAGGAAGTTGCCCGTGACGAAGTCCTCCAGGCCCTTGGCGAAGGTGTCCTTCTTCTTGGGAACCAGGGCGGTGTGCGGGATGGGAATGCCCATCGGGTGCCGGAACAGCGCGGTCACCGCGAACCAGTCGGCGAGGGCGCCGACCATGCCGGCCTCGGCAAACGCATTGACATAACCCAAGACCCCGTCGCGATGCAGCGTCGCCACGAAGATCAGCGCCATCACCACGAGCATGCCCGTGGCGATGCGGCGCATCCGGTGGAAGGCCCGGCGGCGTTCGTCGTCGGCCGCGCTCAGCGCGATGGTGCCCGGGGAGGTGGTGGCGCTCGGCGGTGCGAGGCCCGGATCGGATGCGGTGGCGGAAGGAGCCATGTCGGCATTCTCGCAATCCTCGTGCGATCCTGCGCGTGTGCGTTCCCCGTCTCTGCGACTGCTCGCTAAAGCGTTCTCCGCCAAGCGATTCCGTGGTCAAGGTTCGCGGCGACTGCGCCGTCGGTCGACGCCCGCGCTGCTGAGCGTCGCCCGATTGACCAGTGCCGCGGTGCTGGCCTACCTGCTGGCGATCGCGATCACCCCGGGCTCCACCGACCTGACCGGGCCGCTGACGGCCCTGCTCGTGGTGCAGACCAGCCTCTACGCCACGCTGCGGATGGGCGCCTTCCGGATCCTCGCCGTCCTCACCGGGGTCTTCGTGGCGATCGCCGTCTCGACGTGGGTGGGCCTGTCCTGGTGGAGCCTGGGGCTCGTCATCTCGGCCTCCCTGCTGATCGGCCACGTCCTGCGCCTCGGCGACAACCTCCTGGAGGCGCCGATCAGCGCGATGCTCATCCTCGGCGTCTACTCCCACGACATCGCCGCGGAGACGCGCGTGCTCAACACGCTGATCGGGGCGGGTGTCGGGGTGGCCTTCTCCATCGTCCTGCCCCCCTCGGTCGCCCCGTCCAGCGCGGAGGAGGCCGTGCTGGAGGTCGCGGAGGAAACCGCGGACGTCGTACGCCGTGCGGGCGGCGAGATGACCGACCGGCTGGACCGGCGCCGCGTGTCGTCCTGGCTGCACGAGACACACGCGCTGCTGCCCCTGCTGGAGCGGGCGGACGAGGCGCTCGCGCAGGTCGAGGAGAATCGCCGGCTCAATCCCCGGTCGCTGGGCAGCGCGGACGTCGTACCGGTCCTGCGCTCGGGGCTCACCGCGCTGGACTCGACGATCCTGTCGCTGCGGGCCATGTTCCAGTCGCTGGAGGACGAGATCCCGGTCACGACCGGCCATCCCTCCGCGCGCAACGTCGGCTACGACGAGGAGCTGCGGCTCGCGTTCTCCGTGGTGCTCACGGACATGGGCGACGCGATCGAGGCGTTCGGGACGCTGGTGGTGGCCGAGGCCGAGAACCGTACGTCGGAGGCCGAGGAGGCCCTGGCCGAGACGCTGGAGATCCTGCGGGAGACCCGGGCCATCCTCACCGACCTGTACTTCGTCGACGGCCGCGAGAACCCCGCCGCCTGGCTGCTGCGCGGCTCGGTGCTCGCCGGGGTCGAGGGCGTGCTGCGGCATCTGGACGTCGAGGAGCGGGCCCGCGAGCGCGCCCGCCGTACGGACGCCTCCCGCAAGCCGCGCGGACCCGGACTGCCGCTGGTCGGCGGGATGCTGGGACGTGAGGACCGCGCCCGGGCGCCGCTGTGGCCGGAGACGCAGGACCCGCCCGCGTGAGCGGGGCCGCACCCGCCGGGACCTGCCACCGGCCCCCCCAGTGGCAACCCGCCAGCGGGAGCCCGCCAGACCAGCCCAGACTTAGAAGCGGTGCGGCGCGTGCATCCAGACGGCCACGTCGAGGTGCCGCAGCAGGGCGCCCACCTCGCCGACGTCGGCGCCGGGGGCCGCGGCCACCCGCTCCACCAGCCGGGTGAGCTGCTCGCGGACGTCGTCGTGCCCCATCACCCACGCGAACACCTGCCAGTCCACCTGATAGCGCGACGGCCACAGCCGCAGGTAGCGGCACACGACCTCGTCGCGCACCGGGAACAGGTTCGGTCGCTTGCGGGCGCAGAGCTTGGCGGCGGTGGCCCAGTTGACCTCATACCGCTCGCGCGTCGGCGGCACCAGCGCGCGCAGGAATTCGTAGAGCTCGGCCATGTTCGCGAGCACCTCCGGCGTGACCTCCCAGAGGCAGGCGTCGGGCGGCAGGCGGTCGGCGGCGAGCAGCTCGTGCAGCCGGTCGCGGGTGGGGCCAGGCTGCAGCAGGGCCCGCACGGTGCGCGGCGGGATCTTGACGTCGAGGAGGGTGACCGCGAGCAGGTCGCGCTCGTCGACGGCCTCGGGATCCGACTCGCCGTGCCCCCCGAAGGTGGCGCCGGCGAAGTTGGCATCCGGGGTGTAGTAGCGGGCGAGCCGCTCCGGGGTGCGGGTGTCCCGCAGCGCCGTCCACACCCGGTCGAGGGCGGGCTCCAGGTAGAGATCGGCGTTGCGCCAGCCCGCGGGGACCGGCAGACGTTCGTTCGCCATGCCACCACCTTTGTCACGCCATTGTCAGGACGATCCCGACGTCGCCCGCCTGGAGCAGCATAACGAGGGCGGCTTCCCACGCCGAGGGCCTGCGCGGGCCGCCCGCGTCACATCAGGCGCCGTCGGCTCGCCCGGGCTAGCCCCGGCAAAGGGCAGGTAACGCGGCGGCCACGCGCGGGTGATCAGCGGGTAAGCACTGTGAAGTGCCTCTCCTGCGCCGTACGGTGGGTGCAGCACCACCCCCCGAGCCCTTTCACCGGAGGTCACCCATGAGCAGGAAGTCCCTCGCCGTCCTGGCCGTCTCGGCGCTCGCCGCGACGAGCCTCGCCGGATGCGCCCAGAAGAGCAACGACTCCGGCGGCGGCAGCGGCGCGTCCGGCTCCGGCTCGTCGGGCGGTGGCGAGGTGCGCGTCTACATCGGCGCCGACACCAACATCAAGGACCTGTGGGAGAAGAGCGTCAAGCCGGGCTTCGAGAAGGCCAACCCCGGCACCACGCTCAAGATCGACTTCGACCTGCACGAGGAGTAGGGCACCCAGAGCCTCGCGAAGCTCACCGCCGCCGAGAAGGGCGGCCAGGACGCGGGCTGGGACGTCATGGACGGCGGCATCGTCTTGCAGGCCGCCGAGGCCGGCGTCCTGGAGCAGGTGAGCAAGGACAAGGTCAAGGGCTTGGCCGACGTGCCCGAGGACACGATCAAGGCCGGCGGCAAGGGCGGCATCCCCTACCGCGGCTCGTCGGTGCTGCTGGCCTACAACGCCAAGACAGTGGCCACGCCGCCGGCGACGTTCGACGAGCTGATGACGTGGATCAAGGCGAACCCGGGCAAGTTCACCTACAACTCCCCGAAGTCGGGCGGCTCCGGCGGGGCGTTCGTCACCACGGTGCTGGACAAGTACCTGCCCGCGGACACGGCCAAGACCCTGCGCACGACGTACGACAAGAACCTGCTCACCCAGTGGAAGCCGGGCTGGGACGCGCTGCGCGCCCTCAACCCGTACGTCTACCAGAAGGGCGTCTACCCCACCGGCAACAAGGGCAGCATCGAACTGCTCGCGGGCGGCCAGATCGCGATGACCCCGGTGTGGTCGGACATGTTCATCTCCGGGCAGAAGTCCGGCACGATCCCCAAGGACATGAAGGCGACCCAGATCGCCAACCCGAGCTTCACCGGCGGCGCGAGCTACCTTGGCGTCCCCGCGCACGCCAAGAACAAGGACAACGCGATCAAGCTCGTGGACTACCTGCTCTCCCCCGAGGCGCAGAACATGATCGCCAAGGACATCGCCGGCTACCCGGTCATTCCGCTGGACAAGCTCCCGGCCGACACGCAGGCCACCTTCAAGGACGCCCACCCCGACCAGCTGCGGGCGGGCTACTTCGACAAGGTCAACGAGGATCGTGACCTCGCCTGGGACCAGGAGGTTCCGGGCAAGTGACGGACCAGGTCGTCGCCGCCGCCCCGGTGCCGGGGCGGCGGGGATGGCGAGGCTTCGGGACCGGGCCGGGGTCGGCGCGGCCGCGGCGGGCCGGCGGAGCACGCCGTACGTCGTGGCTCGGCTTCGTCCTCGCCCTCCCGCCGGTGGCGTTCATCGCGTTGTTCGCCGGGCTGCCGATCGCGCTCGCCTTCGCGTTCACGCTGGGGTACGGCGGGGGGCTGAACGAGATCACCGCCCTGATCGGCCAGGACGTCTACCTGGCTGACGGCCCGCCCGGCACCGTCGAGCCCTATCGCGTCGTCTTCGCCAACGGCAGGTTCCGCGAGGACCTGATCGTGACGATCCTCGTCACGGTGCTGTCGACGCTGATCGTTCTGGCCGTGGCCCTGGCCATCGCGCTCTTCCTGCGGCTGCGCGGCGGCAAGATCGCGAGCGCGCTCACGGTGCTGACGATCTTGCCCATGTTCATCCCCGTCGTCATCAGCGCTTACGCGATCCGCACCTTCTATTCGGACATCGGCTTCCTGCCGACCCTGTTCGCGCAGTTCGGGGCCACCGGACCGTCGTACAGCTATTCCGTGACCGGGCTGGTCATCGGCTCGGTGTGGACGAACCTGCCCTTCGCGGTGCTGATGATCAGCTCGGGCGTCGCGGCGGTGCCGGACTCGGTGATCGACGCGGCCCGCGACTCCGGGGCGGGGCTGGCGCGCACCACCCGGTCGGTGATCCTGCCGATGGCGATGGTGCCGATCGTTATTGCGACCACGTTCACGGCCATCGGGATCATCGGCTCGTTCACGATCCCCTACTTCATGGGCCGCAACAGCCAGAACATGCTCGGCGTCGACATCGCCAGCTACTTCATCGCCTTCAACCGGCCCCAGCAGGCCATCGTCATGGCGTTCGTCGTGTTCGCGCTGGCGTCGCTGATCGCCGCGACGTACGTCTGGGCGAACTTCCGCCAGGCCAGGGAGGCGGATCAGGTATGAGCCAGCCCACCGCATCGGCCACGTCGACCGCATCGCCGGCGGGGGGTGCCGGCCTGCGCCGCGGCCTGGTCGGCGCCGCCGCCACGCTCGTCGTCGCGCTGCTCGCGCTGTTCATCTTCGGACCGCTGGTGTGGCTGGCGGTCCGGGCGTTCGTGACGAGCTGGAGTTACCCGAACCTGGGCCCGGACGGCTGGACGCTGGACTGGTGGGGCAAGGTCTTCGCCGACGACCAGCTGTCCAACGCGGTCTACAACTCGTTCTCGTTCGCGCTGATGACGGTCGCCGCCTCGGCGGTGATCTGCCTGCCGGCGGCGTAGCCCTTCGGGCGCTACCAGTTCCCCGGCCGGCGGTTCTTCCTGGCGTCGCTGTTTGCGATGAACAGCTTCCCCAAGATGGGGCTGTTCGTGACGCTGGCCTCGCTGTTCTACACGCTGCGGCTCATGGAGACCCAGCTCGGCGTGGTGATCGTGCACGTCATGGGCACGGTGGTGTTCATGACGTGGATCCCCGCGGCGGCCTTTGCGGCGGTGCCGCGCTCGCTGGAGGAGGCGGCCCGCGACGCGGGCGCGTCGGCGCTGCGGGTGTTCTTCTCGATCACGCTGCCGCTGGCCCTGCCGAGCATCCTCGTGGCGGTGATCATGAGCTTCCTCGCCAGCTTCGACGAGGCTCAGGGGACCTACCTGGTGGGCGGCTCGACGTACCTGACCATGCCCACCCAGATGTACCGGCTGGTCGAGTACTACCCCCTCCAGATCGCCGCCGTCTTCTCGATCCTGCTGTCCATCCCCTCCGTCGTGCTCCTCGCCCTGGTCCGCAAGCAGATCATGGGCGGGCAGCTGGCCGAGGGCTTCCAGCTCCGATAGGCCCCGATGACCACCTCACCCGACGTGCCCGCCGCGCCCGGCGTACCCGCCACGCACGACGTACCCGCCCTGCGCCTCGACGGCATCCACAAGCGGCTGGGCGGCCGCGACATCGTCACCGACCTGCACCTGGACGTGGCTCGCGGGGAGCTCGTCACCCTGCTCGGCCCGTCCGGCTGCGGGAAGACGACGACGCTGCGGATGGTGGCGGGCTTCCTCAAGCCGGACCGCGGGCAGGTGCTCGTGGACGGCAGGGACGTCACGGCGCTCAACCCCGAGCGGCGGCCGAGCGCGATGGTGTTCCAGAGCTACGCGCTGTGGCCGCACATGACGGTCTTCAAGAACGTCGCCTTCCCGCTGAAGCTCGACAAGGTTCCCGGTCCGGAGCTGACCCGCCGGGTCGAGGCGGCGCTGGACATGGTGGGCCTCATGCACCACCGGGATTCCCGGCCCGCCCGCATCTCCGGCGGGGAGCAGCAGCGGGTGGCGCTCGCGCGGGCGTTGGTGCAGGAGCCGACGCTGCTGTTGCTCGACGAGCCGCTGTCCAACCTCGACGCCCAGCTGCGGGTCAAGGTCCGCGAGGAGATCCGCGAGATCCAGCAGCGGCTCGGGATCACGACGGTGCTGGTCACCCACGACCAGGAGGAGGCCCTGTCGATCTCCGACCGGGTGGCCGTGATGAAGGACGGGCGCATCGAGCAGCTGTCGCCGCCCGCGCAGCTGTATGCGGATCCGCGCAGCGAGTTCGTCGCCCGGTTCGTGGGCAGCCTCAACACGTTCCCAGGGCGGCTGGTCGAGCGCGCCGACGCGTTGACCGTGGCCGAGGAGGCCGGCGTGGTCACGGGGGTGCGCCCGGAGGACGTCGTCATCCTCGAGGGGATCAGCGACCAGGCGGCCCAGCTCGAGCGCGGCGCCGGGGGCCGCGCCGAGGGGGCCGGGGTGGCGCATCGGGCGCGGGTGGTGCGGGTGGTGCCGCACGGGCCGTACGCCGAGATCGTGTTGGACCTGGCCGGACACCGGCTGTCGGCGTTCCGGTCGGGGACGCTGCCCGCCGAGGGCTCGGAGGTGTCGGTGCGGCTGCGGCGGCCGATGGTGTTCGTGGACGGCGTCCGCGAGGACGGTCCGGCGGGTGACTGACACGCCGTACGTCGTGTCCGGCGCATCGCCGGTCCCGCCGCGCACGCCGTACGTCGTGGCGCACCGGGGCGATTCGCTGCGGTACCGAGAGAACACCCTGGCCGCCGTCCGTTCCTGCCTCGACCTCGGCGTCGACCGGGTGGAGATCGACGTCGTCACCACGGCCGACGGCGTCAGCGTCGTCAACCACGACCAGACGCTGCTGCGGCTGTGGGGCGTGCCGCAGCGGGTGCGGGAGCTGAGCTGGACGGAGGTGGCCGAGGTCGGGTACGCCGACGTCCGCATCCCCCGCCTCATCGACGTGGCCGAGGTCTTGGCCTGCACGGGGGTGACCTTGCTGGTGGACGCCACGAACGCGCACGATGCGGCCGCCGCGTGGCGCGCCCTGGCCGCGTGGCGGGACGGGGGCGCCGGACGGGAGTCTGCGGCCGGACGGGAGTCTGCGGCCGGGCGGGAGTCTGCGGCCGGGCGGGAGTCTGCGGCCGGGGCGCTGGAGGTGCACTGGTGCGGGGCGCCGTCGGCCACCGGGGCGGTCCGGGCGCTCGACCCCTCGGCCATCCTCCACCTGGAGTCGACGACGGGCCTGGCCGATCCCGATCTGATGACCGCGCAGCGCCCGACGTACCTCAACCTCGAGCGCACCCTCCTGTCCCCCTCCGTCGTCGCCGCCGCCCACGCGGCCGGGCTGCGCGTGGCGGCCTGGACCATCGACGACCCGGCCGCGATGGCTGCGATGGTGGCGCTCGGCGCGGACGCGATCACCACGAACCGGCCCGGCCTGCTGCGGCGGCTGCTCGACGACGGGAGCCTCGCGACGGCCGCCGGACGGTGGCTCGGCGATGGCGCGTCAGGTGCCCGTGCCGCGTCGCCCGGCGAGCTTCCCGAGGCCGAGCTGGCTCGTGCGGCGGTGGTCGCGGGCGAGTTGGCGTCCTGGGCCCGGGGCTACCTGCGGGAGAGCCGACCCGGCGCGGTGGCCACGAAGGCGCACGCGGCGGACCTGGTCACGGACGTGGACCGGGCGGTGGAGCGGCACGTCCGGGAGGTGCTCGCCGCCGAGTTCCCGGCGCACGTCGTCGTCGGGGAGGAGGAGGGCGGTACGGCGCGAGCGGGCGTGCCGTGCTGGTATCTGGACCCCGTCGACGGCACCACCAACTACGCACACGGGCTCGGGTGGAGTTCGTTCTCGCTGGCGCTGGCCCTCGATGAGACGCCGCTGGTGGGCGTGGTGGCCGACCCCTGGCGCGGTGAGGTCTGGTCGGCCCGGGCCGCGACGCTGGACGGCGTACCGTTGAGACTCGACGACGCGCCGCCCGAGCAGGGGACCGCGCTGGCGGGCACCCTGGTGCTCACGGAGTGGGCGGCACACGTCCCGTTCCCCGGGCAGCCGGAGCTGCTCGCCGACCTCGCGGCCCAGCACGTGACGACGCGGGTCCTGGGCTCGGGCACGCTGTCGACCGTGTCGGTGGGCGCCGGGCGGGCGGCCGGCTGCGTCATCGGCGACTTCCACCCGGAGGATCACCTGGCGGCGACGCTGATCGCGCGCGAGGCCGGCGCCCGCTGCCTCGACGCGGACGGCCGGGAGACCGCCTGGCCGCGTGGGGCGTTCCTCGTCGCGGCCCCGGCATACGCCGAGGCGTTGGGCGATTTGCTCACCCGCCGCTGCCGCTGACGCGGCACCATGGTGATGGGCGGAGGTCACAGCTGTGCCGGGACCGCTTCCTGTCGCTCTTGCTTGGCGTCATCCTGCGGCGTGCCCGGCGCCGTCCCGGGCTGCGGCCGGTCACCCCCACCCTTGGCCGCCCTCGCCATGATCTTCGGGATGCCCGTGGGGCCGAGGACGGCACCCGCGGCGAAGACGCCGCCCATCAGGGCGCCCATGATGCCGAGCGAACACGCGTCGGCACCGGCCAGGTACAGCCCCGGGACGGGAAGGTCGGCCGGCGTCAACCGCGCCCGCAGCCGCTCCGGCGTACCGGCGAGCTGCGCGAATCCGCCCGACGGCAGCCCCGTGAACGTCTGCACGGTGGCCGGCGTGGACACCTCGAGGTAGTCGACCAGCTCCCGGAACCCCGGGTAGCGGTCCTCCACCACGGCCAGCATGGCGTCGGCGACGCGAGCCTTGACGGCCTCGTACTCGCTCCCCCGCTTCATCCACGCCGTTCCCGCCCACGCCGCGAAGCACGCCGGGTCCACGGAGGTGATGAGCTCCGCCGTGTGCCGCTCCGCCTGGGGGTCCTTCAGCGAGGGCAACGACAGGTACGTCATCGGGACCGCGCCGGTCACCGCGCCCCGCCCGTCGCCGTAGCTCGCGTCGTGGTCCCACCCGCCGAAGAACCAGTGGTTCTCGCCGTGCAATCCCCGGGTCTCCGGGGACTGACGCAGCCCCAGGTAGGCGACCACATTGGCGGTCCCGGACCCCGCGTCACGGGCGGCGTCCAGGAGCCGGGCCACCGCCGGTTCCGGTCGAGGGCCCGGCGGCAGCAACCGGCCCAAGGTGGTGCCGAGCCCGGCGTCGGAGATGACGACGGGCGCGTGGATCTCTAGCTCCCGGCCGCCGCGCCCGCGCTTGGCGTGCGCCGCGACGCCGTACGCGCGGCCCGTCTCGTCCCGCAGGATGGAGCGGACCTCGTGGCTGGCCCGGCAGCTGCCACCCGCCGCCTCGATGCGCGCCACCATCGCGGCGGTCATCGCGGTGGAGCCGCCGACCGGGTACCAGCCCCCGCGCAGGTAGTGGGTCACGATCATCGCGTGCATCCCGAACGATCCGCGCGCGGGCGGCAACGCGTAGTCGCCCCACTGCGAGGCCAGGATCGCGCGCAGGCGCGGGTCGGCGCAGCGCATGGCCAGGTAGTCCCGGGTGGTCATGAGCGCCAGGCGGCGGCCCGGCCGGTTGAGGTGCCAGGCGGCCGCGCGCAGCGGCGCGGGGAGGTTGAGGGCGACGTACTCCCGGGTCATCCAGTTCGTGACGACGCGCAGGTCGCGACGGTACGCCGCAAGGGCCGTGCGTTCGCCCGGGAAGCGCTCGCCCAGCCGCGCGAACCACGCGTCCGGATCTGCCGGCTGGGCGATGTCCAGGCCCGGGTAGTGGAAGACGTCGAATTCCGGCGGCATCGGCGCCCAGTCGACGTTCCCGCCCGTGGCCAGGTCCATGAGGCGGCGCCCCTGCTCGCCGGGCCCCATCTGGCCCACGTAGTGCAGCCCCACATCCCAGTGGTAGCCGCGGCGCGTGAAGGCGTGGTTGAAGCCGCCGAGCTCGAAGTGTCGCTCCAGGACGCACACCCGCTTCCCCGCGAGCTGGGCCAGCAACGAGCCCGCGACCAGGCCCCCCACGCCCGAACCGATGATGACGACGTCGTAGCGCTCGATGTCCATGACGCTCCCCTTCGCTGACGCATCTAGACATTGCCTAGTTGACGCCCCGACCGTAGCGCGCGATCCTGACACCGTCAAGATCGCGCGCGAAGCAGGAGGTCACGGGACGTGGTCGCGGAGCAGGGAACGACGCCGGTACGGCGTGGCGGGTACCACCACGGGAACCTCCGCCGGGCCCTGCTCGACGCCGGCTGGGACCTGGTCGCCGAGGACGGACCCGACGCCCTGACCCTTCGCGCCGTCGCCCGTCGGGCCGGCGTCAGCCACGGCGCGCCGGCGCATCACTTCCCGGACAAGGCGGCCCTCGTAGAGGCGATGGCGGTGGAGGGTTGGGACCGGTTCGCCGAGGCGTTGGCGCAGGCCTGGGCCGGGACCGACGGCACGCCCCGGGACGGCCGACTGGCGGCGGTCGGGGCCGCGTACGTGCGGTTCGCCGCGGCCCACCCGCACGCCTTTCGCCTGATGAACCGCCCGGAGCTGCGCTCCGACACCGGGGGCGTCGTCGCGTCAGCGGCCCGGCGCTGCCGGGACGTGCTGACGACCGCGATCCTCGCCTGCCAGGACGACGGCATGATCCCGGCGGGCGACCCAGCCCCGTGGGCGATGCTGTGCTGGAGCGGGGTACACGGGCTGGCCATGCTGGCCATCGATGGGCTGATCGAGCTGCTCCCCGGTGGCGAGCGCGGGCTCGAGGCGACCACGGCGGTCGTGCTGGAGGCCATGGGGCACGGCCTGATGGTCCGGGCGACGCCCAGTGATCCGTCGGGCACTCTCTCCTGACTAGGCGCCGCTCAGACGGTCGGCGACGGCCCGTCCGGGGAGTCGGCCGGGCCGAGCAGGCTGCTGAGGTCGTTCGGCGCGTCCACGGCGTGTTCCATCAACCATTCGGCCGGGATCACCTGCAGCGCCAAAGCATTCGTGGCGCGCAGCCGCACGGGCGGGGCGCACCCGGCCTCGTACGCCTCGCGCCACCGGATCGCCACCACGCACCACGCGTCGCCCGGCCGCAGGCCCGGAAACGCCATCTCGGGGCGGGGCGTGATGAGGTCGTTGCCGTGCTGCCGCTGGTGTTCCAGGAACTCCTTGGTGACGACGGCGCACACCGTGTGGCCGCCGAAATCGCGCGGGCCACTAGTGCATTGACCGTCGCGGTAGAAGCCCGTCACCGGGTCCACGCCGCACAGTTCCAAGTCGTCCCCGAAGACGTTGCGCCCCGCCATGGCGCTGATCCTAGGGCGCCGCGGGGCACCCGACGTACCCCTTGTGCGCCCGCGGGCGGACCTGCTGCGGACGAGCGGCGCGTCACCCCGAGCCGAACGGCGAGTCACCCCCCGACGAGCGGCGAATCGGCCTCGGACGCTCGAGCCGACCTGCGGCGATCAGAGGTTCCCGCGCAGGTCTTGCTCCCGCTCCAGAGCCACGAAGAGGGCCTTGAAGTTGCCCTTGCCGAAGCCCAGGCTGCCGTGTCGCTCGATGAGCTCGAAGAACACCGTGGGCCGGTCGCCGAGGGGCTTGGTGAAGATCTGCAGCAGGTAGCCGTCCTCGTCGCGGTCGACGAGGATCTTGCGGCGGCGCAGCTCCTCGATCGGGACCCGGACGGCGCCGATGCGCGCGCGCAGCTCGGGGTCGTCGTAGTAGCTGTCCGGGGTGTCGAGGAACTCGACGCCCTCGGCGCGGAGCGCGTCGACGGTCGCGAGGATGTCGCCCGTGGCGAGGGCCAGGTGCTGGGCGCCGGGGCCGCGGTAGAACTCCAGGTATTCGTCGATCTGGCTCTTGCGCTTGCTGATCGCGGGCTCGTTGAGCGGGAACTTCACCCGGTGATTGCCATTGGCGACCACCTTGGACATCAGCGCCGAATATTCGGTGGCGATGTCGTCGCCGATGAACTCGGCCATGTTGTCGAAGCCCATGACGCGTTGGTAGAAGTCGACCCACGTGTCCATCTGGCCGAGTTCGACGTTGCCCACGATGTGATCCAGCGCCTGGAAGAGCCGCTTGGGCGCGCCGTCGCGCTTGGCGTGGCTGCTCGTGCGCACGACGTATCCGGGCAGGTAGGGGCCCGTATAGCGGCTGCGGTCGACGAGAGTGTGGCGGGTCTCGCCGTACGTCGCGATCGCGGCGAGCCGCACCGTGCCGTGCTCATCCGAGATGTCGTGCGGTTCGGCCAGGATCGTGGCGCCCTGCGCGCGGGCGTGCGCGACGCACTGGTCGACATCCGGCACGTCCAGGCTGATGTCGACGACGCCGTCGCCGTGCGCCGCCTGGTGTGCTACCAGGGGGCTGTCCGGGTCGACGGCGCCCTTGAGGACGAAGCGGATGGAGCCGGAGCGAAGCACGAACGCCTTGTGGTCGCGGTTGCCGTGCTCGGGTCCGGAGTACGCCTCCAGGGTCATGCCCCACGCGGACTGGTAGTAGTGTGCCGCCTGCGTGGCGTTGCCGACGACGAAGACGATGGCGTCCCAGCCGTTGACGGGGAACGGGTCGCTGGCCGGGTCGTGCTCGACAAGCCCGACGAGTTGGCCCAACTCGCCGGCGTCAAGGCAGGCCTCCCGCTCGAGGTCGGTGAGGCCCGCGACGGCGGCTGCGGAGTCGAGGTGCGTGGTCTCGGTCATGCCGCCAGGGTGACGCACGTCACGCGAGTGGGCAAATCACTCAACCAATGCCGCGCACGCTGCCCAACCTGATGGCTTATCCGACGGAATCAGCCGACATATTGCTCAGACGTGGGGAAGCCTCGTCGGCGGTCAGGCGGCGTGTCGCTCGGGCACGTGGACGGCCTCGACTCCGTCGCCGCTGACGAGGTAAACGCCCAGGAGCGGTACGTCGAGCGCCGCACAGGTCTTGCGGGCCTCGTCGGTCCAGCCGACCACCTCGGCGGTGAGCCGCGACCGCCGCGCGCCCACGGCGAACACCACCGATGCGCCGAATGTGGATGCGGCGTGCAGGAGGCCCTCCAGGGTGCGCGCCTTCTCCGCCGCGGAGAGCCTCCTCGGGACGTCGTCCACGAGGATGGGCTGCATCAGGCGTCCGCTGGGGTGACACAGGAGGGTGACCAGCGTCGACTCGTGCCGGTCGCGCTCGGGGGTTAAGAGATCGACGACGCCCGCCGCGATCTGCGGGTCGCTGAGCGCGCGGCGGGCCCAGTCCCGAGGGAGCGGAGGCGTCGGAGCGGTGCCGTGGGGCGCTGGGCTGGTGGGGGGCAGGGTGTGGGAGGGGTGCATGGGGCCATCCTGCCCACGTGAGCGCGTGCCTGGCGGCCGTCCTCCACAGGCGGGCGGGCCAGGCGGGGGTGTGGATAACACGCCGGCCCCGGCGGGTCTGGCGGCCACCGCCGAGCACCCACCCCCAGTGCCTGGGGCCGCGGGTCGTTACCGGGCCGCCTCGGCGACGGCGCGCCCCGCCGTACGGCCCGAGAAGAGGCAACCACCGAGGAACGTGCCCTCCAGGGCGTTGTACCCGTGCATTCCCCCGCCCCCGAATCCGGCCGCCTCGCCGGCGGCGTACAGCCCGGGCACCGGTTCGCCGGCCGCGTCGAGCACCCGGGCGGACAGGTCGGTCTGGAGCCCACCGAGGGTCTTGCGGGTGAGGATGTGCAGCCGGACGGCGATGAGGGGGCCGTGGGCCGGGTCGAGGAACCGGTGCGGCGGGGCAGTCCGGATGAGGCGGTCGCCGAGGAACTTGCGCGTGCCGCGGATCGCGTTGATCTGCACGTCTTTGCTGAACGGGTTGGCGAGCTCGGCATCTCGCGCCCGGAGCAGCCGCTCGAGGGCGTCGGGGTCGATGAGCGAGTTGCCGGTGACCGCGTTCATCTTGGCCGCGAGGGCGCGCGGGTCCGCGGCGGTCACGAAGTCCTCGCCGTGCTCCAGGAAGTCGTGCACCGGCCCCTGGCCCCCGCGGACCCGGTTGAGCAGCAGCCGCAGGTCACGTCCGGTGAGGTCGGGGTTCTGCTCGGATCCCGAGAGGGTGAACTCCTTCTCGATGACCGTCTGGGTCAGCACGAACCAGGAGTGTTCGTGGGTGCTGGCCGGGCCTGTGCGCAGGTGGCGCAGCGTGCCGAGGGTGTCGAAGCCGGGGAGGCAGGGGTGCGGCAGGCGCCGACCCTCGGCGTCGAGCCACAGCGACGAGGGGCCCGGCAGGATCCGGATGCCGTGGTTGGGCCAGATGGGGTTCCAGTTGCGGATGCCCTCGGTGTAGTGCCACATGCGGTCGCGGTTGGCGACGTGGCCGCCGGCGCGTTCGGCGATGCCGATCATGCGGCCGTCGACGTACGCCGGGACGCCGGCGACCATGCTGCTCGGCGGGCTGCCGAGGCGATCGGGCCAGGCGGCGCGGACGGCGTCGTGGTCGCCGCCGATCCCGCCGGAGGTGACGATGACGACCGGGGCCCGCAGCTCGCGCTCCCCCACCACGGTGCGGGTCGTCGCGTGTCCGCGGGGTTCGCCGGTGGGCTCGAGGACGGAGCAGCGTACGCCGGCGACGGCGCCGGACTCGATGAGGATGTCGTCGACGCGGTGTCGGAAGGCGAAGGCGACCCGGTCGTCTTGGGCGGCGCGGTACAGGCGTTGGGTGAAGACCTCGACAAGGCCGGGCCCGGTCCCCCAGGTGATGTGGAAGCGGGGCACCGAGTTGCCGTGTCCCTCCGCCCGGCCATCGCCGCGTTCGGCCCAGCCGACGACGGGGAACAGGCGGTGCCCCATCCCGCGCAGCCACGACCGCTTCTCGCCGGCCGCGAATTCGACGTAGGCCCTCGCCCATTCGCGGGCCCAGCGGTCCTCGTCGGGGCGGTCGAACTGGGCGCTGCCGAGCCAGTCGTGCCAGGCGAGCTCGACGCTGTCCTTGATGCCGAGCCGCCGCTGCTCGGGGCTGTTCACGAGGAACAGGCCGCCGAAGCTCCAGTACGCCTGGCCGCCCAGACTCTGCTCGCCCTCCTGGTCGAGGATGAGGACGCGACGTCCGGCATCGGCGATCTCGGCGGCGGCCGCGAGCCCGGCGAGGCCGGCTCCCACGACGATGGCGTCGGCGTCGGTCACGTGATCCTCCACGAAGGTCCTGGTGAGCACCCAGTTGGTCTGCTCTGCTGCTCGACGGTACGCCGAGCGGCTCCGCGCCACGCCGGTTTCGGCCGCGACACGGTGGGTAGGGGCCGCTCAGCCACGGCGAGCGTGGCGAGACCGCCACCAGAACCGTCACCCGACCGGAGGCCCGAGATGACCGGCAGCCCGATGTACGACCGCGACCAGCTGCAGCCCGAGGACACCCTGGTGCCGGAGCCGTCGGGGGACGTGCTGGACCGGGGGTATGAGCCTCCGGACTCCGTGCGGGGCCACGGCCTGGGCGCCTCGGTTGCGGAGCAAGCCGAGGGCGAGACGATCGAGCAGCGGCTGGCCCAGGAGGAGCCGGAGGACCCCGACCTGCCGGGCCAGCCCCTGGAGGATGCGCCCGCCGCGGCCGCGAGCGCTGATGCGCTGCTCGACGAGGCGCTCGTGGCCGACGAGGAGCCCGGACAGTCGGACGTCATGGCGGAGCGCGGCGGCGCCGTACTGGACGCGACGCCCGAGCAGGACGCCATTCACGTCATCGAGGCCGACGAGACCCCCTGATTGGCGGGATGCCCTCGGCGGAGCCCGACGTCGGGTCCGATGCGGACTATTCGGGTCTCCGACCGTGAGACACGCGTGTGGACCTCCCGCCTACCACCCATTACTCGCATCGGTTCGGCGTACGCCTCGGGCGCACCGTGCACCTGTTGTCGGGATCGGACGATTGTTGCACCACCCTGACGGTCCGGGCCACAACCTGCGGTTCGCGGCCCGGACCGAGCCGGCTACAGCCTCGTGCGCGCTCAGGGCGCGCACCAGCGCGCGGGCGTAGCGGCCTCGCGGCTTGGCTGATTAGCTGCAGCCGGAGGTGCTCCCGCAGCCCTCGCAGACGTAGCAGCTGCCGGCCGGGCGCATCTTGGTGCCACAGGTCATGCACATCGGCGCGTCGGCGGCCTTGCCCTGGAAGCGCTCCATGAGCTCGGCCGAGCTGTGCACCTCGGGGGCGGCCTCCTTGGCGGCGGCCGCACCGGACCCGGATTTCAGGTCGATGTGCCGGGCCTTCGCGGTCGCCTTCTCGTGCCGGGGCTTCTCGGCGGCGGACTGGGAGTAGTTCTCCAGCTCCTCCTCGATGTCCTCGTCGTCGGTGCCGGTGATCGGTGCGTAGGAACCCGTCTCCAGTTGCCGCGTGCGCTCCTCGGCGGTGTGGATGCCGAGGAACGAGCGGGTGTCGAAGTCGAGGTAGTCCAGCGCCAGGCGTCGGAACACGTAGTCCATGATCGACTGGGCCATCCGGATGTCCGGGTCGTCGGTGAGGCCGGCGGGCTCGAAGCGCAGGTTCGTGAACTTCTCGACGTAGGTCTCCAGCGGCACGCCGTACTGCAGGGCCACCGACACGGCCAGCGAGAAGGCGTCCATCAGACCGGCGAGGGTGGAGCCCTGCTTGCCGAACTTGAGGAAGATCTCGCCGAGGCCGTCGTCGGGGTAGCTCGACGCGGTCAGATAGCCCTCCGCACCACCGACCGTGAAGGAGGTGGTCACCGAGCTACGGCGCTTAGGCAGGCGCTTGCGAACGGGCCGGTATTCGATGACCTTCTCGACCTTGACCTCCGCGGCCTCGTCCTTCTTGCCGGCCTTCGCGTCGGAGAGGGGCTGGCCGACCTTGCAGTTGTCGCGGTAGACGGCAAGCGCCTTGATGCCGAGCTTCCAGCCCTGGAGGTAGACGTCCTCGATGTCCTCGACGGTGGCGGTCTCGGGGAGGTTCACGGTCTTGCTGATCGCGCCGGAGAGGAACGGCTGACAGGCCGCCATCATCCGCACGTGACCCATGGGGGAGATGGCCCGCTCCCCCATGGCGCAGTCGAACACCTCGTAGTGCTCGGGCTTCAGCCCGGGCGCGTCGATGACGTGACCGTGGTCGGCGATGTATTCGACGATGGCCTCGATCTGCTCGGCCTGATAGCCGAGCTTGCGCAGCGCCCGCGGGATCGTAAGGTTGACGATCTGCATGGACCCGCCGCCGACCAGCTTCTTGAACTTGACCAGCGAGAAGTCCGGCTCGATGCCGGTGGTGTCGCAGTCCATCATGAAGCCGATGGTCCCGGTGGGAGCGAGCACGGAGGCCTGCGCGTTGCGGAAGCCGTGCTTGGCACCCAGGGTCACCACCTCGTCCCAGGCCCTGCTCGCCTCGCGGTGGATCGTGGCGTCCATATCGTCGAGGGCCCGGACGGTCTCGTTGGCGGCCTGGTGCTTGCGCATCACCCGCTGGTGGGCCTCCGCGTTGCGCGCATACCCGGCGTACGGTCCGACGATCTCCGCGAGGTGCGCCGAGCGACGGTAGGCGGCGCCGGTGAGCAGGCTGGTGATCGAGGCGGCGAGGCTGCGTCCGCCGTCGGAGTCGTAGCCGTGGCCGGTCGCCATGAGCAGCGCGCCGAGGTTGGCGTAGCCGATGCCGAGCTGGCGATAGTCGCGGGTCGTGACGCCGATCGACTCGGTCGGGAAGTCGGCGAAGCAGATCGAGATGTCCATCGCGGTGATGACGAGTTCGACGACCTTGGCGAAGGCCTCGGCGTCGAAGGTGTCGTCCTCGCGCAGGAACTTCAGCAGGTTCAGGCTCGCGAGGTTGCAGCTGGAGTTGTCCAGCGACATGTATTCCGAGCAGGGGTTGCTCGCGGTGATCCGACCCGTCTCCGGGTTGGTGTGCCACGAGTTGATGGTGTCGTCGTATTGGATGCCCGGGTCGGCGCACTCCCAGGCGGCCTTCGCGATCTTGTGGAACAGGTCGCGGGCGTCGACCTCGTTGATCAGCTCGCCGGTCTGCCGCGCGGTGAGGCCGAACGAGGAACCGTCCTCGACGGCGCGCATGAACTCGTCGGAGACGCGCACCGAGTTGTTCGCGTTTTGGTATTGCACCGACACGATGTCCTTGCCGCCGAGGTCCATGTCGAACCCGGCGTCGCGCAGGGCCCGGATCTTGTCCTCCTCGCGGGCCTTGGTCTCGACGAACTCCTCGATGTCGGGGTGGTCGACATCGAGGACGACCATCTTGGCCGCGCGCCGGGTGGCGCCGCCGGACTTGATGGTGCCCGCCGAGGCGTCGGCGCCGCGCATGAAGCTCACCGGGCCCGAGGCGGTGCCCCCGGAGGAGAGCAGTTCCTTGCTGGAGCGGATCCGCGAGAGGTTGAGTCCGGCGCCGGAGCCGCCCTTGAAGATGAAGCCCTCTTCCTTGTACCAATTCAGGATCGAGTCCATCGAGTCGTCGACCGAAAGGATGAAGCAGGCGCTGACCTGCTGCGGGCTCGGCGTGCCCACGTTGAACCACACCGGCGAGTTGAAGCTGAACACCTGGTGCAACAGCGCGTAGGTGAGCTCGTGCTCGAACAGCGTCGCGTCGTCCTCGGTGGCGAAGTAGCCGTGCTTCTTGCCCGCTGCGACGTACGTCAGGACCACCCGGTCGATGAGCGTCTTGAGCGAACCCTCGCGCTTGGGCGTGCCCAGGGCCCCGCGAAAGTATTTCGTGGTGACGATCGTGCTGGCGTTGATCGACCAGAAGTCCGGGAACTCGACGCCGTGCTGCTCGAAAATCGTCGCGCCGGTCTTCCAGTTGGTCTGAACGACGTCTCGTCGTTCCCAGGTCACCTCGTCGTAGGGGTGCACACCGGGGGTGCTGAAGATGCGCTCCACGCGCACGCCCTTGCCGGAGCCCTTCCTGGCTCCGGGGCGCGCGCCGGTCGTCTCCGTCATGCTGGTTCCTTCCGTCCGGTGTCGTACGTCGACAACTGTGGCGGCCGGGTCTGACAACCCTGACCTGGGATGATGGCGCGAGTGAGCCGGGGTTAGGGCCCCGTCAAGGCCCGCTCCGCGCGGAGCAGGGCGATGGCGGCCTCGAAGTCCGCCAGGGAATCGAAGCCCTGGTAGACGGAGGCGAACCGCAGGTAGGCGACCTCATCCAGCTCCCGGAGCGGGGCCAGGATCGCGAGCCCGACCTCGTGGGCGTCGATCTGGGCGTGTCCGCTGGACCGGACCGTCTCCTCCACCCGTTGGGCCAGCCGAGCCAGGTCGTCGTCGGTCACGGGGCGGCCCTGGCAGGCCTTCCGCAGGCCGACGACGATCTTGTCGCGGCTGAACGGTTCGCTGACCCCCGAGCGCTTCAGCACGCTGAGGCTCGCGGTCTCGATGGTGGTGAATCGCCGCTCGCACAGAGGGCATTGCCGCCGGCGTCGGATGGCTAGGCCGTCATCGGCGGTCCGGCTGTCGATGACTCGGCTGTCGGTGTGCCGGCAGAACGGACAGTGCATTCCCCCTCCTTCCGCTGCGCCGGGCGATCCATCCACTCCCCTGGTGGCCGGCCGCTGGCCGAGCCATCCGTCCGGCCGGGGCTTGGGACAACATGTGGAACAAGGTGTGCACGGGCTGTGGAGAACTGCCGCACGCCTGGGGACTACATGTGGATGACTTACATCGTTGTAACCACTAGATGTAGGGATCGTAAGTCTCTAAGGGCCCAGGATCAAGCCACCGCCACAGCCGGGGCGTCGCCGGGGGCACGACAGCAGCTAAAGCCGTTGCGGTGCAGGTCAGCAGCGGTGACACGCCGGATGATGGGCGGGAGTCGTCTGGTCGCGGCCACCATCCGGACGCTCGCATGGACGCATCCGCGCCGTCACCGGTTGACGGGAATCTGCAGGGTCTGGCCCGGATACAGGCCCGTCGCCTGCAGCGCGTTGACGATCCGGATGCGCCGGACCCCCTCCTCGACACTGAGCGCGGGCAGCTCCTGGGCGGCGATCTGCGTGAGGGTTTGCCCGCTGCGGACGGTGGCCACATGGTCGACGCTGAGATCGGCCGGCGGCGGTGCCCCATCGACCAGGTGCAGCAGACCGATCATGAGCAGCGTGAACACGAGTAGGGTGCGGACCAATCGCCCGCGCTGGGTGAGGCCCGACCGCGGCCGCGGCGGCTCGGGCACCTCGACAAGCGGCGGCACCAGGGCGAGGTGCTTCCTCCGGTGCGGCTGCGCGGGAGTCCTGGGTTGACGCCAGTCAACGGCAATGCTCATCGTCTTCACCTCTCCACGTGCCGAGCCCCGGCGACACGCCGGGCGGGGTCGAACAGTCTTGCTAGCTGATGTGATGCGATTATCACCACACATCGAACGCGTTGTCGAGCCAACCATCGAACGGATGTCTTATGCTGTTCTCGACGGGCGGTCCGCGACGTAGACCACTGAAGCAGCCGTCACTGACAACCCTCTGACCAGCGATGATGTCAAGGAGAACGCGATGGCGAAGATCCACAAGCTCCCCGAACGCGACCCCGGCGTCGGCCTCACGCAGCGCCAGAAGCGCATCCTGGACGTGATCCGCCACGCCGTGGACCGACGCGGCTATCCGCCGAGCCTGCGCGAGATCGGTGACTCCGTGGGTCTGACGAGCCCGAGCAGCGTGGCCCATCAGTTGGCCGCGCTCGAGCGCAAGGGCTACCTTCGCCGCGACCCCAATCGGCCGCGGGCCATCGAGATCGTGAGCACGGGGCCGGGCGCGCCGCGCAGCAGCGGTCATACCCGCGCAGCCCGCCCGGCGCGCCCTCGGTACGACCAGATGGGCATGCGGGACCTACAGCCGACGCCGTCCTACGTCCCGCTGCTGGGTCGCATCGCCGCCGGCGCCCCCATCACCGCCGAGCAGGCGGTCGAGGACATCTTTCCGCTCCCCCGGCAGATCGTGGGCGAGGGTGAGCTGTTCCTCCTGCAGGTCGCGGGCGATTCGATGATCGACGCCGCCATCTGCGACGGGGACTGGGTCGTCGTCCGCCAGCAACCCTCCGCGGAGAACGGTGAGATCGTCGCCGCAATGATCGATGGCGAGGCGACGGTCAAGACGTTCCGGCGCAACGACGGCCACGTCTGGCTCTTGCCACACAACGAGGCGTACTCCCCCATCCTCGCCGACCAAGCCGTCATTCTTGGCCGAGTTACCGCCGTGCTGCGCCGGATCTGAGGACCACCGGCCATGCCGGTTCGGTGTCGCTTTCCGGCTCACGTCGCGGCTCGGCGCCAGCTGGCTGGTCTGGACCCGCCAGCCGCCGCTGGTGAAGCGCGAGCGCCGATTCAGCATCCCGTCGGGATAACGAACAGTTATGCTCTTTTCATGATTGACGCCGCCGGATTACGGGTGATGAAGGCCATCGCCGACGAGGGCAGTTTCACCGCGGCCGCGGCCTCACTCGGCTACTCCCAGCCCGCCATCTCCCAGATGGTGCGGCGGCTGGAACAGCGCACCGGCACCATCCTGGTGGAGCGAGTCGGCCGCAGCGTCCGGCTCACCGAAGCCGGCGAGGTGCTCGCGCGACACGCCATCGGCGTGCTCGCCGCCCTGGAGTCCGCGGAGGAAGAGGTGGCGGCCATCGCCGGCCTGCGCGCCGGTCGGGTGCGCCTCATGGCGTTCCCGTCGGGCTCGGCCACGCTCGTGCCCCGTGCGCTCGCCCTGGTCCGGGAGCGCTACCCGCAAGTGTGTGTGCGGTTCGCCGAGGCCGAACCCCCCGAATCGCTGGCCGCGCTGCGCGCCGGAGACTGCGACCTCGCCGTCGCGTTCACCTATGAGGGCACGGACCTGGGACGCGGCGAGGAAGACCTTGACCTCTTCGTCGTCGAACGGCTCCTCGACGACGAAGTGCGCCTCGTCGTTCCGCGTGATCATCCCCTGGCGGCGCAGGACGTCGCGCACATCGCCGACCTCGCCGAGGATCCCTGGATCGCCGGCTGTCCCCGATGTCGCGGACACCTGGTCCAGGTCTGCGACAACGCCGGCTTCTCCCCGCGCGTCGGGTTCGAAACCGAGGACTACGTCGCGGTCCTGGGCTTCGTCGCGGCCGGGCTCGGCGTCGCACTGGTCCCGGACCTCATCCTCAGCAGCGCGTCCAACCCCGGCGTCACGATCCTGCCGATCGACCCGCCCTCCCGGCGTACGGTCCTCGCCGTCACCACCCCGGACCTGCGCCGCGTGCCCGCCGTCGAGGCCACGATGCAGGCGCTCCTCGAGAGCGCCAGGCATCTCATGAGCCGCGAGCCTGCGCCCGCCTGACCGGCAACCCAGCAAGCCAACGCTCCCCCCGCAGTCAGTCGGCGCCACGGCCGACGCCACGGCCGGCGCCGCAGTCGGCGCCGCAGTCGGCGCCGCAGTCGGCGCCACGGCCGACGCCGCAGTCGGCGCCGCACCCGGCACGCCGGTCCCCTCGCCTGCCGGTGCGCTTCGACCGGGCCACCGCCAGGCCCCCTCCCACCTGGCAGAAGAGCAGGTCGCCGTCGCGATCGGTCCGGTACACCGGCGCCCCGGTGCCCGCGAGGATGCCCAGCAGCGACGGCGCCGGATGACCGTAGTCGTTGTCGGCGCCGACCGAGATTGCGAAGACCTTCGCCCCCGCGCTCTCCAGCAGCGCCCGGTCGGCGTTCGCCGAGCCGTGGTGCGCCACCTTCACCACGTCGAAGGGTCGTCGGTCATCGAGACGGCCGAGCTCCTGCCGTACCTGCGCCGCCTCCTCGCGTTCGGCGTCCGCCAGGAGGAGCAGTCGGAGCCCGTCCACGTCCACGTCCAACACCACCGACGAGTTGTTCGGCACCGACCCCACCCCGATGCGGCCCTGCGGGGCCAGCACGCGCGCCGAGGCCCCCTCCCAGGTCAGCGCGTCCCCGGCCCGGAGCCTTTCCGCCGTCAGGCCCCGGCCCGCCAGTGCCGCCGCGACCCGGCGCGCGTCCTCCGGCGGGTCGTCGATGGGCGCCAGAAAGACCTCGCGCACCGACCGGTGACCCAGCACCCCCTCCACGCCGCCGGAGTGGTCGTCGTGCAGGTGCGTGAGGATGAGCGCGTCCACGGTCCGCACCCGAAGCCGATCCAGGCAACCGGCGATGACCCCGGGCGTCGGCCCCGTGTCGATCACGACGGCGGCGTCCGGCCCGGTCCGCAGCACCAGGGCGTCGCCCTGCCCCACGTCGCACACGGCGAATCGCCACGTCGGCGCGGGCCATCCGCCCGTGCCGGTGGGCACCAGCCAGGCCGCCCCGAGCGCGACCACGGCCAGGGCCGCCGCGGGTCGCCGATGCGCCGACCACACCAGGCGGGGCCACGCGGCCAGGACCACGGCCGTCACCCCCGCGAGCAGCAGCGCTCCGCCGACCCCGCCGGGCCAGGGCACCACGGCGTACGGCAGCCGGGCGCACCGATGCGCCACCTCCGCCACGCCCAGCACCGGAATCGCCGCGAGCGCCGCCGCCAGCGAGCCGAGCCCCACGTGTGCCGCCCCCAGCAACGCAGCGCCCACCCCCAGGATCGTCGCCGGCCCGATCAATGGCGCCACCAAGAGGTTCGCGAGCACGCCGACCACGCTGATCGACCCGGCCAGCAGCACGATCACCGGCGCACAGACCACTTGGGCCGCCAGCGGGATGGCGGTCGCCTCGCCGAGAAAACGCAGGTACGCCGGGAGCCGCCGCGCGATCGCCTCCCCCCACGGCCGGGCCAACAGCAACAGCCCGGCCGTGGCCAGGACCGACAAGGCGAATCCATACGACCTGGCCAGCCATGGGTCCGCGACCAGCAGCACCACGACCGCCGCACCGAGCGCGGGAAGGCCCGCGCCGCGTCGCGAACTCTGCATCCCCACGAGGCCCACCCCGCCCATCACGGCGGCGCGCACGACACTGGGCTCGGGGCGCGCGAGGACCACGAACCCGAGCAGCAACACCGCCGAGAAGGCCGGGCGGGCCCGCCGCGGCAGCCGGAGCGCCCCCGCGAGGGCCAGGGCCGCCGACAGCACGATGGCCACATTCGACCCGGAGACCGCCGATACGTGCGTCAGGCCGGTGACCTTCATGTCGTCGAGGAGCAGGCGGGGCGCCAGGCTGGTGTCCCCGATGACCAGCCCCGGCACGAGGCCCTGGGCATCCGGGGGCAGATCCGCGACTGCTGCGCGGAATCGGCTGCGGACGTGTTCCGCGGCGTCCGCCAGGGGCCCAGCCGGGGCCTCCAGCTCCGGGGGTCCGCTCGGCGCGAACACGGCCACGACGTCCTCGCCCGGATCCGCCGACCGCAGCCGGCCCGTCACCCGCACGGACTCGTGCCAGCGGCGCTCCGCCCAGCTTCCCGGCGCAACCACGAGGATCGGCGTCGACACCGCGGTGCGGCGCCCCCGCCCCACCACCTCCTCGACGTCGAGGCGGACCACCACCGAGTCCGCGCGCCGCTCCGGCCCCGCCCGCAGCACCCGCGGATCCGTGGCGATGCGCCCGCTCAGCGTCACCACGGCCCGCTGCCGGGCCAGCTCCGCGACCCCGCCCGCCTCCCGGGAGGCGACCTGCGCGGACCCGGCGGCGAGCAGCATCGCGGTGACCGCGCAGCAGGCGGCCGAGACGGCGGAGCGACGACCGGTACGACGCCGCCACCAGGCCACCCCGCCGAGGCAGGCGGCGAGGACAGCGCCGGCGGCGAGCGCCCAGGGCCCCAGCGGCAGGAGCAGCACGAGAACGACCCATCCGACCCCGGCCGCGAACGCCAGGCGAGCATCCACCACCGGCGAGGGCGACGCTGACCCCGACGCCGACCCCGACCGACGCTCCTGGTTCGCATGGTTCGTCTGGTCCGCCCCTGCGTACGCCCCGGTCCCGTGGATCGTGCCGTGGCCCGTCCCGGGGTCCATCCACCCGAGCGGCACCCTCCTCCGCTCCTCGTGGCGGTGGGTCACACCCGCACCAGCGGCGCGAGTTGCTCCAGCAGCTTCGGCCCGATGCCGGGGACCTCGGCGAGTTCGTCGACCGAGCTGAACCGGCCGTGCGCCGCCCGCCAGTCCACGATCTTCTGGGCGGTGACCGGCCCCACCCCCGGCAGGGTGTCGAGGGTCGCCACCGTGGCGCTGTTGAGGTCGATGCGCTGACCGGGGACGCGGCCGCTCGCTCCGCCGGGCCCGGACGCCGCCCCCGCTGCCGGAGCGCCTGCCGCCGGGGCCTGCGGCTCCCCCGGAGCCGGCACCACGATCTGTTCACCGTCAACCACCACCCTGGCGAGGTTGACCCCTGCGAGCTGGGCACTCGCGGCGGCCCCGCCGGCGGCGCGGACGGCGTCCTCCACCCGCGATCCGGCGTCGAGCCGCACCACGCCGGGCGACTTGACCTGGCCGATGACGTGCACCACGACGGTTCCGGAGGGCCGAGGCCCACCGGTGCCGGTCCCGGCGGCGCTCGACGCGCCGGGCCCCGCGGGACCCGCACCCCCCGACGCTGGGACGGTCCCGGCGCCGGCCCGAGCGCCGGCCGCCGCGGTGGGCGACACGGGCGTCGGAGTCGCCGCGGCCGTGGCACCCCAGGCCCGGACGGCCAGCACCGCCACCACCGCCAGCCCGACCAGCGCCAGCCCCAGCACGGCACCCCACGCCGGACGCAGTCTGACCTGGTGAAAGGGACCGGGCAGCGTCAACCGCGGCGGCGGCGGCCGCTCAGCGCTGCGATGGCGCGCCGATGCCAGGAGGCGTTTCCGGCGCCGGCGCTCGACCGTCCTCGGGGCCGCCGAGACGTC
This sequence comes from Austwickia sp., assembly GCA_016699675.1. Classification (NCBI taxonomy): domain Bacteria; kingdom Bacillati; phylum Actinomycetota; class Actinomycetes; order Micrococcales; family Dermatophilaceae; genus Austwickia; species Austwickia sp. The sequence goes on along the minus strand of CP064985.1, from coordinate 3,482,730 downwards.
CCCCTCATCAGTGCTTCGAGCCGGGCTCGTGCGCCGGATAGGAGCCGTGCTGCGGATCCGGCTCCGGCCTGGTGTCGAGGACAGGCCTCGCCGCGAGTCCGCCCTGGGCGTCGGGACCGGCGGCGGCGTGACCGGCGCGGCGGGTCGTGCCGCGCCCGACTCGACGTACGGCTCGGGCTGCTCCCCTACGCCGCGACCCGGTGGCCTGCGCCCCAGCAGCGCCGCGACGCGGTCGGCCGGCGGCGGCGTCGGTGATCTGCGGCGCATGCCGCCACGCTGTCAGCCGGCGCGACAACCCGGTGAGCGCGCCGCCGCGGCCTGTGGATGGCCCGGCCCGGGCGCCGGGGTGTGGACGAAAAGTCAGGCCACCGCAGGCGGCGCCACCACGACGCCCACGCTCCCAGGGCCCAGATGCGCGGCGGCTACCAGCCCCAACTCCACCAGCTCGGGCTCCCCCGCGAGCACCCCGTCCCCGCGGGACCGCATGGCCTCCGCGATCTCACGCGCCCGCCCGTCCGCGCCCACGTGGTGCACCGTCACCCGCGCCCCCGGCCGCTGCGCGATCCGCTCGGCCGCCATGTCCACCAACCGGTTCACCGCCCGACCCATCGTGCGCTGCTTCTCCACGGGCTCGATCCGGCCGTCGCGCAGCGCGAGGAGCGGCTTGACCGCCAGCGCCGTCCCCAGGAACGCCGAGGCGGCTCCGATCCGGCCGCCGCGCCGCAGGAACTCCAGCGAGGCCACGCAGAACAGCACCGCCGTCTCGCGCGCCACCCCGCTCGCGGCCGCGGCGGCCGCATCCGCCACGGCCGCCGCGGAGGCGTCGGGGCCCACGCGGCGTACGGTCGCGACCGCCTCCCGCACGGCGTACCCCAATCCGGCCCCCATCGACGCGGAATCCACCACCCGCACGGGGACCGGCGCGTCCGCGGCCGCGAGGACCGCGGCCTCGTACGTCCCCGACAGCGCCGCAGACAGGTGCACGCTCACGATGGCCTCGGCGCCCTCGTCGGCGAGCGCCTCGTACCGGGCGAGGAACTGCTGCGGACTCGGCCGAGAGGTGGTCGCGCCGCCCGCCCGCGACAGAGCCCGCGCGAGCTCGCCCACGGCCCGGTCCACGCCCTCGACGTAGCTGTCCATGTCAATGAGCACCGACAGCGGCACCACCGTGACGTCGTGCTCGGCGGCCCACTGCTCGGGCAGGTAGGCCGTGGAGTCGGTGACGATGGCGACGCGCATACCGCGAGATCCTGCCAGGTCGGCCCGGCCGCCGTCAGCACGGCAGCCCGCGCGGCGGTGAAGCTGCCGCCGACCGCCGCCCAAGCCGCCGGCCGAGCCGCCGCCCCAACGGCAAACCGGCGGCGCCGCCGGGTCAGCCCGCGACGATGTTGACCAGGCTGGGCGCCCGGACGATCACCTTTCGGACGGTCTTGCCCGCCAGCTGCGCGGCGACCTTCTCGCTGGCCAGAGCGGCGGCCTCCAGGTCGGCCGGACTGATGTCCGCGGCCACCTCGAGGCGGTCGCGCACCTTGCCCTGGATCTGGACGACGCAGGTCACGGTGTCGTCGATGAGGTACGCCGGGTCGGCCGCCGGGAACGGCGCATAGGCCAGCGAGTCCGGATGCCCCAGCCTGGCCCACATCTCCTCGGCGATGTGCGGCGCGACCGGCGCGGTCATCAGCACCAGCGCCTCGGCCGCCTCGCGGGGCACGGACGGCAGCTTGGTCAGCGCGTTCGTGCACTCGATGAGCTTGGCGATCGCCGTGTTGAAGCGCAGGTTGGCGTAGTCGGCCCGGACGCCGTCGATGGTGCGGTGCACGACGCGCCGGGTGGCCTCGTCGTACGCCGTACCGTTCTCGTCCGCCGTCGCTGCGCTGTCAGCGACGACGCACGCGCCGGTCTCCTCGTCGACCACCAGCCGCCACAGCCGCTGCAGGAACCGCTGCGAGCCCACCACCGCCCGCGTCTCCCACGGTCGGGACTGGTCCAGCGGACCCATGCTCATCTCGTAGACGCGGAACGTGTCGGCGCCGTAGTCGGCGTACATCTCGTCCGGCGTCGTCACGTTCTTCAGCGACTTGCCCATCTTCCCGTACTCGCGGAAGACCTCCTCGCCGTTCCACACGTACGTCGTCGCCGGCGCGGCCCCGGCCCCCTGCCCGGTCGAGGTGATCTCCTCGACCTCGGCCGCCGGCACGGTCTGGCCGCGCGCGTCCCGGAACGCATATGCCTGGATGTAGCCCTGGTTGTACAGCCGCCGGAACGGTTCCTCGCTGCTCACGTGCCCCAGGTCGAACAGCACCTTGTGCCAGAACCGGGAGTACAGCAGGTGCAGGACCGCGTGCTCGACCCCCCCGACGTACAGGTCCACGCCGCCAGGGTCACCGGACCCCTCCCGCGCGCCGCCAACCTCGTCGCCCACCGTGACGTCGGTCGGCGGGCCCATCCAGTAGCGCTCCACGTCCGGGTCCACCAGCGCGTCGTCGTTGGTGGGGTCGAGATAGCGCAGCTCGTACCAGCACGAGCCGGCCCACTGCGGCATCACGTTCAGCTCGCGGCGGTAGGTGCGCGGGCCGTCGCCGTGCCCGTACGCCGACAGGTCCAGCTCGACCTCGACCCAGTCGGTGGACTTCGCCAGCGGCGGGACCGGCTCGCTCGCGGCGTCGTCGGGATCGTGCTTGACGGGCGAGTAGTCGGCGACCTCGGGCAGCTCGACCGGCAGCATCGACTCGGGCAGCGCGATCGGCAGGCCGGTCTCGTCGTACACGATCGGGAACGGCTCGCCCCAATAGCGCTGCCGGCTGAACAGCCAGTCGCGCAGCTTGTAGGTGATCGCGCCCTCGCCCAGCCCCTTGCCCTCCAGCCAGGCGATCATCGCGGCCTTCGCGTCGTCCTTGCCCAGGCCGTCGAGACTGATCTCGTCGTTGGCGCTGTTGATGGAGACGCCGTCACCGGTGTACGCCGTGTCCATGTCGTGCCCGGCCGCCGGCTGCACCGTGCGAATCACGTCCAGATCGAAGGCCTTGGCGAAGTCCCAGTCCCGCTCGTCCTCTGCAGGCACCGCCATGATGGCGCCGGTGCCGTAGCCCATCAGCACGTAGTCGGCGATGAATACCGGCACGTCCTTGCCGTTGACCGGGTTCGTCGCGAACGCGCCGGTGAAGACGCCGGTCTTCTCCTTGGCCTCGGCCTGCCGCTCGACGTCGGTTTTCGCGGCGGCTGCGGCGCGGTACGCCGTGACCGCCGCCGCCGGGGCGTCATGGCCGCCGGTCCACGCCGCGCGGGTGCCCTCGGGCCAGGCGCCCTGCGGCACCAGCGCGTCCACCAGCGGGTGCTCCGGGGCCAACACCATGAACGTCGCCCCGAACAGCGTGTCCGGTCGGGTCGTGAACACCTCGATCGGCGCCTCGCCACCGGCGGCGGTGCGCCCGGTGAACCGCACCCGCGCGCCCGTCGAGCGGCCGATCCAGTTGCGCTGCATCAGCTTGACCGGCTCCGGCCAGTCCAACCGGTCCAGGTCGTCGATGAGCCGGTCGGCGTACGTCGTGATCCGCATCATCCACTGCCGCATGTTGCGCTTGAACACGGGGAAGTTGCCGATGTCGGAGCGCCCCTCGGCGGTGACCTCCTCGTTCGCCAGCACCGTGCCCAGCCCCGGGCACCAGTTGACCGGTGCCTCGGACAGGTACGCCAGGCGGCGGTCGTCCACGGCGCGCCGCCGCTCCACGTCGTCCAGGTCCGCCCACGCCCGGCCGTCCGGCGTGGCGATCTCACCGCGCGCGTACGCCGCGACCAGCGCCTCGACCGGCCGCGCCCTGCCCCGCCCGCCGTCGGCCGACTCGTCGAACCAGGCGTTGAACAGCTGCAGGAAGATCCACTGCGTCCAGCGGTAGAAGCCCACGTCGGTGGTGGCGATGGAGCGGCGGTCGTCGTGGCCCAGCCCCAGCCGACGCAGCTGGCGGCGCATGTTCGCGACGTTCTCGTCGGTGGTCTTGCGGGGGTGCTGGCCGGTCTGCACGGCGTACTGCTCCGCGGGCAGCCCGAACGCGTCGTAGCCGAGGCAATGCAGCACGTTCTTGCCGGTCATCCGCTGGTAGCGGGCGAACACGTCGGTGCCGATGTAACCGAGCGGGTGGCCGACGTGCAGCCCCGCGCCCGAGGGGTAGGGGAACATGTCCATCACGAAGAGCTTGTCGCCGCGCTGCTCCACCGTCGCGGGGTCGCCGAGCGGCCCGCTGGGGTTCGGCGTCCAGAACGTGTGCTCCTCCTCCCACCGGTCCTGCCAGGCCGTTTCGATCTGCTCGGCCAGGGCGGCGCTGTAACGGAAGGGGGTGTCGGTCATCGCTCTCGTCCTCGTTCGTGTCGTCGGTGCGTGCGGCGTGCTCGGACGGTGCCGATGCGCGGGGAGCGCCGGTCGGGCGCGGACATGAGAAGACCCCCAGCGCATGGGGGTCGGCCGCGTCGGTCCCGGTGTCCTCGGGCGCGGCTAGCGAAGGAGCAGTTCGTCACGCACGAGTCCAGGCTAGCGCAGGGTAGCCGCTGGTCCGGAACGGGTTTCGCGTCGTCGCGCCGGGACTGGCCGCGGCGCTCAGAGCAGCACGCCGAGGACGATCGCCGCCTGCGCCAGGTGGTACGTCGACATGACGACGACGTGCGAGCGGGCCCGGGGCGCGTCGAACCGGTCCAGCGCGAGCACCAGATCGGAGATCGCGAACAGCACGCCCCCCAGCAGCAGCAGGGGGCGGCCCGTCGCGCCGGCGGCGAGGGCCATGCCGAGCAGAACCACGACGTACGCCGTCATCGCGTGGCCCAGCCGCGGCCCCTCGCCGCGGACCGCCCCACGCCGGGCGCGCGGGAACGATAGCGCCGCGAACGGCGCCAACACCAGGGCGACGACCAGCACCCCCCACAGGTGGAACCACTGGGGCGCGAACGCCCAGATGTAGGCCAGGTGGCCGGCCAGGAAGGCCAGCAGACCGACGGCGAACGAGGTGGTGTCGTCCCGGGTCAGCGCGATGTCGCCCAGCATGGACAGGACGAGCCCGACGAGCAGCGGGATGCCGCCGGCGCTGTCCCGGGCGCCGAGCAGGAGGGCCAGCACGATCAGCGCGAGGATGGCGCCGATCTTGGTGGGGCGGGCGACGTACGAGGCGCCCTTGTCGCCCGCGTACCAACACGTCGCGGCGAGGACGGCGACCAACAGGCCGACGAGGATGGCGGTGCTGCCCATGATGGGCTGGACTCTACTGCGCCGCGGGACCGGAATACGGGCGGCGCGCGCCTGGTTGGCACTCGTGAGTCGCGAGTGCTAATTCGCGACCGCGCATATCGCCCACACCGGCACGACCGGAGACCACCGCCTCGGAGGACAGCATGGCTATGAACTACGACCCCTTCCGCGAGCTGGACCGTCTCTTCACGGCGGCCACCCGCACGCCCGCATCCCTCGGCATGCCGATGGACCTGTACCGCACCGGCGACTCCTTCACCGCCCGCATCGACCTGCCCGGCGTCGACCCGAGCACGATCGACGTGGACGTCGAGGAGCGCACCCTCACGATCCGCGCCGAGCGCCGGGACGCCCCGACCGGCGAGGTGACCTGGCTGTCCCACGAGCGGCCCAGCGGCACGTTCGCGCGGCAGCTCACGCTCGGGTACGGCGTCGCCCTCGACCGCATCGAGGCCCGCTACACCGACGGCGTCCTGGAGCTGACGATCCCGGTGGCCGAGGAGGCCAAGCCGCGCAAGATCTCGGTCAGCCACGCCGACACCGTCCAGTCGATCGCGACGGACCAGCCCGCGCAGTGACGTTCGACGTCCCCTCCCCCGCCGCGGGATAGGAAAAGGCCGCCCGCCCCTCATCGGGGCGGGCGGCTTCTTGCGTCTCGGGGCGCAGGCGGTACGGCGTACCAGCGGGCGCACCCTGCGGCGTGCGCCGCGCGAGGATCAGCCGAGGTTGGCGTGCGTCTTGGCCATCGCCGACTTCTTGTTGGCGGCCTGGTTCTTGTGGATGACGCCCTTGCTCACGGCCTTGTCGAGCTTGCGGCTCGCCAGGCGCAGCGCCTCGGTCGCCTTGTCCTTGTCGCCGCTGGCGGCGGCCTCGCGGAACTTGCGGATCCAGGTGCGCAGCTCCGACTTGTACGCCTTGTTGCGCTCGGTGCGCTTGGCGTTGGTCAGGATGCGCTTCTTCTGGGACTTGATATTGGCCACGTACTTCTCTCCTGGTCGATCGGCTGCCCGCGGCTGCGGGCAGGCCCGGCCTCACCTCCGCCCGCGTGTGGTCGGCGAGCGGTCAAGGACGAGCTGGTGGGATGCGTGACAAGCGCACGACCTGGGCGCGCACGCGAGAATCCACGCTACCAGCGCCAACCGGTCCGGCCCAAAACGCGGCGCCCGCCTCCGACGCCGGCAGCGCCCGGCGAGATGCGGGTCAGCACCTGGTGGGATGCGGGTCGGCACCTGGCGTGACGCGCGTCAGCGCCGGGCCCGGGCCCGCGCCCGGCAGAAGGCCAGGATGCAGCGCTCCACGGCGTACTCGGGGTCCCGGTCGCCGCCCTTGACCGCGAAGTCCGCGGCGGCGACGGCCTGGATCGCCTCGCCGAGCCCGTCGAGTTCCCAGCCGGCCAGCGCCCGGCGGGCCCGGTCGATCTGCCACGGGGCCAGCTCCAACACCTTGGCGAGCGAGGCCGACGAGCCGCGGGGGGCGCCGGCCACCTTGACCAGCTGACGCAGCTGGCTGGCGAAGACCGCCACGATCGGCACCGGGTCGACGCCCGCGGCGAGGGCGTGCCGCAGCAGCGCCAGCGCCTCCCCGGCATTCCCGGCGATCGCCGCATCGGCGACCCGGAAGCCGGTGGCCTCGATCTTTCCGCCGTGGTAGGTCTCGACCACGGATTCGTCCACCAGGCCCTGGGTGTCGCGGATCAGCTGGGCGCAGGCCGCGGCGAGCTCGGCCAGATCCTTGCCGACGGCCTCCACCAGCGCGCGCACCGCTTCGGGGGTGACCTTGCGGCGCCCGACCCGGAACTCGTTGACGACGAAGTCGGTCTTGTCCCGCTCGGACTTCACCGCGGGGGCCTCGAGGACGCGCGCCTTCGCGGTCTTGAGCGCGTCGAGGAGCTTCTTGCCGCGGACGCCGCCGCGGTGGGCGACGATCAGCGTCACGTGCTCGGCCGGGGCGGCCACGTAGTCGAGCACGTCCTTCGTGCAGTCCTCGGCCGCCTCGTCGGCCTCCGTCAGGACGATCGCCGTGCTCCCGCCGAACAGCGACGGGCTCGCGTGCACCCCGAGCGCGCCGGATTCGTACGTCGTGGCGCTGAGCCGCACCACGTCCAGCCCAGGGTCGGTGGCCCGCAGGGCCTCCACCGTCGCCGCGAGGGCGCGCTGGGCCAGCAGCTCCTCCGGTCCGACGATCAGCACGAACGGCGGCACCCCTCGGCTGGTCGGCGGCTCGATCGTCACGGGGCCAGCCTGCCACGGCGTACCGACGTCGCTCGCCCACGGCGGCGGCGCGTGGGTGGCCGGCCGGGCGCACTGACTGGGGCGTTATGCGCTCCGGGGAACGCATAACGCCCCTGTCAGTAGTTCACGCGCTGATCAGCGGGGGGCGGCCGTACCGGCGCCGAGGGGCTGGTCGACCTCGTGCAGGTCCTTGGCCTTGGTCTCGGGCAGGGTGAAGACCGTCAGCGCGGAGATGCAGCAGGCGATGATCGCGTAGATCGCGAACGCGTACTTGTTGCCGGGGAACGCATCGCTCATCCACGTCTGCACGTAGCTCGCCGTACCGCCGAAGGCCGCGATCGTGATCGCATACGGGATCCCGAACGCGGTGGCGCGCACGTTCGTCGGGAACAGCTCGGCGTAGACGGCCGGCGCGATCGCCAGGTAGGCGCCCAGCAGGATGCACATCACCGAGATCGCCAGGGCCAGCTGCCACATCTGGTTCTGGATCAGGTTGAGCATCGGGATGTACATGATCGCGGAGCCCAGCATCGCCACCAGCATCAGCGGCTTGCGGCCGATCCGGTCCGAGATCTTGCCCCACACCGGCAGGCACAGCACGAACACGATGTTGCCGATGATCGAGGCCGTGAAGCCGTCGCCCTGGGAGAACTTCAGCGTCTTCACGGCGTACGGCTGCATGGCGACCGACCACACGTAGTACGTGATCGTCAGGCCCATCGTCATGCCGATGACCTGCAATCCGGTCCGCCAGTGCCGCGCGGCGCTGACGAAGACGTTCTCGCGCGCCACGTCGGTGTGCTCCTGGGCGTCCTCGAAGACCTCGGACTCCTCCATCCGGTTGCGGATCCACAGCGCGAACACGCCGAGCACCGCGCCCAGGAAGAACGGAATCCGCCAGCCGTAGCTGGCCATCGCCGCCGAGTTGAGGTTGGCTTCCAGGCCCTTGCCGAGGGCCAGGCCGAGCAGCAGACCCAGGGTGCCGGTGACGTAGATGGCGCTGGACCAGAACCCGCGTTCCTTGCGGGGGGCCTGCTCGGACAGGTAGGTCTGCGCGCTCGGCAGCTCCCCGCCGTGCGCCAGCCCCTGGATCAGCCGCGCCACCAGCAGCAACAGCGAGGCCCAGGCGCCGGCTTGGGCGTACGTCGGGCAGACCGCGATGATCAGCGACCCGATCGAGGCGCAGATGACCGCCACCATGAGCGAGTGCTTGCGGCCGATCCGGTCGGCGAGCCAGCCGAAGAAAGCGCCACCGAACGGCCGGGCGACGAAGCCGACCGCGAAGACCGCCAGGGTCTGCAGCAGCGCCGAGGTCTCGTTGCTGGCGTCGAAGAGCTGCTTGCTCATGTACACGGCGAAGGTGGCGTAGACGTTCCAGTCGTACCACTCGAGCATGTTGCCCACGCCGGTGCCGAGAAGGGTGCGGCGGGCGTGGCCGGGCCGATGGCCGTGGTCGCTCGTGGGGGTGCTGCTCATGCGGGCTCCAGGTCGGGTGAGGTCAGTGCGGAAACGTCGGGTCACCGCGCGGTCAACGTACCTGCTGGTCCAGCCCCAAGGCGGCAAGTCTGCGCAAAACGTCCGGCGCGGGCCGGTCCAGGTGCTCGGCCAGCTCGTCCGGGTCGAGCCCGAGCGCCGCTCCGTCCCGCAGCTCGTCGTCGTCCTCGGCCGTCCACGCGGCGCCGTCGACGACGGCGGTGCGGGTCGCGTCGGCGACGGGAGCGCCGGTGGGTACGGCGTCCGCCACGCGCGGCGTGGGGTGCTCGCTCTCCCCGGCGGCCGGCGGCTGGGCGTTCTCGGAGCCGTTGGGCGAGGCGAGGCCGGGGCTGGCCGCCTCGGCGTCGGCGCCCTCCCCCTCGATGGCGGCGGATCGGGCGGCCGGGGCGTCGATGCCGAGGACCGGCGCGGCGTCCGCGTCCAGGCGGGCCAGCGCGGCCAGGACCAGCGCCCGGTCGGTCGTCGGCCAGAAGTCGGGCAGCGAGCGCTGCAGGAACCCGGCGTACCGCGCGGTCATCATTCGTGAGTCGAGGAACGCGACGACCCCCCGGTCGTCCGCACGCCGGACCAGCCGTCCCGAGCCCTGCGCGAGGCGAAGCGCCGCGTGGGTCGCGGAGACGGCCATGAAGCCGTTCCCGCCGCGGCGGCCGATCTCCTCGCTGCGCGCGCTGGCCAACGGATCGTCGGGCCGCGGGAACGGGATGCGGTCGATGATGACGAGCTGGCAGGCCGGCCCCGGGACGTCGACGCCTTGCCAGAGCGACAGGGTGCCGAACAGGCAGGTGCGGGCGTCGGCGGCGAACTGCCGCACGAGGGTGGGGGTTTGGTCTTCGCCCTGGCAGAGGATGGGGTAGTCCTCGCCGAGGCGTTCGCGCAGCTCCTCTGTCGCCGCCCGGGCCGCGCGCATCGAGGAGAACAGGCCCAGCGTGCGGCCGCCGGCGGCTCGGACCAGCGCCTCCATCTCGTCGAGGGCCTGCGGGGCGGTGCCGTCTCGACCGGGGGCCGGCAGGTGGCGGGCGACGTACGCGATGGCCTGCCGGGGGTAGTCGAACGGGCTGCCCACGTCGAGGCCGTCCCACTCCGGCGCGCCCTCGCCGCGCAGCCCGAGCGTGCCGGCCACCGCATCGAAGCTGCCGCCGAGTTCGAGCGTCGCCGAGGTCATGATGACGGTCCGGTCGCCGAACAGGGCGTCCCGCATCGCCATCGCCACGCTCATCGGGGCGACGCGCAGGACCTTGCCGCGGCGGGGCTCGTCGGTGATCCAGGCGACGTCGAGTTCGCGGTCCTCCAGCAGCCGCTCGGCCACGGTGAAGATCTCGTCCACGGCCGCCCGGGCCACCGCGCGGGCGCCGTCGGGCTCGGCCCGCTGGCCACCCTGCGGCTTGAGCTGGCTGGCGACGTCGCGGGCCGAGTCGAGCACCTGCGCCAGGGAGAGGACCAGCAGCTCGGGGAGGCCGCGCAGGCGGCCCTCCGCGAGGGGGTCCAGGGCCGCGGCGAGGACGTCGCCGGTCTGGTCCAGCTCACCGGTGTCGGCGAGCTTGCCGGCCTTGCGGGCGGCGGACTGGATGGCGGCGGGGGTCAGCTCATCCGTGATCGTGGCCGTGACCCGGTCGACGAGCTCGTGGGCCTCGTCGACCACGAGGAGATCGTGCTCGGGAAGCATGCTGCGGTTCTCGAAGGCGTCGATCGCGAGGAAGGAGTGGTTCGTGACGACGACATCCACGTCGTGGGCCGAGGCGCGGGCGCGCTCCACGAAGCATTCGTCGCGCATGGGGCAGGCCTGGCCAAGACACTCCCGGGCGCTGACCGAGACCTGCCGCCAGGCCCGCTCGGTCACGCCGGGGACCAGCTCGTCGCGGTCGCCGGAGTCGGTCTCCTCCGCCCACTCGCGCAGCCGAACCACCTCGCGACCGAGCCGGGAGGCGTCGGCGTCGACGGCCCCCACCGAGAGCAGGGAGCCCTCGTCGTCGTCGGGGAACCCGCCCGCGGTCTTATGGACGCAGACGTAGTTGCGGCGCCCCTTCACCAGGGCGTACGTCGGGCGCCGCCCCACGATCGAGCGCACCGCGTCGGCCAGCCGGGGCATGTCGCGGTCGACGATCTGGGCCTGCAGGGCGAGCGTGGCGGTGGCGACGATCGCGGGCCGGCCGGTCTGGACGGCGTGCGCGACGGCGGGGACGAGGTAGGCCAGCGACTTGCCTGTGCCCGTTCCGGCCTGGACGAGCAGGTGCCGGTCCTCGGCGACGGCGCGATCGACGGCTTCCACCATGGCCACCTGCCCGGGGCGCTCGCTCCCCCCGATGCCTGCCACGGCGGCACGCAACATGGCGAGGCGGTCGAGGTCGGGCACCCGGACAGACTACGGGCCCCGCTCGTAGACTGTCCGGACCGTAGCGGCGGTGGGGACAAACCCAGGAGGTGAGCCAGCTGGTCGCTCCTCGCCCTGACCCCCGTCGCCGCGGCATCCAGGCTTCGCCCCTCCTGCGACCGCCTCTCGCCGCCGCGGGGCTGGCGCTGGCGGCCACCGCCCTCGTCGCGGCGGTCGACCCCGGCGTGCCCGGCCGCTACCCCGTGTGTCCCTCGCTGGCCCTCACCGGCCTGTACTGCCCCCTCTGCGGCGGCCTACGCGCCGTCCACGCGCTGACCCGGCTCGACGTCGCGGCCTCCATCGCCTGGAACGCCATCGCCATCCCGCTGATCCTGCTCGCCGTCTGGTTCTGGATCGTGTGGATCCGCCGGGCGTGGCGGGGCGAGACCGCCCCGGGCCGGTGGCGGCCGATCGTCCCGCGTTGGGCCGTCTGGGTGGTGTGCCTCGTCGGCCTCGCCTTCGGCGTGGCCCGCAACCTCCCGGGCGGGGAGTTCCTGGCGCCGCATGCGTAGCCGGCACACCATCGCGTCGCCACTGACCGGCGTACCGCGCGACGATCAATACCAGTCGTCGACGACCGAAACGGCGACACACGAGAGGTATTGATCGTCGCCGGAAACGCCTCACGCCAACCAGAGGCCCCCCGTCGCCTCCATCCAGTCGACGATCCGCTCCGTCGTCGCCGGCACGTCCGACTCCGACACGTCCACGGTCAGCGTCGTGAGCCGCGACGCCGCGACCAGGTCCGCCAGCACCTCCTGTTCCCGGACGAACATGTTGAGGTCGTCGTACTGGCTCGGCTTGCCCGAGACCAGCAGCCGCCGCTCCAGCGCGGCCGCGAACGACTCTGGACTACGGGTGAGGAACACCAGCCGGAAGTTCAGCGCGGCCAGCCGGTCCTCCAGCCAGCCGAAGTCGTACCGGCGGCCGTGCGTCATCAGCTGGTAGGCCTGCGTCGAGATGTGGAACCGGTCCACGATCCACGAGTAATACCGCTGCAGCTCGAAGAGCCGCGAGGACGATCTTCGGGACCATTTTGCCGCCCATGGACAGATCGTACGGCGGCCCAGTCCCGTGGTCCGCGCGCCTATCCGAGCAGCCAGACCGGGCAACCGCTCGCCGGTCAACCGTGCGCCGCATGCAGTCGCCCGGCGCGTCCGTCCCGACCGATCTCGAGAACGGGTAGCTCGGGCGCGAGATGGACGACGTCAGCGGGATTGGCTGTGACGAGTACGGCGCCGTGCCGCATCGCCACCGCCGCAATCTGCAGGTCGGTGCCGCGGCCACGCGGTCGACGCCCCGCCCGCTCGGTGAGGTGACAGAGGTAGCCGAAGTGGCCCGCACACGCGTCATCGAACGGGAGCCCGCCACCGAGGGTCGCGCGCGCCACGGCGACCAGTCGCTGGCGCCGCGCCCGCTTGTCGCCGTCGGCCCGCTCCACCCCCCACGCCAGCTCGGCGTAGCTCAACGAGGACAGCGACCACATCCAGGCCTCGGGCAGCCCGGCCAACGACTCCAGCAGGACGATGGCGCTGGTGTCGAGGACCGCGCGGATGCGCGCGGTCACCTCGGGAAGGGATCGGTCATGTCGCCGTCTCGACGGTCGGTCAACAGCTCGTCGAGCCATTCGGTCTGCTCCTGGGCAGCACCCGCCGCGAGCAGCTCGGCTGTTGACACCCAGCGTTGCCGGTCGATCGCCGGTGACAGCACGGCAACGGGACGTCCGGCCACGGTGATCAGGGCTTCCCCGTAGGCCTCGACGTCACCCAGAACCCGGCTCGCGTTCTGGGTGAGCTCCTTGACTCCGACAGTGCGCATAGACCCACGGTACGCCGCGGGTAGAACAAGATCTACCAGGGCACGCCACGCGGATGATCGGTCAGATCAGCTGCCGCCGTCGTAGCGCAGCTCTCCCCCGTCGACCCGCCGCAACATCAGCACCGAATCGCGGTCATCGCCCGGCGCGACCCGGACGGTCCCGGGCCGCCGCCCCACCTCGACGTACCCGCATCGGTCATAGAACCGCGACACCCCGGTGCCGCTGCGATACGCCAGCTCGCACAGCTCGACCCCCGGCAACCCCCGCGCGATTCGGTGCATCCCGGCCATCTGAACCCGGCCGATGTTGCCGCCCTGGGACTCCGGTCGGACCTGGAACCGCGATAGGTGCGCCACGTGCGCGAACAGCGGATTCGCGGCCACATCCCACCAACCGAACCCGAGCAGCGCGGCGTCCGCGTCGCGCGTGGTGACCAGCACGGCCCGGCCCTGCGCCGTCGCGTCGAGCTGCCGTTCCAGCACGGGCCGGATCTGGGCCGCCGTCGCCTCGCGTCGGAAACCCACCGCCCCGCCCGCGGCGACGACCGCGAGCCACACCGTCAGCATCTCCTCCGCGAGCCGCTCGCCCGGCTGGGTGGCGGCGACGACGGGCAGCATCCGGGCGGCGCCCGGGTCGAGGAACCCGCTCGCCGCGGCCACGGCGTTGGGGACGTCCACCACCAGCCGCGCGCGCCCGTCCGGCGCCCACTCCGCGGCCCACGCGGCGACCTCGCGCAGCAGCACCCGCGACGCGCCGTCCATCGGGTCGGGCGCCAGTTCCCAGATGTCGCCGCGGTCGGTCTCGACCACGGTCACCTCGACCGGGATCGGCGGCGAAGGCGCCTCGCCGGCAACGTCATACACGCCGCCATCCGGCGGGACGACGCGGGCCACGGGTACGTCGTGGGTGGTCGAGGTCATCGGTGCGCTGTCGCCTCTCTCGTGTCGGGCTCCGCTCGGTGCTCCCGGGGACCGTGGCGGGCTATTCGGCGTACGGAGTCAGCTGGTCCACGATCGGCGGCGCCACCCGCACGTGCAGGCGGGTGCCCTCGGCCACGTGCTCCTCGGCCAGCACGTCCGCCTCCGTGTGCAAGCGATGCACCAGGTCGCCGCGGTCGTACGGGATGAGCAGCCGCATCTCGATGTCCGGCCGCGGAATCTCGGCCGCGATCCGCTCGACCAACTCAGTCAGGCCGGCACCGGTCCGAGCCGAGACCACCAGCGCGTCCCGTTCGCGACGAACCAGCCGGGCCAGCACTTCGGGGTCGGCGGCGTCGGCCTTGTTGATGACGATGATCTCCCGGGGCCCGGTCCGGATCGGCTCGCCACGCCGGGCGGCGGCGCGGTCCCGCGGATCGGCCGACCAGGCGTCCCTACGCACGGCGGCGGCCGCGCCGGCCTCGCCATCATCGTCCCCCGAGCCGGCCGAACGCAGGTCCACCTTGTCCGCGCCCTCGGCGATGACCTCGGCGAGCACCTCGCGGACCGCCGCGATCTGGCCCTCGGGGTCGGGGTGGCTTCCGTCCACGACGTGCAGCAGCACGTCGGCGTCGGCGACCTCCTCCAGCGTGGACCGGAACGCCTCCACCAGCTGATGCGGCAGGCTGCGCACGAAGCCGACGGTGTCGGAGAGCGTGTAGGGCCGCCCGTCGGGGGTCTCGGCGCGCCGTACGGTCGGGTCCAGCGTCGCGAACAGCGAGTTCTCGACCAGTACGCCGGCGCCGGTGAGCCGGTTGAGCAGCGAGGACTTCCCGGCGTTCGTGTACCCGGCCAGCACCACTGCGGGCACCTGGTTGGCGCGGCGCCCGCTGCGCTTGGTGTCGCGGGTTGTCTTCATCTCGCGGATCTCGCGGCGCAACTTCGCCATCCGCGAGTTGATCCGGCGCCGGTCCAGCTCGATCTTCGTCTCGCCCGGGCCCCGGGAACCGATCCCCGCACCGCCCGCGACCCGGCCACCCGCCTGCCGGGACATCGACTCGCCCCAGCCCCGCAGGCGCGGCAGCAGGTAGCTCAGCTGCGCCAGCTCGACCTGCGCCTTGCCTTCGGCGGACTTGGCGTGCTGGGCGAAGATGTCGAGGATCAGCGCGGTCCGGTCGATCACCTTGACCTTGACGGCGTCCTCCAGCGCGCGCCGCTGGCTCGGGCTCAGCTCCGCGTCGCACACGACCGTGTCGGCGCCCTCGGCGATGACGATGTCGCGCAGCTCCTCGGCCTTGCCGGAACCGAGATACGTCGCCGCGTCCGGCCGGCCCCGCCGCTGCATCACGGCAGCAAGCACCTGGGAGCCGGCCGTCTCGGCGAGCGCCGCCAGCTCGCGCAGCGAGTTCTCGGCGTCCGCGGCGGTGCCCTCGCACCAGACCGCGGCGAGCACGACGCGTTCGAGGCGCAGCGCCCGGTACTCGACCTCGGTGACGTCCTCCAGCTCCGTCGAGAGGCCGGCGACGCGACGCATCGCGGCCCGTTCCTCGCGGTCGAGCTGGTCCCCGTCATAGTCGGTCGTGGGGCCGGCGGCGTCGGCGTACGCGTCCTCCTCGGCCAGTGCGTCGGCGCGCGTGGCGAGGATGTCGGGGAGGTCGGGTCGCTCGGAGAGTTCGGGGGTATCGGAAGGTCGCGTCATGGTCCCCTCAGGGTCGCAGGTACGTCGGGTGCCCGGCCAATCCTTTCCCCGGGACGCGCCGGGCCGCCCCAGGAGTTTTCGTCGTGATGGACGACATCCTCAGAACCGGTGCGGGAGTGATGGCCCCGGCCTACCCTGGAAACACGCCCACAAGGCATCGAACGACGCGCTCACAAGGCGTGGATCGAAAGGCAGGCCAATGACGGCCATCCCGACCAGCAGACCGCCCGACGTACCGCTCCTCCTCCCGGAGGACCGCCCGAAGCGGGCCGCTGCGGCGACGTACCGAACCGCCGCTGCCACCGATCCCACCCGCGCGCGTCCCCCGCAGCCCTCCGCAACGACCGGGACCGTCCGGATCATTGCCGGCCACTACGGCAGCGGGAAGACTGAGGTCGCGGTGTCGCTGGCCATGCGACTCGCCGCCGAGGGCCGCCGCGTGGCTTTGGGCGATCTCGACATCGTCAACCCCTACTTCCGGTCCCGCGAGCGCGCCGACGCGATGGCGGCGACCGGCGTCGCCGTACACAGCTCCTCCCTCGGGCACAACCTCACCCTCGACCTCCCGGCCGTCTCCGCCGCGATCCGCGGCCCCATCGCCGACCCGAGCTGCGACGCGATCCTCGACGTGGGCGGCAACGGGGTCGGGGCCAAGGTGCTCGTCGAGTTCGCGGCCGACCTGCGGCGCCGCGGCTACGAGATGCTCCTGGTCGTCAACGCCTACCGCCCGGAGACCGCAGACGTCGCGGGCGTGCTGCGCCAGCTGCGCACTATCGAGGCCTGGTCGGGGCTGGGTTGCACCGGGTTGATCAGCAACACCCACCTGCTGCGGGACACGACGGCGGCGGACGTGCTCGCCGGCTACCGGCTGACCAAGGCCGTGAGCGCGCAGACGGGCCTGCCTATCGCCTACGTCAGCGCGATCCCGGCCGCCCTGGTGCAGGTCTCGGAGCACCTGGACGGCGAGCGGCTGGAGATCGGGATGTACCTGCGCGAGACCTGGATGTGAGAAGGCGAGGCGAATGGCGACCAAGGGAACGGTGACGTTCGATCACGACGTGTGCAAGGGCTGCGGCCTGTGCGTGTCCGCCTGCGGGGTGCACATCTTGGCCCTCGACGAGGGCGCGATCAACGCCAAGGGCTACCACCCGGTGACGGTGACCGACCCGGAGAAGTGCAACGGCTGCGCCAACTGCGCGGTCATGTGCCCGGACGAGGGCATCGTCGTGGCCAAGGAAAAGGTGGCGCGGGCGGAGGCGACCCATGCCTAAGACGCTGATGAAGGGCAACGAGGTCATCGGCGCGGCGGCGATCAACGCCGGCTGCCGATACTTCTTCGGCTACCCCATCACCCCCCAGACCGAGCTGCCCGAATACATGGCCGCGCACCTGCCCGACGCCGGCGGCGTCTTCGTGCAGGCGGAGTCCGAGGTCGCGGCGATCAACATGGTGTACGGCGCGTCGGGCAGCGGCGCGCGCGTCATGACCAGTTCGTCCTCGCCGGGGATCGCTCTGAAGCAGGAGGGCATCTCCTACATCGCCGGGGCCGAGCTGCCCTGCGTCATCGTCAACATCGTCCGCGGCGGGCCCGGACTCGGCGGCATCCAGCCCGCCCAGTCGGACTACAACCAGGCCACCCGCGGCGGCGGCGACGGGGACTACAAGCTGTTGGTCTACGCCCCGGCCAGCCTGCAGGAGATGGCCGACCTGGTGCAGGTCGCCTTCGACAAGGCCGACTACTACCGCAACCCGGTGATGATCATCGCCGACGGCATGCTCGGCCAGATGATGGAACCGGTCGAGCTGCACGAGCACCAGCCGACCATGGAGCTGCCGCCCAAGGACTGGGCCGCGACCGGCACCGAGGGCAAGCGCCCGCCGAACATCATCAACTCGCTCTATCTCAAGCCCGAGGAGTTGGAGGAACACATCCACGGGCTGTTCCGCAAGTACGAGGAGATGCGCGAGCGGGAGGTCTTGGCGGAGCGCTATCACCTGGAGCCGGACCGGGGCGCCAAGGTCGCGATCGTCGCCTACGGGACGACGGCCCGGATCTGCAAGAGCGCCATCGAGCTGCTGGAGGCCGAGGGCATCAGCGCCGGGCTGCTGCGGCCGATCACGCTCTTCCCGTACCCCATGGACGAGTTCACGTCGCTGCCGGACAGCGTCGAGCACCTCCTCGTGGTGGAGATGAGCATGGGCCAGATGATCGACGACGTCCGCATCGCCAACGAGGGGCGGCTGCCCATCCACTTCGTCGGGCGCACCGGGGGCATGATCCCCAGCCCGAAGCTCGTCGCCGATAAGGTTCGCCAGATTCTCGCCGGATCCCAGCCCGAAGGAGGCGCGCGATGACCGTGGTCTTCGACCGTACGCCGGGGCTGACCAGCGCTCAGACGCACTACTGCCCGGGCTGCACGCACGGGATCGTGCACCGGCTGGTCGCCGAGACGCTCGTCGAACTCGACGTCCTGGGCCGCACCGTCGGCGTGGCGCCGGTGGGCTGCTCGGTGCTCGCGTACGACTACTTCAACTGCGACATGCACGAGGCCGCCCACGGGCGTGCCCCGGCCGTGGCGACGGGGATCAAGCGGGTGCTGCCGGACCGGGTCGTCTTCACGTACCAGGGCGACGGCGACCTCGCCTCGATCGGCACCGGCGAGATCGTGCACGCCGCGCACCGCGGCGAGAAGATCACGACGATCTTCGTCAACAACGCGATCTACGGGATGACCGGCGGGCAGATGGCTCCGACGACCCTGGTCGGGCAGCGTACGACCACCTCGCCGACGGGGCGGGACGCCGCGCTGACCGGCTACCCGCTGAAGATGTCGGAGATGCTCGCGCAGGTGCCGGGCGCGGTGTTCGTCGAGCGGGTCTCGGTGCACAACCCCGTCTACGTGCGCAAGGCCAAGAAGGCGATCCGGCGGGCGTTCGAGGTCCAGCTGGCGGGCGAGGGCTTCGGCATCGTCGAGGTGCTCTCCACCTGTCCGACCAACTGGGGGCTGGAGCCGACCGCCGCGCTGGGTTGGCTGGAGGAGAACATGATTCCCTACTACCCGCTCGGGAACCTGCGCGATCCGGGCAAGCGGGAGGGCTGAGCCGTGGCTGGTGGAGTGCTTGCTGGCGGCGCACGGCGTACCGAGAAGTGCATCCTGGCCGGGTTCGGCGGCCAGGGGATCATGCTGATGGGGCAGCTCCTCGCCCAGGCGGGGATGGACGACGGGCGGTGCGTCAGCTGGCTGCCGTCGTACGGTCCGGAGATGCGCGGCGGCACCGCGAACTGCCAGGTGATCGTCTCCGACCACGACATTCCTTCGCCGATCATCGACGACGACGCGACCAGCGCGATCATCATGAACCGGCCGTCGCTGGCGAAGTTCGCACCGCGCGTCGCCGCCGGGGGCCAGATCCTCGTGAACTCCTCGCTGATCGCGGACCGGGTGGGGCGCGACGACGTCCAGGCCCTGTACGTGCCCGGCAACGACATCGCCAACGAGCTCGGCGACCTCAAGATGACGAACATGGTGATCCTGGGCGCGTTCGTGGCGGCGACGGGCTGCGTCAGCGCGGACGCGGTGCTGGCCGCGCTGGAGCACAAGCTCGGCGAGCGCAAGGGGCACCTGATGGCGGCCAACCGGGCGGCGTTCGCCCGCGGGGCCGAGTGCGCGCTGGCGGCGGCGCCGGACGCTGGGGCGCTGGAAGCTGCAGTGCTGGCCACGCCGTAGTGTCCTCGCGTGCGGCTGCCCGGGTCGCGACGTGCGGCGATTTATGATGTGTCGCATGGTCCGGGCGGGGTGGCAGGCGGGGGCGACTCGACCGTACGGCGGGTGCCGGCGATGACCGAGTCCTCGTCCCGGCCGGCCCTGCACGCGGTCGGGGACGCTCCAGCGGCTCGGCAGGCGGAGGGTTCGGCGGCACACTACTTCAGCGCCCAGCCGAGCTCGGCGGAGGAGCGTCGTCAGCTCTCCGTGCGGCTGGCCGGACGCGAGCTGCCGGTGTGGACGGCCAACGGGGTGTTCTCCCAGGACCGGCTCGATCTCGGGACGTCGGTGCTGCTGCAGGAGGCACCCGAGCCCCCCGCGCGGGGGAACCTGTTGGATCTCGGCTGCGGCTGGGGCCCGGTCGCGTTGACGATGGCGTTGCTCGCGCCGGCCGCCACGGTGTGGGCGGTCGACGTCAACGAGCGCGCGCTGGCCCTGACGGAGGCGAACGCGCGGGCGCACGGGCTCGCGGGAGTGCGTGCCGTGCTGCCGGACGACGTGCCGGCGGACGTGGCGTTCGACGCGATCTGGTCCAACCCGCCGATCCGGATCGGGAAGGCCGCCCTGCATGAGCTGCTGCTGCAGTGGTTGCCACGGTTAGCACCCGACGGCACGGCGTACCTCGTCGTGCAGCGCAACCTCGGCGCCGACTCGCTACTGCCCTGGCTGGCGGGGACGTTGGGGGCGGGGTACGCCGTCGAGAAGTACGCCTCCGCCAAGGGTTTCCGCGTGCTGCGGGTCCACCGCCCGGCCCCGGCCCCTCTACCCGACCCGGCCTAACCCGACCCTGCCGAACCCGCGCCGGGCCCTTGACCCGACTCGGCCGGGATACACCTCTAGGTGAGGTGGTACTGGCCGTCCGCGACCAGGCGGGCCGGGCCGAGCAGCTCCACCTCGCCGCCCGGGAGCGCCGTGACCTGCACCGTGCCACCGGGCAGGTCGACCCGCCAGCTCTCGTTGTCCGCCGGCGCGCCGCTCCAGAGCATGAACGCCAGCGCCGTCGCGCAGGCGCCCGTCCCGCACGACCGGGTCTCCCCTACGCCGCGCTCGTGGACCCGCATCTGCAGGTGTCCGGGCCCGAGCGGCTGCGCCAGCTCCACGTTCGTACCCGCCGGCGGCTGGGGATTGACCAGGGGCGCGGTGGTGAGGTCCAGCGCCATCAGGTCCGCGTCCTCGGGCAGGGCGACGACCGTGTGCGGGTTGCCGAGATCCATGGACAGCGCCGGCAGCGGGTCGAGCCCGCGCACCGCGACCAGCGCGTCGTGCCCCGCCGCCGCGAGCGCACCCGGGTCGACGACACGCCAGCGGCCCAGGTTCACGGCGTACCGCTCCCCCTCGACGTACGACCCACCCGGGCTGGCCCCCTCGACCCGCACCCGCTTCACGCCCGCGCGCGTGGCGAGCGCGAACTCCACACCCTCGACCAGGCGCTCGCGGCGCACGTACGCGGCGAGCACCCGCGTCCCGTTGCCGCACATCTCGGCGAGCGAGCCGTCGGCGTTGCGGTAGTCCATGAACCACTCGGCCTCGCCGGCCTGGGCCCGCACGTCGGCCTCGTCGGCCGCGGCCGCCCGCACCACCCGGATCACGCCGTCCGCGCCGAGGCCGGACCGGCGGTCGGCGAGCCGCCGAACCAGGGCGTCGTCGAGCCCACGCAGGCCGTCCAGGTCGGGGACGAGCACGAAGTCGTTCTCGGTGCCGTGGCCCTTGGTGAACGGCAGCGCGGGAGACGAGGCGGCTGGCTGGGCGGTCACGGAGCTAGTGTCGCAGGTCAGTCGACGTGCGCGGGGCCGGGGTCGCGCCAGTGCCGGTGCAGCAGGCGGATCTGCTCCGGGACGATCCGCGACCGCGACAGCTCCGGCAGGTCGTCCACGGCGAACCACCCGACGCCGCCGGTCTCGATGCTCGTGTAGGCGTCAGACAGCGGCTCGAGGGCGTCGCACACGAAGAACAGCTTGAACACGTGGACGTCGAACGGCGGCTCGTGTCCCCAGGCCTCCCGGTCGCAGACCGCGGCGAGGTGCCGGGCGCGCACCCGCAGCCCGGCCTCCTCGAAGACCTCCCGTTCGATCGCGCCCGTCGGGGTGTCGAGGACGTCGCACCAGCCGCCGGGCAGGGTCCACCGGCCATCGTCGTGCAGCTCCTGGACGAGCAGGACCCGGCCGGCCTCGTCGAACACCGCGCCGCGCACGTCCACCTTGGGTGTCGCGTACCCGGCCGTGGCGGCGACCCGCGGTTCGTACGGCGGGAGCGGCCCGGCGGCCACCAGTCCCATCAGCTCGCCGGCCAGCGCCCCGATGCGGTGCAGCCGCTGGGCGTCGAAGTCGTTGCCGCAAAAGGCCAGTCCCGACTGGGAATGGGCCGTCAGCTCCATCGCGATCCGGCGGATCGCGTCGGACGCGTCGGGTGAATCGGGGGCAGCGGGTACGTCGGGGGCCGCGGGTACGTCCAGTGCGTCAGATGCCTCGGCGGCGTCGCCGTCACGCGGCGTGAATGGGCTCTGCGGATGCGGGTCGGTCACGCTGCCGAGGCTACGCGAGGCGGTCCAGGGCCGCCGCGAGCAGGTCGGCCCCGGCGGCCCCGGTGGCCCCGGCTGCCTCGGCGTCCAGCCAGCGCACCCGCGGGTCGGCACCGAACCACGACTCCTGGCGCCGCGCGAGCCGCCGGGTGGCGCGGGCGGTGTCCGCGATGGCCTCGGCCTCGGTGACGTCTCCCCGGAGCTGGGCGAGCGCCTGGGCGTACCCCACCGCGCGCGAGGCCGTCCGGGTGTCCGCCAGACCGCGCGCCGCCAAGCCACGCACCTCGTCGAGGAGCCCGTCGCGCCACATCCGGGCGGCGCGGGCCTCGATGCGCCCGTCCAGTTCGGCCCGGTCCAGGCGGAGGCCGAGCTGGACGGTCGGAAGCACGTAC
This sequence comes from Austwickia sp., assembly GCA_016699675.1. Classification (NCBI taxonomy): domain Bacteria; kingdom Bacillati; phylum Actinomycetota; class Actinomycetes; order Micrococcales; family Dermatophilaceae; genus Austwickia; species Austwickia sp. The sequence goes on along the minus strand of CP064985.1, from coordinate 3,460,298 downwards.
TCCCGGCGCGGCATCGTCGCCGAGAACGGCGCCCCGGTCAGCTCGATGACCTCCAGGGCCCGCACGATGCGGCGCCCGTTCCGAGGGTCGATGGCGGCGGCCGCGACCGAGTCACGGCGCCCCAGCTCGGCGTACAACTCGGCCACCCCCCGCTCGGCGAGCCGGGCCTCCCAGGCGGCCCGCACGGCGGGCTCCGTCGGGGGGATCTGCAGCACGTCGAGCGCGGCCCGGACGTAGAGCCCGGAGCCGCCGCAAACGATCGGGCTGCGCCCCCGCGCCAGGACCGCATCGATATCAGCGCGGGCCTCGCGCTGATATGCGGCCACCGAAGCGTCCTGCGTGATGTCAAGAACGTCCAGCTGGTGGTGGGCGATGCCCCGCCGCTGGCCCGGCGCGAGCTTGGCGGTGCCGATGTCCATCCCGCGATAGAGCTGACTCGCGTCGGCGTTGACGACCTCGCCGCCCAGCCGCTCGGCGAGCGCGAGCGCCAGGTCCGACTTGCCGGTCGCGGTCGGGCCGACGACCGCCACGACACGCGCGGGCATGGGGCTCCTTCCGGGAATGCTCCGGGCTGCTTCGGGGGCTGCTTCTGGGGCCTGCTCCCGGACCCGTTGTGGACCGCTGCCGAGCGGCCGAGAGGGCCGGGAACGACCTCTACCGTACGTCGGGCGCGGCGGCGGACCCCACGGCAGCAGGACGGCGCCCGGTTCGCCACCGAACACCGCGCGGGCGCCGCGCGAGCGCCGCGGATCGGGCGATCAGGTGATTCGCGGCATTTCGGGCGCAACCCTGTTGAGCAGCACGTTCACCGGCTTGTCGACCGAGTGGATCTCAGGTGCCGAGAAAAACCGGGATTGGGCATGCAACATTGCGGGCCTTGCGGCGATGGTCGAAGGGAGGCACCACCCCCCCCTGAGGGCGGCCTCACCGACCGGCCCGAGGTCGCGTCGGAGCCACGCCCCGCGCACCCGCCGGGGCGTGACCACCGAGCAGGGAGAACGACATGGGCATCTTCGACAGCGCCAAGGAAAAGCTCGGCCAGCTCAGCAAGAACGAGGGCACAACCGACCAGGGCCTGGACAAGGCCTCGGAGGCCGCCAAGGGTCGCCTTGAGGGTCACGACGAGCACATCGACAAGGCCCGCGAGATGGCCGACGGTCGCCTCGGCGACGAGGGCCAGCCGGCCTGAGCATCGCCCCATATGCCCGAAAGGGGCTTGGTTCCTCCGGGAACCGAGCCCCGTTCTGGTCTTGTCAGAGGTCGACACGGCGAACCGACCCGAAATACCGACGCCGACGGGCCGTTGCCTGACGCACACTGTTCGGCGTGTTGCTGATCGTTTCCACCACCCACCGCCCCGCCACAGACCTGGGCTTTCTGTTGCACAAGCACCCGGGGCGGGTCCAGGAGTTCCGGCAGTCGTTCGGCGCGGCCGTGATCTTCTACCCGGAGGCTGACGAGGAGCGCTGTACGGCGGCGCTGCTGCTCGACGTCGACCCGGTGCGGCTGGCCCGGTCCCGCCCGCGCAATGCCCCGGACTCCAGCTTGGCGCAGTACGTCAACGACCGCCCGTACGCCGCGTCGTCCCTGCTCGCCTTGGCCCTCGGCGACGTCTTCAGCACCGCCCGGGGCGGACGCTGCGCCGCGCGGCCCGACCTGCCCGCGCAGCCGCTGCCGCTGCGCATCGAGATCCCGGTCCTGCCCTGTCGCGGCGGGCCGGACCTGGCCCGGCGTCTGTTCGCCCCGCTCGGCTGGGACGTCACCGCGACGCCGATCCCGCTGGACCCGCAGTTCCCGCAGTGGGGTGATTCCCGATACGTGGATCTCGCGCTCACGGGCACGCTGCGGCTCGCCGATGCGCTGAACCAGCTCTACGTGCTGCTCCCGGCGCTCGATGAGTCCAAGCACTACTGGCAAGGCGCCGACGAGGTCGACAAGCTGATGCGCTCCGGGGCGGGCTGGCTCGCCGACCACCCGGATCGCGACCTCATCGCCCGCCGGTACCTGGGTCGCCACGGTGGCCTCGCCCGGCTCGCTCTCGACCGCCTGACCGAGCTCGACGACGCCCTCCCCGAGGACGAGGTCACCGAGCCGGAGGACCCACAGTCGGAGGGCACCACGAAAGGGTCCGACGCGCCGGTCGCGTCCAGGCCGCTGAACGCACACCGACAGGACGCCGTCCGCGACGTGCTGCGTCAGCTGGGCGCCACCTCCGTCATCGACCTGGGTTGCGGTCCGGGGCACCTCCTGGCCCGGTGCTCAGCGAGGCCCAGTTCACGCGCCTGGCGGGCTGCGACGTCTCGACGCGCTCACTGAAGAAAGCAGCGCGGCGGTTTGCGCCTGGACGAGCTCAGCGACCGCCAGCGGTCCCGGATCGAGCTCTTCCAGGGTGCGCTCACGTACGAGGATGCCCGCTTCGCGGGGTACGACGCGGCGGTCCTCATGGAGGTCATCGAGCATGTCGACGAGGCTCGGCTCGGGGCGCTGGAGCGCGTGGTGTTTGGCGCGGCCCGGCCCCGCGCGGTGGTCGTGACCACCCCCAACCGCGAGTACAACGCCCGCTACCCGAATCTCGCCGGCCTGCGGCACCGGGACCATCGCTTCGAGTGGGACAGGGCGGCCTTCGAGCGGTGGAGCGCGGTGGTGGCCACGTCGTACGGCTATCGCGCGACGCACGCCGGCGTCGGCGACACCGACCCGGCCCTCGGCGCACCCACCCAGCTGGCGGTGTTCACCCGTGACTGACCCGCACCCGGCCCTGTCCGTCCCCGCGATGGGCCTCGTGGTCCTCGTGGGCGTCTCCGGCAGCGGCAAGTCCACGTTCGCCGCGCGCCACTTCCGCCCCACCGAGGTCGTCTCCAGCGACTTCTGCCGGTGCCTGGTCGCGGACGACGAGAACGACCAGACCGCCACCCCCGACGCCTTCGACGTGCTGCATTACATCGTGGGGACGCGGCTGCGCCGGGGGTTGCTCACCGTCGTCGACGCGACCAACACGCAGGCCAAGGCCCGCGCCGGGCTGGTCGCGCTCGCCCGCGCGCACGACGTCCTCGTGGACGCGATCGTCTTCGACGTGCCGGCGGCGGTGGCCGTACGCCGCAACGCGGCCCGACCCGACCGCGACTTCGGCGGGCGCGTCGTCGAGCGGCAGCACCACGACCTGCGACGGTCCCTCGCGCACCTGCTCAAGGAGGGCTTCCGCCGGGTCCACGTCCTGCGCGGCGTGGACCAGATCGAGGCCGCGACCATTGTCCGGGAGCCGTCCTGGCCCGACCACCGCCACCTGACCGGGCCCTTCGACATCATCGGCGACGTGCACGGCTGCCTCGGCGAGCTGATCACGCTGCTGACGCGGCTCGGCTGGCAGATCGAGAGGGACGGCGCCGGGGTGGTCGTCTCCGCCGCCCATCCGCTGGGCCGGACCGCGGTGTTCCTCGGCGACCTCGTCGACCGCGGACCGAACGTGACCGGGGTGCTGCGGCTGGCGATGGGGATGGTCGCCGCGGGGACGGCGCTGACGATCACGGGCAACCACGAGGCCAAGCTGGTGCGCGCCCTCAAGGGGGCGAACGTGCGCGTGTCGCACGGGCTTGCCGAGTCGCTGCAGCAGCTTGACGGGGAGGACGAGCAGTTCCGCGCCGATGCCCTGCAGTTCATGACCGAGCTGGTCAGCCACTACGTCCTCGACGGCGGCCGATTGGTCGTCGCGCACGCCGGGCTGCCGCAGGCCTATCACGGCCGATCGTCGCGGCGGGTGCGGGCGTTCTCGCTGTACGGGCGACACGACGGGCGAGACCGACGAATACGGGCTGCCGGTGCGCTATCCCTGGGCGCGCGACTACCGCGGCGCGGCCGTCGTGGCGTACGGCCACACGCCCACCCCGCGGGCCGAGTGGGTCAACAACACGATCTGCCTGGACACCGGCGCCGTCTTCGGCGGGGCGCTCACCGCGCTGCGCTACCCCGAGCGCGAGATCGTCTCGGTCCCGGCGGAGCGGGAGTGGTACGCGCCGGTGCGCCCGCTGACCGCTGCCGTGGGCGGCCAAGCGGATTCGTGCGCCGGGCCGTCGGGCGCCGGGCCGGCGGGCGCAGGCGCGGAGGGGGGTTTTGGCGCCGATGCGAACGGTGGGCGCGAGCCGGACGCCGGGCGCGAGCCGGACGCCCGTCGCGAACCCGACGCGGGGCGCGAGCCGGCCGTGCTGCGGATCGACGACGTGGTCGGCACCCGCTGGCTGAGCAGCCCGCACGCCGGGAAGGTGAAGATCGAACAGGAGAACGCCGCGGCGGCGTTGGAGGTCATGAGCCGGTACGCCGTCGACCCGCGCCGGCTCATCTACCTGCCGCCGACGATGTCGCCGGCGGCCGCCGCGCCGCCCGGGCCCTAACTGGAGCACCCCGAGCAGGCCTTCGACCAGTACGCCGAGTGGGGCGAGAGCCGCGTCGTCTGCGAGGAGAAACACATGGGCTCGCGGGCCATCGTGGTTCTGACCCGCGACGAGGCCGCCGCGGAGCACCACTTCGGCGTGGCCGACGGCTCGCTGGGCGCCGTGTACACGCGCACCGGCCGGCCGTTCTTCGCCGAGGCGGCGCAACACCGGGAGCTGGTCCGCCGGCTGCTGGGCTCCACGGCCGGGCTTTTCGACGCGCTGGAGTCGTCGTGGCTGGCCCTGGACTGCGAGCTGCTGCCCTGGTCGGCCAAGGCCGACGGGCTCATCCGGGATCAATACGCTTCGGTCGGAGCCGCCGCGACGTACGCCCTGCCTGCCGCAGCCGCGCTGCTGGAACAGGCCCGCGAGCGCGGACTCGACGTGGGGGGTCGGCTGGACCACGTGCGGGCGCGCCTGGCCAACGCCGCGGCCTACCGCGCGGCGTACGCCGCCTACTGCCGCCCGACCGACGGCCTCGACGGGATCACGCTGGCGCCGTTCCAGATCCTCGCCGCCCAGGGGCGGGTGCTTGGCCCTCACCGAGCCCCACGAGTGGCACCTCGATCGGCTCGCCACCCTGACCGACCCGCTGATCACCCCGACCCGCGCCCGCGTGGTCGACCTGACGTCGTCGGCCGACCGCGCGGCGGGCGTGCAGTGGTGGCTGGACCGCACCGCGGCCGGCGGCGAGGGCATGGTGGTCAAGCCGGCCTCCGCGCCGGCCGAGCGTGTCGGGCGGCCACGGCGGGTCCAGCCGGGGTTGAAGGTGCGCGGCCGGGAGTACCTGCGCCTGATCTACGGTCCCGACTACCTGGACTCGCTCGACGTGCTGCGCGACCGGAACCTCGGCCGCAAGCGGCAGCTCGCGCTCCGCGAGCATGGGTTGGGGCTGGACGCGCTGGAGGGGTTCGTCGCGTGGGCGCCGCTGTGGCAGGTGCACCAGGCGGTGTTCGCCGTGCTGGCCCTGGAGTCCGAGCCGGTCGACCCGCGGCTCTAGACCCGGCGCGGGCAGGCGGCACCGGCCGACGCCCGCCTCACGGGCGCGGCGGCGGGGCGCCCACCCGGGGCAGGCCGAGGCTGACCGCGGGGCCGCCGGTCGGTGCGTCGGTGGGGTGGTCCTGGGTCGCCTCCCAGGCGTCGCCACCGCGCGTACGGCGTACGGCGTAGGGACCCCCCGCCAGGGCGCCGTCCGCGACGAGGTGATGCGGGGCGCCATACGTCACCTGCACCGTCGCCATGTCACCCGGCCGCGGGACCTCGCCCCGCTCGCGGGCCGCCGCCGGCACCGCGAAGTGCACCAGCCGGTTGTCCCGCGCCCGGCCGCTCATCCGGTCGGTGGCCGCGTCCTTGCGGCCCTCCCCCCGCGCGGCGAGGACCTCGACCGTGCGGCCCTCGAAGGCGCGGTTCTCGGCCCAGGCGATCTCGTCCTGCAGCGCCACGAGCCGGTCGAACCGCTCCTGGACCACGTGCTTGGGCACGTGGTCGGCCATGGTGGCGGCGGGGGTGCCGGGGCGGATGGAGTACTGGAACGTGAACGCCCCCGCGAACCGCGCCTGCTCCACCACGCGCAGCGTGTCCTCGAAGTCCGCGTCCGTCTCGCCGGGGAAGCCGACGATGATGTCAGTCGTGATCGCGGCATCGGGGATCTTGCCGCGGACCTCGTCGATGATCGCCAGGAAGCGCTCGCCGCGGTAGCTGCGCTTCATCTCGCGCAGCACCCGATCGGAACCGGACTGCAGGGGCATGTGCAGGCTGGGCATGACGTTCGGCGTTTCGGCCATCGCGTCGATGACGTCGCTGGTGAACGCCGCCGGATGCGGGCTGGTGAAGCGCACCCGCTCCAGGTGCTCGATGTCCCCGCAGGCGCGCAGGAGCTTGCCGAAGGCCGCGCGGTCGCCGAACTCGACGCCGTACGTGTTGACGTTCTGGCCCAGGAGCGTGATTTCCATGACGCCCTCGGCGACCAGGGCCCGCGCCTCGGCGAGGATGTCGCCCTGCCGGCGGTCCTGCTCCTTGCCGCGCAGGGCGGGCACGATGCAGTAGGTGCACGTGTTGTTGCAGCCGACGCTGATCGAGACCCACGCGGCGTACGCCGAGTCGCGCCGGGTCGGCAGCGTCGAGGGGAAGGTCTCCAGGGCCTCGAGGATCTCGACCTCGGCGCGCTGGTTGTGCCGGGCCCGGTCGAGGAGGGCGGGCAGGCTGCCGATGTTGTGGGTGCCGAAGACGACGTCGACCCAGGGCGCCCGCTGCACGATCGTGGCGCGATCCTTCTGCGCCATGCAGCCGCCGACGGCGATCTGCATCTGCGGGTTTTCGGTCTTGGCGGGCCGCAGCTGGCCGAGGTTGCCATAGAGCTTGTTGTCGGCGTTCTCGCGCACGGCGCAGGTGTTGAAGACGACGACGTCGGCGGTCTGGGGACGGTCCGTGGCCGGGACGCTCGCCACGTCGACATAGCCGGCCGCCTCCAGGAGCCCGGCCAGCCGCTCGGAGTCGTGGACGTTCATCTGGCACCCGTGGGTGCGGACCTCGTAGGTCCGGGGTGCGGTGGTTTCGCGGGTCATGACCCGTCAAGGGTACGGCGTGCGCGGCGGGCCACCGATGCCCGCCCCGACCGCCGGCTCGACCGCCGGCCGATGTGCCCACACCCCGCTCCCGGGGCGCGCTCGCCGTGGTGCCGCGCACCGCCCTCGTGACCGAACTTCGCGAGGGGGACGTGGTCGAGCCGTTGCCCTTCGGCACCCGCGTGCGGTTGTCCCTCGTTACCGGCCGCGGGGCCACGGCCGCCGCAGACCTCGTTCGGCGCCGCCGCGAGCTCGCCCGGCTGCTGAGCCTGACCACACGCGCCGGCGCCGCTGATCAGGGCTCAGCACACTGCGAGAGCGACGATGCGGCTTCCGTCGCGGGGCTGGGACCGGACTGACCCGTCCGGCCGCGGGTGGTGACCCCGAAGAGCCGTCCGGCTCGCGGGCATCCGGCGCAGGGCCCGGTCTCCGGCGGTGCATCCCACCGAGCATGATGTGGCCATGACGACGATCAAGATCAACGCGATCACCGTGCCCGAAGGCGGGGAGGAGATGGTCCGCCGGTTCGCCGCGCGGGCCGGCGCCGTGGACCACTTCGACGGGTTCGAGGGCTTCGAGCTGCTCGCACCCACCGACGGCCGACGGGTCTATCTCGTCGTGACGCGGTGGCGCGACGAGGACAGCTACGCCGCCTGGATCGGCTCGGAGGACTTCAAGGGGGCGCATCGGGAGTTCCGCCCGGGTGCCCATGGCACCGCCCCGGCGGGGCCGGGCGAGGACCCGGCGCCGAAGCCGCCCATGGGTCTGTCGGCCGAACTGTGGAGCTACGAGGTGGCCACCCGCAGTACCGGTGGCCACTGACCGCCTGGTCCGGCCCCGGCAATGACGCGCCAGGCCGGCGAGGAACGGCGGTCCCCCGCGCGGCCCAACTCATCGCACGCTCCTGCGGCGGGATACTTGGCCCTCTCGGGCGCTCACCAGCGCTCCCGGGGTCAGTCGCGCTGGTGTTCCGGCGCCTCGCGCAGGGCTTCCCGGACCATGGCGTACGACAGCTCGCTTCCGTAACCCTTACGCCCGAGCATCGCGGCGAGACGGCGGGCCTGGACCTGAGCCGGCAGCCCGTGCATGGTGCGGAGCTTCTTCTCGACCAGCCGGCGTGCCTCCGCCCGTTCCTCCTCGTCGGACACCTCGGCCACGGCGTCCTCGATGACCTCCGCCTCGACGCCCTTCTTGCGCAGCTCGACGCGCAGTGCCGTCCGCGCCAGGCCACGACCGGTGCGCTGGCTGCGGACGAGCATCCCGGCGTAGGCCTCGTCGTCGACCAGCCCCACCTCTTCCATCCGGTCGAGGACCACGCGGGCCACCTCCGGAGCACAGCCGCGCTGGGCCAGCTTCTTCTCCAGCTCCGCCCGGGACCGGGGGGCCATCGTCAGTAGGCGAAGCACGATCTGCCGGGCGACGTCGTGCGGATCCGGTTCGCTGTCGATCGCCTCCGGATCGTCCGGCGGCGACCAGCGCGGGGTCATCCCGCGGCGCGCACCCGGCGTACGGTCCCCGCTCGAGCCCGCATCCCCTCCCGTCGGCACGGCCCGGCCGGCCGCCGCCTGTTCGGCGGCGGCCAGCGCGGCACGCGCTAAGTCCGCCCGTTCTGGCACGGTCGACGACCCGTGGTGGGGCAAGGCGTGCCGGGGCAACGGTTAGAACGCGACCGGGACGTCGGCCAGCGGAACCTCATCCTTGCTGTTCCCCAGCCCCAACCCGCTCGTCGCACCCGGCGCGGCGTCCGGCGCCCCGTCCTGGGGAAGACCCGGTCCGACGCCGAGCTTGGCCTTGATCTTGCGCTCGAGCTCGTCAGCCAGCTCGGGGTTGTCGCGCAGGAAGTTGCGCGCGTTCTCCTTGCCCTGGCCGAGTTGGTCGCCCTCGTACGTGTACCAAGCCCCCGACTTGCGCACGAAGCCGTGCTCCACGCCCATGTCGATCAGGCCGCCCTCGCGGGAGATGCCCTGGCCGTAGATGATGTCGAACTCGGCCTGTTTGAACGGCGGGCTCACCTTGTTCTTGACCACCTTGCAGCGGGTCCGGTTGCCCACCGCGTCGGAACCGTCCTTGAGCGTCTCGATCCGCCGGACGTCGAGCCGCACCGACGCGTAGAACTTCAGCGCCTTGCCACCGGTCGTCGTCTCGGGCGAGCCGAACATCACGCCGATCTTCTCGCGCAGCTGGTTGATGAAGATGGCGGTCGTCCCGGTGCTGTTGAGCGCGCCCGTGATCTTGCGCAGCGCCTGGCTCATGAGGCGGGCCTGCAGACCCACGTGGGAGTCGCCCATCTCCCCCTCGATCTCCGCGCGCGGCACCAGCGCCGCCACCGAGTCGATGACGATGATGTCGAGCGCCCCGGAGCGGATCAGCATGTCCGCGATCTCCAGCGCTTGTTCGCCGGTGTCCGGCTGGCTGACCAGCAGCGCATCGGTGTCGACGCCGAGCTTCTTGGCGTATTCGGGGTCCAGGGCGTGCTCGGCGTCGATGAAGGCCGCGATCCCGCCGGCCTTCTGCGCGCTCGCCACGGCGTGCAGGGCGACGGTGGTCTTGCCGGAGGACTCCGGCCCGTAGATCTCGACGATCCGGCCACGCGGGAGTCCGCCGATGCCAAGAGCCACATCGAGCGCGATCGATCCGGTCGGAATCACCTCGATCGGAGGCCGTACGTCGTCGCCGAGCCGCATCACCGCGCCCTTGCCATGCGACTTCTCGATCTGCGCCATCACGGCGTCCAGCGACTTCTGCTTCTGATCTGCCGTTGCAGCAGCCATCTCGCACCTGCCCATCTGCTGATTCGTGGTCGGTCGTCTACCTTCGACCCGTCGAGGCCGCCACTGCGGCCCGTCCGGATCAGACGTTAGGGGGCGGCTCCGACAACGCTTCGACCTGGCGCGATGCCTGTGGATAACGGGGTGGGGCCGCGGTCCCTGTGGACAGCACAGTAGCCGAACAATTGTTCGACGGTGCACACGCGGTTCGGCGTGTCGGCCCACTCCACGGTCAGCGCCGCGGAGGGCGTGCGGATCAGCCGCGGCGGATCGGTCGGTCCTTGCCGAACCAACGCTCCTGCGGGACGTTCATCTCGGCGCACATGGCCCGCCAGACCTGCTTCAGCGATTCGCCCCTCGCGATGGCCACGCTCGCCGGCACGCTCCCCAGCGACGTCAGGGACTGATGATCGGCGAGCATCCGGGCTCGGGCAGGGCCGAACTCGTCCTCCATCAACCGCCAGAACTCCGTCAGCCGCACGCGCCCAGTCAAGCATGGGGCGGGTCCGCGAGCGTTGTCGGTGCCGAGTGGCAGGCTTCGCACTGTCATGATCACCAGTCCCGAGGGCGCCCCCGCCCCGATTCCCCGCGAGGACCCCGCCGCTCCGTCGGCAGGGACCGTGGTCGGGCACGCCGCCGACCCTGCCAACGGGGCCGACGGCGGCGACGGCGTACTCGCCCGGTTCTCTCCCGCGACCGCCGCCTGGTTCCGGGGGGCCTTCGCCGCGCCCACCCCGGCCCAGGTCGGCTCCTGGGAGGCCATCAGCTCTGGCGCCCACACGCTGGTCGTCGCGCCCACCGGCTCCGGCAAGACGCTGTCCGCCTTCCTGTGGGCCGTGGACCGGCTGGTGGCCACGCCTCCCCCGGACGAGGCGCAGCGCCGCTGCCGGGTGCTCTACGTGTCGCCGATGAAGGCCCTCGCGGTCGACGTGGAACGCAACCTGCGCGCGCCCCTGGTCGGGATCGGGCACCACACGGAGCTGCTGGGGTTGCCGCGCCCCGACGTACGGGTCGCCGTCCGCTCCGGCGACACCCCCGCCGAGGAGCGCCGCGCGTTCGCGAAGACCCCCGCGGACATCCTCATCACGACGCCGGAGTCCCTGTTTCTCCTGCTCACCTCCCGCGCGCGCGAGGCCCTGCGCGGCGTGGAGACCGTCATCCTCGACGAGGTGCACGCCGTCGCGGGCACGAAACGCGGGGCGCATCTCGCGCTGACCCTGGAGCGCCTCGACCATCTCTTGGACGCTCCGGCGCAGCGCATCGGCCTGTCGGCGACGGTGCGCCCCCTGGAGGAGGTGGCTCGTTACCTGGCCGGTGGCCGCCCGGTGACCACCGTGCAGCCGCCGTCGACGAAGTCCTGGGACCTCGACGTGGTCGTTCCCGTCCCGGACCTGGCCGAGCTGGGCCAGGTCACCGACGACCTGTCCGGCGCTGCCGCAGGCGACCCCCGGCGCACCTCGATCTGGCCGCACGTCGAGCAGCGCCTCGTCGACGAGATCGCGGCCCACCGCAGCACGCTGGTCTTCGCCAACAGCCGACGCCTCGCCGAGCGGCTGACCGCTCGCCTCAACGAGGTCTGGCAGGACCGTCTGGACGCGGCGGCTGAGGGTACGTCGGAGCCGCCGGACCGCCCCGCCGGCGTGTCGCGCTGGCAACTGGCGTCCCCGGAGAACGCCTCGGCGGGCGCGCCGGCGGTCCTGGCCCGGGCTCACCACGGATCGGTCAGCAAGGAGCAACGCGCCGTCATCGAGGACGACCTGAAGGCGGGCCGGCTGCCCGCGGTCGTCGCGACGAGCAGCCTCGAGCTGGGCATCGACATGGGGGCCGTCGACCTCGTCATCCAGGTCGAGGCGCCCCCCAGCGTGGCCAGCGGCCTGCAGCGGGTCGGGCGCGCCGGTCACCAGGTCGGCGCCGTCAGTCACGGCGTCCTCTTCCCGAAGCACCGCGGCGACCTGGTCCAGACCGCGGTGGTCGTGGAGCGCATGCTCGCCGGTCGCATCGAGGCCCTCCGCATCCCCAGCAACCCCCTCGACGTCCTCGCCCAGCAGGTGGTGGCGATGACGGCCCTAGACGACTGGGCGGTCGAGGAGTTGTTCGACGTGGTGCGCCGCAGCGCGTCGTACGGCACACTCACCCGTCCCGTCCTCGACGCGGTCCTGGACATGCTGTCGGGCCGGTACCCGAGCGATGAGTTCGCTGAGCTGCGGCCGCGCCTGGTCTGGGACCGGATCGCCGGCACCCTGTCCGCGCGACCGGGCGCGCAGCGCCTCGCCGTGACCAGCGGCGGCACCATTCCCGACCGCGGTCTCTACGGGGTGTTCCTCGCGGGGGACGGCGCCGGCCGCCGGGTCGGGGAGCTCGACGAGGAGATGGTGTACGAATCGCGGGTCGGGGACGTGTTCACCCTCGGCACCTCGTCCTGGCGCATCGAGCAGATCACCCACGACCAGGTGCTGGTCACGCCCGCCCCCGGCGTACCCGGGAAGCTCCCCTTCTGGAAGGGCGACTCCCTCGGGCGACCGGCGGAGCTCGGCGCCGCGGTCGGGGCGTACACGCGCGAGCTCGCGGGGCTGCCCAGGGAGGCGGCCCTGGAGCGGGCCAGGGCCGGCGGTCTGGACGACTGGGCCGCCGACAACCTGATCGACTATTTGACAGAGCAGCGGGAGGCGACCGGCCGCGTCCCGGACGACGTGTCCATCGTCGTGGAACGGTTCCGCGACGAGCTCGGGGACTGGCAGCTCGCGATCCACTCCCCCTTCGGCTCCCCCGTACACGCCCCGTGGGCTCTCGTCATCGGCGCGCGATTGCGGGAGCGGCTCGGCGTCGACGTCCAGGCCATGCACGGCGACGACGGCATCGTGCTCCGGCTGCCCGACGTCGAGTTCGATGACGACAGCGGCGACCCGCTTGATCTCGTCGCCACGCTGACCATGGACCCCGCCGAGGTGGCGGACCTCGTCACCGAACAGATCGGCGGCTCGGCGCTGTTCGCCGCCCGGTTCCGGGAGTGCGCGGCGCGTGCCCTGCTGCTGCCGCGGCGCCACCCCGGCAAGCGCCAGGCGTTGTGGCAACAGCGCCAGCGCTCCGCCCAGCTGCTCTCGGTGGCCAGCCAGTACCCCTCGTTCCCCATCGTGCTGGAGGCGGTGCGGGAGTGCGTGCAGGACGTCTTCGACGTGCCGGCCCTGGCCGACCTCATGGCGCGCATCGCCCGGCGCGAGATCGCCGTGCACACCGTGGACACGCCCGCGCCCTCGCCGTACGCCCGCTGCCTGCTCTTCGGCTACGTCGCGCAGTTCCTCTACGAGGGCGACTCGCCGCTGGCCGAGCGGCGCGCGGCGGCGCTCGCCCTCGATCCGGAGCTGTTGGCCGAGCTGCTCGGGCGCGGCGACGGGGCCAGCCTCGCCGACCTCCTCGACCCCGAGGTGGTCCAGCGGACCGAGGCGGAGTTGCAGCGCCTGGCCCCGGATCGGTGGGCCCGCGACGCCGAGGGGGTGGCCGACCTGGTGCGGCGCCTCGGCCCGATCAGCACGGCGCAGGTGCAGCGGCGGGTGAGCCCGGACCAGGCGGCGCAGGTCCCGACGTGGCTGGAGTCGCTCGGCGCGGCCCGCCGGCTGATGACCGTCCGGGTGGCCGGCGAAGACCGCTGGGCCGTGGTGGAGGACGCTGGCCGGCTGCGCGACGCGCTGGGGGTCGCCCTGCCGGTCGGCCTGCCCGAGGCCCTCCTCGCCCCCGTACCCGATCCCTTGGGTGACCTGGCGGCTCGCTACGCCCGCACCCATGGCCCGTTCGACGCCACCGAGCTCGCCGCGTGGCTCGGGGTGGGTCGGGCCGTGGCCGTCGGCGCCCTCGAACGCCATGTCAGCACGGGCCGCCTCACGTCCGGCCGACTGCGGCCGCTCGCCGGCCCCGCGCAGGCTGATGCCACGGCGGCGTCGGGAGCGGAGGCCGCCGCACTGGGGCCACCCCACGAAGCCGCTGCGCCCGGACATCTGCCCCTGGAGTACTGCGACGCCGAGGTCCTTCGTCTCCTGCGCCGCCGATCCCTCGCGGCCCTGCGGGCCGAGGTCGAACCGTCCCCCCAGGTGGACCTGGCCCGCCTCGTCCCGGCCTGGCAGGGCGTCGGCGGCCGCGCGCGCGGTCCGGAGGCCGTGGTCCGCGCCGTCGAACAGCTCGCCGGCGTCCCCCTGCCCGCCAGCGCCTGGGAGTCGCTGATCCTGCCCGCGCGGGTGCGCGACTATGCCCCGGCCGACCTCGACGAACTCCTGTCGGCCGGGGAGATCCTGTGGCAGGGCCGAGGCGCGCTCCCCGGCGGCGACGGGTGGATCTCGCTGCACCTCGCCGACTCGGCTCCCCTGACCTTGGCCCCGCCGACGCTCCCCGCGCCGCCGACCGGGCCAGCCGGGTCGGCCCTCCACCGGGCGCTGCTCGACGGCTTGGCCGGTGGCGGCGCGTTCCATTACCCCGCGCTCGCCGAGGCCCCGGGCATTCACGCCGAGCTGGGCCAATCCCCCGGGTCGGGCGAGACCGCGCTCCTGGCAGCCCTGTGGGACCTCGTCTGGGCCGGCCTCATCAGCAACGACACCTTCGCGCCGGTGCGGGCCCTCGCGGGCTCGGGCCGGGCGACGCACAAAGCGCGGCGGACGGCGCCCCGGTCGGGACGGTACGCCGGCCGAGGCCTCGGCGCCCTGGGGGGTCGGCGGGGCGCAGGCCTCGTCGTACCGCCTCGCGCGGTCCCGCCGACCGTCGTCGGTCGCTGGGCGGCCCTTCCGGCGCCCGATCCGGACCACACCGCCCGGGCGTACGCGACGGCGGAACTGCTCCTGGACCGGTACGGCGTGCTGACGCGCGGCAGCGTGCAGGCCGAGGACACCCCCGGTGGATTCGCCGCCGTCTACCGGGTCCTGGCCGCCGCCGAGGAGGCGGGGCGGGTGCGCCGCGGCTACTTCGTCGACGGGCTCGGGGCCGCCCAGTTCGCGACGACCGGGGCCATCGACCGCCTGCGGGCCCTGCGTCGGGCGCCCGACGAGGAGAGCGACGTCGGCGCGTCGACGCTGGTGCTGGCCGCGACCGACCCGGCGAACCCGTACGGCGCCGCGCTGCCCTGGCCCGATCGGGACGCGGTCGATCCGGCCCATGACCCCGCCGGGGACGACGCGGGCGCCACGGTCGCCCATGCGAACGCCGCCGAGAAAACCGCCGCGACGGAACGCGCCGGGGGTCATCGCGCCGCCCGCAAGGCCGGCGCCCTCGTCGTGCTGCGGGAGGGAGAGCTGGTGCTGTACGTCGAGCGGGGCGGCCGGACCATGCTCTGCTACACCGACGACCCGCACGCGCTGGGCGACGCGGCCGGGGCCCTGGCGGCGGCCATCCACTCCGGCGCGCTGGGCCGGCTCTCGGTGGAGCGGGCCGACGGCGCCGCGGTCCTGGGCTCCGGGCACCCATTGATCACCGCGCTGGCGGGAGCGGGTTTCCACACGACGCCACGAGGTCTGCGGCTGCGACGCTAGGCGCAACCGCGACGCGCGCACACCGGTCCGCAACCGCGCACGCACCCAAACCCTGCGGACAGCGAAGGAACAGGAAGCAGTCGACCCGGAACGGACGGGAAGAAACGGAGGTGGGGCCGCATGCCCGAGGGGGACACGGTGTTTCGCACGGCCCGACGGCTCCATCAGGCCCTCGCGGGTCGCGACCTGACGGTCTGCGACCTGCGGTGGGGGCAGGCCGCGACCCTCGACCTCGCCGGCCGCGAGACGGTGGAAGTGGTCGCCCGCGGCAAGCACATCCTGCACCGCATCGCCGGCGGTTGGACGATCCACAGTCACCTCCGGATGGAGGGCTCCTGGCGGGTCCTGGCCCCCCGCGAGGCCACGCCGCGCCGGCTCGCCGCCGGCAGCATCCGCGCCGTGGTCGCGGACGCCGACTGGGTCTGCCTGGGCATCCGCCTCGGGATGCTCGACGCGGTCCCGACCGAGCAGGAGGCCAGCCTCGTCGGCCATCTGGGCCCCGACGTCCTCGGGACGGACTGGGATGCGCCGGTTGCCCTGGCCAACCTCAGGGCTGAGCCGTCCCGCCCGATCGGCGAGGCCCTGCTGGACCAACGCAACCTGGCGGGCGTCGGCACGATGTACGCCGCCGAGTCCCTGTTTCTGCAACGCCTCAACCCCTGGGCGCCGGTGGGCACGCTGCCCCCCGAGACGGTGGCCGCGCTGGTCGACCGCGCCGCCCGGCTGTTGCGGGTCAACGTGGACCACGCCGTGCAGTCCACGACCGGATCGCGACGGCGCGGCAAGGAGAAATACGCGCACGGCCGCTCCGGACTGCCGTGTCGCCGCTGCGGCGACCCGGTCCGGGTCTTCGCTCTGGGCGCGCCGCCGCGGGACCGCACGATGTTCTACTGCCCCTGCTGTCAGGGCGGGCTCGCGCCGGGCGACGATGGCCGTCGGCAGGCCCCGCTCGGCACGACCCTCCGAGCGAAAGACGCTGCCACCAACTCCGATTCGGCACGCCGCCGCTCGCCGCACGCTGGCCGCTATCGGCCGCCGGGACGGTAACGTCAAGGCGAGCGTCCAGGGGCCGGCGGCCACCGTCTCATGAGCTCGGCCCCCTCGCCGATGGGGGCCGTGAGGCACGGATGCGACCGATCCCTGCAGTAGGGGCGCAGAAGGAGTGCAGATGTCGGTACGGCGCAGGGTCGCCTCGGTCGTCGCGGCCGCCGGACTTCTGGCGGCCAGCGCGGCGCCCGGAGTCGCCGCGTCCGCGGCGCCCCTCAAACCGGCCGGCACGCCTCAGGCGACGAACGCGACCCGTCCCGGCGGCGGCACCACCACCTCAGGGACCGGCAGCCGCCCCGGGGCCGCCCCTCGATACACCGGCAAGGTCGTCGTCAAGCTCACCGAGCCGGCCGCTGCCCCGGCCGAGTCACCCGCCCAGTCGGCCACCCGGGACGAGCGCGTCAGCCGGGCCGTCGCGGCCGTCGGTTCGACCGCCACCGAGCCGCGCAGCACGGCCACGGGCGGCAGCGTCGTCGAGGTCGCCGGAGACCCGGTCGCCGTCGCCCAGCGCATCGCGGCGCAACCGGGGGTGGAGTACGCCGTGCCGGAGCGCCGCCTGCAACCGACCGCCACCCCCAACGACCCGAGCTACCCGCAGCAGTGGGACCTGCCGGCCATCGGCGTTCCCCAGGCCTGGACCGCCAGCCGTGGCGCGGGCGTAACCGTCGCCGTGATCGACACGGGTTCGCTGCCCCACCCCGATCTCGCAGGCCAGTACCTGCCCGGGTACGACTTCATCAGCGACCCCGCCTACGCCCTCGACGGATCGGGCCGGGATGCCGACGCCACGGATGCCGGCGACTGGATGCCGTACGGCGTCTGCGACGACCCGGCCTCCCGGTCCTCGTCCTGGCACGGGCTGCATGTCGCCGGCACCATTGCAGCACTCGCCGGCAACGGCCTCGGCGTCGCGGGCATCGCCCCGGCGAGTCGCATCCTGCCCGTCCGTGCCCTGGGCCGGTGCGGCGGCACCGACACCGACATCACGGACGCGATGGTGTGGGCCGCGGGCGGCGCCGTGCCGGGCGTCCCCGCCAACCAGACCCCCGCGAAGATCATCAACCTGTCACTGAGCGGGCCCGGCTCCTGCGGGCCGATGGAGCAACACGCCATCGACCAGGCCACGGCCCTGGGCGCGTTAGTGGTGGTGGCCTCGGGGAACGACGGCGAGGACGTCGCCGGCTATACCCCGGCGAACTGCCGCAATGTGCTCGTCGTCGGCGCCTCGGGCAGTTCGGGCGCGGCCGCGACGTACGGCAACTGGGGCGCCGCGGTCGGCCTGTCGGCGCCCGGCTCCGGCATCACGTCGCTGGCCAACAGCGGCGCCCACGAAGCGGACCCCAACGGCTGGACGGTTCTGACCCGCAGCGGCACCTCGATGGCGACGCCGCACGTGTCGGCCGTCGCCGCGCTCGTGTGGTCCCTGGCGCCGAAGCTCACCGCCGCGCAGGTCCGAGACATCCTCGTGCGGACGGCGACCCCGTACGCCGAGAGCACCAGTGGATACGGCGTGGGGGTGCTGAATGCGGCGAAGGCGGTGGCGGCCGTCCGTCCCGCCAACGTCCCCGCTCCCCTGGTCGCCGCGGTCAGCCCCGCGGTGGCGCGCACCCGGGGCGGGGACTCGGTGACGATCAGCGGCACGAATCTCGCCGGTGCCAGCGTGGCGATCGGGGGTCGCCCGGCGGTGATCGTGGCCAACGACGCGACGCACGTCGTGATCACGGCCCCGGCCTCGGCCCCCGGCCCGACGGAACTGGTCGTCACGACGGCGGGCGGGACGGTCGCCAAGGGGTTCCGGTATGACGAGCGCTATGCGATCCAGCGATCGGGCGTGGGTCTGACCCCGAGGCGCTGAGCACCCGAGCGGGTGGTCCTCAGGCGGGCAATGTCAGGCGGCGGAGGCCTGGACCGGCAGCTCGTGGGGGACGGGAAGCGCGACCGGCGTGCACGCGCCCTCGCCGAGCGTGCCCGCGCCCTCGGCGACGGCCGCCCGCTGCGCGACGCGCCCGAGGAGCACGGACAGGGGCAGTTCGAGGGCGCCACAGACGGCCGCCAGCAGCTCCGAGGAGGCTTCCTTCTCGCCTCGCTCGATCTCGCTGAGGTAGCCCAGCGATACCGACGCTGCCGAGGAGATGTCGCGGAGGGTGCGACCCTGCCCCACCCGGCATTCCCGCAGGGCGTCACCCATCTCCCGCCTGAGCAGGATCATGCGCCTACCTCCCTGGTCGGGCAGGCCGCCGGTGCCGGGGCCGCGCGTCGTACGGTGGAACGTCAGGCCCATAACTTACCTGCGGCCTGTTGATGTCCAGGATAACCGTCGCGACCCGGGCGTGCCTCATGGACCGCCGGGACGGCCGCCCCGGAGGTCGATCTGCTCCTTGAGCAGGGCCAATGCCCCGGCGACGGCGCCGGCACGGATCTGGGCCCGGCTCCCGGACAACGTCAGCAGTCGAGTGGCCACCCCCGCCGAGATCGGCCCTGCGACGGCGACGTACACGGTCCCCACGGGCTGGCCGTCCGCCGCGTCCGGGCCCGCCACCCCCGTGGTCCCGATCCCCCACGTCGCCCCCAACCGCTCGGCCGCGCCCAGGGCCAACTGCGCCGCGACCTCGGCCTGGACCGCGCCGCCGGACGCCAGCAACCCGGCGTCGACGCCGACCAGATCGGCCTTCACGTCGCTCTGGTAGGCGACGATGCCGCCGCGCACGCACGCGGAGGCGCCGGGTACGTCGACCAGGGCGGCGACGACGAGGCCGCCGGTCAGCGACTCGGCCGTGGCGACGGACTGCCCGGACGCGCGGAGGTCGGCCACGAGAGCCCAGGCCAGCCCGGGCTCATCGCCGTTCACGAACCGCCGTCCCGATCGGCGTCCCGACCGGCCGGCTCCCGCCCCGCCACGGGTTTCCGCGCCGACCCAACGAGGCGGCGGGCCTTGACCACGTAGTCGGCCCCGGTCACCAGAGTCACGGCGACGGCCGCCGCCATCACCACGGCGGCCAGCACGGACCACGGCGCGCCCAGCGGAGCCGTCATGAGGCCGAGGGCCACCGCTTGCAGGGTGGTCTTGAGCTTGCCGCCGCGGCTGGCCGGCATGACGCCGTACCGGATGACCACGAAGCGCAGCAGCGTGATCCCCCACTCGCGCACCAGGACGACGATCGTCACCCACCACCACAGCTGGCCGATGAGCGAGAGCCCGATAAATCCCATCCCGGTCAGGGCCTTGTCGGCGATGGGGTCGGCCACCTTGCCGAAGTCGGTGACGAGGCCTTTCGCCCGGGCGATGTCGCCGTCCAGCCGGTCGGTCGCCATGGCGAGGACGAACACGCCGAACGCCCACCAGCGCAGGTCGGCGCGGCTCCCACCGTCGGTGAGGAGGAGCCAGCCGTACAGCGGGACCAGCGCGATCCGCAGCAGTGTCAGGGCGTTCGGCACATTCCACGGGCTGGCCTGGGCCGGCCCGGGGGTCGCTGCGGCCCCCGGCTCCCCGACGGGGGCGGCCACGGTCACGTCACCTCCACGACGAGGTCGGCGCCTTCGCTGCTGACGACCTCGCCCACGACCCAGGCGCCAGGCCGCACGTCGGCGACCTCGCCGATGAGTTGGCAGACGCCGTCCACGTCGGGTCCCTGATGCGCTGCACGCCCGACCGGCACGCCGTCCTCGACGCCCTCCACCAGCACGACCACCCGCTCGCCCCAACGTTCCTCGGCGCGTTGGGCGGTGAGCTCCTCGGCCAGCGCCGTGATCCGGTCGTGGCGGGCCTCGATGACGTCGGTGTCGACCTTGGCGGCGTACCGTTCCGCCTCGGTCCCGTCCTCGTCGGAGTACGCGAACACCCCGCAGGCGTCGAGGCGCGCCGCCTCCAGGAAGCTTGCCAGGACCTCGACGTCCTCCTCGGTCTCGCCGGGGAAGCCGACGATGACGTTCGAGCGGATCCCCGCGGTGGGGGCGAGATCCCGGATCCCGGCGATGAGCCCCAGGAACGCCTCCGCCGACCCGAACCGGCGCATCCGGCGCAGCACCGGCTCGCTGGCGTGCTGAAACGAGAGGTCGAAGTACGGCGCCACGCCGCGCGTGCCCGCGATGGCCGCCACCAACGCCGGGCGCATCTCGGCCGGCTGCAGGTAGCTCACCCGCACCCGGTCGATGCCTTCGACCTGCGCGAGCTCGGGCAGCAGCCGCTCCAGCAGCCGCAGGTCGCCCAGGTCCTTGCCGTACGACGTCGAGTTCTCGCTGACCAGGAAGATCTCACGAACCCCCTGACCAGCCAGCCAACGGGCCTCGGCCACGATGTCGGCGGGCTGGCGGGACACGAAGGCGCCGCGGAACGACGGAATGGCGCAGAAGGCGCAGCGCCGATCGCAGCCGGAGGCGATCTTCAGGGGCGCCCACGGGCGCGCGTCCAGCCGGGAGCGCACGGGCCGCGGCCCACCGAGCCCTGCCCCAGGCAGGACGTCGAGGGTGGCAGCCGGGGCCGCGCCGGGAGTGAACGGCGGGACGTCGGCAGACGCCCGGCTTGGTACGTCGGGTGCCGGCCGCATCGGTACGTCGTGGCCCGGCACCGCCACGGCACCGACGGCCTGGGGCCGCGCGGCCGGGGTCAACGGCAGCAGGGCGCGGCGGTCGACCGGCACATGGGCGGCCGGATGGCCCCCGTCGAGGATGTCCGTCAGGTGGGTGGAGAGGTCGGCGTAGCTGTCGAACCCCAGGACGGCATCCGCCTCGGGCAGTTCGGCGGCCAGCCGCTCGCCGTACCGTTCCGCCAGACACCCCACGGCCACCACCGCGCGGGTCCGGCCGCTCCCCTTGAGATCCGCGGCCTCCAGGACGGCGTCGATCGAGTCCTTCTTGGCCGCCTCGATGAAGCCGCAGGTGTTGACGACCGCGACATCGGCGGTCGCGGGGTCGTCGGCGACCTGCCACCCCTGCGCCGCCAGGCGCCCGGCCAGTTCTTCGGAGTCGACCTCGTTGCGCGCGCAGCCCAAGGTGATCAGCGCCACCGAACCGCGCGCCGGGACCCGCTGCGCCGCTGATCCGGTCATAGGCCCACTGTACGGGGCGGCGGCCCGCCGACCGGCAGCCGTGCCTTGTCGGCGCCATGCGGCAGCATGGGGGAATGCGCGACGTCAACGCCCTGCGCCAGCTGCCTGCGGAGGCCGTGCTCGTGGACGGCCACAACGACCTGCCGTGGGCCGCCCGCAACCTCGCCTCTTACGACTGGGACGACCTCGACATCGGCGTCCCGCAGCCGCGCGTCCACACCGACATCCCCCGGCTGCGGGCCGGTGGCGTGGGAGCCCAGTTCTGGTCGGTGTACGTCCCGGCCACCCTCCCCGACGCGCAGATCCTGCCGGCCACGCTCGAGCAGGTCGACGCCGTCCGCGCCATGACGACGCGCTACGCCGCGGATCTCGTGCTCGCCACGACGGCCGACGACGTGGCCGCCGCTCGGGAGGACGGGCGCATCGCCTCGTTGCTGGGCGCCGAGGGAGGGCACTGCATCGCGGGCTCGCTCGGCGTCCTGCGGAGCCTGTACCGCCTGGGCGTTCGCTATCTCACCCTCACCCACAACCACAACGTGGGGTGGGCCGACTCGGCCACCGACGAGCCCGACTGCGCGGGCCTGACCGACTTCGGCCGCCAGGTCGTCGCCGAAATGAACCGGTTCGGCATGATCGTCGACCTCTCCCACGTCTCGACCGACACCATGCGGGCGGCCCTGGACGCGAGCACCGCACCCGTGCTGTTCAGCCACTCCAGCGCGCGCACCGTCTGCGACAGCCCGCGCAATGTGCCCGACGACGTCCTCGCGACCATGGCGGCCCGGGGCGGGGTGTGCATGGTGACCTTCGTGCCGCAGTTCGTCTCCCAAACCTGCGCGGACTGGATCGCCGTGCAGCTCGAAGCCGCCTCCGCCGCCGGCGTGGACGCGCGGGACTACATGGGCTTCAAGGCCTTTCTCGCCCCCCGGGTCGAGGGTCGCCCGGTGGCCACCCTCGACGACGTCGTGCGCCACGTGGAGCACGTTCGCGAGGTCGCCGGCATCGACCACGTCGGGCTCGGGGGCGACTACGACGGGATCGACGCGGTCCCGGTCGGCCTGGAAGACGTGTCCTGCTACCCGAACCTGTTCGGCGCCCTCGCGGACCGCGGGTGGTCGCTTGCGGACCTGGGCAAGCTTGCAGGTCAGAACGCCCTGCGGGTGCTGCGGGACGTCGAGGACGTCGCCTCGTGACGCCGCACCCTAAGGCGCGCGCTCAGTAGCGGTCGGGTCCCCGCCCGGTCAGCTCCCAGGCGTCCGTCGAGCCCTCGTCGCCGTCGATCTCGTCGTAGCCCTCCGGCGCCAGGGAGTCGCGCGTCGGGCCGCCGTACGGGTCGCGTCCGCCCGGGCCGCCGCCGCCCGGCCGGGCGCCGTACCCGGCCGCGCCGCCGCCCAGGTCGCCGCCGCCGTCGTGTTCGCCCGGTCCGCGGGTGCCCGGGTCGTCGTCATCGTCGTACGCCGGGGGCGGGTCCTCGCCGCGGATCACGGCGAGCGTCGCGGCCAGGTCGTCGGGCTTGACCAGCACGTCACGGGCCTTGCTGCCCTCGGAGGGGCCGACCACCCCACGCGTCTCCAGCAGGTCCATCAGCCGGCCGGCCTTGGCGAAGCCGACCCGCAGCTTGCGCTGCAACATCGAGGTGGACCCGAACTGGCTGTTGACGATGAGCTCGGTGGCCTGGACGAGCAGCTCCAAGTCATCGCCGATCTCCTCGTCGATGACCTTGCTGGCCGCCTTGACGGTGACATCGTCGCGGTAGCTGGGCTTGAGCTGCTCGGTGACGTGCTTGACGACCTGGTGGATCTCGCTCTCGGTGACCCACGCGCCCTGTACGCGCATGGGCTTGCTGGCCCCCATGGGCAGGAAGAGCGCGTCGCCCTGCCCGATGAGCTTCTCGGCGCCGGGCATGTCGAGGACGACCCGGCTGTCGGCGAGCGAACTCGTCGCGAACGCCATCCGGCTCGGCACGTTGGCCTTGATGAGGCCGGTGACGACGTCGACCGAGGGACGCTGCGTCGCGAGCACGAGGTGGATGCCCGCGGCGCGCGCGAGCTGGGTGATGCGCACGATGGACTCCTCGACGTCGCGAGGAGCCACCATCATCAGGTCGGCCAACTCGTCGACGACGACGAGCAGATAGGGGTACGGCTGGAGCACCCGCTCCGAGCCCGGCAGGGGCTTGACCGCCCCGGACCGCACGGCCTTGTTGAAGTCGTCGATGTGCTTGTAGCCGAACGCCGCCAGGTCGTCGTAGCGCGCGTCCATCTCCCGCACCACCCACTGCAGGGCCTCGGCGGCCTTCTTGGGGCTGGTGATGATGGGGGTGATGAGGTGCGGAATGCCGTCGTACGCCGTGAGCTCCACCCGCTTGGGGTCGACGAGGATCAGTCGCACCTCGTCGGGGGTGGACCGCATGAGGATCGAGGTGATCATCGAGTTGACGAAGCTCGACTTGCCCGACCCGGTGGCGCCCGCGACGAGCAGGTGCGGCATCTTCGCGAGGTTGGCGATGACGTAGCCGCCCTCGACGTCCTTGCCGACGCCCATCACCATCGGGTGGGTGTTGTTGTGCGCCACCTGGCTGCGCAGGACGTCGCCCAGGCTGACCTTCTCGCGGTCGGCGTTAGGAATCTCGATGCCGATGGCGGACTTGCCGGGGATCGGCGAGAGGATCCGCACGTCGGCGCTGGCGACGGCGTACGCAATGTTCTTGGAGAGCGCGGTGACCCGCTCGACCTTGACGCCCGGGCCGAGTTCGACCTCGTAGCGCGTGACCGTCGGGCCGCGCATGAAGCCCGTGACCTGGGCGTCGATCGCGAACTGGTCGAGGACCTCGGTGAGCGACTCCACGACGCGGTCGTTCGCCGCGCTGCGCGACTTGGGCGGGGTGCCGGGAGCCAACACCGCAGGATCCGGCAGCGTGTAGGCGATGTCCCCGGCCAGCGCCAACTGCTCGACGCGCTGGGGCAGCGGGTCCGTCGGGGGGGCGGTGAGTGCCGGCTTTCCGGCCTCGCCAGCAGCCTCGACGGCGCCGGGCTCCCCAGGTCGAGCCCCGCGAGCGCCGAACCCCGCGCCACCCGACGCGCCGGCGCTGGCCGCCGGGCCGGCCGCACCACCGACCCCGGCGACGTCAGCGCTGCGCGCACCTACCGCTCCGGGCGCCCCTGTCCCGCCATGGGCGGTCCGGCCTTCGGCCCCGGAATCGTTCGGCGAGGGGCGCCGCGCCGCCGTGGCCCCGGTTGGTCCAGTTTCCCCGGCTGCCCCCGCGGCCTCTGCCGCTCCGGTGCCCGGCTGGTCCCCCGCTGCGTCCGCGCGAGCCGACTGGCCGCGGCGATCGGTCCCGTCGCCGCCATCGGACGACGCGCGGCGGCGGAGCAGCCGGCCGCCGCGTTCCCGGTGTACCTGGGCAGCCTGCTCGAAAGCCTCGTCTCCGTCGCGCGGGCCGTCGTCCCCCACCCCGCGGCGACGTTTGCGCCCGCCCGGTCGACCGGAGTCGGTGGCCGCACCCTCGTCGAGCGCGGTGGCTCCGCCGCCGGCCCCGCGAGTCGCCGCAGAATCGACGCCGAACAGCCGGCGGTAGGCGTCTCTCAGCCGGTCGGGGATGCGGTGCACCGGGGTGGCGGTCACGACCAGGATCCCGAAGACGCCGAGCAGGATCAGCAGCGGGACCGTGCCCCAGGCGCGCAGCCCGGCGACCAGGGGCGCGGCCATGAGGTAGCCGAGGATGCCGCCCGCGTCGCGGACGGCATCGAACCCGTCGCCTGGGGCGGGCACGCCGTAGGCCACATGCACCAGCCCGCAGGCCGCGAGCCCGAGGGCGGCGCCGCCGATCATGACGCGATGGGTGCCCTGCACGTCGTCGGGCGCGCGCAGCACCCGAGCGCCCAGCGCCGCCAGGGCCACGGGCAGCACGAGCGCCACCCGGCCGAACGTGCCGGCCGCCACCGCGTGAATCACACCGCCGGCGGTGCCGGGCAGCCCCCACCACTCGCGCGCGGCCACCACGATGGCCAGCGCGATGAGCAGGAGACCGGCCCCGTCGCGGCGGTGCTCGGGCTCGAGGTCACCGGCCGTGGACCCCACCCGCCGTAAGGCGTTTCCCGTCACGTGCGCCACTCCCGTCCAGGTGCCCCGCAACGCGCGCAGGGGCAGCGGTAGCCCGCCGCCCTTGGGACCACCACGGCCGGGCGAGCGGCTGCTCGCCCCGGCGCCACGCCCCCTGCCGGGGCGGGCGGTCGCACCCTGGGGTCCGGACCGGGCACTTGAGGGGGCACGATTCACCACGCTGGCAGGTTAGGGGACCACACCGACAACGCCCCGGAGGCGCGCCGGAGCGCCTGTCCAGGTGAAGGAACCTCACTTAAACTCGCCTCTCATGACGGCGTCGCCACCGCTTGCCGACTCCCCAGACTCCCCCGACTCCCCCACTTGCGAGGACTCCACACCGTCCCGCGCCTCCGCGGGCATGCGTGCCCTGCTGGTTGTCACCGCCTCGGCTCCCCGCGAGGGATGGCCGGTCGCCGAGTTGGCCTCGGTCCCGATGGCCCGCCCGTTCCAGGCCGGCGAGGGATCGCCGTGGGAGGGAGTCCCGGTCGACGGTGCGGGCGTGGTCGCCGCCCTGCGCACCCTGCTGCGGGCCGGTGCCGGGCAGGTCGGGATCGGGTGCGGCGGAGCGGAACCGGCCGGCCGGGGTCGGGGCGTTCCGGGCGAGGCGGGCGTTCGGTCAGCCCCCGGGAACCGAACCGTTCGAGCCCCGGCGTACGCCGCCGCCCGGGTCGCCCTCGCTGCCGCCCATCGGACGCACCAGGGCGTGGCCTTGCGCGCCAGTTGGGGACGGGGCCGCACCGGACCGCCGCCGAAGGCCGTCGAGGACGCGGAGACGTGCCTGTGGCTCCTGGCCGACCTCTGGCACGGGCGCAGCGTCGAGGGGTGGGCGGTGGCCGACCACATGGACGCGGGGCTGACCGGACGCGAGTGCGCCCTGCGGCTCGACATCAGCCCCTCGGCGGTGAGTCAGCGGGCGAGCGCGGCGCGGTACGTCGAGGGCCGCCGGGCCGCCGACCTCGCCGGACGACTCCTCGACCGGCTGGTACGCCACGACCAGCACACCTGACCAGGCAGGCCCCACCCGACCTGGCCCGTCGAGACCACGAAGGCGGATCGATCAGACCTCGATGACCACCGGGATGATCATCGGGCGGCGGCGCAACTTGCCGCCCACGAAGGAGCCGACCGTGCGACGCACCACCTGCTGGAGCTGGTAGGGGTCGACGACGCCCTTGGCGATCGCCTCCTCCACCGCCTGGACCAGCACGGGAACGACGCGCCGGAAGTTCTCCTCCCCCTCGGGGACCCCCCGGGACAGGATCTCCGGGTCCTGCGCCACCTTCCCGCGGCTCGCGTCCACGGCGACGATGACCGTGACGAAGCCCTCGTCGCGCAGGATTCTGCGGTCCTTCAGCAGGGCCTCGTCGGTGCCGCCGACCGAGGATCCGTCGACGTACACGTAGCCGCAGCCCACCGCCCCCGAGATCCGCGCGATCCCGTCGAGGAGGTCGACGACCACCCCGTTCTCGGCGAGGATCACCCGGCGCTTCGGCACCCCGGTGGCCTGGGCCAGCGCACCGTTGGCGACCAGGTGGCGCCACTCGCCGTGCACGGGCATGACGTTGGTGGGGCGAACGACGTTGTAGCAGTAGAGCAGTTCGCCCGCGCTGGCGTGCCCGGAGACGTGCACGCTGGCGTTGCCGCGGTGCACCACGTGCGCGCCGAGGCGCATCAACCCGTTGATGACGCGGTAGACCGCGTTCTCGTTGCCGGGGATGAGCGAGGAGGCGAGCAGCACCGTGTCGCCCGGACCGACCTCGATCTGGTGATCCCGGTTGGCCATTCGGGACAGCGCCGCCATCGGTTCGCCCTGGGACCCGGTGCAGACGAGCACCTGCTGGTCCTCGGGGTAGTCGCCCAGCTTGCGGAAGTCGACGAGGGTGCCCTGCGGGACGCGCAGGTAGCCGAGCTCCTCAGCGATCGTCATGTTGCGGACCATGGAGCGCCCCACCAGGGCCACCTTGCGGTCGAACTCCTCGGCCGCGTCGAACACCTGCTGGACGCGGTGCACGTGCGAGGCGAAGCAGGCCACGACGATCCGCCGGTCGGCCCTCTCGAAGACCCGCTCGATCGCCGGATAGATGTCCAGCTCGTGCATCGTGAAGCCGGGCACCTCGGCGTTGGTCGAGTCCGTGAGGAAGAGGTCGACCCCCTCCTCGCCGAGCCGGGCGAACCCGCGCAGGTCGGTGATGCGGCCGTCGAGCGGAAGCTGGTCCATCTTGAAGTCGCCGGTGTGCAGGAGCAGACCCCCCGACGTGCGGATGGCCACGGCCAGCGCGTCCGGGATCGAGTGGTTGACCGCGAGGAACTCCAGGTCGAAGTGCGCAAGCTGGTGCCGCTGCCCCTCCTTGACCTCGAGGGTGACCGGGGTCAGGCGGTGCTCCTTGAGCTTAGCCTCGACGAGCGCGAGCGTCAGGCGCGAGCCCAGCAGCGGAAGATCCTGCCGCAGCCGGAGCAGGTAGGGCAGCGCGCCAATGTGGTCCTCGTGCCCGTGCGTCAACACGACGGCCTCGACGTCGTCGAGCCGGTCGGCGATGTATTCGAAGTCCGGCAGGATCAGGTCGACTCCGGGCTGATGGTCGTCGGGGAAGAGCACTCCGCAGTCGACGATCAGGAGTCGACCCTCGTGCTCGATCACCGTCATGTTGCGGCCGACCTCGCCGAGGCCGCCGAGGGCGACGATGCGCACCCCGCCGGGGGGCAGGGGCGGGGGGGTGGTCAGCTCGGGATGCGGGTGGCTCACGGGTCTCCTGGGCGGCAACGGTACGTCGAAGCACGGCGCGTTCCTGCGCCGTGTCCTCACGGTAGCGCTCTGCTCCGACAGCCCCCGACCACGGCCACGCCATCCCGCACAAGGGAAAAGCCGCGACGCCACCAGCTCGGGGGTTCCGGGGGCGCCGCGACCGCACGAGACATCGCGGACCGCGACATCGGCGTTACGGGGAAAGACCAGACCTGAATGTGACCCTGGTCACATCCAGGAACGGCGGTGTCCCGCATGGCTCGGCACGTCCCGAAGCCGAGGTCTCCCCCACCACGACGGTGCCGACGGTTGTCGGAGGGCCGTCCTAGGGTGTGCTCGTGCAGCCTTACCACGACCTCCTCCGCCGGGTCCTCGCCGACGGCGCCCGCCGCGACGATCGCACCGGCACGGGCACCCTGTCGGTGTTCGGCCATCAGATGCGCTTCGACCTGGGCGCCGGCTTTCCGGTCCTCACGACGAAGAAGCTGCACCTGCGCTCGATCGTCGGGGAGCTCATCTGGTTCCTGTCCGGCAGCACCAACGTGCGCTGGCTCCGGGACCGCGGGATCTCCATCTGGGACGAGTGGGCCGATGCCGACGGAGAACTCGGCCCGGTCTACGGACACCAGTGGCGCTCGTGGCCCACCCCGGATGGCGGCACCATCGACCAGATCTCCCGGGTCGTCGAGTCCATCCGGACCAACCCCGCCAGCCGGCGGCACATCGTCTCCGCCTGGAACGTCGCCGAGGTCGATGCGATGGCCCTGCCGCCGTGCCACGCGCTGTTCCAGTTCTACGTGGCCGATGGGCGCCTGTCGTGCCAGCTCTATCAGCGCAGCGCCGACATCTTCCTCGGGGTCCCCTTCAACATCGCCTCCTACGCCCTGCTCACGCACATGGTCGCGCAGGTCACCGGGCTCACCGCCGGCGACTTCGTGCACACCCTGGGCGACGCGCACCTCTACCTCAATCATCTCCACCAGGCCCGCGAGCAGCTGACCCGCGAGCCGCGGCCGCTGCCCACCCTCCAGCTGACGCCGCGCGCTCGCCTGGAGGACTACGTGATCGAGGATGTCCAGCTGCTCGGATACGACCCGCATCCCCCCATCAAGGCCCCCATCGCGGTATGAGCCAGGAGACGCCCGAGCCGGCTGGCCGCGCCGGGTCCCCATCCGGGCCCACGGCCCCGCACGCCCCGGCCGGCAGCGAGGTCGTCCTCATTGCGATGGTCGCCGCCAACGGGGTCATCGGGGACGGCGAGGACCAGCCGTGGCATCTGCGCGAGGACCTGCGCCGCTTCCTGCGCCTGACCAAGGGCCATCCGGTCGTCATGGGGCGCCGCACCTGGGACGCCATCGGGACGGCGCTGCCCGGTCGACCCGCGGTGGTCCTCACGCGGGACCCGGACTGGGCCGCGGAGGCTGCCCGGGCGGCCGCCGACCCGCAACGGGCGCTGGACCTGGCCGCCGCGCTCCCCGGCGGGGAGCTGATCTGGGTCCTGGGCGGCGGGCAGGTGTACGACGCAATGCTTCCCGCGGCGACCCGGGTCGAACTGACCGAGGTCGACGCGCCCGCATCCGGCGAGACCCGGTTCCCCAGGCTGCCGCCCGGCGAGTGGCTGGAGGCCGAGCGGGACGACCGGCTCGCGTTCGCGTTCGTCACGTACCGGCGCCGCGAGGCGTCGGCTGGGGACGGCCGAGACCACCGCGGCTAACGAATCCCCCGAGCGGGTCGCGCCGGTCCTCGGTGGCTGGCGGCGTGTGCCCCAACATGCCCCTGGCTCTGGGCACACGCCGCCACGGCGACAACACCCGGGCCGAACCCGGGCCACTCCTCCCACCGGACGTCTGCCCGATCGGGCCATCCAGCGGCGATGATCGTCCGTTCAGTTCGGCCGAGCGCAACTTAACCGGACCTCCTGCCCGGTTAAGCCAGTGGTCCCGAGCCCGCGTCGCGCGGAGCCACCGATCCGTCGTCCGCCGTGGGGACCGCCGATCGTCGACCCCGGCAGGGTTCCCCGATCGTCGTCCCCGGCAGGAACCCCCGATCGTCGTCCGCCGCAGGGACCGACCATCGACGGTCGGGCTGCCTCTGACAAGATGCGCAAATGAGCCGGACCCACCCCGATGTCGGCGTACGACGCGCCGGCCCGGCCGACGCCGATGCCGTCGGCGCCGTCCAAGCTCGGCTGTGGCGCGACGCCTACGCCGGTGACCTCCCCGCCGAGGCGCTCGAGATGTGCACCGCGCAGGCCTTCGCGGACGCCTGGCGAGTCGCGCTGAGCGACTACTCGGGCCCCGACCACGTGCTGCTCGCCGCCCACGAGGGCAGCGAGATCGTCGGGTTCGCCGCGATCAGCCCCAGCGACGACCCCGACCTGGCCGAGCGCGGGGCCGTCGAGATCACCGTCGCCGGCGTCGACCCGGATCGCCGCGGCGCGGGCCATGGCAGCCGGCTGCTGGCCGCGGCGGCCGACGTCGCCCGCGAACGCGGCGCCACCGGGATCACGGTCTGGGTCCTGGCTGGGCACGAGCGGACCAGGGCCTTCCTGCAGGGCGCCGGATTCGGCCCCGACCGCGCCCGGCGCACGCGCGTCGTCGACGACGCCGGCGCAACCGTGCTGGAGGCCCGACTGGCCACCAGCCTCGACCCGCCCGGCCCCGACGCCCCGGACCCCACGCGATGAAGCTCGACACCGTCGCCCGCCAGTCCCTGTCCGTCGGGGTCGCGACGGGCGCCTACGGGGTGAGTTTCGGTGCCCTGTCGGTCGCCGCGGGACTGGACGTCGCCCAGACCCAGGTCCTCAGCGTCCTCCTGTTCACCGGCGGCTCCCAGTTCGCTGTGGTCGGCATCCTCGGGGCGGGCGGTTCCGGCCCGGCAGCGGTCGCCACGTCCACCCTCCTCGGCGTACGCAACGGCCTCTACGGCCTGGAACTCTCCCGCGAACTGGACGCCCGCGGATGGCGTCGACTCGCGGCGGCCCACCTGACCATCGACGAGTCCACCGCGGTCGCCGTCGCCCAGCCCGACGTCGCGTCCGCACGCCGAGGGTTCTGGCTGACGGGACTCGCCGTCTTCGTCTTCTGGAACCTGATGACCTTCGTCGGCGCCCTGGTCGGCAACGCCCTGGGCGACCCGAAGACCTGGGGGCTCGACGCCGCGGCGGCGGGGGCCTTCGTCGCCCTGCTGTGGCCCCGGCTGCACCGCCGCGCGGCGCTTCTGACGGCGGCCCTGGCCGGAGCCTTGGCGCTGGGCGTGGCACCCGCCGTGCCAGCGGGGATCCCGGTGCTCGTGGCTGCGCTGGCGGCGATCGTGGTCGCGGGGCTCTCGCTCGCCCGGGGCCGCGAGCGCGTCACCCCGGATGCCGCCGGCCCCGCCGACAGCGTCGACAGGGCCGACGGCGCCACCACGGCCGAGGGCGCCGACGGTTCGCCCGAACGACGTACCGGACCGTCCGCATGACCACCTGGACCACGGTGCTCCTGGCGGCGGCGGCGGGGTACGCGGCGAAACTCGCGGGGTACGTCGTGCCGCGGCGCCTACTCGAGGGGCCCTATGTATCTCGCCTCGTCGGACTGCTGCCGGTCGCACTCTTGGCGGGGCTGGTCGCCGTCCAGGCCTTCACGACCGGCACCGGAGCCCGCACCCTGGACGCTCGCGCGGCCGCCGTCGCCGTCGCGGCCCTGGCACTGGCACTGCGGGCCCCGTTCCTGCTGGTCGTCGTGCTCGCGGCCGGCACGGGCGCGGCGCTGCGCGCACTGGGGTGGGCCTGACCGGCTGACCCACCTGACCCGCCTGACCGGCGCGACCCGCCGCGCTGCCTGACCCGGCCGCCATCACCCCCCGCGCCGAACTGAATCATCGGACCACATTCGCGCGTACGACGCGTATACGATCAGTGGGCCAAAAGCCCGCTGGGCGAACACGGCTCGAAGATCCATCCGCATAATGACCCCATCTGCCCAGGTCACCGATCTGCAACGATGACCCGGGAGTTCCGCGAGTTCGCTTCCCGAATCCATAACGGGTGGGTATCTTTCCCGTGTCCCAGCACCAACTCCAGGAGCCGACAATGACCGTCGACACCCGGGCGGAGGGAAAGGTCCGGAACGATCCGGACCTGCCACCCATCGCCGTCAACGAACCCCCTGTGATGACGGGGAAGACCAAGATCTACCTGGCTGTTTGTGCCGTTCTTGCGGCCTTGGGCTGGATCATGATCGCCCTCGTCCGCGGCGAGGAGGTGAACTCCCGCTGGTTCGTCTTCGCCGCCGTCGGCAGTTATCTCATCGCGCTGCGGCTTTACGGCAAGTTCATCGAGCGCAAGATCCTGAAGGCGGACGACACCCGCGCGACGCCTGCCGAGCAGTTCGACAACGGCAAGGACTTCATGCCGACGGACCGCCGCGTCCTCTTCGGCCACCACTTCGCGGCCATCGCCGGCGCCGGTCCCCTCGTCGGCCCGGTGCTCGCCTCCCAGATGGGCTACCTGCCGGGCACGATCTGGATCATCGTCGGCGTCATCCTGGCCGGCGCCGTGCAGGACTACATGGTCCTGCACTACTCGCTGCGCCGGAACGGCCGCAGCCTCGGTCAGATGGCCCGCGACGAGCTCGGCCCGGTCGGCGGCTGGGCCGCGATCCTCGGCGTGCTGACGATCATGATCCTGCTCATCGCCGTGCTCGGCCTGGTCATGATCGGCGCCCTCGCCGAGAGCCCGTGGGCGGTCTTCTCGATCGCGATGACGATCCCGATCGCCCTCTTCATGGGCTTCTACCTGCGCTACCTGCGCCCCGGCAAGGTCAACGAGGTGTCGCTCATCGGCGTCGCGCTGCTGCTGCTCGCGATCGTCCTGGGCAAGTACGTCGCCGACTCCTCGACCCTGGCCCCGATCTTCACGCTGAGCCGGCTGTCCCTGGCCTACTGGGTCGCGGCGTACGGCTTCGTCGCCTCCGTCCTGCCGGTCTGGATGCTGCTGGCCCCGCGCGACTACCTGTCGACGTTCATGAAGGTCGGCACGATCGTCATGCTCGCCATCGGCATCGTCGCGGTCGGACCGGTCATCCAGATGCCGGCCGTCACGAAGTTCGCCGAGACCGGCACCGGCCCCGCCTTCGCGGGTTCGTTGTTCCCGTTCCTGTTCATCACCATCGCGTGTGGCGCCATCTCCGGCTTCCATGCCCTCATCAGCTCCGGCACGACGCCGAAGCTGATCGAGAAGGAGCGGCAGGCGCGGATCATCGGCTACGGCGGCATGCTCACCGAGTCCTTCGTCGCGATCATGGCGCTGGTCTCGGCCTGCATCCTCGACCAGCACCTCTACTTCGGGATGAACGCCCCGGCCGGTCTCACCGGTTCGCCCGACCCGGCCAAGGCCGCCGCCTACGTCAATGGGCTCGGCCTGACCAGCCCCGGGGGCAACCCGCTGGCCAACGTCGATGCGAACTTCTTCGTCCAGCACGCCAAGGATGTGGGCGAGAAGAACATCATCTCGCGCACCGGCGGGGCGCCGACGCTGGCCGTCGGCCTGTCGGACGTCATGCACCGCACGCCGATCCTGTCGCTTCTCGGTGACAAGGCGTTCTGGTACCACTTCGCCGTCATGTTCGAGGCGCTGTTCATCCTCACGACCATCGACGCGGGCACCCGCGTCGCGCGGTTCATGTTCTCCGACTTCTTCGGCGCTCTCGGGCGGTCCACGAAGAACGCGGGGCTGCAGAAGTTCGCCGACCCGTCCTGGCGCGTCGGCGCCTGGGTGTGCTCGGCTCTCGTCGTCCTCCTGTGGGGCGGCATCCTGGTGATGGGCGTCACCGATCCGCTGGGTGGCATCAACACGCTGTATCCGCTGTTCGGCATCAGCAACCAGCTCCTCGCCGGCATCGCGCTGTGCGTCGTCTTCGCGATCACGTGCAAGCGCGGCTACGCCAAGTACGCGTGGGTCCCAGGCCTCCCGCTCGCGTGGATCCTCATCGTGACCGAGTCCGCCTCGTTCCAGAAGATCTTCTCGAGCAACCCGACCATCGGCTACTGGTCCCTGCGCAACGCCGCCCAGGCGGCCAAGGACGCGGGCAAGACCTCGTACTCCACGGCGAAGACGCCCGCGGAGATCGACGCCGTGATCCGGAACGCGACGATCGACGGCGTGCTGTCGATCGTCTATGCGGGGCTCGTCCTCATCGTCTTCGCGGTCACCCTGTGGGTGTCGTGGAAGGCGGTCAAGGCCGGCGGCCTGCCGACCAGCGAGGAGGAGCCCGTCCCGACGCGGATCTTCGCTCCTGCGACCTTCTTCCCCACGCCGCTGGAGAAGGAGGTCCTCGACGAGTGGAAGGCGGCCGGGCTGGACCCGACGCCGGTCCGGGCGCACCATTGAGCACCATGACGAGCAACGGTGGCCGCGCGGGCGGCGACGTGATCGAGCAGGTACGCCGCGGCGTGCGGGGGCTGCGCTGGTACTGGCGCGGCGTCACCGGCGCGGACGCCTACGAGCGGTACGTCGCCCACCTGCGCCGCCACCACCCCGGCTGCGAGGTCCCCACGGAACGGCAGTTCTGGAAGGACAAGTACGCCGAGCAGGAAAGCAATCCGAAGACCCGGTGCTGCTGACGCTGCGGCGACAGCCCGGGCCTCGACGGACGGGCGGCCGGGCATGACGAAGGGGCGGGAGAGCCAGGCTCTCCCGCCCCTTCGGGCGTGCGGGACTAGGCCCGATGTGGGCTAGCGACGCGGGTCGTCAGCTCAGGCGCGCGGCCAGACCGGGACGACGGCCTTGCCGGCGGTCGCGTTGAAGACCGCGGCGAAGCTGCAGTACCAGGCGCCGGCAGCAGCGGCGAGACCGAAGTAACCGCCGAGCTTGGTGAACATCTCGTTCAGCGTGAAGTCGCCGAGCGTCAGGAAGATGAAGGCGGCCAGCAGGACGACAAAGGTGAAGAAGAGCGCATTGTGAGTCTTGCTCACCGCGATCGTCATGTACGCCGTGAAAATGGTCCAGCCGAGCAGGAACAGGCCGACCGCGTGGCTCTTATCAGCGGCGGAAACGCTCGGGGCATAGGTCGTCTGGGTCGAGATATACCAGAAGGCCATCCAGAACGCGCCGTAGCTACAGAAGGCGACGCCACCGAGGGTGTTGTTCTTGAAGAACTCGAGAACCCCCGCAAAGATCTGCGTCATTCCGCCGTAGAACAGGGCCAGGCCGAGGACGACGGGCTTGATGCCCACGGGCATCAAGCCCGCGTTGATGGTGGAGAGCACGAACGTGGTGAGCGCGAAGCACGCCGTGCCGAGCGGGCCCGGGTCGCCCATCAAGATCTGCCGAGTAGCGGGGGCGGCGGTCTCGACAGGAGCCGCAGTCGAGGTCGGGGCGATGTCGTGTGCCATGTGGGTGCGGACCTTCCTCAAAGTCTTGGTGAAACGCCCGGGGCTCCGGGCTTTTCGGTGCCCCACAGATTTCCGCTTTTGGGCCTGTCCTGCATGGGACCACATGCCCCCCTGCGCCGAGCAGCCGCGACCAGGACGGACGTGGTTATGCCGCGTGACCTGGCGTTTATGCAGCGTGTCGGGGATCACACCAGAAGTTCCCGACCACCCGGTCAAGAGCCCAGCGGTCATGAGCCGCCGTTCAGCGGCCGCAAGCGCCGCGCCGAATGGCAGTCATCGGCGTGTCACAGGCCCAGATAGTGCTCCAGGCCCACGGTCAGCCCGGGGTGATCCGCGACGCCGCGCACGCCTGCAAGCACGCCCGGCATGAAGCTCACGCGGTCGAAGCTGTCGTGCCGGATCGTGAGGCCTTCCCCCTCGGTGCCGAACAGCACCTCCTGGTGGGCGATGTAGCCGCGCAACCGCACCCCGTGCACGTGGACCCCGTCGACGTCCGCTCCCCGAGCGCCGCCGGGGTCGGTGGTCGTGGCGTCGGGAACCGCCCCGAGTCCCGCGGCGGCCCGCGCCTGCGCGACGAGCTGCGCCGTGCGCGCCGCCGTCCCGGAGGGCGCGTCCACCTTGTTGGGGTGGTGCAGCTCGACGATCTCCACCGACTCATAGAACCGGGCGGCGGTCTGCGCGAAGCTCATCATGAGGATGGCACCGATGGCGAAGTTGGGGGCGATCAGGACGCCGGTGCCGGCGGGGGCCTTGTCCAGCTGCTCCCGCAGGGTCGCCAGCTTGGCGTCGTCCCAGCCCGTCGTCCCCACCACGACGTGCACGCCCCGCGCCACGCAGTGGGCCACATTCACGGGCGAACTGTCCGAGACCGAGAACTCCACGACGACGTCGGCGCCCCCGAGGTCGCCAAGGTCGTCACCCATGTCATAGCGGCCCACGAGCTCCAGGTCGTCGGCCTCCTCGACGGCCTGACACACCGTTGTACCCATCCGACCCGCCGCACCGATGACCGATACCTTGCTGCTCGCGCTCACAGCACCCAGACTAATGATGCCGAACCGCCCACCCACGGTAGGGGGCTCGTCGGCCCTCCCGAAAACCCTCCCGGGACGGCGCGACCTGCCGAATCGAGAAGTGACCGGACGGTCGACTGTGGCCTTCCGCAGGTTGGTGATGCCCCGGGAGGTTGAATGACGGCCACGGACGATGCGGTCAATACCGTCGCTACCGCTACCCCTGCCGCGCCAGAGGTGGCTGTGTCGAGCCCACCGGCCGCGTCGAGCCTGCCCGAGGACCCGGACCTGCGCCGCTTCGCCGCCGAACTGGGCGGCCTCTGGCAGCAGGTCAGCGCCTGGACCACCCCGCTCGATGAGTCCGCGAGCCGGGAACTGTTCGAGCTGATGGACGCCGTCCGCCGGCAGAACGTCGCCGCCGGGATGGCCGTGTGCAGCGTCTCCGCCCACGCCGGGGACCT
This sequence comes from Austwickia sp., assembly GCA_016699675.1. Classification (NCBI taxonomy): domain Bacteria; kingdom Bacillati; phylum Actinomycetota; class Actinomycetes; order Micrococcales; family Dermatophilaceae; genus Austwickia; species Austwickia sp. Next base: position 3,423,248 of record CP064985.1, on the reverse strand, counting down.
CTCGGCTCTTCGCGCCGGCTGGCCGCACTTCTCCCCCGGCCAGAAGGCCGTGCTCAACGCCGCCACGGCGTACGTCTTGGAGGCCGACCGCGCCGGCGCGCCCGTCGGCGACCTCGCCGCCCCCGGCGCGGGGCCCGAGACCAGCGGCCCCACCCGGCCTGGGGACGGCGCGCAGGCGGCCCTCGTCGTCAGCGCCGCGGTGCGGGCGCTACTGCACCGTAGCTGAGGGTCCGGCGCCGCCACTCCTCCATTTCCGGCAAACTCCGGGGAAAGCTCCTCCCCTCAGCGCCTCGACGGGTACTAGCGTGCGCACTGTCACCCGTCGACGACTGCCCGAGGTGCCCTTATGCCGCAAGCCCGCCGCGACATCACGAAGCTTCCCGACCTCAGCCAGGCTGCCGGTCGGGTCGCGCCCGTCCGGTCCCGAATGCCCGTGTACGTCGACCTGCTGCCCCCGTGCAACAACGCCTGTCCGGCCGGGGAGAACATCCAGGAGTGGCTGCGGCTGCTGAAGCTGGGCGACCCGCACGCGGCGTGGGTGCAGCTGACCCGCGACAACCCGTTCCCGGCGATCCACGGCCGGGTCTGCTATCACCCGTGCGAGTCGGCCTGTAACCGCGCCGACCTCGACAGCGCCATCTCCATCCACGGAGTGGAGCGCTACCTCGGCGACATGGCCCTGGAGCAGGGCTGGCAGTTCCCGCCGCCCCCGCCGGCGTCCGGCCGCAAGGTGCTCGTCGTGGGCGCCGGCCCCTCCGGCCTGTCCGCCGCCTACCACCTGGCTCGCCTCGGCCACGAGGTCGAGATCCGGGACACCTCGCCCCAGCCCGGCGGCATGATGCGCTACGGCATCCCCGAATACCGCCTTCCCCGCGTCGTCATCGACGGCGAGGTGGCCCGCTTGACGGCCATGGGCGTGCGGATCGTCAACGACCACACGGTCAAGGACCTCCTCGCCGAGCAGCGCGACGGCGGGTTCGACGCGGTCTTCGTCGCGATCGGCGCGCACCTGAGCAAGAAGGTGGACCTGCCGTCGCGGGACGCCGAGAAGGTCGTCGACGCGGTGAGCTTCCTGCGGACCGTGGCGAGCGGCGACCGGCCGGTGATGGGCCGGCGGGTCGCGGTGTATGGCGGCGGCAACACCGCCATGGACGCCGCCCGCGTCGCGCGCCGGTTGGGCGCGGAGGAGACGATGATCGTCTACCGCCGTACGGCGGAGCAGATGCCCGCCCACGCCGAGGAGGCCGCCGAGGCCGAGCGCGAGGGCGTGAAGATGAACTGGCTGCGGACCATCACCGAGGTCGACGACGACCTGACCGTCGAGATCATGGAGCTCGACGAGAACGGCAAGCCGCGCGGGACCGGCCGGTTCGAGAAGCTGGCGGCCGACACGGTGATCCTGGCCCTCGGCCAGGAGACCGACAGCGACTTCCTCAAGTCGATCCCCGGGATGCGCTTCGACGGCGACGTGGTCCAGGTCGACCCGAAGAGCCTGATGACCGACGTGCCGGGCATCTTCGCCGGCGGCGACGCCGTACCGTCCGAGCGCACCGTCACCATCGGCGTGGGGCACGGCAAGCGAGCGGCCCGCACCATCGACGCCTGGCTGAACTCCACGTCCGACAACCGGCCCGCCAAGCACCCGGTCGTCGGCCTCGACGACCTGCACCTGTGGTACTTCGGGGACTTCACCCGGCGCAGCCAGCCCGAACTCGACCCCGACGCGCGGGTCAGCGCGTTCGACGAGGTCGTCGGCGGCCTCGACGACGAGCAGGCGAGCTTCGAGGCGGAGCGCTGCCTGTCCTGCGGCAACTGCATCGAATGCGACGGCTGCCTCGGGGCCTGTCCCGAGGACGCGGTGATCAAGCTCGGCAAGGGGCACCGCTACCGCTACGACTACGACAAGTGCACGGGCTGCGGCACCTGCTACGAGCAGTGCCCCGTCCACGCCATCGACATGGTGCCCGAGGGCCGCCCGGATCGACCCCTGACCGGCCCGGGCCGGGGTCGCGCCACGGCGGACGACTCGCGACAGGGAGGGCTCTTCTGATGACCAAGGCGATCATCGACGGCAACGAGGCCGCGGCCTCCGTCGCCTACCGCCTCAACGAGCTGTGCAGCATCTACCCGATCACGCCGAGCTCGACGATGGCCGAGCTCGCCGACGAGTGGTCCGCGCACGGCCGCACGAACATCTGGGGGACGGTCCCGACCGTCGTGGAGATGCAGTCCGAGGGCGGCGCGGCGGGCGCCACCCACGGCGCGCTGCAGGGCGGGGCCCTGTCGACCACGTTCACGGCCAGCCAGGGCCTGCTGCTCATGATCCCCAACATGTACAAGATCGCCGGCGAGCTGACCTCGGCCGTGATCCACGTGGCGGCGCGCTCCCTGGCCACCCAGGGGCTGTCGATCTTCGGCGACCACCAGGACGTCATGGCGGTCCGGCAGACCGGGTTCGCGCTGCTGGCCAGCGCCTCGGTCCAGGAGGCGCACGACATGGCGCTGGTCGCCCAGGTCGCCACGCTGGAGTCCCGGGTGCCGTTCGTGCACTTCTTCGACGGCTTCCGCACCAGCCACGAACTCAACACCCTGGAGATGCTCGGCGACGACGACCTGCGCGCGCTGGTCCCCACCGAGCTCGTGCGGGCGCACCGGGCCCGGGCGCTGTCGCCGGAGAACCCGTTCATCCGCGGCACCGCCCAGAACCCGGACACCTACTTCCAGTCCCGCGAGACGGCGAACAGCTTCTACACCGCGGTGCCGGGCATCACCCAGTCGGCGATGGACCGGCTCGCCGCGCGTACGGGTCGGCAGTACCACCTGGTCGACTACCACGGTGACCCCCAGGCCGAGCGGGTCATCGTCATCATGGGCTCCGGCGCCGAGACCGCCATCCGCACCGCCGACCGGCTCAACGCGCAGCGGGACGGCGCGGGCGGCGGGGTCGGCGTCCTGCAGATCCGGCTCTACCGGCCCTTCCCCACCGAGGAGATCATCGCGGCCCTGCCGACCAGCGCCCGCCGGATCGCCGTGCTGGACCGCACCAAGGAGCCCGGCGCGCTCGCCGAGCCGCTGTTCCTCGACATCACCTCGGCCCTCGGCGAGGCAGTCGCCCGCGGCGAGCGGGACGGCATGCCGCTGGTCATCGGCGGCCGGTACGGGCTGTCGAGCAAGGAGTTCACGCCGGCCATGGTGGCCGCGGTGTACGACGAGTTGGTCCGGGACGGGGACTCAGCGCCGCGCCCGCGGTTCACGGTGGGCATCACCGACGACGTCACCCACCTGTCCCTGCCGGTCGGCGAGGACCTCGACATCATGCCCGAGGGCACGGTCGGCGCCGTGTTCTATGGTCTCGGCAGCGACGGCACCGTCGGGGCGAACAAGAACACCATCAAGATCCTCGGCTCCCAGGAGGGCACCTTCGCCCAGGGCTACTTCGTCTACGACTCTAAGAAGTCGGGCTCGCGGACGGTCAGCCACCTGCGCTTCGGCCCGGCGCCGATTCAGGCGCCGTACCTCGTCTCCCGCGCCAGCTTCGTCGGCTGCCACCACATGTCGATCCTGGAGCGGGTGGACATCCTGGAGTTCGCCAAGCCGGGCGGCACGCTGCTCGTCAACGCGCCCTTCCCGCCCGAAGCCGTCTGGGACCACCTCCCGAGCAGCCTGCAGCGAGGCATCATCGACAAGGGCCTGGAGCTCTACGCCATCGACGCCACAGCCGTCGCCCGCGAGGCGGGCCTGGCGGGGCGCACCAACACCGTGCTGCAGACCTGCTTCTTCGCGATCTCCGGAGTGCTGGCCCGCGACGAGGCGATCGCGAAGGTCAAGGCCTCGATCCGCAAGACGTACGGCAAGCGGGGCGCGGAGGTCGTCGCCAAGAACGAGGCGGCCGTGGACGCCTCGGTGGCGCACCTGCACCGGATCGAGGTGCCGTCGGCGGTGACGGCGCAGCGCGATCTGCTCGCGCCGGTGCCGGAGCACGCCCCGGAGTTCGTCCGGGAGGTCACCGCGGAGATGCTCGTCGGGCGCGGCGACCTGCTCCCGGTCAGCGCCCTGCCGGTCGACGGCACGTATCCGAGCGGCACCACGGCGTACGAGAAGCGCAACGTCAGCGAGATCATCGCCGTCTGGGACAAGGACGCCTGCATCCAGTGCGGCAACTGCTCGATGGTCTGCCCGCACGCGGTGCTGCGGGCGAAGCGGTTCCGCACCAAGCACCTCGACGGGGCGCCTGAAGCGTACGAGTCCGCGCCGCTCAACGCGGCCGGCATCCCCGGCGAGCGCTACACCCTGCAGGTGTACGCCGAGGACTGCACCGGCTGCGGCCTGTGCGTCGAGGCCTGCCCGGTCAAGCCGGTCGAGCAGCCGAACCGCCGGGCGATCAACCTGGCGCCGGTCCGCGACCGGGAGCCCGCCAAGGCCAACGTCGCGTTCTTCGAGTCGATCCCCGTCAACACCCGGTCCAAGGTCGACTTCGGCAACGTCCGCGGGATCCAATACCTGGAGCCGCTGTTCGAGTTCTCCGGGGCGTGCAGCGGGTGCGGCGAGACGCCGTACGTGAAGCTCCTCACCCAGCTCTTCGGGGACCGGGCGATGGTCGCGAACGCGACCGGCTGCTCCTCGATCTACGGCGGGAACCTGCCGACCACCCCCTGGACGAAGAACGCGGGCGGCCGCGGGCCGGCCTGGAGCAACAGCCTCTTCGAGGACAACGCCGAGTTCGGGCTGGGGATGCGGCTCGCCGCGGACCTGCAGGCGGGGCTCGCGCAGAAGCGGCTCAAGGGCCTGCGCGAGCAGATCGGCGCCGCCCTGGTCGACGAGATCCTCGCCGCCCCGCAGGAGCGCGAGAACGAGATCCTCGCGCAGCAGGCGCGCGTCGAGGAGCTGCGGACGCGGCTGGAGTCGCTCGACGGCGCGGCGGTGAAGGATCTCGTGTCGGTCGTCGACCACCTCGTACGTCGTTCGGTGTGGATCGTCGGCGGCGACGGCTGGGCCTACGACATCGGCTCGGGCGGACTCGACCACGTCCTGGCGTCCGGCCGCGACGTCAACGTCCTGGTCATGGACACCGAGGTCTACTCCAACACCGGCGGGCAGAGCAGCAAGTCGACCCCGCTGGGCGCCGTGGCCAAGTTCGCCGCGGCGGGCAAGACCACGAACAAGAAGGACCTGGCGATGCAGGCGGCGGCGTACGGGCACGTGTACGTCGCGCGGGTCGCGATGGGCGCCGACCCGCAGCAGACTCTCAAGGCGTTCCGGGAGGCGGAGGCCTACGCCGGCCCGAGCCTCATCATCGCGTACAGCCACTGCATCGCCCACGGCATCGACATGCGCAAGGGCCTCGACCAGCAATACAAGGCGGTGGCGTCCGGGCACTGGCCGCTGATGCGGTACAACCCGATCCTGCGCGCCGAGGGCCGCAACCCGTTCCTGCTCGACAGCCCGCGGCCGCGGATCACGCTGAAGGACTACCACAAGAACGAGCTGCGGTTCCGGATGCTGGCCGGGGCCGACCCGGCGGAGGCGGAGCGACTGCTGGAGCTGGGCCAGGAGCAGGTGGCGCGGCGCTGGTCGGAATACGAGGAGCTGGCGACCCGCGAGGCACAGGACTTCGCGGCCGACGCCCGGAAGGAGGGCTGAGCGGTGGTCGATCTCGCCACGCAATATCTGGGCCTGTCGCTGCGCAACCCTGTGGTCGCCTCAGCGGGGCCCCTCTCGCAGACGGTCGACGGGGTCCGCCGGCTCGCCGACGGTGGCGTCGGGGCGGTGGTGCTCTATTCGCTGTTCGAGGAGCAGCTCCGACACGAGGCCGCGCGGGACATCTACCTGGAGGAGATCCATGAGGAGTCGTTCGCGGAGTCGCTGACGTACTTCCCCACCGTGCCGAGCAACGACTCCGGACTCTCCGACAACTACCTGCGCTTGCTGGAGCAAGCGGCCGAAGCGGTCGACGTGCCCGTGCTCGGCTCGATCAACGGCTCGACGCTCGGCAGTTGGGCGGAGTTCGCGCGGCAGATGCAGGACGCGGGCGCGGCGGCGATCGAGCTCAACGTCTACCTGGTGCCCGGCGACGTCACCGTCGACGGGATGGTCATCGAGCGGCGCCATCTGGACATCCTGGGCCTCGTGAAGGAGGCCGTGTCGATTCCGGTGGCGATGAAGCTGAGCCCCTACTTCAGCTCGTTCGGCTCCATGGCGATGCGCCTGGACGAGGCCGGCGCCGACGGCCTGGTGCTGTTCAACCGGTGGATCCAGCCGAAGATCGACGTCGAGGCCATCGCGGTGGACTCGGGAGTCGAGCTGTCCGCGCCGGCGGAATCGCGGCTGCCGCAGACCTGGATCGCGGCGCTGCACGGCCGGGTCCGCGCGAGCCTGGCCGGGACGACGGGCGTCGAGACGCCCGATGACGTGGTGCGCTACCTGCTGGCCGGCGCGGACGTCGTGATGACGACTTCCGCCCTCGTGCGGCACGGCGAGGACTACGCCGGGCAGCTCGTCGCGGGCCTGTCCCAGTGGTTGGAACGCAAGGGATTCGCCTCCGTTGCGGACGTGCGCGGCCTGCTGGCCGTGCCCACGGCGGTCGACACCAGCGGCTACGGGCGGGCGGGCTACGTGTCCGCGCTGGAGAAGGCCAAGAGCACCTACGGACGCATCGACGTGTGAACCCTCGTTCCTGTTGCGGCGGGCTGCGGGGACCGCAACGATGGCGGGCACAACCCGGCGACATGACAGCACGGCGAAAGGACGGTCGACATGACGGATGCAGGCGAGGACCAGGTCTTGGGCCCCATGGGTGACGGCGGCGCGGACGGCGGGGCCGACATGGGCGCCGTGCGTGGCCCCGAGGGCGACGGTGGCGCGGACAAGGGCGCTGACGGCGGAGCTGACGGGGGCGCGGACAAGGGTGCCGACGGCGGTGCCGATGGTGGCGCGGACAAGGGTGCCGACGGCGGAGCTGATAGCGGCGCCGATGGTGGCGCGGACAAGGGCGCCGACGGCGGCGCCGATGGTGGAGCCGACAAGGGTGCCGACGGCGGCGCCCACGGCGGCGCGGGAACGCCCGCCTGATGACGCGCGGCCGGGACTCCGGCCCGCGGTCTGCAGCACCGCTCGAACGACTGCTCGCGCCTCGGCGCGAGCAGTTCGTTCGTGAGCACTGGGGTCGTACGCCGCTCCTGGTCCCCGCCGCGGACCGGGCCGCCTGCCTGCCGGGCACGCACGCCGCCGACGACTTCGCCGACCTCTTCTCCCCCGCCGCCGTCGACGAGCTGATCAGCCGCCGCGGACTGCGGACCCCATTCCTGCGGCTGGCCCAGGCCGGCCGGACCCTCGGCGAGCGGGAATTCACCACGGGCGGTGGCGTCGGGGCGGGGATCGACGATCAGCTGGACGAGGACGCCATACGGCGTCGCTTCGCCGCGGGCGCCACCATCGTCCTGCAGGCGCTGCACCGCACCTGGCCACCCCTCGCGGACTTCACCGGCGCCCTGGCGACCGAACTCGGGCACCCGGCGCAGGTCAACGCCTACGTCACGCCGCCGGGCAATCAGGGCTTCGCGGCGCACTACGACGTCCACGACGTCTTCGTGCTGCAGGTGCACGGAGGCAAGTCCTGGCGCATCCACCCGCCCGTGTGGCCGGACCCGCTGCGGGATCAGCCCTGGGAGGTCCGGCGCACCGCGGTGGCCGCGGCCGCCGCGGCCGAGCCGCTGCTCGCGACCGAGCTGCGGCCGGGGGACGTCCTCTATCTGCCGCGCGGCTATCTCCACTCCGCCACCGCCTCGGCCGACGTCTCGATTCACCTGACCGTGGGCGTCCACACCTGGACGCGCGCGCACCTCGTGGACGCGGCGCTGGACCACGTACGTCGTGCGCTCGCCGACGAACCGAGCCTGCGGGCCACCCTGGACCTCGGCGTGAACGTGGCCTCCCCCGCGGATCTGGCCCGCGACGCCGACGCCGTCCGGGCGGCCATCGCGGCCGCGCTCGAGGCGGTCACGCCGACGACCCTCGCGACGGCGCTGCACGGCCGCGCGCGGGCGGCCCAGCGGCAGGCCGCGCTGCCGGTGCTCGCCCAGGTCGCCGCCGCGGACGCGCTCGCGCCGGTCGACATCCTCGTGGCCCGGCCCGGTCTCATGGCCACCGTCGAGGAACCGAGCAATCCGGCCGATGACGGCCGCGGCACCGACGTCGTCGTACGGTCTCGAGCCGGCCGCTTCCGCGCGCCCGCGGCGGCCACGCCCGCTCTGCTCCGCCTCCTCGCCGGGGAGCCCGTCACCGTGGCGGACCTGCACCCCTCGGACGGCGCCGCCGCCCTGGCGATCGCGCGCACGCTCATGGTGGAGGGGGTGGCGGCGCTCGGCCCGTCCCTCGCCTCCCAGGCCGCCGCGACAGGGGGCGTGGGGTGATGACGATGAGCTGCTCGGACGCGGCGCGAGCCCGGGGGGATGCGCTGGTCGGTACGGCGCCGCCGGCGCGTCGCTGGCTGCTCATCGAGCAACACCAGGGCTGGGGCCGCGTCGCCCTGGACTCGTTGGACGCGCCCGGCGTGGATCGCGCCGCCCTGGCGCGCGCGCTGGACGACACGGGGGCGCGGCTCCAACTGATCCGCCAGCCGGCCGTGCGGGGGGCGGCGCGTGCGGGCGCGAGCGCGCGCCGGTGGGCCGTCGTGAGCACCGACCCGCACCCGGGCCAGCGGTGGGGGACGCTCGCGGACGGCTGGGACGCGATCCGCGACGCGCTCACCCCAACCGCGTCCCCAAGCCCGCGCGACGACACCCCCGTCCTGCTCGTGTGCACGAACGGCCGGCACGACGCGTGCTGCGCGGTCCGTGGCCGACCCGTCGCCGCGGCGCTGGCCGAGGCCTACCCGGGGCGGGTCTGGGAAACCACGCACACCGGCGGCGACCGATTCGCCGCGAACCTCGTCGTGCTCCCGGACGGGGCCTGCTATGGGGCGCTCGATCCCGACACGGCGGTCGGCGTCGTGGCCGCGCACCTGCGGGGCGAGCCCGCCCGTGCACATCTGCGCGGGATCACCGGCCGGTCTCCCCAGGACCAGGCGACCCTGCTGGCCGTCGCCGGACGCCTGGGCGTGGTGCCGTGGGACCGCGTGCGGCTCCAGGTCCGACCGCAACCCGGCGCCGCCGGACGGGCCACCGGTTGGCGACGCGAGGTGCTCCTGGACGGCGTACCGGTCCTCCTCGTGCACGGACACCACGCGATCCAACCGGCCGAGTTCTTGACCTGCGCGGCCCGCGCACCCAGCCGCGCGACCGTGCCCATGGTGGACGACGTGCAGGGCTACCCGACGCCGCTGGGCGATTGACCGGGCGGGGCGGTGGGTAGGAACCGCCCATGAGCATCGACCTCACCACCCAAGAGCGCGACACGATCCGCACCGCAGCCTTCGGCTCGCTGACCCTCGTCAGCAAGGCCGACCCCCGGCTTCTTCGCCATGTTCAAGGAGTCCGTGGCGGGCAGCCGGGCGCTCGCCGAGGCGCCCCAGGAGATCAAGGAGGTGTTCGGCTCGGGCGGGCTGCCGCCGGTGCCGAAGGCTGGTTCCGACCAGGAGCTCGAGGCGACCATCCTGGCCGACGTCGCGGCGGCCGTCGACATCCTCGGCGCCAAGGCCCCGGCCCAGCTCCAGGGCTTCAAGGACGTGCTACTGACCGCGTGCGACCAGGTGGCCCAGGCCTCCAGCGGCGTCGACCCGGCAGAGCAGCAGGTCATCGACAAGATCCGGGCAGCTCTCGGCGGTGGCTCAACGGGCACCGGCGCGGCCCCGACGGACGGCGCCCTCGGGCAGTAGCGGCAGCGAGGCGCCCCGCCATCGTGCGGGGGGCTCAGGAAGCGGGCGCCACCGGCCCGACGCACAGTGCATCCGCGCCGGGCCGGCGGGGGCGCCCCGCGCTCCGATCGGTGTGCCGTGGGGCCTCCGGCCCCCTCAGCACCCCGATCGGAGCGTTAAGAGGCCAGGCGCGCGTTGCGCCTGCCCCACCCGAAGTACACGACGAACCCCACCGCCATCCACACCACGAACCGGATCCAGGTGGCCAGGGACAGGTTGGTCATCAGGTAGGCGCACGCGAGGACCGAGATCGCCGGCACCACCGGGGACAGCGGCACCCGGAACGGGCGGTTCAGGTCGGGCCGAGTCCGGCGCAGTACCGGCACGGCCACGCTGACCACCACGAACGCGAACAGCGTCCCGATCGAGACCATGTCCGCGAGGTCGCGCAGCGGAACGAACCCGCCGAGCAGCATGACGAACGCGGCCGTGGCGATGGTCATCCGCGACGGGGTGCCCCACCGGGGGTGCAGCCGGCCGATCCAGCGGGGCAACAGGCCGTCGCGGCCCATCGCGAACCCGATGCGGCCCATCCCGACCATGTCGACCAGGATCACCGAGGTCAGCCCGCACACGGCCGCGATCGAGATGAGCACGCCCGCCCAGCCGATCCCGACCTGGGAGAACGCGGCCGCGATCGGCGCGCCCTCGTCGATCTGGTCGTACGGCACCATGCCGGTGATGACGATGCAGACCCCGACGTACAGGGCCATGCACAGGAACAGCGAACCCAGGAGGCCGCGGGGCATGTCGCGGGCGGGGTTCTTGCTCTCCTCGGACATGTTTGCGACGGACTCGAAGCCGGAGTACGCGAAGAACACGACCGCCGTGGCCGTCAGCACCCCGCCGATCCCGAACTGGGTCGGGGTGATGCCGAAGGCCCACTGGGACAGGGGCTGCTCCAGCCCCGAGGTGCCCGCCTCCACCGGCCGGGACTCAGGGATGAACGGCGTCCAGTTGCTGGCCTTCACGTAGAACGCGCCCAGCGCGATGACGAACAGGCACACCGACACCTTGATCGCGACGAGGAGGTTCGTCACCCAGGCGCTCTCGCGGACCCCGACGGTCGCGACCACGCCGAGGATCGCCGCGATGAGGATGGCGCCCACGTTGATGCTCGATCCCTCACCGAACAGCGAGGACGGCAGCCACGGGAACAGGTGCAGCATGTAGCCGGACCAGCCCCGCGACACCACGGCCGCGCCTAGCGTGAACTCGAGCACCAGGTCCCAGCCGATGATCCAGGCGAAGACCTCGCCGATGGTGGCGTAGCTGTAGGTGTACGCCGAGCCGGCGGTCGGCACCGTCGAGGCCAGCTCCGCGTAGCACATGGCCGCGAGGCCGCTGACGAGGCCGGCGATGACATAGGCGATCGTGACGGCTGGGCCGGCGTGATTCTTGGCCTCGATGACGGTGAGGGTGAAGATTCCGGTCCGATGATCATCCCGACGCCGAAGCCGATCAGGTCCTTGACCCCGAGCCGCTTCTGGAAATGGCCGCTCTCGCCGGCGACGGCGTTCTCCTCGTCCTGCTGCGCGAGGATGTCCTCAATCGGCTTGGTGCGCAAGATGCCCCGCGAGCGCGGGGCTGTCGACGATGTCATGGATGCAGGTTAGGGCCACACGCGTCCGATCGGGCGTTCCGGGGCACTAGCGTGGCGGCCGGCCGTCCCTCTCGCGCAACATACCGGCCAGCACGTCGATCGCGTCGCTGACCAGGCCGTCGACGCCGAGTCCCAGCAGGTCGACCATCTCGGCGCGGTCGTTGATCGTCCACACGTGCACCTGCCGACCGATCCGGTGCGCCGCCGCGACGAATCCCGGAGTCACCACCTCCACGTCGCGCCCGAGCAGGCGTTGGTGGCGAGGCACCTGGTACGCCGCGCCGGGCGAGTGCACCCACCGGGTCAGCGCGGCGGGCGCGAACCGCAGCCACGCCGTACCGATCGGGCCGGCCGACGTCGCCACCCGCCCCCGGGCCAGGCGGCGAAACTCCCACAGCCGCCGCGGCGAGAACGAACCGACGCACACCCGGTCGTGCGCGCCGGCGGCCTCGATGGCCCGCCACAGCGCGGCCGGCGTCCCGGGGGCCTTGAGGTCGATGTTGAACACCGTCGTCGGGAATGCGGCGAACAGCTCCGCCATCGTCGGCACGGGCTCCCGTCCACCGAGCCGGGCGGCGCGGACGTCGGCGTACGACAGCTGGGCCACCGCCCCTGCGACCCCCGCGACCCGGTCGAGGCGCTCGTCGTGCAGCGCGAGCAGCACGCCGTCGGCGGTGACGTGGACGTCCGTCTCGACGTGCGTGTAGCCGAGCGCGATTGCCGCCGCGAACGCCGCCGCCGAGTTCTCGATGCCGACGTTGGGGCCGTACGCCGGGCCGCCGCGGTGCGCCAGCGCGACCGGCGCTACCCCGGGATAGCGAAGGGCGGTACGGCGCCGCGGACGCCACGAAGCAGAACGTCCACCAGCAGGCAGCCTCACCCCGCCAGGCTAGCCGGCTGAGCCGCGACTTCTATCGACGCGCGCGCCTCCCCCCAGACGGGGCGCTGGACTGCTAGGCCGCCAGGTGCCCCCATCGGTCCGCCAACGCCGGCCACGGCCCGACGTCGACGACGCGGCCCTCGACCAGGACCACCACCCGGTCCGCCTGCGCCAGCGCGGCCCGCTTCGACGTGGCCCCGATGACGGTCCCCGACCTGGACCGCAACGCCTGCCAGAGTTCGATCTCGGTGCGCGCGTCGAGCGCCGCGGAGATGTCGTCGGCCAGCAACAGCTCGGCTTTCGCCGCGAGCCCCCGGGCCAGCGCGAGTCGTTGCACCTGGCCACCCGACAACCGCACGCCGCGGTGACCGACGAGGCTGTGCGCTCCCCCCGCGGCCGCGAGGTCGGGGGCGAGTCGGGCGACGCTCACGGGCCCGTGCACGTAGCGCTCGTGGCCCAGGTGCACGTTCTCCGCGAAAGTGCCGGACAGGACCCTCGGCAGCTGCGCCACGTAGGACACCTGCCCGGGCCGCAAAAACACCTCCGCGTCGCCGACGGGAACGCCGTTCCAACGCAGGGCGCCGCGATGGTCGACGAGCCCGGCGAGCGCCCTCAGCAGGCTGGACTTGCCCGCCCCGATCTGCCCGAGCAGGAGCACGAGTTCGCCGGCCTCGACGTCCAGGTCCACGTCCTCGACGCCGATCGTCCCGTCCTCGTGGACCGCGGTGAACCCGCGCAGGGTGAGCCGCTGCAACGGCACCTGCTCCGGCCGGGACGGCGTGGGCGCCGTGCCGGCGCACAGGTCGACCCCGGCGGGGAGCGTCATGAGGTCGACGCCGCCGGCGAGCCGCGCCGTCGCGACCTGCCAGGCCCGCGTCCCCGGCGCCTCGGTGACCACGGCACCGGCCACCCGACCGAACCAGTCAAAGCCGTTCACGGCACTGACCACGAGGAGCGCCTGAGCCAGGCCCCACTGCCCGGTCAGCACCCCCGCCCAGGCGGCCACGGAGCCGGCCTGGATCATGACGGTCGGCACGCCGTCGAGCAGCGCCTGAACCCGATGCTCCCGCACTGCGGCCGCCACCCGGCCGGCATCCACCGTCCCGAGCCTGTCCCGCGCCGCGCCGGTGCGGTCGGCCAGCTTGACCGTGCGCGCCGACTCCAACACCGACACCAGCACGCGCCCGAAGGTCGCCCGCGCCGTGGAGGCCTTGGCGGCCGAGCGGCCCGCCACGCCGCGGCCGACGGCCGAGGCGCCCGCCGAGACCGCCATGATCGTCGCGAGCACGGCACCGGCCACCCAGGTGCCGGCCGCGAGGCCCGTGATCAGCGCGATCGCGAACCCGTTGACGGCGTCCACCCAGCGGTCGGCGTACCGGGCGTAGCGGTCGGAGTCCAACGCGCGGGCCACCACCTCCCCGGGCGGCGTCCGGTCCAGGCGCCGCTGAGCGGTCTGGCCCACCAGCACGGCCATCCGCACGCGCAGCAGGACCTCGATCCACCAGCGTGGGTATCGCAGGATCGCGAACGCGAGCAGCACCGGACTGATCACCACGCTGAGCACGTAGGCCAGCAGCCACCCCCACGGCCGCTCGCCGGCGCTCACGGCGGCCACACTCTGTCCCCACATGAGCCCGGTGATGGGCCCCTGCGCGCCGGTCACGGAGTACAGCAGGAACGCCCCGACCGGCAGCTGCCCCCACGCGGGCCGCACGGCGAGCATGCTCAGCACCCCCCGGGCCAGGGATGGGCCATCCCCGGGCTCGGGTCGCGGGACGGGGTCCCCGCGCCGCCGTACCACCCCGATGCCCTCCCCCGCCGGTCTCACCGGCCCCACCGGCCCAGCGTGGGCGCGGGAACCGGCCGGACCCGTGGCCGCGGCACCCGGGCCGCGCATCCCCTCCGTGGCCGCTGACGCGAGGGACGCCGTGGCCGACGTGGAGGGCACCGACGCCGACGCGGCGAGCAGGTCGGCGAAGGGGCCGGGCCGCTCGGCCAGCTCGACGCGCGGGCCCGCCTGCACGAGTTGACCATCGGCGAGCACCGCGACCAGGTCGGCCCGGGCCGTGGTGGCCAGGCGGTGCGCGATCAGGATGCCGGTCCGCCCGCACACGAGCCGGTCGGCCGCCGCGACGACCCGCGCCTCCGTGACCGGGTCCATGCGCGCGGTGGCCTCGTCGAGCACCACCACGCCGACGTCGGCCAACAGCAGCCGGGCGAACGCCACCAACTGCTCCTCCCCGGCCGACAGCGGATGGCCACCGGGCCCGATGGGCGTGTCCAGCCCGCCCGCGAACCCGGCCACCCAGTCGGTCAGCCCGAGGTCGGCGACGACCTCGTCGAGCCGGCGGCGCGGTACGTCGGCGTACAGCGTGATGTTGTCCGCGAGGCTCCCCGCGACGATCTCGGTGCGCTGGGTCACGACCCCGACGCTGCGGCGCAGGCTGGACAGGTCCACCGCCAGCACGTCGATCCCGCCGAGGTGGACCTGACCGGGACCCGGTTCGACGGCGCGCGAGAGCAAGGCCGCCAGCGTCGTCTTGCCCGACCCGGTCCGGCCGACGAGCGCCAGGGTGCGCCCGGCCGGGACGACCAGGCTGATCCCGCGCAGCGCGAAGGTGCCCTGCGGGTAGCCGAACCGCACGTCGCGAAACTCCAGCTCCAGCGGGCCGCTCGGGAGGGTTAGCCCGCCGACGGGTTCGGGCTCGACGGCCAGCATGGCCCGGATTCGTAGCACCGCGCCCAGCCCGGCCTGCAGGTCCGGCCACTGGTCGGCCACTCTGGCGAGGTGACTCACGAGCGTGCTGGTCACGAGCACCAGCGTGACGAGCTGGGCCACCGTCAGGCCCTGCCGTAGGGCCAGCAGGGCGGCGCCGCCCGCCACGACCGCCAACACGCCGTGCAACAGCAGGCCGGCGCGCAGGGACAGGACGCTCTCGAGTCGGAGCACGTCGAGCAGCCGCCGGTGCACGGTGGCGGACAGCGTCGCCAACCGCTGCACTGCGAAGGCCTGACCCAGGCTGGTCCGCAGGTCGTCGCGGCCCGCGATGCCCTCCTCCAGGAGCGCGGCGTGGTCGGTCCAGGCAGCCTCCTCGACGGCCTTGCGGTGCGCGATCTCCGGGAGCAGCGGACGGACGAGGCGCACGGCCAGCGCCGCGGCCAGCGGGATGAGCACGGCCCCTGGCCACCACGTCAGGGCGGCGACGGCCAGGATCGGCAGCGTCATCACCAGGGCGCGCAGCACGGTCCACGCCTGGATGCGCAGCAGCGAGCCCACCTCACGGGTGTCGTCGTCGACCCGGTCGAGCACCTCCCCCACGGCCTGCTCCGCCAGCACGGGCAGTGGCTGGGCTAGCGCGGTGTCGAGCAGGTCCGCCCGCAGCCGACCCTCCGCCCGGTCCACGACCCCGGCCCACAGGAAGCGACCCAGCGTGTCCAGGGCCGCCCCGCCGATCACGCAAGCGGCCAACACCAGGAGCAGGCCCGAGGTCACGCCCTCCGCGAGTTGTCCCGCGACCAGGGCGCCCGCGGCCGTGCCGACGGAGCCCAGGGCGAGGGCCGCGATCGCGGCGGCCGCGGGGACGCCCTGCAGACGACGCCAGGAGACGTCCCGCGGCGCCGCGGCGCCGACCGGAGGTGCGTTCGCGGGGGGTGCGGGCGGTACGTCGAGGAGGCTCACAATCGTCAAATCTAGGAACGCGGCCCCCAGGTGCTCCACCGGTTTTTGGGCCGGCACTCCGGACGCCGACGGCCGGCGCCGCGCCAGGCGGTGCGGACGCCGACGGCCCGGCACCGCACAAGGCGGTGCCGGGCCGTCGGGTGGGCCACTGACCGGAACGCCCGGTCGGGGCCCTGCGAACTTCGGTCAGGCCTCCTCGGACGTCGCGCTGACGCCCTGGTCGGCGTCGGCGGAGGAGACCAGCGCGTCCGACTCGGGGGTACCCTCTCCGTGCTCGACCCCCTCGCCGCCGTTGTCGCGCTCGGCGCCGTTGTCCTGGTCGCCGCCGTGGTCGCGGCGCGGCCGCCGACGCCGGCTGCGCGAGCGCCGCTCGCCGCCCTCGTCGGCGTCGCCGGGACCGTCGCCGTTGCCGGCATCGTGGCTCTCCGGCGCGGAGCCCTCGGCGTCGTCCCGGCGGGGTCGCCGGTCGCCGCGCTCGGGCCGGTCACCACGATCGCCCCGGTCGCCACGCTCGGGCCGGTCGCCGCGACCGCCGCGGTCACCCCGGTCGCCGCGCTCGGGACGGTCGCCGCGGGGTCCGCGACGCTCGCCTTCGTCGGCGGCGGCCGCATCGGCCGCCGCCTGCTGCTCCTCGGTGAGGACCGCACCGAGCGACAGCTTGCCGCGCGGGTCGACCTCCTTGAGCTCGACCTGGACCTTCTGCCCGATCGAGAGGACGTCGTCCACGGAGTCGATCCGCTTACCGCCGACCAGCTTGCGCACCTCGGAGATGTGCAGCAGGCCGTCCTTGCCGGGCAGCAGCGAGACGAACGCGCCGAAGGTCGTCGTCTTGACCACGGTGCCGAGGAAGCGCTCGCCGATCTCCGGCATCGTCGGGTTGGCGATGGCGTTGATCGCGTTGCGCGCGGCCTCGGCCGACGGGCCGTCGGTGGCGCCGATGTAGACCGTGCCGTCGTCCTCGATGGAGATGTCGGCGCCGGTGTCCTCCTGGATCTGGTTGATCATCTTGCCCTTCGGGCCGATGACCTCGCCGATCTTGTCGACCGGCACCTTCACCGAGATGACGCGAGGAGCGAAGGGGCTCATCTCGTCGGGGGCGTCGATGGCCTCGTTCATCACGTCGAGGATGTAGAGCCGCGCGTCGCGGGCCTGCGTCAGCGCCCCGGCCAGGACGGAGGCGGGGATGCCGTCGAGCTTGGTGTCCAGCTGGATCGCGGTGACGAACTCCCGCGTGCCCGCCACCTTGAAGTCCATGTCGCCGAACGCGTCCTCGGCACCCAGGATGTCGGTCAACGCGGCGTACTGCGTCTCCCCATCGATCTGAGCCGAGACGAGGCCCATCGCGATGCCCGCGACCGGCGCGCGCAGCGGCACGCCCGCGTTGAGTAGCGACAGCGTGGAGGCGCAGACCGACCCCATCGAGGTCGAGCCGTTGGAGCCGAGCGCCTCGGAGACCTGCCGGATCGCGTACGGGAACTCCTCGCGCGTCGGCAGCACCGGCATTAGCGCCCGCTCCGCGAGCGCGCCGTGGCCGATCTCGCGGCGCTTGGGCGAACCCACGCGGCCGGTCTCACCGGTCGAGTACGGCGGGAAGTTGTAGTTGTGCATGTAGCGCTTGCGCGTCACCGGCGACAGGGTGTCCAGCTGCTGCTCCATGCGGAGCATGTTCAACGTGGTCACGCCCATGATCTGGGTCTCGCCGCGCTCGAAGATCGCCGAGCCGTGCACCCGCGGGAGCACCTCGACCTCGGCGCCGAGCGCCCGGATGTCGGCCAGGCCGCGCCCGTCGATGCGCACCTTGTCGCGCAGGATCCGCTCCCGGACGAGCTTCTTCTGGACGGCGCGGTACGCCGCCGAGATCTCCTTCTCGCGGCCCTGGAAGGACTTGCCCTCGCCGGCCAGGTCGGCCTTGAGGATCTCCTTAGCCTCGTCGAGCTTGGCCTCCCGGTCCTGCTTGCCGGCGATCGCGAGCAGCTCGCGCAGCTTGTCGGAGGCCGCCGCCTCGACGGCGTCGTACGCGTCCGGCTGGTAGTCCAGGAAGACCGGGAACTCCTGCACCTCTTTCGCGGCGGTGCTGGCGAGCTCCTCCTGCGCGCGGCACAGGGTCGCGATCGGCTTCTTGGCGGCCTCCAGACCGGAGGCCACGACCTCCTCGGTCGGCGCCTGCTTGCCCTCGTTCTTGACGAGGTGCCACGTCGAATCCGTGGCCTCGGCCTCGACCATCATGATCGCGACGTCGTCGTCGGCCGGACCGTCGCCGTGCCGGACGATCCGCCCCGCGACCACCATGTCGAAGGTCGAGCGCTCGATGTCGCTGAAGTTCGGGAACGCCACCCACGTGCCGTCGATGAGGCTCAACCGCACGCCGCCGACCGGGCCCGAGAAGGGCAGGCCGGAGATCTGGGTGGAGGCCGACGCGGCGTTGATGGCCAGCACGTCGTACTGGTGGTCCGGGTTCAGGCTCAGCACCGTGATGACGACCTGAACCTCGTTGCGCAGCCCCTTCTTGAAGGTCGGGCGCAGCGGCCGGTCGATCAGCCGACAGGTGAGGATCGCGTCCGTGGACGGACGGCCCTCCCGCCGGAAGAAGCTGCCGGGGATCTTGCCCGCGGCGTACATCCGCTCCTCGACGTCCACCGTCAGCGGGAAGAAGTCGAACTGGTCCTTGGGGTGTTTGCTCGCCGTCGTGGTCGACAGCAAGGTGGTGTCGTCATCCAGGTACGCCGTCACGGCGCCTGCCGCCTGCTTGGCGAGACGTCCGGTCTCGAACCGGATCGTGCGGGTGCCGAAGCTGCCGTTGTCGATGACGGCCTCGGCGAAAGTGATCTCTGGACCCTCCATGCGATGGGGCCCTCCTCTTCTCTCAATTCGTGCGATGCATCGTCGTTGTGCACCGGCTTGTCGTCGTACTCAGGGGCGCGAAGCCGCCGCCGGGATGAACCGGTCAGCGACCGGGTCGCCCCCGTCCTGCCTACACGCCGTACGGCGTGGCACCGTGCCGACCCGCCGCGCTCGGTCCGCGACCGCACCGGCGGTGGGGTGACGAACCGGGACGGCGGGACCGGCCGAATGCGAAAGGAGCGGTCCCCGTCGTGCGGGAACCGCTCCCAGTCGTCGGCAACGTCACCGACGAAGACCCAGGCGCTTGATCAGCGAGCGGTAGCGCTCGATGTCGGTCGCCTCCAGATAACGCAGCATCCGCTTGCGGCGCCCGACCAGCAGCAGCAGGCCACGCCGGCTGTGGTGATCGTGCTTGTGCTCGCGAGAGTGCTCGGTGAGGTCCTTGATGCGCTGCGTGAGCATCGCGATCTGCACCTCGGGGGAGCCGGTGTCGCCGTCCTTGGTGGCGTACTCGGCCATGATCTTGGTCTTCGTGGCAGCATCCAAAGGCATGTAGGCGACTCCTAGGCTCGTTGCGCGGTGCCCGGCGGTGACTCCACCGAGCGCTCTCGATCCGCGGCCGATCGACGGCAAGAGCCAAGGCTACCAGCGTGATCACGGCCCTCCTAATCCACCCGGGCCCGCCGGCAGGCGCGCGCGAATGCATGCAAGACGGATCGAGGCCCTGGTCAACGCGTTGGACCTGACGCACACTAGACCCATCGGCGACTCGGACGGGCGTTCAGGGGGTCCGTCGGAGTCGCCGACGGGGGACGCCGATCGGCCGCTATCGTGGTGCGGCGCGAGGGGGAATCGAGGGGGACTACCGACGGTGCAGACACTGACGAGGCTTGCTGCTGTGCTCACGGTGGGCATGGCCACCGTCGCGCTGACCGGTTGTTCCGGCTCGGTGGTGTTCCCGACCCACGGCACGATGCCGGCGACGCTGGAGCAGGCCTACGACGAGGTCAAGGACAAGGACCAGAACAGCGCGGTGCTCACCGGCCCCACCCGCGCCTACCTGTCCGGCTTCGAGGCCGCCGCGGCCCGACCGAGCGTGCCGACCAGGCCCGCGGAGCCGCGTCCGTCGGCGCTGGCCAGCGAACGGTTCACCCTCGCCGACCTGGCCATGACGACACGGCCGGCCGACGCGACGGCCTGCCCCCTCATCGCCGCGCAGGTGGGCGGCGGCCAGGCGCACTGTGCGAACAAGGGCGACAGCTCCCTCGCCGACGACCTGCCGGCCGGGGTACCCGCCGGCTCCTACGTCGTCGGCAAGGCCTTCGGCGACGGCCGCATGATCCTGCTCAACCAGCCGGGCGAGGGCGGCGGCATGTGGGACGCCGCCATGCACGAACGCGGGCACCTCTTCGCGGCCTGGCTCTGCGGGCGCGCCGACTGCCTCAACGCCAAGCTGACGGCCCGCGGCTACAAGGACTCCGCCAGCTATCTCGGCAGCCTCACCGAGGGCTTCGCCCAGTCGTGGGCGCAGTGCCACGGCGCCCGGATGCGGCCGGACTACGTCGTCATCACCTGCTCCGACGTCACGGCCGTGGTCGCCGCCGCCCAGGACGAGAAGGCCGCGGCCAAGAAGGACTACGAGGCGGCGAAGAAGTCGTACGACGAGTCGCTGGTCGGCTACCAGCAGAAGATGCGCGAGTACGACGAGCGCTGTCACCAGGTCGACGTCCTGCAGCGCTTCGGCGACGCGGTGAAGGCACAGGCGTCGGCCACCTCCTCCTGACCGACGGGGAGGCTTCGTCGCGCTCAGGTCTCGCCGCGTCCTAGCTCCGCCTCGAGCAACGCGCGCAAACGTGGCAGCGCCGGGTCGACGTACTGCTGGGTGAACCCCGTCACGGCCTCCTCGAACAGTGCCCCCGTGGCGACCAGCGCCGGCGGGATCTGGTCGGTGACCTCCATCGTGACCAGGCCGACGATGCGGGCCCAGGACACGTATTGCAGCCACCATCCGCCCAGGCTGAAGTCGGGGAAACGGGGGTCGCCGCCCCACATCTTGTGCTGCTGTTTCATGGCGTGCTGAGCGCGCGGGCTCAGGGTCTCGAACGCCGGCGGCGGCGGGAGCGCGCCATCCGCCCTGGCCGCCTCGACCAGCGCCATGAAATAGCCGCCGAACGCGACCGGACCCGGAAAGTCGGCGAGGTCCTCCGGCTGCTGCGCACCGAGCCCGAGCCCGCTGCCGCCGGAGGCGAAGAGCAGCTGGTACTCCGCACGATGGCTCAGGCCCCATCGGCGAAAGGCCACCAGGCCGGCGATGACCTTGCCGTACGGGTCCGCATAGCGGGTCCCCGCCTCGACGACGACCGCCATGACCTCCTCGTAGACCAGGTTTCCCACCAGGCGCTGCAGGTGCTCCAGGCTGTCGACGTAGCGGTACAGGGCCGAGGGCGCCATCCCCATTTCCGCGGCGATGGCCCGCAGCGAGATGGCCTCGCCCTTGGCCAGGGCGTCGCGCGCCGTACCCACGATCTCGGCGTACGTCGCCTGCCGCAGCCGCTCGCGCCGCGTCGTCTCGCCCTTGCGCACGATGCCACCTCCGACCATTCGCGCTCTTCCGCGACGAGTGTCCCATTCGATACGGTGGGCCTTATCGAGAACGTTGTTCTCGACTAGTACGTCATTCTCATCACGCGCCGCCGCGGCCACCCCCGTCGCCGGCCCCCGGGGGTCACCACCCGGGGTCAGTGCCGGGCGATCACAGGAGGAGACATGACCCACGGACCGCTGGACCAGGCCGACCGGTCAGGCTTCGTCACGGCGAGGCTCGCGCAGGTCGTGAACGAACTGCAGGTGCGCTCGCTCTGGCCCGCCGGGATGGGATTGGCGTGCTGCGCCATCGAATTCATGATGGGCGGGGCGCCCGATTACGACTTCAGCCGGTTCGGGATGGAGGTCTACCGGGCGACGCCGCGACAGGCCGACCTGATGGTGGTCTCCGGGCGGCTGTCGCAGAAGATGGCCCCGGTGCTGCGGACCTGCTACGACCAGATGGCCGAGCCCCGGTGGGTGATCGCGATGGGGGCGTGCGCGAGCTCAGGCGGGATGTTCAATAACTACGCGATCGTGCAGGGCATCGATCACGTCGTTCCGGTGGACGTGTACCTGCCGGGCTGCCCGCCCCGTCCGGAGATGCTGATCGACTCCTACCTGAAGCTGCACGAGCTGATTCGCCGCAGCGCTCCGTTCGGCGCCGACCGCGACCGCATCCGCCGTGAGGTCGAGGCCGCGGCGCTCGCCGCCGTACCGCTGGCCGATCTGCCGCTGGCCGCCCGCCTGGCGGCGCATCGCGACCTGGTGGCCTGACCCAGCGCGGCCGTCCGCCGACCGACGCGTGGGCGCCGCCCGGCACGTAGGGTCTGGCTCCTGGCTACCTCGGGCACCAGCCGCTCGCCTGGCCCACCCCCATCCACCCCTGCCATCGCGCAGATCACGGCCGACGGCCGGTGTCGCCCGATGAGGCCCAGTCGCGCCACCCGTTTCGCGCCGTTCGCCGCCCGCCACGGGAACCGCAGACCGGCCGCCGACGTATCAGCAGCCCCCTCCAGCCCTCTCACTGGGCAACGACAAACCATCCGCTGGCGCCGCCGGCGGGACCGGAGGGGTGAGCACCATGTGTCCAGTGGGCTGGGAGTACGCAACCCGGATCGACGCCGAGTCGCCGTTCTACACCGACGCCCCCCGCGCCGACGGCGTGCCCCACCCGGTCAGCGCGACGGCCGTCGCCGACGCCCCGGACGACGCGACGCAGGACACCGACCCCCAGGATGAGCCCCTGCAACACCGCGACCCGCCGGCGGGCTGGGTGCGCAGCCGCAGCGGCAGCTGGGAGGGCTGGAGCCCGGCACAGTGGCCGATCCGCTTGCAGGGCTGGAAGATTCACGTCTCGGCGACCCTCGACAACGCCGTGTCGGTGCTCGATCGCGTCACCGCGATCGCCCTGCCGGCGCAGGTCGCGTTCAAGTTCCTGCCCACCCGCGCCGCGTTGTGGACGGCCAACGCCAAGCACGCCGACCGCGCCTCGGCGGGCAAGTTCGTCACGATCTACCCCCGCGACGACGCCCAGCTCGCCCAGCTCCTGGCCGCGTTGCAGGAGGCGCTCGACGGCTTCGCCGGCCCCTACATCCTCAGCGACCTGCGGGTCGGGACCGCGCCGGTGTTCGTCCGGTACGGCGGGATCTACCCCCTGTCCTACCGGAATAGCGACGATGCCGCCGTCGCGGCGGTCGTCACGGGGGCGGCCCTGACGCTCACCGAGGACGTCCGCCAGCCGACCTTCACCATTCCGCCGGGGGTAAGCCTGCCCGACTGCCTGGCCGAGGCGTGGCGGCGGCAGCGGCAAGACGTCGCCAGCCCCCTGGACCGCTACGCCACCATCCAGTCCCTCGGGTTCTCCAACGCGGGCGGGGTCTACCTGGCCACCCTGCCCGACGGCACCCGGCACGTGCTGCGCGAGGCCCGTCCCCACGCCGGCCTCGACGCCCGCGGACGCACCGCGATCGACCGTCAACTCGCCGAGGAGGCCGTCCTGTCGGACCTGCGGGGCTGTCCCGGCGTCCAGCAGCTCATCGGCGCCTTCACCGCCTGGGAGCATCGCTTCCTCGTCTTGGACTACCTGCCCGGCGATCCGCTCGTGGCGTGGGCCGCGGCCCACTACCCCCTGCACTACGTCGGCCGCCCCGACGATCCGGAGCGGATTGCGGACTATCGGCGCACGGCCCATGGGATCGTCGCGCAGCTCACCGCCATCGTGGAGCGGGTCCACGCCGCCGGGTGGTGCATCGGCGACTTGCACCCGGGCAACGTGCTGGTCGACGACGAGGGGCGCGTCGGGCTGCTCGACCTGGAGGACGCGAGCCCCATCGATGAGCCGCGCCGGATCGGGATGCGGGTGATCGAGTACTGCGCCCCGGACGGATTCTCGGCCCGGGAGGCGGACTGGTACGCCGTCGCCCGCGTCGCCATGAACCTCTACGTGACGGGCTGGCCCGTCGAGGTGATCTGCCCGAAATCCTGGGACCGCCACCTCGAGCTGGTCCGCGACCGGATGGGTGCGGAGGCCGCGACGCAGATCGCCGCGCTGACCGAAAGGGCCGGCGCGGGGTCAACGCCTTCTCACCATGCGCTCAGCCCGCGCATCGTCGCCGAGCCCGCGCCGCGGGAGGCGCCCCGGATCGCCGAGGTCGTGACCGGGCTGGCGGCCTTCATCGACTGGTCGGCGCAGTACACCCAGGCCGGCGGCTACCCGGGCGACCCGGTGCTCGGCGGCCGACTCCCCTGGTTCACCTTCGAGGCCGGCCTGGCCGGCGTCGTCTTCGCGCGCGCCCGCATCGGCCACCCGCTCGGCTCGGCGGTCGTCGACCGGCTGGAGACCGTCGCCAGCATGCTCCTGAGCGACGGCCCCATTGACCTGTACCAGGGCCTGTCCGGTGTCGCGCTCGCGCTCCTGGAGGCGGGCCGCGGCGAGCGGGCCGCGGCCATCGCCGCAGCCTGCCTGGGCCGGATCGAGGAGATCCGCCGCCGGGACCTGGCGCGCGGCCGGGCCGGCGTCCTGCTCACCGCCCTGGAGGTCGCCGTCGCCACCGGCGACGCCGCGCTGCAGACCGCCGCGCTGCGCGCCTACCGTCGCTTCGAGGTCGATCATCCGCCGGTGCGCGCGTCGCGCGCCGGAATGTCGTACGGCGAGAGCGGGCTCGCCCTGCTCGACCTCATGGTGGCCCACCACGTCGGCGACGACCGGGCGTTGCGCCTGGCGGTCCAGCGGATCCGCCGGGACGCCGAACAGTGCGAGGCAACGCCCGAGGGCCCCTGGCTGGTCACCGACGAGGCAGGCGGACGGCTGCTGCCGTACCTGGAATGGGGCTCCGCCGGAGTCCTGGCCATCGCCGGGGTGGCGCAAGCCTGCACCGGCGAGCGGGTGCTAGAGCCGGCCCTGGTCGAGGGCATCGGGCACGCCTGTGCCTCGCGCATGTACGTCTACGACGGCTTCCACCACGGCCGGGCGGGCATCCTCGCGGCGCTGTTGGCCGCCGGTGAACCGGGAGTGGCGGCGGCACAGTTTCAGGCCGGGCATCTCGCGGCCAACCTGCCGCGGATCGCCGGCAACCCGTGCGTCGTCGGCGACGGCCTGATCCGGCTCTCGGCCGACCTGGCCACCGGCGCGGCCGGCGTGGCCCTGGTTCTGCACTGCTACGCGGCGGGCGAGCCGTTCGGCTGGCTGCCGATCGCCCAGTCCAGCGCGCTGGCCCTCGCTGGCCGGGCCCCCGAGCGGCCGGCTCCGGCGTGGAACCGGATCGAGGATCCGGCGAGAACCTCGGCGGTCGGGGCCGTCGCCTGAGGCGACGCGATCCCTCGACCACCACAACCCCTAGACCCCGTCCGGACACCGCACCGGTGCCCGGGCGAGAAGACCGATTCCGCTCACACCCCCGAAGGAGGTGACAACCATGGCCAAGATCCTCGACCTGCAGACGGCGAGCCCCGCGTCCAAGTGGACCCCGGGATTCCCGATGAGCTGCTCCTGGAGCATCTACAAGTGCCGCAGCAACGGCAGCTGGTTCTGCTGACGCTCCGGTGGTGCCGCTCCCCTCACCTGAGCGGTGCCCGGCAGACCCGCCAGGCATCCGGTCCGCGCCATCTCCGCAGCGGCGCGGACCGGATGCCGGTCGGTCGGGCCGGACGCGGTTGGTCGGGCCGGATAGCCGGGGAGCACGCGACGTACCGCGGCTTGGCCCGGCGGACGACCACGACGCGACACCAGCCCTCCGCGGGGGCGCACCCCACCGGCGGATTGGACCCGCATCACCAACCCTGCCTCGCCGCTCCCGAAAGGAACGCCATGCCAGCCCCGACGCAGCGCCTCCCGCGCGGTCATGTCCGGCGCGTTGTCGCCGTCCTCGGCCACGACCGGCGTGCCGTGCTGATCGGCGCCGCCGGGACCATCGTGGCCGCCGCGACCGGGCTGCTCGGGCCGCGCCTGGTGCAGGTGGCGATCGAGGAGCTGCGCGCCGAACGTTGGTCGCAGGTGGCGGTGCTCGGCGGGGTGTTCGCGGCGCTGTCCATCGCGGGCGCGGTCCTCGGTGCGAGCGTCAGCCTCGTCCTCGGCCGGGCCGCGAACCGCGTCGTCGGCGACCTGCGCGACCGCTCCGCGGCGGCCGCCCTGCGAATCCCCGCCGCCCGCCTGACCGCCTATCCCGCCGCCGACCTCGTCTCCCGCTGCGCCAACGACACCGAGCACCTCGGGGCGGTCTTCCGCGACGGCCCCATCCAGGTGATGGGGCTGAGCGTCACCGTCGTCGGCGCGGGTATCGGCATGTGGGCCGCCGACCCGGGGCTGTGTCTGGTGGTGCTCCCGCTGCTGGCCGGATGCGCCGCCGTCGTCGCCGTGGCGACCCGCCCGATCGGCCGCTACAGCCTGGCCCACCAGCGGGCCCTGGGCGCCTTCGTCGCCGAGGCACAACGTTGCCTGGACGCGCTGCTCACCCTGCGCGCCGCCGCCGCCGAGGGCTTCGCCGCCGGCCGCCTCGGCGCGGCAAACGGCACGCTCATCGCTGCGGCGAACCGGTCGCTGTTGGCCCGTTGCATCGTCGGGCCAGTGCTGCTCGGATGCGCGCAGCTCGCGGCGGGGGTCCTCGTGGCACTCGTCATCTGGCGATCGGTCACCGGCGGGATCGCGCCGGGGGCGGTGGTGGCCTTCTTCATGTACGCCGCGATGCTGCCCGCCCCGCTGAGCCAGGCGGGCACCCTGATGACCGCGATCGCCGAGGCGGCCGGCGCGCTGGAGCGACTCGACGAGCTGGACCGAATCAGCGCCCCCGAGACCGATGCCCCCGCCGCCGGCGTGAGCGAGGTCGACGCCTCTCTCGCGTGCGGCGGCGCCCGTGACGGACTCGTCGGGACCGCCGCGCGGCGCCACCCGGGCTCGCCTGCCGAGGAGGGACCCGCCCCGGAAAGCGAGCGTCCCGCGCCGGTGTGGCCTCGCGAGACCCCCGCGCTGGCACGGCAGTTCATCCGTTTCGAGGCCGTGTCCCTGTCGCTGCGGTCCTCCCCGGACCCGCTGGAGCCCGCGCAGCGCATCCTGGACGCGGTGTCGTTCACCGTCGAGGCCGGGTCCCACGTCGTGTTGACCGGCCCCTCCGGCGGCGGCAAGAGCACGATCCTCGCGCTCCTCGAACGCTTCTACACGCCCAGCGCCGGCCGCATCACGCTGGCCGGCACGGACATCGCACGGCTCGACATCGTCGGCTACCGCTCGGGAATCGGCTACGTCGAGCAATCCAGCCCCCTGTTTCGCGGGTCGGTGCGGGACAACCTCACCCTGGGCGCCACCGATCGCACGGACGAGGAGTGCTGGGAGATGCTTGCCCGGCTCGACCTGGCCGACATCGTCCGCCGTCGCCGCGGCGGGCTCGACGCCGCCGTCGGGGCGGGCACCGACACGTTCTCGGGCGGCCAGCGGCAGCGGCTCGCCCTCGCTCGGGCACTGCTGCGTCGACCGCGGCTGTTGTTGCTGGACGAGGTCACCTCGGCCCTGGACGCCGTCGCCGCCCGGGCCGCCTGGGCGGCGGTCGCCGAGGCCGGCGCCACGGTGATCGAGGCCGGGCACGGACCGGGGGTATGGGAGCGCGCCGACAAGATCCTGGTCGTCACCGACGGCCAGGTCGCCGAGCGCGCCTCGGAGTGGCTCGCCTCGTGCAGCGAGACTCCCGCCGTCGCGCTGCGCCCCTGACTCCTTGGCTGGGGCGAAACGCGGTCCATGGCCCGCCCTTCGCCCCAGCTATCGGCGGGCGGGCCCCTCGGCAGGCCGCTTGGGCGTGTCTGCTAGGACCTAGGCTCCTGGCGTACGGCGTCGGAGGCAGGAGGTCGCGAATGGCCGGTGGTCCCGCCCTGCCGCAGCTCGGAGCGGCTGTCTTCCTGACCGACACCGGCCTGGAGACGGAGCTGATCTTCCGCGCCGGACTGGGAGGAACCGCTGGGGTACGACGCCGCCGGCCTGGCTGATCTCAACCGCCGAGCCGTGGCGCTGATGCGGCGGCTGGCGACGACATACCGGGGCGTTCCCACCGTGGTGAGCGGCGCGATCGGGCCGCGGCACGATGCCTATCGAGTGGACCGGACGCCGGCCCCGGCGGAGGCCGCGCGCTACCACCGAGACCAGCTCGCCACGCTGGCCGCTGCTGGGGTCGACATGGTGCACGCCGCCACGCTGCCTGAGGCGCCGGAAGCGATCGGGATGGTGTGGGCGGCGACCGAGGTCGACGTACCCATCGCGGCGAGCTTCACGGTGGAAACGGACGGTCTGCTCCCGGACGGCGGGCGGCTCCTCGATGCCGTAGAAGCCGTCGATCGGGCCACCGACCGCGCGGCCGCGTACTTCGGGGTCAACTGTGCCCACCCGGAGCACCTGAGGCGCGCCCTCGCGCCCGGCCTCACGGTGCTCGGCGGCTGCTGCGGCACCGGACCGGAGCACCTGCGGGCGATTGCCGCCACGACACTGCGCCCTATGTGAGGTTCACGATGCGGTGAGGCTCCCGATGCGCCGATCTTGGCAGGACCGATGACCCACCTGCCATGGGTGCGCAGGAGTAGCCAGGCCATGCGGTCTCTGCGATCGCGGAACGGGCATCAGACCAGGTCGGGGAACCAGATCGCGATCTCGCGCGCCGCGGATTCCGGGGAGTCCGAGCCGTGCACGATGTTCTCGGTCGAGCCGTTGCCCCAATCCCGTCCCAGGTCGCCGCGGATCGTGCCCGGCAACGCCTCGGTGGGGTCGGTCTTGCCGGCCAGCGAACGGAAGCCGGGGATGCACCGGACGCCCTCGATGACGATGGCCGTGACCGGGCCCGAGGACATGAACGTGAGCAGTTCCTCGTAGAAGCCCTTGCCCTCGTGCTCGGCGTAGTGCTTCGCCAGCATGTCCCGGGTCGGGGTCAGGATCTGCAGGGCTGCCAGCGTGTACCCCTTGGCCTCGATGCGGCGGATGACCTCGCCGGTGAGACCGCGGGCGAAAGCGTCGGGCTTGACAAGGACGAGAGAGCGTTCGGTCATAGCGGCAGCTTAGTGACGCGACCACCCGCGGTAGGGGTTCAGACCAGCACCGTCGGACGGGCACCACAGCTAAGCCGATCAGCTCTGCAAGCGGGGAACTCACGCCTCGTCGGGGTGTTCGCGCAGGTAGGCCTCGGTCAGGTCGTCGAGGCGGACCCCTTGCACCAGGGCCACCCACCACAGGCCGCCGAAGATCAGCCCGATCACGACCATGACCGGCACGACGACCGCGCACAGCAGCGTCGCGATCTGCACCAACCAGCCGAGACTCACCCCGAACGGCGTGCGCAGCAGGCCCGCGACGAGCACGCAGGCGAGCGCGAGGCCGAGACCCATCCACAGGTACATCGAGGCGGCGCCCTGCCCGCCCGCGTCGGCCAGGGCGCGCGCGCCCACGGCCCCGAACAGCACCACCGGCGCCTGGCTGCCCAGCACCACCGCCCCGAGCCGACGGGTCATCTTGCGTTGGGCGCCCGCGAGCGGCGGCATCCTCATGACAGTTCCCCGTGTCCCACCAGCGCCCGAACCTCCGCGGCCGTCGTGACCGACCCCGTCGCCACCACGCCGCCGGCGGAACCGCCCCCCTGCGCGGCGGCGTCCGCGAGGCCCGCCGCCACGTCGACCGCGTCCGGCAGGTCGGCCACGACCCGGACGCGATGCTCGCCGAAGATCTCGGCCGCCAACGCGCCGAGCCGGTCGGGCCGCATCGCCCGCGGCGACGTCGTGCGGGTGACGACCACCTCGTCCAGCACGGGTTCGAGCTCGACCAGGATCCCCTCGGCGTCCTTGTCCGCCAGGATCGCGATGACCCCCACCAGGTGAGCGAACGCGAACTCCTCCGCCAACGCCGTGCGCAGCGTCGCTGCGCCGTGCGGGTTGTGTGCCGCGTCGACGATGACCGTGGGCGAGCGGCGGACGATCTCCAGCCGACCCGGCGTGGTGAACCGCGCGAACGCCGACTCGACGACGTCCCGCTCCAGCCGCTGCTCGCCGCCGCCGACGAAGGCCTCCGTGGCCGCCAGCGCGAGCAGCGCGTTGTGCGCCTGGTGCGCCCCGTGCAGCGGCAGGAAGAGGTCGTCGTAGTCCCCGGCCAGCCCGCGCAGCGAGACGACCTGACCGCCGACGGCGCTTGCCCGAGCAAGCACCCCGATGTCGACGCCCTCTAACACCGGCCGCGCGTCCACCTCGCGGCAGCGTGCCACCAGGATCTCGGCCGCCTCCGGCTCCTGGACCGCGCTGACCATGATCGCCCCGGGCTTGACGATGCCCGCCTTCTCGGTGGCGATGAGGTCGATCGTGTCGCCGAGCAGCCGCTGGTGGTCCAACCCGATCGGCGTCACCACGGCCACCGCGCCGTCGGCGACGTTGGTGGCGTCCCAGGTCCCGCCCAGGCCCACCTCCACGACGGCGGCCTCGACCGGGGCGTCCGCGAACGCCGCGTACGCCACCGCCACCAGCGTCTGGAAGTAGTTCATCCGCCCCACGCCCCGCTCCGCGAAGCTGGCGTCGACCATGTCGACGAAGGGGATCACGTCCTCGTACGCCGCCACGAACGCCGCCCGCGAGATCGGCTCGCCGTCCAGGGCGATCCTTTCCCGGACGTCGTGCAGGTGCGGCGACGTGAACCGGCCGGTGCGCAGCCCCATCTCGCGCAGCAGCGTCTCGGCCATGCGGGTCGTCGACGTCTTGCCGTTGGTACCAGTCAGGTGCACGACCGGATAAGACCGCTGCGGCTGGCCGAGCAGGTCCATCACGGCCGCGATCTGCTCGATCGAGGGCTCCACGTCGTTCTCGGGCGCGCGGGCGAGGATGGCCTCCTCGACCTCGCGCATCCGGCGCCGCAGCTCCAGGTCCGCCGCGGCCCGCCGGGAGGCGTCCCGCGCCGCCCGCGCGTCCCCGCTCATCGCTGATCCTCGCGCTCGTCGACGGCCGGGGTCGCGCCCGCGCTCGACGTACCGGCCTGAGCCATCCACACGACCTCCGGCATACCGGTCTGCTCCTCCCGGCCCACCTCGACGAAGCCGTGCCGGGCGCAGAAGGCCGGGGCCTGCCGGTTGCCGTCCGTGTAGGTGATCCGCAACGGGACGACGGCCTCGCGCGCCCGCTCCTGCGCGGCGGTCAGGAGCGCCCCGCCCACGCCCCGACCGCGCGCGTCGGTGGCCACGCAGAGCTTCCAGAGCACGTAGCTCCCGTCGAGCGGACCGTAGCTGCACATCCCGAGCAGGCGCCCCGCCTTGTCCTCCGCGACGAACGCGCGGCCCGCCCGGATCGACGGGATGAGCGCGTCCTTCGTCCACCACTTGGCCAGCAGCAGGGAGATGAGTTCCGGCTCCACCACGCCCTCGTACGCCGCGGGGAACGCCGCCAGGCCCAGCTCCCGGATCGCGTCCAGGTCATCGCCGCGGGCCTCGCGCACGGCGTACCCGACGTCCCGCGGCAGCGGCCGGATCTGACCCGTCACAGCCGCGCCACCAGTATCCGGACCGCGCGCCCGTCGCCCAGCTCCACGGTCGTGCCACGATCCGCCGGCAACGCCTCCGCCGGCCCGAAGCCGATCTGCCGCGCCAGCGTCTCCGCCTCGATGAACCGCTGGTGGTCCATGACGACCGAACGCAACTCGTCGGCGCCGAGGACGGTCAGGCTGATCGCGTCACCGTAATCGAGGCCGAGCGTACGGCGTTCGGCGTTGACCGCCCGGGCGATGTCGGCGGCCAGGCCCTCGGCGGCCAGCTCGGGCGTCACGGCGGTGTCGAGCACGATGAATCCGCCGCCGGGCAGCACGCTCACCGCGCCGGCGTGCGCGTGCGCCTCGTCCACGACGGTGTCGAGGCTGTACTCGCCCTCGGCCAGCTCGATGCCGCCGCAGGTCACCACCCCGTCGCCGGTCACCGACCAGTCGCCGCCCTTGCTGGCCTTGATGACGGCCTGGACCTGCTTGCCGAGCCGCGGGCCGGCGGCGCGGGCGTTGACGAGCAGCCGCTGGCTCACGCCGAAGTCGGCCTCGCTCGCGCTGGACAGGTCCTGCAGGACGACCTCCTTGACGTTGACCTCGTCCTTGATGAGGTCAACGAACTCGCCCAGGGCGTGGGCGTTTTCGGTGACGACGGTGAGCCGCGCCAGCGGCAGCCGGGTCCGCAGCCCGTCGGCCTTGCGCAGGCTCGCCGCCACCGACGTGACCGTGCGGGCCCGCTCCATGTGCGCCACCAGGGCGTGGTCCGCCGGCAGGTCCGTCGCGTCCGGGTAGTCGGTGAGGTGCACCGACCGGCCGCCCGTCAACCCGCGCCAGATCTCCTCGGTCGTCATCGGCAGCAGCGGCGCGGCGACCCGACACAGCACCTCGAGGGTCGTGTACAGGGTGTCCATCGCCTGGCGCGCCTCGGCGGCGCCCTCGCCGCGGGTGTCCCAGAAGCGGTCCCGGCTGCGGCGCACGTACCAGTTCGTCAGTACGTCGAGGAAGCTGCGCACCGTGTCGCAGGCCCCGGCGATGTCATAGGCGTCGAGCTGCGCCTGGACCTGCTCGACGACCTCGCGAACTCGAGCAAGCAGGTACCGGTCGAGCACGTGCGTCGAGGCGGTCGACCAGCGCGCGGCGTACCCCTTCTCCCCCGACCCGTCCGCGGCCTCGACGAAGGCATTGGCGTACGTCGTGAAGAAGTACCACGTCGACCACAGCGGCAGCATCGCCGCCCGGACGCCCTCGCGGATGCCCTGCTCGGTGACGATGAGGTTGCCGCCGCGCAGGATCGGGCTCGACATGAGGAACCAGCGCATCGCGTCGGCGCCGTCGCGGTCGAAGACCTCCCGCACGTCGGGGTAGTTCTTCAGCGACTTGCTCATCTTCAGGCCGTCGTTGCCCAGGACGATGCCGTGGCTGACGCAGGACTGGAACGCCGGCCGGTCGAAGAGCGCGCTGGCCAGGATGTGCATCGTGTAGAACCAGCCGCGGGTCTGCCCGATGTACTCCACGATGAAGTCGCCCGGGAAGTGGTGCTCGAACCAGTCGCGGGCCTCGAACGGGTAGTGCACCTGCGCGAAGCTCATCGACCCCGACTCGAACCAGCAGTCGAAGACGTCGGTGACCCGGCGCATCGTGGACCGCTCGCCCTCGGGGCGGGGGTCGTCGGGGTTCGGCCTGGTCAGGTCGTCGATGAACGGCCGGTGCAGGTCGTCCGGGCGCACGCCGAAGTCGCGCTCAAGCTCCTCCAGCGAGCCGTAGACGTCCGTGCGCGGGTAGCGCGGGTCGTCGGACTTCCACACCGGGATCGGGCTGCCCCAGAACCGGTTCCGGGAGATCGACCAGTCGCGGGTGTTCTCCAGCCACTTGCCGAACTGGCCGTCCTTGACGTGCGCCGGCACCCAGGTGATCTCCTGGTTGAGGCGCAGCATGTCGTCGCGGATCTTGGTGGTCGCCACGAACCAGGAGGAGACCGCCATGTAGATCAGCGGCTCGCGGCAGCGCCAGCAGTGGGGGTAGGCGTGGTCGTAGGTCTCGCGGCGCAGCAGGACGGTGCCCTCGGTGATGGCGCCGGTCTCGCCGGGGGCGCCATCGGCGTCGAGGCGCGTCCGCGCCTTCAGGTGGTCGATGACCTGGCCGTTGGCGTCGAGGACGAGCAGTCCCTCGTACTCCGTGACCGGGTGCGTGAAGCAGCCGTCGATGCCGACGGGGACCACGACCTCGATCCCCTCGCGGTCGGTGACGGCCTTGTCGTCCTCACCGAACGCGCCGGCCGTGTGGACCAGCCCGGTGCCGTCGGTGGTGGTGACGAACTCGGCGGGGACCAGGCGGAACGCGTTCTCGTGGCCCAGGTAGTACGACATCGGCGGGGTGTAGTGGGACCCGATCAGGTCGCGGCCGGTGCAGCGGTCCACGATGAGTGCAGCCACGTCGCCCTTGGCCTCGCCGGTGAACTCGCGGGCGTAGGCCTGCGCTCGGGCCTCGGCGATGACATAGCGCTCCGGCCGGCCGGTCGGCACGGCGGACTCGACCACGACATAGTCGATGTCCTCGCCGACCATGATGGCGAGGTTGCAGGTCAGGGTCCACGGGGTCGTGGTCCAGATGAGCGCGAGGGCCCCGGCGTACGGCCCGTCGGTCAGCCGGCAGCCCACGGTGACCGCGGGGTCCTGCCGGTTCTGGTAGACGTCCTCGTCCATCCGCAGCTCGTGGTTGGACAGCGGCGTCTGGTCGTTCCAGCAGTAGGGCAGCACGCGGAAGCCCTCGTAGACCAGGCCCTTGTCATAGAGCTGCTTGAACGCCCACAGCACGCTCTCCATGAACGTCACGTCGAGCGTCTTGTAGTCGTTGTCGAAGTCGACCCAGCGCGCCTGGCGGGTGACGTAATCGCGCCAGTCGTCGGTGTACTTGAAGACCGACTCGCGGCACTTGGCGTTGAACGCCTCGATGCCGAGGTCGCGGATCTCGTCGGTGGTCTTGATGCCCAGCTGGCTCATGGCCTCGAGCTCGGCGGGCAGGCCGTGGGTGTCCCAGCCGAACCGGCGCTCGACCCGGCGCCCGCGCATCGTCTGGTAGCGCGGGATCAGGTCTTTCACGTAGCCGGTCAGCAGGTGGCCGTAGTGCGGCAGGCCGTTGGCGAAGGGCGGGCCGTCATAGAAGACGAACTCGTTGCTGCCGTTCTGCCCCGCCTCGCGGTTCTCGACGGACGCCCGGAAGGTGTCATCGGCGGCCCAGTAGGCGAGGATGCTCTCCTCGATCGCCGGGAAGTTCGGGGAGGAGGGCACGCCGAAGGCTGCGCCGGGAGTCGCTGGGGTGCTGCTGACCTGGGGGTACGTCATCTCGCGGGGGTCCTTCGCGGGTCGAACTCGTCGGGGTACGTCGGGTCCTGCCGCGAGGACGACGTACGGCGCGCTCGTCGCGCACCTGCCGCGGTACCACCCCGCTTGCCGCCGATCCACGCCACGCCGTACGCCGAGTGCCGGCGCCCGCCGCGGACGCCGAGTCGCGGCCGCTCTTGTCGGAGGCTGTGACGGGCCCACCCGTCCGGTTCTACTAAGCGCTTCCCTGCGGGCCCGAGGCCGAGTCCGCCTGTGTCACGCCGTTCTTCCGGAGGCTCGCCGCTGATGACGGCTCGAACGCCTATGAGCCCAGTCTACGGGACCGCAGCAACCGCCGTTCCCCGCCCGCGGCCATGACGATATGGGCCCAGACCCCCCGCCGTTTCCGCAGTCTCGGCCCAGATCGCGATGGTGGTCGGGCACGGGCGGGGACTAGCGGCACAGGGCACGGGCGTCCTCGATGCGTTGCCGCACGCGTGCCGGCTCATGGAGCAGGTCCCAGGTGAGTCGCACCACGACGTACCCCCAGCTGCGGATCTCGTCCTCACGCCGCTTCTCCGCGAAGAGCACCTCGGGGTCGGTGTACTTCACCCGCCCGTCGAACTCGATGACCACCCGCGTGCCGTCGAGCAGGAAATCCACCCAGTACGCCGTACCGTCGCGGCGCAGTTCCACCTGTGGCGTCACGGCGTACCCCAGCGCCCGCAGCACCACCGCGGTGCACGTCTCCCCGGGTGACTCGTGGCGGGCGTCGGCGTACCTGAAGAACTCTCGAACCTGCGCCATCCCGCGGCGACCCCGAAGCCGGTCCAGCGCCTCCGCGATGTCGCCCGGCGTGACGGTCCGCCGCCGCAGGGCCGCATCGGCGGCGTAGAGGCCCTGCAGCGGCCCGCTCAGGAGGGCGCTCTGCACGATGGCCGTGGCCAGCCGCGCGGACGGGTCGAGGTGGTCGCCGACGCTGGCGTGCATCCGGTACGTCGTGGCGCGCCGGGTCTGCTGGTCCGTCCACCTGGTCAGGTGCGCGGTGGTGAGCGCGGCCTGCTGGACGGGCAGCTGCGCCAACGCCAGGGCGGAGGTGTGGCTGACCCAGGCCCGACCCTCGTACTGGGATTGCAGTGCTGCGCACAGTCGACGATGCCGGTCCTTGCCGTCCGCCGGTCGGCCCGGCATCCACCACCCGTGACACAACCGCGTGACCTCACCCCGGGCTGCCAACCGCAGGAGGGCTTTGGTGGACAGCCCCACGGCCCGACCATCGGCGCTGGTGAAGACGCCGCCTGACCGCAGCGGCAGGGCAGAGAGATCGGCCATGGGTCGATCCTCATGGCACCGGCCGTCAGCCGGCCGGAGTCCTTCGCACCCTGTGGATAAGCCCGTCCGGTCATCTCGAGCCGGGGGCAGGCCGGCCTCCAGCTCCAGCATCGCGATATGGGCCTACACCCCCCGCCGTTTCCCCATGCTCGGCCCATATCGCGACGCTGGCGGGCCCGTACGTTCTGCACGGCGCACGAAACCCCTCAGGCCCACCGCTCACCGCCGGTTGTCAGGCCGTCTGGTTAGTAGATGGTCTACTAACCATGCCCGACGCTCGACAGAACTGGTTCTACGGCTTCCTCGACCTGTGCCTCCTAGCCCTGCTCCGCGGCGGCCCTGACTACGGGCTTTCGCTCACCCAGCGGCTCGTCGCCGCCGGCGTCGACGAGGTCCCGGGCGGCACGCTCTATCCCGCGTTGCTTCGCCTCGAACGCCAAGGGCTGCTCGCCAGCGATTCGGTCGCGTCCACGAGCGGGCCGCGTCGCAAGTACTACGAGCTCACCCCCGCCGGACTCCGTCAGCTCGAGCAGCTCGTCACCCAATGGCACGGCTTCCGAGCCACCCTCGACGGAGTCACGCGCGCCGCCCACCCGGCCGAAGCCGGGCCCACCGACTCACTCACCGCCGTTCGCCGTCCGGAGCGCGACCGATGACCTCTCCCGTGCTGGATTGGCGCGCCAACCTCGAACGTGACCTGCACGCCGCCGGCCTCCCCCGCCGCGTCGCCGTACAGCTCTCAAACGACGCCCAGGCGGAGGCCGACGACGCGGGCCGCGACCCGGCGGACCTCTACGGGCCGGCCAGCGCGTACGCCGCGGCCCTGGCCCGCTCCGTCCGAGCCACCGAACCTGCCCGCACCGCCGGACTGAACCGTCCGTCCCCCGACCTCACCGGCCCCGTTGTCCTGCGCGTGACCGAGGTCAGCAAGCGCTACGGCCGCCGCCTGGTGCTCTCGCCCGTCAGCTTCACGCTGCGCGCCGGGCAGATCGCCGCGATCGTCGGCGCCAACGGCTCGGGCAAGTCGACCCTGCTCGACATCTGTGCCGGCGCCACCCGCGCGAGCACCGGGCGCGTGGCGCGGACGGCGCGCCTCGGGTACGTGCCCCAGCACGGCGGCCTCGCTCCCCTGCTCACGGTCGGTGAGCACCTGCGCCTGTTCGCCGCCGCGCGCGGGATGCCGGCCGCCCAGGCGGTCCCCACCGGCGAGCGGCTCGCCGCTCAGCTCGGCTGGCGGCCGGAGCCGAAGGCGCGCGTCGGGACCCTCTCGGGCGGCACCCAACAGAAACTCAATGTCGTCCTCGGCGAGCTCGACCGCCCCGACCTCATCCTCCTCGACGAGCCCTACCAGGGCTTCGACCAGGAGTCCTATCTCGACTTCTGGGAGCAGGTCTTCGCCTGGCGCGACGCGGGCGCGGGGGTGGTGGTCGTGACGCACCTGCTGTCGAGCCTGCGCGAGGTCGACCGCGTCATCGAGCTGCGCGTCCCGGGGCCGTGACATGTGGCGCGCCGTCGTCCAGGCCAGCGTCGGGGACCTCGCCCGACGCCGCACCGCGCTGGTCCTGCTCGTGGCGTTGCCGTTTGCGGTGTACGCCGGGACCTCGTCGGCGTACTTCCTCGTCCTCGTCGCGGCCTGGTCGATCGCGACGTTGGCCCTGTACAGCTGGGCCTTCGCCCAGGGCATGGAGCGTCG
Organism: Austwickia sp.; assembly: GCA_016699675.1. Taxonomy (NCBI): domain Bacteria; kingdom Bacillati; phylum Actinomycetota; class Actinomycetes; order Micrococcales; family Dermatophilaceae; genus Austwickia; species Austwickia sp. Next base: position 3,385,497 of record CP064985.1, on the reverse strand, counting down.
ACTCGTCATCGTCGGCGCCCGACCGGGGGTGCTCTTCGCCGGTCGAGCCGCCGCGCTGTCCGGGCTGGCCGTGCTCGTCGCGACCGTGGGGGCGGCCCTCTTTTGGGCCGCCGACCGCGACGCGGAGCGGCCATCGGCCATGGTGGCGGCGCTGTTCGCGGCCTGCCTGCTGGCGGTGCCGCCCGGCGCGCTTGTCGGACAGTTGCTGCCGCGGGAGTTGGAGGGGACCTTGACGCTCATGGTGGTCATGGGCGTCCATTTCGCCATCGCGGGGGCGTCGGCGGGCTCCTGGACCCGGGTCCTGCCCTTTGACAGCCCGGCCCGGCTGGTCGACTTCGGCTACTCGGGGAGGGTCGGTACGTCGTACGCGGTCGAGGCCGCCGTCCAGTGCGGCGCCGCCGCCGTGGTCCTGGCGGCCTGTGCCGCGGGCGCGGCGTACTGGCGGCTTCGACCCGCCCGCGTCGGCGCGATCGGGGCCGAGTCATGATCGCCACGGTCGCCCTGGTGACTGTGCGCGAGCTGTGTCAGCGCGGTTGGGCCCTGGCCATGGTCGTGCTGCTGCCGCTGTTCTTGCTGCGGTTGGGACCCGTGCGGTATCGGGTGTCCTTCCTCGTCGTCGGTGCTGGCTGGGCCGTGGCCACGCTTGCCCTCTTCAGCTATGTCGCGGCCCGCCCGGTGGAGCGGCGACTACGGGTCGCCGGGGCGCGACCGGTGTCGCTGCACCTCGGGCGGCAGATCGCCCTGTCCGTCCTCGGCCTCGGCGTCGCGACCGTGGCGTGGGTCGGTGCCTGGCTGGCCCGTGCGGACCGGCCCGACATGGTGGCGCTCGCGTTGGTCGCCGCCGTACTGGTGGGTGTCCCGTTGGGCGGCCTCGTGGCGCAGGTCGTGACGCGCGAGATGGACGGGACCCTCGTGATGATCGCCCTGCTTGCGATCACCCTGACGTCCCAATCGGAGTGGACCCACATCCTGCCGTTCTGGTCGGCGCAGGAGTTCCTCGGATCGGCCGCGGCGTTCGGGACCGAGCCGAAGGTCGGCGACGGGCTGCGCCATGCCGGCGTCACGCTCGCGGTGTTGTCCATCGCCGCCTGGTGGGCTCACCGGACGCGCCTGGCCCGTTCGTCAGGGCCCACCTTGCGCACCTGACTGGGGCGTTATGCGTTCCCGGGCACGCATAACGCCCCAGTCACTCGAGCAGGCTGCTGCAGCAACGGCGAGATGGCGGAGGCCTCACGAGGCCGCGGACCTCTGCCGCGCCGCTTCCGGTCGGCTGGTGTCGAATAGGGAAGCGCAATAGGGGGGAGGATCAGCTCGTCGGCCGGCTGGCCCGGGCGAACCGCCGAGCCTTGACCGTCGGGCAAGACCCGATTGAGCCAGGCGGCGCGTCGCGTCTTGCGGTCCCCGCCGATGACGTGGTCGCGGCCCGCGAACAGGGCCTCCACCCCGAGCGCGGCCACCAGCGCCGGGTCGTTCTTCCACTCATTGGAGCCGAAAACCGTCCCATCCATGCCGGCCGTGTGGTGGAAGTCCGTCGCGGTGGTGCCGGGCAGGAGCGCGGTCACTGTCACGCCGTACTCCTTCATCTCCTCCCTTAGCCCCTGCGCGAAGCTGAGCATGAACGCCCTGGTCGGACCGTAGATGGACTCGTACGGCGTGGGGGTGAGCGCCGACAGCGACGAGGTGATCAGGATTCGACCGTGGCGCTGCGCCGCCATGGCGCGGACGACGTGCTTGGCGAGCAGCACCTGAGAGGTGATGTTCAGCGCGATCAGGTCCTTCTCCGCCTCGATGTCGGTGTCGAGGAAGGACCCGCCCAGGCTGCGGCCGGCGTTGAGCGCGGCCACGTCGAGCGGCTTCCCCAGCTCCGCTACTGCGGCCCAGACGCGCTCGACGCCCTCCTCAGTGCGCAGATCGGCTTGGACGGGGATGACCGTGCCGCCATCGATCATGGTCGCGAGCTCCGCGACACGCGCGCCGGACCCGACCCCGACGATGTCGTGGCCGCGAGCGGCGAGGTTGCGGGCAATCTCCAAACCGATGCCCGCCGAAGCTCCGGTGACGAGGGCGAGATGGCTCATGCACCGCATTCTCGCGGAGCTCGTGAGCAGACGAAGCCTCTGCCCGTGGGGAGGCGCCGACCGGGCACACCTGACAGGGGCGTGATGCGCTCCCGGGACCGCGTTACGCCCCAGTCACTCCACCCGCGACTGCCAGGCCAGGCCAGCCAGCGGCACGCGCGGCGAGCGGGATCAAGCGGCCGAACCTGCGTCGCTACCCGCGCGAACGGCCGGCCCACACCTCGTCAGCGCTGAACCGTCCCGGACCCACGACGGCGAAGACGAGGGCGGCCAATCCGAGCGCGGCGACGAGTTCCCACCCGCCCTTCGCGACGAACAGGCCCTTGTCCGCGTGGACGAAGGCGAAGGCGCCGGCCAGTACCCCGGCCAGCAGGACTCCCGCGATCGGCGTCAGCAGCCCAAGCACCATGGCGGCCCCGGCGCCCAGCTCGATGACGGCGGCCACCGCCGCGGAGACCTCGGGCAGCGGCACGCCCATCGCGGCGAACGAGGAACCCGTGGCCTCCAGGCCGTTGGTGGCGAGCTTCTGCCAGCCGTGCGCCATCATGATCGCGCCGAGCAGGACGCGCGCCAGCAACAGCACCACGTCGCGGGCCACCGCCGGCACCGGGGCGGCGCCGGTGATTCTCGCGAGCCCGCCCGGAGCGACCTCAGAGCGCGCATCCGGCAACGAAAGCTGTTGTGCCATAACCTGACTCCTTAGTCGACGAGGCAACTAAGGGCACCCTAAGTCGGACGCGCCTCAGATCCCAAGCCCGCATGCGCCCCAGGCGGCCCGAGGCGCTTCGGGTCAGCCGCGACGCGGTCCCACGCGTCAGCGGTGCGGCGTCAGCGCGGGGGCGTCTTCGCGGGAGATCGGGCGGTGGGTACGGACCGGCGGCTGGGGCGTCACGGAGGCCGGGGTCGGCGTGGAGACCGGCGGGGCGGCGGCCTGCCCGGCGCCCAGGTTCATCACCCAGAACGTGCGTCCCGAGGCGTCTTTGGCCACCGCGATCGTCACCTGCGTGAACGTGGGGTTCAGCAGGTTGGCCCGGTGCCCCGGGGAGTTCATCCAGGCGGTCACGACGGCCGACGCGGTGCTGTACCCCATCGCGACGTTCTCCCCCGCCGAGCTGAGCGAACACCCACTGAGCAGCGGCGCGAGGTCCTGGTGAGCGAGCGAGCCGCGCCCGGCCAACGTCGTGGCCCAGCGCTGTGCGAACGGTTGCAAGCACCCGTTCCAGACCACGGGGCCGGCGCCGACGGCGGCCCGCTGCGCGTTCGTCGCGGCCACCGCCGCCTCGGCGGCGGCATCGAGGGCGGGGACGGGTGCCATGGCCGGTACGCCGGGTGCCATGGCCGGTACGCCGGGTGCCGTGGCCCCCACCACCGCAGCGACCGGCGAGGCGGCCTGCGGGGGGACCGCCGCCGGGACGACCAGCAGCGCGAGCGTTGCCACCGTGCTGGGGAGCGCTGTCGCGAGCGCGGCGCTGAGCGACCCGAGGTTCATGGTTCACCGAATCGGCAGAGGTCGGACGACCTGTAGCCCGCTCGACGATCCGACGCGGCGGGAGTCGGGGCAGGATGGGTTCATGACCGATCTCGCCGTCGCGCTGCCCCACGCCGTCACCGACCCGGACGTCAAGGCCACCTACGGCGTCGACCAGACCTTCGGATCGACGGCGCCCGCGACGTACGAGGTCGTCCGCGCGACGTCGGTCGCCGACGTCGTGGAGGTGATGCGCTACGCGGCCGCGCACGACGTACCGATCGTCCCCCAGGGCGCCCGCACCTGCCTGACCGGCGCGGCGTCCGCCGTCCCCGGCGGCATCGTCCTCAACACCGAGCGCCTGAACACCATCGAGGAGATCGACGAGATCGAGTCGATCGCAGTGGTCGGCCCGGGCGTGGTCACCGGCGACCTGCGCCGCGCCACCGCCGAGAAGAACCTCTTCTACCCGCCGGACCCCGGCTCGGTGGACTCGTGCACCATCGGCGGCAACGTCGCGATGAACGCGGGCGGGCTGTGCTGCGTGAAGTACGGCGTGACGGCCGACTACGTCCGCGGCCTGGAGGTGGTGCTGCCGAGCGGCGAAATCCTGCGCACCGGACGGCGTACCGCCAAGGGCGTCACCGGCTTCGACCTCACCGGCCTGTTCGTCGGGTCCGAGGGCACGCTCGGGGTCGTCACGAAGGTGATCGCCAAGCTGCTGCCCAAGCCGGAGACCGCCCTGACGGCGCTGGCGACCTTCGACTCCCTGACGGCCGCGAGCGAGGCCATCGTCGCGCTCCGCCTGGCCAGCTCCCGCCCCAGCCTGATGGAATTCCTCGACCAGCCCTCGATCGTCTCGATCCAGGCGCTGGCCGACTTCGGCTTCCCCGAGGGCTGCGCCGCGGCGCTCCTGGTTCAGTCCGACCGGACGGGTTTCGCCGCGGCGGACGTCGCGGAGTACGCGCGGATCATGGAGGCCGTCGGCGCCACCGAGATCGCCATCGCCGACGACGAGCAGGAGAGCGAGATGCTGCTCGCCGGTCGGCGCTCGCTGAACGCCGCGCAGGAGGCGGTCGGGCCGCACCTGCTGGAGGACATGTGCGTCCCGGTCAAGCACCTGCCCGACCTCGTCCGCACGGGGCAGGCGATCGGGGCCGACCACGGGCTGCAGATCATGATGGCCGGGCACGCCGGCGACGGAAACCTGCACCCGGCGATCTTCTTCGACCCCCGCGACCCCGACCAGACGGCGCACGCCTGGCAGGCGTTCGACGAGCTAGTCACCGCCGCGCTGGCGCTCGGCGGCACCCTCGCCGGGGAGCACGGCGTGGGCGCGCTCAAGGCTCCGTGGCTGCGCCGCGAGATCGGGGACCTCAGCTACGGGCTCCAGCAGCAGGTCAAGGCGGTCTTCGACCCCAAGGGCCTGATGAACCCCGGCCGCGTCTTCACCGATCGGGTCCCCGGCGGCCCGGCGGCCGGCTAGGGAGCGCGAGAGGAACGGAGCCGCCCATGCCGATCGTCCTCGTCCACGGCGTCGCGGTCCGCGTCGAAGACGACCCCGCCTTTGCCACCGTCGCGCGATTCACGGGCGGCTTCCCCATGGGGCCGATCGAGGCGCAGCTGCGCGCGCACGTCACCTCCGCGATCAACCCTGGCCACCCCGACGACGTGCCCATCCGCACGGTCTACTGGGGCGACCTGGGCACCCCTCCGCCGCGGCAGGCCTCCCGGCACGTGGGCACGGGCGGCGCCGACGGCCCGGGAAACGCCGACGAGCTCGACCGGGCGGCCCTCGGCGAGCTGCTCGAGGAGGCCGTGCGCAGCGTCCTTCCCGCGGCGCTGTGGCCCGAGGCGGTCTGGTGCACCTGGCGGGTCGTCGACGAGGCGCTCGCCGACGGCACCCCGCCCGCCGATCTCGACCTCGCCGAACTGGCCGAACGGGTGCGCGCCGGCCTCGTCGACGGCATCCCGAACCTCGACCACTGGTACGCCCACGTCCTCACCCGCCTCCAGGCCCGCTCCCGGGAGCGGGCGAACACCGGCCCGCTCGGAGACATCCCGGTCGACAGCGCGGACCCCGAGCGGGACGTCGCCTTCTGGTCGGCCATGACCGGATGGCACCGGACGATGCTCTTCGGCGGTGTGGCGCTGCGCCACCCCAGCGGCCGTGGCACGCACGTCTCGTTCTGGCCGGAGCCCGCCCCCAAGCCGGCCGACGTCAAGAACCGACTCCACCTCGACGTCCGCCCCTCCCCCGGCGAGCCCACCGCGGACTGCCTCGCGCGCGCCCTCGACCTCGGAGCCACCCGCGTCGCCGAGCCGTGGGCGCAGGGTCACGACTGGACCGTGCTGCGCGATCCCTCCGGGAACGAGTTCTGCCTGTTGGCCGGCGCGTCCTGACCGGCGGGTGAGCCCGGCCCGATGGCACCGGGGCGCGGCCCCGTAACCGATTGGAGTCGATCGCCGCCCATCTGGGAAGATTCGGCCCATGACGACCCCCGCTGATCCCTCCCCCGCCGGCTCCGCCCAGGTGCCCGAGAAGCCGTCCGTCGACGGCCTCGAGGACAAGTGGGCGCCGGTCTGGGAGGCGCAGGGGACCTACCGCTTCGACCGGGCCCGGGCGCTCGAGCTGCCCCGCGAGCGGGTCTATGCGATCGACACCCCGCCGCCCACCGCCAGCGGGTCGCTGCACGTGGGGCACGTGTTCTCCTACACACACACGGACTGCCTGGCGCGCTACCAGCGGATGACCGGTCGCGAGGTGTTCTACCCGATGGGCTGGGACGACAACGGCCTGCCCACCGAGAAGCGGGTGCAGAACTTCTACGGGGTGCGCGGGGACGCGTCCCTGCCCTATGCCCCCGACTACCAGCCGCGTTACCACGGCGACATGCCGGCCAAGGACGTCAAGGACGCCAGCAAGCAGGAGGCCATCTCCCGGCGCAACTTCATCGAGCTGTGCGACGAGCGCACCGTCGAGGACGAGAAGGCGTTCGAGGCGCTGTGGCGGCGGCTCGGCCTGTCCGTCGACTGGGGCATCAGCTACCGCACGATCGATGACCGCAGCCGGGCCGTGTCGCAGGAGGCCTTCCTGGCCCATCTGGCGGCCGGCACGGCGTACCAGTCCGAGGCCCCCGGCCTCTGGGACGTGACGTATCAGACCGCGGTGGCCCAGGCGGAGCTCGAGGCGCGCGACTACCCCGGCCACTACCACCGGGTGGCGTTCCACACGGTGGCCACCGACGCGGCGGCGAGCCGCCCGATCTACATCGAGACGACCCGGCCCGAGCTGCTGCCCGCGTGCGTGGCCCTCATCGCGCACCCGGACGACGAGCGGTATCAGCCGCTCTTCGGCACCACCGTGACGTCGCCGGTGTTCGGGGTGGAGCTGCCGGTGGTCGCCCACCCCGACGCGGAGATGGACAAGGGCGCGGGCATCGCCATGTGCTGTACCTTCGGCGACCTCACCGACGTCACCTGGTGGCGAGAGCTGCAGCTGCCGATGCGCTCGCTGGTCACCCGCAACGGGCGGCTCGCGGCCGAGACCCCGGACTGGCTCGCCGGGTCGGGGGCGCAGCTGTACGCCGAGCAGGTGGCGGGCAAGACGACGTACGGCGCGCGGACCGCGATCGTCGACGCGCTGCGCGCCAGCGGGGACCTCGACGGTGAGCCCACCCCGACCCAGCGGAAGACGAACTTCTACGAGCGCGGCGACAAGCCGCTGGAGATCGTGACGACCCGGCAGTGGTACATCCGCAACGGCGGCCGGGACGCCGACCTGCGGGAGGCGCTGATCGAGCGGGGCCGCCAGCTGGCCTTCCACCCCGACTTCATGCGGGTGCGCTACGAGAACTGGGTGGGCGGGCTCAACGGCGACTGGCTGATCAGCCGGCAACGGTTCTTCGGGATCCCGATCCCGCTGTGGTACCGGCTCGACGACGCCGGCGAGATCCACTACGACGACCCGATCGTGCCCGCCGCCGACACCCTGCCGATCGACCCGTCGGCGGACTGCCCGCCCGGGTACGCCCCTGACCAGCGTGGCGTGCCCGGCGGATTCGTGGGTGACCCGGACATCATGGACACGTGGGCGACCTCGTCGCTGACCCCCCAGTTCACGACCGGTTGGGGGGCCCAGGGCGGCGACCCCGAGCTGTTCGCCAAGATCTTCCCGATGGACCTGCGCCCCCAGGGTCAGGACATCATTCGCACCTGGCTGTTCTCGACCGTGGTGCGCGCCCATCACCTGCAGGACAGCCTGCCGTGGCGGCACGCGGCGATCAGCGGCTGGATCCTCGACCCGGACCGCAAGAAGATGTCCAAGTCGAAGGGCAACGCGGAGACCCCCGAGGGCATGCTGCAGCAGCACGGCTCGGACGCCGTGCGGTATTGGGCCTGCTCGGCCCGGCTGGGCACCGACGCGGCGTTCGACACCGGCCAGATGAAGGTGGGCCGGCGCCTCGCGATCAAGGTGCTCAACGCGAGCAAGTTCGCGCTGGGCTTCGGCGAGCCCGCCAGCTCCCACGATGTGCTGGCCGCCTTGGTGACCGAGTCGCTGGACCGGGCGATGCTGGCGGCGCTCGCGGCGGTCGTCGACAAGGCGACCCGGGGCTTCGAGGGCTATGACCACACCCGCGCCCTGGAGGACACCGAGACGTTCTTCTGGACCTTCTGCGACGACTACATCGAGCTCGTCAAGGACCGCGCGCACGGCGGTCGGGGCGAGGCCGCGGCGGCATCGGCGCAGGCCGCGCTGCGGATCGCGCTCGACGTCGTGCTGCGGCTGCTGGCACCGTTCCTGCCGTACGCGACCGAGGAGGTCTGGTCCTGGTGGCGCACCGGGTCGGTGCACCGCGCGCCCTGGCCCTCGGTGGACGAGCCAGGCCTCGCCTCGGCGACGTCGGGCGGGGGCGACGCGGTCCTGCTCGACGCGGTGGGCACGGCGCTGGCCGGCATCCGCAGGGCCAAGTCCGACGCGAAGGTGGGCATGAAGGCCGTGGTCACCTCGGTGACGCTGGCCGGCCCGGCGGAGGCGTTGGCGCGGATCCAGGCCGCGGAGGGCGACCTGTTCGCCGCGGGTCGGGTGGAGAACGCCTCGTACGTCGAGGGCGGCCCGCTCGAGGTCCGCGACGCCGAACTGGCCCCGCCCCCGGCCTGACCCGCGGTCCTGCCAGCGTCGCCTCCGTGACATCCCCCGTGAAATCCCCTGTGCTGCCGTGATCACGACAGCCGGCGGGCGATCACGGGGGACGTCATCACCGAGGGCCGCATACGACCGTTCGTGACCTGCGCAAAGGGTGCCATGGCACCCAAAGGGCAGGTCACGAACGGTCACTGGGGGCGTCACGGGGCGGACGTCATCAACGAGGGCCGTACCGGGCGGTCAGGCAGCAGGTCACGAACGGTCACGGGGGCCGTCACGGGCGGTCAGGCAGCAGGTCACTGCTCGCGCAGCAGGGCCGCCCCGGGGTTGGCGCGCGGGACGGGCGCGAGGCGTCGTACCCGCTCCTTGCCGGCGATCTGGGGTGGCGCGCCGGGCGCGACCAGGAACCACGGCCGGTCCCAACCCGCCAGGCCGAGCTGAGCCGACGCGAACCGGTCTCGGCTGGGCAGGTCCACGGCCCCGCACGCCGGCTCGTACACCAGCACGGTCCGGTCCTGCGCCCCGGCGAACAGCAGGCAGACGTGCCGAGGCAGCGCCGCGCTCCCGACGTACAGCAGGACCGGCGCACCCGGCCGCACCCGCGCCACGATCGCGTCGTACGCGCCCCCCAGCGCCGCGCGACCGAGCCCGCGGACGGGGACGACCCGGTAGTCATAGCCAGGGTCGGCGCTGTTGGCCTCCAGCTCGGCGGCCGCGCCCCACGGCGAGGTGCCCAGCGCACGAGGCCAGGGCAGCTGGGGCCGCCCGGGGTAGGCCAGCGAGCTGTTGGTCCGTCGCATGGTGCGGCGTTCCAGGGAGGCGAACCGCTCGTTCGGCGTGCGCGGGTCGCCGTCGGGTCCATTCACGACCCACCCGGCGTACGACGGATCGCGCAACATTCGGGCCACCACGAGGCAGGCCGCACCGCAACTGACCTCGCTCTGCTGCAGGGGGCCGACCTGGCCCAGCCCGAGACGAAAGACGCGATCCACGCCCCTCATCCTGCCTGGACCGGACCGGGCGCACCAGGCGAGCCCAGCTCAGGACCCAGCGTTCGGCCGAATCCCGCGTCGGCTCAGGCGGATTCCTTGCGCTCCTGGCGGTCGGCGCGCTTGCCGCGGGCCCGCAGCGTCGGCTCGCGCCGCACGATCGTCGGGTTGACGTTGTGCTGCACGACCTCGCGGGTGATGACGACCCGGGCGATGTCGTCCTCGCTGGGCACGTCGAACATGACCGGCAGGAGCACCTCTTCGAGGATGGCCCGCAGCCCGCGCGCGCCGGTGCCCCGCAGCAGGGCCTGCTCGGCCACGGCCTCCAGCGCGTCGTCCGAGAACTCCAGCTCGACGCCGTCGATCTCGAACATGCGCTTGTACTGCTTGACCAGCGCGTTCTTCGGCTCGACCAGGATCTTGGTCAGCGCGTCCTTGTCCAACGGCGCGACCGTCGTGATGACCGGGAGCCGACCGATGAACTCGGGAATGAGACCGAACTTGAGCAGGTCCTCGGGCTGGACCTCGGCGTAGTACTCGTCCGGGGCCTTCGCGGTGTGCAGTGTGGCGCCGAAACCGAGCCCGGACTTGCCGGCGCGGGACTCCACGATCTTCTCCAGCCCAGCGAAGGCGCCACCCACGATGAACAGCACGTTCGTCGTGTCGATCTGGATGAACTCCTGGTGCGGGTGCTTGCGGCCGCCCTGCGGCGGGACGCTCGCGGTGGTGCCCTCGAGGATCTTCAGCAGCGCCTGCTGCACACCCTCGCCCGACACGTCGCGGGTGATCGACGGGTTCTCGCTCTTGCGGGCGATCTTGTCGACCTCGTCGATGTAGATGATCCCGGACTCGGCCTTCTTCACGTCATAGTCCGCGGCCTGGATCAGCTTGAGCAGGATGTTCTCCACGTCCTCGCCGACATAGCCCGCCTCGGTGAGGGCGGTGGCGTCGGCGATCGCGAACGGCACGTTGAGCATCCGCGCCAGGGTCTGGGCCAGGTAGGTCTTGCCGCACCCGGTGGGCCCGATCAGCAGGATGTTGGACTTGGCGATGTCGACCTGCTCGTCGCCCTTGCGGTTGTTCTCGCCGGCCTGGATGCGCTTGTAGTGGTTGTAGACCGCGACGGCCAGCGCGCGCTTGGCGTCGTCCTGGCCGACCACGAACTGCTGCAGGAAACCGAAGATCTCGCGCGGCTTGGGCAGCTCCTCCAGGCCCAGCTCGCCGCCGTCGGCGAGCTCTTCCTCGATGATCTCGTTGCACAGATCGATGCACTCGTCGCAGATGTACACGCCCGGGCCGGCGATCAGCTTCTTGACCTGCTTCTGGCTCTTCCCACAGAACGAGCACTTCAGCAGGTCGGCGCCGTCTCCCACGCGTGCCACAGGCGATCCCTTCGGTTCGGTTGATGCGAGTGCAAGCGTTCGAGCGGGTGGGCGGCCGGACCCAGCCGGGACCGCCCGGGCCTGCGCCCGTGCATCCATCTTCCCTATTCGGCCGGCCCACCGCGAGGACAACCGGGGCGTGTCCGCTGAGGGCGGAAACCCGCGGGTACGGCGCCGCGCGGCCGAGACGACACCGCGGCCGCCGGATCTCCGGCGGCCGCGGGCACTCGACGTACGCCGTTGCGGCGCAGCCGATTTGCTATAGGTCAGCGCGAACTCAGGTGGGCCCCAGGGCGGGCCGCTGCGGCCGTCAAGCGTCCGGTGCGACCAGTCCTGGCAGTGCCGCATCGAAGAGCCGGATGAACTCGGCCGCGGTCACGATCTTCCCCTTCGGTCGCGCGGCCTCCTGGAGCCGGTAGGCCCAGTCGGCGGCGCGCAGCCGCTGGTCCGGCGTCCCGTGGTGGCCCGGCGCGGCGAAGAAGCAATCGCCGATGCCGTAGACCACCTGCAGGGCGTCCCGGACCCGCTTCCATTGCATCGAGACGCCGCGGGGGTGGCTGGCGTCGTACGCGGCCAAGGCGTCGGCCATGAGCTCGTCCGGCGGGTCCCCTCCGGGGTGCCGGGGAAGTCCACGCCCTTGTCGAACTGGACGTGGTGCCCGAACTCGTGGGCGACGATGACCTGCGGAGCGACGTCGCCGTAGCCGAGCTCCCGGAATCCCGTCAGGATCCCGTCACCCATCAGCAGCTTGTCGGGAAGACTCCGGATCGGGGCCGGATCGCCGGGGTGGGGCGTGACGGCGAAGGCGTTGAACGTGAGCAGGGGGTGGTTGCCGTAGCGGAACTTCGGCTGGTTCAGCGCCCCGGCGAGCAGCGCGGCCAGCTCCTTCGCCTCGCTGTCCGGGAACCCGAACTCCGCCGTCAACACCCGCGTCATCCGCGCCTGGTCCAGCGCGGTGGTGCCGTGGAAGGCGACGAGCTGGATGTTTGAGGAGTCGATGTCCCAGAAGCGGCGCAGGTCCATACGTCTTGGTGACGGCGTGCGTGTACTCGCCGGCCGGACCGTAGCTCTGCGGTTGCGCGGAGGTGACGTTGAGCAGGGCGTCGTACATGATCAGGATGCTGGCGATCCCCTTGACGGACGCGTCCTCCGCGGTCCATCCGGCGGTGACGCGCCCCACCCAGGTGTGGACGTAGGTCGGGCCGCACCGATAATCCGTCGGGTTGATGATGCCGAGGCCGCTTCGGGCGTCCGCCGGTAGGGCCGACCGCCCCGCGGCAAATCGGGCCTGATAGTCGGGCACGTGAGTCGCCAACCAGGCAAGGACGCTCCCCGCCGAGGGTGCCGACTCGGCCGTCTTGATGGTCGACGACGCCGCGTGCGCCGATGAATCCCGCGGCAAGGAGCGCGACAAGGCGCCCGCTGGTCTTCATGGCGAACTCCGCATCCGACGGGCGTCCCCGACAGCTCCCCATGAGCGGTGACCGCGCCCATCGACGGCAGCCTAAACGGCGACGGAGCGTCCACGGACGGTTCGGCCTCGCCCGCTTCAGGCTTGCCGCAGTCGAATTCAGCCCTGCGCTGACGCCTTCCGGCTGGATAGGACGTCGTCGATCAGGCCGTAGGCCTTGGCCTCGTCCGCCGAGAGGATCTTGTCGCGTTCGATGTCCTCGTTGACCTGCTCCGGCGTACGGCCCGAGTGCTTGGCCAGCGTCTGCTCCAGCCAGCTGCGCATCCGGAAGACCTCGTTGGCCTGGATCTCGATGTCGGAGGCCTGGCCGTAGTCCCCGCCGGCGAGGGCCGGCTGGTGGATGAGGATGCGGCTGTTCGGCAGGGCGTAGCGCTTGCCCGGCGCGCCCGCCGCCGTGAGCACGGCCGCGGCCGAGGCCGCCTGCCCGATCACGAAGGTCTGGATGTCGGGGCGGATGAACTGCATCGTGTCGTAGATCGCCGTCATGGCGGTGAAGGAGCCGCCGGGACTGTTGATGTACATCAGGATGTCCCGGTCGGGGTCCTGGCTCTCCAGCACGATGAGCTGGGCGATGATGTCGTCCGCGGAGGCGTCGTCGACCTGGACGCCGAGGAAGATGATGCGGTCCTCGAACATCTTGGTGTACGGGTCGGTGCGCTTCATCCCGTACGACGTGCGCTCCTCGAACTGAGGAAGGATGTAGCGGCTGGTCGGGGCCGGGACGAACTGGCCGCCGCGGCCGGGCTGCGGGGTCTGTAGGTACATGTCGGTCTTTCCCTCTGGGCAGTCGGGCCGGTTGTCAGTTGTCGGTGCCGCCGGCACCCGGGGTCTGGCCCGCGTGCTCGTAGACGTGGTCGACGAAGCCGTACTCCATGGCCTCCTGCGCGCTGAACCACCGGTCGCGGTCGGAGTCCTCGACGATCTTCTCCACCGGCTGGCCGGTGTGCTGCGCGATGAGCTCGGCCATCTTGCGCTTGATGTAGAGCATCTGCTCGGCCTGGATCTTGATGTCCGTCGCCGTACCGCCGATGCCGCCCAGCGGCTGGTGCATGAGGATGCGCGCGTTGGGGGTCGCGTAGCGCTTGCCGCGGGTGCCCGCCGAGAGCAGGAACTGCCCCATCGACGCCGCCATGCCCATCGCCACGGTGGCGACGTCGCACTGGATCCAGTTCATCGTGTCGTAGATCGCCATGCCCGCGGAGATCGAGCCGCCGGGGCTGTTGATGTAGAGCCAGATGTCCTTGTTGGGGTCCTCGGCGGCCAGCAGCAGCATCTGGGCGCAGATCGCGTTGGCGTTGTCGTCGCGGACGTCGGAGCCCAGGAAGATGATCCGCTCCTTGAGCAGCCGCTGGTAGATGTGGTCGTCCAGGCCCGAGTTCTGGTTCGGGCCGGCGGCGACGATCTCGCTCATGCTCACCGTTCTCCATCTTGTGTCGTGGTCTTGAGGGCGCAGGTCCAGGGTCGAACTCCGCTCACCTTCGATCGTCAAGGCTAACGTGGCTGGCTCAGTGCGCATTTCCCGCCACCGGCGATGTTCGCCCTGAGCGCAAGCCACCTCCGGGGGGAACGTCCGCGCGGCGCCGTTCGGAGGCGGGGGGAGATGCCGCGACGGCGTCGCCCCACGCGCGGGGGCGACGCCGTCGATGCACAGGCGGTACGGCGGGTGCGGCTCAGCCCTCGTCCTCGGCTCCGTCCGCGTCGGCCTCGGCCTTGGCCGAGGCCTTCTTCGCGGGCGCCTTCTTGGCGGGAGCCTTCTTCGCGGCCTTCTTGGCCGGCTTCTCCTCAGTCGCCGCATCCGCGGGCTCGTCGGCGGCCGTCTCGTCCGCAGCCGACTCTTCCGCCGCTGCCTTCTTGGCGGCCTTCTTCGCCGGGGCCTTCTTGGCCGGCGCCTCGGCGGCCGCGGCGTCCGCGGTGTCCGGGGTGTCCGCGCCCGCAGCGTCGTCCGCGGGGGATTCCTCGGCAGCCGCCGGTGCAGACTCGGCCGCGGTGGCTGCGGCGCCCGCCTCCTCGGCGGCCTCGATCGCGTCCTCGTCGAGGTCGTCGGTCTCGATCTCGGCGGACAGGTCCACGGGCTGGCCGTTGCTGTCCACGACCGTGACCTGCTCCAGCACGGCGGCGAGCGCCTTGCGCCGCGCCACCTCGGAGACCATGGCGCCGACCTGCTGGTTCTGCTCCATCGCCTGGGCGAACTGGCTGGGGTCCATGCCGTACTGCTGGGCGGTCATGACCAGGTACTCGATCAGCTCGCCCTGCTCGACCTCCACCTCCTGCTCCTCGGCGATCGCGTCGAGCAGCAGCTGGGCGCGCAGCGCCTTGGTGGTGTTGTCGGTGACCTCGCCGCGGTGCTCGTCGTCGTCCAGGCGGCCCTCGCCGTCGAGGTGCTGGTGCACCTCGGCGTCGACGAGGCCCTGCGGGACGTCGAATTCGACGGTCTCCAGGAGCAGGTCGAGGATCTTGTCGCGGGCCTGGACGCCCTGGGCGAACATCTTCGCCTGGCGGGCCTGCTTGGTGACGTCGGCCTGGAGCTCCTCGACGGTGTCGAACTCGCTCGCCTGCTGGGCGAAGTCGTCGTCCAGTTCGGGGAGTTCGCGCTCCTTGACCGAGCCCAGGGTGACGGTCACCTCGGCGTCCTCGCCGGCCCGGTCGCCGCCGGCCAGGGGGGCCCTGAAGGTCTTGGACTCCCCCGCGGACAGGCCGATCAGCGCCTCGTCCATGCCCTCCAGCATGTTGCCGGAGCCGATCTCGTAGGAGATGCCCTTGACCGAGTCGATCTCGTCGTCGCCGATGACGGCGCGCAGGTCGACGCTGACGAAGTCGCCGTCCTGCGCCGCGCGCTCGACGGTGGCCAGCGATCCGAACCGCTGACGCAGGGTCGTCATCCGGGACTCGGCCTCCTCGGCCACCGACGCGTCGTCGAGGGCGTCGACCTCGACCTTGAGCGCGTCGTACTTCGGCAGCGTGATCTCCGGGCGCACGTCGACCTCGGCGGTGAAGACGAACTGCTCCCCCTCCTCCATCGGCAGCTCGACGATGTCGACCTCGGGCTGGCCGAGCGGCTTGACGCCGGCCTCCTCGACGGCCTTGCCGTAGAGCTCGGGAAGCGCGTTGTTGACGGCCTCCTGCATGACGGCCGGCCGGCCGACCCGCTGCTCGACGAGCCGGGTGGGCACCTTGCCGGGGCGGAAACCGGGGATGTTCATCTGCGACGCGATCGCTCGCAGCGCCGCGTCGAGGCTGGGCTTGAGCTCCTCGTGCGGGACCTCGACGGTCAGCTTGACCCGGGTCGGGTTGAGGGTCTCGACGGCACTCTTCACTGCGCGCACTCCAGCGGATATCGAATCGGATCAGTCTGGTTGGCTCCCGGCGGGAGAGACTTCGGGTCATGCTATCGGCTCGGTCGGGCTTCCTCCGAACCGCGTACGACGTGGCGGGACGCGGTCGCCTCACCGGGATGGCGGATCGCGCCGTACGTCGCGGCCGGTCGTCTGTCCTCGGCATTGACAACGGACGCCGTACGTCGTGGTCGGGCTGACAGGATTTGAACCTGCGACATCGTGCTCCCAAAGCACGCGCGCTACCAAGCTGCGCCACAGCCCGTTGGCCCTCAGGCTACCCGAGCACGCCGTACCGGCCGATTCGCCATCCCGGACGCGGCGGTTAGACTACGAAACCGGCCCCGCCACAGCGGGGCCCGCTGCGGGTGTAGCTCAATGGTAGAGCCCCAGTCTTCCAAACTGGCTACGCGAGTTCGATTCTCGTCACCCGCTCCACGACCCACCGAGCGGCCCCTCGCCAACGCCAGGCCATCAGTCTGGTCCGCGTTCGACCTTGTTTAGAGTCAGGCTGAGCGTCCTAGCTCGCGCTCAACGGCGCGGCGGATCCACGACGACAGGGATCGGTCGTCGGCCTCGGCGGCGCGCTTGACCTCGTCCAGCAGGTCGGGCGGGAAGCGCACGGGCACCGGCGCGCTGAGGGCCTGGCGACGCCGGCGCGGGGGGCCTTGAGGTTGCTGGTTCTGCGGCTCTGCGTAGAACGCGTACTCCTGGTCTGGGGTCATCTGCTCAGTGCTCATGGCGGTCCCTTCGGTAGGTGGCGGCGAGGCCCGAAGATGCCTCGTAGCAGCCGATCGGGCGGCAGGTGCTCGGGTCGCCCGATCGGGACGGAGCCAGCGGAACCATCAAGACCCGGCCGCCGACCTCGGCGACCATAAGCCAGTGGGCGGGCGCCCTTGCTGGATAAAACAGCGGTCTGCTGTTCCAGATGTCGATCACGTCGGCCAGCCCCAAATGCGGGTGCTTGAACAGGTGCGCTGCCTGACGGTCGATTTCGAAAGGCGCGGTGTCATCGACCGCTTCGATATCGAATGGCTCCGTCACGTAACTACTGTATTACAAACGAATACGCATGAGCACGCGACGCTGGAACTTTTTCGGCGACAGCGAGGGGTGGCCACCGCGGACGATGGCCACCCCTTCGCCGTACGTCGGGATCCGGCTCGGCTCAGCCCTCGCGGGTGGCCTGGACCTCGTCCTTGGCGTCCTGCGCGGAGGACTTGACCTGCTCGGCGGAGTCCTGCGCGGAGGCCTTGACGGTCTGCGCCGCGTCCTGGCCTTCGGCCTTGACCGCCTCCGCCGAGTCCGCCGCATGCGACTTCACGGCGTCGACCGTGGCCTGGGCCTGCGGCTTCAGGTTTTCGACCGCCTCCTGAGCAACACCCTTGGCCTCCTCGACCAGGGGCTGCGCCTTCTCCTTCAGCGCCACCGAGGCCTCCCGCTCCTTGGCGGTGGACGGCATCAGACCGCCGAGCAGCGCACCGATCCCGAAGGCCACCAGGCCCGCGCCGAGCGGGTTGCCCCGGGTCTGGCGCCGCGCCGCTGCGGGGGCACCCTGGACCGCGCCCTGGGCGTCGGAGAGCCGGGCGGCCGCCTGGTCGCGCAGTTCGCCCGCCTGGTCCAGCAGCTGGTCCTTGGTGTCGCCGGCGCGGCCCATGAGCTCGTCGCGCCGGTCCGCCATGGCGTCCCGCGTGCCGTAGGACGAGCCGTAGTCGTCGTCCCCGCCCATCACCCGGTCCTTGAGGCCGCGCAGGGACTCTCCCACGCGGTTGACCTCGCGGCGGGCCATGTTGCCCGGCGTCACCTGGTCGGTCAGCGCATCCACGTTGCGCGACAGGTCGCGTCGGGTGGCCTCAATCTCCCGGCGGATCTGCTCCGGGTCGTTGCTGTTGGTCATCGCGTCTCCTCGTTTCCCTTGAGCGCATCGGGGATGCGCGACGTCGTTTCCGCCGTCTTCGGCATGCCGACCTTCTGCACTTCCTTCTTGCCGGCCATCGCGAGGACGGCGGCGACGATCGCCCACAGCACCGCGACGGTGAACGCCGCGCAGCCGATGGGCATGAACATGTCGAACACGAACATCAACGCGAGCGAGGCGAAGATGAGCGCGAGGTTGGCGGCGACGCCGGCCCCGCCGAGCATCCCCGCGCCCTTGCCGGCGGTCTTCGCCGACTGCTGCCCCTCGGCCTTGGCGAGGGCGATCTCCTGGCGCAGCAGCGTCGACAGGTCCTCGGTCACGTTGCCGAGGAGCTGGCCGATCGACGGCCCGGCGGGATCCGTCGGGTCGATGCCCGTATGCGGGTTGACGTCGAGGTTTTCCCCACGCGCCCCCGGCGTACTGGCTCCCGTCGTCATCGGCGGTCCTCGCTGGTGGGCGTGCCGACCTGCGGGGTGTACGTCGTCTCGGCCTCGGCGACCGGGGGCAGCCGTCGGCCGTCGGTGCCGAGGCCCGTGCCGACCGCGCCGAGGTCGTCAGCGAAACCCGGGGTCGTGCCGACCGGCATGCCGGTCACCTCGTCGTACGCCGGGGCCGCGGCGCCGGCCTCCATCGCATAGGCGCTGGCGGTGTCGTCGACGTACCCCTGGCGGCCGTAGGTGGCCGAGGTGTTGTAGGTCGCGGGCGACATCGGTGCCGGATACCCGGCGCCGTAGTCGCCGTAGTACCCCTGGCGGCTCACGTCGCCGTACGCGCGGGCGGACTGGTTCGACTCCCGAGCGTCATCCGCCATGCCGCGCGACAACCGGCCCACGACGAGCCCGGCGAGACCGGCAAGAGCCAGGAACGTGCCCGGCCGGCGGCGCGCAAACCGCGACACCTCGTGCAGCACATCGGCCGGCTCGCGGTTCTCCAGCCACGAGGTCGCATTGGTCAGGCGCCCGCTGGCCTGGTGGGCGAGGTCGGTGACCATGCCCTGGCGGTAGTCGGTGTTGTTCGGGTCGAGGATGCCGCCCAGCTCCTCGCTGAGCGTGCGCATCAGCCCGGCGAGCCGCTGCTGCTGCGTGCCGGCCTGGCTGGACAGCTCTCCCTGAGCCTGGCCCAGCAGGCTACGGGCCTCCTGCTTGGCGTGCTCGGCCACGTCGCGGGCCTCACCCTTGGCTTGTTCGGCGACCCGGCCCACCTGCGCCTTGGCGTCTTCGGCCACGCCGGCCGCCTGCGCCTTGGCCTCGCCGGCCACCCCTGCGGCCTGTTGCTTGGCCTGCTCTGCGGTCGACGGGTCGTCACGGCCGAGGCTGGCCGGGTCATAGCGGCCGGCGCCGTCGTACGGCTGCGTCATGTCGGGGGTCCCTTCGTCACGGATTCTGAGCGGCACGAACGCCGCTCGGAGCCACTGGTACCCACCGTGCTTCAGACAAAACCGGGCAAGCCGCCGAAAACGTCCCGACGTCGCGGCGAAAAGCCGGGACGGAGCGCGTCGCCCCTGGTCAGCGCTCCCTGGCCGGGCCTACCTTGGTCGCGTCAGATGAGCCGATCGCGACAGTTCCGCGCACGCGACAGTTCGGCTCATCGCGACCGCAGGGCCGCCCACGTCACTCGCGCTTGGCGCGTCAGTCGCGCCAGACGACGACGGCGCCACGGTCGTCACAGTGCCCGGCCGCGGCGTGCAGACACGCCGCGTGCGCGACGCCGTCGAACGAGGCGTCCGCGTGATCCGTCAGGTTGGCGATGAGGTTGGCGATCCCCTCGTCGACGTGGTTGGACCGATCCTCGATCAGTCCGTCGGTGTAGAGCATGAGCGCCTCGCCGTGCCCGATCGAGCCGCGGTGGCACGGGTACCGCAGGCCACCGACCAACCCCAGCACCGGACCCGACCCGGCCTCGATGGTCAACCACCGTCGACTGGGGGCGTCATAGCGCACGGCTGGCGGATGCCCCGCGCCGGTGACGGCATAGTCGCCGGTCTCCAGGTCGAGGCAGAGGTAGACGGCCGACGCGAACCCCTCGGACCACTCCTGGCGGGCCACATAATCGTTCGCGGCGACCATGAAGTCCGCGGGCGGCACGGAGCCGACCAGCGCATCGAATGCGCCCGAGAGCACGAGGGACCGGGTCCCCGCGTCCAGGCCCTTGCCGGACACGTCCACCAGCGCCACCTCGAGCAGCCGCCCGCCCTGGGTGCGCCGGATCACGACGAAGTCGCCGGAGAAGCGCTGGCTGTAGGCGGATTCCACGCAGGTCTCGGCGTGCCACTCCCCCGGCAGCGCCGGGACCCGGGCCCGCTTCAGCAGCCGGGTGCGCAGGTCGGCGAGCATCGTCTCGCCGCGGCTGCCCTGCACGCCGACCTTGGCGCGACAGGCGCTGCGCCACAGCGTGACCGCACCGACCGCGAGGGTGGCGACAGCCGCACCGACACCGTCGGACTTCACGGGTGCCGTCAGCGCGGCCGTCAGCAGGATCGCCGCCGCGGTCAGCGCCAGGATCGCGGTGTGGCGCCAGGGGCTGTGCATGGCTCCGGAGAGGACGACGAAGGGCAGGTAGGCCACCCAGGGGACCGTCAAGGGCGCGACGACGATGATCCCCGAGACGACCACGATGGCCAGCACGGTCGCCGCGACGGTCGCCCGCTCGTTGGTCTCGACGCGCGCGCGCACCGCGGCCCAGCCGCGCGCCAGCACGGTCCGCAGCGCGGGGGGCGGGAGCGCGGGCGGCCCGACCTCCCGCCGGGGCAGGGGGTGTGCGGCCGTGCCGTCCAGCCGAAGAGCACCGACACGGCTCAGCGCATCCCGCGCTGAGTCGATCGGCAAGCTGCCCATGTCCGGAGAGTAGTACGACGTCGAGAGGAACGCAGTCCCTACTTCCTATAGGATCCGGCCGTTCCACGGCGTCGCAGGTGACCGGTGGTACATCCCGTCGCTGGGCCGACGAGACTCTGGTCACACCCGGTCAGCGCCCACCTGGTGGGCATCTGAGCCCTCCTGCGAATCTCGGCGCCGCTCAATCCTCGTCGAGGATCGGGTCGACCGTCCGGGAGCGTTTCAGTTCGAAAAACCCGGGCGTTCCCGCGACGAGCACGCACCCGTCCCAGAGCCGCCCCGCGGCCTCCCCCTTGGGCGCCGGCGAGACCACCGGCCCGAAGAACGCGACGTCCCCCACGGCGATCACCGGGGTGCCCACGTCGTCGCCCACCAACGCGATCGCCTCGCCGTGACTGGCCCGGAGCGCCTCGTCCACCTCGTCGGTGTGGGCATAGCGCGCGAGGTCGGCGGGAAGCCCGACCTCGGCCAGCGCCTGGCGGATCACCTCGTCGCGGTCGTCCACCTTGCGCAGGTGGATGGCGGAGCCCATGGCGTCGTACAGCCGGCCCACCACCTCGTGCCCGTGCTCCCGTTCGGCGGCGACGATGACCCGGACGGGCCCCCACGAGCGGTCCATCAGCGCCCGGTAGTCCTCGGGCAGGTCGCGGCCCTCGTTGAGGACGGACAGGCTCATGACGCGCCAGTCGACCTGGAGGTCTCGGACCTTTTCCACGTCCTTGAGCCACCGGGACGTCATCCACGCCCAGGGGCAGGCCGGGTCAAACCACATGCGTACGCGCTCGGTCATGGGCGACACTCTGGCAGGTGCCGAAGGCGCCCGCGCGTCCGGGGCGCGGATGTCAGGATGGGTTCGCCCGCTGCGGCGTACCGGCGTGCCGGCCCGCTGCCGCCGCCCACCAGCCCACCCCCCGCCGAGATCCCCAGCAGGAGAGCACCGTGCCCGGTACCAACCTCACCCGCGAGGAGGCGGCCCAGCGGGCCGAGCTGATCCAGGTGGCGTCGTACGACGTCGCCGTCGACCTCACCGCCTCCGCGACCACCTTCCCGACCAGCAGCATCGTCCGCTTCAGCTGCGCCGCGCCCGGCTCGCAGACGCACCTCGACTTCGTCGGCGAGTCCGTGGCGTCCGTGCGGCTCAACGGGGTGAATCTGGACCCGCGTACGGCGTACGTGGACGGCCGCATCGCCCTGCCGGACCTGGCCGCCGACAACGTGCTGGAGGTCCACGCGGCCGGGCGCTACATGCACACCGGCGAGGGGCTGCACCGCTTCGTCGACCCGGTCGACGACGCCGTCTACCTCTACACCCAGTTCGAGACCGCGGACAGCCGCCGGATGTTTCCGGTGTTCGAGCAGCCCGACCTCAAGGCGACGTTCGCCTTCTCGGTCACGGCGCCGGCGCACTGGCAGGTCATCTCGTGCCAGCCGACCCCGGAGCCGACCGCCCTGGGCGCACGCGAGGTGCCGGATCTCGGATCCGTCGAGGTCGCCCGGTGGGACTTCGAGCCGACGCCGCGGCTGTCCAGCTATGTCACGGCGCTGATCGCGGGGCCGTACGACGTCGTCCGCGACACCGTCAGCGTGGGCGAGCGCGTCGTGCCGCTGGGGCTGTTCGCCCGCAAGTCGCTCATGCCCTATCTGGACACGGCCAACGTGTTCGACTGCACCAAGCGGGGATTCGCCTTCTTCGAGGAGCTCTTCGAGCTCGGCTATCCGTTCGCCAAGTACGACCAGATCTTCACCCCGGAATACAACGCCGGCGCGATGGAGAACGTCGGGGCGGTCACCTTCAACGAGATGTACGTCTTCCGCGCCAAGGTCCCGCAGGCCCTCGTCGAGCGGCGCGGGCTGACGATTCTGCACGAGCTGGCGCACATGTGGTTCGGCAATCTCGTCACGATGCGCTGGTGGGACGACCTGTGGCTCAACGAGAGCTTCGCGGAGTGGGCGTCGATGACGTGCCAGGCCGAGGCGACCCAGTGGTCCCACGCGTGGGCCACGTTCGCCACGGTGGGCAAGGCGTGGGCGCTGCGCCAGGACCAGCTGTCCTCCACCCACCCGATCTCGGCGGACATCCGCACGCTGTCCGACGTCGAGGTGAACTTCGACGGGATCACCTACGCGAAGGGCGCGGCGGCGCTGAAGCAGCTCGTCGCCTACGTCGGGCGGGATGCGTTCGTCGCGGGTCTGCGCGGCTACTTCCGCGAGTTCGCCTACGGCAACACGACGCTCGCCGACCTGCTGCGCCACCTGGAGGCGACCTCGGGCCGCGACCTCGGCGCCTGGTCCCGGGCGTGGCTGGAGACGGCCGGCCCGAACACGCTGCGCCCGGCGCTGGACGTAGACCCGGACGGGACGATCCGGGCCGCCGCAATCGAACAGACCGCCCCCGCGGAGCACCCCACCCTGCGTCCGCATCGCCTCGCGATCGGGCTGTACGACGTGGCCGGCGCGGGTTCGCCGGACGAGCGGCTGGTGCGGCGCGACCGGATCGAGCTGGATGTGGCCGACGCCCGGACGGAGGTGCCGCAGCTGGTCGGCGCCCGACGGCCCGACCTCGTGCTGCTCAACGACGAGGACCTGACGTACGCCAAGGTCCGCCTCGACGAGGCGTCCGTGGCCACGCTCATCGAGCACGCCGCCGGGGCCGACCCGCTGCCCCGCGCACTCCTGCTCGGCGCGGCCTGGGACATGACGCGCGACGCCGAGCTGCGCGGCCGGGACTTCGTCCCCCTGCTCCTCCACGCGCTCCCCGGCCAGAGCGACTCGACGCTGCTGCGGATGCTCCTCGCCCAGCTCACCACCACGCTGCGGCTCTACCTCGACCCCGCCGCGCGGCCGGCCGCTCGCGCCGACGCCGCCCAGCACCTGCACGACCTCGCGGTCGCGGCGGAGCCCGGTTCCGATGCCCAGCTGCAGCTCGTCTCGGCCGCGGCGGGTTCGGCGCGCACCCCGGAGCAGCTCGCCTGGGTGCGGGGCCTGTACGACGGGAGCCAGACCCTGACCAGCCTGGCCGTCGACACCGAGATGCGGTGGACCCTGCTGACGGCCCTGGTGGCCGGCGGCGCGGCCGGCGAGGAGGAGATCGCGGCTGAGGAGCGCCGCGACCCGACCGCTACGGGCCGGGAGCGGGGGGCGCGCGCCCGGGCCGCGATCCCCACCGCGGCCGCCAAGGCCGCCGCCTGGGAGCGGGTCTTCGGCGACGCCACGCTCTCGAACCAGATGGTCGACGCCATCGTCAGCGGGTGGGCCTCGGCGCACGACGAGAGCCTGCTCACGCCGTTCGTCACCGCCTACCACGACCAGGTCCGCGCCCTGTGGGAGGCGCGCACCTACGCGATCGGCGAGGTGATCGCGGCGGGCGCCTACCCGATGGCGCTCGCGGGCGAGCCGCTCCTTTCCGCGACCCAGGCCTGGCTCGACGCCAACGGCGACGCTCCCGCGGGGCTGCTCCGGTTGGTCGCCGAGAACCGTGACGCCGTGGCCCGTGCCGTCCGGGCCCAACAACGGGACGCGCGGCCGTGAGTGCGCCGGGCTCCCCCGCCCCCGCCCCCGCGCCCGGTGCGCCCGGCGACGCGGGACCGGCCGGGGCCCCCAAGCGGCTGCTCAACCGGGAGTCGCTGGCGTGGGTCTGGTACGACCTCGGCACCAGCGGCTTCAACTCCGTGGTGGTGACGTTCGTCTACTCGGTGTACGTCACCAGCTCCGCCTTCGGTGACACCGACGCCAACAGCCAGGCCCTCGGCACCGGCGGCTACATCGCCGCCGCGATCGTCGCGCTCTTCGCGCCCGTCCTCGGGCACCGCGCCGACCGGACCCGGCGACCCACGCTGTGGCTGGGGATCAACAGCACGATCGTGCTGGGGCTCATCGTGGGGCTGTGGTTCGTGCGACCGGATCCCGCCTGGCTGTGGCCCGGGATCTTCATGCTGGTGGTCGCGCAGATCTTCTGGGAGTTCTCGGCGGTCAACTACAACTCGCTGCTGCGGCACGTCTCCACGCCCGCGACCGTGGGCCGGATCTCGGGGATCGGTTGGGGCTCGGGCTATCTGGGCAGCATCGCCCTGCTCGTGCTGATCCTGTTCGGCTTCGTCGTGCCGGGGCACTTCATCCCGATCCCCAGCGACGACGCCCGCAACATCCGCGCCACGATGCTGCTGACCGCGGTGTGGTTCCTCGTCGGCATGCTGCCGATCCTCGTGGTGCTGCGCGACCGGGGCCGCCCGGCCGAGCCGCCGCAGCGGGAGTCCCTGCTCGCGGCGTACCGAGCGTTGGCGCACACGGTGCGCCGCATCGCCCGTGAGAGCCCGAACACGCTGCGCTTCCTCATCGGGTCGGCGCTGTTCCGAGACGGCCTGGCCGGGGTGTTCGCCTACGGCGGGGTGCTCGCGGCCGGCACGTTCGGGTTCAGCCAGCAGGGCGTGATCATCTTCGCGATCGCGGCCAACCTGGTGGCCGGGGTGGTGACGGTGGGTGTCAGCTCGCTCGACGACCGGATCGGGCCCAAGCCGATCATCATGGCGTCCCTGGTCATCACCATCGTGGCGGGACTCGGCATCTTCTTCTTCCACGCCGGTGGGGCGATCGTGTTCTGGATCCTCGGGCTCGCCCTGTGCACGTGCGTGGGCCCGCCGCAGGCTGCGGCCCGGAGCATGCTCGCGCGGGTCATCCCGCCCGGGCGGGAGGGCGAGATCTTCGGGCTCTACCAGATGACCGGCCGCGCGCTGAGTTTCCTTGCGCCGCTGGGGTGGACGCTCTTCATCGGGCTGGGCGAGACGGTGACCGGCGGGGGGCACGTGCAGTACTGGGGCATCCTCGGCATCATGGCCGTCCTCGTCGCGGGCCTGCTGGTGTTGATCCCGGTGCGCGCCTACCGGACGCCGCAGGAGGCCGGCTTCCAGGTGCACCACGGCGTCACGGACGGGGTGCTGGAGGGCGGTACGCCGTAGCCGCGCGCCGACCACGCGCCCGGCTCCCACACCTGCCGGCCCAAACAACGACCGCTCACGACCTGCGCTTTGGGTGCCATGGCACCCAAAGCGCAGGTCACGAACGGTCAGGGGTGCCGTCAGCCGCGTTGCACCGCCCGGGTGATGCGCTTCGCCCCTGGGTCGGCGATCACGTCGTCCAGCATCAGCGGCTGGCGATCCGGCCCGGCGAGCGGGACGCGCCAGTTGGGGTATTCCTCGTCGGTGCCCGGCTGGTTGATCGTCCGCACGTCCCCGACGAGGTCGGACAGGCTGATGCCCACGAGCAGCGCGGGGGTCCAGGACACGTACCGGTGCAGCGCCTCGACCACCTTGCGGGTGCGCCGGTCCTCCCCCAGCAGGCCGCGGTCGGCGAGCATCGCGATCATCGCCGCCCGGTCGGCCTCGTCCTCGGCGCGCTCGACCTCGACGTCCCGGGTGAACAGGCCCAGCTGCCCCCGGATCACCATGTGCTCACCGGTCAGGTACCCGGCCGTCGGCGGCAGGTCGTGCGTGGTCACCGACGCCAGGCACATCCGGCGGTAGTCCTCGGGGCGACGCACCCCACCGTCGTCGGTGCGCTCGAACCACAGGATCGAGGTGCCGAGGATTCCCCGCTCGCGCAGGTAGTCGCGCACCCACGGCTCCACCGTGCCGAGGTCCTCCCCGACCACGACGGCCCCGGCCCGGTGCGCCTCCAGCACCAGGATGCCGATGAGCGCGTCGTAGTCGTAGCGCACGTAGGTGCCCTCCGTGGGGCTGTGCCCCTCCGGCACCCACCACAACCGGAAGAGGCCGATCACGTGGTCGATCCGCAGGGCCCCCGAGTGCCGCAGGGCGGCGCGGAGCATGTCGCGGTACGGCGCGTAACCGCACTCGGCCAGCTTGTCGGGGCGCCACGGCGGCTGGCTCCAGTTCTGACCCAGCTGGTTGTACGGGTCCGGCGGCGCCCCCACCGTGACCCCGCGCCCCAGGGCGTCGCCGAGCCCCCACGCGTCGGCGCCCTCCGGGTGTACGCCGACGGCGAGGTCCTGCATGACGCCGATCGTCATCCCCGCGGCCCGCGCGAGCCGCTGCACCGACGCCAGCTGCTCGTCCACGATCCACTGCAGCCACATGTGGTAGCGCACGTCCTCGGCCAGCCGCTCCCGTTCCGCGGCCACGACGGCCGAGCGCGCATCCGAGAGCTCGTCCGGCCAATCGGCGATGCCGCGCTCGGCGGCGATCGCGCACCAGGTGGCGAAGTCCACCAGGCCCTGACCCTCGCGCGCGCAGAAGGCCTCGAAGCCCATGCTGCGCCGGGCCGAGGGCGCCGCGGCGTACACGATCCGCAGCGCGCTGTCCTTCAGCGCCCAGGCGGCGTCTCGAGCAATCGTGTCGGCCTGGGACAGCCGCCGAGCCTTGCGGGCGCACTCCTCGACGTGCTTGCGGTCCCGCGGCAGCAGGGAGGCCACCTCGGGGATGTCCTCGACCCGGATGTAGAGCGGATTCACGAACCGGCGCGAGGTCGGCAGGTACGGCGATGGTTCCATCGGCGCGACCGGCTCGGCGGCGTGCAGCGGGTTGACCAGCACGAAGTCGCTGCCCAGGTCCCGCCGCGCCCACGCCGTCAGGTCCGCCAGGTCGGCCAGGTCGCCAACCCCCCAGGACGCCCGCGACCGGGCGGCGTACAGCTGCACCATCAGCCCCGCCGCGCCCCGCGCGGCGACCTTCGGGGGCAGGCTCAGCGCATCCGGCACGACGATGAGCGGTGCGGTGACCGGGACCTCGTCCTCGACCTGCGCATACAGGGTGTGCCAGCCCAGCGGGAAGTCCGCCGGGATCGCGAACATCGCCTCGCCCACCAGGACCCCGTCGACGTCCCGGGGCGGGACGTTGTGCTCGAGCTGGCGGATCTCCCGACGCCCGCCGCGATCCTCCAGCTCCACCCAGACGGACACCGCCGCGCCGTGCGGCACGTGCACGGGAACGCCGGTCGACGTGCCGCGCCGCGCGAGCGTGCTGTGCGGCAGGGTGAGCCGCCACGGCCGCAGGTCGACCTCGCGCAGGCTGGCCTCGATCGCGGACTCGTCGCCGCACGGTACGTCGAGGGCCCGCAGCACCGCCACGATGGTCTCGGCGCCGACCACGACGTGGTGCCCCTGCCAGTCCCAATACTCGGTGGCGACGCCGTACGCGTGGGCCAGATCGGCAAGGGCCACCGAGGGCGCAGAACGGGACACGACAGGCCTTTCGTCGGGGAACCGTCCCGATCCTAGTGGCGGGCGCCCGCGCGACCCGCCCTCTGGACCACCCCACTGCCGCCGCCGCCGAACCCGTCAGAATGGGGCCCATGCACGCCGTCTCCGCCCGTGAGGTGTCCGCCGAGGCCTTGCTGGCGTGGCTCCTCAACCAGGGGCTGACGATCCTGCTCATCGTGGTCGTGGCGCTGGCGACCCGGTGGCTGCTGCACCGCCTCATCAACCGCGTGGTCGCCTCCCTCAGCGTGCCCAAGCCGGCGCGGACGGCGGCGGCGAGCGATGGTACGGCGAGTGCCGGCACCGCCTCGGGCACGTCCTCGACCCCGGCGACCGCCGCGGGCCGCGCCGAGGACGCCGACCCGGGGCGGATCCCGACCGAGGAACTGCCGACCGTACGCCGGCACGCCCGGCTCGCCGCCCGGGCCCTGGAGGGCAGCTTCCTCAACCCCGAACGGCAGCGGCAGCGCGTCGAGACCCTCGGCTCGGTGCTGCGCAGCATCACCACGGTCATCCTCTTCGTCATCGCGGTGCTCATGATCGGCGACGAGCTGGGCTTCAACATGGCGCCGGTGCTGGCCTCGGCCGGGGTCGGCGGCGTGGCGCTCGGGTTCGGCGCGCAGAGCCTCGTCAAGGACTTCCTGTCGGGCATGTTCATGCTGGCCGAGGACCAGTACGGCGTCGGCGACCTCATCGACGTCGACAATGTCACCGGCACGGTCGAGGAGGTCACCCTGCGGGTGACCCGGCTGCGCGACGGCGACGGCGTGATCTGGTATGTCCGCAACGGCGAGATCACCCGGCTCGCCAACAAGACCCAGGGCTGGTCGACGGCGACGGTGGACATCCCGGTCGGCTTCGGCGAGTCCCCCGAGCGCGTCATCGAGGTGCTGCGCACGGCGATGGCGGCCATGGACGCCGACGACCGCTGGGAGGACCTGCTGCTGGAGGAGCCGAAGGTCGTCGGCGTCGAGGCCACGGCGCCGGGCACCTTCTCGGTGCGTATCGTCGCCAAGTGCGCGCCCAACGAACACTGGGGCGTCCAGCGCGAGATCCGCGAGCGCAGCCTCATCGCCTGTGCCGACGCGGGCATCAAGCCGCCGCCGACCTACCCGCCGTACGGAGGCAACCCCACATGAGCGACCCCGACCAGCGCACGCCGTACGAGCGGATGGGCGGCGCGCCCACCTTCGCCGCCCTCACCCGGGCGTTCTACCGCGGCGTCGCGGACGACCCGCTGCTGCGGCCGATGTATCCGGAGGCGGACCTGGAGCCCGCACGGGAGCGGCTGGAGCTGTTCCTGGCGCAGTACTGGGGCGGGCCCACGACGTACAGCGATCGCCGCGGGCACCCGCGGCTGCGCATGCGCCACATGGGGTTCGCGGTGACCCCGGCGGCCCGGGACGCCTGGCTGACGCACATGCTGGCCGCGGTGGACACCCTCGACCTAGAACCCGACGACGAGGCGATGTTGCGCGAGTACCTGACCCGAGCCGCGTACTCCCTCGTCAACCGAGCCGAGTGAGCTGGAGAGAGCCACAGTGAGCTGGAGTGACCCCGAGTGAACGGGAGTGAGCCCGAGGTGAGCATGGACCCCGCGCGACCGGCTGGCCGGGCCCCGGCCTGGTGGCGAACCGCGGTGATCTACCAGGTCTACCCCCGCAGCTGGGCCGACTCGGACGGCGACGGCATCGGCGACCTGCCGGGCATCACGGCGCGCCTGGCGCACCTGGCCGATCTCGGGGTGGACGCGCTGTGGCTGTCGCCGTTCTACGCCAGCCCGCAGAACGATGCGGGGTACGACGTGGCCGACTACCGCGCCGTCGACCCGCTCTTCGGGACCATGGCGGACGCCGACGCCCTCATCGCGCGGGCGCACGAGCTCGGCCTGCGGGCGATCGTCGACCTCGTGCCGAACCACACGAGCAGCGACCACCCCTGGTTCCAGGCGGCGCTGGCCGCGCCGCCGGGGTCGGCGGAGCGGGCCCGCTACCTGTTCCGCCCGGGTCGGGGCCAGGACGGGGAGCTGCCCCCGAACGACTGGCGCTCGGTCTTCGGCGGCCTGGCGTGGAGCCGCGTGGCCGACCCGGACACGGGCACGCCGGGCGAGTGGTACCTGCACCTGTTCGACGTGACCCAGCCCGACCTCGACTGGACGAACCCGCAGGTCGCGGCCGAGTTCGAGGCGATCCTGCGGTATTGGCTGGACCGCGGGTTCGACGGCTTCCGGGTGGACGTCGCGCACGGGCTGGTCAAGGAGCCCGGCCTGCCGGACTGGCCGGCCGAACAAGAGCTGCTCAAGCCCGGCGACGACGGCTACGCCGGCCGCCGCCACGCGCCGATGTGGGACCAGGACGGGGTCCACGACATCTATCGGTCCTGGCGGGCGGTGCTCGACGCCTACAATCCGCCCGACGCCCCCGGTCACGACCCGGCCCGGGATCGGATCCTGTGCGCCGAGGCGTGGGTGGACCCGCTGTCCCGCGCCGCGCGCTACGTCCGCCCCGACGAGATGCACCAGGCCTTCAATTTCGACTACCTGCAGGCGCCCTGGACGGCCCCCGCGCAGCGCGCGGTCATCGACGCGTCGATCCGTGCCTGCGCCGCGGTGGGGGCGCCCACCACCTGGGTGTTGTCGAACCACGACGTCATCCGGCACGCCACCCGCCTCGCGCTGCCGTCGGCGCGGCGGACCGGCCGCGGCCCCAACGGGGTCGGCGCCACCGACCGGCAGCCGGACGCCGCGCTCGGCCTGCGCCGCGCCCGCGCCGCCACGACGATCATGCTCGCGCTGCCCGGCTCGGCCTACCTCTACCAGGGCGAGGAGCTGGGCCTGCCCGAGCACACCAGCCTGCCCGATGAGCTGCGCCAGGATCCGACGTGGCTGCGCACCGGCCAGCAGGAGTACGGCCGGGACGGCTGCCGCGTCCCGATGCCGTGGGAGGCACAGGCCCCGGCGTACGGCTTCAACGCCACCGGCGCGACCTGGCTGCCGCAGCCCGCGACGTACGGCGAGTTGGCCGTCGACCTGCAGCGGGAGGTGCCCGGCTCGACGTACGAGCTCTACCGCGCGCTGCTGCGGATCCGCCGCGAGCGCCGGCTCGGAGCGGGCGAGGTGGCCTTCGTCGATGGGTACGGCGAGGACGTGCTCGCCTTCTCGGTCGCCGCCCCGGGAGCACCGCCGGTGCTGGTCCTGGCCAACCTCGGCGCCACCCCGATCGCGCTGCCCGACCTTCCGGTGCTGGTCAGCAGCGCCGATGCCGGCGGCGGAGGGCCCGCGCCGACCAGCCTGCCGCCCGACGCCGCGGTCTGGCTGGCGGGCTGAAAGCGGCCGCCCGAGACGGTTCCGGGGGTATCCCCTTCTTTGCGCAACGAACGTATGCTGGGCGGGTGAGCGGTCGGGGCGCGGAGCTGATGGGCGGACGGTACGCCGCGGTGACCGCCTCCGTCCTCAGCCTCGTCACGATCATCGCGTTCGAAACCATGGCCGTGTCGACGGCGATGCCCCGCGTCACCCAGGATCTGGGCGCGGGCACGGCGTACGGCCTGGCGTTCTCGCTCATGTTCACCGGCCAGCTGCTGGGCATCGCTCTCGCGGGCGCCCTCGCCGCGCTGCGCGGCCCGGTCGCCACGCTGTGGGCTGGCGCGACCCTGTTCGCGCTCGGGTCGCTGACCGCGGGGCTCGCCACCGGCTTCTCGGTCCTGCTCGCCGGGCGCCTGGTCGCCGGGGTCGGCGCCGGACTGTGCCTCGTGGCGATCTACGTCATGATCGGCGCCGCGTACCCGCGGCGGTTGCGGCCCACGGTGTTCGCGTGGGTCGCCTCGGCATGGGTGCTGCCGTCGATCGTCGGGCCGCTCGTCGCGGCGGCGATCACCCAGGTTTGGGGGTGGCGCGCCGTGTTCCTCATCATCGTGCCCCTGACGGGCGTTGCCTCCGTGGGCATCTCGCGGGCGGGCCGGCTGCTCGCGGCGGGCGAGGGCCCCGAGTACCGGCCGGACGTCGCCGAGGGCGGCGCGTCCGCGGCGCCGACGCTCCCGCTGCGCACGGCGACCGGGTACGGCGTCGTGATGACGATCGGGGCCACGCTCTTTCAGGCGGGGGTCGCCCTGCCCGGGCTGAGAAGTGGGGTGGTCGCCGCGGCCGCGCTGCTGGGGCTGGCGCTGCTCGCGTGGTCGGTGCCGCCCCTGCTGCCGCCGGGCACGCTGCGGATGCGCCGCGGGCAGCCGAGCGTGATGCTGGCCCGGTTCCTGCTCATGGCCGCCTTCAATGCCACCGTGGCATTCGTCCCGCTCATGCTGGTCGAGCAGGACCGCCTCGACCTCGTGGCCACCGGCGTCCTGCTCACCCTGGCCTCGCTGGGCTGGGCGCTGGGCTCGTTCGTGCAGAGCCGCCCCGCGCTGGCCGATCGGGGCGCCGAGCTCATCCAGCGAGGCACCCTCCTCCTCGTCCTGGCCACGACGGCCTTCCTCGCCGGCGACGTCCTGAACGTGCCCACCTGGGGACTCGGCCTGGTCCTGACGGCGCTCGGCTGCGCCATGGGAATCGCTGTCACCTCCACCTCGGTGCTGGCCTTGGAGCTCGCGCGACGGGGTGGCCACGCCGCCGCGTCGGCCTCGCTGCAGGTCGCCGACGTCCTCGGCAGCGTCATCGGGATCGCGGCAGCTACCGGCGCCTACACGCTGGGGACCAGCGGAGGCGTCGGCGCGGCGACGACGTTCGCCCTGGTGTGGGCCCTGGCGGGACGCTCGCGGCGCTCTGCCTCCCCGCGGCGTACCGCATCCGCGAGGGTCGCAGCTGGCCCCCGGCCGCTAGCGCTGCCGCCGCCGGAACGGCACCTCCGGACCCCGCATCCGCTCGAACGCCCCCCGCTCCCCCTCGCTGAGCCGCCGGGACCGGCCCTCCACCAGGTCGTAGCAGACCATCGTCGTCTCGGCGCGCGCGTAGAGCTGCTCGCCGACGTCCGCCGGGTCGCGCACCTCGTAGCCGATGTCGAACGACCCGCCCGAGATCCGCGACACCCACATGGTGATGCGGATGGGCGCACTGCGATAGGCCAGTTGCGCCAGGTACTCGATCTCCTGGCGCGCCACCAACACCCCGGTGCGCAGCAGGTCCACGTCGGTGCCCGCGAACCAGTCGGTCAGCCCGACGACCCGCGCCTGCTCCAGCAAGCGCACGTACTCGACGTTGTTGATGTGCCCGAAGGCATCCATGTCGCCCCAGCGGAGCTGGATGTCCACGAAGTAGCGCGGGTCGGTCATGGCCTCCATCCTGCCGCGCCGCGGCCCCGCGCCGTACGGCGGTCCGCACCGCACCACCTGCGGCGTACGACGGCCCGCGCGCGCCCCGCCGTACGACGGACTCCCCGCGCCGCCCGCGCCGTATCGTGACGTCGGTGACCTTCCACGAGCAGTATCTGTCTCCCAGCGACCCCGGCTACGACCCCCTGGCCGACCTGCTGCGGGTGCTCGACCTCACGCCGGCCGCGGAGGTTTCCCCCGCGGCGGCGGGTGCGGCGGCGGAGGGCTCGCACGGCCTGCCGTACGCGGCGCAGGACGTCTTCCTCGGCGCCAGCCAGCCCACCCCGCACGGCCGCGTCTTCGGTGGTCAGGTCGTGGCGCAGGCGCTGATCGCCGCGGGGCTCACGCTGCTGGCCGAGCGGCGGGTCCACTCGCTGCACGGCTACTTCCTGCGCCCCGGCGACGCCACCGAGCCGATCCGGTTCGAGGTCGAGCGGCTCCGGGACGGTCATTCGTTCTCCGCGCGGCGGGTGCACGCCGTCCAGCACGGCCAGCCGATCCTGTCGATGATCTTCAGCTTCCAGGTGCCCGCCGGGGGCCTGGACCACCAGGCCGCGATGCCGCCGGTGCCGATGCCGGACCACATCGCCTCGATCGCTGACCTGCTCGCCCAGGCCCCCGACAATCTCGCGAAGAACTGGACGGTGCGCCGCCCGATCGACATGCGCCACTGCGAGGGCCCGCTCTACCTGCGACCCGGCTCGATCCGCACCACCGCGCAGCACGTGTGGATCCGCGCCGTGGGCCGGCTCCCCAACGACCCGCTGATCCACGCGGCGGTGCTCGCCTACGCCTCGGACTACACGATCCTCGAGGCGGTCCTGCGCGAACACGGCGTCTACTGGACCGACCCGCGGCTGCGGCCCGCCAGCCTCGACCACGCGATGTGGTTCCATCGGGAGCTGCGCGCCGACGAGTGGATCCTGTACGCCGAGACCTCGCCCTCCGCATCCGGCGGTCGAGGGCTCGGCTTCGGGCACATGTTTGACACCTCCGGCGCGCTGGTCGCGACCGTGGCCCAGGAGGGCATGCTGCGGATCAAGGAGCGGCCACCGACGGACGCGTGAGCGGCGGCAGATGGCGTCAAGAACAATTTGACCTGACCGGTCAGTCTAAGGATACTGGGCAGTAGCTCGGTGGGCGTGCGCCTGCCGATCCCCGACTCCCCGCACCAAGGACCGCCATGACGATCACTCTTCCCAGCCGCTCCACCGCCCCGGCGCTGCCCGTGGACGCCGACGGGCAACCGGTCGCCGTGCACGCCCGGGGCCTGCGCCTCGACGGCAAGCGCGGACGCATCTACGGACCCATCGACCTCGATCTGCCGACCGGTTCCCTCACCGTGCTCACGGGCCGCGCCGGGACCGGCAAGACCTCGCTGCTCCTCAGCCTTGCCGGCCGGATGAACCCCTCCGCGGGCGAGCTGACGGTGCTGGGGTACGAGCTGCCGCGGCGCTCGCGTTCCGTGCAGCACCGGACCTCCGCCATGGGCATCGCGGGCCTCGACGACCTGGACGAAGAGGTCTCAGTAGGGGCCTGCGTGCGAGAGCGGCAGGCCTGGCTCGCGCTGCCCTGGAAGATCGTCCGCTCCCCCAACGACGCGACGGTCGAGCGGGTGTGCGCTGCCGCCTTCGGTGACCTGCCCGTGCCCGCCGCGGCGGACATCGTGCACGAGTTGCCCGAGGCGTCCAACCTGCTCCTGCGTATCGCCCTGGCGCTGCTCAGCGAGCCGCAGCTCATCGTCGTGGACGAGATCGACCAACTGCATGACCTCGGTGAACGCGACCTGATCTGGAAGCGCCTCGAGGCGATTGCCGCGTCGGGCGTGACCGTGGTCGCGGCGTGCTCTGGTGCGGCCGAGCTGGACCGGGTCGACTGGCAGCGGCCGCCCCGGCACGTGCCCCTGCCCGACCACGAGACCGTCACCCTCTCCTCGGCCGCCGACGCGCGCTGAGCAGCGGCGGCAATTCGCACCGGCACCCTTCGACACCTGATACCTACGACAGAACCGGACTTTCATCGCCATGTTCGCCTGGACCTCGCACGGCACCGAGCTCAAACGGTTCCTGCGCCAACCCATCACGAGAGCCGCCGTCGCGGTGATGCTCTTGATTCCCCTGCTGTACGGCGCCATGTATGTCTGGGCGTTCTGGGATCCCACCTCCGGGCTCGACCGCCTGCCGGTCGCCCTGGTCAACGAGGACGTCCCGACCACGCTCGACGGGCAGCGCTTCGCCGCCGGTGAGAAGACCGTCGACACGCTGCTGGAGCGCAAGCCCTTCGAATGGCACCAGACCAGCGCGGACGACGCCCGCGAGGGGGTGGAGAAGGGCCGCTACTACTTCGCGGTGAGCGTGCCCGCGACGTACTCCGCCGACATCGCCTCGCTCAAGAGCGACGCGCCGAAGTCGGCGCACATCGACGTCACCTACGACGACACCAACTCCTTCCTCGCCTCGACCCTGGGTCGCAGCGCGATGATCCAGATTCGCGACGCGGTCAACGACGTCAGCGGCACCGAGGCGGTCGACAAGCTGCTTATCGGGATGGGCCAGGCCCACGACGGCCTCGGCACGGCCGCCGACGGCGCCTTCCGGCTGCGGGACGGACTGACGACCGCAGCCGACGGCAGCACCAAGCTGGCGGTGGCCGCCGACCAGCTCCGGGATGGCGCCGCCCAGTTGGCGACCGGCAACCAGGCCCTCGCCGACGGCACCCACAGCCTCGCCAAGCAGGTGAAGCCGATGGCCGGGCAGGTGGGCCAGTTGGCCACCGGGTCCGCGCAGCTGAGCAGCGGCCTCGACGCGCTCAACCAGCACCTGCCGCAGCTCACCGGCGGCCTCGCTTCGCTCGACGCGGCGCAGCAGCGGTACGTCGACGGCGTGACCCGCGCCGGAGCCGGCGCGCACCAGCTCAACCAGGGCGCCGCCGCCCTCGGTCAGCTCTCCCAGGGCGTCGTGGCGCTCGACGAGGGCGCCCGCAAGGCCGGCACCGGGGCCCAGCAGCTCGCCGCGGGCCTCGACACCTTCGCGGGCAAGCTCGACGGTGCCGCCGCCGCGACGGGTCCGCAGGGGACGCTGTACGGCGGGGCCGCCGGCGTCGCCGGCGGCGCGGGCACCCTCCACACGGGCATCACCAGCCTGTCGGCGCAGCTCGCGCCCGGCGGCCAGCTCGACGTCGCGCTGCGCAGCGAGGACCCGACCGTCCGCGCGGCCGCCGTCACCAAGATCACCCAGGCCCTCGGCCAGATCGACGCGGGCTCCAGCCAGGTCGCCGGCGGGGCCGCGCAGGTCCGCGACGGCATCTACAGCGCGGCCGCCCCGGGCGACGCCTCGACGCTGCACGGCGCCCTGACCCAGCTGCGTGGTTCGAGCACCACGGGGCTCGGTGCGCTGCAGTCCGGCGCCCACCAGCTCGACACCGGCCTCAACGCCAAGGGCACCGACCCGGCCACGATGGGCCTGGTCACGGCGCTCGATGCGTTCGCCGGGAAGACCCCGGCCATGGCCGGCGGGATCCCCGCCCTCCAGGCCGGCCTGGCCACCATGGACGACGCCTTCAACAACCCCGACCCCGCCAAGGGGCTCATCGCGGGCGCCAAGACCATCCAGAACGGCGTCGCCGGGCTGGACCAGGGCGCGCAGAGCATGGGCAGCGGGGTCGCCGCGCTGGCCAAGGGCTCGCACCAGATGACCGACGGCGTCCAGGCGGCCAGTGGCAAGATCCCCGCCCTCGTCGACGGGGTCGCCAAGCTCGACTCCGGCGCCCAGCAGGCCGCCGCCGGCGCCGCCCGGCTGCGGGACGGCAACGCCGCCCTCGCCGGGAAGGCCCCCGAGCTCGCGAACGGGCTCGCCAGCGCCAAGGACGGCGCCGGGAAGCTGGGCACCGCGCTGCACGACGGGCAGCAGCAGATGCCCAAGGACGGATCGAGCGTCCGTGAGGACCGGGCCGCGGCCATCGCCAGCCCCGTCACGCTGAACGAGACCGATATCCACAAGGCGGAGAGCTGGGGCGAGGGCTTCTCCCCCTTCTTCATCGGGATCGCCCTGTGGGTCGGCTGCCTCATCACGTGGCTGCTCCTGCGGCCGCTGCAGACCCGCGCGCTGATGACCTCCGTCAACGGGTTCCGGATGGCGTGGGGCGCCCTCAACACGGCGCTGCTGCTGGCGGTCGGTCAGGTCGTCATCATGCTCACCGTCATGCACTTCGCCATCGGGCTGAACCCCAACAACGTGATCGCCACCATCGCGTTCACGACCCTGTGCGCCTTCGCGTTCATGGCGATGCAGCAGGCCTGCCAGGTGATCTTCGGGTCCGCCGTCGGCAAGGTCATCGTCATCGCGATGCTGATGGTGCAGCTGGCCTCCTCGGGCGGCACTTACCCGATCGAGACCGAACCGGGTTTCCTGCGCGCGGTCAACCCGTACCTGCCGATGACCTACCTGGTCACGGGCCTGCGGGAGGCCATCACGGGCGGGCTGGATGCACGGTTCTGGGCGGCTACGCTCATCATGGGCCTGGTCTTCGCGATCTCGCTCGCGCTGAGCTCGCTGTTCTCGGCCCGCAAGCGGACCTGGACGATGGCTCGCCTGCACCCCGCCCTGTCGATCTGAGGCCTGGACATGACAGCTCACCGCACCCCCGTCGCGTCGCGGCCCGGCGACCGGCCCACGGCCGGCACCGCGCCGAAGGCGGGCTCCTCCCCCCAGGGCGGCGGCACGGCGAAGGCCGGCGCCGCGGCGAAGGGGGGCGCGACGCCCAAGGCCGGGGCGACGGGCAAGGTCGGCGCGGCACCCAAGGCCGGCGACGGACGCAGCGCCCGGCGCGTCGACACCAAGGCGGCGATCCTCGACGCGGCCGGTGAGCTGTTCGCGACGCGCGGCGTCTCGGCGACGTCCATGGAGGACATCGCCGAGCACGCCGGCATCGCGAAGGGCAGTTTGTACTACAACTTCACGTCGAAGTCCGGGCTGGTCGCCGCGCTCCTGGAGCGTTCGGTGGACCGGCTCGGCGCGGCCATCGCCACCGCCAGCGCGGGGTTGTCGGGCCGCGCCGCGCGGCGGGCCGTCGTCGCGGCCCTGCTCGCCGAGATCCAGGCGCAACCCCATGCCGCCCGGTTGATGGCCGCCGAGGTCTTCCGGACCGACCGGGACTGGCGCACCACGACCGCGGCCTGGCGGGGCGCCACGATGGGCCCGGTGGCGGCGAGCCTGCAGGCCGAGGAGCCGGCGCTGTCGGAGTCCTCCGCCGCGATGCGGGCGGCCGCGATCGTCGGTGCCGCACTCAGCGTGGGCATGGAGTGGCAACTGTTCCGGCCCGAGCTGGCCTACCCGGCGGTCCTCGCCGACGCCCTCGCGGCGCTCGCCCTGGACTAGCCGGGGCTTGACGAGCTGGGGCGGACCGCGGGCCAGGGCACGCAGTTCGCCCCGGTCAGCGTCTCCCCCTAGGACTCGTCGGCCGCCACGAGCGCGTCCAGCCACACCTTGGCCATGGTCTCGTACCCGAGCCGGCTGGGGTGCACCCCGTCGGAGTAGTAGCGGCGCTCGGGCAGCGCGTTCTGCATCGGCACGGCGTACATCCGTTGTCCGTTCGCGGTCCGCGCCGCCGCCTCCCGCTCGACGATCCGACCGAGCGCCAGGATGGTCGGGTAGTCGCGGTTCGCCGCGAACTGCAGCGGCGTCGCGGCAAAGACCTTGATCTGGGGCTTCGCGGCGTAGATCGCGTCGAGGAGGGCCGCATAGTCGGCCGTCAGGTTCTCCTCCTTGTCCCAGTCCCCGAGCACGTCGTTGGTGCCGATGTGCAGCAGCAGCACGTCCGGGTCGGCGTCGCGGATCCAGGTGGCGATGCCGGCGCCGGTCTTGTTGCGTTTGGCCGTCGTGCCGATGATGTCGTTCGTCGACCAGCCGCCGGCGCCCGCCCAGCGCGAGGCGGTGTACGGGCTGAGGATCTGCAACGGCGTGGTCGGCGGCCCGACGTTAGGTCCGACCGTCTCGAAGCCCCAGCCGCGGGCCGCCATTGCCGTGAAGAGCGGCACCCGGAAGCCGCCGCTCGCCGGGTACCCGACGCCGGCCGTGATCGAGTCCCCCACCGCCATGACGCGGACGGACCGGCCGGGGGCGAACAGCTCGTGCCGTTCCGTGACCTCCAGGCCCGCCAGCGTGGGCGGCCGCTTGCGGTCGAGCGCGGAGGTGGCCACGGTGATGGTCCCCGCCTCGTCCGCGCGGGCGACGAGCTCCTCGACGTACGCCCGATCGCGAGCCCCCGCGTGCGCCAGGATGTCGTAGTCGATGAGCCGGGTCGTGCCGTTGATCGCGACGTCGAAGACCCGTTCGCCCGGGTTCTTGTAGCGGGTCTCGGCGAGGTGCAGCCGGAGGGTGTAGGCCGCGCCCGGGGTGAGCCCGTCGATCCGGTACGTCGCCTCGCCCTCCCGCTGCGCCTGATAGACCTCCTGCGGCGCCGCGCCGGTGACGTCGCGCGTGTCGATGCGGCGATCGCGGTACGTCGTCCGGTTGGTGGACCCGGCAAGAGCGCCCACGCCGATGTTCGCGGACCAGCCGGGCGCGGGGGTGCGCTCGCCGACGTCGAACCGACGGGGCTGGGCCACGGCCGGGGCGGGCCACCCGACGGGGGCTCCGGCCACGGCGAGCTCCAGGCCGGCCACGATCGCGCCGCCGCGGACGTTCCGGAACGTCACCTTGAGGGTGCCGGTCGCGTCGGAGCGCACGTCGAGGTTCTCGATGACCGCGGTGTCGCGCGCGCCGGCGGCCTTGACGATGTCGTACGACGGCAACACCGTCGTCCCGTTGACCCCGACGTCGAAGAGACGGCGCCCGACCGTGACCCACGTCGCCGGCTCGTTGAAGTGCAGCCGCAGGCGGTAGTTCTGGGCCGGGTTGAGGTAGGAGAACGTGTACGTCGTGTCGCCGTACCGGTAGCTCGGATAGATGTCGGCGGGACCCGGATCGGTGACCTTGCTCAGGTCCGCGGGCAGCTGCGGGTTCTCATGGCCGGACCAGCCGCCCGACACGTTGACGTCGTAGGACCACTCGCCGGTGGTCTTCAGGCCGCCGGCGTCGATGCGGACGGCGCCGAAGGCCTGCCGTTCCGCGGCGGGCAGCACGGCGCCGGCCGAAGCGGGCATGGCTCCGGTCGCGCCGGGCGCCGCGGCGACCGCGGCCGGCGAACCCGCGAGCACGCCCAGCGCCAGACAGAGGGACAGGACACGAGGAGGGGACAGTCGCATACCTCCCGATCGGCTCCGTTCCGGG
The DNA here is from genome assembly GCA_016699675.1 of Austwickia sp. Lineage (NCBI taxonomy): Bacteria > Bacillati > Actinomycetota > Actinomycetes > Micrococcales > Dermatophilaceae > Austwickia > Austwickia sp. Next base: position 3,345,103 of record CP064985.1, on the reverse strand, counting down.
GCGACCAAGCTTGAGCGGCAAGCAGATTCGTCGAACCGCCCGGAACGCTGCGGCTGGCGCGACGGCCGGGTCACTCGGTGTGCCACGGTTGGGCCCGCGCGCTCAGTCGCGGGTCAGCTTCCGGTAGGTGACCCGGTGGGGGCGAGCCGCCTCCTCGCCGAGCCGCTCGACCTTGTTCTTCTCGTAGGCCTCGAAGTTGCCCTCGAACCAATACCACTTCCAGGGCTCCTCGTCGGTGCCCTCGTAGGCCAGGATGTGGGTCGCGACCCGGTCGAGGAACCACCGATCGTGGCTGATGACGACGGCGCAGCCGGGGAACTCCAGCAGGGCGTTCTCCAGGGAGCCGAGCGTCTCGACGTCGAGGTCGTTGGTGGGCTCGTCGAGGAGCAGCAGGTTGCCGCCCTGCTTGAGCGTCAGCGCGAGGTTGAGCCGGTTGCGCTCGCCGCCGGACAGCACCCCCGCCGGCTTCTGCTGGTCGGGGCCCTTGAACCCGAACTGGCTCACGTAGGCGCGACTCGGGATCTCGACCTTGCCGACCTGGATGTAGTCGAGCCCGTCGGAGACGACCTCCCAGAGGGTCTTCGTCGGGTCGAGGCCCTCGCGGGCCTGGTCGACGTAGCTGATCTGCACCGTCTCGCCGACCTTCACGGAACCGGCGTCCGGCTCCTCCAGCCCGACGATGGTCTTGAAGAGCGTGGTCTTGCCGACCCCGTTCGGGCCGATCACGCCGACGATCCCGTTGCGCGGCAGGCTGAAGCTGAGGTCCTTGATGAGGACCCGGTCATCGAAGCCCTTGGTGAGGTTCTTGACCTCGATGACGGTCGAGCCCAGCCGCGGGCCCGGCGGGATCTGGATCTCCTCGAAGTCGAGCTTGCGGGTCCGCTCGGCCTCCGCGGCCATCTCCTCGTAGCGCTGCAGCCGCGCCTTGCTCTTGGTCTGGCGCGCCTTGGCGTTCGACCGCACCCACTCCAGCTCCTCCTTGAGGCGGCGCTGCAGCTTGGCGTCCTTCTTGCCCTGCACCTGGAGACGTTCGGCCTTCTTCTCCAGGTAGGTCGAGTAGTTGCCCTCGTAGGGGTAGAGCCGCCCGCGGTCGACCTCGGCGATCCACTGGGCGACGTTGTCGAGGAAGTACCTGTCGTGGGTCACGGCGATGACGGCGCCGGGGTAGGAGGCGAGGTGCTGCTCCAGCCACTGCACGCTCTCGGCGTCGAGGTGGTTGGTGGGCTCGTCGAGGAGCAGCAGGTCGGGCTTGGAGAGCAGCAGCTTGCACAGCGCGACTCGGCGCCGCTCGCCGCCGGAGAGCACGGTGACGTCGGCGTCGCCGGGCGGGCACTGCAGCGCGTCCATCGCCTGCTCGAGCTGGGAGTCCAGGTCCCAGGCGTCGGCGTGGTCGATCTCCTCCTGGAGCTTGCCCATCTCCTCCATGAGGGCGTCGAAGTCCGCATCCGGCTCGGCCATCTCTGCGGAGATCTGGTTGTAGCGCTCGACCTTCGTCAGGGTCTCGCCCATCCCCTCCTTGACGTTGCCGAGCACGTCCTTGTCCTCGGTCAGCGGCGGCTCCTGCAGGAGGATGCCGACGGAGTAGCCCGCGCTCAGCCGCGCCTCACCGTTGCTGGGCTGGTCCAGCCCCGCCATGATCTTGAGGATCGTCGACTTGCCCGCCCCGTTGGGGCCGACCATGCCGATCTTCGCGCCGGGAAAGAAGGCCATGGTGACGTCGTCGAGGATCAGCTTGTCGCCGACGGCCTTGCGCGCCTTGGTCATGGTGTAGATGAACTCCGCCATGCCGCTCAGGCTATCGGGCGAGCACCGCCGCCCCCGAATCGGCGGCGCCCGCCCGAGACCTCCGGCGGCTCAGGCCCCGACGCTCGCCCGGCGCTCGGCGTACGGGGTGGTGTCCGGCTCCGCGTACGGGGTCGGGTCCGGCTCGGTGGAGCCGTCCTCGTCGTACGGCGGCAGCGGCGCGTCGAGGTCGTCGTACGGCCGCTCCCGCTCGTACGCCGCCTCCAGCTCCGCGTCTTGTTCCGGGTCGGTGGGCTCGGCGGGGGCCGTGCCGGCCGGTACGTCGGACGCGAGCCGCAGGCCCGGGACGTCGGCCGGGAACGAGCCCTCGCCGAAGGTGCCGCCCCTGACCTTGGTGAAGCGACCGACACCGCGGGTGAGGTCGTGGCCCACCGTCGCCGCGTCGATCTCGACGCTGGTCCCCGTCCGCTCCCCGGAGGACCACTGATTGACCCGCAGGCGGCCGGACACGACGACGGGCTGGCCCTTGCGGACGGACTCGGCGACATTCCGGGCGAGCTGACGGAACGCCAGGACGGTGACGAAGTTCGTTCCCGCATCGACGAACAGTCCGGTGGCGGGGTCCCGGCGACGCACCGTCGAGGCGAGCCGGAACGTGACGAACGGCTGGCCCGACTTGCCGAACCGGAGGACGGGGTCTTCGACGGCGTTGCCGAGCATGGTGACCTGGGTTTCGTTCACGGGTGGTGGGCCTTTCCCCTGGGCCGGCGCCCTCGGCCCCGGCAACGCACCGCCGTGGTGCGCCGCCCTCAGCGTGGGCCGGTCCGCGCGCCGCCCGCCGCGCCGCGTCCGCGACCTGTGGACAGCGCCGGATCGGGGTGGGGGTGTGGATCACGCGCGGGCGCAGCTATCGGCGGGGGCTGCGCGGCACCTCCTAGCTCGTCAGGAGCTGCGGACCCGGGTGAGCGCCTCTCGAGTGCGCCGGTGCCGGTCGAGCACGTCCCGCACCGGGGCGATCAGGTGCTCCGCGGCGACGGCACGGACCTGCTCCCGCAGCGCGGCGGCGACCCGCGACCGTCGCCGGGCGGCGCCCATGCTGATCAGCGGCTTGGCGAGGAGCGCGAGCAGCAGCCCGCCGAGGATCCCCCCGACGAGCATCACCGTCGGCACCGGCAGCGACCACAGCGTCGGCACGTCCACGGACGGCATCTTGAGGAACGCGAACCCGGCCAGCACCAGCAGCCAGCCCAGCCCGGCGATCGTCACCAGCGCCAGCAGCAGCTGCAGGAACCCGACGGCGGCCCACCACAGCGGGTTCCGGTCTCGCAGCGGCGTCGCCAGCACCGCCCGGTCCAGCGCGTCGGCCATCGCCCGGTCGTCGGGGGTCGCGGCGTCCTCCACCGCCCGAGCCCAACCCGACGGCAGGCCCCGTCCGGCGCGGGCGCCCAGCTTGCGCGTCGTGAGGTCCACGGCGGCCCGAGCCGCAGGAGTGGGCTGGGGCAGCGACGATCGCCCGAGCAGCTCGGCGACCCCCGCGTCGGCGGAGCCCGCCCCCTGCAGCCGCAGCTTGCGCAGCGGGTCGGGGCGGAGCCGATGCACCCACCGGGAGAACGGCCAGCCCACCCTCGCCGTCGCCTGCCGGCGGTAGTCGGCGGCCACCGTGTCGAGCACGATCGGGATGCCCGCGGCCCGGGACAGCGCCTCGAGCAGATCGTTGTCCACGGTGTCGTCGACGGTGGGTTCGCTGGCCCCGACGTACGGCGTGAGCGCATCCGCCTCTCGCTGGACGTCGCCCAGCAGTCGGGCCCGGGCGGCCGTCGCGGCGCGGGCGGCCCCGGCCAGGGCCTCGCGCAGCTCGAAGACGCCCTCCCCGGTCTTCGCGGACAGCAGCATGACCTCGGTGTCGGGCAGGCCGTCGTCGGCGAGCAGCCGGCGCAGGTCCTCGCGGCAGTCCTGCGCGGCCGCGGTGCTCATCCGGTCGGCCTGGTTGAGCACCACCAGCGTGACGGCCTGGTGCCTAGCGGCCCGCCGCAGGTAGTGGTCGTGCAGCAGGGCGTCGGCGTACTTCTGCGGGTCGGTGACCCACACGAAGACGTCGGCGAGGGCCAGCACGCGGTCCGCCTCGGCGCGGTGGGCCAGCTCGAAGGAGTCGATGTCCGGCAGGTCGAGCAGCACCAGGCCGGCCGGCGCCCCGCCCTCCTCGAGGCGCGCCCAGCCCCTGCCGCCGGGCGGTTCGGGGGCCACGTGGTGCCGGGTCTGGGCGTCGACCCAGTCGAGAAGGGCGGACGCGTCGTCGTCGCCCCAGACGGCCGCGGCGATCCGGCTCGTCGTGGGGCGCAGCGCCCCCACCTGCGACACCGGAGCACCGACCAGGGCGTTGAAGAGCGAGGACTTCCCGGCGCCGGTCGACCCGGCGAGGGCCACGACGGTGTGGGCGCCGGACAGCGCGAGCCGCTCGGAGGCCTTGCGCAGCACCTTCTCGGCGGCGGCCACCTGCGTGGGCGGCAGGTAGGCACCGCCGGCGTCGATGGCGCCCGTCAGCCCCTCCACGGCGGTCTTGAGGGCCCCCGAGGGGTCGGTGACGACCGGGGCGTGGCGTTCGCGTCGCCTCATCGCTGCGCCTTCACCGCGGCCGCGGCGCGCAGCAGCCGCTCGGGCTGCCCCACGTCGAGGTCGACGTCGTCGAGAGCGCTGAGGATGCGGGCCTCCTCGTCGGCGTACAGGGCATCGGTCCGCTCGATGAGGTCGGTGCGGGCTTTGGTCGCCAACTCCCGGACCGCCTGGTCGCCGAACAGGGCCTCGAGCAGCTTCTGGGCCACGACGGCCGAGCCGCCGGCGATGCCCACCTCCGCCCCCGATAGGCCCATGGTCTGGCTGAACACGACGAGCATGAGGACGACGCCGACCCCGTTGACCCCGAACGAGAGCACCCGCGCCGTCGTGCGGCGATCCTTCCCCTCGGCGCGGACCAGCTGCAGGATGTCGTCCTGCCAGTCGCGCACCAACCGGTCCACCCGCTCTGGCAGGTCCGCGGGCAGCTCCTCCAGCTGCGGATGCGACGACACGATCTGCTCGCCGCCAGGCACCTGCGCCCAGCGCCGCGCGACCTGCAGCGCGGCCCCCTCGGCGTGCGCGAGAACGAGCTGTTGCACGCCGGACTGCAGGGCGACCCCGAGCTCGGTCGTCGGCGCGGGCCGCCCGGTGATCGCGGCGCTGACCCGGTCGCGGAAGCGGCCGATCGCGGCCTCGAAGGACTTGAAGAGCTCGCCGGTCCCGACGTACTCCTGCCAGCGGGCGAGCACCTCCCCGCGGAGCAGGGACCCGTCGCTCATCCCGGAGAGGACGTCGCGACCCGCTTCGGCGTAGCTGCTGCGGGCGATGGCGCGCAGCTGCTCGACGGTCTGGACCTGGGCGGAGCTGGCCTCCGCCAACGCCTCGGTTCGGCCCTGGAGGGAGTCCAGGGCGCCGGAGAGCGTACGGCGTACGACGACCCCCCGCGCCCGGGCGTCCTCCCCCAGCTTGGTCAACCACTCGCGCAGCGGGGCGAGCTCCATCTCCGGGAGCATCCCCCGCTCATCCAGCCTGGCTTCGGTGAGGGTGAAGACGGGCGCCGAGCGCAGCCCCTCGGTGGCGAGCATGCCGGACAGGTGGTCCCCGATCGCGATGACGGCCTCCGGCGGCACCCGGTTGAGCACGATGGCGATCGACGTGCCGCGTTCGGCGGCCTGCCTGAGGAAGCCCCAGGGCACGGCGTCGGCGTACCGAGCCGCGGTGGTCACGAAGATCCACAGGTCTGCGGCCCCGAGCAGCTGCCGGGCCAGGTCGCGGTTGGCTTCGACGACGGAGTCGATGTCGGGGGCGTCGAGCAGCGCGAGCCCGTGCGGCAGGCCCTGCGCGGTGACGAGGCGCACGGCGCCCGGGTCGTCGTGGTGATCCGCGCCGGTGATCCTGGCCAGGCCCGGGAGGATGCGCGCGCCGGCGAACCAGTGCGTCTCGTCGGGGTGGTGGACCAGGACGGAGGCCCGCGTCGTGGGACGCAGGACGCCGGCGCGGCTGACGACCTCGCCCGCCAGGCTGTTGACGATGGTCGACTTGCCGGCCCCCGTGGACCCTCCGACGACCGCGAGCAGCGGCGCGTCCAGGTCGTTGAGGCGCGGCAGGATGTAGTCGTCGAGCTGAGCCAGGACGTCGTTGCGGTCGACGCGCGCTTGGGCGACCCCGGCGACCTCGAGCGGGAGCGCCACGGTCGCCACCTCGTCGCGCAGGACGCCGACGGCCCGCGTCAGGCCGTCCGAGGTCACCGAAATGCTCACCCGGCCAGAATGGTCGGTTCGCCTGGTCATTGCCACCTGGCGCGCCGGGAAGCGGACGGTCGACGTTCCGCGCGGGCGGCCGCAGCGGGCCGCGCCCGTCCCGCGAACAGGTCGATCGCCCCGCAAGCCTCACGATCGCCCCCGGTCGGCCGATCGGGGCTTCGCAGCACCGCCACGGACGGCACCCGGCTGACGCGGAAGCACCGGCCGGACCAGGACAGGAAGATCCCATGAGTACCCATCGAGGTCTCGTCGCGCCGGCTTTCGACGGCACGACCCGCGCACCGTACGCCGACACGGCCGCCGCCGACGACCAGGTCTATGCCCGGGTCGGTCAGCAGGCCGCCTGGGTCAGCGTCGTCATCGCCGCCGCCGCCGGAGCCGTCGACCCGCAGGCCTGGCTGTTCGCCGAGCGGGCCCGCCACCAGCGCGACGGCGCCTGCGACCCGTGGGCGGACCAGATGCTCTACCGGGCAGGACTGCTGCCGACCCGCTGAGCTGCGCGAATGTCGGTGGGTGGCGAGGCGCCCCCGGCAGGACTCGAACCTGCGACCTAGAGATTAGAAGGCTCTTGCTCTATCCAGCTGAGCTACGAGGGCTGGGCGCCGCACTGCCGGCGCGTGTCCTCGATTCTAGAGCCCGACCAGATTCGGCTCATGCCGGCGTCTGCGTCGTGCCGGCGTCCGCGTCTCGCCGGCGGCTGCGTCATGCCCGCGGCCGCGTCAGGCCGGCGGCCGACCGACCGGCGGGGCGTACAGGCCGGCGCGGATCTGACCCAGCTCGCGCAGGAGGGCCGCCTCTTGCTCGGGGGCGTCGGGCGGCGCGGTGCCGTGCCGGACGCGTTGGCGCAGGAACGCCAGCTCTGTGGCCTGGTCCTGGAACCGCTGCATCCGTCGGCCGTTCTCGGGGCCACCGACCTCGGCCGCCCAGCGCCGGGCCGACCGCCGCAGCGGCAGGCTGGCCAGCATGGCGACCTCGGGCGGGGCGAACCAGCCCGCGGCGGCGTACGAGGACAGCTCCAGCCCGATGATCCGCCCCTCCCGCCGGCGGGCCCACACGGCGAACGCCGCCACCGCGATGAAGAGGGGCACCTGCAGCACGAAGTACAGGGTGAGGGCGCCCTCGGCGCCGAGGACGGCCGCCCCGTTCCACAGGGCGTGCAGGGTCATGGCCAGCAGCAGGCCGAGCACCGGGGCCACGACCCGCAGCGGCCCGCGCGAGCGCGTCGAGGCGATGCCCAGGCCCACCCCCGTGCAGGCCGTGAACATCGGGTGCGCGAACGGCCCGAACAGCCCGCGGGTGATCAGGACGACGGCCAGCCCCGACACGCCGTACTCCCCCCAGCTGCGCCCCAGATAGAGGATGTTCTCCGCGAAGGCGAAGCCGGCGGCGCAGGTGGCGGCGTACACGATCCCGTCCACCACCCCGTCGAACTCGCGGCGGCGCAGCAGCAGGACGAGCAAGACGCCGAGCCCCTTGAGTGACTCCTCGACCACGGGCGCCACGACGACGGCGGCGACCTCCTGCGCGGATTCGCGGCCGGCCACCTCGGCGATGATCAGCATCGACGAGGTGTTGAGGACGAGGGCCCCGGCGGTGGCGACGCAGGCCCCCCAGAGGAACGCCGTCACGAGATAGCGGGTCGGCTCCGCCTCGAACCGGTCCAGCCACAGCACCGCCGGCAGGACGATGCCGAGCGGCAGAATCGCCGCGGCCATCCCGATGAGCGCCGGCTCGACCCCGATCTCCGCGTCCAGGCCCGTGGCGAAGACCAACCCGGTGAGCAGGAAAAGCGTGGCGGTGCTCCCCGTCCACAGCCAGCGCCGCAGCAGGGGCCGCGCGCTGGGCGGGTTCGGCGGGTACGGAGTCACGCTCACCTCCGGGGGCGATCGGTCGCTGGGGGCCGTGCGGTCGGGTCCGCGGGGCGGGGTCGCCGCGACCGCGTGGCCACGGTACGCCGTACGCCCGCGTCCCGGTCGGCTCCCGGCGGACACCTAAGGTGAAGGGGTGACGACGGCGCCGAACGCAACCCCTCCGCAGCCCCAGCCCACCGACGGCCCAGCCAAGCCCAACGACAAGTCGCTGGCGGACCGGATCGTCTGGATCGACTGCGAGATGACCGGCCTGTCGTTGGAGAACGACGCGCTGATCGAGGTCGCGGCCCTGGTCACGGACTTCGAGCTGAACCAGCTGGGCGACGGGGTGGACGTCGTCGTCCGCCCGCCGGACGCGGCGCTGGCGCAGATGGGCGACTTCGTGACGGACATGCACACCAGCAGCGGGCTGCTGGCCGAGCTGGCGGACGGGATGACGCTGGAGGCGGCGCAGGAGAAGGTGCTGGACTACGTCCGGGCCTGGGCGCCGGAGGCGGGCAAGGCGCCGCTGGGCGGGAACACGGTCGCCACCGACCGGGGCTTCCTCGCGCGGGACATGCCGGAGCTGGAGTCCTGGCTGCACTACCGGATCATCGACGTGTCCTCGATCAAGGAACTGTCGCGGCGCTGGTACCCGCGCGCCTACTTCAATGCCCCCGCCAAGCACGGCGGCCACCGCGCCCTCGCCGACATCCGGGAGAGCATCGCCGAGCTGCGTTATTACCGCGCCGCCGTCTTCGTGCCGCACCCCGGACCGGACACCGACCGCTGCCGCGAGCTGGGTGCCCGGTACGAGATCGTCGACCCCACCTGACGCCGCCCGAGGTGTGGCGGACTCATCGGCGGGGCTCCGGTCCGGAGCACCCCCAGTCTCGGGGTACGATAGTCGCCGCTGCCCGGGCGCGATCCGCTCCGGTCAGCCCTGGTGGGTGTAGCTCAGCTGGTAGAGCACCTGGTTGTGGTCCAGGTGGTCGCGGGTTCAAGTCCCGTCACTCACCCTGATGTGGCGAGGTTCAAACCCTCGACCGGAGGAACCGCTCCGGTTTGGGTCTGAACCTCGTCACTTTTCTGTGTCTCGGCAGCCCAGTTCAGGGCGTTCGCCTGCACCTCGGGATCGCACAGTGCGTCGTAGGGCTGCTGGTAGGTGACGCGCGGTTCGACGTCGTCATCGAGGTAGATCGCGGTGAAGAACGCCTGGTTGCAGAGCCGGCGGTTCGCGTCGTCGCAGCGGCGATAGATGCCGGCGACATTCGCCAGCAGACCGATCGAATCTTCCAGGTTCGCCCGCGCGGCAGCGTACTCATCATGGTGGGCCGCGATCCGGTTGTTGATCGTTTCCAGCTCCGCGCCGATCCGGGCTTGCTCCTGCTTGAGCAGGTCCAGCGGTACCGCGTCGGCGTAGTGGGCTTGCAGCAGCTTGACCCGCTCGTTGTCGAGGCGGTCGCGGTCGGCGGCGAGCCGGGCCAACTCCTGGGTGTCGGCAGCCATGAGCTGGTCGAACTGAGCATGCATCATGCCCGCCACGTTCTGCCGGGTTTGGCCCCTGATCTGAATACGGTCGTAGTACGACTCGATCAGCCGCTCCACATCCTCAATGAGCACCGCCTGACGGGTGCAGTCACCCGCGCCACCATGCCGGCCCGAGCACACGAAGTACGGGTAGACCTTGCCGTGACGGTTGCGGGAGTTGCAGATGATGAGCCGGCTGCCGCACTGGCCGCAGTAGACCGTGCCCTTCAAGTAGTGGTCGTGAATCTGCGTGGCGTCGGCGGCGGACTTGTGGGAGTCGAGCACCGACTGAACCTGATACCAAACCTCGCGCGGCACGATCGCTTCGTGCGTGCCCTTGTACGTCGCGCCCTTGTAGCGGATGTCGCCCTTGTAGTACGGGTTCGTGAGAATCCGATGCACGCTCGACAATCCGATGGGCTTGGACGGCCGGTTGGGCGACGGCGGCGTGTTCAGGCCACGCCGCACGAGTTCGCGGTGGAGCTGCGTGGTCGTCCACTGGCCCGAGGCGAACACCTGGAACGCCCATGTCACCAGCTCCGCCCGCTCAGGATCGACCTGCACCGTGCGGACCTCACGGCCGCGCTCGTCACGGACTCCGACGTTGAGGTAGCCCATCGGTGCCCGGTTGATGGTGCCGCCTTGTGCTGCCTTCTGCGACAGGCCCTTGATTGTCTCGGTGGCGAGGTTGCGGGAGTAGAACTCGGCAATCGAGGACATGATGCCGTGCAGCAGCATGCCCGAAGGAGTCTCGTCGATGTTCTCGCTCGCGGACACGAGCATCACTCCGGCGTCGCGTAGCGCGAGGTGGATCGTCACGTCGTCGGCGCGGTTGCGAGCGAGCCGGTCGACCTTGTGGACGATGCAGTAGTTGACCTGATGCTCGGTCACGTACTGGATCATCCGCATCAGTTCGGGCCGGTCGGCCTTGCGCGCGGACTCGCCCGCGTCCACGAACTCTTCGATCACGGTCGCGCCGAGCTGTTCGGCCTTCCGGCGGTTCGCTTCGCGCTGGGCAGGGATGGAATATCCCTCGTCTGTGCCGCCCTTTTCTGCCTGCTCCTTGGTGGAGACGCGCAGGTAGGACACGGCCACGGCGCCGCCGGTGGGCACTGATGGGGTCAGGAGGCTATCGACCGCGGCGCGGTCGAGGGTAGGGGTCGTCATGGCTCTTCTCCGCGAGTGGTGGTCCAGACGCCCACCGCAGAGGTGTCAACTGCGAATGTTGATTGTGAGAAGAGCCCGAAGGCTGTATGACGAGGCCCAGGTCGGCCAAGTCCGCATGCCCGCCGAGACAGCGGGGTTTAGGACCACAACATCCACCTCTACGGCGGACACCTTCATTCTACGACGAGTCGCTGACACCGGCCATAGCCCCGCGCTCCCGCTCCCGTGTGGCTCGCTGTTCACCGGAGTCTTGGAGCGCGAACCGGATCAGCAGCTCGGTCAGCTTGTCGAGGTCGGGGGTCTCTCGGTGCACTGCGCGCACCGACAGGTTCCGTTCCTCTCTCGACCGGCGATTGGTCTTCCTGACGTACTTGCGCGGCATCAATCCTTCACCTCGCCAGTCACAGGATCGACGCCAGCGAAGAACGCTTCCTCAGCGGCCTCGCGCATGGCGACTTCATCGAGGACGTAGCGCACGAAGTCTTCGTCGCGGTCGGGGATCGGTACCTCTTCGACTGGCTCGGCGGGTGCTTCGCCGGGCCAGGTGGTTTGCCGGGTTGGGCGGTCGCGGTCCAGGCGGGTGCCGCTGGTAGCTACCCAGTCGCGGAGGCGCTGGCGGGCGTCGGCGAAGTCGCGGTGCCAGCCCAGCGGTGCGGAGCCGTTCTGCTCGGGGTCGTAGGCACACAGCCAGTGCAGGTGCAGCGCGGACAGTTCCCAGAGCAGTTCGGGGTGGCGGTGCCACATCGGCGGGATCACGCTGGCGGGCAGGCCGTAGGTGTGGCGCAGCCAATCGACCCAGCGGTTCAGTTCCAGCAGCTCGGCTTCCAGGTCGCCGGCCGACAGCAGGTTCCAGTTGATCGGCCTCGGCGGCCCGGGCACATCGCTGCCGGGATCGAACGCCAGACGCTCATCGAAGTCGTCGGGCACCTCCGCCCCCGCAGACGCATTGGGCGTGTCGGTGGGGCTCATCACGGCCCCCTCACATTCCCATTGCCGGCGCGGTGGTCGCCTGCCTGCTCGGTTCGCGACTGGTGAACGCCGAGGCGTCCCGCGCCGGTGCCGCCTGCTCAGGTCCGTTGCGACGGGGCGAGCGGTTAACCTCGTAGCGGGTGCGGGCGGTGTCGTGACCGATCTTCCTGGCGGTGAACTCTTCGCTCTCGACGGCCTGGCCGTCGCGCTCGTAGTTGACCGAGCGGGTGTACCCCTCGGCGATGAAGTTGTCACCCTTGCGGAACCGATCGTGTGCGTGGTTCGCGGATCGCCCGAACATCACCAGGTGGTGGAAGGTGGTCTCCAACTGGGTGAACGAGCCGTCGTCCTCCTTGCGGAAGTGCTCTTGCCCGAAGCGGAAGTAGAGCCTTGCGTCGCCCTTCTCTGTCTGCGTCAGTTGCGGGCTCGAAGCGACGAACCCGGAAACGGATTCCTGCGTGTGGATGGTCATGATCGCGTCCTTGTCTGCTCACGCAGCCCGTCGTGCTGGGCCGCTGTGGCGGGAAGGTGCGCGAACGCCTCCGAGGTCAGGTGCCGGTGCGGCGCAGGAGTGCTTCGATCTCCTTGCGGTCACTGGCGAGCTGCCCGGCATCCGAGCGGTTGGGCCACGGGTGCAGGTCGGTGACGATGGGTGGCGCGGAGCGCAGCAGCACGACCCCAGTGCCGAAGGGCAGTCGGCGGATGCGGTCGGGCGGGAAGATCGGGACACGGCGCACGGATCGCTGGTTGGAGCGCGTGCCGTGATCGCCCAGCGTCACCGAGTCGGTGTACTCGTCGCGTTCCCCAACGAGCGCGCTCAGGTCTTGCAGGTCGCGGGAGTTCGACGCACCACCGAAGATGACTTTCACGATGCTCGCGTCCCAGATCGCGTTGGCCTGGTGCTCGTTCCACTTCTCCCGCGCCTGAGCGAGCGACTGCAACACAGGCATCGTCGTGATCCCCGACCCACCGCCTTCAGCCATCAACGTCGGCAACGACGGCAGGGGCGAGAGGTTGGCTATCTCGTCCAGCGCCAGCAGCATCGGCGGATCGAGCCGCGCGCCCGGTGAGCGTGCCGCGAGACGGCGGGCAGTCTCGATCAGGTCTTCCACCAACGCCGCGACCAGCGCCGCAGATGCCCCCGCCCCCGAGCCCGTCGCGAGTAAGAACAGGGTGCCGCGATCGCGGATGAACGCCTCGGGGTCGAACCCTTCTCCCTCGGCCGGTGATACGGCATCGAGGACTCGCGGGTCGGCCAGCGATCCGAGCGCGAGGGACACGCCTTGCCAGATCGAGTCGCGGGTGCGGGGGTCGGAGTCGATCATCGCCTCCAACGACTCGGCCCATCCGGTCGCGGCGCGGGTGGAGCCGGTCAGGATCGCCACCGCATCCGCCGCCGCGGTGGGGTCGAGGGTCCAGCGGAACAGCTCGGCCGGAGGCCGGTTGTCGATCGCCGCCGCGTGCAGCAGGGCTTGGAGCGCGGCGCGAGTCTTGCCTTCCCAGAACCCGCCCGAATCGACCCCGCCCGCGGACAGACCGGTACCGGCGGCGAGGCCGGTGGCGCGGATCATCGCAGTTTGTGGCGACTCACATCCCCGGATCGGTGACCAGCGCAGACCGGCGGGCAGGCCTTCGGCCAGGTGTTGGGGGTCGAAGATCGCGACGGGTCCGATGCGGCGTCGGGCGCGCATGGTCGCGGTCAGGTTGTCGGGCCGAGTCGAGGTGACGACGACGGCGCCGGGTGCGTCGAGGATCGCCGGGATCACCAGGTGCAGGCCTTTGCCGGATCGGGGCGGGCCGATGACCATGATCGAGTCCTCGACCGACGCCCACACGCCCACCCCTTTCGACGCGCCGAGCTGGTAGCCGACATCGTGCGGTTTCGGGTCGGTCAGTCCGGGGCGGAGGCTTCCGGCGCGGCGCAGCAGCGCCTTCTCCGATGCCGCGGTGGCGACTTCGTGGCGGGTTGCGATCCCGGCCATCCGGCGCGGGTCTTGCTCGGCCCGGTGTGTGTAGCGGCGAACCCGCGCCCACACGAAGACCACGAGTGCGAGGAGGAGCGCGAGCATGGCCCCGGTGACGATCCAGTAGACGACTGGGTTCAGGCCGTCCGAGTCGAACGCGGTGCCGGGGTCGCCGGGATGGAACAGGACGCCGACCCCGGCCGCGAGCCCGCCTTCGGGCTGAGGGGTGCCGGTGAGCCAGGCGGTGATGGTGCCGGTGGCTCGGAGGACGAGTGCGACTCCGAAGAGGGCGACCAGGCCGATCATGGCGGCGTTGGTCAGCTCGTCACCGAACGATCCGGTCTGCCTTCCCTCGGTCATGGCAGCCGCCGGATCACCGCGGCACCTGAGATGCGTCCGAGCAGCAGCACTTCGATCCGCCCGGTTGCGTGGTCGGGGATCGGGTTGGTGGGGTCGATGAGGGCGCGGGCGGTGCCGGTGTGCGCGGCGTCGGTGTGGCCGGTGATGATCGCGACCGCGACATCCTCACCGGGCACGAACCCGTCGCCCTCGATCTGATGGAACACCGGCAGTGCCGCCGTGGGGTTCGCCTCGACGGCGGGCTCGGGTTCGGGGAGGGCGCGGCGGGGTCGTGCGGTGATGAGGTCGGTGAACACCGAGCCGTCTGCTTCGCGGACCTCGACGCGGATGGGGCGGGTGCGGTCGTTGCTGGCCTGGTCGATGATCTGCGGGAACGACTCGCGCCGCCACGGTGGCGCCCACTGAGGCGGCGTCAAGGGTGCGCCGTCGAGGGTGGCGGTCAGAATGCCGTCCTCGTGCACTGTGAGAACGACGGTCGGGATGTTGACGGGTGGCTGGTCGGGTTCGCTTCGCTTCATGCCCGGCAGGTGCACCCGCCGAGTCGCTAGATCATGCGGGTCGTGGTGTCGAACATTGCCAGCTCGTCGGGGTGCATCTGGTGCTGGACGACGAAGGATCGTTCCTTGATCCGCCACAGCCCTTGCCCGGTCCCCAGGCCAGGCAGGAGGTGCTGTTCGGTGCCGGTCAGGCCGAGGGTCTTGGCGGTCAGGGAGAGCTGGTCGGATTCCTGCCGGTAGATCACTCTCGTTTCGGCGTTGGCGAGCAGGCTGTTCGCCAGGGAGCGCATGGCCGAGCCTTGATCGCCCACGTTGTCGAGGTCGCTCAGCTTGTGGAAGACGAGCATGTTGGCCAAGCCGTAGTGGCGGGCGAGCCGCCATTGCGCATCCATGCGGCGCAGCAGGGCGGGGTGGGCCATGAGTCGCCAGGCTTCGTCGTAGATCATCCAGCGTTTCCCGCCATCGGGGTCCATCAGCGCGGCTTCCATCCACGCGCTTGCGCAGGTCATCAGCACACTCAGCAGGGCGGCGTTCTCGGCGACGCGGCTGAGGTCGAGGCTCACCATCGGCAACGACGGGTCAAACTTCACCGTGCTTGGCCCGTCGAAGAGGCCGGCGAGGTCGCCACCGACGAGACGGCGCAGGGCGTGCGCGACGAGTCGTCCGTCTTCGGCCAGCCGCCGATCCTCGTCGGCAGATGGGGTGAGGAGGCGGTCCACAACCATCGGCAGGATCGGCACCTCAGCGTCCCGCACCGTCGCGGTCAGGGCGGTGTCGATGGCGGTGTGTTCCAACGGCGACAGGTCCCTGCCGAGCACGGTCTCCGCGAGCGCGCCCAGCAGCTCACGACGCCGCGACGCCAGCGTGGAGGCCCACTCCCGATCCGACAGACCCGAGGAGCGGTGGCCTTCATCGAGCGGGTTCAGCCGGGTGCGGAGCCCGTGGCCGAGGACGATGGCCTTCCCGCCGACTGCTTCGGCGACGGCGGTGTGCTCGCCTTTGGGATCGCACGCGATGTAGACGCGGCGACCGAACGGCAACGACCGCGTGTAGAGCGACTTGGCCAGGCTCGACTTTCCCGAACCCACAATGCCGGCGAGGATCATGTTCGGCGCGGTGATGATGCCCCGCCGGTACAACTCCCACGGGTCATAGACGAACGATCCGCCGGAGTACATGTCCTGCCCGACGAATACCCCTTGGCTGCCGAGGCCGCCTTCGGCGAGGAACGGATACTGGGCCGACAACACGGCGCTGGTGTCTTGATGGCGTGGGAGGCGGAGCCGGCCTGGCGTTCGCAGCATCGCGGCTCCGGGTTCGCCGGCCTTCGGCAGATACGTCGTGGCCCGCCGCTCCGCTCGCTCTGCTTCGGCCTTGGCTTTGGCGGCTTCGGTCTCGGCGTGGCGTTGCTCGGCGACGAGCCGGGCGGCGGTCTGCCGGCGCTGTTTGCGGTACTTGCGCCGCTCCGACGCCGGGGCGACGAGCACCGAGGTGTGCAGCTTCTCCCGCTCGTTCACAGCGACCGCCCCCGCGAGCGAGCGTCCGAACTGATCGCGGGCCGGTCGAACCACGACGGCTCCGACGTGGATGGCGGCGGCGTTTCGCTCAGGAGGGTGAGTGCGTCGGCGTTCTGCCGGGCGGCTTCGGCCGCCCATGCGGGGAACATGCTCGCGTGCTCGGCGGCGTTGCCGGGGTTGTCGATGATGTACTGCCGGGACTCACCGGCGGGGTCGCGCAGCGCCCGCTCGGGTGCGACGGGCGCACCGGCTCCGGTGAACAGGTCTCGACCTTCGAGGCTGTGCCCGGTCGTGGCGTCTTCGATGCGGTAGGCGTACCGCTGGTGCTCGCTGACCGGGCTCTCGGGCCAGACGGTCAGGGTGAGCGTGCCGGCCTGCCGGGATGTGCGGGGCGTGGGGTCTGTGGTGTTCATGCCGGGCAGGTGCACCACCGGCACCGGCACGGTTCAGAGTGAGAGGCGGCCGCTCTGTTTGAGCGTCGTGATCGCGGCCGGCTCGAACCACGACCCCTGCGACTGTGCCTGCCGGGGTGCGACCGCCGACTTCGGGGCGTTCGGGGACGAGTACGACACCAGAAGTTCCGGCACACCCTGCACCGGGCCGACCGCCTCCGCCTCGGCGGGTTCGGGAGTGGTGGTGTGGCGGCGGAGCAGGGAGACGTAGCCGAGCTGGGGGTTGACGACCAGCGCGTAGTCGCCTGAGCGCATCACTCGATCGTTGGTTCCTTCTCCGGGTTCGTCGTAGACGTACCCGTTCTCCATCGCCGCGTCGGTGGTCTCGTCACCGTAGTCCCACTCGGCGAGGTAGTCCACCGCGTCGACGTGCCCCAGCTCCCCGAGGATGCGCAACGGCCGTTCGGCCTCATCGCCTTGCAAGATCACGACACTGATCCACCGCGACAGCTCAGCCTCTTCGACAGCGGGGTCCGGGTGCCAGGCGATCCGTCCCGCAGAGATGAACCCTTCCGCGAGCCTGTCATAGGCCCGGTCGATGAGGTTCGCGGCCTGGCGCAACTCCTCCGCCGCAGCGAGCGCGTCTCGCACTCCTGCCTCGTGGCTTCCGTCGTCGTTGAAGGCATGCGCGGCCTTGCGCTCGTGAACATCGGCGATCTGATCGAGCGCCTGCCGCAGCGAGCGCATCCCCGAGGACAGATCACCGATTACCCCGTACATCTGCGCGGGCTGATCGAAGTCCCGGCTCGCGTGGGCCAACCCCCGCAGCGCCTCGGATACCTCAGCGGCGTCGTGTCGGCGGCCACGAGAAACTGCCCGGAGACGGCCACGAAGCTGCCCGCTGGCGGACGTGAGAACTGCCCACTGACGGTCATGGGATCTGCCCGACACGACGTCGTCTGCCTCGCCGACCTGCGCGGTTGAGGCCCCTTCCTCGGGTGCGATGAGCGGTGCTGATGCGCCCTATCGCTCCCGAGGAAGGGATGAGTTGAAGTCTGCCGAGGAGATCATGGAAATGTTGGATGCCTACGACCTAACAGGTTCGTTGCGCGATGCCGGCGAGCTGGCTGGCTGCTCCCACCACACGGTGAAGCGGTACGTGGATCGCCGTGCTGGCGGCGGGGAGTTGCCGGCGGCGGCGGTGCGGCCGATGTTGATCGATGAGTATCTGCCCAAGGTCGAGGAGTGGGTCGAGCGGTCGGTCGGGAAGGTCCGTGCCGATGTGGCGCACGAGAAGCTGCTCGCCCTGGGCTACGGAGGGTCGGAGCGCACCACCCGCCGTGCGGTCGCGAAGGTCAAGAAGTCCTACCGGGCCGGACACGTGCGGGTGCACCGTCCCTGGGTGACTGAGCCGGGGATGTGGTTGCAGTACGACTACGGCGATGGCCCCGTCGTCGACGGCGTCAAGACCGTGCTGTTCGTCGCCTGGCTGGCTTGGTCGCGGTTCCGGGTCGTGTTGCCGATCCGCGACAAGACGATGCCCTCGGTGTTCGCTGCCCTGGACGTGACGTTCCGGCGGCTGGGTGGGGTGCCGACCTATGTGTTGACCGACAACGAGAAGACCGTCACGGTCGAGCACATCGCCGGAATTCCGGTGCGGAATCCGCAGCTGGTGGCGTTCGCCGAGCACTACTCGATGGTCGTGCACACCTGCGTCCCGGCCGATCCGGCGTCCAAGGGCGGCACCGAGTCGTCGGTGAAGATCAGCAAGGCCGACCTGGTCCCCAAGGACACCAACCTGCGCGAGGGGTACGCCTCGTTCGCCGAGCTCGAGGCGGCGTGCGTGGAGTTCTGCGAGAAGGTCAACACCCGAGCGCACCGGGTCACTCGTCGGCCACCGATCGAGATGCTCGCCGAGGAACGGGTCCGGCTGCACCCGGTCCCGATGACCCCGCACACGGTCGCGTTCGGCACCACGCGGGTGGTGCCGGGCAACACACCGATGGTGATGTTCGAGTCCGGCCAGTACTCGGTCCCGCATGCCCTGCTGGGTGCGACGGTGTGGGTCCGTGCCCATGGTGTCGGCGAGGACGAGTGGGTCGTCATCGTCCACGTCGGCCAGGACGGTCCCCTCGAAGTCGCCCGCCACCGCCGGGCCACACCCGGCACCCCGAAGATCGATGACGAGCACTTCCCAGCCCAGCCGTCCGGGCCACTGGACCGCCAGCCCCGTGCGAAGAACCCGGCCGAGTCCGACTTCCTCGACCTGGGCGAGGGCGCGAGGTTGTGGCTGATCGAGGCCGCCGCCGCAGGCACACCACGGATGCGCGTCAAGATGGCCGAAGCCCTCAGCTTGGCCAAGCTGTTCGACCCCGTCGAGGTCGACTGGGCACTGGGCCACGCCGCCGTGCACGGCCGGTTCGCCGAAGCAGACCTGTCCTCGATCCTGGACCACCACGCCCGAGCACCGAAAGCCGGTGAGCACCGGGCCAGCGAGGACTCCTCGCTGACCCAGGGCACCAGCGCATGGGCACGGCTCGGTGAACAGGTCGGCCAGCACGACGGCCGCGACGGGAACGAGGTGGCCCGATGACGACGAGAAGCACGGCGTCAGCACCGCCGCTGCCAGCCGAACTGGAGGAGCTGTTGCGCCGGTTGCGGCTGCCGCACATCCGTCGTCACGCACCCGAGGTCGTCGCAACCGCGAAAGCCCAACGCTGGGAGCCCGCCGAGGTGTTGAAGGCGCTGTTCGCCGAGGAGGTCGCCGGCCGGGAGCGTTCCGCACTTGTCACCCGGCGAGCGTCGGCGGGCTTCCCCCACCGGGAAGACCTTCGACGCGTGGCAGCCCGAGGCATCCTCGATCCCAGTCCCGACCCAGCAGGCGCTCCGCACCCTGGAATGGGTCCACCGCCGCGAGAACCTCGTGGTCTGCGGCCCGTCGGGCACCGGGAAGACGTTCCTGCTGGAGGCCCTTGGCCAGCAAGCCGTCGAGGCCGGGTTGAAGGTCGCCTGGTTCACCCTGGAAGACCTCGGCGTCCTACTCCGAAGGCACCGTGCGGACGACACTGTCACCAAGGCCATCGCCCGGGTCCTGCGCGCCGACCTGGTCATCGTCGATGACATCGGCCTGCTGCCGGTCGCCGCGGACGCCGCCGAGGGGCTCTACAGACTCGTCGACGCCGCCTATGAGAAGCGGTCAGTCGCGATCAGCTCGAACCTCCACCCCTCTGGGTTCGACGAGCTGATGCCCAAGACGCTGGCCACCGCCACGGTGGACCGACTGCTCCACCACGCCCACGTCTGCCAGACCAGCGGCGACAGCGTCCGGCTCACCCAAGCACTCGCCGGTCAAGGGGTGAGCCCGTTGAACTGACCACCCTGGTCGGTGGTGGCCACAACCCCCTTGGGTAGATCCCGTGGCCACCACCGGGCAGATCTCGTGACCGTCAGCGGGCAGCTTTCATGTCCGCCACTGGGCAGTTCCGACTGTCCCTTGACAGCGTCGGCTGTTGAGTCGAAGAATGTGGGCATGGTGACCTCCTGGTGCCGTGTGACGAGGAGGTACGCGCCCGAGCCCGTGGTAGAGTGTCTACTACGTAGCGGATGCCACTGATGGGCTAGAGGGTCAGAACCTCAATTCGCACAAAAACAGTGGAGACCCAGGTTCGACTCCTGGCTCCGGCAAAGCCGGATGTAGCTCAATGGGTACAGAGCCCCCGTGTTCTTTTCACCACGATGTCGCCGTCCAGTAGCCCGACTGTCGTGCCGCTAGTTCGAGTTCTTCCGCGCTCAGACTTAGCCCGCCAAGGTAATGGAATCGCGCGAACCCCAAGAGCCCACGCTTCCACTGCCTGCTATTGCGCGGGTGCTCAGCAGATTCGGCGAAGTCGGCGACGGCGATCCCGGCCCAGGTCTCTCTGCTCAGCTTCTGCCCCAGGACCTCATTGAGTCGCCGCGCACCCTCCTTCGTGACTGCAAACGCAGCGATCAGATGGCCGATTGTGAAGTGCAGCTTCCCGTCCCTCATCATCGAATCGAGCGGAGCCATCGTCAGTTGCTCCCATCGCTCGCGCTGCGCATCAGTCAACGAGTCCAGTACCTCGGTCACTGCAGGCGTCACATGGCCGGCATGGTGAATCTGGGCATTCCGAACACAACGCAACACGTGGAAGAGAGGGATCACATCGGCCGGCTCCGCGACTCCAGCAGCGTCGAAGAAGGTCCTGTGCATGCGTCCCGCATTCAAGGCCCCCCAGGCCTGTGATACTGCGTAGCCTGCGTCGTCCAGCATGGCGATTGCATCTTTAACGAAGGCCTCATAGACAGCCAGTGCGTACGGAATCGCCACGGCTGCGAGGTGCGCATCGGCGTCGAGTAGGAGCTGTGATGCTCGATCTGGTAGAAGGTTGAAACGGTCAATGTCGCTCACTGCCGGAAACAGTCCGGGGAGCTGATGAGGAGACCCACTGTGCAGCTGGAGATTGTGTGCGGCCAGCCGGGAGCCTGCAAGGAGCGCGATCATGGCGTTGTTCGCCTCGACCCGCGCGTCGACATAGGCCCGGTACCGCGCAAAGTTGATCTCGCTCACACACCCAAGTTTCTCGCACTTCACCTGACAGACGCAGCAAGTCGGCGCGGATGATCGCGCCCAGCGGCGAGCGCCGTCACACCCTCCGGCACAGGGGCAGCGCGGCGGCGGTGAAGGCGGCGGCTTGCTGGCCGACGAGTCGGCGGGTCTCGCAGGAGCTCTGGATGGCGGCTTGGGTGATCGCGGCGACGGCGGCTTCGAGGTCGTCGATGCTCGGTGCCGACACACTGATGAGTCCGGTCACGCGCAGGACGCCGTGCCCGGCGGTGAGGTCGGCTTCCTGTTGTAGCACGTCTTGGAACTCCGCTGATTGTGAGGCGTCCTCGATCTGCCCGAGCCGGGCACGCTGGGCCGCATCGCTGATGTATTCGACCTTCTTGCGTCGGATGTCGCGGGCGGCCTGGTCGGAGCGCATCGGCGTGTAGATCAGGGACACGGCCCGTTGGATGCCGGTGGACAGCAGGATCGGGGCAGCGAAACCGGGATAGACGAGGCTCCGGGGCCATTCCGATATCCAGAGCACAGCGTGGTGGGCGGAGTCGGTACGCAGGTTGCCCCAGGTCTCGGTGACCGCGACAGGCCCGGCGGTGGCGAGGTCGCGGCCGATCTGTCCGTGTCGCTCCAACGCTGAGGCGATCGCGGGATCGTAGGCGGATCGGAGGATGACGGCGATCTGTCCGGCGTTGAGCCACCCAGAGGGGGCGAGGTCGGCCGACCGCAGCGCCGACACGAGGGTGGACATCTCCTGCCGCAGTACCCCGGCGGCGCCCTTGATGCCGCCACCGGCGGTCCTGATCTGTCGGGCGGCCGCTTTCATGTCCAGTGACAGGCTGATGGTGGTGGCGTGCCGTTCCCCGGCCGGGCCAGCGCGCTCGATCAACTCGGCGTAGGTGTCGGCGGCCCAAGAGCCGTCCGGGGTTCCGTGCGCGGTCCACCACTCCGCCAACCCCGTACCCGAGTCCGGCAGGGTCCGTTCGAGAACCTGCAAGGTTGCGATCCTGCCCGAGCGGCACACCGTCGCCAACGCCCGGCCCCAGGTCGTGACGCGGCGTTCCTGCTCGCCCGGGTCCAACAAGACGAACGCCGGATGCGCCACCTCGCACACGACCGTCAGGGTGGCGGCGTCGGGGTCGTGGATCATGCACGCCCCGCTCTCCGGGTCGATGAACTCCCGCAGCCGCGCCGCGTCGCCGGGGAGCGCGAGGGTGCCGACCGGCCGGGGCCGGACGATGCGGCGGCGGTAGAGCAACTGCCCGCCCGTGACCCGCCACAGCCACCAGAACGTGACCGGCAGCCACTCCACGACCGGGCGCCCGCCGACCGGTATCCAGGTCAGCGCGGCGCAGAGCACCCAGATGGGCGCGGTGTAGGCGAGCAGCATCCCGCCGCCGGCGTAGAACGCGCCGACCAGCGTGAGGCCGCCGATGCCGAGCGTGACGAGCTGAGCGACCGACAACCCCAACAACACCCCGCGGCGAGTGAGACGGCTGAACTTCACCGGCACCAGCTCACCCGACGCAGCGGTCTCTTTCGCGTGACTGGGCATCGGTCACTCCTTCGTCGGCTTGGGCGCGGGCGGGGTCGGACTGGCGGGGCGTGGGCTCGGTGGAGCGGTCGGCGCCGGCGTCGATGGCGGCGGTAGGGCGCTGGTCTGCCCGGCACCGGCGGCGGCCGTCTCGGCCTCACCCGCCAACGCCGTCCCGGCCTTCGGCCCCGCGGTCGCGGCACCCTTCACCACCTGCGCACCGACCACCACCGCAGCCGCCGGACCCGCCGCAGCAGCACCCGCCCCGGCTCCCGCGCCTGCGCTAGCTCCGCCACTCGCGCTAGCTCCGGCACCGGCACCAGAACTTGCGCCGCCGCCACTTCCAGCAGTCGGGGTGGGCTTCGGTGGCACACCCGCACCACCTCCCGAACCGCCACCGCCGTCGCCGCTGGTTTGACCGTCGAGTACCTTCTTCGGCCCATCCCCGGACGGCTTGGAGGGCACGGGGATGGGACGGTTCAAGGCCCGCTTGGCGTCGTCCTCAGCGCCGGCCTGGCCGTAGTAGTCGGTGCCGACGAACGCGAGGAACCGATACGTCAGATACGGAGCGAACCCGGCCAGCGCCATGAGCACGATCCCGGACAGCGGATCGGACACCGAGGCCAGGTCGACGTCGATGGGTGCGGCGACCTGGGTGATCGCGACGAGGAAGATCACGACCAGCACGAGCTTGGACAGGATCAGCGCGATGACGAACATGGCGCACTTGCCGACCCAGCCCCGTGCCGCATCCCACGACGAACCGGAGAACGCCAGCGGGGCGAGGGCGACCGCGACGAGCAGTAGCGATTTGCGGATCAGCAATGAGAGCCACACGATCGCTGCCGATGCGATGGCCAGGCCGGCGAGGAAGATCATGATGATCGCGCCGACACCGGGGGCGGCGATGGACAGCCCGGACAAGGCCAGGACGAGGGCGGCGATCTTGTCGCCCATTGTCTCGGTGGTTTCGCCGGCGGCTTGGATGATGCCGACGCAGAGCTGGTCGGTGATTTCCAGCAGCAGCGCGACCAGGGTGATGACCACGAACGATCCGAGGACGGATTTCCCCAGGCCGAGCGCGGCCCGGGTGAGGGCGGTGGGGTCGCGGCGGATCATGCCGGTGATGAGCTGAAGTGCGAAGAACAGCAGCATCACGAACACGGCGATGCCGAACACGAGGTTGAATACCGACACGAACCCGGGCCGCTGCACGTCCACGAGCGTGGTGGTGTCGAAGACCGTCCAGACGGCCTCGAACAGCCAGCCGGCCGCGCCGCCCATTGCTTGCGCGAGCCAGTCGAACGGGGCCGAAACCAGCGACGCTGCCGCCTCACCGGCGGTGTCGCAGACGGTGGAAATCACCGGGACATCGCAAATGCCCATGACAAGACCTGCCTTCCTCGCGCACTGCGCTCAGACGGCTTGGCCGACGCCCCAGAAGAAGTTCACGAGCGCGACGCTCGCGCCGCAGATGATCGCTGCGCCGCAGGACACGAGGACGCCGATCTTTCCCCGCCCGGCGAGGTGCGGGTTGCTGGAGTTGGCGCCGTAGGCCCACACGATCGCTGAGACGATCAGGGCGAGGACGGCCAGGATCAGGCCCACCGTCATCACGGCACCGACGATGGTGCGGAGCTGTTCGATACCGGGAAGGCCGGTGCCATTGGGGTCGATGTCGATCACGACGTTCTCCATTCACGCTGAGGTTTGCTTCTGCCCACAGGTGCACCCCGCCCACCAGCACCCGCCCAGCCATGACGAAGGCCCGCCCCCGAAGGGGCGGGCCAGGGGGCGAGGGTCAGAGTCGTTGGCCGAGGGCGATGAGCCAGTTCATCCACGCCACCCCGCCGCCGGCGAGGACGGCGGCTCCGAGGGCGACGAGCACGCCGACCCGGCCCTTGGCGGCGGCGGCGTAGTTGCCGTGTGCGGCGGCGACGGCCCAGCAGATCGCCGAGACGATCAGCATGAGCACGGCGATGATGAGCACGAACATGAACAGCGCACCGACGACCTGCTTCAGATCACCGATCCCCGCCAAGCCGTCGAAGTCCGGGAACACGTCCATCACGCACCAACCGGGGATCGCAAGTATTCGAAGCGTTCGAAATCCATGCTGGCGAGGTGCGCAGGCAGGACCGCCGCCGTCGGGCTAGCGTTGAAGTGTGGACGCATGGACTGACGAGCCGGGTGTGGTGGTGTTGCCCGACGGGCGACGCATCCGCGGCGTCGGCGTGCGCCGGCCGCGCGGCGATGTGCCTGCCCCCGATTTCGCGGTCTATCTACTTGGCCGTGACCCAGCGCCTGGTCCTTGGCCTCCTCGCTGGGTGCGGTGGCGAGACTTCCGGCTACCGGACTCGACCGACGACGCGACGACGGCGCTGCGTGAGGCGTGGGAACGTGCCGGTGAGGAGCGAGTCGAGATCGGGTGTGGCGGCGGCATCGGGCGGACCGGGACGGCTTTGGCGCTGCTGGCAACGATGAGCGGTGTCGCGCCAGAAGACGCGGTGGCGTGGGTCCGTTCCCACTATCACCGGCGAGCTGTCGAGACGGGCAGGCAACGACGCTGGGTAGAGCAGACCGCGACCTTGCTTCAGACGGAGCGGGAGTGACCTTGGTCGTCAGCGTCGGGCGGCGGCGTAGGTGTTCCAGGCTGAGCCGGTGAGTTCAGCCCAGCGGGTCGCGGTGGTGATGTGGATGCCGATGAGCGAGGCGAACACGGCGGGCGGGGTCGTGGAGGCCAGGTGCAGTAGCGCGGTGCTCCGGCTGGCGCGGGTGAAGATGCCGAGCTGGTTCATCCGCCGCATGAGTGAAGCGGGATGAAGATGGGTGCCCGCGTTCTTGCCAGTGAACAGCCACCGGGCATCAGCCAGGATGCTCGCAGTGCCGAACGGCTTGACGACCGGTAGCGCGGTGACCAGCCCGTCCAGAGGCGGGATCAGCAGCAGCGGTTCGCGGCCGAGCCGCAGATAGGTTCCCGTGTCGCGGACCTCGATGTCGTCGGTGGTGAGGGCGGCGATCTTCGCGACGGGCTGGGCATAGAGCAGGATCAGGCAGGCGGCGGCGCGATCCTCGATGCTGGCGACGGTGGAGTCGTGCAGGAGTCGGCGGGCAAGGGCCAGCTGATCTTCGGCGTCAACCTGATGGGCGGGGTCTTTCGCCGCGACGGGTTCGGGCAACGTGACTCGGGGTAGGTAGCCGCCTCGTGTGAGCCAGCGGAC
Organism: Austwickia sp.; assembly: GCA_016699675.1. Lineage (NCBI taxonomy): Bacteria > Bacillati > Actinomycetota > Actinomycetes > Micrococcales > Dermatophilaceae > Austwickia > Austwickia sp. The sequence continues at coordinate 3,319,464 of CP064985.1, read as the reverse complement.
GAACCCCAGGCGGGTGCTGCGGCTCGTGCTGAGCCAGGCGTCCACGCAGGCTTGCGGGCAGTCGTCGAGGGTGTGACCGCCCGCGGTCAGGTCGTCGAGAAAGGCGTGGGCGGTGTGAATGTCGCTGCGGCAGCGTGCGGCGACATGAGCGGTGAGGTGGCCGTGGCGGTTGGTCTTGGCGCGGCCGACGACGTGCCAGCGGGCATAGCGGGACAGCACGCCGCGCAGCTCGGGATCGGTGATGTCGGCGCCGGCTTCGGCGGCGTGGCGGTGTAGCCGGGCGGCGTTCTCGTCCCGGGGCGGCAACGCGCCGGAGGCGACGAGCATCGCGCGCAGGTAGGTCACCGAGAACACTTGCGGGCGGGCATCGAGAGCATCGTGTGACAGGTCGAGCCGGCCTTGAGCGATGTCGGTGAGCAGGTGCAGGCTCGGCAAGTCGTGCCAGTTGTTCAGCAGCGAGCGGGGTTGGCGTAGCTCGGTCAGGGCATCGCGGACGGGTTTCAGCTCGGGTCGGATCGTGCCGTCCGGGCCGGTGAGCGCGGCGTCGATCTGCTGGGTGGCTTGGCAGGCGAAGCAACGGGGCCGGCCGTGGTTGGTGGTTCGCCGGCCGAGCGACCGCTGGCCGCAGATGGAGCAGTCGATGACCGGCGCTTGGTAGCAGGTCGGGCAGACGTCCGGGCTCGCGGCGGTCGCTTTCAACGCGACTCGCTTGAGCCGGCCGCAGACGCCGCAGGACCGACGCGGGTGCCGGTAGCAGCGAACGCAGAGATTCCGCGATCCATCGGACTTCCCGCCAGCTCGGGTGGCGAGCGGGCCGATAGTGCCGCATCCCTCGCAAGCATCCTCACCGGCGCGGTTTCGGGCGTAGCAGGTGGTGCAGATAGCGCCGCCGTCGCTGGTGCGGGCGTTGACTCGCCGCTGCCTGCCGCAGCCGGTGCAGGTCTCCTGGGGTGAGCGGCGGGCGCGGCAAGCCCGACACTCACCCCGGTTGAGTGTGTGGTTCCAGCGCAGGTTCCTCACCCGTCCGCAGCGGAAACACTCACCGGGGACGATCGTGCTCGCCATCTGGTCCGGTCAGTCCCCAGCAGGCTTGATGACTGCGCGAGTTGGACGGTTCCGGCTGGGCTTGGACTGCGTGCTGGTGCCGGTGGTGCCGGTCTTGCGTCCGCGCCGCGAGCTGGTGGCGACGTAGGGCTCGATCAGGTCGTTGGGGGTGACGTCGAGGATGTCGCAGAGCGCGGCGAGCAGCCGCATGTTCAACCGCTCCGGCTCGCCGGTGACGATCCGGTAGACCTGGGTCGAGGTCATCACCACGCCCCGGTCGGCCAGCAGCGGCACCAGTTCGGTGGTGGCGTTCATGCCGTGCTCGTTCATGATCTTGCGCAGGTGCCAGTGGTAGGCGACGGTCTTCGTCATCAGCGTGATCCTTCCTCGGTTGCGGTCGGTGGGGTGAACGCGGCGTCCAGGGCGCGGCGCAGGGTGCGGTTGCGGTAGTCGCCCGAGACGCCGGTGTAGAGGGCTGTGGTCGATCCCCACCGGTGCCCGACCTGCTGCTGCACGAACAGCGGGTCGAAGCCGTCCTCGATCAGATGGGTCACATACGAGTGCCGCAGACAGTGCGGGTGCAGCGCGGCGTCGAAGCCGAGGTCGTCGCGGTACTCGGCGAACCTCATCCCGATGTAGCTGCCCGTGATCCTGGATTGTCGTTCGGTCGGCCACAGCATCCCGGCGCCTGCCGTGTCGAACAGCGGCAGCACGTCGGTGACGTATTCCTCGATCACTGGGCGGGTCCAGTCGAACACCGCCAGCACCGCCCGCCGACGGGGCGGGGAGCCTTTGCTGGCCTTGCCCCAGCGGACGTTGCAGACCCCGAACCGGCCGAACTCGATCGCGGTCGGGTTGCGGGTGAAGTCATGCAGGTCCAGCATCCCGACCTCGCGGCGGCGCAGCCCGAAGGCGTAGATCATCTTGAACAGGGTCGCGTCGCGGAACACCGACTTCCAGCCCTTCTTTCCGCGCGTGCGAGCATGGTCGGCGCGATCGTCGGCGTAGTCGAAGAAGGCTTGTACCTCTTCCCGCGACAGTGGCCGGACCGCCGGGCGTGCCTCGTGATCGCTGGTGTGGGTCGCGGTGTTCCACTCATGGCAGACCTGCACCGGATGAGCGCCGAACAGTTCCTCGCATCGCTCCATCCAGCCGTAGCGGCGGTCGGTCAGGTAGTCGCAGAACAACGCGACCGCGTTCTGATACGAGCGGATCGTGCCGTGCGAGCACGGCTTGTCGCCGGAGACCAGCTCGGTCGTCCACTCCTCGACATCGGCGGGCGACCACTCCCACGGCAAGCTCCCGCAGAACACGGCGAACCGGCGCACCTGCGACAAGCGCGCCCCGATCGTCTTGGGGTTCAGCATCCGTGAGACCTGCTGCGCCGACCAGCCCGTGAGCATGTCATCGAAGACCTGCTCCGCCGGACGCAGCAACGCCACGTTGCCCGCCCGCAACGCCGTCACCGATCCGGCGCGGTTCCCGTCCTCGAAGTCCACTCCAACAGTCTTACATCTAATGTATGAAAAGTACATCTAACGTAAGACTTGGTGCGTTTCCCCTGGTCAAGAGCCGGGTTCAAGGCTCAGATCAGTGACCCCTGGTACCCTTGCCTGACCAGCGAATACGCACGATTCCGGCCGTCGCGGATTACATCTAACGTAATAATTGCTAGTTTTCTTTCACGGTGACGTGCAGGTGGTCATAGTGGCCTCCGGTGACGTTGCCGGGGTCGTGCATCCCGCCGCCGTTGTAGGGCCGCCACCCCTGGTCGTCTCGGGCGAGGGACCAGATTTTGCCTTGCCAGATCAGGTACTCGACGCCGAGCACTTCGGCGTTGTCTTTCATCCAGTTGGTGACCTTCCAGCCGGCTTCCAACTGGCTCGGTGTCGGGTAGTGGCCGATGGCGTTGCCGAGGGTGATGTCGCACGCCCGCCCGAGCGGGTGCTCCGACTTGGTGCCGGGGCGCGGTGAGTAGCAGCCCCAGCCGGTGTCGGGGAACGCGGCTTTGGTCTGGGCCATGAGGTGCGCGAGTCGGGCGGTGATCTTCCCGTTGCTGGTGGGGTCGTCCACCATCTGATCCGGGTCACCCGTCAACGGGGCCGGCGCGCCAGCCGTGCCGCTCTGGCATCCCTCGGCCGGACCGGAAGCGGCTTCGGGAAGGTTCGCCGCGCCGTGGTCGTTTAGCCACTTCGCCGGGTCGATCGCTTCGCCGTTGGTGCCGCCGGGCCGGACCTCGAAGTGCAGATGCGCGCCCGTGCTCATGCCCGAGGAGCCGACATCGCCGATGTGCTGTCCGGCGCTCACGCGGTCTCCGACATGAACGAGGATGCCGGACTGCCACATGTGCGCGTAGGCGGTCGCGACGGTCTGGCCGTCGATGGTGTGCTCGATGACGATGAGCCCGCCGTAGCCGCCGCTGAACTCGGCGACGGTCACGGTGCCGTCTGCGGCGGCGAGGATCGACGTGTCGACCGGGGCGGCCAGGTCCAGGCCGGTGTGGAAGGAGTGCTCGCCGGTGATCGGATGGATGCGCGGCCCGAACCCGTCGGTCTTGACCCACGTCCCCTCCGGCAGCGGGAACACCACCCGCGACGACTCCGCCACACCGACGACGGGGCCGCCACGCTCGCCGGTACGAGTGAGGGCGTCGAGGATCGCATCAGCAACGGGCGCGTAGCTGCGGTACCTGTCGGGAAACGCGCTGACCTCGACCGACTGGGCAGCCTCCCCGGGGTCCATCCGCTCCCAGCCGGGAATATCGAGCAGGCCACGCGGACTCGGGTAGTTCGGGCCAGCCGGGCCGCCGAAGAACGCGGCGGCTTGGTAGTTCGGGTCCATCAACTCGGCGACGGAGCCCCACCCCGATTGCGGGCGCATCTGGAACAACCCGAGGGAGTCGTGGTCGCCGCCGTTGCCGTCGTTGGGATAGTTCGCAGACTCGGGGTAGGCGCTGGTGTTGGACAGCATCCGCAGCGTGGACTCAGTGAGCGCCGCCATCAGCGCGACCTTCACGCCAGGCAGGCCTACCCCGTCGATCCGTCCTCCGACCGTGATGATCGTCGCGGCGTGGGTGAGCTGGCGCTTGTTGAGCGTGAAGGTGTAGCCGTCCGCGGTCGTCACGGTGAGGCTGTCGGGGACGTTGCCGACCGAGAGCGATCCGGCGGTGGTGCAGGCGGCGATGGCGGCGGGGTTCATCAGCACCCCGATCGCCAGCAGCAGCATCGCCGGGCCGAAGAACAGCGCGGCGAGCGCGAGAACAGCGAACTTCTTGAACACGAGATGCCCGTCCTCATCGCAGCGGGTTGTCGAGCTGGGACAGCCGCAACAGGTGACAGGTCGGATAGGCCGGCGTGCAGATGATGAACACGGTGAACGACACCGGATGCTCGCTCGTGACGGGTTCGCCGTTCCACAAGCCGTTGCGGTGCCGGGTGCCCTCGATCGTGAACGCCGTCGTGCCGGGCGCGATCTGCCCGCGCTGTGCCTGCGTCACGGCATCGGCCCACGCCTCCGGGATCACCGAGCGGTTGATGGTGAGGTGTTGGCGGGTCTCGTGCTTGCGCAGCTCGATCCATGCCTCCCGCGTCGGCAGGAAGCTCGCGAGGTCGGAGGCGAGGCCGGCCTGTTCGGTGCCGGACGGGTCACCGACATCGAGGATCGCCGCGGTGTAGTCCAGGGGCATGTGGCCGCTGGTGGTGTCCCACGCGAAGATCGCCTCCGCGACGTTGCGGGCGAACGTCTCCGGGTCCGCCGAGCGCGGCACGGTCGGGAGCCGTGGCGATGACGGCCCCGGCGTGGTCAGCGTGTGAGACGGCGACGGTGCGGGTTTGGGTGCCGGCGTGTTGGTGGTGCGGGGGCCGAGGATGAGGCCGTAGATGCCGACCCCGGTGAGGATCAGCAGTACGAGGCCGGCGGCGATGAGCGCGATCAGGCGGCCACGCGGAAACGACGGAGAGGGAGAAGTCTTCATGCCTGCCAGGTGCACCCCGACCGCCAGCCGGCCAAAGCCGAGGATCGTGAATCAGAGTGCGCGCAGGCGTGGAACCTCTGGCTCTTGTTGGCGTGCGGCTTGGAGGTCGGTGGCGAACTGGCGGGTGCCTTCGGCGGTCACGTAGAACGCTTCGGCCTGCTCGTCGGTGAGCTGGGCGGCGAGCTCGTCCAGGTCGTAGTGCAGCCACCAGGAATCGAGCTCGGTCCAGGTCAGCACGAACGCCCGCACCGCATACCTGGCATCCGGCACCACCTGCGCAGCAGGGGTGGTCTTCTTCGCCCTCTTCTTGCCCTTCTGCTCCTTCGTCTGGGCGTCCACGCGGGCGAGGGCTCGTTCGGCCAGGTCGTGCAGATGAGCGTCATCGGAGGCTTGGTGGATGTCGCGGATGCGCTGATACACCGGATCGACCGGCCCGCCGGCCTCGATCTTCACCAACCCCGCCCGCGCCCCAGTTCGCAACGGTTCGGGGGTGTCGGGGTCGGTGGCGAGGTGTTGCAGGTAGCCGATCTTGTCCATCGTCTTGTACGAGGGTGCGCCGGGGATCATCGCGGCGGCCTGCTCTCGGACCTTACCCGGCGGGGTCAACGGGGGTGGAAAGTTTCCACCCCCGTTCCACCGCGGCTGATGCTCCGTCGAGAACTGCGTCGCAGCGTCCCTGCGGGCGGCGTCCTCGGCCATCAACGTCTTGATTTCGCGGTAGAGGCCGGCGGCTTCCAGCGGGGAGAGAGTCTTGTGGAGCTGGTTGTCGTCCTGCTCCGCGAGCAGGTGCCCCAACCTGTCCGAGATGCTGGATCGCACCCAGACGTTGACGGTGCGCCAGCCGAGCTGTCGGATCGCCGCGAGTCGACGCACCCCGCACACCAGCAGCCCGTCCGGGGTGATGGTGATGGGTTGCAGCAGCCCGTCCCGCTCGATCGACGCCGCGAGCGCGTCGAGGTCACCGAGGTCTCGGCGGTGGCGGCGGCCGACCTGGATCGACTCGACGGTCCGGTCGAGTTCGATGTGCCCCGTCGCGACGGTCATCAAGCACCCCTACGTCGGGTGTGGGGTGCGGCGTGGCTGATGGTCGCCACGAGCCCGTCATCGCCCAGCAGCACGGGCAGGCCCTCGCCGATAAGCAGCCGCAGCAGGATGCCGCGTCCTTCGCCGGTCGCCCCGTAGCCAGGAGTGGTGCGGCCAAGCAGCACCCGCAACAGGACCGTCCACGAGGCGGCGGGAACATCGAGCAGGGCGCGGGCATGCCGGTCGCGGCGCAGCGCCTCATAGGTGCCGGTGCGTGACCCGATCCGGGCGAGGGCTTCGCAGACGTGCTCGATCGCCGGGCGGGCAGCGCCCTCGGGCCAGCCCAGCAGCATGAACAACAAGATCGCGTCCTCCACCGCGCCGGTCACCGACGCCGGCTCACCCACATCCGCATCCGGCTCGTCGTCGTGGTGGTGGGGGTCAGTGACGTGGAACGCCGGGTGGTAGTCCGACAGGGTGTTCTCGCGTTCGGAGAGCCGTTCGGGATCGTGGAAGCAGGAGATGTGCGGACGCCGCGCTTGATGCACCGAGCACAGCAGCCCTTGGCCGCGCTCTTCGGCGACGCAGGTGATGCGTACCGCGTGCGTGACGACGGCCCAGGGGTCGTCGGCCTCACGGGCGGTGCGGGTACGCATCACGTCGAACGCCGCCGACGCGGCCTCCCACGGGTCCAGGCCGTGCTTGCGCGCCAACGGCGTGTACTTCTCCGCGGCGTAGGTCATCAGTTCGGCGGCTACCGGGTCGTGCTCCCACGCTCCGGGGCCGGCGTCGTGAAGCCGGTTCAGCAGGGCGCGCAGGCCCTCACCGCTGGTGTAGTCCTCACCCGCAAGATCGGTCGCCGTCGTTGTCGTCGTGGTCATGGTCGAGGCACCTCCTGGCAGGCAGGTGCGCCGGTCGCTCCGGGCAACCGTCACCCCGTCGTGCTGGGTGTCCATGACTCATCACCACCCCGTTACCTCATCCCGACCCCGGACCGTGCCGGACCCTCGACGTGCTGGCCGCGACGACCGAACGCCGACAACGGCGGCAACCGCTTCGCCCGCTCCGACAACGACCGCGCCCCCGCGGCGAGCGTCGAGCGGACACGGCGGCCCTGTTCGCTGTTGAACTCGATCCCACGCCCCGCCAGGGTTCCGCTGGAACGCACGATCAGATCGGTTGGGCGCACCCACTCCACGCCCCGGCCGCGCACCTGATCCATGCGCTGGCGCACCGCGTCGCGGCGGGCCGACGCTTGCTTGACCGCATCCGGTGTCCCCGCCACCTCGGCCGCCTCGGCTGCTTCGGTGTCGGGCTTCTTTGCCTGTTCGGGTTCGATGCGGCGGGGTGGCTGCTCGCGCATCAGGTCGTCGGTGCTCATGGTGTCGCTCCCTCCAAGATCGCCGCTGAGCGTGGCTGCTCGGGCTCATCGGGGTGGTGCGCGCCGGCGAACCAGCGACCCACCGTCGAGGGATGCACATCGAGCGTCCGGGCGATCTTCTTGTTCGACCACCCCGACTCCCGCAACTCCGCCGCCCGCACCCGACGATCCGGCTCGTCGGTAGGAACGAGGCGCGCCAGCTCGGGGATTGGCGACGCCACGGAAGGCAGTTCGTTCGGCGCGACTTCGAGCGCGACCGGCTCGCGCACTTCGGCGGCTTCGATCGTGGGTTGGGTGGTGGTGCGGATGAGGACGACAGTCAGATGGGTCGAGGCGAGCAGCACCACGGGTGGGACGGCCGCGACCGCCGCCGCCAGCCCAGCCGGTATGTCGGCATCGGCGGCGACGATCGCGTGCAGCGCGTTCGCGGTCACCGACACCGCAGCACCACCGATCAGCAGCGTCCACGGATACCAAGCCGCCCGCTCGCCCGCGAGCGCGACCACGGCGACCGTGGAGACGACGATCACGCCATCGACGATCAACGGCCACGCCCACGCTTGGCCCTCCCCGATGCCCGCTCGGCGGGCGAGGTCAGCCAGCGCGGTGAAGGACAGCCAGAACGCGCCGGCCGCGATGAACACGGTCCCGACGACCGAGGTGATGACCGCCCACCTGCGGCCCCGCCACCCGGTCACGACAACCCCCGCGACGCGGATTCTGGCGCTGCCCGATCACAGCGAACGAACCCATCGGCAGACGAGACAGGCGCGTCGGCGGTCTCGCGCTGGCGGGCTCCCGCGCCGACGCTTCGGTAGGCACTGTGAACGGTGCGGGTGATCTCCCGCTCGCCGAAGTCCGACTGCGCCGCGGTCACCATCGCGTCTACCGCATCGGCGACGGGCACGCCGCCTTCGGCGAGACGGCACGACGCCCAGAACAGTTTCAAGTTCCGGTCGGTCGCCTGCCGGCCCAGCCACGCCGCCAACCTGTCCGCGTCCGCGCCATCCCGGTCCCGCGCAGACGCCGGGTGGACAGTTGGGGCGGGGCGGGGGTCGAGGAAGTCACGCAGCCGGTCCGAGTCGACGGGCAACGGCTCTCCGAGGCATTCGCCGGCGCCGACCTTGTAGCGGCCGGCGATGCCGTCGATAATGCGGATCGAGGGCGGGGCGATGATGTAGCCGCCGTCGCCGCGGAAGTCGATACCCGCGCTGCCAGCCTGCCAGGACCGCTGTTCCACGCCCGGGATCGCCGGGAAGTAGGCGTGCTGTCCACCCGTCGGGGTGCTCACCAGCAGACCCCACCCCTTGACCAGGCCGGCGTCGCAGGCACGAATGAATGACCTCATGCCGTTGGCCGGGCCGTGCACGTCGACGTCCACCACGACCAGGCCCGACGCGGCACCGGTCGGGATGCCGATGTTCGCCCACGGATGCAGACGCCACCACGACCGCACCTGCCGCCGATCCGTCGTGGCATCCAAATGGCCGTGGCGAGTGAGCGGTGTCTTGCCGCCCGGCGCGCCCGGGAACACCGGCACGCCGCCCTCAGCGAGCCGCATCGCCGCATGATTCAGCCGCCAGCCACGGCCCGCCTTCGCGAGCACGTCCAGCGCCTCTCGCCCAGCCATCACAGCCCCCGTCCCACCAGTGCCGGCACACCCGCCGGCTGGGGCTTGGGCAACGGCGCCGCTGACCGCAACGACGCCTCCGGCGCGGGAGCATCCCGCGTGAGGCCAGGTGGAGTGCCGTTGGCGACCTGGAAGGTGTCGAGCTGGTCGAGGATGCCCAGCGCCGTCTTCCGCACCCGCTCCCCGGTGGCCTTGATGACCTCCGCAGGCTCGGTGTCCTTCACCGACGACGCCCACCCCGCCACATACGGGATCGTGTAGCCGCTGGTGTCCATGCCGTGCGCGGCGCCGATCATCAACGCGACCGACTCGGCTTCCACCTCGCGGATGCCGCGGTGCTGGCGGGCGTCCTCGTCCTTGGGGTCGTGCATCAGCACATGCGCCAGCTCGTGGATCAGCGTGGCGACCTGGTTGACCTCGGTCACGTCGGTGCGGACAGACACTTGCCGCGTCGTGTAGTCAGTCAGGCCGTCCGCGCCGCAGATCTGCCCGGCATCCGGCACCTGCACGACCTCGAACCCCAGCGCCTTGACTTGCGCAGCCAGGCCGTCCCACAACCCCACCGGGGCTTCGCCGTCCAGCAGTATCGGCGCGGGAGTCTCCGGGATCGGATCGCCCTCGGTCTGCGTCACGTCCCACACGTAGGCGGGCCGGGCGCCCACCATCCGGGTGCGCACGACCTCGTTGACCTTGTGCTTCTCCCGTGGTCCCAACCGGCGCCACGATGACGGATCAGTCGGGTTCGATGAGGCGAAGCGGCCGGTGACCGGGGCGAAGATCATGTAGCCCTGCTGGCCCTTCTGCACCTGCCGGCCGAGCTGCTGCCACTGCCGATAGCCGGCCACATGCGACGGCACCGGGTTCGGCACGTTGCCGGCCTCGAACGCGGCTTCGTGCTGGACCCAGATCAGCAGCGTGTTGTTGAACGACCTGCTTCGGAGCCTCGCAGCGAACGCCAACGCGCGCGCCCAGTCCTGTCCGGACACGAGCTGGTCGACCGCGCCCGTCAGCTTCTCGTGCAGTTCATCGAGCTTCGCATCACGCGCCGCCCGTACTTCCTCTGTCGTCGCCATCGCTGGACCTCCCTTCGCCGGGGTCGCTCCAGAAGGCGGGAGCGACCATGCGACTGTGAGGTACGCCGGGAAGGCCAAGACGAGACGGACAACAAGAGGATGACCGTCAGGGATCGAGACGAGCCCGACGAGTCTTTACCGGATTACACGACGAGGCGAGGTTAGGTGCCCCCGATGGCTGATCCTGCGGATAACACCCGGAAGCTTGCGTGGATCACCCGGCCACAGAGGAGGAACGGGAGCGGCTGATGGCCCGATACTTGCTCGGCGTCACACCGACGCTTCGGCGGAACTGACGGGCCGCAAAATCAGAATCACCCCATCCGACCTCGTGCGCAGTCATGTCGATCGGCGTGCCCGTAGTGCGCAGAAGAACCGACCGCCCGTGGGCAGAGTCGGCTCAGATGTGTCGACGGCTCGCGACCTCCCAGAACGACGAGACAGTTGCGATACTGGATGCATGGGATCGGACGTCGGACACTTCTTGCGAATCAAGCGTAAGCGCAGTCATCCCTTCCTCCTTTGCCATCACCTTCCAACCACAAGTCTGCGCCAGCGAACACGAGGATCACAGGGAGGTTCATCCGCCGATCTTGGCCTTTCTCGACGCCGCCCGTATCCACGCTCGGCGCTGTGCGTGAGTTCCCGATGACCACGGACATTCGCGTCATGCGAACCGGTGACCTCGACGGAGCCGTGCGGGTGTGGCGGGCAGCGAACCTGGCGCGCGACAAGCCGCCCAGCGCTGAGCGCGTCACGCGAATCATCGAAAAGTTGAATGAGTCGTCTGCCATCGTTTACGTCGCAGCCGAGGACGATCGGATCGAGGGCATGCTCCTATTGGAGCCATACCGCGCTGAGGAGGGGGTGGGCGCTCTAGTGCCAGATGCGTTGCACCTCTCGATGACCTTCATCGACCCCTCAGCCCAAGGTCGTGGGCTCGGCACCCGCCTAGTCGGTCACGCACTCGATCAAGCACGCAACGCCGGCCTGGCACGAGTATCGCTCTGGACGGGCCACGATAACACCGCGGCCCGGCGCCTCTATGAGAGTCTCGGCATGAAACCGTTTCGGACGCGACAGATCACCAGGACTGTCGCTTGGGTGGGCTACGAAACAAACCTCTGACATGGCTCACGGATGCGGGCTACGACCGTCGTGACCAACACGGAGTCGTCTTGGCCATCGGCCCTTCGTGTACAGGCGGATTGCTCTATTTGCACGCCGGCGTTACCTGTCGTGCTGGAGAAGTCGAGTACCCGAGGCGCTCAGCCCGGGTCAGTTCAATCCGAACTGCATCGACACTGTTCCACGGTTTCACCCGGTCGATTGTGCCCGCGCACGGCACAGCGCCCGGTAGTTCGTCGGTGTGACTCCCACGCTACGGCGGAACTGGCGGGCAGCGAAGTCAGAGTCGCTCCAACCCACATCCTGAGCGATCACCGCGATCGGCGCGTCCGTGGTGCGCAAAAGGCCGGCCATACGCTCAGTCCGCAGCATGGTCAGGTACGCGATGGGCGACTTCCCGAACGCCTCAACGAACACTCGACCTACCTGCGACCTGGACAGATGGACCTCATTGGCGAGGTCGGTCATGGACCAGCGGCGCTCCGGCTCTGCTTGTAGCAGTTCCGCTGCTCTACGTGCTTCTTGGCGCAACGGAGCAAAGCGGCGATGCCGTGGTGAAGTTGGCCAGGTCGTCGCACGTTGAGTAGGCGATGTGCGAATCGGCGAGGTCCTGATGAACGGCGCAATGACGTGAGCGACGCTGAACCACAGCGCCTGCATTCGATAGAAGTTCTGTACCGGCCGGCCCTCAACGCTCAGCGCGGTCAGCTCATCCAGCCACGGCATCAGGTTCCCGGCCAGATCCTCGTCGAGATGGAGAATCTGTGCTGGTTCGGTATAGATCGTTGCCGCGAAATACTGGGCGTGAAGCCGATCTTGCAGGAACCCGGCATACTGCCAGAAAATCTGATCGATCACGTAGTCTGTTTCGGCGCAAATGATCGTGATAGTTATGTGTCCCTCGGGCTCACAACCGCAGAGCGTATTCGCACCGAGCAGGACAACGTCACCCACCTTGACGGATTTCCGCCCGAACTCGCTCAATACAAAGGCTGAGCCATCTCGAACAACATAGATTTGGACACAATCGTAGGCTGCAGGTCCGAGCGGGCGGAAGCTTGTCTGGGTTCTCGCCGCTATCGGCGCTTGGCAACCTAGAGTTCGGCCGTACCCTGGCCAAGAATCTCGATTATCATGATTGCGCATCATCGTGCCGTGACGGAAACGGAGATCGGTCAACCCTGGTCCCAGTAACGGGACCAGGGCGGCTACGCCTCGTCCTGCCAGCGGCTCAGGTCAGAACGCGATACTGAAGGCGCACGACGCCGTTCCCGAAGCGGTGCTCGTCAAGCAACTCCAGCGTGGTGCGAGCGTCAGGCGACAATGCAGGCTTGCCGCCGCCTACGAGGACGGGAAGGACGTAGAGTTCGACCTCGTCGACCAGCCCAGCATTGAACGCCTCCGACGCCAGCTGTGCGCCGCCGATGGTCAGATTGCTGGTGGCCTTCGCCTTCATGTCGCGTACCGCGGCGACGTCGAAGCGGCGTTCGATTCGAGTATCGCCGGTTGACACGTCGGTCAGGGTGGTGGAGTACACGACTTTGCTCGCGGCCTTCCAGACCTTTACGAACTCGGCCATCAGGTCTGACTGTGCTGCGAGGGCAGGTTCAGTCTCCCAAACGGACATAGCTTCGTAGAGGCGCCGGCCGTAGAGGAAAGTGTCCGCTGACCGAAGAAGGTCTGTGTGTACGGCGAAGACTTCCTCGTCGATGGGGAACCAATCGAACTTTCCGCTTGCGTCCTCGACATACCCGTCAAGCGACATGTTGTTGGCATAAATCAGTTTGGACATCTTACTGTTCTCCTATCTCGGATGAGGGTGCTTGGACGGTCAGCAGTTCGGCGTCCAGCTTGATCAGCGCTTCGCTCCAACCTCGCCGGGCATTGCCCCGCTGCTCTGGTGGGAGCCACTGGCGGATCGTGAGCCGAGTTCGCCCATCGGTCTCGTCGGAAAACTCGTACCGAACTCTGGTCTGGAATGGCTCGATCCCTGCCGGAAGCTGTCCGCCGACATGCATCAAACCGTCGATGAGTTTGCCCTCGATCACGTCGGTCAAGTCAACATGGACCTGGACGCGGATTCGTGGATCGTCGGCGGACACCTCTGTCCATTGCTGGTGGCCGCCCGGACGGATGTCGAACTCGATCTCGTTTGAAGGCAGAGTGTTGCCAGCTGGGCCCCACCAAGCCATGAAATGGCTGGGATCAGTGAAGACCCGAAAGGCCAGATCCCGAGGCGCCGCCAGCACATGGGTGACGTCGATCTGTGGTGTTTCGGTAAGCATCAGTTTTCCTTCTCGTCGGAGATATCAGCGACCTCCTGGGACGCAAAACGCGTGGGAGTCGCCTCCTGCTCGGCGTCCTGGATAGCAGCGAGGTGGGCATCGAGCCGGGTAAGGGACGAGTCCCAAAACTCTCTGTAGCGTGCGATCCAATCGGCAGCATCGCGAAGCGGCGCGCCCTCTAGATGGCTCGCGCGCAATTTGCCTGAACGTGTACGCGAAATGAGCGCGGCCTGCTCAAGCACCTTGAGGTGCCTGGAAACGGCAGGCATCGACATGGGCAGGGGGGCAGTCAGTTCGGTGACTGTGGCATCACGCTCCGCCAGCTCAGCGAGGATCGCTCGCCGAGTCGGGTCTGCCAGCGCCGAGAACACGACGCTGAGTTGATCCGTGCCAGCCATGTCCACCTCCACTCATTTAACAAGCTCGTTAAGTATCCTACAGTAGATCCCGTACGTCCAGAGCGTGCGGGCGATCCCATGCGGCGAGACAGCCTTGACCGATGCAGCGAGAGGTGGTGCGTCGTGGCGGTTGAGGATCTGTCACCCCAGGGTTGACGTATCGAAAGGACTGTGCAAGCCTGAGCATCATGATCAGTAACCCCAGGGGTGACAAAGCCGCAGATGCAGGCATCGATGCTGACTGGGTCCGCGTGCTGGCTCACCGTCAGAAGGAGGGCCAGCATGTCGTCGAGACGGTCATCGAGCGATTTCGGGACGCAGGGGTCAGGCCGTCCGAGGTCGAGTCACATCTGTGCGATGGGGGCGATCGCCTCTACTCAGCAGCGAGACTTCACGATGAGCGGTGGGCGGACGAGTTCGGTGGCCCGCGAGCGGTCGCACTCCTGGCAGCGGAGGTCAGCGCGCTCATGTCCCATCTCGTCGCGCGCGCCGCGAGTGTGCGGTCTGTCGGCGTGGAGGCGCTACTCGACGAGTTCAGCGCCGTCACCGTCGCGAGCGTGATCGGCGTGGCTCGACAGAAGGTCTACGAACTCGCCAAGCCCGAAGTTGATGGCGACTACGTCGCCCATTCCCCGTGGAGGACGGAATGAACGAAATGTATGAGGCAGTGGAGCTTCCCGATCTGCCTGAGAAAGCACTGCTGCATCCGGCTGACATCGCGGAGGCGCGATCCCTATACGTCCGCGGATGGTGGTTCAGGCGCCTAGCCCGGAGATTTCATGGTTAGTGTGGCCGGTAAACGCTGAAAGGTGCTCTTGACCTGGGAGAATATCGATTGCTGAGGTCGATATTGCCGGGTCGAAGGGAGCACCTTTCAGGTGAAGCACACTACCCGGATCTACCCCAGAATCAAGGTCGACGCGGCCACCGTTCCGGCGGTTGCCCAGGCCGGTGGGGCGCTGCTGGCCCAGACTGCGACAGTGTCGGGGCTGGCCGCGACGTTGAGTGCGGCGCTGACGCCGTGGCGTAAGTCGCTGGCCCGGCATGACCCGGCCAAGGTGCTGCTCGATCTGGCGATCACGCTGGCCCTGGGTGGGGACGCCTGCCGCGACGTGACGTTGTTACGAGTCGAGCCCGCCCTGTACGGGCCGGTCGCTTCCGATGCGACGATTAGCCGGACGATCGCGTCCCTGACCTCGCAGGTCACCGCCGTGGAGAAGGCCGTGGCCGCGCCCGAACCGCGGCCCGCGCCCACGTGTGGCATCGGGCCGGAACCCATGCCCCGAACCACGCAGCCTCAGCAACCGATCCGCTGGTCATCGACCTTGACGCGACGCTGATCACGGCCCACTCCGAGAAGGGAGAACGCCGCCGCCACGTTCAAACATGGCTACGGCTTCCACCCGCTGTGCGCCTTCCTCGACCACGGCAAGACGGGCACCGGCGAACCGCTCGGCATGCTGCTGCGAGCGGGGAACGCTGGGTCGAACACGGCCGCTGACCACATCGCCGTGACCAAGACGGCGCTGGCGGCGGTGCCCGGGATCAACCCCTCCCGGCCCGGCAAGAAAGTCTTGATCCGCACCGACGGCGCCGGTGGCACCCGGGAGTTCCTGACCTTCCTGGACCGGCGCGGCCTGTCGTACTCCATCGGGTACACCCTGCCCACCAGCACGCCCCAGCTGTACGCGCTGATCCCCGAGACCGCCTGGCAGGTCGCCCTCGACGCCGACGGCGACGTCCGGGACGGCGCGGCCGTCGTCGAGCTCACCGACCTCCTCGCGGCTAAGGGTCTCCTCACGGGGTACCCGGCCGGGATGCGGGTCATCGTCCGACGCGAACGACCCCACCCCGGCGCCCAACTCCGCTTCACCGACGTCGAGGGGTACCGGCTGACCGCTTTCGTCACCAACACGACCCGTGGGCAACTGGCCGACCTGGAACTACGCCACCGGCGCCGGGCCCGCTGCGAAGACCGGATCCGCATCGCCAAAGACACCGGCCTGACCAACCTGCCCCTGCAGGGCTTCGCCCAGAACCGAATCTGGCTCCTGATCGTGCAACTCGCGAACGACCTGATCGCGTGGATGGGCATGCTGGCCTACCCCGAGCACCAGGCCCGCCGCTGGGAACCCAAGACGCTACGGCTGCGGCTCTTCACCATCGCAGCCACCCTGGCCCACACCGGTAGGCAACGCCTGCTCCACGTCAAGGTCACGGCGCCCTGGGCGGGACTCTTCACCACCGGATGGGACCGCCTCGCGATCCTGGCCCCGCCCTGAGCAACGCCACCACCCCCCCCCCGACAACCCGCAACACAGCCCTCGTCCGTGGAAGACGACGCCCACCGGAAGCGCCGCCCCGGGACATTGTCATACCCACCGGCCAGAATCAGCCCCACCGAGGCGTCAACGACGGCCCGGCCCCCACCAGCAAGCCCCCATGCAACATCCGGGCTAGCCCCGGTCTTTCATGACGGTGCCGACGACGGCATCGCTGCGTGGGGTGAGTCGATGACGGTGCGCGGGTACGACGTTGGGCCGGCTGGCGCTGCCGGGCTGCGGTTCTCCGGGTCGTGATGTCGTGGGCGGACGGGGGGGGTCAGGCGGGTTGTGGGATCGCGGCGATGTTGGCGAAGACTGCGACGATCGCGGCCGCCCATGGCCACGACTCGGGTATCCGCAAGCGTCGTCGGCGGGCGCTGTGAGTCAGCCGGGCTGGGACGTGAAGGAAGCGGTAGCGCAGCGCTTTCGGCTCACACGCCGCCAGCGACTTCGCGTCTCCGGTCAGTGCGAGGAGCCGGGTCCATGCGGTCAGGTCGGCAGCGATCTGCACCAGCATCAGCCACACCCGGTTGATCTCGAACTCCCGCGACGGGAACCGCCCCAGCCCCGAGTCCTTGGCGTGCCGGATCCGGTCCTCGACCCGAGCGTGCGCCCGATGCCGGGCCTCGAGGAAAGCCAGTTGTCCGGTCGTGGTGTTGGTGACGAAGGCTTGGTAGCGCCAGCCGTCACGTTCCTCGAACAGCGACAGTTGGGCGCCGGGATGGGGTCGTTCGCGGCGCACGATGACGCGCATTCCGGTCGGCCAGCTGCTCAGGTCCAAGAGCCCGGTGAGCTCGGCGACGTCACCTCCTTCGCGGATCCCACCGTCGGCGTCGAGTGCCGGGGTCCAGACCTTCTTCGGGACCAGGTCGATGGCGTCGCGGATCTTCTCGGTGACCGCGAAACCCACGCTGTACTCCACGCTGCGGCCACGGACCCGGTTCTGCTCGGTAAGCCAGTCCAGCAGCTTGTGCGATGCGCCCGCGCCGTCGGAGCGGATGAGCAGCTTCTTGCGGTGCGTGCCGGGGATCTGCGCGATCGCGTCGGTGAGGACCTCGATGTGGTCGGCGGCGGTGTTCGAGCCGGCATTGCCAGCGCGGAGCTTGGCGGCGAGGAACTCACTCGTGTTGTCGCACCACACCCCGAGTGGGTGGAACCCGAAGGTCCGCTTGAACGTGGCCGCCGCGTTCTCCTTCTCGCTGTGGCTGATCACGATGGTCGCGTCGGTGTCGAGCACGATCAGATCGTCAAGATCGGTCCCGGCGACCTTGCTCGCCGGGACGCCGTCAGGCAGCTGGGACCAGACCTGGCGGCGGACCCGCGCCCGCGCGTTCTGGATCCTCTTCAACCGGCCAGGTGTGACCTCGTCCAGTGCCCGCCACACCGTCGGCGCCGACGCGACACGGCCCAGCACGCTGGACTGGTGGCGCAGCACGTCGATGTCGGCGATCGCCTCCCCGCCGTCGGCGAGCATCACCGCGACGTCGGTCAGCACCCTGCCGCGGTCGTGACCGGGGACGAAGTTGCGGCGGACCATCACCTTGGACAACTCGGACGTGAGGCCGACCCGGTCGGCCAGAAGGCGGGTGGCGACGCTGCCCGCATGGGCCACCACGCCGACACCATCGGAGGTCACGGACAAGCCGGTAGACCACGAAGTACGCTTCACCTACGGAGTGCCTTCCGGTTCGGAGATCTTGAGTCGTCGCAAACCCAAGTTTCCCTTGCTGGACAGGCACTTCCGTGCTTCTACGCGCCGATCACACCCGAGTCTCGTGAACGATCCGGGCTAGGGACCGTCCCAGTTGCAGTGGCCCTCGGGGCGGTGGTCTGGCTTTTCAGCGGGAGTCTGCTCGCGACCATCCTCGCGCCGGCGACGTCCTTTGCCATCGGCTTCATGGCAGGGCGCTGGTACACAGCTCGAGCCTGGGACTTCATACCCCGAAAGCGGCAGCTCGATACCGGCATCACTAGCTGGAGTCTGGGTGCCGCCTGCATCGATGGAGTCGCACTCGTGATCGCGACTCTCGCGCTGGTCCTCGCCGCTCAAGCCAACGCGGTCCCCCTAGCCCCGGTCTTTCATGACGGTGCCGACGACGGCATCGCTGCGTGGGGTGAGTCGATGACGGTGCGCGGGTACGACGTTGGGCCGGCTGGCGCTGCCGGGCTGCGGTTCTCCGGGTGGTGATGTCGTGGGTGGACGGGTCGAGTCAGGCTGGTTGGGGGATGGCGGCGATGTTCGCGAAGACCGCGACGATCGCGCCGCCCATGGCCACGACTCGGGTATCCGCAAGCGTCGTCGGCGGGCGCTGTGAGTCAGCCGGGCTGGGACGTGAAGGAAGCGGTAGCGCAGCGCTTTCGGCTCACACGCCGCCAGCGACTTCGCGTCTCCGGTCAGTGCGAGGAGCCGGGTCCATGCGGTCAGGTCGGCAGCGATCTGCACCAGCATCAGCCACACCCGGTTGATCTCGAACTCCCGCGACGGGAACCGCCCCAGCCCCGAGTCCTTGGCGTGCCGGATCCGGTCCTCGACCCGAGCGTGCGCCCGATGCCGGGCCTCGAGGAAAGCCAGTTGTCCGGTCGTGGTGTTGGTGACGAAGGCTTGGTAGCGCCAGCCGTCACGTTCCTCGAACAGCGACAGTTGGGCGCCGGGATGGGGTCGTTCGCGGCGCACGATGACGCGCATTCCGGTCGGCCAGCTGCTCAGGTCCAAGAGCCCGGTGAGCTCGGCGACGTCACCTCCTTCGCGGATCCCACCGTCGGCGTCGAGTGCCGGGGTCCAGACCTTCTTCGGGACCAGGTCGATGGCGTCGCGGATCTTCTCGGTGACCGCGAAACCCACGCTGTACTCCACGCTGCGGCCACGGACCCGGTTCTGCTCGGTAAGCCAGTCCAGCAGCTTGTGCGATGCGCCCGCGCCGTCGGAGCGGATGAGCAGCTTCTTGCGGTGCGTGCCGGGGATCTGCGCGATCGCGTCGGTGAGGACCTCGATGTGGTCGGCGGCGGTGTTCGAGCCGGCATTGCCAGCGCGGAGCTTGGCGGCGAGGAACTCACTCGTGTTGTCGCACCACACCCCGAGTGGGTGGAACCCGAAGGTCCGCTTGAACGTGGCCGCCGCGTTCTCCTTCTCGCTGTGGCTGATCACGATGGTCGCGTCGGTGTCGAGCACGATCAGATCGTCAAGATCGGTCCCGGCGACCTTGCTCGCCGGGACGCCGTCAGGCAGCTGGGACCAGACCTGGCGGCGGACCCGCGCCCGCGCGTTCTGGATCCTCTTCAACCGGCCAGGTGTGACCTCGTCCAGTGCCCGCCACACCGTCGGCGCCGACGCGACACGGCCCAGCACGCTGGACTGGTGGCGCAGCACGTCGATGTCGGCGATCGCCTCCCCGCCGTCGGCGAGCATCACCGCGACGTCGGTCAGCACCCTGCCGCGGTCGTGACCGGGGACGAAGTTGCGGCGGACCATCACCTTGGACAACTCGGACGTGAGGCCGACCCGGTCGGCCAGAAGGCGGGTGGCGACGCTGCCCGCATGGGCCACCACGCCGACACCATCGGAGGTCACGGACAAGCCGGTAGACCACGAAGTACGCTTCACCTACGGAGTGCCTTCCGGTTCGGAGATCTTGAGTCGTCGCAAACCCAAGTTTCCCTTGCTGGACAGGCACTTCCGTGCTTCCACGCGCCGATCACACCCGAGTCTCGTGAACGATCCGGGCTAGCCGTCATCGCATATGCGATCGGCGCTGCTGTCGCCGTCGTACTGGTCCAAGGAATCGAACTCGCAATCCTCGCTACGCGAACGACTACTCGTCGGAAAGCACTTCCGAAGGTCGTCATGATGGGAGCAGTGGCCGTCTCGTGTCTCACTGCCGCCCTGATGGGAATTGGTACCCACTGGTACCAGCAACTGGTTTGGGTTGCCCTACTCGGAGCCGGGACCCTTCTGCTGGCGCAAGCGCTCTGGTGGGTTTTCGCCTTCTCCCAGAAACGCGAACGGGCCACTACGGAGAATCCATGATTCCCAACCTGGACCGCTGTTCGGACTACCGCGAGACAGCCAGAGCCGAGGCGCTGGCACTCAGCCGTCGCGCACAAACCGAGACGTTCGGCGACGCATGATGAGCCAGATAGTCCAGCAAAGCCCAGCCATTGAGGTACGCGGACTACGCAAGCACTTCAAAGGCTCACGGGCGATCGACGACGTCAGCTTCTCGGTGGAGAGAGGTGAGATATTCGGCGTCCTTGGCCCCAACGGTGCGGGCAAGACCACGACGGTGGAGTGCATCACCGGTGCGCTGAAGCCCGACAGCGGTGACATCACCGTGCTCGGCGTCAATCCTTTGCAGGACCGCCACGTTGTTCGCGAACGGGTCGGATATCAAATGCAGGCGTCGGCCCTGCCTGCCAACCTTCGGGTCAAAGAGGCACTGGACCTCTACGCGTCGTTCTACGCATCTCCCGCACCCGTGGCGGATCTCATGGACGCCGTCGGTCTTGCTCCCCATCGCAATCGCCCGTTCGGCAAGCTCTCCGGCGGGCAGAAGCAACGCCTGTCCATCGCGCTCGCGTTGATCGGCACGCCGGACATCGTCGTCCTTGATGAGTTGACCACGGGCGTCGACCCCGAAGGAAGACGCGAAGTCTGGAGACTCGTCGAAGACTTCAAGGACCAGGGGATCACTTTCATCCTCGTGTCTCACGACCTCGATGAGATCGACCGTCTCTGCGACCGCTTTACGATCATCGCCGACGGCCGGACACGATTTGTCGGCACATCTGACGAACTCGTGCGCCGGTACCCAGCCCCGTCGCCGTCCCGCTGGGCGCTTGAGGATGCCTACGTCGCGTTCCTGAACGACGCGCGCCAGCAGGAAGGAACGAACCGGTGAAGGCCCTGACAGCGTTGACGAAGACCGAGACCCGGCTGTTCGTCCGCAACCCCACAAGCATGTTCATGGCGCTCCTCCTGCCGGCCGGGCTCCTGCTGTTGCAGGCATACGTGATCCCGGGAACGCGGGAACCCATCGCGGGCGAATCCGGTCTACGAGTGATCGACCTGTTCCTGCCCGTCGCCATCGCGATCGCGCTGACGAGCGTCGCCGTGACGAACTACCCATCGACGATCGGCGCATACCGGGAGAGCGGAGTGCTGCGGCGGCTCGACGTCACGCCGGTCGGCCCAGCCCGCGTCCTGTTCGCCCAGTGGATCATCAGCGGGCTCTCGTTCGCGGCAGCGACCACGCTCACGGTCGTGCTCGCCGGCGTCACCTTCGGCGCAGCGGCTCCGCGCAACATTCCCCTCGTGATCGCGATCCTCGGTCTCGGTGCGCCGACCATGATGGCCCTAGGCTCCTTGATCGCCGCCGTCGCACCCAGCGCGCAAGCGGCATACGGCATCGGGCTTCTCGTCTTCATGGCATCGCTCTTCACCGCCGGCGTCTGGACACCCGGTCCGATGATGTCCGATCCCGTCCGGGACGCCGTCGGCTTCACACCCCTCGGAGCGATGACACAACAGCTCACAGCCGCATGGTACGGAGGGGCCGTCGAGGGCACGGCGTTCCTTGTGATGGTCGCGTGGCTCATCGCGTGTGCGATCATTTCAGCGAAGGTCTTCCGCTGGCGATAACGCTCCCTCGACATCACTCGCTACCCGAGATGAACAAGGACGGATCGAATCTGATGACCGAGACCTCAACCGCTCCCGATCCAACAATGGAGGCCATCGGCAACGCCGTAGTTCTCGGATCCGCGGGGGACCCCGCGTCGGCCCGCCGCGATCTACTCGCTATCTGGGATCAGATTGGTGTCATCGGTGACCCGTTGCACCGCTGCACCCTTGCTCACTACCTAGCCGATCTTCACGACGATCCCGCAGAAGCGCTCATCTGGGACCTACGCGCCCTCGATGCCGCCCACGCCCTCACGGACGAACGTGCGCAGCAGCACCACGCCAGCCTCCACGTCGCTGGGTTCTATCCGAGCCTCCACCTCAACATCGCCGACGACCTCCGCCGACTAGCTTCTTTCGACGCGGCCGATGAATACATTCAGGACGCCGAACGGCACGCCTTCGCGCTATCCGAGGATGCCTACGGCAACACCATCCGCACGGCGATCCACGAAGTTCACAAAGCTATCGACAACCGCGATACCGCACGCCGGACATCCGCGACGGGCGCGGCCCGGTGACGCACGAGCAGGATTGTCATCCTAGACTCGGTTGGAGCGGCGTAGCGGCTGCAGCGTGTCGATCGCTTCGGTCATGGGTGACGAGAGCCCGCATGGGGGTGCCCGGGGCGAGTCCGTCCCGCGTGCCAACGGTCGATACGTCTTGGCGTGGGACCCCGCCGCAGAGCACGTCGACCGTGTGCACGTCATCCCAATCGATGGTAGCGATGTCACCCAGATTCGGTGCGTCGGGCCAGTGGTGAGCGAAGACACGGGCGACGTGCTCGTCAGACCGGACCCCGTCCGCGACCGCGAACGGGTCACCATGAACCTCGGACAAACGCGGGGCGCAGCAACCTCCCCGGCTTCACACTAAGCACCGCCCGCCGCCGAACAGGACCACCACACGTCTTTCTGTAGAGGCGCGACCGCGCAGTATCGCGCCCAAGAGCGGCGGCTTCCGGCCCACCTTGCGAGCAGGGAAGGGAGACCGTGGTGACGGTTTCGATGCGCGTGATGACGGCGGGCGATGGTTACAAGTACCTGCTCCGCTCGGTCGCGGCCGGTGACGGTGACCGCTCCCTTTCGACCCCGCTGACCCGCTACTACGCCGAAGCGGGGAACCCTCCCGGCTTCTGGGTCGGCCAGGGCCTCGCCGCCCTCGGGCACGGCGAACTGACGACGGGCTCGGAAGTGTCGGAGGCGCAACTCGAGCTGCTGATCGGGTCCGGCCGTGATCCCATCACCGGCGACCCACTCGGCAAGGCGTACCCGACGTTCGCACCCGTCGCCGAGCGGATCGAACGCCGCACCAAAGCCCTCGACGCAGAGCTAGGTCCGGCAGCGCGCGCGGTCCAAGCGGCGCGGATCGAGGCCGAGGAAGCCGAGCGGGGAACCCGGCGTGCGGTGGCGGGATTCGACTTCACCTTCTCGGTGCCGAAGAGCGTGTCGGCGTTGTGGGCGGTTGCCGACGCCGGGACGCAAGCGTTGATCGCGGACGCGCATCATGCGGCTGTTGCGGACCTGGTTGCGTTCCTCGAACGCCAGGTTGCAGTCACCCGTGCTGGTGCGGACGGCCCCGAGGGCACGGTTGCACACGTCGATGTCCTCGGCGTCGCCGCAACCGCGTTCGACCACTACGACTCCCGGGCGGGCGACCCGCAGTTGCACACTCACGTCGTCATCAGCAACAAGGTCAAGACCGCCCAAGACGGCAAATGGCGCGCCCTGGCCGGACGTCCGATGCACGCCGCGGTCGTCGCGGTCTCCGAGCTCTACAACGCCGCCCTGGCCGACCAGCTCACCCGCACCCTCGGCATCGAGTGGGAGACCCGCGACCGGGGCCGGGACCGCAACCCCGCCTGGGAACTCGTCGGCGTCACCGAAGAACTGATCGGTGAGTTCTCCACCCGGTCACGACACATCGAGGCAGAGAAAGAACGCCTCATCGCCGAGTACCTCGCCACGCACGGCCGGCAGCCCTCCGCCCGGATCGTGTTGAAGCTCCGCGCCCAAGCAACCCTGGCAACGAGACCCGAGAAGCACATCCACTCGCTCGCAGACCTGACCCGCCAATGGCGGGAACGCGCTACCAGGGTGCTCGGTCAGGACGCGACCGGCTGGGCACGCACCCTCACCCGAGCCGCCGTGGACACGCCGGCTCGGGTGTTGCGGTCCGATGACGTGCCGCTGGATGTCGTGCGCGAGGTCGGCCTGTCGGTGATGGCGACGGTGAGTGAGAAGCGGTCGACGTGGACGCGCTGGAACCTGCACGCCGAAGCCTCCCGCCAGTTGATGGGCTGGCGGTTCGCCTCGATGCTGGATCGAGAGGCGATCACCGGGCTCGTGGTCGATGCCGCCGAACAAGCCTCGCTCCGCCTGACCCCGCCCGAACTCGCCTCCAGCCCGGTGCAGCTCCGCCGCCCTGATGGCACCTCACGGTTCCGGCCGCACGCCTCAGTGCTGTTCTCGTCCGAAGCCCTGCTCGCCGCCGAAGACCGACTCCTTGCCCGCGCCAACACTCTCGCCGGGCCGGTGGTCTCGTTGGAGACGGTCGAACGGATCACCAGCCGCCCCGACCCGCGAGGCCGGATGCTCGGTGAGGATCAAGCCGCAGCCCTGGCCGCGATCGCCGTCTCCGGCCGCACCCTCGACGTGCTGGTCGGCCCCGCCGGCGCAGGCAAAACCACCGCCATGTACGCACTCCGCCGCGCATGGGAACAGGAGCACGGCCCCGGCTCCGTCGTCGGGCTCGCACCATCCGCCGTCGCCGCCCAGGTCCTCGCCGACGATCTGGGCATCACGACCGAGAACACAGCGAAATGGTGGCAGAACCACCTCATGCACGGCACCACGTTCGAGGCGGGCCAGCTCGTCATCATCGACGAGGCATCCCTGGCCGGCACCGCCTCCCTCGACCGCATCACTGCCGAAGCCGAACAGGCCGGCGCAAAGACCCTGCTGGTTGGTGACTGGGGGCAACTCCAATCGGTCGATGCCGGCGGCGCGTTCTCGATGCTCGTCAACGCCCGCGACGACACCCCCGAGCTACTCGACATTCACCGCTTCACCCACGAGTGGGAGAAGACCACCTCCCTCCAGCTCCGCCACGGACGCGCTGAGGCGATCGACACCCTCCTCGACCACGACCGCATCACCGGCGGCGACCAAGAAGCCATGATCGACACCGCCTACGGCGCGTGGCGGCGCGACCTCTCTGTTGGTCGTGCGTCGATCCTCGTGGCCGAGACTCACGAGACCGTCACCGCTCTCAACGCCAGAGCGCGGGCTGACCGGATCATCGACGGCACCGTGCACGGCACCCGAGAAGTCGGGCTGCATGACGGCACCGCCGTGTCCGAGGGCGATCTGGTCATCACCCGCCACAACGACCGCCGCCTCCGCAACGGCCGATCCTGGGTCCGCAACGGCGACCGCTGGATCGTCACCGGGGTTCATGCGGACGGGTCGCTCAGCATCCGCCCGGTCGGCCGCTGGCTGCGTGGCGGGATCGTCCTGCCCGCCGACTACGTGGCCGAACACCTCGACCTCGGCTACGCCATTACGGCCCATAGAGCGCAGGGAGTGACGACCGATACCGCGCATGTCATCGCGACCGCGACTACGACGCGGGAGAACTTCTATGTAGCCATGACTCGCGGTGCTGACGGGAACTATGCCTATGTCGTCCTGGATCGGCCTGACGGCAGTCACGGGGTGCCGCACCCCAGCGACAACCCGGACGCCACCGCCCGGTCGGTGCTCTACGGTGTGATCCAGCATGTCGGCGCTGAGCTGTCGGCGCATGAGGCGATCGCTGCCGAGCAGGAGCGGTGGAGCAACATCGGCCAGCTCGCCGCCGAGTACGAAACCATCGCCCAAGCCGCCCAACACGACCGCTGGGTCACCCTCCTCGCCACCGCCGGGCTCACCGTCGGGCAGGTCGATGCCGTGCTCGACTCCGACGCCTACCCGGCCCTCTCGGCCGAGCTACGGCACGCCGAAGCCAACCACCACGACCTCGACGCTCTGCTGCCGCGTCTGATCGCGGCACGCGGGCTGGACGATGCCGACGACATCGCTTCGGTAATCCACGCTCGCGTCGCCCGCGCCACCGCCCGGCCTGCCGAGTCCGGCCGCACCCGCAAACCGCCTCGGCTCATCGCCGGACTCATCCCATACGCGGACGGGCCGATGGCCGACGACATGCGCCAAGCCCTGGACGAGCGCCACGAACTGATCGAAGCCCGCGCCGACGCCGTGCTCACGGGCGCGTTTACCGACGAAGCACCGTGGACAACCCAACTCGGCCCGGCGCCGAAGGACGGGAAGCCTGGGGAGGCATGGTGGCGAGCCGCCCGCACGATCGCGGCTTACCGCGACCGCTACCAGATCACTGACGACCGCCACCCGCTCGGCCCCGCACCGGAGAGCACCAGCCAGAAGATCGACGCCGCCCGCGCCCGCGCCGCCGTCGCTCAAGTCCAGGCACTTTGGAACGAGACCGCGACAGCCGACCAAGATCGACGGCCTCGCATCGTCGGGGTGGCCCCGAGCCTGTGATGCGACCTGGACAGCACTACTCGGCGCGGAGACGTCCGAGAGTAGAGCAAGCGTCCAGGCATCAGACGCAAACATGAGCAATGGCTCTTCCCACGCCCTACTCACAGTGACCGAGCCAAGACCTCCAGACTGGTAGGCCCGCGATTCTCCGTCCTCCGATCCACTGCACATGGGACAATCGGAGCGAAGTCAGGCTCAGGTCGCCGATCGGAGCAAGCAACGCGAGGAGGCGGCCGAGCATGTGGACCGACAACGAGACCGACCGCGACTTCCTCAACTTCGAGGGCGTCGCCGACACCATCGCCGAGGTCATCGTCAGTGCTGACGGGCGACCCGTGTCGATCGGAGTGTCCGGTGCCTGGGGTGTCGGCAAGTCCTCCATGATCAAGCTGACCAAGACGTCCCTCGCTAAGCATCAGCCAGCGAAAGGACCCAAGAAGTTCGTCTTCGTAGAGTTCAATGCATGGTTGTACCAAGGATATGACGACGCTCGTGCAGCACTCCTCGAAGTGATTGCCAACAAGCTCGAAGCCGAAGCGGAAGCTCGCGAGACGGGAATCGACAAGGCCAGAGATTTTCTCTCGCGCGTGCGATGGTTCCGCCTCGCCAAGCTGATCGCGCTGCCCGCTGCATCCATGGCGCTGGGGCTTCCGCCGATAGGACTCGCAGGCGAGATTTCCGGAGTCGTCAAGGACGCAATCTCTGGCAGTCTGACTGGCGAGGGGCTGGAGTCTCTTGGCGAGCAGGCGTCGGCCACAGCTAGCCCGGAGATTTCACGGCGGTGAGCGTGCCGTGACGTGAAAAGTGCCCTTGAGCTGCGAGGATGTCGATTGTCTAGGCCGATATCCGCGTGGTTCGAAGGGCACTTCCCAGGTGAGTAAGCGTAGCGGTCCCTATCCCCTTGTCCGAGTCGACACCGCGGCAGTGCCCGCGGTCGCGCACGCGGGGGTGTGCTGCTGACCCGGACCGCGACCACCTCCGGGCTGGTCGGGGCGTTGAGTGCGGCGCTGACGCCGTGGCGTAAGTCGCTGGCCCGGCATGACCCGGCCAAGGTGCTGCTCGATCTGGCGATCTCGCTGGTCCTGGGTGGGGACGCCTGCCGTGATGTGGCGCTCATCCGCTCCGAGCCGGGCCTGTATGGCCTGGTGGCCTCTGATGCCACGATCTCGCGCACGATCGCGGCCCTGGCCGGCGACGTGGCCGCCGTGGAGAAGGCCGTGGCCGCGGCCCGAACCGCGGCCCGCGCCCACGTGTGGCATCGGGCCGGAACCCATGCCCCGAACCACGCAGCCTCAGCAACCGATCCGCTGGTCATCGACCTTGACGCGACGCTGATCACGGCCCACTCCGAGAAGGAGAACGCCGCCGCCACGTTCAAACATGGCTACGGCTTCCACCCGCTGTGCGCCTTCCTCGACCACGGCAAGACGGGCACCGGCGAACCGCTCGGCATGCTGCTGCGAGCGGGGAACGCTGGGTCGAACACGGCCGCTGACCACATCGCCGTGACCAAGACGGCGCTGGCGGCGGTGCCCGGGATCAACCCCTCCCGGCCCGGCAAGAAAGTCTTGATCCGCACCGACGGCGCCGGTGGCACCCGGGAGTTCCTGACCTTCCTGGACCGGCGCGGCCTGTCGTACTCCATCGGGTACACCCTGCCCACCAGCACGCCCCAGCTGTACGCGCTGATCCCCGAGACCGCCTGGCAGGTCGCCCTCGACGCCGACGGCGGCGTCCGGGACGGCGCGGCCGTCGTCGAGCTCACCGACCTCCTCGCGGCTAAGGGTCTCCTCACGGGGTACCCGGCCGGGATGCGGGTCATCGTCCGACGCGAACGACCCCACCCCGGCGCCCAACTCCGCTTCACCGACGTCGGGGGTACCGGCTGACCGCTTTCGTCACCAACACGACCCGTGGGCAACTGGCCGACCTGGAACTACGCCACCGGCGCCGGGCCCGCTGCGAAGACCGGATCCGCATCGCCAAAGACACCGGCCTGACCAACCTGCCCCTGCAGGGCTTCGCCCAGAACCGAATCTGGCTCCTGATCGTGCAACTCGCGAACGACCTGATCGCGTGGATGGGCATGCTGGCCTTCACCAGCACCGATGCCCGCCGCTGGGAACCCAAGACGCTACGGCTGCGGCTCTTCACCATCGCAGCCACCCTGGCCCACACCGGTAGGCAACGCCTGCTCCACCTCAAGGTCACGGCGCCCTGGGCGGGACTCTTCACCACCGGATGGGACCGCCTCGCGATCCTGGCCCCGCCCTGAGCAACGCCACCACCCCGCCCCGACAACCCGCAACACAGCCCTCGTCCGTGGAAGACGACGCCCACCGGAAGCGCCGCCCCGGGACATTGTCATACCCACCGGCCAGAATCAGCCCCACCGAGGCGTCAACGACGGCCCGGCCCCCACCAGCAAGCCCCCATGCAACATCCGGGCTAGCGCTGCCTCCGCTCTCGTAAAGCCGAAGGAATCGGTCTCGCCGCCGAAGGAGATCCAGGCCCTTCGCGATTCGTTCGAAGATGCGATCAAAGCACTCGACATCACACTCGTGGTACTCATCGACGATCTGGATCGGTGCATGCCTGGCACGACAATATCGACACTGGAAGCCATTCGTCTTTTCCTGTTCCTTGATCACACAGCGTTCGTCATCGCTGCCGACGACAACATGATCAAGTACGCCGTCAAGAAGCATTTCGGTGGACTCGAAGACGACGAACTGATCACCAACTACTTCGACAAACTTGTCCAGATACCTATTCGCGTGCCAGCGCTTGGAACACAAGAAGTTCGCGCCTATCTCATGATGCTATTCATCGAGAACAGCGACCTTGACCAGGCGAAGAAGGATCAGCTTCGGACGTCGATTGCGGGCCAGCTCCGAGAGACTTGGAAGGGCAAGCGCGTCGATCGGTCATTCGTTAGTAGCTGCGGGATTGAGTTGAAGCCCGCGCTGCTTGCTCGGTTGGAAACAGCGGAGCGGCTTGCTCCGCTAATGACAACGTCTGAGCGGATCGCAGGAAATCCTAGGTTGATCAAGCGGTTCCTCAATGCGCTTTCGATCCGTATGACAATCTCGACTGCTCAAGGCGTAGGCGTGGACGAAGCTGTTTTGGCGAAGCTGCTCCTGTTCGAGCGCTTGGCGTCGCCCGCGGCATACGCCGCATTGACCGCCGCGGTGAATGCCGACCCAGATGGGAAGCCTCAGATCCTGACTCCGTGGGAGGACGCGGCCACGAAGGAAGAGGAGTTCGAGCCCGACGAGGCGTGGGATGAAGTATTCGTGCGTGAGTGGTTGTCCCTCCCTCCGGCGCTCGGCCAGGTCGACCTCCGTGGTGCGCTCTATGTCGGGCGCGAGCATGCTCCCTTGGTCACAGCATCGGATCGTCTCTCGTCCGCTGCAGCCGATCTGCTTCGAGCGCTTGTCGAGGACCCACAGGAATCGAACGCTCTCGTTGCCGACCTGGCGGCCCTGCCTCGAACCGAGCTGTCGATCATGATGGATCGCGTGCTTGCGCGCGCTCGTCAGGTCCAAGAGTGGGGCGCTCCGCCGATCCTGGACGCCTGCATTGCTCTAGCCACGGCCGACCCGAACCAAGGCCGGAGCGTTGCGGGATTCCTCATCGAGCGGCCCGGCAAACAGATTCAGGCAAGCATCGTGCCGAAGATTGAGTCCGAGCCGTGGGCCGCCGAGGTGCTCAAACACTGGGCCGCTGCTGGGGATGTCGAGGGTCCTGTAAAGAAGGTCATCGAGGGGAGGTCGAAGAGTGGGAACGTCGCAAAGTAGTACCGGACCAGGCGCTGGGGTCGCTCTCGTCCCGCCGTGGGCCGACGATGTGCCCCCAGACGACCCTACTGACCCGAGTGCTGACAACGCCCCCGACGATTCCGATCAGACCCCGCCGCGGGAAGCGCCCCCCGCACGGTTCAGGGACACTCGCCGAAGCCTCGGAAGCTATGCCCGCAACGGAGACAGCAAAGACCTACGTCGTGCGCTCGGTCACTATGTGAGAAGCGGTTACGGCGGTACCGCAACTATGACGCGCCGGCTTGGCGGAACCGCCGCCACAGCCGGGCGGCTAGGCACGATGCTCCAGTCCGGTCGAACGCCGGACGGGGCATCGCTCCGTGACGCAGCTCTGGCCAATGGAAGCGACGCGAACGCCGTACTCGACGCGATCGTCGATACGGCAAGTCCCGCGGACGGGACGCAGGACAAGGAAGCGTCACGCCTGTCAATCCGCAACGCGTTATCCGATCTTCTTGTCAGGTTCCCGGATGCGGACCTCTTCGCGCTGACCGAAGCACAGAGAAACTACGTGATCGAGCGCTATGCGGCTCTTGACGTGTATGCGCGCTTCTGCCTTGACTTGCAGAAGACTGTGCTGGACAAAGCTCCAGATGCGGTTACAGGGATGCGCCGACTGCGATACATCCGTGAGTTCATATCGGAACAGGTCTCGGAATCATTCCGCAAGATTCGTGACGAAAACGCATCTCCGACGACTCGGAGCATCGCTCAACTTACCCGTGCTGCGCTCCGCGAGACGCTAGCAGTTTTCGAGGAGTACACCTCATGAGGTACCTCAGCGTTCCGAAGTTGGAGAGAACTGATCGAAGCGGCGACCAGACTCCCATCTTGCTGTTCGGACGCGACGGAACTGGCGACGCACTCACGGCGGGATGGTCTGCCGCGGAGAAGGTTCGCCGACAGAAGCTGATGCCGGATACCGCCGCCTGGGACTTGCTCGCCATCGCCCTGTCAGTTGTTGTCGCCGACGGGACGACGCTGCGAAGCTCTAGCCCGGACGGATGGACCCGACAGATCGAACTTGAGATCGCGCTGAGCGATCCGGATCGGTGGAGCCCCCATGCTGATGCGATAGCCACGGCGTTGAGGTTTCTTACCACCGATCTTTGGACCATCTCGTTCCGAGATGGCGGAACGATTCCAACCCCACCCAAGAAGCCTCGATACCCGACGAGTGACGCCGTTGCTCTTCTGTCTGGCGGCCTCGACTCCTTGATCGGAGCGATCGACCTCACTGCTGCGGGAACGACACTGCTCGCCGTCAGTCAAACGGTGCGGGGAGATGCGGCGAAGCAAGACCGGTTCGCTCAGCGGATTGGCGGAGGTATCGACCACCTTCAGCTCAATCACAACGCAAGTACGCCCCGCGGCCAGAAGGAGACCTCACAACGCTCCCGTTCGCTGATCTTCCTGGCATTCGCCGTACTGGCCGCGACCGCTACTCGTCGTCATGCCTACGGCCAACCGGTACCGCTCTACGTATGCGAGAACGGCTTCATTGCGATCAACCCACCGCTGACGACTGCGCGCGTGGGAAGCCTCAGCACTCGAACTGCGCATCCCGAGTTCCTGGGACGGATGCAAAGCATCTTCGATGCCGTCGGACTTAATGTCCAGATCAAGAACCCGTACGCGGAGAAGACCAAGGGCGAGATGCTTCGTGAGTGCCTCGACCAAGACCTACTGTCGACCGAGGCGCCGCTATCGACGAGCTGTGGTCGATTCCAACGCTTCAACTACAGGCATTGTGGGCGATGCGTCCCATGCCAGATTCGACGCGCATCGTTCGAGGCATGGGGGCGCCCAGACCCGACTGAGTACGTGTACGACAACTTAGCTATCCAAGACGAGGACCATGCAGCGTTTGACGACGTTCGCTCCGTAGCCATCGCGCTGCTCACCATCGAGCAGGACGGATTCGACCGCTGGCTCGGACCGACTCTCAGCTCCCCACTCATTCACAACCGACTCGAACTTCGAGACATGCTCCAGCGTGGTTTCGGTGAACTGCGGACGGTCCACGAGAAATACGGCCTAGTGTGATCGACTTCCACTGCCACCTCGATCTTTACCCATCGCCACCTGCCGTAGCCGATGAGAGTCAGCGCCGCGGTATCGGTCTACTTTCGGTAACCACGACGCCCTCCGCGTGGAACGGCACCGCGAGGCTCGCCGAGGGACGGTCTACGATCCGCACTGCAATTGGCTTGCACCCTCAACTCGCGGGACAGCGAAAGCATGAACTCGCTCTCTTCGACAGGTACTTGGCGAACACTCCCTTTGTTGGTGAAGTGGGCCTAGACGGGTCGCCCGAGTGCCGCGCCTTCTGGGAAGACCAGTTGGAAGTCTTCGACCACGTACTTCAGGTGTGTAGCGCAGGCGACGAAAAGGTCATCTCGATCCACAGTCGCAGAGCGGCCAAAGACGTACTTGACCACCTTGACCGCTACGACCGGATCAAGACCCCAATACTCCACTGGTTCTCGGGCTCACGCTCGCAAATGGAACGTGCTGTCGGGCGCGGATGCTGGTTCAGCGTTGGACCAGCAATGCTGGCCGGCGCGAAAGGCAAGGACCTCGTTGCGGCCATGCCCAACGACAAGGTTCTCCTTGAGACTGACGGACCGTTCGCACTGGTTCGGCGTCAGGGATTGAACCCGTGGGACGTCACCGCGGCTCTCAGGCCGATCGCGGAGCTGTGGGGCGTGACCGAACACGAAGCACAGCAGCGGATCGAAGCCAACGAGCGAGCGCTGTTTGCTCCCGTCCCAGGTGCACTACGCCGACCAACCACCTAGCGGAGCACGCATGCCTCATCGATGAGGGTTCCCTCTGCCGGGGTCCAGTCGTAGACTCGGTGGTGGAGGCAGGTTCACAACTCTGCGGGTCCTCTGGGACGGCCCCTCTGCGGGCACTCATTCATAGCTGCCTCACGACGGACATCCGTCGCGCTATGACATGGAACGAGTCCCGTAATGAGTACCCTCGCACTCACCATCTTCTTCAACGTCCGCTACCGGCTGCTCAGGTACGCGCCGACCAACATCCTGCTGATCCGCACCCATGGTCGTCACGGAGTCAGGTGGTTCCTGTTCGCCGTCAGCTTGGCCGTGGTGTACTTCTACGCCGCCGCGATCTGCACCACGCTCCTCAACCACGACGGCCCCGGCTGGCTCAACGCACTGGTGATCCTGTTCACCTTGAACGGCTTCAAGATGCTTCGCATCGACCCGGTGACGCTCGTGCTCCGGCGCTACATCCGCGTCCCCCAGCCTGACCGAAGCGCAGACGCCGACACCTACGGCGAGGAAGTGCAGGGTCCGTACGAGGTAGAGACGATGGGGGCGACCCGATGAGCGCCCGCGAAGTTGACCGCTCAGGCGACGCAGTAACGAGCAAGCCACGCAAGGCCCCGCCGGCACGGATGCGTAACTACCGCATCGTCGCCCAACCACGCACCGAGCCGGACCTGCACGAGCTCGCCCAACTCTTCATCAGAATGGCCTTCGCGCGCGCCGACGCCGAACGCCAGGAGCGACGCGGCCCGACCGCATCACCTCGACAAGAGTCGCCCAAGGATGTCGGCAACTGAGGTTGGCAACAGGAAGGCCACCGGGAACTCTCCCCGGTGGCCTTCGTCTGTTTCACGGCTCTTCGCGAACGAGGGTGTTCCGCGGGTCGAGTGGGGGTAGGCGTCGAGGTCTGTCGGCGGCCACGAGAAACTGCCCGGAGACGGCCACGAAGCTGCCCGCTGGCGGACGTGAGAACTGCCCACTGACGGTCATGGGATCTGCCCGACACGACGTCGTCTGCCTCGCCGACCTGCGCGGTTGAGGCCCCTTCCTCGGGTGCGATGAGCGGTGCTGATGCGCCCTATCGCTCCCGAGGAAGGGATGAGTTGAAGTCTGCCGAGGAGATCATGGAAATGTTGGATGCCTACGACCTAACAGGTTCGTTGCGCGATGCCGGCGAGCTGGCTGGCTGCTCCCACCACACGGTGAAGCGGTACGTGGATCGCCGTGCTGGCGGCGGGGAGTTGCCGGCGGCGGCGGTGCGGCCGATGTTGATCGATGAGTATCTGCCCAAGGTCGAGGAGTGGGTCGAGCGGTCGGTCGGGAAGGTCCGTGCCGATGTGGCGCACGAGAAGCTGCTCGCCCTGGGCTACGGAGGGTCGGAGCGCACCACCCGCCGTGCGGTCGCGAAGGTCAAGAAGTCCTACCGGGCCGGACACGTGCGGGTGCACCGTCCCTGGGTGACTGAGCCGGGGATGTGGTTGCAGTACGACTACGGCGATGGCCCCGTCGTCGACGGCGTCAAGACCGTGCTGTTCGTCGCCTGGCTGGCTTGGTCGCGGTTCCGGGTCGTGTTGCCGATCCGCGACAAGACGATGCCCTCGGTGTTCGCTGCCCTGGACGTGACGTTCCGGCGGCTGGGTGGGGTGCCGACCTATGTGTTGACCGACAACGAGAAGACCGTCACGGTCGAGCACATCGCCGGAATTCCGGTGCGGAATCCGCAGCTGGTGGCGTTCGCCGAGCACTACTCGATGGTCGTGCACACCTGCGTCCCGGCCGATCCGGCGTCCAAGGGCGGCACCGAGTCGTCGGTGAAGATCAGCAAGGCCGACCTGGTCCCCAAGGACACCAACCTGCGCGAGGGGTACGCCTCGTTCGCCGAGCTCGAGGCGGCGTGCGTGGAGTTCTGCGAGAAGGTCAACACCCGAGCGCACCGGGTCACTCGTCGGCCACCGATCGAGATGCTCGCCGAGGAACGGGTCCGGCTGCACCCGGTCCCGATGACCCCGCACACGGTCGCGTTCGGCACCACGCGGGTGGTGCCGGGCAACACACCGATGGTGATGTTCGAGTCCGGCCAGTACTCGGTCCCGCATGCCCTGCTGGGTGCGACGGTGTGGGTCCGTGCCCATGGTGTCGGCGAGGACGAGTGGGTCGTCATCGTCCACGTCGGCCAGGACGGTCCCCTCGAAGTCGCCCGCCACCGCCGGGCCACACCCGGCACCCCGAAGATCGATGACGAGCACTTCCCAGCCCAGCCGTCCGGGCCACTGGACCGCCAGCCCCGTGCGAAGAACCCGGCCGAGTCCGACTTCCTCGACCTGGGCGAGGGCGCGAGGTTGTGGCTGATCGAGGCCGCCGCCGCAGGCACACCACGGATGCGCGTCAAGATGGCCGAAGCCCTCAGCTTGGCCAAGCTGTTCGACCCCGTCGAGGTCGACTGGGCACTGGGCCACGCCGCCGTGCACGGCCGGTTCGCCGAAGCAGACCTGTCCTCGATCCTGGACCACCACGCCCGAGCACCGAAAGCCGGTGAGCACCGGGCCAGCGAGGACTCCTCGCTGACCCAGGGCACCAGCGCATGGGCACGGCTCGGTGAACAGGTCGGCCAGCACGACGGCCGCGACGGGAACGAGGTGGCCCGATGACGACGAGAAGCACGGCGTCAGCACCGCCGCTGCCAGCCGAACTGGAGGAGCTGTTGCGCCGGTTGCGGCTGCCGCACATCCGTCGTCACGCACCCGAGGTCGTCGCAACCGCGAAAGCCCAACGCTGGGAGCCCGCCGAGGTGTTGAAGGCGCTGTTCGCCGAGGAGGTCGCCGGCCGGGAGCGTTCCGCACTTGTCACCCGGCGAGCGTCGGCGGGCTTCCCCACCGGGAAGACCTTCGACGCGTGGCAGCCCGAGGCATCCTCGATCCCAGTCCCGACCCAGCAGGCGCTCCGCACCCTGGAATGGGTCCACCGCCGCGAGAACCTCGTGGTCTGCGGCCCGTCGGGCACCGGGAAGACGTTCCTGCTGGAGGCCCTTGGCCAGCAAGCCGTCGAGGCCGGGTTGAAGGTCGCCTGGTTCACCCTGGAAGACCTCGGCGTCCTACTCCGAAGGCACCGTGCGGACGACACTGTCACCAAGGCCATCGCCCGGGTCCTGCGCGCCGACCTGGTCATCGTCGATGACATCGGCCTGCTGCCGGTCGCCGCGGACGCCGCCGAGGGGCTCTACAGACTCGTCGACGCCGCCTATGAGAAGCGGTCAGTCGCGATCAGCTCGAACCTCCACCCCTCTGGGTTCGACGAGCTGATGCCCAAGACGCTGGCCACCGCCACGGTGGACCGACTGCTCCACCACGCCCACGTCTGCCAGACCAGCGGCGACAGCGTCCGGCTCACCCAAGCACTCGCCGGTCAAGGGGTGAGCCCGTTGAACTGACCACCCTGGTCGGTGGTGGCCACAACCCCCTTGGGTAGATCCCGTGGCCACCACCGGGCAGATCTCGTGACCGTCAGCGGGCAGCTTTCATGTCCGCCACTGGGCAGTTCCGACTGTCCCTTGACAGAGGTCCCCTGATGATGGGAGTTCTCACACCGCCCATCCAGAAGACCTCGACGTGCTTCACGCTACATTCGCTGACCCTGACCTGACCGCCTTCTGCCGCCTGGAAGAGCTTGGGCTCGTCGCTGTCGGGCAGCGGCTCGAGCCGGGCCGGGCCGTGATCGAGTGCCGCCTCACCGAGCCGGATCCGTGGTGCCGGAGCTGTGGCGCCGAAGGGGTGTCGCGGGGCACGGTCACGCGTCGGCTGGCGCATGAGCCGTTCGGTCACCGACCTACGACGCTGCTGGTGCGGGTGCGCCGCTACCGCTGCCAGGGGTGCGCCAGGGTCTGGCGTGAAGACAGCGACACGGTCGCCCCGACGCGGGCCAAGCTGTCTCGCCGGGGGCTGGCCTGGGCGCTGGAGGCGGTCGTGATCGATCACCTGACGATCTCCCGGGTCGCGGCCGGGCTCGGGGTCGCCTGGCACACCGCGAACAACGCGGTGCTGGCCGAAGGGCGACGGCTGCTGATCGATGACCCAGCCCGCTTCGATGGCGTGGCCGTGGTCGGTGTCGATGAGCACGCCTGGCGCCACACCCGCCGTGGTGAGAAGTACGTGACCGTGATCATCGACCTGACTCCGGTCCGTGACGGCACTGGCCCGTCACGGTTGCTGGACATGGTCGAAGGCCGCTCCAAGCCGGTGTTCCAGGACTGGCTCGCCGCCCGCCCGAGGCAGTGGCGCGACGGGGTGCAGGTGGTCGCGATGGACGGCTTCACCGGGTTCAAGAGCGCCGCCGCCGCAGAAGTCCCCGACGCTGTCGCGGTGATGGATCCATTTCACGTGGTGCGCTTGGCGGGTGAAGCGCTGGATGTGTGCCGGCGGCGGGAGCCTGTCAAGTTCTCTGTGTAAGTGATCTGGGTCACAGATGTGGGTTGATGCGGTCGGGGTAGGCCAGGGCGAGCTGCTCCAGGGCCTGCTTCCAGTTGGTGACGACTTGGCCTTCGACGAGGCGGCCGGGGGCGCGTCTCTTCTCGGCGGGCAGGCCGCGTTCTTTCTCGCGTTCTCGGGCTCGCTTGTCTTCGATATTGCAGATCGCCAGCCAGAGCAGCTTGACGGCGGCGGCGTCGTTGGGGAAGTGGCGCGGTTCTTGGTGACCTTGCGCAGCTGGAAGTTCAGCGACTCGGCCGCGTTGGTGGTGTAGATGACGCGGCGCAGCTCGGGGCGGGAACGCCAGGAACGGGGTGAACCGGTCCCAGGCGTCGTGGAACGTCTTGACGGCCGAGGGGTACTTCTTGCCCCAGTTCGAGTCCTCGAAGGTGCCCAGCGCTTCCAGTGCGGCGTCTTCGTTGACGGCGGTGTAGATCGGTTTCAACGCCGCGGCGACGGCCTTGCGGTCGCCGTAGGAGACGAACCGCATCGCGGCCCGGATCAGATGCACCACGCAGGTCTGCACGGTCGCCGCCGGCCAGGTCGCGGCGATCGCGTCGGGAAAGCCGGTCAGCCCGTCGCAGCACACGATCAGCACGTCCGACACGCCCCGGTTGGCGAGCTCGGCGCAGACCCCGGCCCAGAACTTGGCGCCTTCGGTGGTCTGCACCCAGATCCCCAGGACGTGCTTGATGCCGTCGAAATCGACCCCCGACGGCGATGTGGGCGGCCTTGTTCGACACGTGCGCGCCGTCGCGGATCTTGACCACGATCGCGTCCAGGTACATCACCGGGTAGAGCGGTTCCAGCGGCCGGTGCTGCCAGGCGAGGACCTCCTCGCTGATCTGATCGACGATCTTGGAGATCGTCTCGTGCGACAGATCGGTGCCGATCGTGGCGGCCAGATGATGGCCGATGTCGCGGATCGTCATGCCGCCGGCGTAGAGACTGATGATCATCGCGTCCAGCCCCTCCAGGCGCCGCGCACCCTTGGGGACCAGCATCGGGGTGAAGGAGCCGTCCCGGTCCCGCGGCACCGCCAGCTCCACCGGGCCGACCTCGGTCGCCAGCGTCTTGGACGTGGTCCCGTTCCTGGAGTTCGCGAACTCCGCCGCGTCCGGGTCGCCGCGTTCATAGCCCAGATGCTCGGTCAGCTCGGTATCCAGGCCCCGCTCCAGCGCGGCCTTCAACATCGCCCCCAGCACCCCCTGATCCCCGGTCAGAGGCTGCCCGGCATCGAGCTGGGCGAACACCTCATCCAACGCCCCCGAAGCCGCCAACCGCTCCGCGAGCTCTGCCTGCTGCCGGCGACGCTCCTGGCGCTCCGGACTCACCTTCACCATGCTCATAGCGTCTCTCCTTCCAGATGGAGTGACCCCTTACACAGAGAATCTGACACCCCCGGCGGCGGGTCCAGCAGGACATCTTCGGCCGCCGCAGCATGAGCGGGGACCCGCTCTACTCGGCCCGCCGCACCCTGCTCACCGGCGCCGGGCTGCTGCAACCACGCCAGCTCCAACGCGTCGAGGCGCTCTTCGAGGACGTCCGGCACGCCGCCGTGGAGGCGACCTGGGGCGTCTACCAAGACATCATCACCGCCTACCGCGAGCCCGACCGCGGCCTGGGCAAGCACTTCCTGACCCTGACGATCAAGCGGATCGGCGCCGCGGTCCCGGCCGAGCTGGAGGAGATCCGCAAGCTCGGCCGAACCCTGAAGAAGCGCGCTGCTGACGTGCTGGGCTACTTCGACTACCCGCGGACCAGCAACGGGCCCACCGAG
The DNA here is from genome assembly GCA_016699675.1 of Austwickia sp. NCBI lineage: Bacteria > Bacillati > Actinomycetota > Actinomycetes > Micrococcales > Dermatophilaceae > Austwickia > Austwickia sp. The sequence goes on along the minus strand of CP064985.1, from coordinate 3,280,107 downwards.
GCGATCAACGGCCGCCTCGAACACCTACGCGGCTCCGCCCTCGGCTTCCGCAACCTGGCCAACTACATCGCACGGTCACTGCTGGAAGCCGGCGGCTTCAGACCACGCCTATGCCCGGGGCAGCGGTGAGACTGGTTGGTTACGGCAGGGCCGGGTGCGCCGAGAAACACATCATCAAGATGCCGTGACGAGCGCCGACGCTAGCCTGGCAACGAGATGCAGGCGGCACCGGGGCGCTACTCGTCGTCAGCGTCCCGGGCGGCGACGTGGGCAACCCTCGCAATCACGGCGCACAGGATGACCACGGCGCCATAGGCGACGCTCACAAAGATCGCCAGACCAGCTGGCCGCTCATCCGCGATCGAGCGGATCATCAACGCGATCACGCCAAGGACGAGCGCGAGGACGCCGGTCGCGAGCACCCATCGGGCAGCAGCTCGATGACCGCGTGCCCAAGCTTCGTCCGAGGCCATCGTCGCCCTGGTGCGGATCCCGACCGTGCGATTGCGCTCCAGCCCATCCCCCCTGATCGCAGCAGAGAACCCTAGAAGCACGACCGCAAGGAAGAACAGGCCGATTGCCGCCGAGACCATGAGCCCTCCCCGCTGCAACCGTAGCAACAAGCACAGCGTCGATGCCGTCCTCGCACACACTGCTGCATCACCGGTTGCTCAGCCCTACACCCTCATCTGCGGAGAGCCTGTTTCACGCGCTGATCGCCGATGCCTCGACCAGTGCGCGCCGCACGGCTTTGCGATCCACACCCATGCTCTGCGCGATCGCCCTCATCGAGACACCGCCGAGGTGGAGACGCACCGCTTCGGCCGCCTCTTCTACTCCGAGTCCCGGACGGCGACGCCCGACGCGGCGCCGCGTGAGGTGCGCCGACACGGTGGCGCGATGAACGCCGTACCTGTCTGCCAGCTCGTTGACCGTCGTACCATCGAGGTAGTCGTCAACGAGGCGGTCGACCTCAGCAGCGGTGAGAAAGGTTTGAAGATGTTCAATCCTCCGCACCACGGGGCCACGAGAGTCCGCCACCGGCGCGGTTTCCGGACGCTGAGACACCCGATAGACACCCCGCTTCCAGCGTGTGACCAGGGTCTTTAGGCGCGGGGTGAGGTTGGAGAACGTACTACGCAGGGACCCCAGATGGGTCAGGTTTGAACTTTCGACCAAGGGGCCACCCTTGGTCGAGGTTCCAACCTGGCCCTCTTTCTTTGCTTGGGCGGCCCAGCTCAGGGCGTCGGCCTGCAAGTCCGGGATGCTGAGCCCGTCGTACGGGGTCCGGTAGCCGACGCGCACGTCGTTGTCCTCGTCGATGTAGATCGCCTTGAACAGTGCCTGATTGAGGAGCCGACGGTTTGCGTCGTCGGCGCGGGCGTAGATGTCAGCGGCGTTCGACAGTAACGTCAGCGAGTCATTGAGGTTCGCTCGTGCGTCGGCGTAGTGGCCGTGGTGCGCGTTGATCCGGTACTCGATGGTCTCCAGCGACGCGGTGATTCGGTCCTGCTCCCGCTTGAGAAGGTCGAGTGGAATGGCGCCGGCGTAGGGTGCCTGGAGTAGCTTCTGCTGCTCGCCTTCGACCTGAGTTCTACGGTTCGCGAGGCCGCCGAGTTCCGCTGCTCCCTCGGACATCATCTCGTCGAACCTGGCATGGAGCATCGCCGAGAGCGCCTGCTTCGTTTCGGGGTCGATCTGGACCCGCGCGTAGAAGCGTTCGACGAGTCGTTCGACCTGCTCGATGAGCATCGCCTGCCGGGTGTGTCTACGGAGCTCAGCCCCACCACCGCACCGTCGCGTTCAGCGAGCCAGAGCGTCTCGACTGCTCCGAGCCTGGACAAGATGCGTCCCGTCACCGGGTCATTGGGCTCGACGAGCAAGGACAGCACAACCCTCGCGGTGCGCTCGTCGCTCGCGACATCACTCAACCTGGCCATCATCGGTTCCTCTCGGTGCTCGTTACCGACGAGGTGCGCGGACCGAGCCTCGCGGACACCCGCCCTGCTTAGCGGTCCTCTCCCGTGTGAGGCGACACGGGCGCAGCTACGGAGATTCACCCGGCGGACTCCGAAGAACGGCCTATTCGCGGGAGCGCCCGCGTGGCGAACCATGATGTGTTCTGTAACGAGTACTATCCGTAACATGAAGCGTCTAGGAAGCCTGAGTGACGTGGGGCTCACCGAGCTTGATAGCGCGTTGCGCCATGAACGCCTACGCCGCCGAGAGGCATGGCGAGATTGCGAGCACTGCGACCAAGCGTTCCTCGGACGAGGTGACGCTCGCTTCTGCTCAGCCCGCTGCCGTGTTGCCGCACACCGGGCGAGGAAGGACTCCAATGACTGACAGCCTGCGTGTCATCGGGTCACGCCGATACGGCACACTCTCACCATTGCGATACCCCGGCGGAAAGGCTGCGCTCGCTGGCTTCTTCGCTGACATCATCGACATTCTTGGCATCAAGGACGCCCGCTACATCGAACCCTACGCCGGAGGTGTGGGCGCAGGGATCGCGCTTCTGCGCGAGGGCATCGTCCAACACCTGGTAGTCAACGACATCGACCCAGCCGTCCACGCCTTCTGGAAGTCCGTCGTTGGCAACAACGCAGAGTTCGTAGAAATGGTCGCGTCAACGCCACTCACGATCGACGAGTGGCAGCGCCAGCGGGAGGTATATCGCTCACGGGACGAGCGCGATGCACTGCGCCTGGGCTTCGCGTTCTTCTTCTTGAATCGAACCAATCGCTCCGGGATTCTGAACGCCGGCGTTATCGGCGGCCAGCGTCAGGAGGGAAAGTACAAGATTGATGCACGATTCAACCGGCTCACACTCGTCGAGCGGTTGACTGCGATCGGTGCTCTAGCGGATCGAATCACGGTCTCTGATCTGGATGGCCGGACTGTGATCCAGCAGTACTCTCACGATGACCGGTCATTCATGTACATCGACCCGCCCTACGTGCAAGCAGGCTCGCAGCTCTATCTCAATGCCTTCGACGGACGAGACCACAAGGCACTCTCGACGATAGTCAACTCCGTTGAAAGCGCGCACTGGTTGATGACCTATGACACAGCCCCGCTGATCGAGAAACTGTACCGAGATCAGTTCCAGTGCCGACTGGAACTCACCTACTCCGCCAGGTATCCGGGACAGGCGGAAGAGCTGCTCGTGGCATCCCCGTCGGTCGCGCGGGCGATCAAGTCGTTGCAGACGACGCCTGCGATGGCGGGCGCAACAAGCGCCTAAGCAACGGGTTCACGACCTTCCATGCCTGCCGGACGTCATCCGCACTCACGGAAGCATCGGCACTGTGCGCGATGAGGTTGAACCACTGGATCGATCCGTGCTTATGCGCGTTACCCGACTGGATAGCACTAATGCCTGACTTGAGCGACTTCTCTTGTCCATAGGCCTGCACCACGCGCTTGAATACATCGCTCAACTGTCCAGTGGCGGGGGTTGGAGAGCCCTCGAAATGGACCTTGATGGTGGCCTCCAATACTGAGCGCATGAGGATCGCGGCCGCGATAGGGAGATTCGAGAGGCTGATCTTGCGCAACTCGAAGTATCGCAGCTTGAGATTCAGCGGCGCGTTCTCGTAGTCCAGCCCCGACAGATCAAGCGTGTCCTTCGTGTCTGGATGGTTGGGTCCACGGCTGCCCGTGCCGCCAGGAGGGCCGGGTGGGTTCGGAGCAGCACCACTCCCGCCAGTGTCGGGGCCACCGGGCGCGCCGGACGCGCCACCTTGGGATGGCCCGGATGGCGTCGGTCGCGCGGGAGGAGTGGGCGGCGCTGGTTGGGGCGGAGCCGCAGTCGATACGCCGTTGAGGCGATCCACCAGGGACTGATACTCCTGGCTGCGCTTCTTGAACTCTGGTGAGCGAGTGTTGAGACGCCCTGCACGGAACTCGCTGACGAGGTACTCCAAAGCGTTGAGCTTCTTCTTCGTCAACTTCACAGCGATCTTCTCAGGCGTCGAAGCCCGCGGCAGAAGCATGCCATCCTTGTCGAACTCGACACCGATCGCGGAAGCAATCTCTTTGCTTCGGTAGGCATACTCGAAGGCTGACATCGCCAGGTCGTCACTCGCGGCGTACTGCCGGAGGGTGTGATCGGAGAATGGCGCTGCGCTGAGGAAGCGCCGCATCACGGCCATCCGCATGAACCTGGCAACCTCGACATCCGGGTACTGTGCCTTCACATCGTCGACCGTGGTCTGCTCGTCGACGAGCGAATAGTAGAAGGTTGCCTGCTGATCGCGACTCCAGCGCCTCTTCGAGATGCCGGTGTGCAACCTCGCGACGTGAGGCGCAGCCGTCGCCCGGTCGGGAGCGACGATGACACGGATTCGTTCGGGGAGATTCTCCGCCTCCACTGCGTACCGCTTCAGCAGCGCGCGCATCTCTGCCTCATGGCCGGGCACGATCGTCGGGTCCTGGAGCGCCTTGAGCGCGCTGACTCGACGGTTGCCTTCCAGCACGGTGTATGGGGAGCTACCGCCGGACGCCGATGCCGACGTCACGATCGGGACTTCGTTGTCGAAGTAGCCGTCACGGAGGATCAGGCGCGCCGCTCCGAGGACATCCTCGGATGCAAACAGGTACTTCAGCGCACCTGCTTCGTCGTCGCGGCGCGTCGGTATGCGGTAGTTCTCCAGGTCGAGAAGGAGCTGGTCGAGGTCGACCTCGACTATCGGTAGCTGCTCATAAGCCATATCCAGCCCTGCTCTCGTGCTCCGTCCGGCGATCCACGCCCTCGGTGCCGAACTGGCGAGAGCAGTTGTTCGTCTCCAACGGTAGCTGCACGCCTCGGTCTCCGGGCTGAGACACGTCGGGAGCGACGATGTCCGCCGAAACCCTCTGCGCCATTAGCGGCCCAGAGCGGCGCTACGAACTGCTGGCGGACTCATCCGCAATGAGTCCAGCCTCGACCAGAGCTGCGCGCACGGCCTTACGGTCCACGCCCATCCGGCGACCGATGGCCCGCATCGAGACGCCCGCTCGGGTGAGCCGCACGGCCTCGGCCTTCTCGTCGATCCCCAGCCTTGGTCGGCGGCTCGGCACGTTGCGGCGACGCAGATGGGAGAACACGGTGGCGCGGTGAATGCCGTACCTCTCAGCGAGCGCCTTGACTCTCATCCCGGCCAGGTAGTCGCCGACGAGGGCGTCCACCTCGGAGTCGGTCAGAGAAGTTTGAGCCGTCTCGACAGTGCTCGCAACAGGGCCACGACCATCCTTCGGAGCGGTATCCTGGGGACGTCGAGAGACCTCGTAGACCCCACGGTCTAGGCGGTTGACCAGGGTTTTTGTCTTGGGGGCGGAGTTGCCGAACGTGATACTCAGGCACCCCAGCCGCGAAGGGCCCGGAGACCTGGTCTTCGGGCCCTTTGCCGTGCCACGTCGGCTGGCAGGATGGGGGAAAGTCCCGCCCTCAGGAGGCCTCGCATGCGCGCCACCGCCCGACGTACCGGGCCGTTTTCCCTCCTCCTCGCCGTGCTCGCGGGCGCGCTCATCGCGCTGGCGGGGGCGCCCGCCGCGCTCGCCCATTCCGCGCTCGTGTCGTCCAATCCCGCCGACGGGTCGACGGTCGCCGCGCTGCCCGCGGTCGCGACCCTGACGTTCAACGAGGACATCAACGGCGACTTCTCGCAGGTCGTCGTGCAGGGCTCGGGCGAGCCGCGCAACGTGCCGCCGTCGATCAAGGGGCCCGTCGTCACCGCGGCACTGCCCGCTGACCTGGGCACGGGCAAGGTCGTCGTCCGCTATCGCGTGGTGAGCAAGGACGGGCACCCGATCTCCGGGGAGATCGCGTTCACGGTGGCGGGGGCGGCGGGCGGGACGTCGGGTGCGTCGGCTGCGGCCCCCTCTCCCGGGTCGGGCGCGGGTTCCACGGCCAGCATGGCGGCAAGCGGTACGTCGAGCGCGGGCGCGGCGTCCGCGTCCCCGCGGCCCACGGCGGCGTCGAGCGTGGCGAACGGCTCGGACAACATCGTCGCGTACGTCCTGACCGGCTTCGTCGCCGTCGCCATGCTGACGATCGGCCTGTTGCTGTGGCGATGGGAAAAGCAGCGCCACAAGCATGGAGCCTGGAAGGACTAGGGCGTGTCTGACAAAGGGTTCGTGGCTGGGCTGACAGTCTGGCTGGCATGTCGCGGTTTCAGATGCTCTCGGATGCTCAGTGGTCGCTGATCGAGGACATGCTGCCCGGACCCACGGGTCGGCGTGGCCGCCCGTTTGCGCCGGCCAGGTTGATGGTCGAGGCGATCATCTACCGGTACCGGTGCGGGATCGCCTGGCGGGATCTGCCCGAGGTGTTCGGGCCGTGGCAGACGGTGTGGACCTGGCACCACCGGATGGCCATGGACGGCACCTGGGATGCCGTGAGCACCCAGCTGACCGCGGCGGCCGAGGCGGCGGGGTTGATCGACTGGTCGCTGTCGGTGGACTCCACGATCGCCCGAGCCCACCAGCACGCCACGAACACGACCCGGCTCACGGGGGCTGGATCGAATTACACGAATCCCCACCACGAGCCGCCTGATCACGGCATCGGCCGCTGCCGTGGCGGGCTGTCCACCAAGATCCACCAGTTGGTCGACGGTCACGGGTTACCGCTGGTCACCGCGATCACCCCGGGCCAAGCCGGGGACTGCCCGATGCTGGTGCCGCTGCTGGCCCAACTGCGCGTCCCCCGCGCCGTCGGCCGGCCCCGGACCCGGCCGGTCGCGGTGCGCGGTGATAAGGCCTATTCCTCCCGGGCCAACCGCGCCCACCTGCGCGCCCGCAGCATCAAGGCGGTCATCCCCGAGCCTGCCGACCAGCAGGGTCACCGGCGTCGTCGTGGCTCGCGTGGGGGGCGCCCGGTGGCTTTGGACCGCGCCGACTACACGAACCGCAACGTCATTGAGCGGCGCTACTGCCACCTCAAGCAGTGGCGCGGCCTGGCCACCAGGTACGACAAACACGCGCTGCTCTACCGCGCCGCCGTGGTCCTCAACGGCGTCATCGCCTGGACCCGCCTTTTGTCAGACACGCCCTAGCCCGTCGCCGAGCCGCGAGCGTCGGTCGCCGGCACGGGCGTTCGCGCCCGTCCGCCTTGCGCGACGGCCCCTCGACGGGGCCGAGCCGGAACACGGCGGCGTCCTCGTCGATGAGGACGTCGACGGGACGGGAACAGAGCGTAGGAACCATCGACCGCACGCGATCGCGGGCCTCCGCGTCCCACGGCCCGAGCACCACGATGCTCGGTCGCGGTCCGCTGGTGCCCCGTATGAGCAGGCCCGGATGGGCGGCCCGCAGGACGGTCTCGAGCACCCTGCGGGCCGCCTCGCATTGTGCGACGGCGCTGGCCAGCGCCGCTGGCGCATCGGATTCCGCAGCGGCGCCGGAGGCGAGGACGACCGTGGCCCCTTGCCTGCGGGCCTGGTAGGCGACGTCCTCGACCGATCCATCCACCAGCTCGGGGGCGACCAGCCGGTCCCGAACGCCCGCCTCGAGGAGAAGGCACTCGCGGCGCCGCTCGGGCTCCAGGCGGGCGCCCGACGCGACGAGCCGGAGCATGGGCAGCACCCGAGCCTGCAGCGCCGTACGTCGCCGTTCGATTTCGGCGTCTCGGGCGTCCGTGAAGGCCCGCGACCGGGCCAGCGCCGCCCGGTGCGCCAGGCTTTCATCGATCGCGGCGGAACCCCGCGCCAGGCCGGTGCGCGACAAGCCACCGACGATGGCCACGCCCAGCAGGACCGGAAACGGTCCGAGGGCCGAGCCCCACCAGGGCCGCCCGGCAGCGGCGTCCATCGCCATGGTGCCGAGGAGCATGAACCACGCCGCCGCCACGGCACGCGTCGTACCCCACCGGAATCCCACGGCCCCGGTGATCGGCATCAGCGCCCCGAGGTGCCAGTCACTCCAAAACGTATCCGCGGTCGCCACGTTGTTCCAGGTCAGGACTGCCGGCAGCGTGCACGCAGCCGGCACCAGCCAACCGACGGCCGTGGCGGCGGTGGGGGCGCAGACGATGATCACCGAGAAGGCGCAGATCAGGACGGCACCCACCTGCATGAGCAGCGTTGACCGCAGCGGCGGGGGCGCCACGAACCCCAAACAGACATTGAGCAGCATGATGCCGAGACCGAGCACGACGACCGGCACGAACGTGCGCGGCGGCCAGTCGAGCGGGGCCCGGGGCTCGGGCCCGGACGCGTGCCACGTCAGGCGGACCGATGTCCCCGCACCGACCTCCGAGCTGACGTGCACCTGGCCCCCGACGGACGCCATGCGTCCAGTCATGCTGACCGTCATGCCCGTGCGCCGGTGGACCCCGGCGGCGTCAAAACCCCTGCCCTGGTCCCGGACGAGCAACATCACCCGGGTCATGGAGAAATGTCCGGACACCGAAACCTCGCGCACCCCGGCGTGCCGGGCCACGTTGGCGATGGCTTCGCGGCCCGCGTCGATCGCCGCCACCCACGCGCTGTGCCACGCCTCCGCGTCCGGCGGCGACAGATCTCCTGACAGGGATTCCCCGCAGGCGGGTGGCGCCACGCGAACGTCGACCGAGGCGGTGAGGGCGGCTCGGCTCGCCGCCTCGCGAAGGACCGTGGCCGGATCGAGGGAGGTGGAGGCGGGTACGCCGGCGCACGGGGGATCTCGAGGGTCAACTGCGGGTCGGGTGCTGAATTCGGCGACCGCCGAGCGAGCCATCTCGGCGACGTCCGCACCGGGGGGCCGGGGCTCGGCAGCGACTCGCAGCGCCGCCAGGACGCGATCGTGGATCAACCCATCCCAGCGCACGCGCTCGGCAGATCCGGCGGCCCGACGCGCCTGTTCGGTCTGCGCGGCGAGCACGCCACCCGCTGCCCGCGTCACCTCACCCTCGGCGCGCCGGACCAGGGCGACGAACGCCGTGCTGGTCAGCTGCGACACCAGCAGCAGGGTCGTTTCCAGGAGCAAGCGCTCGGGCGGCATGGTGCCCGAGCGCACGACGTACTGGCAAAGGCAATAGCTGAGCTGCAGCGCGACGCCGGCAGGCACCCCGAAACCGGCGGCGGCGCCGGTGACGGTGGCTCCCATGACGTGCAGGAACGGGGGGTATGCCGAGCCCTGCCGGTCCGTCGGCGCCACCGTTGCGAGGACGGCATGGAGTACCCCGAGGAGCCAGCAGGCGAGGACCAGCGCCCGGAACGCGGACCAGGATCGCATCGGGCGACGAGCTTGCCAGACGCAGGTGACATACAGGCCCACGAGCAGGGCCAGGGCGAGCTGGCCGAGCGGCACGGGATACATGCCGATCTCGCTGGGCAAGTCCGTCAGCGTGACGACCAGGTTCAACCCCGTGAAAACCAGCACGGCCCGGTAGAGGGACGTGTCGACGGTCTGCCGGGACGGACTGGGGTCAATGGACATGGGGGGCCTCGATAAGGCTGTCCTCGACGGCGCGCGTATACAGCTCGGTCCTGGTGTGCGCGGGCCGACCGATGTCGCCGTACTTGCTGCGTACCCGCAAGAGGTATTCGCGCACCGTGTCCGGGGAGATGCCCATCTGGCGGGCCACGGATTTCAGCGGGAGACCCGCCGCGTAAAGACACAGCGCTTCGCGCTCCCGGGGGGCGAGATCGGGGGCGCGCCAGCCCGCGTCGGCCTCGATGGCGAGGGCCCATTCCGGGTTCAGATGCGGCGTTCCCGACGCCACCGTGGTCACCGCTTCTGCCAGGACGGCAATGGGCTCATGCTTTCCCACGATTCCCCAGGCGCCTGCCCGAAGGCATCGGGCAATCACGTGCGGCCGCGTCTCCTGGGTGAACAACAGCGGGCGGTAGCCATGGGCAGCGAGGTCGGCGACATTGTTCTCCGGAATCGAACCATCACCTAATCGGACGTCCAATACGACTGCGTCCAGCACCTCGCCGCGGGAGAGCAGCCCATCGACCGTGTTGCTCGTGAGCGTGGTGCCCAACTGCGGCATAGCGACCCGAAGCGCGTGCACCAGGCCACTGAGAATCACGGGGTGATCATCAATGAAACCGACATTCAAAGCATCCATTCCGGGGCGGCTGAGCTGCGCAAACGGATCGTCCCAGGCGACGCTTGAAGCGCTCTCCGGTGTTGGCTGGGTGGCCATCGAAACCCTCCTCCGAGGCTTCCTGATCAACCCAGATTAAGTGGCGCTTGCGCGTAGGACTAACAGGGAGCGGTCGACGCAAGAGGCTACCCCGAATCAGCGACCGACCCGGGGCGCTGCGGAGGCGTGTCCCCCAAATTGGGGACTGTGGCGCCCGCCCTAGCGAACGAGACTTATCGCCACGCACCGAAGCCACCTGACGGCCGAATCTCAAGGAGGGGCGATGCATCAGGGTTGGGGTAAAGTCTCGCGATTGATTCTCGCCGCCGTCGTGGCATTCGGCATCGGGTGGGCCGGCCGTAGCGTGATGTCGGCCACCGCCTATTCGGGCTGCTCGGACATCACCATCTGGTCCGTCCGGGGCTCCGGGGAAACTGCCGCCGAGTATGGCGGATACGGCAAGACCATGAACGCGATCCGGTCGCTGATCGCGCAGCGCCTCGCGCCGTCATTCACAGTCCAGACCATCCCGCTGGATTATCGAGCGGCCTCGGTGGAGCTCTTGAAGCCCGACGGGATCAACGTGCACCACTACGCAACGGAGCACGAAGGCGCCTTCGCCGCGAGCATCGACGACGGCGTCGTCCGGCTCAAGGCCGCGATAAAACAACGGCTCGGGGCCTGCCCGGGGACCCGCTTCATCCTGGCCGGCTACTCCCAGGGCGCCATGGTGGTCCACCAGGCCCAGTACGAGCTCGACGAGGTGGCGACCACCGCGCAGGTCGGGACGATCCTGGTCGCGGACGGCGACCGGGTCCCCCGATCCGCGGCCAGGCTTTTCGGGACGGCCAGCGCCGCGGCGTCTGGCGTCCGCACCTACCTCCGGGACTTCGCTCCGAATCCCGCCGTCCGACCGACCCGCGACGTCAGGTTCCCTGCCGAGACGGTGATGGTGACCGATTCCGAGGACGTCGTCGGGGACTTCAACTTCCGGCGCCTGGCTGGCGGCCGGGGAGCCTTCGAGCGAGGGGCTGCCGTCCACACCGGCTATGTCGACGACCGCGGAGGTTTTCGAAGCTCCGCCATCCCGGACGCCGTGGCGGAGCTCGTCTCGATCGCGACCAGGGCGGCTTTGGATCGGCCCGGTGCCGAGGGCGAGTCTCCGGAGGACCGGTGCGGGACGGGGTTCACCGTCCTGGAGACCCAGCCGGTCATTGGCGGGGTCGTGGCTCTGTTGCACCGACAGAACACGCTGTGCGCGGTCACGCTGCCCACCCGCCTCGCGGGAGCGGGACACCGCGTCACGGTGCACATTCGGCACTGGAACGGCACCGTCGTCGGCGACGCGAAAGTGGGCTGGGCGGCGGGCCCGGTATACCTCGACTATCCAGGGACCGTCTATTGGGGCGGGGCGATCGACGCGATGGTGAGCGAGCGCCGCCTTAGCGACATTCTCAAGCCGGGAGACTCGATCCACCGCGGAACGACGTTGTGGCCCATCGGCTTCGCCTATCGAGCGGCACTCCAAAACGACGGCAACCTCGTGATCTACACCCACCGCACTGGTCGGCCAGTGTGGGCCACCGGGCCCGGCGGTGACCGGCTGACCCTTCAGCGCGACGGAAACGTCGTCCTTGCCGGCCCCGCGGGGGTGGTCTGGACGCCGCATACCCAAGGCAGCGGGGCCGACACCCTCCTCTTCCAGCGCGACGGAAATCTCGTCCTCTACGGACCAGGCGGAAACGCTATCTGGGCTAGCGGAACCAACGGCAGATAGGCCAGCGCCGGATTCTTTGTTGCGCCCTTCGGCCACGTCCTCACCCGTCCCCAAACGTCCTTATCCAGCGCGCGGGAGGTCGCCATGGGCGAATGACCATGTCCTGCCCGACGTCACTCGGGCCTCCGTTTTTTCGCTGTACCGAGCATTTCCCCTGTCATCCCTGGCGCCGTTCACCAACCAGAAGGAGTACGTCATGTCCCAGTCCTCTCGTCCTCGTGCCCGGACCACCCTCCGCAGGTCTCTCAGCAGCCTCACGTTGGCAGGTCTTGCGGCGCTGGCGATCCAGCCCACCGCCAACGCGCTGACTACCGAGCCTGATGCTCCAGCACCCGACGCCACGGTCGCGTCGGATTCACCGGTCGCCCCGGAGGCGGTTCCCGACTACTCCCAGACCGTCGCGACGGCCGCTGTCTCGACCCGGGTGTCCTTTCTCAAGAAGGTGGTCCCGCTGGCCCAGGAGACGCAGCGCGAATACGCGATTCCGGCATCCGTCACGATCGCTCAGGCCATCCTCGAGACGGGCTGGGGCGCCTCGGAAGTCGGTGGGGGCTTCAACAACTTCTTCGGGGTCAAGTGTTTCAACGGCAAACCCGGGCCTATCGCCATCGGCTGCCGCTACCGGTGGACCTGGGAGGATGGCCCCAAGGGCAAACGGGTCGTGCGCGCGCTGTTCCGCGTGTACGCCACGCTGCTGGATTCGTTCCGCGACCATGCAGACTTCCTGGTGCCGAACGGCCGCGCGGGCAACACCTTATATCGCCCATGCTTCCTCTACATCGGCAGCCCGTTCGAGTTCGCGGTGGAATTGAAGCGCGCCGGCTATGCCACGGACCGGAACTACGCGAACTCTCTCATCACGCTGATGAAGGACAACAATCTGCGGTCGTATGACGTCTATCCCGCCGAATACCAGAAGCTGCCGATGCTCTCGCGCGGAGTGAACAAGCCGGTCGCGGTCCGCACGTTGCAGTACTTCCTGCGCATGCGCGGGTACAACATCCCGGTCACCGGCGTCTTTGCCGGCAGCACCGAAGCAGTGGTTCGGCAATTCCAGCGCGAACACGGCATCCCCGCGACCGGCAACGTCGCCATCCTCACCTGGACGTCCCTGATCCCACGCCTCGACCGCGGCGGCACGGGTGAGCCCGTCAAGGCGCTCCAGGTCGCCCTGAACGCCAAGGGCTACAAGCTGCCCGTCAACGGGTCGTTCGGTCCCCAGACCGAGGTGGCCGTCAAGGCCTGGCAGAAGAAGCAGGGCCTGCCCACGACCGGCGTGGCCGCCGGCCGCACCTGGGCGGCACTCCTCAGCTAAGCCGCGCCACCGCCGGTGCGATCTGACAGCGCAAGAGGCGGGGTCCTCGGACCCCGCCTCTTGCGTGTGATGGTGCGCCATCAGGGACTCGAACCCCGAACCCAGTGATTAAGAGTCACTTGCTCTGCCAATTGAGCTAATGGCGCGCAACGGCCTAAACTTTACCGTACGGCCAACCTGCCCAAGAAATCGGCAGCTCAGAGCCAGGACGAGCGTCCGGCGGAGGGCCGCCCGTGCCCCCGAGCGGCCGTTGGGGGGCTCAAGCCCGGACGGCGTACCCTCAGCCGCGCAGCGGCGCGAGCGCCCCGGCCCAGGCCTCCACCTGAGCGAAGACCTCGGCCAGCTCCCGCCGCGGCGCTCCCCCGGTGTGAACGCCCCGTCCGTGAACTCGCGGAAGATCGACAGCGAGACCACCGCCCGGACGTCGGCCAGCTTGGCGTTGGCCACGATGCCGCGCCACTGCTCGACGGCGCGCACCCCGCCGTCCGCGCCGTAGCTCACGAACCCGACGGCCTTGTCGTTCCACTCGGCGTACAGGTAGTCGAACGCGTTCTTGAACGCCCCCGGCACGCCGTGGTTGTACTCAGCGGTGACGAAGATGAAGCCGTCGTACGCCGCGATCCTCGCCGCCCACGCCTTGGTGTGCTCGTTGGCGTAGCGACCCGCGGCCGGCGGGATCGGCTCGTCGAGCAGCGGGAGCCCGACCTCGGCGAGGTCGATCAGCTCGTACTCCACCCCGGCCCGCGCCTGCGCCTGCTCCAGGACCCAGCGGCCCACCTGGTCCCCGACGCGACCGGGACGCGTGCTTCCGACGATGACGGCGATCTTCACGGCGACTCCTTTGTTGATTGGTCAACTACCCGGGCCAACGCGGAGTCGGCCGGTCGCATTCCCGCCCCGTTTCCCACCCCGGCCCACGGATCCGATCGACCGCCTGCGGCGCGAGCCGCCGCCCGGTTAGCGTGAACTCACCAGCGGCGATGAGAGAGGGCGGCGACACATGCGCGCACTCGTCAAGGCCCAGGCGGGACCCGGCCTGGAGCTGACCGACGTACCGGAGCCCACCCCCGGCCCGGCCGAGGCCAAGATCCGTGTGCTCCGCGCGGGCCTGTGCGGCACGGACCTGCACATCGAATCCTGGGACGACTGGGCCGCCGCGACCCTGCGACCCCCGCTGGTGGTCGGGCACGAGTTCTACGGGGAGATCGTCGAGGTCGGCGCCGACGTCACGCACCTGGCCCCGGGCCAGCGCTGCTCCTGCGAGGGGCACATCGTGTGCGGCGAGTGCCGCAACTGCCGCGCCGGCCGCCGCCACCTCTGCATCCACACCCACGGCATCGGGGTCAACCGGGACGGGGCGTTCGCGGACTACATCGTCATGCCGGCGAGCAACGTCTGGGTCCAGCCCGACGAGATCGACCCCGAGCTGGGCGCCGTCTTCGACCCGCTCGGCAACGCTACGCACACCGCGCTGCAGTGGCCGATGGTCGGCGAGGACGTCCTCGTCACCGGCGCCGGACCGATCGGCGTCATGGCGGCGGCGATCGCGCGGCGCGCGGGGGCTCGGTACGTCGTGGTCACCGACGTCTCCGACTATCGCCTCGCCCTGGCCAAACGCGCCGGCGCCGACCTGGCCGTCAACACCGCCCACACGACCCTGCGCGAGGCCCAGCGCGAACTCGGCATGCGTGAGGGCTTCGACATCGCCCTGGAGATGTCGGGCGCGCCGGCCGCGGTCACCGAGGCGATCGACAACATGAACCACGGCGGCCGGATCGCCATGCTCGGCCTGCCCAAGGACCCCTATCCCCTGCACTGGGGCAAGGTCATCACCCACATGCTCACGATCAAGGGGATCTACGGGCGCGAGATGTACGAGTCCTGGTACGCCATGAGCTCCATGCTCCAGACCTCGGCGCAGCTGCGCGACGCCGTACGGTCCTGCATCACCCACCGCGTCAAGGCCGACGACTGGCCGGACGCGTTCGCGGCCGCCCGCAGCGGGCGCTGCGGCAAGGTCGTCATGGACTGGTCCTGATAGCCCGCACGTCGAAAGGACAGCATGATGTACGGCGAGATGCGTGGGCGCCTGGCCGCCACGCTGGCGGAGATTGACGCTGCCGGCCTCTACAAGCACGAGCGGCGACTCGCCTCGCCGCAGTCGGCGCACATCGAGACGGTGACCACCGACGGCTCGGGGGCGCCCGGCGGGCGGGCCCCGTCGCTGAACTTCTGCGCCAACAACTACCTCGGGCTCGCCGATCACCCGGACGTCATCGCGGCGGCCAAGGCTAGCTACGACGAGTGGGGCTTCGGGATGGCCAGCGTGCGGTTCATCTGCGGCACGCAGGAGCTGCACAAGCGCCTGGAGCGAGCGATCAGCGAGTTCCTGGGCATGGCCGACGCGATCCTCTTCTCGAGCTGCTTCGACGCCAACGGCGGGGTCTTCGAGGTGCTCTTCGACGAGTCCGACGCGATCGTCTCCGACGAGCTCAACCACGCCTCGCTGATCGACGGGATCCGGCTGGCGAAGGCGCGACGCTATCGGTACCGCAACCGCGACATGGCCGACCTGCGCGCCCAGCTCGACGCGGCGCGCGACGCGGGCGCGCGGCAGATCTGCGTGGTCACCGACGGCGTCTTCTCGATGGACGGGTACTACGCCCCGCTGGGCGAGATCTGCGATCTGGCGGATGAGTACGGCGCGCTGGTGCTCGTCGACGACTCGCACGCGGTCGGCTTCATCGGGGCACACGGCCGAGGCACGCCCGAGCACTGTGGCGTCGAGGGTCGGGTCGACGTCATCACCGGCACGCTGGGCAAGGCGCTCGGCGGGGCGAGCGGCGGCTACGTGAGCGGGCCGCAGGAGGTCATCGACCTGCTGCGGCAGCGGGCTCGGCCCTACCTGTTCAGCAACGCGGTCGCCCCGGCCGTGGCGGCGGGGTCGCTGAAGGCCCTCGAGCTGGCCGGCGGTTCCGACGCCCTGCGGGAGCGGCTGGACGCCAACAAGGCGCTGTTCCGGTCGCTGATGAGCGAGGCCGGGTTCGACCTGCTGCCCGGCGAGCACGCGATCGTGCCCGTGATGTTCCCTGGCGCGGACGGCGCGCGGCTGGCCGGGCAGATCGCGGACGCGATGCTCGCGCGCGGGGTGTACGTGATCGCGTTCTCCTACCCCGTTGTGCCGCAGGGAAAGGCCCGCATCCGCGTCCAACTGTCGGCGGCGCACACCGCGAACGACGTCCGATCGTGCGTCGAGGCCTTCATCGCCGCGCGCGCCGAGGTCCGCTGAACCGGCGCACCACGCAGTGTCGAGAAACCCACCGAACACGGTGGGAAACTCGACACGGCTCCGGCGGAGATCAGCGGGGACTAGAGGTAGAGGCCCGCGTCGGGGTCGTGCTCGGGGGTGGAGACGGCATGCAGGTCGCGCTCGCGCAGCAGCACGTACTCCCTGCCGTCCAGCTCGACCTCCGCGCGCTCGCCGGGGTCGTAGAGGACCCGGTCGCCGAGCCGCACCTGCCGCACGTTCGCGCCGATCGCGACCACCGCAGCCCAGGCCAGGCGCTTGCCGAGCTGGGCGGTCGCCGGGATGATCAGGCCGCCGCCGGTCTGCCGCTCGCCCTTCTCCCCCTCATCGGAGAGCAGCACCCGATCGTGCAGCATCCGGATCTTGAGGCCGCCCTCGCTGGCGGCACGACGTCCCGACTCCGATGGAGCGGGGGCGTCGTCAGCCACGGACGCGACGGTAAATGCCCAGCCCCACCAAGGCGGCCACCACGACGACCACGGCGGCGACGCGATCGATCCGCACGTCGCCGTTCGGCGTCATGAACGTGTCCTGGAGCTTGACGACCGCGGCGTCCTTCTGACGGTTCGCGATGACGGCCGGCTTGGAGCGGTAGGCGAGCTCGTCGATGGTGTTCGCCAGCCGCGTGCGGGTGGCCTCGATGTCGGCCTCGATCTGGCGCGGGCTGCGAGCGTCCTGGCTCATGTGCTGTCCTTTCGTCTGCGGCCCGTGGCCGCCACGTCCTGGACTAACCTACCGTGGAGCGTCCGGCGCTGCCCGTGAGCGGCCGCTTTCGGGTCGCCCAGCGAGGCGAACCGGCCCGCGCCGGCCGCACCCTGCGGAACCCAACCCGCCAGCCCGAAGGAGCCCGCCATGCCCCGCCTCGACACCGGCGACGTCGCCCCCGCCTGGACCCTGCCCAGCGACACCGGCGCCGAGGTGAGCCTGGCCGACTACGCCGGGCGGCACCTGGTCATCTTCTTCTACCCGGCGGCGATGACGCCGGGCTGTACGACGCAGGCGTGCGACTTCCGCGACTCGGCCGCGGCGCTGCAGAGCGCCGGGTACGCCGTCGTCGGCATCTCCCCTGACAAGCCCGAGAAGCTGGCGAAGTTCGTCGCCAAGGAGTCCCTGACCTACCCGCTCCTCGCGGACGTCGACAAGACCGTCCTGGACGCCTACGGCGCGTACGGCGAGAAGAAGCTCTACGGCAAGACCGTCGTCGGCGTGATCCGCTCCACGGTGGTGGTCGCGCCGGACGGGACGGTGGAGCTGGCCAAGTACAACGTGAAGGCCACCGGGCACGTCGCGGCCCTGCGCAAGACGCTCGGCGTCTGAGCGGGCTGGCGGCAAGCCGGTACGGCGTACGCCGGCTCCCGCCGTACACTTCACCCTGCGCGGGAGTGGTGAAACTGGCAGACACGCAGGATTTAGGTTCCTGTGCCGCAAGGTGTGAGGGTTCGAGTCCCTTCTCCCGCACCACAGCCCGGCCGAAGACATCCCAGGCCCCGGGAGGCTCCTCCCACGAAAATGGGGGCGGCCCACTCAACCTCACGCACCACCGGTGTTGCTGCCGCCGGGGCTAGCTGGACAGGTGTGCCCGCAGGTCGTCGGCGAGGGCACGGAAGGCCTTGCCCCGGTGGCTGATCGCGTTCTTCTCCTCCGGGGGCAGCTCGGCGCTGGTCCGCTGGTCGCCCTCGACCTGCAAGATCGGGTCGTACCCGAAGCCGTTGTCGCCGCGCGGGAAGCGCGTCAGCATGCCCGGGAACCGTCCCTCGCGCACCACCGCCGTGCCGTCCGGCAGCGCCAGGCAGGCCGCGCACACGAACGCCGCCCCCCGGTGCTCGTCCGGGACGTCGGCGAGCTGCCGCAGGAGCAGGTCGAGGTTGCCCAGGTCATCGCCGTGCCGCCCGGCCCACCGCGCCGAGAACACGCCCGGCGACCCACCCAGCACGTCGACCGCCAACCCAGAGTCGTCGGCCAGGGCCGGCAGCCCGGTCGACCGGGCCGCGTGCACGGCCTTGAGGGTGGCATTCGCCGCGAACGTCACGCCGTTCTCGACGACGTCCCCCACCTCGGGGAAATCGCGGATGCTCACCAGTTCCAGGCCCAGCTCGGGCACGACGTCGGCGAGGATCTCGCGTAGCTCGCGCACCTTCCCCGGGTTCCGCGTCGCCAGGACGATGCGTCGGTCTTCCGCCATGTCGCCTCCTCGTGCTGGTGGGGATGCCTTGCGCTGCCGGGGAGCCCGCGCGGCTATCGCGAGCGTTCGCGCGGCGTACCGTCCAGCGCCGCGCGCTGCAGCTCCGTCAACCGGCCACACCCTATCGCCGCCAACTCCAGCAAGCGGTCCAAAAGGACCCGGTCGAATGGCTCGCCCTCGGCGGTGCCCTGGACCTCGACGTACCGGCCATCCCCCGTCATCACGACGTTCATGTCGGTGTCGGCGTCGACGTCCTCGACGTAGTCCAGATCCAGCACGGGCGCTCCCCCGACGACACCGACGCTCACGGCCGCGACCGAGCCGGTGAGCACGCTCACCGAGCCCTTGATCGCCGCCATGGACTTGCCGGTGGCGACGGCGTCGGCGAGGGCCACGTACGCGCCGGTGATCGCGGCCGTGCGCGTGCCCCCGTCGGCCTGCAGCACGTCGCAGTCGAGCACGATCGTGTTCTCCCCCAGCGCCTTCATGTCGACCACGGACCGCAGCGACCGGCCGACCAGCCGGGAGATCTCGTGCGTCCGCCCCCCGATCTTGCCGCGCACGGACTCCCGGTCCGAGCGGGTGTTGGTGGCGCGCGGCAGCATGGCGTACTCCGCCGTCACCCACCCCTTGCCCTGCCCCTTGAGCCAGCGCGGGACGCCCTCGGTGAAGCTCGCCGCGCACAGAACCCGCGTGCGCCCGAACTCAACGAGCACGCTGCCCTCCGCGTGGTCCAGCCAGTTGCGCGTGATCCTGATGTCGCGGAGCTGGTCGGGGCTGCGGCCGTCGTGTCGCGTCATGCCGCCACCCTATGCGAGGCCCGGCGCGGCCTCACCAGGCCACCGACCAAAGAGCCGGAGCGGGAGACGTGCCGAAGACAGCAAGGGCTACGCGGGCGCGATCGGCGCGCAGTCGTGCCCGCAGGTGGGGTTCGGGTTGGCCTGGAACGGGTACGGCGCCGCGGGCGCGTCCGGGGCCTGCGCGTGCGGGGCCGGCCGGTGCAGGATCCCGTGTTCCGGCGTGACGGTGATGCCCGCGTCGTCCGCCACCGCCGTACCGTCGACGATCAGCGTGAAGCCGTGCCGCTCCGACGGCGGCCAGGCGAGCGTGACCTGCGGGTTGGCGGCGATGTTCGCGGCGGAGCCGCGGCTCGGCGTCGGGACCAGCAGGACCCGCCCCTCGACGACGGGATCCACGGTGATGACCTTGGCCCGGCCGTCGGCGCCCACGGAGATCAGGTAGGCCGAGCCGTAGCGGGTCAACAGCGCGGCGAGGTCGGCCATCGGGACGGGGATCGTCATAGCGGCCAGCCTATGTCCCGCGGCACGTACAGTACTGGCCCCCGACGGACTCACGTGATGTATATGCCCAGCTCAGAGAGCCGTCGATCATCGGGAAATCCGGCAGAGTCCGGGCACTGTACGTCCGGAGGGACACGCGCGAGCGCTACGTCTGGGCTCGTCGCTCGTGATGCCTGCGTAGCACCGTCCGCGTGCGCTCGTCCAGCACCCGCTTCGGCACCCCGTCCACCGCAGCGGCGACCGACATCAGGCTGGTGAGGCAGTGGAATCGGCCGGCCGCGTACAGATCGTCCCAGGCAGCAAGGGCGCCGACGGCCCGCAGTGTTTCGGCGTCGCCGATCCCGACGTCGCGCAGCGCCTCGGCCAGAGCGGGGCCGATGTTGGGCAGCGACTCCAGCGGGGTGGACGACGAGGCGGTCATGCCTTCATGATCGGCCAACCTCAGGACAGTGGCGGTCCGCTAGGACTGGTGACTCCGGTTCGGGGCATGGCTCGCCTGCCTCACAGCTCGTACGTCTCCAGCGGCCGGCAGACCTCCACGTGCTCGCCCCAGACCTGCGCGGCCTGGTCGCGGCACACCTGCGGGTCGTTCCAGCTCGGGATGTGCGTGAGCATCAGCCGCTGCAGCCCCCCGGCCTCGACGGCGGCCGTCGCCGCCCGCGAACCCGTCATGTGGATGCCGCGCGGCTCGTCCCGCCCATCGACGAACGCGCAGTCGACAAGGGCCATGGTCGCCCCCGCGAACAGCCGGCGCAGGTTCGGGCAGTCGTCGGTGTCCCCGGTGTACGCCACCGCCGCGCCGTCGGCCTCCACCCGGATCCCGTAGCTCTCCACGGGGTGGTTGACCTCGTACGGCGTGAGCCGGAACGGCCCCACCTCCCACGGCTGGCCCGCCGCGATGACACCGAACGCGAACTGATCGTCCAGCCGCTCGGGGCGCGTCACGCCGTACGCCCGGCCCAACCGGTCCGCGGTCCCCTCCGGCCCCCACACGGGCAGCCGGCCGGCCATCGGCCCTCCCGGCTGGTGGTTGCGCATCACGTACAGCCCGCACGCGTCGAGGCAGTGGTCCGGGTGCAGGTGGGTCAGCACGACCGCGTCGAGAGCGCGCGGGTCCAGGAACCGGTGCATCGGCCCGATCGACCCGTTGCCGAGGTCGAGCGCGATGGACCAGGTGCGCCCCTCATGCTCGGCCTGCACGAGATAGCAGGACGCCGGCGACGCCGGCCCAGGGAACGACCCGGAACAGCCCACGGCGATCATCCGCATCGGCCTGACCTACTTCCCGCCACTCTCACGATGCCTTCGCGGTGCTCGCGTACACGTCCGCGACCTCGGGCCCGAGGAACCGCCGCGCGAGCCGGGCGAATGCCGCCGGGTCGCCGGTGGTGGTGAACCCGTGCTCCGGCGGCGGCAGTTCTCCCTCGCGCAGCTCGCCCCGATCAGCGAGCACACGGTAGACATCTTTCGCCGTCTCCTCGGCCGAGGACACCAACGTGACCGTGTCGCCCACCACATAGCTGATGACGCCGGTCAGGAGCGGGTAGTGGGTGCAGCCCAGGATGAGGGTGTCGATCCCGGCGTCGACCACCGGATCGAGGTAGCCCCGGGCTACCGAGAGCAGCTCCGGGCCACCGGTGACGCCGTTCTCCACGAACTCCACGAACCGCGGACACGGCTGGCTCACGACGCGAATGTGCGGCGCGGCCGCAAACGCGTCCCGGTAGGCGCCGGACTGGTGGGTGCCCATCGTCGAGATCACGCCGACCCGGTCGTTGCGGGTCGCCGCCGCCGCCCGCCGTACGGCCGGTTGGATCACCTCCACGACCGGTACGTCGTAGCGCTCCCGCGCGTCGTGCAGCACCGCCGCACTCGCGGTGTTGCAGGCGATGACGAGCACCTTGACGCCGTGGTCGACGAGGCGGTCCAGGCACTCCAGCGCGAACTGGCGGGTCTGCGCGATGGGCCGCGGACCGTACGGCGCGCGGGCCGTGTCGCCGAAGTAGGCGACGGACTCGTGCGGCAGCTGGTCGAGGACGGCCCGGGCGACGGTGAGCCCCCCATAGCCGGAGTCGAAGATGCCGATCGGCGCGTCCACCACGACAGCGACTATAAGCGGGGGGTACGACGCCGCCGCGGGCCTCTGGTCCCGGGCGTGGCGTGACGTACGTCGCGGGCCAGCGCAGCAAGGTCAGCCGGCTGAGCCTCAGCGATAGCCGCCGAGCAGTTCCTCCGGTCCAAGAACCGTCACGCCGTCCACGCTGGCTCCAGACCTGGACAGAGCCAAGAGACCGGTATCGGGTCCGGCGCCAGGCAGCTGTACACGATGCGCGTGCAAGCGGGCGAGATCGTGGCGATCGAAGGGTGCCCGCTCTAGCCACTTGATAGACCCCACGGCGAGCACGCGGTCGGCGACTGGCTGCCGGTCGGCCACGACCAGATCGATCTCGGGAATGTTCGTCCGGGTCCAATACCCGCCCACGACCCCTGGCGTGCCGTTCTGCGTGCGCACCGAATTCACCGCGCACCGTTCGAGCGCTTCACGCAACACGGGCTCGATGGCCCGCCCCCGCCACGTGGTCCAGGACGCCTCGATTCGGGAGAGGACTCGATCTCCCCGGCCCCGCTCGATCTCCCCGAGGTAAGGACCCAAGAAGGTCAGCCAGAACCGGAGGTAAGGGTCGGCCACCCGGTATCGCTTGTCCTTGCTCGCCGGCCTGGTCGAGAGGGGCTGGTCCACGGCGACAACGCGCTTGGCCACCAGCGTGGTCAGGGTGCGGCTCACCGAGCCGCTGGGAAGATCCCCGGCCGCGCGGCCGATCATGGTGAACGTCCGCTCGCCGTGCCCGATCGCCTGGAGCACGGTCCTGGCCTGGACGTCGACGGGAAACTCCGCAGCCAGCGAGCGCTCGGCCGAGACCAGGAGTGCGGAGGTCGGGTCCTGGCAGGCGTCTCGTAGGTAGTCCCGGAGCGAGGCCCCCAGGGACCATTCGGTGCAGATCAGTGGCAGCCCGCCCGTCACGAGGTAGGCATCGAAGGCGTCGGCTGCGTCCAACTTCAGGAGGTCAGCCACGTCGGCGGGGGTGAGCGGCGGAACGACCATCTCCCTGGCCCGCTGATGAAACGGTCGCCCGTATTCGTTCAGCGACTCCATCATCCCCAGGTCCGAGCCGATTCCGATGAGCAGGACACCGCGGCGCCCGAGTTCACGGTCGAAGGCTCGCTGCAGAGACCCCTCGAACGCCTCGTGCTGCGCCGCCAGATAGGGAAGCTCGTCCAGCACGACGACGCTGCCGCGATCCGGCAGCGCCGCGGCTAACAGGCGCAACGCACTATCCCAATCGGAGAGCTGCACCCCATTGAAGAGGCCGGCACCGGGGAGCGTGGACTCGGCCACCTCCTGGGCGAAGAGGCGCAGTTCGTCGCGGACCGGTCGGCCAGAGGCCGCAAAGAAGACGTGCGGTACGTCGGCGCGCGCGAGGAACTCCTCTACCAGGCGAGACTTGCCCACCCGGCGCCGGCCACGGATGAGCAACGCCTTGCCCGGCCTATCGTCGCGCCCGGAGCTCGCCCGCCGCAGCATCTCGTCTAGCCGCGCCAGTTGTGCCTCTCGACCGACGAACATGCTGACTCCCGCGCACTTCCCCAGAGATACTCTCACTCACGATGCTTTCATCGGTGAGACTATCACTCGTGAGGCAAAGTTACCGAGCCCGACTCAGATGGTGAGGCCGTCCGGGGCCGCCGGGGGCTGCTCCTCCCGCATCCGGGACAGGAAGGCCCTCGTCCGCTCGTGCTGCGGGTTGCCGATCACCTCGCGCGGCGGGCCCTGCTCGACCACGACGCCGCCGTCCATGAAGACCACCCGATCGGCCACCTCGCGGGCGAACCCCATCTCGTGGGTAACCACGATCATCGTCATCCCGTCGTGGGCCAGCTCCCGCATCACCGCGAGCACGTCGCCGACCAGCTCGGGGTCGAGGGCCGACGTCGGCTCGTCGAGGAGCATCAGCTTGGGGTCCATCGCCAGGGCGCGCGCGATCGCGACCCGCTGCTGTTGGCCGCCGGACAGCTGGCCCGGGTAGGCATCGGCGCGGTCGCCCAGCCCGACCCGATCCAACAGCTGGCGGGCGCGGTCCTGGGCAGCGGCCTTGCCGATCCCGCGCACCAGCACGGGCGCCTCCATGATGTTGGCCAGCGCCGTCATGTGCGGGAACAGGTTGAACCGCTGGAAGACCATGCCGATCTCGCGGCGCTGCGCGGCGATCGTCTTGTCGGGCAGCTCGTAGAGGTGGCCGCCCTTCTCGGCGTACCCCATCAGCTCCCCGTCGACCCAGATCCGGCCGCCGTCGATGCGCTCCAGCAGGTTGATGCAGCGCAGGAACGTCGTCTTGCCCGACCCGGAGGGGCCCAGCAGGCAGACCACCTCGCCGCGCGCCACGTCGAGGTCGATGCCCTTGAGCACCTCCGTGCCGTGAAACGCCTTGTGCACGTTCAGGGCCCGAACCAGCGGCCCACCCGACGTACCGGCGGTCGCCATCACGCGCCCCCCATCCCGCCGCCGCGCGCGAACCGGCGGTTGGTCTGCTTGCCGACGTGCGCCTCGCCGAAGCCGCGCCCGAAGTAGCGCTCCACGTAGCTCTGCACGACCATCAGCAGCGAGCAGACGACGAGGTACCAGATCGTCGCCGCCACGAACCCCGCCATCGGCTTGAAGAGGCGGAACCCGAAGTTCGAGGTCTGGTAGTAGAGCTCGGTGATGACCGGCACGGCGATGAGCAGCGAGGTGTCCTTGACCATCGCGATGGTCTCGTTCCCGGTCGGCGGCACGATCACGCGCATCGCCTGCGGCAGCACGATGCGCCGCATGGTCTGGGCGCGGGAGAGCCCCAGCGCCTGCGCCGCCTCCGTCTGGCCCTTGTCGACAGACAGGATGCCCGCCCGGGCGATCTCGGCCATGTAGGCGGCCTCCGACAGCGCGAGGCCCATGATGCCGCCGACGAGGCCGCCGGTGATGGCCTTGACGTCGAGGGAGAAGAACGTGAGGTCGGTCGACAGGCCGAGCCAGCCCGCGAGCTGCTGCCCGAACGGGAGGCCGATGTCGAGGGTGCTGTAGAGGTACCCGAGCCCGACGCCGATCATCGCGAGCAGCACGTAGCGCGGCACCGCGCGGAAGAACCACGTGTAGATGAAGGAGAGGAAGCGCAGCACCGGGTTGGTGGACAGCCGGGCCACCGCGATGGTGGTGCCCAGGGCCACGCCGATGACCATGGCGGCCACCGTGACGAAGACCGTGCCCTTGAGGAGGCCCTCGACCACCGGCGACTGCACCATGATCTGCCCGGCGAGCGCCCAGTCCCAGCGGGGGTTGGTCACGAACGAGCTGACCAGCATCGCGGCGAGCACGAGGATGATCGCCGCGCCGACCCAGCGCAGCGGGTGGCGGACCGGCCGGGCGTGGATGGTGCCCGGCCGGTCGTCCCGGGCCGCCGCGGGGACGGCCGTCGGCGGATGCGTCACGGGTTCACGGCGAAGGAGTCGATGGCGCCCTTCTCGCCGCCCCACTTCGTCAGCGCGGCCTTGTAGGCGCCGGACTTGTTCAGGTCGGCCAAGGCGTCGGCGATGGCCTGGGCGAAGTCCTTCTGGTCGAGGGGCACGACGATGCCGTACGGCGCGCTGTCGTACAGGTCACCGAGCTGCTCCAGCTGCCCGTTCGTCTGCTTGATCGCGTAGAGCGTGATCGGGCTGTCCGCGATCATCGCGTCGACCTTGCCCGAGGTCAGGGCCGCCGTGATCTTGCTCTGCTGGTCGTCGATGACGAGGTTGACGCCCGGCTTGCCGGCGGCGGTGCACGTCTTGGTGGCGGCGTCCATCTCGTCCTGCTGGACGGTGCCCTTCTGCACTCCGATGTTCTTGCCGCAGACGTCCTTGGGGTCCATCTTCTTCGGGTTGCCCTTGGCGACGGCCCAGAGGCTGCCCGCGTTGTAGTAGCTCACCATGTTGACCGCCTTCTTGCGATCGGCGTTGATGGTGAAGCTGGACATCGCCACGTCGTACTTGCCCGACTGCACCCCGAGCAGGATCGTGTCGAACTGCGCAGGCTGCCACTCGGTCTTCCGCCCAAACCTGGCCGCGACCGCGTTGAGCACGTCGACGTCCATGCCCTGCACGGTCTTGCCGTCGTCGGCGAGGAACTCGTTCGGGGCGTACGTCGCGTCCACACCCACCACCAGCTTGCCCGCGGTCTTGACCTTCTCCGGCAGCTTGGCGGCCAGCTTGTCGTCCTTGGTCGGGGTGGCCGGCGCCGAGGAGCTGCCCCCGGCAGCGGCCCCGCCCGAGGTCGAGGAGGAGGACGTGGACAGGGAGTTCGAGCCGCAGGCCGCCAGGCCGAAGGCGGCCACGGTGAGGACGGCGAGGGAACGGGCGCGGGCGGTACGCATGATGGGTGGGCCTTCCGGGGGGCCGCAGCGACGCTGCCGCGGCGGTGGTCACGGGGTGAAACGGTACGTCGTGGTCGGGTCACCGGCCGCGAACGCCGACGGACAGACTACGCGCCAGGCGCGGCCGCGCCCATCCCCCGACCCGCGCCGAGCAGGTCGAACGACCAAGGACGTCGCCGAAGGGTCACCGACCGGTCGGTGACTAACCCTGTGGGGTGTAGCGCCCGTGCCCCGGTTGGTCCCCCACCGCGGGCACTGCCTCGCCGGCGGTGCCCTCCCCGCCGTGCCGCGCCGCGTGCGCCTCGTCCTCGGCGCCCGCCCGGGTGTTGGTCGGGTCGAGGACGCGCTGCAGGAAGGTGCGGGTGCGCTCCTCCTGCGGCGCCCCGATGACCTGGCTGGGCGGGCCCTCCTCGACGATGACCCCGCCGTCCATGAAGATCACCCGGTCGGCGACGTCCCGGGCGAAGGCCATCTCGTGGGTGACGACCATCATGGTCATGCCCTCGTCGGCGAGCTGGCGCATGACGGCGAGCACGTCGCCCACGAGCTCGGGGTCGAGCGCCGAGGTCGGCTCGTCGAAGAGCATCAGCTCGGGGTCCATCGACAGGGCCCGGGCGATCGCGACGCGCTGCTGCTGGCCGCCGGAGAGCTGCGCCGGGTGGCTGGCGCCGCGGTCCCCCAGGCCGACCTTCTCCAGGTTGGCCTGGGCCTTGGCGCGAGCCTCCGGGGCCGACCGGCGCAGCACGGTGCGCTGGGCGAGCATGCAGTTCTCCAGCGCCGTCAGGTGCGGGAACAGGTTGAACTGCTGGAAGACCATCCCGAGCCGGGCCCGCACGTGGTCGATGTCGCAGTCCGGATCGGTGACCTCTTCGCCGTCGATGAAGACCTGCCCGCTGGTGGGCTGCTCGAGGAGGTTGACGCAGCGGAGCAGCGTCGACTTGCCGGACCCGGACGGGCCGATGACGCAGACCACCTCGCCCTTGTGGATGGTCGTGTCGATGCCCTTGAGGACCTCCAGGTCGCCGAACGCCTTGTGCAGGCCCCGGATCTCGACCGGCGGGGCGGCCGGGGGGTTGGTGCTCACGGCGTCACCGGGCCTTCGCGTTCTTGGCCTCGAGGCGCTTGACCAGCACCGTCAGCGGCAGGGTGATGATGAGGTAGCAGAGGCCGCAGACGATCAGCGGCGTCATGTTGGAGTTGCTGGACGCCAGGTCGCGGCCGGTCTTGGTGAGCTCGTACTGGGCCGTCGACAGCCCCAGCACGTAGACCAGCGAGGAGTCCTTGACGAGCAGGATCAGCTCGTTGGTCATCGGCGGCAGGATGATCCGGAAGGCCTGCGGCAGCACGATCTTGCGGGTCGCCTGGCCCGGCGTCATACCGAGCGAGCGCGCCGCCTCCACCTGGCCCTTCGGCACCGCGAGGATGCCGGCGCGGATGGTCTCGGACAGGTACGCCGAGGACACGATCCCCAGCCCCAGCCACACGGAGCCGACCTCCCCGCCGGGGATCGCGACCCCGGGCAGGATGAGGCTGATCAGGCTGAAGGCGATGAGCACGATGATCGCGGGCAGACCGCGGAAGAACTCGACGTACGCCGTGGCCAGCCAGCGGTACGGCGCGACCTGCGAGAGGCGCATCAGCGCAAGGACGGTGCCCGCGAGGACGCCGTACGCGAAGGCACCCAACGTGTAGAGCAGCGTGTTGCCGATGGCCCGCAGCAGGCCGCTCTGCGCGGTGAGCGCGATCATGTCCGCGCGGAAGAAGGCCTGGCCGATCTGGTGCCAGTCGGCGCCCACCACCACGAGGACGGCGACGGCGGCCAGCACGGCGTACTGGATCAGCCGCGTCCGGCGGGCGCGCTGCCGCGGCGAGCCCCGGCGCACCCGCGCCGGGGCCGTCCCCGCGGTGGGGCTCGCGTGGGGATGCGCGGTGGAATTCGCGGTGCTCACCTCAGGAGGTCTTCGCGCCGAGCCACTTCTGGTCGATCTTGCCCAGGGATCCGTCCGCCTTGAAGTCCTTGAGCACCTGGTTCATGAGCTGCAGCATCGCGGTGTTGTCCTTGCCGGTGGCGAGGCCGTACTGCTCCTGCGTGTCGATCTGGGCCACCACGGCGGTGTCGGCGTTGTCCTTGGCGAAGTTGAGCATGACGCCGGAGTCGTTGAGCGAGCCGTCGACCGTGCCGGCCTTGACCGCGTTGGACAGCGAGGCCGCGTCTTCGAAGATCTTCATCTGGTAGCCGTTGACGGAGACGTTCTTCTCGGCGTACTCCTTGCCGGTCGTGTCCGTCTGGACGCCGAGCATCTTGCCCTTCATCCCGGCGAGGTCCTTGATCGGGCTGTCCTTCTTGACGAGGAGGGCCTGCTTGGAGGTGAAGTACGGGTCGGAGACGCCGAGCGCGGCCTTGCGCTTGTCGTTGATCGTCATGCCCGCCGCCGCCATGTCGCACTTCTTCGCGGCGAACGCGGCGCCCGAGGTGATCTGGGCGAAGTCGATGTCGACGACCTCGGTCTTGGCGTTGACCTTCTTCGCGATGAGGTCCGCGATATCGATGTCGTAGCCGACGATCTTGCCGCCCTCGGGGTATTCGAACGGCTTGAACCCGGAGTGCGTGCAGACCAGCAGCGTGCCGTCCTTGATGAGCTTGACCGCGGGGGCGCTACCGGAGCCGGACCCCGAGGCGCTGCCGGAGGTGCCCCCGGCGGCGGGCTTGGTCTCGTCCTTCGCGCAGCCCGCGAGGGCGAGCGGAACGAGGGCGGCGGCGAGGGCTGCGGTGGCGAAGCGACGGCTGATCAGACTCACGGGGGCCTCCTGGCGATGCGGTGAGCAGGTCTCCCCGCTCGGGCTGGGCGACATCCTGCCACGTCAGGCCC
This sequence comes from Austwickia sp., assembly GCA_016699675.1. Taxonomy (NCBI): domain Bacteria; kingdom Bacillati; phylum Actinomycetota; class Actinomycetes; order Micrococcales; family Dermatophilaceae; genus Austwickia; species Austwickia sp. The sequence continues at coordinate 3,250,858 of CP064985.1, read as the reverse complement.
CGGCCACCCGGTCACAGACGGATTCCCAGCCTCAGCCGAATCAGCGGCCCAAACGACCGCTCGTGCCCTGCACGTTTGGTGCCATGGCACCAAAAGGCCAGGTCACGAACGGTCAGCCTGTGGATAAGACCTCAGCCGTGGGCGTCGTCGAGTCGGTCGAGCATCGCCTGCGCGAGGGTCTCCTGCAGCCAGGTCAGGAAGTCGTAGACCGCCACCATCCAGGCGGCCTCCTCGTCCAGGGCGCCCTTGGCCAGGGCCAGCTCCAACCGGTCCGCGTCCGTGTCCGTTCGCAATTGCAAGCGCTCCCCCACGACGAGACGGACGTCGGTCAGCGCGACCGCGAAGGCCTGCGCCTCCTCCTCGTCGAGGCGCACCTCGTCCGACCGCCCCCCGTCGGAGCGCCCACCCTCGGCGGTCCGGGCCAGCGCGGCGATCGCCGACTCCAGATTCGCGGCCTTGCGGGCCCGCAACCCGGGCGCCGCCATGCGCCGAAACTCGGCCGCCACCAGCGGGTCGTCCCGGTGTGCGTCCGGTAGCAAGCGGTCCAGGGCCGGGTCGCGCTCGGGGTCGTCGAGGTCGTCGTTCCCGGTCGGGGTCGCGGCGGGCGACTGCGGCGCGCCCGGGTCGGCGTCGAGGTGCTCCAGGCCCGCCTCGGCCATGATCCGGTCGAACTCGTCGCCGAGGGCCGGCGGCTCGGGCGGCGCCACGATCGAGAGCACCTGCAGCATCAGCGAGGCCAGCAGCGCCCGCTCGTCGTCGTCGAGGCGGGCGACGTACGCGCAGGGCACCGGCCCCCGCGCCCCGGCCCCCCGCCGGCGGGGCGGACGCTCCCGACGAAACCCGTGCGCCATCAGTCGTCCTTCTGGAAGGTGGCCCACAGGCCGTAGCCCTGCAGCGCCTCGGTGTGGCGTTCCATCTGCTCCCGCGGGCCGGTCGCGACGACCGCGCGGCCCTTGTGGTGCACGTCGAGCATGAGGGCCTGCGCCTTGGCCTCGGGGTAGCCGAAGTAGCTGCGGAACACCCACGTCACGTAGCTCATGAGATTGACCGGGTCGTTCCAGACGAGGGTCACCCACGGTACGTCGAGGTCGGCGTGTTCCTCGGCCAGCTCCAGCTGGCTCTCCGCGGGCGCGATCGACACCCCACCACAATAGAGTGTGGCCTGTGACCAGCACGACCACCGCGACGAGCGCCCCTGTCCGCCCGAGCACGGCGCTCCTGACCGACCACTACGAACTGACGATGCTGCAGGCTGCGCTCCATTCCGGCGCCGCACATCGCCGCAGCGTCTTCGAGCTCTTCGGGCGGCGGCTGCCGGACGGCCGACGGTACGGCGTGGTCGCCGGCGTGGGCCGCGCCCTGGAGGCGCTCCAGGACTTCACCTTCGGCGAGGCCGAACTCGCCCCTCTCGCGGCCAAGCGGGTCGTCGACGACACCACCCTGGATTATCTGCGCGACTACCGGTTCACGGGGTCGATGTGGGGATACGCCGAGGGCGAGATCTACTTCCCCGGCTCCCCGCTGCTCATCGTGGAGGCGACCTTTGCCGAGGCCTGCATCCTGGAGACGGTGCTGCTGTCGATCTACAACCACGACTGCGCCGTCGCGTCGGCGGCCAGCCGCATGGCGACTGCGGCGGGCGGCCGGCCGCTGATCGAGATGGGCTCGCGGCGTACCCACGAGGAGGCCGCCGTGGCCGCGGCCCGCGCGGCGTACGTCTGCGGCTTTGCGACGACCTCCAACCTGGAGGCGGCGCGGCGCTACGGCATCCCCAGCGCGGGCACCTCGGCGCACAGCTTCACCCTCCTGCACGACACCGAGGAGGAGGCCTTCCGCGCGCAGGTCACGTCGCTCGGGAAGGGGACGACGCTGCTGGTGGACACGTACGACGTGGCCGCCGCCGTCAAGCTCGCCGTCGAGATCGCGGGCCCCGAGCTGGGCGCGGTCCGGCTCGACTCCGGCGACCTGGTCACGCAGGCCCACGAGGTCCGCGCCCAGCTCGACGCCCTCGGAGCCACCAACACCCGGATCGTCGTCACGAGCGACCTCGACGAGTACGCGATCGCGGCGCTCGCGGCGGCCCCGGTCGACGCGTACGGCGTGGGCACGTCCCTGGTCACCGGCTCCGGCGCGCCCACCGCGGGGCTGGTCTACAAGCTCGTCTCGCGCACCGACGACTCCGGCACGATGGTCGACGTCGCCAAGAAGAGCAAGGACAAGAAGAGCGTGGGCGGGCGCAAGTTCGCCCTGCGCCGGGTCAGTGACTCCGGCGACGCCGAGGCCGAGGTCATCGGCATCGGCGAGGCCCCCACCAACGACGGCAACGATCGAGAGTTGCTCGTGGAGCTGGTCCGGGACGGCGCCGTGGTCGCCGACATGAGCGCCAACGCCGGCCGAGCGCTGCACAAGCGCGCCCTGGCCGAACTGCCCGCCGGAGCCCGTCGGCTCTCCCGCGGCGAGCCCGTCATTCCGACCCTCTACCAGGACGAGGTGAAGTGAGCATGGCCAGCACCCCGCGCCCCGGCGGCTCCGGTGGGCGCGCCCGCGCGCTCGTCGTCGTCGACGTCCAGAACGACTTCTGCGAGGGCGGTTCGCTCGCGGTGACCGGCGGAGCCAAGGTCGCCGCCGACGTGGCGGACTTCCTCACCCGACACCGCCGCGAGTACGCCGCCGTCGTGGCCACGGCCGACTGGCACGAGGACCCCGGCGCGCACTGGGCCAACGCACCCGACGGGCCGCAGGGACCCGACTTCGTCGACACCTGGCCGGTGCACTGCCAGGCGGGTACGCCGGGTGCGCAGTTCCACCCGGCCTGGGCGGCGCTGACCGACCCCGGTCAGGACGGCGGCGTGGACGCCGTGTTCCGCAAGGGGCGCCACGAGGCGGCGTACAGCGGTTTCGAGGGGACCACGACCGAGGACGACCGCGAGGTGGGCCTCGCCGCCTGGCTGCGGGAGGCGGGCATCGCCGAGGTCGACGTCGTGGGGATCGCCACCGACCACTGCGTCCGGGCCACGGCGCTCGACGCAGCCCGACACGGCTTCGCGACCCGCGTCCTGCTCGACCTCACGGCCGGGGTCGCCCCGGACACGACGACCAAGGCGCTCGCGCAGCTGCGCGAGGCCGGCGTCGAACTGGCGGGCACCCTGCCCTCATAATCCGCGGCGCCAGGAGGTGGCCTGCCGCGGGCGCCAGGCGGTGGCTGGCCGCGGAGCCGCCGCGGCCAGCCCTCCGCTCAGGCCAGGCCCAGGTGCCGCGCTTCCTCCCAGAGCTCGTCGCGGATGCTCGGGTGGGCGGCGCGTTCGATGAGGTTCTCGGCCTGCTGCTTCTCGGAGCGGCCCGCGCACTCCGCGACACCGTTCTCCGTGATGACGCAGGTGTGCTGCAGCGAGGTCACCGGCTCATCGAGCAGCGGCACGATCGTCGACACGTTCGCCTTCGGGTGCCAGCTGCGCAGCGCCATGATCGCCTGGCCGCCGGGGGCGTGCATCGCGCCGACCGTGAAGTCGGTCTGGCCTCCGAACCCGGAGTGGATGCGGGCGTTGATGCGCGAGGCATTCGCCTGGTCCATGAGGTCCACCTGCAGGGCGGTGTTGATGCTGGTCATGCCGGGGTTCTGGCTGATCTGGGCCGGCGCGTTGGTGGTCTCGGTGCGCAGCAGCCGCACCCGCGGGTTGCGGTTCAGCCACTGATAGAGGTCCAGCGAACCGAACACGAAGGACGCCGTGATGAGCCGGCCCATGTCGAGCGCGCCGGCGTCGTCGAGCGTGAGGATGCCGTCCGAGATCATCTCGGTCCAGATCCCCAGCTTGCGCTTCTTGCTCAGCCCGGCGAGCGTCGCGTCGGGGATCTCGCCGATCCCCAGCTGCAGCGTCGATCCGCTGGCGACCCGCTCGGAGACGAGGTTGCCGATAATCCGCGCGGACTCGGCGCGGTCGATCGCCCCGGCGGAGGTGGCGGGCGCGGCGTGCGCGTGCGGGGTGAGCGGGGCGTCGGAGGGGACGATGGCGTCGAACATCTCGACCTCGTACTCGCCGTCGCCGAACGTGTACGGCATCGTCGGGTTGGTCTGCGCGATGACCAGCGCCCCGGCCGCGCGCGCGGCCTCGATGACGCCGGGCATGATGTTGACCTCGCAGCCGAGGCTGAGGTTTCCGTGCCACGGCTCGGAGGTGTGCACGACCACCGCGTCGACGGTGAGGAACCTCTTGACGAAGTATTCGGGGACGTGGGACAGGCGCGCCGGGTAGTACTGCAGGCGCGGGCTCTTGCGCATCCCCGCGCCGACGAAGGCGGATTCCAGCGTGACGCCCTCCCGGTCGGGAAGGCCCACCGGGCCGTTGAGGAGGAAGAGGCGGTATTCCGGGACGACCGCGTCGATCGCCCCAATCATGGTCCACGGGACGGCGCCGTTGCCACTCACGACGACGCGGGGGTTGTCGCCCCGGGCGAAGACGAGGGCGGCGGCCTGCTGGGGAGTCATTTCTCGCACGGCTCCACTGTGCCAAAGATTCCTCCTGACCGAGGGCGTACGACACGGTTCGGGACGCCGGTCAGGGGGCCTTGGGCGCCACCGTGACTCGCGAGAGGACCAGCCGCGCGTAGGCCTCGCCGCCCGCCGGACCGAGGTGGATGCCGTCGGCGGCGAACCACTCCGGGTGCCCCTTGGCGTGGCTGTGCCAGTCGGCGACCTGGACCGTCGCGTAGTCGGGTGCCACCCCCGCGATGCTCTCGACCGCCCGCGCCTCCCAGCTGCGCGGCACCTTCGGCGTCACGAGCACGACCTGGCGCACCGCGGGCACGCCGCCGAGCGCATCCAGCGCGGCCCGCAGCTGCTCCTGCGGGACGAGGCCGTTGTCGCCCGTGTGGATCAGCACGACGTCGGAGTCGATGCGCCCGGCCCGCGCGTCCTGCCCGACCTGGGCCAGCGTGGTCCAGCTGTGCTGCCCCTCCCTGGCCTGGTTGATCACGGACCCGACCCAGCGAGTCAGCGCGGGTTGGGCGCCGAGGGCCACCGAGTCGCCGTAAACGGTCATCGTCAGGTCGCGGCGCGGCGTCACCTGATCGGGGGTGAGGGTGGGGACGGGCTTGGGTACGCCGTGCCGGGGCGCTGCCAGCGGCGCCCGAAGGTCGGGGAATTCCACGTGGGGCGGGACGACGAGGGTCAGGCTGAGCCCCGCCAGCAGCTGGGCCATCGCCAGCCGCACCTTGTCGACGCCGTTGACGCCACCGGCGCCGCCAGGACCGAGCGCCTGGCCCGGCGTCAGCGGCGCCTCCGCAGGCGTCGGGAGCGGGTCCGCAGGCGCCGGGCACGCCCAGGCCCGGCGCCAGCCGCGACGGCGTACCGGGTCTTCGACCAGCCGGTAGGACAGCTCCGCGAGCACGACGGTCAGGGTCACCCGGAGCAGCGCGACCCGCAGCCCGGTCCAGGGCAGATCCAGTTCGGGGCGGGTGAACGCCACCACCGGCCAGTGCCACAGGTAGAGGCCGTAGGACCGGCGCCCGACGTACCGCAGCAACCGCCCCGACAGGGCGGCCTCCAGCGGACCCGGCCGGGAGGCGACCGCGACGACGACCGTCGCGAGCACGGCCACCAGGGCGAAGCCGACGCGGTAGAGCAGCGGGTCGTACTGGTCCACGACCACGACCAGGACCCCGAGGGAGGCGAGCGCCAAGACACCGAAGATCGTCGGCCGCCACCCGGCCGGGCGCAACGCGGGCGTCAGCGGGCCGAACCCGGCGCCCCCGCGCCGGAACGCCAGCGCCGCGCCGAGCAGCAGCCCGCTGGCGTGGCTGTCGGTGCCGAAGTACCACCGGCTCGGGTCCCCCAACTGCGGGGTCGCCGTGAGCGCGGAGCCCAGGCCCAGGACCGCCGCCGAGGCCACCGCGAGGGCGAGGCTGGCGGAGCAGAGCGCGAGCCGCGCCCGCCGCAGGTCCGGCGCGTGCCGCAGCAACCCCGCGATCAGCAGGGGCCAGAGCAGGTAGAACTGCTCCTCGACGGCCAGGCTCCACAGGTGCGCCAGGACGGGCGGGCGGCCCACCGACTCGAAGTAGGACCGCTCGTGCAGGATGTACCACCAGTTCGAGGTGTACGTCGCCGCCGCCCCGACATCCCCGGCGAAGACCCCGAGCTGGTCGCGCCCGGCGGCCAGCATCGCCGCGGTCGCACCCACCAGCAGGAGCAGGACGGCGGGCAGCAGGCGGCGGATCCGCGCGGCCCAGAACGCCCACAGCCGTACGGCGCCCAGCGAGCAGCGGGCCCAGAGCTGGCTGCTGATGAGGTAGCCCGAGAGGACGAAGAAGACGTCCACCCCTAGGAAGCCTCCCCTGACATAAGGAAGATCCAGGTGGTAGAGCACGACCGCGGTGACCGCGAGTGCGCGGAGGCCGTCGAGGCCCGGCAGGTAGGTGCGTCGACCGGACGATCCGGTACGGCGATTGCGGTCCCGAACTGCGGCGTTCGCGACCTGCTGATGCACCGGGGTCCCTCCGTGGCTGCGCTCGTTTCGTCGAGCGTGCCACGCAGGCGGGGCGCCTCGCGGGCGCCACACCGGGCCGTCGTGCGAGTTATGTCGCGTGGGAGGGCCCGAGCGCGAGGCAAGGTGGCCGGCGGACGCCGCGTGCGCCTGCCGCACCCATCCCGGTCAAGGCCGGTCCGGCTCCCGCATCACAACTTCGGTCCCGCCGGCCAGGTCGTGCAACGTGCGGCGATCGCGATCCAGCGTGCCGCGGCCCAGGTCGACGAGCGTGAAGAGCACGCCGAGATCGCCCAGGACCGGCGTGCCGCCCGCGATCTGACCGGCGACCTTGACCCCGCTGCGCCGGCTCGCCGCCTGCATCGACAGCGCGCGAGGTTGGCCCGGGCGGCCGGGTTCGCCCGGATCGCCGGTGACCCGCACCCGGATGTGCAGGAGGCGCCGCCCCCACGTGGTGCCGAACTTCGTCAGGGCGATCAGTTCGTAGAGAAAGTAGACCAGCGTCGCCGCCGTCCACGCCGCGGCGACCGCGGAGACCAGTTCCGGCGGCGGCGTGGGCAGTTCGCTCCCGCGCACCGAGGCCGCCTGGCTCGCCTGCGACCACGCGGCCAGCTGATCCCAGCGGGTGGCGAGGATCGCCATCGTGACGGGCAGGCCCATGGCCAACGTCAGCCCGAGGTCGACGGCCCACGCGAGCAGCCGACGCCACCACGGCGCCAGCAGGGTCCCGTCGGCAGCCCGGCGGCCGGGCAGGGGCCGGACCGGGACCGGCGGCCTCGCCGGTCCCCCGGCGACCGGCGGCCTGCTGGGCTCTCCCGACGGCGCCTCCCCCCACAGCGGTGCCGACGACGGCCCGGGCTCGGCCCCGGCCTCGCCCGCCAGCTGCCCCGGCCGGTCGGTCAGGTGCCCGGTCCACGACGCGCCGTCCCAGTAGCGCAGTCGGCCGCTACCCGCGGGGTCGTCGTACCAGCCGGGCGGAGGTGAGGGCATGGCTCCATCCTGACACCCACCCATCACCGCCCAGCGCGGCGAATGCCCCCCGGAAGGGACGAAAGGCACCCGGCGAGGGCCCCCGCGGGGCTACCCTCCTGGTCATGAACAGCGGTGTAGACGAGCTCGACGCGCGGATCATCTCCGTGTTCACCGAGCGCCCCAGCATCGGCGTGCTCGGGGCCTCCCGCGCGCTCGGGGTGGCCCGGGGCACCGTCCAGGCGCGGCTGGAGCGGCTGGCCGAGCGCGGCGTCATCCGCTCGATGGCGCCGACGATCAGCCCGGCCGCCCTGGGTTATCCGGTCACCGCGTTCTGCAGCCTGCAGATCCGGCAGACCACGGGGCAGTCCCCCGTGGGCGAGCATCTGGCGCACATCCCCGAGGTCATCGAGGCCTACACCATCACCGGCACGTTCGATCTCTTCGTCATCGCGGTGGCGCGCAGCAACGAGGACCTGCAGCGGGTCATCGACGCGATCGTCGACCACGACGACATCCAGCGGGCCTCGACGCAGATCGCGCTGGCGACCCACCTCGAACGACGTACCCTGCCGCTCGTCCGCGCCGCGAGCGAGCCCGAGCCGGCCCGCGAACGGGACGCCGCCGAGCGGCAGCCGCGCACCGCCTGACCGCGGTCGACGGCGCGGGCGACGAGAGCGATCGCCGCGGGTGGATCAGCGCCGCCCGACGAACCAGGCGCGGATTCGGTCGATGCGCGCGGTGACCTGCTCGTGGGTGGCCTGGTCCAGGGCGGGGCCGCCGCAGTCCCTGCGCAGCTCCGCGTGCACGACCGCGTGCGGCTGGCCGGTCTTGCGGGCGTAGGCGCCGACCAGCGTGTTGAGCTCCTTGCGGGTGCTCGCCAGGGCCCGGTGCGCGGCGACGGGCGCATCGGCGGCGCCGGGGTCGGGTCGGGCGGGTCGGGCGGCAGTACGCCGGGCGTGCCGGCGCTGCTTCTCGGCGAGCACGTGGGCGACCTGGTCGGGCTCGAGCAGCCCGGGCAGGCCGAGGTATTCCTCCTCATCGGCGGACCCCGGCGCCGAGGCGAACCCATATTGCTCCGCGTCGAACAGGACGTGGTCGAACTCCGCGTCGGAGGCCAGAGCCTCGAAGCCGGGCTGGTCGTCCCCCAGGTCGGCCGTGCTGCGGGTCGCGTTCGCCTCCTCCAGGAGCGCCTCCTCCGGCGCCCACAGCCCCTCCTCGGCGGCCTTGACGGCCCGGTCCAGGGCGTGATCGCGCTCCAGCTCCAGCGCGGCCGCGTGCGCCAGGATGGCGGGCACGCTCGGCAGGAACACGCTCGCCGTCTCCCCCCGCCGCCGGGTCCGGACGAACCGGCCCACGGCCTGCGCGAAGAACAGCGGGGTCGCGGTCGAGGTCGCGTAGACGCCGACCGCCAGGCGCGGCACGTCGACCCCCTCGGACACCATCCGCACCGCGACGAGCCAGCGGGACTCCGCGGCGGCGTACGTCTCGATGCTCGCCGACGCCTTCGGGTCGTCCGACAGCACCACCGTGGGGGGCTCGCCGGTGAGCTGGAGCAGGATCGCGGCGTACGCCCGGGCCTGCGTCCGGTTCGTCGCGATCACCATGCCGCCGGCGTCCGGCACGTGCCGGCGGACCTCGGTGAGCCGCTTGTCGGCGGCCGCCAGCACCGCGGGGATCCACTTCCCGCGCGGGTCGAGGGCCGTGCGCCAGGCCTGCGCGATCATGTCCTTCGTCAGCGGCTCGCCGAGGCGCGCGCCGACCTCGTCGCCGGCTTTGGTGCGCCAGCGCATCGCCCCGCCGTACGCCAGGAAGATGACCGGCCGGACGACGCCGTCGGCGAGTGCCTGGCCGTAGCCGTAGGTGTAGTCACTGGCCGAACGGCGGATGCCGGCCTCGTCGGGCTCGTAGCGCACGAACGGGATCGGGTTGGTGTCGCTGCGAAACGGCGTCCCGGTGAGGGCCAGCCGCCGCGTCGCCGGTTCGAAGGCCTCGCGGATCGCGTCACCCCAGGCGCGGGCGTCCCCGCCATGGTGGATCTCGTCGAGGATGACCAGCGTGCGCCACCGCTCGGTCCGGCTGCGGTGCAGCCGCGGGCGGGTGGCGACCCCGGCGTACGTCAGCGCGATCCCGTCGTAGTCGGCACTCGTGCCCCCGGCCGCATTGGTGAAGTTCGGGTCGATGTGGATCCCGACGCGGGCGGCCGCGTCGGCCCACTGGGTCTTGAGGTGTTCGGTGGGCGCCACCACGGTGATCTTCTGGACGATCCCCGCCTCGAGCAGCTCGGTGGCAATGCGCAGGGCGAAGGTCGTCTTGCCGGCGCCCGGCGTCGCGACCGCCAGGAAGTCTCGCGACGAGCTGCCGCGGTAGATCTCCAGCGCCTCGGCCTGCCAGGCGCGCAGCTTCGCGGCGGTGCCCCACGCCGCCCGCTCCGGGAAGGCTGGGGACAGGTGGGAGGCGGCCGAGGTACTCATCGCCCGGCCACCGTACCCGACCGGACGGCGGGCTCCCCGCGCGCCCACCGGACCTGGCGTGTCGGCGATCTCACCCTGAGGGGGCTACTCCTCGCCGTCCGCCGGCTCGCGAAGGCCCTCGTAGATCTCCTTGCAGACCGGGCAGACCGGGAACCGGTTGGGGTCTCGGCCGGGCACCCAGACCTTGCCGCACAGGGCGATCACCGGCTGTCCCGACAGGGCGCTCTCGAGGATCTTCTCCTTGCGGACGTAGTGCGCGAAGCGCTCGTGGTCGCCCGGCTCCGACAGCTGCGTCTGGGTCGCGGTCTCCTCGCGCTCCAGGACCGAGGTGGCGGTGCCGGGGCCGAGGGGCCCGCCAGGGCCGTACGGGTCGAACGGGTCCGGCGGCATCGGCGGCTCCGCGCTGGCGAGGCCTCCACCAGGGCCCCAGGCAACGGATGGCGGGTTCGGCGAGGTCATGCGCGCCAGTGTAGGCCCCGCGCGATTCGCCCGGCCCGGCCCCGCTCGCGTCCCGCCCGAGCCTCAGTTGCGCTCGGGATCGTCGGGCAGGTACGCCACGAAGGCGAGGCGGTTGCGCTGCCGCCGCAGCACCCGGCGCCACAGCCCGGTCGGTTCGGGGCTGAACACGTCGGTGGTCTCGCGGCCCACGACGTACCAGCTGTCCTCGGCCAACTCCGCCTCCAGCTGGCCCGCGCCCCAGCCGGAGTACCCCGCGTAGATGCGCAGGCCGCCCACGTGGCGGGCCACCTCCGCCGGATCGCTGTCCAGGTCGACGACGCCGACGGGGCCGAACAGGCGGTGGACGCAGGGCGGGTCGCCGGCGCCGGCCAACCAGCCCAGTCCCAGCGCCGTGTCGAGCCCCACCGGCCCGCCCTGGAACAGCTCGGCGGGCTCGCTGAGGTGCGTCGACCACCCGGTCAGCACGCGGTCCACGGCGACGCCGAGCGCCTTGTTCAGGACGACGCCGTGGGCGCCCGCCTCGTCGTGGTGCAGCAGCAGGACGACGCTGCGCCGGAACATCGGTTCGGTGATGCGCGGCGTCGCGACGAGGAGCTTCCCGGTCAGCGAGGTCGTCACGACGATGGGCTACCCGGCTTCGCGCCCCTTCATGCGTCGGCGGTCCCCCTCGCGGGCCGGACGCCGCCCGGGGCCGCCGGGGCCCTCCGGCCGCCGCATGGGTCGCCGGCGCGGCGGCGGCTCCACGATCCGCAGGTAGGACTCCTCGGGGACGGGGATGCCGGTCGTCCGTCGGGCGCCGGTGGCCGCCAGCAGCGCCTCGTCGCCGGGACCTGCGGCCACGGGGACGACGTCCACGCCGGCCGCCGCAACGAGACGCTCGACCGTACGGCGTTGGTGCGGCAGCGCCAGCGTCACCACGGTGCCGGGCTCCCCGGCGCGGGCCGTGCGGCCGGCGCGGTGCAGGTAGTCCTTGCCGTCCATCGGCGGGTCGACCTGCAGCACGACGGAGACGTCGTCGACGTGAATGCCCCGCGCGGCCACGTCCGTGGCGACCAGCACGGGCATCCGGCCGTCGCGGAAGGCCGCGAGCACCCGGTTGCGGGCGCCCTGGTTGAGCCCGCCGTGCAGCGCCGCGGCGAGCACGCCCTGCTCGCGGATCTCCCGGGCCACCCGGTCGGCGCCCAGCTTGGTGCGCACGAAGACGATCGTGCGGCCGTCCCGGTTGGCGACCTGCGCGGTGACCAGCTTCTTGTGCGTCGGCTCGACCAGCAGGACGTGGTGCTCCATCGTGGTCACGCTCGCGGTCGCCGCGTCGGTGGCGTGCTCCACCGGGTCGGTGAGGTAGCGCTCGACCAGCTCGTCGATGCCCTTATCCAGCGTCGCCGAGAACAGCAGGCGCTGGCCGCCGGGCGGAATCATGTCGAGCAGCGCCGTGACGTCGGGCAGGAAGCCCATGTCGGCCATGTGGTCGGCCTCGTCGAGGATCGCGACCTCGACCGCGTCGAGCGCAACCGCGCCGCGGTCGACCAGGTCGATGAGCCGGCCCGGCGTCGCGATCAGCAGGTCCACGCCGCGCTCCAGCGCCGCGAACTGCGTCGCGTAGGCGAGCCCGCCCGCGACGAGCTTGTGCCGCACCCCGGCCACGTGGGCCAGGGGCTCCAGTGCGTCGCTGACCTGGATCGCCAGCTCCCGCGTGGGCACCAGGACCAGCGCCTTGGGACGCTTGGGGGCCGCCGGCTCGCCCGCGGCGAGCCGGGTCAGCGTCGGCAGCCCGAACGCGAGCGTCTTGCCGGAGCCGGTGCGGCCCCGGCCGAGGACGTCACGGCCGGCCAGCGCGTCCGGGATGGTGGCCGCCTGGATCGGGAACGGTTCGGTGATGCCGTCGCGGGCCAGTCGCCGCACCAGCACCTCCGGCAGCCCCAGCGCGCTGAAGGCGTTGTCAGGGGCGACGGTCGGGTCCGGCAGCGGCCCGCGATCCGGGATCTCCCGGCTCTGGGGTTCCTGCCGGCGCATCCGGTCGGCGTGCGGGTCGGGGCGGTGGGCCGGCCGGCCCTCGCCGTACCGGCGGTCGGTGCGCCGCGGCTCGCCGCCGCGGTAAGCGCCCTGGTCGGGGTCCCGCCAGCGCGGCGGCCCTGCCGGGGCGCGGTCCTGGTCGCGGCCCGGTCGGTCGTCGCCGCGGTGAGGCCGCTGCGCATCGCCCTGCCGCTCCCACCGCTCGGTGCGCGGCTGCCAGGACCGGTCGTCGCGAGGGCGGTCGCCGTGGTCGGCAGCGCGACGGTACGGCGTGCGATCGTCCCGGTTCGGCGTCCGCTGGTCCCGGCGGTCGTCCCGCTCGTAGCGCGGCTTCTCGCCGTAGCGGGGCCGATCGTCGCGGCGATCGTCCCGCTCGTAGCGCGGCTTGTCCCCGTACCGGGGCCGCTCATCCGACCGGGGTCGCTCATCCGACCGGGGACGGTCGAAGCGAGGACGCTCGTCCCGACGCTCGTAGCGAGGGCGCTCCCCCTGGTCGGCCGTGCGGCCGTACGGCGCCCGGTCGTCCCGACGCGCCGGCCGCGCATCCCGGCGATCGTCCCGCTCGTAGCGGGCCTTGTCTCCGTAGCGGGGCCGCTGGTCGCGGCGGTCGTCACGCTCGTAGCGCGGCTGGTCGCCGTAGCGGGGCCGCGCGCCCTGGTCGGCCGTGCGGCCGTACGGCGCCCGGTCGTCCCGGCGAGCCGGCCGCGCATCCTGGCGATCGTCCCGAGCGAAGCGCGGCTTGTCCCCGTAGCGGGGCCGCTCATCGGACCGGGGCCGCTCGCCCCGATACCCCGATCCCAGCTGACCGGCCGCGTCGGCGGCGCGGTCATCGGAACGGCGGGGGCGGAAGGGGGCGCCGGTCTTGGCGTACCGTTTCGCCGCCTCGCGGGCCCCCGGTGCGGATCCGCGCGCGGGCGCGGCTCCGCCGCGGGCCTTGCGGGCCTCGGCCTTCTGGGCGGTGCTCCACCGCGCTTTGGCGCGCGCGGTCGTCTTGCTGGCCTTCATCGTGCTGTCCTTCGGTGTGGCGGGCACGATGAGCCGCACCATGATTCGCGGATCGTGCCGTCGCCGGTCGGAGACCGGCGAACGGGCCGGGAGACGGGTCGCCTGTCCCGGCGGGCCTTGGCAGGCCGCAATGCCTACCAGGGCTGAAGTGGAGGTGTCCCGCGCGAGCGGAGTGCTCGCGACCAGGTCCGCGTGCTGCGGAAAAAGACCCGCGGTGAGCGGGCGGAAGCCATCCTACCAGCGGCCGGGCTTCGGCCCGCGCGAGGGCCGGGGAATGCCCGCCCGGGGATCGTCGTTGGGCAAGGCATGAGCACCCAAGCGCTGACCGCCGACACCTTCGAGAAGACCGTCACCCAAGACGGCATCGTCCTGGTGGATGCCTGGGCCGCGTGGTGCGGCCCGTGCCGCCAGTTCGCGCCGGTCTTCGAGGCCGCGTCCGAGAAGCACGCCGACGTCACGTTCGCCAAGCTGGACACCGAGGCCGAGCCGCAGCTCGCCGGGATGCTGGAGATCACCTCGATCCCGACCATCTTCGGGTTCCGGGACGGGGTGTTGCTGTTCGCCCAGCCGGGCGCGTTGCCCGCCCAGGCCCTCGACCAGGTCATCGAGCAGATGCGCGGCATCGACATGGACGAGGTCCGCGCCGAGATCGCCAGGCAGCAGGCCGCCGACCAGCCGGAGGCCTGACGTACGAAAAGGGCTCACCCGCAGCGGGTGAGCCCTTTTCGCGGCCCTGCGTGACGTGTCCGCGGTTGGTGGAGGTGGCGGGAATCGAACCCGCGTCCGCCGGCACCGAACCAGGACTTCTCCGGGTGCAGTGCGCTATGGATTTTCTCGGCCTCAGGGCTCGCGCGCACACGTCCCCTGACAGGCCCAGTCGAGTAAGAGTCCCGCGCACGTCCCCCGACATGACGGCGCAGCAAGCTACCTAACTGACGCCAGGAACTGAGTCGGCAGCGAACTCAGGCTGACGGACTTCGAGGCTCGCTCAGGCGGCGAGGGCGAAGTCGGTGCGCTTGGAATCGGCACCTATTGGTTTGCCGGGATCGTTTACGAGATAACCCGACATCCTCGACCCGCTTCCCCTGGAATGACGACCGTCGTCGAAACCGATCACCCCCTTGGGGCGGGCACGTCACGCTGTGCAGTTCTCAAACCCACCAGACCGTACGTCGTCGCTGGGCGACGCCGTACCGTCATGCGGTCTTTCAGGATACCTCGGCCAACGCCGGGAGCTCGACCGCTTATTCCGGCCGGCCAGCTTGCAGGCCCCGAGCCAGCCGGCTGGCCCGAGATGCCCGAGGGGCCCGAGCCGGGCGGCCCGGCCCGCGCGAGCCGGGCTGGTCGGTCAGTCCTCGCCGCGCGCCCCGAGCTTGAACCGCCGACCGCTGACCTGGTCCGGGGTGATCTCGAGGTAGTGGTACTTGGCGGTGGACACCCAGGGGCGCAGCGGCAACGTCTCGAAGAACTCGCGCTCCTCGTCGGAGTCGAGCTCACGCGCGCGGCCATAGATGATGACGCTGGTCGCCTCGGTGGGCCGGACCTGGTCGAACTCGAAGGCAATCTTGTGGTTGATCGTCACGCTGAGCAGCTTGGACCCCGACGCGGTGCGGATGTAGATCTTCCCGTCGCGGGCGCAGTAGTTGACCGGGCAGATGTCGGGGTCGTTCGCCACGGAGAACGCCAACCGCCCGAACTCGTGGGACTCCAGCAGCTCCCAGCAGCGGTTCTCCTCGAGCACGGTCACGACGTCATCGCTCATCGCCGGAAACTCCCTCTCTCGCCACTGCGCCGGCCCGAGACGTTCAGGGGTCGGCCCGTTGCTGGCAGCCTAGCGCTCCGCACGATGCGACATGGCGCGCTCGGCCTCGCGACGATCCTGCCGTTCCCGCAGAGCATGCCGCTTGTCGTACTCCTTCTTTCCCTTGGCGAGGGCGATCTCGACCTTGGCGCGGCCGTCCTTGAAGTACAGGGCCAGGGGCACGAGGGTGTGCCCGGCCTCCTTGCTCTTGCCGGCCAGCTTGGCGATCTCGTCGCGGTGCATCAGCAGCTTGCGCTTGCGCCGCGCCGCGTGGTTGGTCCAAGTGCCCTGGGTGTACTCGGGGATGTGGACCCCCTCCAGCCAGGCCTCGCCGTCGGCGATCGTCGCGAACCCGTCGACCAGCGAGGCCCGTCCCATCCGCAGCGACTTCACCTCGGTGCCCTGCAGCACCAGCCCGGCCTCGACGGTCGCCTCGATGTGGTAGTCGTGGCGCGCCTTGCGATTGCGGGCGACGACGTTGATGCCCTTGTCCCTGCCCTGAGCGCCCATGAGGGCCAAGCCTAAGGCAGCGGCGTCAGAACCAGCCTCGCGGGTTCACGGGGGCGCCGCCCACGCGGACCTCCCAGTGCATGTGGCAGCCGGTGGACAGACCGGTCGACCCGACGTACCCGATCACGGCGCCCCGCGAGACCGACGCGCCGACGCTCGTCGCGTAGCCCTGCATGTGGTTGTACGTCGTGACGATGCCGCCACCGTGATCGATCCAGACCGAGTTGCCGTAGCCGCCCATGGGCGCCGCGTGAATGACCTCGCCGTTGCCGCTCGCGTGGACCGGCGTGCCGCAGGGGACGCCGATGTCCATGCCGGAGTGCAGCTCCCGGGTGCCCAGGATGGGATTGATACGCCACTCGAACTCGCTGGTGACCGGCCCGTTGACCGGGACCGCGAACTGGCCGCTGCCGCCGGACCAGGTGGCGCTCGGCTTGCCGTATTTGGCCGCCAGCAGCGCCGCGATCCGGTCGGACTCGGCCTGCAGCTGGGCGACCCGCTTCTCCTCGTCGCCCTTCTGCGCGGCGACGGCCGCGGCCGCCGTCTTCTGCTGCGCCTCGAGGGTGACGAGCTGGGCCTTCGTCTGGTCGGCGAGCTTGCGGGCCTCCTCGGCCTGCGCCACGGCAGCCTGGGCCTGCAGCTGCAGAGAGGCGATCGTACGCCGGGTCTCGGCCAGCTTGACCTGCTCGGCGTCCGCCTTGGCCTTCTGCGCGGCGAGCTCGGCCAAGACGGCGTTCTGGGTGTCGTTGACCTTCTCGACGACGTACATGTTGTTGGCGAGGTCCTTGGCCTTGTCCGTGTTCAACACGGCCGCCAGGCGTTCGAGCCCGGATCCCTCGTAGGCCTCGCGCGCGATGTTGTCGCGCAGGTCGGTGTTGCGGGCCTGCTCGGCCTTGATGGCGGCGATCCGAGCGAGCCCGTCCGCCTCCTCCTTCTTGGCCTTGACCAGGTCGGCGTCGATCTTGGCCTTCCGCTCGGTGGCGGCCTTCTCCTGCGCCTGCGCCGAGAGCAGCGCGCGCTGGGCGGCCGCGATGTTCTCCTGCGTCTTCTGCAACGCGAGAACGGCCGCCTGGGCGGCGGCCGACAGGTTGGCGAGTTTGGCGCGGGAGTCGTCGAGTTGCGAACTCACGCGGTCGCGTTGGGCGTCGATGTCGTCGGCTCGGGCCGGGCCGCCGAAGGTGCCCCCGGCGACGAGGGCGCAGCCCACCGTCATGGCCCAGGCCGCTCGGGACCGTCGACGACGTCGGGCGTAGGTCGCCTTCGTGTCGTTCTCGTACACCAGTGACCGCCTTAGGGTGCTCGACTGCCTGTCCGGGTGACCCTCGGCCGCCGCCTGGTGGCACCGACCTGCGGGGAAACCCAATTCCACGGTAGGGGAGCCGGACTGACCGACCGGTTCGACACGCCCACAAGGTCGCGGCGGGCACGAAACCCCGAATTATCTTATCGTTCCCCGCGGCTCGCTCTTGAGGGCCCCGGCGGTGACGGGCGCCCAGCGGCGCCGTACGGCGTTCTCCGCGGGCGAACGGGCGCCGCCCCGCCGGGCCGCCGTACGGCGTTCTCCGCGGGCGAACGGGCGCCCCGGTCAGACGCGAACGAACCGCACCAACGCGATCCAGGACACGATCACCCCGACGCCCAACCCGAGCAGGGCCATCCACGGGGTGACCGCCCAGACGTCGGGCACGTCGACCCAGCGGAAGTCCTGGAACCGCTGGGCCAGTTGGTTCACGCCGAAGCGGACCAGCGCCCACAGGCCCAGCACGGCGAGGCCCGTGCCGGCGAGCGAGGCCAGCACGGTCTCCAGCATGAAGGGCAACTGGATGGCGGCCTTGCTGGCGCCCACCACCCGCTTGATGCCGGTCTCGTGGCGGCGGCTGTAGGCGACCTGGCGGATCGTGGTGCCGGTCAACAGGATCGTGCACACCAGCATGAGCCCGGCCAGCGCCCACGCGACATACCGCAGCACGTCCATCACCCGGAACAGCGGGTTGAGGATCGCCCGGATGTCCTTGACCGTGGACACGCCGGGAGCCCCGTTGAATGCGGCGTACATCTTGTCGTAGTCCTGGGGATCGGCCAGGTGCACCCGGTAGGCCGCCGGGATCGCCTCCTTGGGCGTATCCCGGAAGGCGGGGTTGGTGAACTGCTCCCGGAAGCGCTTGTAGGCCTCGTCCTGACTCTCGAACGCGACCTCCTTGACGACCGGCTTCATCGACTCCAGGTCGGCACCGACCTTGTCGATCTGCGCCTGGGTGGCGGCCTGCCGCCCGCAGGTGGGCTCGCTGGAGTTCTTGGTGCACAGGAAGATCGAGACCTCGACCTTGTCGTACCAGTAGCCCTTCGCGGTCTCCACCTGGCGTTGCGCCAGCAGGCCGACACCGAAGAAGAGCAGCGAGACCGCGGTGACGATCATGATCGAGACGGCCATCGAGGCGCTTCGCCGCAGCCCGTTCCAGGCCTCGCCCAGCAAGAACATCGGTCTCATCGCTGCCCCCCGCCGTACACGCCGCGGGCCTGATCCCGCACGACCGCGCCGTCGTCGAGTTCGATGACCCGCCGGCGCAACTGGTTGACGATCTCGTCGTCATGGGTGGCCATCACGACTGTGGTGCCGCGCCCGTTGATGTCGTCGAGCAGGGAGACGATGCCCAGGCTCGTCGTGGGATCGAGGTTGCCGGTGGGTTCGTCGGCGAGCAGCAGCGTGGGGTTCTTCACCACGGCGCGGGCGATCGCGACGCGTTGCTGCTCGCCGCCGGACAACTCGCTCGGCAGGCGCTTGGCCATCCCCGACAGCCCGACCAGGTCCAGCGATTCACCGACGGAGCGGCGGATGGCGCGACCGTGGTGGCCGAGCACATGCATGACGTAGGCGGTGTTGTCGTAGACCGTCTTGTCCGGGAGCAGCCGGAAGTCCTGGAACACCATGCCGATGTCGCGGCGCAGCTTGGGCACCTGCCGGCGGCGCATGCTCGTCACCTCCCGCCCGGCGACGGTGATCCGGCCGGCGGAGGGGCGCTCCTCGCAGAGGATGAGCCGCATCATCGTCGACTTGCCGGAACCGGAGGCGCCGACAAGAAAGGCGAACTCGCCGTCGCCGATGGTCAGGGTCACGTTGTCCAGGGCCGGGCGCTGGGTGCGTCCGTAGCGCATGGAGACGCCGTCGAAGTCGATCATGCGTTCAGCTAGTCCTCGTGGGTCCGTTCTCGGGTGCGTGGCCGGGTTCCTGCGTCGGGGCCTGGGTCGGTGTCAGGTGCGTGGCGGGTGCCGCGGTACGCCGGGAGACCGCACGGCCCCGGGTCCGGGCGACCGCCTTCGGCCCCGTGGTGCTCGATCGCCAGCCTACGGCGCGATCTCACGCGCTGCGGTAACCCCAGGTCCCAGCGGCGTTGCGGCCCGGGCCGGCCCGACGGCCGGCGCCCCCGATCCCGGCGGGCAGATCCCAGATGGCGAGCCGATCTGTTCGAAGACCGGGATCCATACCTCGACAAACGAAGACGTTCGTCCTTGTTTCCCCGCAGCCGTCGAAACCGACGGGGCGCCCATGGTTGGATGAGCCCCATGACGCGACAGATCGGTGTGACAGAGCTCGCCCTCCGGGACGCGCACCAGAGCCTCATGGCCACCCGGATGGCCATGGAGGACATGGTCGACGCATGCGCGGACATCGACAAGGCCGGCTTCTGGAGCGTGGAGTGCTGGGGCGGCGCCACGTTCGATTCCTGCATCCGATTCCTCAACGAGGATCCCTGGGAGCGCCTGCGGACGTTCCGCAAGCTCATGCCCAACTCGCGCTTGCAGATGTTGCTGCGCGGCCAGAACCTGCTCGGCTACCGGCACTACGCCGACGACGTCGTCGACCACTTCGTCGAGAAGGCCGCCGAGAACGGCATGGACGTCTTCCGGGTCTTCGACGCCCTGAACGACCCGCGCAACCTCGAGCGCGCCATGGCCGCCGTGAAGAAGTCCGGCAAGCACGCGCAGGGCACCATCTGCTACACCACATCCCCGCTGCACACCACGGAGGGCTACGTGCAGCTGGCCCGGCAGCTGCGCGACATGGGCGCGGAGTCCCTGGCCCTGAAGGACATGGCGGCGCTCCTGAAGCCCCAGCCGGCGTACGACATCGTCAAGGCCATCAAGGCCGAGATGCCGGACATGCAGATCAACATCCACTGCCACGCCACCACGGGCGTCACGCTCGTGTCCCTGTGGCGCGCGATCGAGGCCGGCGCCGACGTCGTCGACACGGCCATCAGCTCCATGTCGCTGGGCCCGGGCCACAACCCGACCGAGTCGCTCCAGGAGATGCTGGAGGGCACCGACTACAGCGCCGATCTCGACAAGGCCCTGCTGCGCAAGGTGCGCGACCACTTCGCGGTCGTCAAGCCGAAGTACGCGCAGTTCATGAGCGCCTTCTCCGTCGACACCGACATCTTCGACAGCCAGATCCCCGGCGGGATGATCTCCAACATGGAGTCCCAGCTCAAGCAGCAGGGCGCCGGCGACAAGCTGCGCGAGGTCCTCGAAGAAGTCCCGAACGTCCGCAAGGCCTCCGGCTACCCGCCGCTGGTGACGCCGTCCAGCCAGATCGTCGGCACCCAGGCCGTGTTCAACGTGCTCATGGGCCCCTACAAGGTGCTCACCGCCGAGTTCGCGGACCTGATGCTGGGTTACTACGGCCACAACATCGGCGACTACGACCCGGAGGTCGTCGCCAAGGCCAAGGAGCAGACCGGCAAGGAGCCGATCGAGCAGCGGCCCGCGGACCTCATCCCCGCCGAGTTCGAGACCCTGAAGAAGGAAGCCGCGGAGGTCGAGGGCTTCAACGGCACCGACGAGGACGTGCTCACCTACGCGATGTTCCCCAAGGTCGCGCCGGGGTTCTTCAAGACCCGGCCCGAGGGCCCCAAGTCGGTGGCCAAGGATCCCGCCGAGGTGGAGGCCGAGAAGCTGGCCGCGATGAGCGACGGCAAGTCGGGTCCGGTGCGCGCCCCGATCCGCTACGACGTGACCGTCGACGGGCGCACGCACAGCGTCGCCGTCAAGCCGGCCTGAGCCCGGTCCGAGACCACAAGGAGGACGGCCGATATGGCAGACAAGCCGAAGACGATGGCCGATCGCATCGCGGAGCTCCGCGAGCGGCGCGCCAAACTCGAGGCCGGCGGCGGCGCGGCGCGCCACGAGAAGCAGCACGAGTCGGGCAAGCTCACGGCGCGCGAGCGTCTCGCCGAGCTGCTCGACCCCGGCACGATGGAGGAGATCGGGCTCTTCGCCGAGCACCGCACCACGATGTTCGGCATGGACAAGGCGGTCATGCCGGCGGACGGCGTGGTCACCGGGTGTGGCAACGTGCTGGGTCGCCCGATCCACTTCGCCAGCCAGGACTTCTCCGTCGCGGGCGGCTCCGCCGGCGAGATGCACAACACCAAGGTGAGCAAGGCCCAGCACGCGGCCCTGGAGATCGGCACGCCATTCGTGTGCATCAACGACTCCGGCGGCGCCCGGGTGCAGGAGGGCGTGGACTCCCTGTCCGGCTACGGCAAGGTGTTCTACGAGAACGTCATGCTCTCCGGGGTCTGCCCGCAGATCTCGATCATCATGGGCCCCTGCGCCGGTGGTGCGGTCTACTCCCCCGCGCTGACCGACTTCATCATCCAGACCAACGCGGCGCGGATGTTCATCACCGGCCCGGACGTCATCAAGTCGGTGACCGGCGAGGTCGTCACCGGCGAAGACCTTGGCGGCCCCATGGCGCACATGGTCCGCTCCGGGGTGACGCACTTCGTCGCCGAGACCGACGAGCAGGCCCTCCTCATCGCCAAGAAGCTGCTCAGCTTCCTGCCGAGCAACAACACCGAGGACCCGCCGTTCGTGCCCGGCCACGACGAGGTCGACCCGGACGAGTCGCTGAACGACATCATCCCGGACGACCCGAAGAAGGCCTACGACGTCCGCGACATCATCGTGAAGCTGGCCGATGCCGGGGACTTCCTGGAGGTGCAGGCCGGCTACGCGATGAACATCGTCATCGGCTTCGGCCGCATCGCCGGCAACGTCGTCGGGTTCATCGCCAACCAGTGCAACCAGATGTCCGGCGTGCTGGACATCAACGCCTCCGACAAGTCGGCGCGCTTCGTGCGATTCTGCAACGCCTTCAACATTCCGTTGGTCACCCTGGTCGACGTACCGGGCTTCATGCCGGGCACGCAGCAGGAGTACGGCGGCATCATCCGGCACGGCGCGAAGCTGCTGTTCGCCTACTCCGCGGCGACCGTCCCGAAGATCACCGTCGTGCTGCGCAAGGCGTACGGCGGCGCGTACATCGCCATGTGTTCCAAGGATCTACACGCCGACCGGGTCTATGCCTGGCCGAGCGCGGAGATCGCGGTAATGGGCGCAGAGGGCGCCGCGGGCGTGGTCTTCCGCAAGGAGATCGCCGCGGCCGACGACCCGGCGGCCAAGCGGCAGGAGCTCATCGACCTCTACCGCAACGCGTTCAGCACGCCGTACGTCTCCGCGGCCCGCGGCTACGTCGACGACGTCATCGAGCCCGCCGAGACGCGGTTGTACATTGCGCGCGCCCTCGAGGTGCTGCTGACCAAGCGCGACATGCGGCCCGCCAAGAAGCACGGCCTCATCCCGCTGTGACGATCGCCAGAGCAGACCAGGAAGGAACTTCATGAGCGACACCGGACCCGACGTCCCGGTCGCGCAGCTGCTCGAGGCCATCGAGAAGCTGACCGCACGGGTCGACCAGCTTGAGAAGCACATCAACCAGTTCCACCCGCCGGGTGACCTCCCGGAGGACGTGCTCCTCGCCATCAGCGCCGCCTGCGCGGCCTACCTCGGCCACCGGGCCAAGGTCAAGCAGGTGCACGTGCGTCGCCGCAGCAACTCGTGGGCCTCCATGGGCCGCACGGACGTGCAGCAATCGCACCACATCTCGCACGGCCAGACTTGGTAGAAGGGTAGGGACATGAAGCTCAAGGTGACGGTGAACGGCATCGACTACGACGTGAATGTCGAGGTCGAGGAGGAGCCCGCCCCCACCCTCGGCGCCATCATGATCGGCAGCACCTCGGCCTATGGCGTCACGCCGACGGCGGCCAAGGCCACCGCCGACGCCCGCAACGGGCTGACGGCGCCGCTCGCCGGGACGGTCGTGAAGATCCTGGTGAAGGAGGGTGAGGCGGTGAAGTCCGGCCAGACCCTGATGGTGCTGGAAGCCATGAAGATGGAAACCGAGATCACGGCGCCGGCCGACGGCACGGTCTCCGCCGTGGACGTCTCCGTCGGTGAGGCCGTCCAGGGCGGCCAGGTCCTGCTCGAGTGGGCCTGACGCGACAGGCATGAGTTGGTGCCGGATCGGCTAGGCACCGATCGGCACCGGGCAACGGGGGCGTTCGGCTTCGGCCGGACGCCCCCGTTCGCGTGTCGTGCGGGGTCAGCGGGTGATGCCGTCGACGTCCGCCTTGGCCTCGGCCAGCCCCAGCCCGGTCTCCTCGGTGGACCTTGATCGCCTTGATCTCCTTGCCCTCAGCGCGAGCTGGCGGACCCGCGGGGAGACCACGGCGGGGACAGGCAGTCTCGTCAGATCCACGCCACTGGCGTGGGCCAGGGCGTCCACCTGTGCCTCCAACGTCGCCACCCGACGCCGCAGGTCGGCCACCGCCGCACCGCTCGTCCCCGATCCGCCCCCGAACAGCTCAGCCCATCCCATGCCCCCAGGGTGCCACGCCAGGAGGGCGCGTCAGCGCCGGCACGACGCGCGTCGGGCGCGACCGCGCGCCGGGATGGCCGTCAGGAGAGGTCCGCCAGCCAGGCGCCCACGCGTGGCCAGGTCTGCGCCAGGCTGGTGCAGCCCATGAACAGCCCCACGTGTCCGGCGGCCACGAGCTCCCGACGTACGGCGTCCTTCGGCGTCCCGAACAGCCGCGCCGCCGCGAAGACCTGCTCCGGCGGCACGAACGCGTCGGCGTCGCCGGCCAGGAGGTACAGCGGACAGGTGATGGCCTTCGGGTCCGCCGGCCGGCCCAGCACCGGGAACCCGCCGTGCGCGAACTCGCTGCGCAGCGAGAGGTGCTCGATCGCCTCCAGGTAGAGCCGTCCGGGAAGGTCCGGGGTCTCGTCGTCCCAGGTGGCGAAGTCCCGCCCCTGCCGGCGCCGCTCCGCCTCCGCCAGGTCGTCCCAGAGGTCGGGCTGCGGGGCCAGGCCCACCTCCGCGGGGTCCAGGCCGGGCCAGGCGTCGAACAGGAACTCACCCGGGAGCACGCCCCGGCCGGCGCGCACCAGCGACTGGTGGGTCGACAGCGGAGTGCGCACGACCAACCGGCCCATCGGCCCGTCGACCGCTTCGCCGTCGACGGGCGTCCCGGCGAGCACCAGCGCGTTGACCCGCTCGGGGAACCGCGCCGCCAGCAAGGCGCACATCCACCCGCCCAGGCCCAAGCCGACGAGGTTCGCCCGGCCGCCGAGGTCGTCCAGACAGACGAGGAGATCCTCGAGGTAGTTCTCGATCCCCAGGTCCGCCATGTCGGGCGTGGCCGAGCGCCAGCTCGTCAGGTACAGCGGCCCCACGCCCGCCGCGCGCAACACCGCCATCAGGCTGTGCCCCGCGTCATGATCGGCGATCGTGGTCGCGTGGCCCACGAAGGGCGCGACGACGATGGTCGGGATGCCGGTGGCGGCGGGGGCGCTGTGGTCTCTGATCTCGACCGTGCGCAACCGCAGGTGGACGCTCTGGTCAATGGCCGAACCCAGGTCGATGAGGCTCATGCCCTTAGCATCGTCCGGAGTGATCAGTTATTTATGCTGATCAGAGGTCCGTGATCGAAATCTCTACGCGCCAGTAACAAAGGGGCTGATGCGCCCCGCGTGACCCACCTCTCGTGTGGGCCAGCTCACCGTCCCGCCGATCAGGCGTGGGCAGGCGAAGCCGTCCGGGGCGACGCCTGCGGCGCCGTCGTCGGACGCGCCGCAGGCGTCTTCGCCCCGATCGGCACCTTCCCGCCAAGACTCTCGATCTGGTGGGCCGTCACCTCAGGAGCCTCCTCCGCGGGGCTCAGGAGAAACGACGGCCATGCTGACGGGACACTGCCCGATGTCTTCGCGCTCACCCCTCCATCATCGTTCGTGGAGGTCAGCCGCATGAGCCAACCGCTACTCACGAGTCTGCAACGTGAGCAAGGTCTCAGTCAGCCGCCGCCCGTCCTAAGCCTTCGCTGCCTTCTTCGACGCGCTCGTGCGCTCCTGGTCGCGCTTCTCGAACTCCGCTGCGGCCCGGCCCGCGCTGCGCTGGTCCTAGCCTTCGCTGCCTTCTTCGGCGCGCTCCAGCGAGCGCTTCCAGCGGATCCCCGCCTCCAAGAACGCGTCGATGTCCCCGTCGAAGACCGCCGCGGTGTTGCCGACCTCATACTCGGTCCGCAGGTCCTTCACCATCTGGTACGGGTGCAGGACGTAGCTGCGCATCTGGTCACCCCACTCGCCCTTCACGTTGCCGGCCAGCGCCTTCTTGGCCGCGGCCTCTTCCTCCTGGCGCTTCAGCAACAGGCGGGACTGCAGCACCCGCAGCGCCGCAGCCCGGTTCTGGATCTGGCTCTTCTCGTTCTGCATCGAGACGACGATGCCCGTGGGGATGTGCGTCATCCGGACCGCCGAGTCCGTCGTGTTGACGCTCTGGCCGCCCGGGCCGGAACTGCGGAAGACATCCACTTTGATCTCGTTCTCCGGGATCTCGATCGAGTCGGTCTGCTCGATCAGCGGAATGACCTCTACTGCCGCGAAACTCGTCTGCCGGCGGCCCTGATTGTCGAACGGGCTGATCCGGACCAGGCGGTGGGTGCCGGCCTCGACGGACAGGTTGCCGTAGGCGTACGGCACCTTGACCTCGAACGTCGCCGACTTCAGGCCCGCCTCCTCCGCGTAGCTGGTGTCGAGGACCGCCGTCGGGTAGCCGTGCCGCTCCGCCCAGCGCAGATACATCCGCAGCAACATCTCGGCGAAGTCCGCCGCGTCGACGCCGCCAGCGCCCGACCGAATGGTGATGACCGCCTCGCGCTCGTCGTACTCCCCCGCCAGCAATGTGCGCACCTCGAGCTCACCGACCGCCGTACGCGCCGCGCGCAGTTCCGTCTCCGCCTCGGCCATCGTCTCGGCGTCGTTCTCCTCCTGGCCCATCTCGACCAGCGCCTCGAGATCGTCGATGCGGGCATCCATGCCCTCGATCCGCTCCAGCTCCGCATTGGCCCGGGACAACCGGCTCGTCACCGCCTGCGCGTTCTCCTGGTCGTCCCACAGATCCGGGGCGCTCGCCTGCCGCTCCAGATCCTCGATGTGCGCCTTGAGCTTCGCGACGTCGGTGACCTCACGGACCGACGCCATCGTCGCCCGTAGGTCTTTGATTTCGGCGGGAAAGTCGGTGGCCACGAGGATCGAGTCTACGGCAGGGCGGCGCAGCCCTCCGCCCGGGCTCACCCACGTCAGCAGGGGTCCCAGGGCCACGCCGGCCCGGTCGCGGAGCCGGCTTCCCCGGGGCCGTCACCCCGGCAAGGTGATGTCGACGCAGGTCCCTCCCCCGGGCCGCTGCCGAGCCGAGATGAAGCCGTGGTGCCGCTCGACCACCCGCCGAGAGATCGCCAGCCCCAGCCCGGTGCCCGGGTAGCGCCGAGCCGCCCCGGAGACGCGGTGGAACTCCTCGAAGATCGAGGCCTCCTCCCCCACGGGCACCCCGATGCCGCGGTCGGCGATCGTCATCGTCAGATAGCCGGAGGCGGTGCGCTGGCCGCTGATCTCGATCTCGGCGGGGTGCCCCTCCACGGTGTACTTCAGCGAGTTCCCCACCACGTTATCGACCACCTGGCGAATCAACGCGCGGTCACCGCGGAGCTGAAAGGGCACCTCCGCCTGGATGGTCGGCGGCGTCGCCTCGGCAGGCAGCCGCGCTGCCACGACCTCGTCGACGAGCGCCTGAAGATCGAACTCGGTCACCACGAGGTTGCCGTCCCGCGCCAACGCGTAGGCCAACAGGTCGCCGAGGAGGGTGTCCATGCGCACGGTGGCCGCGCTGATGTGGTCCAGACCCTCCTCCGCGGCGTGCCCAGCGCCCCGGTCGCCGAGTTCCTGGCGCAGCGTGTCCACCCACATCACGATGGCCGCGAGCGGCTGCCGCAGATCGTGCGCCACCACCCGGGCGAAGGTGCGCAGCTCGCTGAGCTGGCGACGTTCCTCGGTGACGTCGCGCAGGATCGCCACCGAGCCCAGCTCTCCGGCGTCCAGCATGTGCGATTCCACCGAGACCGTCCGGATCGGCACCCCGACCGCGTCCCGCAGGACGAGGTCCACCGGCGGCAACGGCGGGGCCTCGCGAGGCAAGACCATGCCCCGGTCCAGGGGCGCCCCGAGCCCCGACAGGCCGGACCGCGGGGACCCGACCTCCCGCGCGGCGCCTCCTAGGGCGCCCTCGACGCCTTCGCCGTTTCCGATCATCATGCCCACGGCGGCCTGATTGCGCAGGAGGACCGCGCCCTTGGCGTCCAACACCACCACGCCCTCGCTCATCGAGCCCAGGATCGTGCGCAGCAGGCTCGTCTGCTCCGCCAGGCGCATGCGGTCGCGCGACAGCTCCTCGAAGAGCACCGCGCGTTCCTCGCGATCCACCGACAGAGCGAGCGAGACCACCAGGGCGACGAGGAGCACGAAGTGCAGCAGCGCGCCCTGGGCGTCGGTGGGCAGCCAGTCGTAGGGCCACTGACCCGCCACCCCCAAGGCGATGAGGCTGCCGCCGACCGCCACCAGGTAGACGTAGCACTGCAGCACGGACATCAGCGAGCTGGCGACGACGGCGCACAGCAGAATGGCGAACGACAGGATCACGCTGAGGTCGGTCTGCGTCAGGAAGAGCACCATCCCCGCGGTGAGAGCGAGCGCGACCGGTACGACGTACCACGGTGACTCCCGCGCCACGTAGCGACGCCGCTCCCCGAGGACGAGGAGGCCGATCAGCCCCAGATAGGCCAGCGAGCTGAGGTTGCGCAGGTACCAGTAGCCGGCGCCCGCCCAGTCGAGCGCCCGGAAAGCGACGGCCACCACCGGCACCGCCAGCCACGATGCCGCCACCCCGAGCGTGCACGCGGTGACATAGGTGACCAGATCAGCGGTGATGAGGAACTCCCGGCGCCGGCTGCCGCGGCCGGACAGATAGAGCTCCGCGGTGACCACGGCGGCGATGCAGTTGGACACGCCCGAATAGTTCCCCACCGGGGTGGGGCGGCCGGTGTGCAGCGCGATCAGCGCGGAGGACGCCACGATGAAGGCGATCACGAGCCAGAACGGCGCCCGCCGGTACTGGCGGCGATCACTGACGAACGGCACCAACCAGGCGAAGGCGATGCCGATGGCCGGCCACGTGGCGGCGATCTGGGCATCGCCCACGAGCAGCCGCCGGCCCGACCACACCGCCACGCAGTAGGCGAGACACCACACCGGGTGCGCCGTCCACGGCGAACCCACGGGATCGAGACGACGCCTCAGCGCCGCGACGAGCGGATGGGGTGTCGTCTCCTCCGTGAGATCTCGAACGAGTTGCCGCACCGGCATATTCCCACGATCGCAGATAGTCCCGGGAATGACCGATCGCTGCGGCGCGCTCCGACTTTCGGACGAAAATGAGGGCAACGGCAAGCCGGCTGCCCGGCTTAGAGCAGCGGTTGCATGCGTCCGAGGATGCGCTCGCCGACCCTGGCGAGAAGCCCGCGCGCCTGCCAGTCGTTGAGGTGCAATTGTCGACAATGCGACAGATCGCGGGCGAACACCTCTTCCATGTGCGCCGCCTGTTCGTCGCTGAACAGCTCCAGGTTGACCTCGTGGTTGCCGAGCAGGCTGAGCCGGTCGATGTTGGCGGTCCCGACCGTGGACCACAGGCCGTCGATGGTCGCGGTCTTGGCGTGCACCATCGAATCCCGGTAGAGCCAGATCGTGACGCCGCCCTTGAGCAGGGCCGCGAAGTACCCGCGGGCGGCCCAGTCCGCGACGATGTGGTTGCTGTATTCCGGGATCAGGATGCGGACGTCGACGCCGCGCTTCGCCGCCGCGAGCAACGACCCGAGAATCTCGCGGTCGGGCAGGAAGTAGGCCTGCGTGATGTAGATGCGCTCGACCGCCCGGTCGATGGCGTCGAGATAGAGCCCGCGCACGGGAAACAGCATGCGATTCGGTGCGTTGCGGGCCGCCCGGATCCGGGGCTCCCATTCCCGGGCGCCCCGATCGGGGATCTCGGGGTGCTTCTTCCCGCGGTATTCGTTCCAGAAGTCGATGAACGTGTTCTCGATCTCCCAGACGGCGGGGCCGGCCACCTTCAGGTGGGTGTCCCGCCAGCTGGTCGCGTAGAGCGACCCGATGTTGTATCCGCCCACGAAGCCCACCTCGTGGTCCACCACGAGGATCTTGCGGTGGTCGCGGCCGAAGTAGCGAGGCTGCAACATCAGCATCCCCAGCCGCAACGCCGGGAACCGCAGCACGTGCAGCGTCGCCGGGAACCGGTAGAACCGCGGGTCGACCACGAGGTTGGCGAATCCGTCGTAGACGACGAAGACCTGTACGCCGCGGGCGGCGGCGTCGATCAGGGCCCGCTTGAACGTCTCCCCCACGTCGTCGGACTTCCAGATGAAGGTCTCGAACAGGATCACCTGGCGGGCGTCGCGGATCGCCGCCAGCATGTCCGCGTAGAGGTCCTCGCCGTAGGTGTACGTCGTGACGGCGGACCCGGCCACCTCGGCCGTGGTCGGCGGCGTTCGGGGGAAGGCGCCCGGCGGCGACGTACGGTGCTTGCGCACCTCGTCGACGGCGATGACGATCGCCGCCGTCCCTACCTGGGTGGCCGTCGAGACCCCGAGCGCCCAGGCCCCGGCTCGCACGACGGAGGCGTGCGACGGTCGACGGAATCTGGGCATATCCCGAGGGTAGCCACGGCGGCTCCATGGCGCCTGATCAGGGCCTGTGCGAACGCGGGGTGTCGGGCGACCGGGCGCGGTCGGACGGGCCAGCGAGCCGGCGAGAGCTCAGGGATTGGGCGGGGCGGGGTTGTCGCCGGGTGGCCCCACCCGGGCCTGCGCGGTGGCTGACACGGTGAGTTCGACCGGGCCGAACACGGCCGCCAGCAGGGCGCTGGCCAGCGGCATCTCGACCGTGCCGGTGAGCACGACGGTGGCGGCGCGGCCGTCCCCCACGCCTGTCCCAGGGGCGAGGTCCCAACTCGACACGTGCACGGGACGCTCCGACTGGGCGAGGTGACGCCCTGCCTGTTCGCGCACCCCCGCGTCGGAGAGGGGGATCGTCGTGCCGACGCCGGTTCGGTACGCGGCATCATCGGCCAGCGCATCGGCGGCGTCGAGGGCGGCGGCGTCGGCGACGTCGTACAGGCGCACCCGCGCGAGCTGAACCGCCGTCACGTTGACGACCCCGACCACCAGGGTGAGGACCAGGACGCACACGCCGAGGATCAGCAGGCCGATCTGACCGTCCTGGGAGCCGTCCTCCGCGCCGTCGTCGGACCCGGCCTTCATCGCCTCCGTGAGCTCGTCCCTCATGGCGCGGTTTCCCGGAACCGGTCCACGGTCACGCCGTAGCCGCCCTCGATGCGGATCGTCGTGGGCACGGCGTCCGCCAGGAACGCGGGCACGAGCGGAAGCGGTACGTCGACCGTGGCGTCGACGTCGACCCTGGCCTCCGGGGTCAGGCACGGGTCGGCGGCGCACCGCACGGCGATGCGGCCGGTATCGAATCCGTGGTCGGCGAACGCGAGCCGCGCGGCGGCGTCGGCGCGAGCCTGCGGGGAGGACCCGCGGGGGGCGGTCACGTACGCGCGGCCGGCCTCCCGGGCGGCGGTGGAGACGGCGTACGACGCGGCCTGCAGGCGTCCCACCGTGAGCACCAGGTAGATCGTCGGAATGAGCAAGACGACGGCGAGGACGATGAACTCGATCAGCGCCGCGCCCTCCTCGCCCGCTACGCGCGGGGGCGATTCGGTCACGGCTGATCCTCGGCGAAGGCGCGACCACGGGTGTTGACCGCATCGGGCGGGCCCCACAGGGCCACGATCGGCAGGGGCGCCGTCACCTGGACCTCCACGACGGCGACCCCGCCGTCGAGCGTGCGGGTGGCTCGCACGTCCTCGGCGTACGCGGGCGACAGGCTGGCGGCGATCAGCTCGCGGCAGCGCTGGGCGCCGGCGTCGGGGGACGCCCCCACCCGGGCACCGGCGCGTGCCCCCTCCGAGGCGGCCCAGGTCAGGGTGTTCCGAACATGCAGAGCCAGGCCCAGCTGGAGCAGACCGGCGGCGAGGACGCTGACGAGGACCGCCACGAGCACGAAGTCCACGACCGCCGAGCCGTCCTGGCGACGCCAGCACCCGCTCGCCGTGGTCGCCGTGGTCCCCGTGGTCGCCGCCGCGGTCCCTGCGGGAGCCGTCGTCTCCGTGGGAGCCGTTGCCGCCGTGGGCGGCGCGGCGTCCAGCGCGGTGCCCGGCGCCCGGGGCTTCACCGCTTGCCGGGACCGGTGACCGACGCAATGGCCTGGGTGAAGAGCTCGGCGAGCTGGGCCCCGGCCAGCGCCCAGATCGTGGTGACGAGCCCGGCCGTCATCAACGTAATCAGCACCCAACCGGGAACGTCACCGCGTTCGCGATCGCGCTGGTCGTCATCCGGGCCGGCGGTCACCCGGGCCCATCGCATCAGGGTCGTGAGCACAACGAGGGGCGCGAGCAACGCGGCGGCCGACGGGCGGACGGGGGTCATGGTGGTGGCCTTTCGGTGGAGGGGCATGGTCACGGAGTCAGGCGCAGGGAGATGAAGCCGGGGTAGACGGCGAAGAGGACGGTGACGGGAAGCACCAGAAAGACCACCGGGATCATCATCTGAATCTCCTTGCGGCCCGCGGCCTCCAGCACGTGACGGCGGCCCTCCTCGCGCGCGTCCTGGGCTTGGGCCCGCAGGACGTCGGCGAGGGGGGTGCCGCGCTCGAGGGCGATCCCCACGCCGTCGACGAAGCGGGCCAGGCCGGGCAGTCCGGTCCGCGCGGCCAAACCCTGCAGGGCCACCGGGAGCGGGGCGCCCGCCCGGGCGTCGGCCAGGGCGCCGTGCAGTTCCCGCGCGAGCTCCCCGGAGGAGATGCGGCAAACCCGCTCCAGGGCCGCCGCCGTACCCTCGCCGGCGCTGATCGACAACGCGAGCAACTCGGCGACGGTGGGGAACTCCGCCATCATCCGGATCTCCCGACGGCGGACGCGCCGAGTCAGCGCCCAGTCCCGGGCGACCACTCCCCCGACGGCCCCGATCAGGACCGCGGTCACGGCCACCACGACGGAGCTCGGGTTGCGCAGCCACGCCGCCGTACCCAGTCCTGCACCCGCGGCGGCACCCGCCGCGCCCCAGGTCACCTGAGCGGCCCGGAAACCCGGGACATCCACGGGAAGACCGGCCCGGAGCTGCCGCCGGGCGACCGATGGCGCGCCGCCGAGCAGCCGCTCGATGAGGTCGGCGAGACGGTCCAGCACCGGCCGAAGCAGCGGTGTCCGCGCGCGGTGCGCCGCCACCGGAAGGAGCCGATTGGGGGGTGTGGTCTCGCGGAGGTAGGGCTCCAGCCGCGCGATCAGGGTGGGCTGGCGCCGCACCGGGGCCCCCGCCCAGAGCAGGACCACGCCCGCGGCGAAAAGGGCGCCGCAAACCGCTCCGAGACTGGCAAGAACGCTCATCGCAGCACGCGTTCGTCGTCGGGAAGCCGGGCGAGCACACTCATCAACCGGTAGGCGACCAGGCTCACCGCCGTGCCGGCGAGGAGGACGACGGCGCCCGCCACGCTCGAATACGCGCGCACCGACTCAGGGCGGGTGGCCAGCATCCCGAGGACGAGCCACGGGGCGGCGACCGCGAGTCGGGCAGCGTTGACCGTCCAGCTCTGCCGCGCCTCCAGTTCCGCGCGGGTCTGGGCGTCCTCCCGAAGAAAGGCGGACAGGGTCCGGAGCAGCCGGCCGAGGTCGCTGCCCCCCACGTCGCGGGCGATGCGCAGCGATTCGACGAGGCGGTCCGCGACGGGGTCGGCGAGACTCGCCTTCAGCCGATCGAGGCAGAAGGAGAACCGCCCCGTGGCGCGATAGTCCTCGCCGAACGCGCAGAACGCGGGACGCAGCTCGTGCGGGCCACGGCTGCCGATCTGCGCGATCGCCTCGGGGAGCGAGAGTCCGGCCCGTACGGCGGAGGCCAGGTTGTCCACCACGTCGGGCCAGACCTCGCGCAGGGCCCGGCGCCGGGACCTGGCCCGGCTGCGGACCACCGCGAGGGGCAGATAACCGACGAGGGCGCCGAAGATCACGGCGATCGGCAGGACCCGCGTGCCCACCCACGCCAGCACCATCGCCGTGCCCGCGGCGGCCACGCACGCGCCGGCGAGCCGGGCCGGGGTGGCCGTCGGGAATCCGGCGAGCACGAGGTCGTCACGCACCTCCAGGCGCCGGGTGTGGTCGCCCGGCGGGCGCACCGGACGGGGCCAGAACGACCACCACACGCAGCACACCCCCAGGCCGAAGAGGAGACCCACCACGGCGCCCGTCATCGGGTGCCGCCGCCGGTCGGCACGGGCAGGTGGTCCTCATCGCCGCTCTGGAGGAGGGCCGCGAGGTCGTAGCCGACGCGCTCGAAACGCTCGGCGTGGGGCGGGTACCCCTCCGCGCGGACCAACCGGCCACCCCGGCGGACGAAGAGGTCGGCCACCTCGACCACATCGTTTTCGACGCGTCCGGGCAGACCGACGATCTCGCGAACCCGTCGCGTGCCGTCCCGTTCCAGGGCCAGCTGCACGACGAGGTCGACGGCGTTGGCGACGGTCGGCACGACGAAGCGAGACCCGACGTTCTCGCCCGCCAGCAAAGGGAGGGTGCACATTTTCAGGACGGCCTCGCGGGCCGAATTCGCGTGAAGCGTACACATCCCCGGGACGCCGCTGTTCAGGGCGATGAGCAGGTCCAGGCTCTCCGCCTGCCGGACCTCCCCCACGATCAGCCGGCTCGGCCGCATCCGCAACGCCTCCACGACCAGCCGCCGCAACGGGACCTCGCCGGTGCCCTCCAGGCTGGGTTGCCGGCATTGCAGGGCGGCCCAGTCGCGCACGGCCAGCTTGAGTTCGAACACTTCCTCGCAGGTCACCACGCGTTCGCGGGGCGGGATCGCGCCGGCGAGGCAGTTCAGGAGCGTCGTCTTGCCCGCCTGCGTGCCGCCGGCGACCAGGATGTTCAGCCCGGCGACCACGGCCGCCTCGAGGAACCGGGCCGCACCCCGGGGCAGCGTGCCGAGCCGCACCAGGTCGGTGAGGCGCTCGGCCTTGACGACGAACTTGCGGATGTTGACGAGCCAGTGCCGCCGGGCCACGTCGGGGATCACCACGTGCAGCCGGCTCCCGTCGGGCAGCGTCGCGTCGACGAAGGGGCTGGAGAGGTCGACCCGCCGCCCGGAGGACTTGAGCATCCGCTCGACGAGATCGCGGACCGCCTCGTCCGACAGCAGGGTCGTGGTCAGCTCCGCCGTGCCGCCCCTCGCCACGAACACCTGGTGCGGTCCGTTGATCCAGATCTCCTCGATCTCGGGATCGTCCAGATATCGCTGCAGGGGCCCCAGGCCCGCCACCGCATCCATGACCGACCGGATGGCTCCCGCCGGGTCGGTCAGCCGCGGCAGGTTGCCCTGCAGCGACCGCAGCTCGTAGTCCTCGACCGTGGCCTCGACGAGTTCCAGGAGCGCCGCCCGCTCGACCATCGGGTCCAGGCCGGCACGACGTACCAGCTCCCGCACTTCCTCCTCGACCAGCTCGACGGCTGGTGGCATCGTCCCCACCCCCCGGTGACCCTCGCGCCTCGGCGCCTGTGGGCGCCCCCAGGAGACAGAGGCTACGGAGGGGCACCGACGACCCACCGGCTATCCACAGGCAGGTTGCCCGGGGCGTACGCGGCCACGGCCCCGCGCGGGGTCGGCCGGGGCGGGGCCAGAACGGGATTCGACCAGCTCCGCGCTAAATGTGATTTAGATCACTGCGCGCTGCCCCGGAGCCACTCGACCGCCTGCAGCGCCGACCAGCCGTCCGGATGGGCGGCCAGCAGCCGCTGGGCCCCCTCCAGGTCCTGCCCGAGGGTGATGCCGGGCCGCTCGACGTACCCGTCCTTGCGTTCCTGCCCGAGCCCGATGTTGGCCAGCAGCGCATTGCACAGGCACTTGCGGCCAACGGTGTCGGCCTCCGCGCCACCCTTGCGGACATAGACGTCAACCGGCTCGCTGGGGCAGCGATAGCCCACGGAGCCGTCGCCGCGCTCGTACGGTTCCCGCAGGTAGGACAGGTCGCACAGGCGCGGGCGCGCGGCGTACGTCTCCTGCTCCGAGACCGTCCCCGCCACCTGCGCGACCTTGAACGGGAAGCCGGTCGGCGACGCCCGCGGATCGTTACGGACCACCAGTGTGCCCGCCCGCAGCTCGGTCATCAGGCGCTCGCGCACGTCCGGCGCCAGCCCCGAATCCGTCGACAGCGCGAAGACCGTCCCGCATTGCACCCCGGCCGCGCCGACGGCCCGCACCTCGGCCACCGCCTCGGGCGTGGAGCGCGCACCGGCCACCCAGAACGGCAGCCCCACGTCCGCGATCTTGCGAAGGTCGGCGAGGTCACGCTCGCCGTAGATCGGGTCACCATCGGCGTCGAGCTGCATCTTCCCCCGCGGCGGCGCGCTGTGCCCACCCGCGGGTGGACCCTCGACGACGAAGCCGTCGGGGCGGATCTCGGCGTCCCGGTGCAGGTAGCTGGCCAGCGAATGCAGCGAGACGATGGCGAGGAAGTTCGGAAGCGCTAACGGCGGCAAGCACTCGCCCAGCGCGGCCACGGGGTCGACGCGCGAGACGTGCCGCCGGGTGCCCCCAGTAACGTCGATCGTCAGCTCACCCGGCCGACCCGCCGCGAAGTCCCGCAGCAGCCGGGGGATCTCGCGCGGGATGCCCGCCCCCATCAGCACGTAATCGACACCCGCCAGCATCGCCCCCACCGCCGCCGCGGGCGTCGCCATCTGGATCTTCTCCAGGAAGTTGATACCGATCCCGCCGCGGTGGCCCTCCTTCGCGAGCCACACCTCGACGAAGTTGCCGGTGAGCGACAGCTCGACCGCGTCCCGGGTCGGCTCGATGGTCAGGGTGGGATGGGGCCGGTACGGCGCCCCGCCGCGCCCCTGCGGCCGCAGGTAGCGGGTCAGCACCCGCTCCGCCATTCCCTGATCCGGGAAGTGCGCAAGCGCCCGTACGCCGTGGCCGCCCGGGTCACCGTCTTGGAGCCGGCGCGCCAGCACCGCGTCCAGGGCCGTGCCCGACACCACCCCCAGCTCGCCCGCCAGCGCGACGGAACGCGCCATCTGCCATGAGGAGACGGCCACGCCCATCCCGCCCTGGATGATCGTCGGCGCGGGCTCGGGAATCACGGGTGCTGCCTCTCGCTAGCGGTGGACCGCGGGGATGTCGGCCCGGCCGGCGGCGGTCACCGACTCGGCGGAGCCACGCTACCGAATCGGGCCGCGATGGTCCCAGCCCCGTCGCCGTCCACACCCCCGGGCCCCGCGGGGTCCGTCCACAGGGCGCGCCGCCGGCGCGCGGCGACCCAAGGTCGGCGCGGCAGGCTCGCCGCGTGGACCTTCCCCTGCACCTTCGCGCCGCCGGTGCGGCCGAGCGGCTGCGCGTCGTGGTGCGGGTGGCCGAGGGTACGCCGTTCGCTCGCGCCCGCGACGTCCTGGGCCGCGCGGCCGGTGCGCCGCCGACAGCCTCCTGGTGGGTCGGCGCTCGCCGCCTCGGGCCGGAGGACCGGCTCGGATTCCCGCCGCTTCTCGACGGCGCCGAACTGGTCTGGGCGGTCCCTGGCCGGGTCCCGGTCCCCGGGGAGCGCACGGCTGCCCGGCGCGCCACGATCGAGGCCCGCGTCGTCGCCGGTCCCGAGGCCGGCCGGATCTTTCCGGTGCCGCCCGGAGCGTGGGTCCTGGGCCGGGGCGGCACTGCCGACCTGGCGCTGGTCGACGCCGGGCTCTCGCGGCGGCACGCCTGCCTCACGATCTTCGCCGAGTGCGCCCGCATCGCCGACCTCGGCTCCGCCGACGGCACCACGGTGGGCGCGGCCCCTGCCGGGCCGCGTGGGGTCGAGCTGCCGCTCGGCACCCCCGTGGCGATGGCCGGCACCGTCATCGTCCTCGCCCAGCGGTCGTCCGCGCCCCCATCCGCACACCCCCCGACGCGCGCGCCCGCGAACCCGGACCCTGGCACGACCCAGGCCGCGGGGCCCGTTCCGCGCGGTGACGGCACCCTGGGGGTCAACCGCGCACCCCGCGTGCCGCCCGAGGCCGGCGCCCTCGTCCTGCAGCTCCCCGCTGCCCCGAATCCCGCGGAGCGGCCACGGTTCTCCGCCCTCGTCCTGCTCCTACCCCTGGCCGTCGCCGTGCTCGCGGCGACGCTCCTGCGTAGCCCCGCGTACCTGGCCTTCGGCCTGCTTGGTCCGGCGATGTCGCTTGCCCAGTACGCCGCGGAGCGCCGCCGGTATCAGGAGCGCTCTCAGGCCGACGCCGACCGACACGCAGCCGGTCTGGAGCAGCTGCAGGAGCGCCTGGAGTGGCTACTGGAGCGCGAACGCCGCGAGCGTCGCCGCACCTGTCCGGACCTCGCGACCCTCGCCGCGGCGTGCGCAGCGCGCTCGGGCGAGCTGTGGGCGCGCCGGCCCGGCGACGACGACTGGCTGGAGCTGTCCCTCGGCCGCGGGACGGTGCCCGGCCGCCTCGCGCTGCGCGCGGGGGACGGCGAACTCGTCCACCCCCGCCTGGAGGGGGTGCCCCTCACCGTGGCGCTGCCCCGCTGTGGAGTCCTCGGGGTGGCACCCCTGCCGGCCGCGCGAAGTCTGGAGCCCCTCGGTCCCCAGGCCCCGAACCAGGCCCCGAACCAGGTCCCGGACCAGGCCTCGGCCGTCGGTGTGGCCAGGGCCCTCGTCGCCCAGGCGGTCGCCTGGCACGGGCCGCGCGACCTGCACGTGTGGCTCCTCGTCGACACGCCGGAAGCGCTCGTGGAGTGGGACTGGATCTGCGCCACCCCGCACGGCCGCGACCCGGACTCCGGGTGGCTCGCCCGGTGTGCGGCACCCGGGGAAAGCATGGCGCGCGTCGTGGCGGAACTGGCCGCGATCCTCGATGACCGGGCGGCCGCGCGGGTTGACTCGTCGGCGCACCCGGAGCCTAGCCACCTGCTGATCTGGGTCGGCGCCACGCAGCTGCGAGAACAGCCGAACGTCGCGCGCCTGCTCCGCGACGGGCCTGCCCATGGCCTCTACTCGATCTGCCTGGCCGACGCCCCCGAGCGCCTCCCGGTCGAGTGTCTCGCGGTCGCCACGGTCTCCGGCGCGGGCAGCGGGGGCCGCGGCGCACAGCTCCGGCTGACGAGCGCGCCGACCAACGCGAGCGGACGCCCGGACGCCCTCCCCGCCGATGTGGCCCGGCGCATCGCCGCCGATCTCGCTCCGCTGCGCGATGTCACCCCGCGCGCCGGCGCGGCCGTCCCGGACCTGGTCCGGCTCGACGACATCCGCGGCGCCGACGCCTTCGACGCGAACCGCTTGGCCGCGGACTGGCGTCGCTGCCCGACCACGACGACGTTCGCGCTCGGCCGCGACGCCGCGGGACCGGCCGAGTTCGACCTGCGGGCGGACGGTCCGCACGCCCTCGTCGGGGGCACGACGGGCGCCGGCAAGTCCGAGTTGCTGCGGGCCCTGGTCGTTGGGCTGGCCCTCGGCAACCGCCCGGACCGGCTCGGCTTCGTGCTCGTGGACTACAAGGGTGGGTCCGCCTTCGACGCGTGCGCTCGGCTGCCGCATACCATCGGCCTCGTCACCGACCTGGACGCGGACGACACCCGGCGAGCGTTGGCCGGCCTGGAGGCGGAACTGCGGAGCCGGGAGGCGCGGCTGCGGGAGGCCGGGGCGGAGGATTTCGGGCAGTACGCCGCAGCGGTCGACGCCGGGGCCACCGGCCCGGACGGCAGCCCACTGCAGCACTTGGCCCGGCTCGTCATCGTCGTCGACGAGTTTCGCGCCCTGATTGAGGAGCTCCCGGATTTTGTGGCCGGCCTCGTCCGTCTGGCCGCGCTCGGGCGCTCGCTCGGCCTGCACCTCATCCTCGCCACCCAGCGACCCGCGGGCATCGTCTCCGCGGACATGCGGGCCAACCTCGGGTTGCGGATCGCGCTGCGGGTGCGGGACGCGGTCGACTCCCTCGACATCGTCGAGACGGCCGAGGCCGCCGCGATCAGCCCACGCGTGCCGGGGCGGGCCGTGGTGCGCAGCGGCGACGGCCAGCATCGCCTGGTGCAGACCACCTATCTGGGCGACGCCGCCGGCGCCGACGCCTCGGAGCGCCCCATCGAGGTGCTGCGCGCCGACGGACCGGACCTCCT
Organism: Austwickia sp.; assembly: GCA_016699675.1. Taxonomy (NCBI): domain Bacteria; kingdom Bacillati; phylum Actinomycetota; class Actinomycetes; order Micrococcales; family Dermatophilaceae; genus Austwickia; species Austwickia sp. The sequence continues at coordinate 3,211,659 of CP064985.1, read as the reverse complement.
CGCGCCGCAGGCGATGCTGCCCGTCCTCGCGGTCGAGACCAGCCTCGGGCCGGACCACGACACGGCGCCGGCGGCGGCCGCCCGAAGGTCCCGCGGCGACAACGACCTGAGGCGGGTCGCCGACGCCCTCGGTGCCGCGGCGGCGCTCGTCGGGGCGTGTCCTCCGCCACCGCCGTGGCTCCCTCCGCTCCCGACCGAGGTGGCCCTGGCAGAGCTGTCCGGGCCGGCCCTGCGGGAAGGCACGGTACGCCGCGACGGGGCGCGCCCCTGCGAGCGACCGGTGGCGCCGGCACTCCTGGTGGACGATCCCGTCCGCCAGCGCCGGTGGGTGCACAGCTGGGAGCCGGCCGACAGCCACCTCGCCGTGATCGGCGGGGCGCGCAGCGGGCGCACCACTGCGCTGCGCACGCTGACGGTCGCCGCCCTCGATGCCGGCTGTCCGACCCGGCACCCGACGTACATCGTGGACGCCAGCGGTGGCTTGGCGGCCCTCGCCGGGTACCCCCACGTCGGCGCCTACCTCCGGCTCGACCACGAGGGGGCACTGCGCCGACTGGTCGCGGCGCTGCACGATCGATCGCGCACCGCAGCCGGAGCCGGAGCTGCACTCGGAGCCGATCTGACCGCTCCCGACGCGGCCCTGCTCGTCGTCGATGGTTGGGAGCAGTTCCGCGCGGTGCTCGACCGGGTCGATCACGGCGCCGGCACCGACGATCTGGTCCAGGCCGTCCGGGGCGGGTGCACGCTGCTGGTCTCGGGCGGCCGGGAGCTCCTGAGCGGCCCCCTCGCCTCGATCGTCGCCGACCGCCTGGTCCTCGACCTGCCGGATCCCACCGACGCCTACCTGGCCGGGGTCGCCGTCCGCGCCGGCCACGTGCCCCCCGGACGGGCCCGGCTCAGCCGGTCGGGCCTGGACGCCCAGGTCGCCCGAGTGGCGGATGCCCGCTTGGCCGACCGGATTCCAGGCGACCGGGCAGCGGGCCCGGCTGGGGACCACCGGGGGGCCGGGCATCGGCCCGGCCCGCCGCACGCTGCGCAGCACCAAGAGGCGGAGCACCGAGCCGTCACGGCGAGGGCCGCGGCGGCCGCCGACCGGCACGTGGGCTGTCCAGGTCCCGTCTGCCGCGTCTACGACCTGCCACCGCTCGTGCCGTCCGAGGCGCTCCCAGCACCGACGACGGATCTCGGAACACCCCTCGGCCTCGCGGGCGACGGCAGCACCGCCGTCCTCCTCCTCGACGGGCGAGGCGTGCTCATCGCGGGACCGCGGGGCAGCGGCCGCACCGCCGCCCTGGCGCAGGTGACGGCCGCGCTGGAGGCTGCCGGTCGTCCGTGGCTGCGGTTCTCGGGACGCCGTCCTGGAGGCAGCCCCGGCAGCCCCGCGGACCTGGCCCGGGCCCTGCGCGATCTGCCCGGCGCCGTGTGCCTCGTCGACGACGTCGACGCCCTGCTGGGCGGCCCGTATGAGGACCTGCTCACCGCCCACGCCGAGAGCCCCGGCGCCGGCTCGGTGGTCGTGGCCGGGACGCTCGGCGCGCTGATCGGGAGCTATCGGGGCCTCATCGGGGTGCTGCGCCGCTCGTCGTACGGCCTGTTGCTCTCGCCGGGCCCCCGCGGCCCGGAGCTGTTCGGACATCCACTGCCGGACGGCGAGCCGGCGCTACCCGGCCGGGGCTACCTCGTCGACGACGGCCGGATTAGCACCGTTCAGGTGGCCTGGTCCGCGGGGGCCGACCCGGACCTGAACGGGTTGGCCCGGCAGCCCCCTCAGCCCCCTTGAGCCCGCGGCGGCCGCCCGGCGCCGCGGCCCGCCAGCGTGGCCGCGATGCCCGCCGCCGCCACCGCGCCCACCAGCACCGCGAGGGCCCACTGTCCCGATTGGGCCAGGCTGACGCAGATCAAGAGGACGAAGACGTTCCAGAGCACGGCCGGCGTGCGGGCCCACCCCGCGCCGCGCCCTAGCCCGCGGGCGACGACGGCCAGGCAGGCGGCGCCGACCAGGAACACCACCACCGACATCAGCGTCTGCACCGCATCGGCGCCCTCCCCGCGCGCGAGCTCCACCAGGTAGAACGCGCTGAAGCCGAGGATCGCCACCACCTGCAGGAGCAGCAGGCCAGCGGCAGCGCGCAGCGGGCGGGCAGCGGGGACCGCCACGGGCGGATTCGGGGAGGTGCGAGCCACAGGGACACCGTACGGCGTCGTGCGGGCCGCCTCGGCCGCGGCAAGGCCAGCAGGATCCGGACCGCGGGCAGGGTTGAGGTGACGTCCAGGAAATTCATAGGTGATTCTGCGCGCACCGTCGCGCAAAAACCTTCCATTGATCGGAAGGGAGCACTTAAACTAACAAGTCGATCAGGGCCTGGCGTTCGCGCCGGAGGTCGATGCCGACCCCGGGTGAACCACGAGAGGCCCTGAACGGTGTGGAACAAGGCGGCCACCATCGTTGTTGGCATCGTCGCGCAGGATTCGTCGACCACCTGAGTGCCTAGCGCTCGACGACGGCCCCATCGCCGCCACGACTCCCCGACCTCAGCCGGGCTGACGCTCGCCTCTACCGAGGCATGTCTTCGCACCACCACAGACCGCACACGCTCAACCCCCACAGGAGCACACAATGGACTGGCGCGACCGCGCTGCATGCCTGGAGGAAGACCCCGAGCTCTTCTTCCCGATCGGCAACACGGGGCCTGCCCTCCTGCAGATCGAGGAGGCCAAAGCCGTCTGCCGTCGGTGCGATGTCCAGGACACCTGCCTGAAGTGGGCGCTGGAGTCCGGGCAGGACGCCGGTGTCTGGGGCGGCTTGTCCGAGGACGAGCGTCGCGCGCTCAAGCGCCGCAACGCGCGTGCCCGTCGGGCCGGCTGACTCTTCCGATATCCCGCCTCGGCGCGGAGTGGCCACCTCGGCCGCTCCGCGCCGAGGCGTTCTCCGGGAAAACCATACGGACGTCCTACTCACTGTTCGAGGAGGCGGGGTCCCCCGGGGAGCCGGCGCAGGCGGGCCTGGAAGCGCACCTCGGTGCCGCGCGGGGATCGCGGCTGCCAGCTGATCTCGCCGCGCAGGTCCTGCACAAGCGCGCTCACGATCTGGGTGCCCAGCCCTGAGCCGCCGGGCTGGAAGTCGTCGGGCAGCCCGGCCCCGTCGTCACCGACGACCACGGTGAGGTAGTCGTCGTCGCCGTGCCGTTCCCGGTGCGCATCGACCGTGACGATCCCGCCCCCGGGGCGCAGGCCGTGTTCCACGGCGTTGTGCACGAGTTCGGTGACGATCATCGCCATGGAGGTGGCGTCCTCGGGGCTGAGCTGGCCGAAGCTCCCGCTGCGCCGCCAGGCGATGTCGTCATCCTGGTTGGCGACCTCCACGACGGCGTTGAGGGCTCGGGCGACGATCGCGTCAAAGTCGACGACCTCGTCGAGCGTGCGGCTGAGGGTCTCGTGGACGAGGGCGATCGTCGCCACCCGCCGCTCCGCCTCGCGCAGCGCCGACTTGGCGTGCTCGTCGGCGACCCGCCGGGACTGGAGCCGCAGGAGCGCGGCCACCGTCTGCAGGTTGTTCTTGACCCGGTGATGGATCTCGCGGATCGTCGCGTCCTTGGTCAGCAGTTCCCGCTCGCGGCGGCGCAGTTCGCTGACGTCCCGGACCAGCACCACGGCGCCGATCCGGGCGCCGCCCTCCGTCAGCGGGATCGCCCGCAGCGACAGCGTCGCGAAACGCGACTCGACCTCGGTCCGCCAGGGGGCGCGGCCCGTGACGACCACGGCCAGCGCCTCGTCGACCTGCGAGTGGTCGGGGATCAACGCGGTGGTCACCTCGGACAAGGACGCCCCGTCGAGGTCTCCGTGGTGACCCAGCCGGTGCAGGGCGGAGATGGCATTGGGGCTGGCGTACATGACCATGCCCTCGACGTCCAGCCGCAGCACCCCGTCCCCGACCCGGGGGGCGCCGCGGCGCAGCCCGGTGGGGGCGCCCAGCGTCGGGAACTCCCCGCCCGAAATCATGCGTGCCAGGGTGTCGGCGATCCCTCGGTAGGTCAGCTCGAGGCGGCTGGGCGAACGCATGGCCGCCAGGTTGCTGTGCCGCGTGATGACCGCGAGCACCCGACCGGCCCGCACGACGGGGATCGCGTCCTCCCGCACGGGGGCGTCGTCGCCCCATTCCGGCCCCTGATCCCGGATCACCCGGGCCCGGCCGGCGCAGAGTTCCAGGAGCGCCCGGCGTCCCGAGCCCGCGACCGAGCCCACGATGTCGTCGAAGAAGACCAGCGGACCGGTGTTCGGGCGCACGTGCATCGCCGCGACCCAGCCGTCCGGCGCAAGGGTGGTACCGCGCACCCAGAGCACCAGATCGGCGAACGACAGGTCCGACAGGATCTGCCAGTCCCCGACCAGCAGGTGCAGCCAGTCCACGTCGGACGCCCCCAAGACCGGGTGGCCGACGAGCACGTCGTTGAGGGTGGGCACTTCCCGAGCGTACCCGCGTCGTCCGCGCCCCCCGCGGCGCGGCTCAGGCGCCGCCGGCCCGCGCCACCCCCCGCAGCGTGCGCAGGGCCACCGACAACGGCGCCAGCCCGGGGCTGTCCATCTCCCGTACGCCGGCGAGGGCGACGTTCGCCCGGTGGAGGGCGGCCGCGTTGGCCGAACGCCACGCAGACAGTCGCTCGTGGACCGACTGGTCGGGATCGGTGGAGGTGAGGACCGAGCGGGCCAGTGACTCGATGGCCGAGTAGAGGTCGTCGCGCATGGCCCCGCGCGCCAGCGCGTCCCACCGCGTGGCCCGGGGCAGCCTCGACACCCGCACGAGCGTGTCCTCGATGCCGAACTGCTCGGAGATCGCGTAGTACATCCGGGCCACGGACGACTCGTCCTCGCCGGTGGAGTCCGCGAGCTCGACGACGTCCAACACCGCGAACAGGTCGAGCAGCCCGGCGCACCAGAGCGCGAGCTCCTCGGGCACGCCGGCGTCGACATACTCCGCCGCGTCCCGGCGCAGCCGCTGCGAGTCCCGCCCGGCCAGGAGGTCGGGCAACTCCGCGCGGATCCGTTGCGCGGCCCCGGAGAAGTGCTCGATTTCCGCGGCGACGTCGACGTCGCCCGAGCGCCGCTGCAGCCACCACCGCACGGCCCGGTCGATCAGCCGGCGGAAGCGCAGGTACATCTGCGTCTGCACGTCCGTGCTCACGATGTTGTCGAGCGCCTCGACCGCGGCGACGTAGCCACGCAGGTCGAAGACCTCGCGCGCCACGATGAAGTCCCGTGCGATCGCCTCGGTGTCCGCGCCGGTCTCCTCGGTCGCCCGGAAGACGAAGGTGATCCCGCCCCGGTTGACCAGCGAGTTGGCGACCGAGTTCACGATGATCTCCCGGCGCAGCGGGTGGTCCCCGAGGTATTCGTCGTAGCCCTCCCGAATCGCCGGCGGGAAGTAGTCGGACAGCGCGCGGTGGAACCACGGCTCGTCGGCGAGGCCGCCCTGGGCGAGGTCGGCCTTGACCGCCAGCTTCGCGTACGCCACCAGCACGCACAGCTCCGGCGACGCCAGGCCCTCACCGGCCTGGCGGCGCCGCTCGATCTCGGCGTCGTCGGGCAGGAACTCCAGGGGCCGGTCGAGGTCCCCGCGCTCCTCCAGCCACTTGATGAAGCGCTCGTGGACGCCGAGCATGTCGGCGTTCTGGCTGCGGGCGTTGCCGAGCAGGACGTTCTGCTCGTAGTTGTCGCGCAGCACCATGGTGGCGACGTCGTCGGTCATCGACGCGAGGAGCGTGTTGCGCTGCTTGAGCGTCATGTCGCCCTCGCGGGTCAGCCCGGTGAGCAGGATCTTCAGGTTCACCTCGTGGTCGGAGGTGTCGACGCCGGCGGAGTTGTCGATGGCGTCGGTGTTGACCCGCACGCCGGCCTGGGCGGCCTCGATGCGGCCGAGCTGGCTGCAGCCCAGGTTGCCGCCCTCGCCGATCACCTTGGCCCGGATCTCGCCGCCGTTGACCCGGATCGCGTCGTTGGCGCGGTCGCCGATGTCGGCGTTGCTCTCGGTGGCCGCCTTGACATAGGTGCCGATGCCGCCGTTCCACAGCAGGTCCACCGGCGCGAGGAGCACCGCCTTGATGAGCTCGGCGGGGGTCAGCGCGGTCACCGACTCGGGCAGGTCGAGCGCGGCCCGCACCTGCGGCGTGATCTCGATGGACTTGGCGGTGCGCGGGTAGACGCCGCCGCCCTCGCTCAGCAGGCTCACGTCGAAATCGGCCCAGGAGGAGCGCGGCAGCTCGAAGAGCCGCCGGCGCTCGGCGTACGTCGTCGCGGCGTCCGGCTCCGGGTCGAGGAAGACGTGCCGGTGGTCGAACGCGGCGACCAGCCGCGTGCATTCGCTCAGCAGCATGCCGTTGCCGAAGACGTCGCCGCTCATGTCGCCGATGCCGACCGCGGTGAACTCCTCCTGCTGGATGTCGCGGCCCAGCTCCCGGAAGTGCCGCTTCACCGACTCCCACGCGCCGCGGGCGGTGATGCCCATCCCCTTGTGGTCGTAGCCGGCGGATCCGCCGGAGGCGAAGGCGTCGTCGAGCCAGAAGCCGTAGCTCTGGGCCACCCCGTTGGCGATGTCGCTGAAGCTCGCGGTGCCCTTGTCTGCGGCCACGACGAGGTAGGGGTCGTCGGGGTCGTGCCGGACCACCCGGGCCGGCGCGACGATGTCCGCGCCGACCCGGTTGTCGGTCACGTCGAGCAGGGCGGAGATGAACAACTTGTACGCCGCGATCCCCTCGGCCAGCCAGGCGTCCCGGTCGGTCGCCGGGTCGGGCAGCTGCTTGGCGAAGAACCCGCCCTTGCTGCCCGTGGGCACGATGACGGCGTTCTTGACCATCTGGGCCTTGACCAGGCCGAGGATCTCCGTGCGGAAGTCCTCCCGGCGGTCGCTCCAGCGCAGCCCGCCGCGCGCGACCTTGCCGAACCGCAGGTGCACGCCCTCCACGCGGGGGCCGTAGACCCAGATCTCGAACATCGGGCGCGGGGCCGGCAGGTTCGGGACCTTCTGCGGGTCGAGCTTGAAGCACAGGGTCGGCTTGGCCGCGACGCCGCCCGGCTCCTGCGGGGCCGCCCCCGAACCGCCGCCCTGCTCCGGCGCGGGCAACTGGTAGAAGTTGGTCCGCAGCGTGGCCAGGATGACGCCGAGGAACGCCCGGATGATGCGGTCGTGGTCGAGGCTCGCGACGTTGTCCAGGCCCTCCCGGATCCGGCGGACGATCGCCTCCTCCGCCGCGGTCCGCGCCGGGGAGGCCACGCCGTCGAACCGGTCGGGGTCGAAGCGGGTCTCGAAGAGTTCGACGAGCATCGTGGCCAGGTTGGCGTTGGTGACCAGCGTGTCCTCGGTGTACGCCTGCGTGAACGGCGTTCCCGTCTGGCGCTGGTAGCGGGCCACCGCGCGCAGGATGACGACCTGGCGCCAGTTCAGCCCGGCGGATAGGACGAGCCGGTTGAAGCCGTCGCTCTCGGCCGCGCCGGACCAGACCGCGCCGACGCAGTCCTGGAAGCGCTGCCGCGCCCCGTCGGTGCCCTGGGTCCAGACGTCCTCGGAGTCGGCCCGAAGCCCGAAGTCGTAGATGAAGACGCTCTCGTCGGCGCCCTCCAGCTCGTAGGGCCGCTCGTCGGTGACCTCGACGCCGAGGTTGGTGAAGATCGGCAGCACCGAGGTGAGCGACAGGCCGCCCTTCCGGTACAGCTTGAGGCGGCGCTCCCCCTGCGGGGACCCGGGCAGGTGGTAGAGGCTCATCCGCAGCTCGCCGGACTCGTCCAACTGCTCGATGTGGCGCAGATCCGCGACCCCCACGCGGGCGTGGAAGTCCTCCTTGTAGGCCTCCGGGAATGCGGTGCCCCAGCACGACAGCAGCCGGGCGGCGGCCTCCTCGCCGTACTCGGCGCGGGTGGCCTCCGCGAGGTCCTCGGTCCAGGTCCGGGTGGCGTCGAGCACCTGCCGCTGGAGATCCTCGACGTTGACGTCCGGCACCTGCTCGCCCTGGCGGACCCGGACGACGAAGTGCAGCCGGGCGAGCGCGGACTCCGAGACCCGGGTCGTGTATTCCACGGTCTCGCCGTTGAACGCGTGCTTGAGCAGCGCCTCCAGGCGCAGCCGCACCGCGGTCGTGTAGCGGTCCCGGGGGATGTAGACCAGGCAGCTCATGAACCGGCCGTACTCGTCCTTGCGCAGGAACAGCCGGGCCTGCCGGCGTTCGCGCAGGTGGACGACCGAGGTGGCGATCGCCTCGAGATCCGCCACGTCCGCCTGGAACAGCTCGTCGCGCGGATAGGTCTCCAGCACGCCCAGCAGGTCCTTGGCCAGGTGGCTGTCCGGCGCGTAGCCGCTGCTCTCCAGGACGCGCCGCGTCTTCTGGGCGATGAACGGGACCGTCAGCACCGAGTTCGTGTAGGCGCCGGCGGTGAACAGCCCGATGAAGCGACGCTCGCCGCGGACCTCCCCGGCCGCGTCGAAGGTCTTGACCCCGACGTAGTCGAGGTACACCGGCCGGTGCACCGTCGAGACCGTGTTGGCCTTGGTGACGACCAGGACCCGCTTCTCCCGCGCCCGCTGCGCGGCCACGCCGGTCAGCCGGTTGAACGAGGAGGCCGCCGGGGACTCGGTGTCGTAGCGCATCAGGCCGAGGCCGGTGCCCGGCATGGGGACCAGCACATCGTCGCCGGACTGGTTCTCCAGCTGGTACTCGCGGTAGCCGAGGAACGTGAAGTTCCCCGCCGACAGCCATCCCAGCAGGTTCTCCGCCTCGGCGACCTCCTCGGCGGGGACGCTGGCCGGCGGCTGCTGCGCGAGCTCGTCCGAGATCCGACGGGCCTGTTCGGTCATCCGCGGCCAGTCCACGACCGCGACGCGGACATCGCCGAGCACCCGGCGCAGCCCGGCCGCCAGCTCCTCGCGGACCGCCGGGTCGCTCTCCCGGTCGATCTGCAGGTGCATCCAGGACTCGACGCAGACGCCGAACTCCTTGGGGGCCTGCTGCAGGTCGACGTCGAGCACCTCGGCGAGCGCGCCCGCCGCGTCCCGCCGTACGACGAGCTGGGGGTGCACGAGGAGGTGCACCGACCGTTGTTCGCGGGCGAGGTACGCCGAGACGGAGTCGACCAGGAACGGCATGTCGTCGGTGACGATCTCGACGACCGTGTGCCCCGTGGTCCACCCCTCCTGCTCGACCGTGGGCGTGAAGACGCGCACGTTCACCGAGCCAACCGGCCGCTGCGCGGCGAGAGAACGGTGCGACAGGGCCGCGCCCAGCAGGTCCTCCGGACGGCGGGCGAGCAGGTCCTCGGTGACGACGTGCCGGTAGTACCGGTGCAGCAGCCGCTCCATCGGCTCCCCCGGCGAGCGACCGGCCAATTGTGCCGCGGAGCGCAGCAGCTGGTCGCGGGACTCTTCGAGGGTCAAGGTCATGACGGGCTCACCTTCAGCGGTCCTTCGGGCACGACGGCGTGCATGGACGCCTTCAGGCTAGTGAGGCAGGTGGTACGTCGTGCGCGGGTTGCCAAGCACCGGTGACCTTTTCGCTAGGCGGGGCTAGTCAGGGCTAGGCCCGCCTAGTCCACAGGGGCCAGATCGTGGCCGCCGCGCGGTCGCCGGCCTGATTAGGCTGGCCGGCGTGACGGGCGCACCGGGTGGAGCTGGCGAGAGCGCGGAGGTCGCGGCGGGCAGCGCCGACGCCGCGGAACGCTGGGCGCGGGTCGTCCAGCACCTGACCCTGGACGTGGGGTCCCGCCAGGAGCAACGCGCGGTCCGCGATGCGCTCCAGCGGCTGGCCGTTGGCCTGAGCCCCGAGCGAGGGCAGCGATGACCGGCGCGCCGACCCGGGTCGACGATCCGTACCCGGCGTACGACGTACGGCTCGACGGCGACCCCGGGTCGTGCCACGCGGCCGCCGCGGCGCTGCGGGCGGCGACCCGGGACCTTGGCGGCCCCGGCGGGCTCGACCACACCAACGACCCGGGCGGCCCCGACGGCCTCGGCGGCCTCGGCGGCCTCGGCGGCCTCGGCGAGACGGGAAAGGAGGTCGTCGCGGATGCGCTACGGCTGGCCGACGCCCTCGACCGGTTCGCCATCGAGCTGCGACGGGCGCAGACCGACCACGCCCGCGCCTGTGCCGCCGACCGCGACGACGACGACCGGGCCGCCGACGAACGCAACGCCGCCTTGGCCCTGGCCGCTCGGGCCCGGCGACGGTTGCGGATCGCCAGCGCCGACATTTCGGCCGCGGGCCGCTACGGTTGTCCGCCATGAGGCTGACCCTGACCCTGTCGTACGATGCGGCGCCGTCCCGGGTGGGACGCATGCTCCTCGACGAGGAGTTTCAGCGCCGCGTCTGCGCCGCGACGGGTGATGCGCAGGCCCGGGTGACCGTCACCGAGAGCGGGCCGCCACCCTCGCCTGCGCGGGTCAAGACCGCCCGCAAGCTCCCCACCGACCGCCTTCCCGAGGCGATGCGCGCCATCGTGGGGCATAACCTCACCGTGGTCTATGCCGTGGACTGGCCGGCCGATCGGGGCGACGCGGGCTGGCGCGGCGACGTGGTGGTCACCGTCGAGGGCAAGCCGGTGCGCCTGGACGCCACGGCGGAGGTGGCGCCGACGGGAGCGGGCACGACGATCACGTACGACGGCGAACTCGCCGCTCATCTGCCGTTCATCGGCGGCAAGGTCGAGCGCGGCGTGGAGCCCCTGGTCCGCTCGGCCCTCGAGGCCGAGCAGCGGATCGGGGCCCAATGGCTCGCCGAGCACCCGGCCTGACGGCCGCGCGCCACCTCCCGGGCACGAGGCGGGCGCCGGCACCCGCGCGGGTGCCCGACGCCCGGCGGGCCGACGCCCCCGCCGGGCGTCTCCCTCAGATCTCCCCCGCCGCCAGCCGGCTCAGCTCGCTGACGTGGTACCAGAGCAGCTCGTCGTCCTCGTTCGAGCCCGGCTCGGCGGCGTGCAGGGCGACGACCTGATCGACCGTGACCGGTGTGGACAGGCGCACCTCGTAGCCGTCGTACGCGCCGCCGGCCGCGACCTCCTCGACCGTGGCCGGGTCGACGTCGGCCGCCGCGACCACCACGCGGCCGCCCGGTGCGTCGGCGGCGACCATCTCGGCGGCGATGAGCAGCGCGTCGTACTCCCGCTCCTCCTCGTCGTCGCTCGGGAACGCCGCGCGCACCGTGGCGGTGACGGCCGAGGCCCGCACCGACCCCGGCTCCACCCGGCCGGTCGCCGCGAGCGTGGCCAGGCCCTGCTCCCCCAGCCCCAGATACACGCGAGTCGAACCCACGCCGTCCCCTTCCTCCGGCTCCTCGGGAGCGGTCCAGGTGGCATCGCCGGCCTCGGCCGCCAGCACGTCGGAGAGCTCGATCAACGCCTCCCTCACGTAGTCCGAGAACGCGTCGAGGTCGTGCATCGCCCCGCGGTCGCCGTTCAGGCCGAGGCCGACCGTGCCGTCGTACGACGTGAGCCCGACCGCCAACGCCTGACCGAGGGCCAACGGGATCACCGGGTAGCTCACGACCATGCGGCTGCCCGCGACCCAGAGCGGGTGCTGCGGCCCCGGCACGTTCGTGATGACCAGGTTGAAGAACCGGCGCGAGGCCGCGTTGCCCAGTTGCGCCCCCAGGTGGTGCAGGGTCGTGGGCGCGAACCCGGCGATGTCCGAGAGCGCCCGGGCGCCGATGGCTCGGCCGCCGCGCACCTGCTGGCGCATCTGGAAGGTGACCTGCTCGAGGCGCATCACCGGGTTGGGCTCGCCGACCGGCAGGTCGATGAAGCAGGCCCGCACGGAGTTGCCGAAGCCCACGTCGCCGTCCCGCTCGGACACGCTGACCGGCACCAGCGCGCGGACCCGGGCGGTCCCGCTCACCGGTTCGCCGCGGCTCTGCAGCCAGCTGCGCAGGGCACCGGTGAGCACCGTGAGGATCACGTCGGTGACCGTGCAGTCCCGGGCCTCCCGGAGGCGTTGATAGTCGTCCCGCGCGGTCCGGAAGGTCTCCAGGGGGATCCCGAGGAACCGGACCCGCCGGGCGACGCCGACCCGGACGTTGAGCGGGCTCGTCGGCGCGGGGTCGGTGGCCGTGCGGGCCACGGCGGTGGCGACGTTGCGGGTCTGGCACAAGACGCGCCCGGCCAGCGCGGCCATGTCGGCCAGGCTGCCGACGACGAGGCCGCCCCACCGGTTGGGCCGGGCGACGACCTCGAACGCGGTGGAGGCCATCAGCTCCAGGTTGGTCGGCTCCCGCCGGGGCTCCAGCCGGGGCGGCGGCTCGGGCCGCACGTCCGGGTCGTCGTCGAGCAGCAGCTGGGCGATGTCGACCGCCGCGATGCCGTCGACCACCGCCTGATGCGTCTTGGTGACGATGGCGACCCGGCCCCCCTCGAGGCCCTCCACGATGTACAGCTCCCACAGCGGGTGGGCCCGGTCCAGCGGTCGAGACAGGATCCGCGCGACGAACTCCTCGAGCTGATCCTGGTTGCCCGGTCGCGGCAGCGCGGAGTGCCGCACGTGGTAGGTCAGGTCGAAGTCCGCCGCGTCCACCCAGAACGGGCTCGCGATGCGGCCGGGAAGCTCGCGGACCTTCTGCCGATAGCGCGAGGCGATCGCGACCCGGCTGGCGACAAGTTCGGTGAACCGGTCCCCGTCGAACCCGTCGGGTCCGGGCTCGAGCACGAGCACCGAGCCGACGTGCATGACGGTGGTCGGCTCCTCCAGATATAGGAACGAGGCGCCGAGCGGGGTGAGGTGATCCTCCACGCACCCCATGCTCACACAAGGGCGCACCCCGGGGTTTGGATACGAGGACACCGCTGTCGGAAGTTCACGCCCGTCGGCGTCGCCGCCCCCGCCGCCCGGTCGCCCCGCGGCCGTCGGCCCGGCCCGCCGGGCGGCCCGTGAGGTGTGCGGCGAGTCCGGCGAGGGCCACTCGGGCGGGCGACTGCGGCGCGCATTCGGCCAGCGTGCGACCCTGCAGCGCGGCGCGATCGAAGGCCTCTCGGTCGTCGGGGACGAACCACACGTCCGCCAGCCCGGCGAACCGCTGCAGCGCCGCGGCGACCCCGTCCTCGGGTCGCCTCCCCACCGCGCTCTCGCGTAGCCGGTTGACCACGACCGTACGGCGGGCGGGGGTGCGAATCGTGTCGATCTCGGCCAGCCCGCGGACCAATCGCAGCAGGCCGATGGGTTCCGCGCCGCCCACGACCACCAGGTGATCGGCGCAGGCCAGGGTGGCCAGGGTGGCGCCGTTGCGCCGCGGCGCCGAGGTGTCGTAACTCAGTTCTTCGTCGTCCTCCACGCTGAAGCCGCAGTCGACCACGACGAGTTCGGCCACCTGCCGCGCCAGGGTCAGGACCCGATCCAGGGGGTCGGGGCGCAGCTCCGGCCAACGGTCGGCCCGGGAGATCCCGGCGAGCAGCGCCAGCCCCGGGGCGACCTGCAGGCAGCGCTCCACGAGGTCCGGCACGTCGAGATCGCCCTGGTCCGCGCGGCGTACCGCGCCGGCGAGGCCGGGCGATTCGTCGAGGATGGCGAGCGAAGCGGCCTGCACCCCGCCGTACGGATCGGCGTCCACCAGGAGGGTGCGGACGCCGGCGCGGGCGGCCTCGCTCGCGATGCCGAGGGCGATGCTGCTGCGCCCCGGCGCACCCGCCGGCCCCCAGACGGCCACGATCTGCCCGGGGCGCGGCGCGGCGGGCCGGCGCGACGGGGTGGCGTCGGCCTCGCGGGGCCGCCAGCCCGACTCGATGTCCGGCGCCGCGTGGCCCTCGAGGGGGCCGCCGGCCCCGGCGTACGCGGGCCACGCGCCGGGCGGACCGTCCGCGCGACGCCCGTCGGCGTGCCCACCGCCCCTGTCGAGCCCGTCGAGCCCTGCCCGTCCAGTGGGATCGGAGTCGTCGCTGGCCGCCTCGGCAGGGTCGGCGCCGTCGCCGGCCAGACCGGCCAACCAGGCGCGCACCTCGGGGTCGGCCCGACCCGTCAGCACCGTCTGCAGCCGGTCCGGCCCGGCGTCCGCCGGGACGACGACCGCGATGCCCCGACCGCGCAGGCTGCGTTCCTGGGCCTCGTCGGCGGCGTCCCCGGGCCGCACGACGCCCACGACGCGCACCCCGTAGCGTTCGAGTTCGACCACGGCCGTGCGGTCCAACCCCGCCAGCCCGGCGCTCACCAGCGCGCTCTCCCCCAGCCCGGCGGCGGCGGTGGACAGCAGTTCGGGCAGGTCTGCACAGCGCCGCGCGAGGTCCAGGCCCGGCGCGGCCGCGATCGCGTCCACCACCGTGGTCTCCCACGACTCGGGGACGGCAAGCAGGACGGTGGCCCGCATCAGCGGTCCCGCTGCGCCGACCCGGGGGCGGGCACGAGGGTGATCTTGGCGCCCTGATCCATCGCCGCGAGCAGCCGCTCGACCTCCGCGTCAGGCACCTGAACCTGGACGCCGGTCGTGCCGACGCCGGTGAGCCGGCCCTCGTCCGCGCTCGGGACCCGCCCCACGGGGGCGCCGCGAATCAGCCGGCGGGGGGTGCCGTAGGTCGGCGTACCCGTCCCGGGCTGCCGGTCGTTGACCCACACGTCGACGACCGACCCGGCCACGAGCACCCGGGCGGAGTCGGGGCTGACCGGCACCATCACCGGGGAACGGCGGGCGTCCTCGGCGCGCGCGAGCGCCGCCGCGGGCAGCAGTTCGCCGGCGCGGACCTCACGGACGACCACGGCACCCTCGGGCAGCGGGGCGGTGGCCGACAGGTAGGTGGCCGCAGCCGACCCCAGCGCCACGTCGACCCTGGTAAGGCGCTCGGCGGTGAGGCGCTCGCCGGGGACCAGGGCGCTGGCGGCGGCGTACACCGGCGCGGTGCGGTCGGCGTTCGCCACGATCCGTACGCCGAGGGCGACGGAGGCCAAGACGAGCAGCAGCCCCACGAGGAGGCGGCCGTCCCGCCACGAGGGGCGGCGCAGCCGACGCGCCTGCTCTGGTTGTGTGCTCACGTGTGTTTCCCCCTGAGTACCCCTGGACCGTCCGTCCCGTGGACCGTCCGTCCCGGGCGGCCCGACCAGGCCGGCCGCCCCGGCGGACCTGGACGTTCGCCCATTATCACCGCGCACCCGCGACGCCGCCCACCCTTTGCCGCACAGCGGTGGACAACCCAGCCCGCGCCCCGCTGGAGCGGCCCGCGCCCTCCGACTCGGCCGGCGGCCTGTGGACGACGCCGGAGGGCCCCAGTCGATGTGGTAGACAACGAGCACCACCGGACCTGACCGCGACCACCCACAGCACCCGGCCGACCTGGAGTGAGCATGCCGCACCGATTCCTGCCCCTGGCGGAGGTCTGCGAGATCCTGGCGATCTCCTCCGCCCAGGGCTACGCGCTGGTCCGCTCCGGCGAGCTGCCCGCGATCCAGATCGGCGGTCGGGGCCAGTGGCGGGTCGAGGCCAGCGTGCTGGAGGAGTTCATCCAGGCGAAGTACGCCGAGCAACGCGCCGCGGTCGAGCACGACGCGAAGGGCTGAGACCCGGCGTCGGGGATCGGTCAGGTGGAGCTGACGGCGACGAGGGCGTCGAAGGCGATGACGCGTCGGCCCGATCCGGCCTCCCGGCGGGGCGGGACATCGAGGGGATGTTCGAGCAGCTCCAGGTGGTCGGCGCCCACCACCTCGATCGTTCCCGGCACCTGACGGCCCAGGACGTCGTCGACGAGCACCGGGGCCCGGTTGCGGGCGACGCCGCGCAACGCGTAGCCCAGGCCGTACCGCCGGGCGGCCGTCACGTCCGACCCCGCGGCCACCCGCCGGCCCAGCCCCGTGACCGCGACCAGCGCACCCAGCCGGACGATCCGGCGGGCGCCCCCGTCGCCGAGCACGAGGAAGTCCGCCCCGAGGTCCAGCACCGACCCGGTCAGCCGGCCGCCACCGAGGACGAGCAGCTCGAGCACGTCGGGCCTGCCGAGATGCGCGCCGATGCGGTCCGCGAGGCGCACCGTCGCCCGCTCGCGGCGGGTGCGATCGGCGACCTCGCCACGGGCCTCCTCGCGCGCCTCCGCCTCCCACTGTGCCGCCAGCTCGTCGAAGAGCCCCTCCCAGCGCATCGCTCTCCCTCCGCTCACCGTGCCCCCAAGGGTGTCAAGCACGCGCGGCGCTCGCAGGCGATTGCCGCCGCGCAGCGGTGCAGTTATCAACATCTAGAAGCATCGAACGACATCAAACGCTATTAGCCGCTACGTTGAGCCCATGAGCACCGCTGCAGCCCGGGCCGGAGTCGCGCCCCCGGCCCGCCCCCACGTCGCCCGTGCCGCGGCCCCCCGACGCCTGGTCGCACGCCGCCAGGTCGCGCGGCGCCTGGTCGCACGGCTTCTCACCGGTGCCGCCCTGGCGGCGTCGGTCTGGGTCTTCGGCGTGGATGCCTGGACCCTCCTCGGTCGGTGGCGCCTGCTCGATCCGAGCGGCTGGATTCGGCTGGGTTGCGCGGCGGTGGTCGCCATGACGAGCGGGTGGTTGCTCCTAACGTCCGTCGGGTGCGCGGTCGCCCGGCTGCCCGGCCGGGTGGGCCGCGCGGGCGCGGCGTGCGCGCGGGCGTTGGCTCCGGTCGCCGTACGCCGGGCGCTGGCGCTCTCCCTCCTCGCCTCGGCAGCCGGGCCCGGGGTGGCTCAAGCGGCGACGTCGACTCCGGCCGTGGCGGCCGCGCCGGCCGCGCCGGCCGCGCCGGCCGACGACGGTCTGCCCGACCCTCGGCTGCGGCCGGATGCCGAGCCCGGACGCGAGGCGTCGCCATCGGTCGTGGTCCGGCCCGGCGACACCCTGTGGGACCTCGCCGGCACCCACCTCGGCACGCGGGCGACCCCGCAGCGCATCGCCGGCGCGTGGCCGCGGTGGTACACGGCCAACCGCCCCCCGGTGCAGGACCCGGATCTGATCTTCCCGGGTCAGGTGCTACGGATCCCCACCCCCGACGCGACCAGCGGCGATGCGCGATGACCGCCGCGCCCGTGCTGGTCTGTCCGGTCGTCGTCCACGGCCACTCCGGGGGTGTCGCGTACGGCGGCTCGGCAGTCTTCGTCGGGGACCCCGCCACGGACGGCGCCGGTGGTCGCCTCGCCTGGCGCTCGCTGGACGCGCCGCGGCTGGCGGCGATCCAGGATCAGCTGCCCTTCGACGACCCGCGGCACTCGCACGCTCCCCGCCCCCGCCCGCGGGACACCACCTTCGAGCGGCAGCCCACCCCGACGGCGCAGCTGCCCCCGGCGGACGCGTTCGCAGCCCGGCTCGCCCTGGCGGCGGTGGAGGTCGCCGCCGGCGCCAGGCCCGCGACGCAGCTCATGCGGCACTGCGCCCCGCGGGTCTTCGAGTCGCTGGTGCGGCGGCAGGCGCACCACGCGGGGCGGCTCACCCGACGGCCGGCCGTGGCCCTGCGCCGGGTGCGCGTGTGTCACGTGCGCGACGGCGTCGTCGAGGCGGCGGTGATCGTCGTCGTGGCCCGGCGGGTGCGCCCGGTCGCCGTACGTCTTGAGGGAC
This sequence comes from Austwickia sp., assembly GCA_016699675.1. NCBI lineage: Bacteria > Bacillati > Actinomycetota > Actinomycetes > Micrococcales > Dermatophilaceae > Austwickia > Austwickia sp. Next base: position 3,194,162 of record CP064985.1, on the reverse strand, counting down.
TCGACGGGCGCTGGCTGGTCACCGCCCTCGAGATCGGTTAGCCCTTCTTGTTCTTCTTCTTGGCCGCGCGGCGCTCGGCGCGACTGCCGCCGGTGGCCACCGAATCGACGGGCTGTCCGTCCCCGTCCTCGTCGCGCTCCTGCACCGAGCCGTCGTCCGCGGGCGCGCTGTAGTGCAGGTGGTCGGCCTTGTGCTCCTCCAGGCCCTTGGCGTGCACCTCGGGCTGGCCGGCCACCGCACCCGGCGTACCGGCCTCGTCCGCGACCGCCACCGGAGGGGCGACCTCGACCTCGACGTTGAACAGGAAGCCGACCGACTCCTCCTTGATGCCGTCGAGCATCCCGTTGAACATCTGGTAGCCCTCGCGGGAGTACTCGACCACGGGGTCCTTCTGCGCCATCGCGCGCAGCCCGATGCCCTCCTGGAGGTAGTCCATCTCGTAGAGGTGCTCGCGCCACTTGCGGTCCAGCACGGCCAGGACCACGCGCCGCTCGACCTGCTTCATGACGTCCTCGCCCAGGGTTTCGGTGCGCTGGTCGAAGGCGTGCAGCGCGTCGGAGGCCAGCTCCTCGCGCAGCATCTCCCGGGTGATCGCCTGCCGACCGCCGGCGGCCTCCTCGACTTCGGCCAACGTGATCGACACCGGGTAGAGCTGCTGCAACGCGGTCCAGAGCGTGTCGAGGTCCCAGTCCTCGGAGAACCCCTCGGCCGTGGCCAGCGCCACGTAGCTGTCGATCGTGTCGGTGATGAAGTGCCGCATCTGGTCGTGCATGTCCTCGCCGTCGAGCACCCGGCGGCGCTCGGCGTAGATGACCTTGCGCTGGGTGTTCATCACGTCGTCGTACTTCAGGACGTTTTTGCGGATGTCGAAGTTGCGGCCCTCGACCTGCGTCTGGGCGCTCTGGATCGAGCGGGTGACCAGCTTGGACTCGATCGGCACCGAGTCCTCCATGCCGGCGCTGGTCATGAACCGGTCGACGAGGGCGGCGTTGAACATCCGCATGAGGTCGTCCTGCAGCGAGAGGTAGAAGCGGGACTCGCCGGGGTCGCCCTGGCGGCCGGACCGGCCGCGGAGCTGGTTGTCGATGCGCCGCGACTCGTGCCGCTCGGTGCCGAGCACGTAGAGCCCGCCGAGTTCGGTGACCTCGTCGTGTTCGGTGGCCACCTGCTTCTCGGCGGCGGCGAGGGCGTCGTCCCAGGCCGCCTCGTACTCCTCCGGGGTCTCCTCCGGCGACAGGCCCCGGTTCTTCAGCGCGGTGACCGCCCGGAACTCCGGGTTGCCGCCGAGCATGATGTCGGTGCCGCGGCCGGCCATGTTGGTCGCCACGGTGACGGCGCCCTTGCGGCCGGCCTCCGCGACGATCGCCGCCTCCCGCTCGTGCTGCTTGGCGTTGAGGACGGCGTGCGGTACGCCGTGCTTGCGCAGCTGCTGGGAGAGGTACTCGCTCTTCTCCACGGACGTCGTACCGACCAGCACCGGCTGACCGGCCTGGTTCTTGTCGACGATGTCCTCGACGACCGCGTCGAACTTCGCCTTCTCCGTGCGGTAGACCAGGTCGGAGTTGTCCCGGCGGACCATCGGCCGGTTGGTGGGGACCTGGACCACGCCCAGCTTGTAGATCTGGTGCAGCTCGGCCGCCTCGGTCTGGGCGGTGCCGGTCATGCCGGCGAGCTTGTCGTACATGCGGAAGTAGTTCTGCAGGGTGATGGTGGCCAGCGTCTGGTTCTCGTTCTGGATCTCCACCCCCTCCTTGGCCTCGATGGCCTGGTGCATGCCCTCGTTGTAGCGCCGGCCGGGCAGCATGCGGCCGGTGTGCTCGTCGACGATGAGGACCTCGCCGTTGAGGACGACGTAGTCCTTGTCCCGCTTGAACAACTCCTTGGCCTTGATGGCGTTGTTGAGGTAGCCGATCAGCGGCGTGTTCACCGACTCATAGAGGTTGTCGATGCCGAGCAGGTTCTCGACCTTCGCGATGCCCTGCTCCAGCACGCCGATCGTGCGCTTCTTCTCGTCGACCTCGTAGTCGCCGGTCGGCTCGATGCCGCGCATCCGGTCGCCGGGGCGGCCCCGGTGCAGCTCGGTGACGATCTTGGCGAACTCGGTGTACCACTTCGTGGCCTGGTCGGAGGGGCCCGAGATGATCAGCGGGGTGCGGGCCTCGTCGATGAGGATCGAGTCGACCTCGTCGACGATGGCGAAGTGGTGGCCGCGCTGGACGAGCTCCTCGGTGGCCCAGGCCATGTTGTCGCGCAGGTAGTCGAAGCCGAACTCGTTGTTGGTGCCGTACGTGATGTCCTTGCCGTATTCGAGCCGGCGCTGCGCCGGGGTCATCTGGGAGAGGATGCAGCCGGTCTCCAGGCCCAGCATGCGGTGCACGCGGCCCATCAGCTCGGACTGGTACTCCGCCAGGTAGTCGTTCACCGTCACCACGTGCACGCCCTTGCCGACGAGCGCGTTGAGATAGCTCGGCAGGGTGGCGACCAGCGTCTTGCCCTCACCGGTCTTCATCTCTGCGACGTTGCCGAAGTGCAGCGCCGCGCCGCCGACGATCTGCACGTCGAAGTGGCGCTTACCGATCGTGCGCTTGCTCGCCTCGCGGACCGCGGCGAAGGTCTCGGGGATCAGCCGGTCGATGTTCTCGCCGTCCTCGAGCCGCCGGCGGAACTTGGCCGTCTCTTCCTTCAGCTCGGTGTCGGAGAGCTTCTCGAAGTCGTCCTCGATGGCGTTGACCTGCGGCGCGTAGGCCTGCAGCCGCCGCAGCTCGCGTCCCTCACCGGCGCGCAGGATGCGATCGACGAACTTCGGCACGGTGAACACTCCTGGTGCGGGGACGGTACGGCGGTTCATGGCGAACTGTACGGCGGGCCGCCCGCCGCCGGCCGCCGCGAAAGGCGACCGCCCCCAGGGTAATCGACCTCCCTGGCGGCGGCGGACGCCTCGCCGACCGCCTGGGCCGCGCCGCTGGCCGGGGGGCTAAAGCGGTTGCCGCGCGAGGCCGGTGCGCGTTTGAGTGGCAGGGTGCAGCCTGACTTTCCCACCTGCGTGCCCGAACTCACCGACGGTGTGGTCCTGCTGCGGGCCCATCGCGACCCGGACGCCACCCGGATCGTGGCCCAGTCCCGCGACGCCGCCTCACTGGACTTCACGACGGTCCCGCGCCCGTACGACGAGAGCCATGCCCGATCCTGGCTGGCGGCCATCCGAAACGGTTGGGTGGCCGAACCCCCGACGACGTGGCACTGGGCGATCGCGACGGCCGACGACCCCGACGCCTTCCTCGGCACCATCGACCTGCGGCCGACCGGCGGGGGCTCGGCCGAGACCGGCTACGGCCTGCACCCGGACGGCCGCGGCCGGGGGCTGATGGCGCGGGCGCTGCGGCTGCTGCAGGGGTACGTCGCCGCCCACCCCGAGCTGGGCATCGAGGTGATCCGGTGGCGCGCCGTGGCGGGCAACTGGGCCTCCCGGCGCGTGGCCTGGGCGTGCGGATTCACCCACGAGGGCACGCAGCGGTCCCTGCTGGCCCAGCCCACGCCGGACGGGACGGCGACCCGGGACGTCGACGGGTGGGTGGCCTCCTGGCGGGTCGGAGAGGCCACCGGGCCGCGACACCCCTGGTACGACGTGCCCGTGCTGACGCTCCCGGACGTGGGCGTCGGCGGGATCCTCGGGGGGCAGGCCGTGGATCTGCCCGCCGGCCTGCTGGCTGTCCGGCTGCGGCCGTGGCGCGAGGGCGACGGGGCCGCACTGCCGGTCGAGCTGGATGAGGTCGCCGCGCGCTTCTTGCCGCGTGTCGTGCCCACGCGCTCGACGTACGACGCGTTCCTTCTCGACCGGCGCGAGCGGGAGGCGAGCGGTACGGGCGTGGCCTGGGCGATCGTGGGGGGTCGCGGAGCCCGCGGCGAGGCCGGGGACGACGCGGAGGAGCTGCTCGGCGGGATCCACCTCTTCGACATCGCGCACACCCGGCGGGCCGGCAACGGCACGGTCGGCGTGTTCCTGCTGCCCGCCGCGCGCGGCCGTGGCCTGTTCACCCGGGCGCTGGGCGTGGTGCTGGACCACGCGTTTGCGCCGGTCGCCGATGGCGGGTTGGGGCTGGCCAGGGTCCGCTCGGACGCCGACCTGGCGAACGTCGCGTCGGTGCGGTCGATGCTGCGGGCGGGGATGACGTACGTCGGGATGACCCGAGAGGAGCGTCCGGACACCCGACCCGGCTTCCTCGGCGAGCGGGTCGACATGTGCGCGCTCGAGGCCCTGGCCAGCGACGATCGAGAGGTGGTCGGGGAGTTCAACCGGCGAGGGTGGTCACGCCCCAGGACGATCTGGGGTGACGGCGTGCTGCTGCGGGAGTTCCGCGAGTCCGACGCTGCGGCCGTGGCGCGGCTGATGCGCGACCCCGAGTTCGGGCCGGAGCACCGGCCGAACGCCGGAGAAGCGGACGCGCGGCGCTGGATCATTCGGGGCCTGGCCGGCAACTACCGCCGGTTCACGCTCCGCTGGGCCATCTGCCCTCGTCAGGATGGCCACATCGAGGAGGCACCGGTGGGCTACATCCGCGCGTTCGGGCTGGATGAGCGCCTCTATCGCGACGACGCCGAGATCGGCTACACGTTGCACCCCGACGCGCGGCGCCGCGGGCTCGCGACGGCCGCGGCGCGGGCCCTCGTGGCCTACCTGCTGACGCCGGCCGAGGACGACGGGTACGGCCTTCGCCGGGTCACCGCGATCACCGCCCCGGAGAACATCGCCTCCCAGCGCGTCCTGGAGGCCGCCGGGCTGCGGCGTTGGTTCGTCGACCCACAGGTGGTGGCGCCGGACGCTGACGAGGGCACCCGAAGCGCCTGCCAGGGCGAGAATCCTTCGCCGGACCGATGGCGCTACGGCCGGCTCCGGGATCATCCCCCGCCAGCGCCGGACTGATCCCTCGGGGGGCAGGGTCAGATCAGGCCGAGCTTGAGCAGGAGCGCCCGGTCGAGGTCCGCAAGCTCAAGAGCGTCCAGAACGCCACGGAACTCGATCAGCCGGCCAGGATCGACGGAGAAGATCTGGTCCGTGAGGATGCGCGTCACCGTGCCGTCGACGTCGATCTCTGGCCGATACACGGCGCGCCCAGCCCGCGTCGACGTCAGAGCTACCGTGACCACGCTCGTCGCGAATCGGTCCGACTGAATGACCACGGCCAGTCGTCGGCCCTGCTGCTCGTGACCCCGAGCCCCCGGCGCCGCGCGGATCGTGTAGCTACCCCCGCGGAGGATCACTCAGCGAAGCCCATATAGCGCTGGATGGCGAGGACCTCGCGTTGATCTTCGGGGTCCTCCGCTAGCCGCTCCGCATCAGCCTGGGCCTGCTCGATGGCGGTTTCCCGGTAGGTGCGCAGCACCGCGTAGCGCACGGCATCGGTGCGGCTTCCGTGCTTGGCCACCAGCTCCGATAACGCCCGCTCCGTGGCCCGGTCCGTCCGAACTTTCAGCTTGCCCACCTAGGAACCGTAGTACGAGCTGCGTCGGGCGGCCGCCTTGTAAGTCGGTCGCTGGCTCGCCATAGGACCCAGGAAACCCGGGGCCGCGTAATCCCTTTTCGGGTACGGCGGGCGGCGGGCTACCCTGGGCCAGCCCGCCGTCGGCCAGCAGAAAGCCCGCCATGTCAACCCAGCGCCGCACGCCCAGCGCGCCCGCCCAGCCAGCGCCGGACCTCGGCGCGCTGGAGCCGGACCCGGCTCTCCACGACCACCGGGTGCTGCTCTGGCTGGTCGCCGCCGCGTTCGTGGTCATCCTCAACGAGACGATCATGACCACGGCGATCCCCCGGCTGATGGCGGACCTGCACGTCAGTGCCTCGGCGGCGCAGTGGCTGTCGACGGTCTTCATGCTGACGATGGCCGTGGTGATCCCGACGACGGGGTACCTCTTGCAACGGCTCACCACCCGCGCGGCGTACCTGTTGGCGATGGGCACCTTCTGCGCCGGCACGCTCCTCGCCGGCCTGGCCCCGACGTTCGCCGTGCTGCTCCTCGCCCGCGTGGTCCAGGCGGTCGGTACCGCCATCATGATGCCCCTGCTCATGACCACGCTGATGCAGGTGGTGCACGAGCGGGACCGCGGCCGGGTGATGGGCAACGTGAGCCTCGCCATCTCCGTGGCCCCCGCGGCCGGGCCGGCGGTCTCCGGGGTCGTCCTGCAGGCGCTCTCCTGGCGCTGGATCTTCTTCCTCGTCCTACCGGCCGCCGCCGCGATCGCCCTGCTGGGGCTCCGCGGGCTGCGCAATGTCGGCGAACCCACCGCCCGGACACTCGATGTGGGCAGCGTCCCGCTCGCCATCGTCGGCTTCGGTGCGCTGGTCTACGGCCTGTCCGAGGTCGGCGCCCCGGCCACCCGCGCGGTGGGCCTGGCGATGCTCGCGCTGGGCGCCGTCGGGGTGGCGGCCTTCACGTGGCGCCAGCTCGCTCTGGGGCGCCGCGGCGGCAGCCCGCTGCTCGACGTCCGGGTGTTGCGGTCCGGCACCTTCGCGCGGTCGATGGCGGCGATGGCCATCGCCTTCATGGCGCTGATGGGCGTGGTCATCCTGCTGCAGCTGTTCCTGCAGTCGGTCCTCGGGCAGCCGCCGCTGGTGGCCGGCCTGGTGGTGATGCCCGGGGGCATCGCCATGGGGCTCGCCGCGCCGGTGGTGGGTCGGCTGCTGGACGCCCACGGCGCCCGGGTGCTCATGATCCCTGGCGCCGTCGTCCTGGTCGGCGCGTTGGCCGGGACGGCATGGCTGGTCCGGGCGGGTGCGACCGCGCCCCTGGCGGCATTCGTCGGGCTCCACGTCGCGCTCTCGCTGGGCCTGGCCCTGCTGTTCACGCCGCTGTTCACGCTGGGGCTGGGGCGGTGCCCGAGCACCTGTACGCCCATGGCTCCTCGGTCCTCGGCACGACCCAGCAGGTGGCCGGCGCGATGGGTACGGCGGCCTTCGTCACCGTCCTGGCCGCGACCGGTGGCGACGCGGCCGGATTCGGCTGGGCCTTCGCGGTGGGAGTGGCCCTGGCCTTGGCCACGCTGGCCCTCGTGCTGACGCTGCCGGCGCGCAACGCCGCAGCGGCACCGGACGCTCCCGAGCCGCAGCCCCTGACGTAGCGCCGCGCCGCGGCGACCCTCACGAAATGGGCCGACACCCACGGAAACGGCGCGCGCGTCGGCCCATTTCGCGCGCTTCACGGGCCAGCCCGGACTCGATACCGTGGGCCGGACACACCCACCGCCGAGCCACGGGAGTACCCATGAGCGCACCCCTGCGAATGCGAGCGGCGGACAGCGTGCTGGTGCTCATCGATTACCAGGAGCGCCTGATGCCCGCCATGGACGACGGCGCCGCCGTGGTGGCCAAGGCGGTCTTCCTGGCGCGGGTTGCCCGCGAGCTCGACGTGCCGGTCGTGGCCACCGTTCAGAACCCCAGCCGGCTGGGCCCCAGCGTCGACCCGTTGCCGGAGCTCATCGACGAAACGGTCGAGAAGATGTCTTTCGCCGGCTGCGGCCCCGACCTGGACGCCGCGCTGGGCCGCCGCGGCGCCCTGCGCGGCGGCACGTCCGAGATCGTGATCGCCGGCTGCGAGACGCACGTGTGCTTGCTGCAGAGCGCGCTCGGTCTCCTGGAGGCCGGCCGCCGGGTCTGGGTCGTCGCCGATGCCTGCGGGTCCCGGCGCCCGGCCGACCGGGAGGCGGCGTTGGAGCGGCTGCGCGCGGCCGGGGCGGTCATCGTCACCGCCGAGATGGTGGCCTTCGAGTGGCTGGCCACCGCGGCGCATCCCCGGTTCAAGGCGGTCTCCGCGCTGGTCAAGGACCTGTGACGGGATAGCCCACCACGCCGTCGAGGCGCAGGAACGCCGCGAGCAACGCCAGCTCCGCGCCGAGCTGCTCGGGCGCGTCCGCGCGCCGCCGCAGCGCGCCGTCCTCCCAGTGCACCGAATGCACCCGCAGCACCCGCCCGGTCCGATCCGACCGGTCCGCCTTGAGGTCGACCCGGCCCACCAACGCGTCGCCGAGCAGGAACGGCATCACGTAGTACCCGAACACCCGCTTCGGCGCCGGTGTGTAGAACTCCAGCCGGTAGTCGAACCCGAACAGCGCCCGCACGCGGGGGCGCGTCCAGATCAGCGAGTCGAACGGACTGAGCAGGGCCCGCGTGCCCATCCGGGCCGGAACCCGGGCGTCGCGGTGCAGGTACGTCGCCGCCCGCCAGCCGCCCACCCGCACGGGCGCAAGGACCTCCTCGTCGACGAGCCGCGCGATGGCCGGCCGGGCCTGGGCGATCGACAGGCGAGCGTAGTCGCGCAGGCACGCCTCGCTGGCCACGCCGTGCGCCCGCGCCCCCATCTCGATCAGCGCGGCGAAGGCGTCCTCGTCCCGGACCGGTGCGGTGCCGTGCGGCCCCGCGGCGACCACCTCGGGCGGCAGGACCGCGGACCGTACGGCGTAGCGGCGCTCGAACTGGCTGCTGCGCCCGGCCGACGACACCCGCCCCGCCCAGAACAGGTGCTCCAGGGCCGCCTTGACCAGGGACCAGTTCCAGCCCCACTCCTTGGCCCGGGCCGGCTCGTCGTGCTCCAGCGCGGCCTCGCACTCCCGCGCCGTGAGCGGCCCGCGCGCCGCGACCTCGGCGTACACCGACTCCACGAGCCCCGGCCGCTCGGCCGCGATCTTCTTCATCCACCCCCAGGACTCCTCCTCGGCCCGCCGCATCCGAAAACCGCACAACGGCCACGTCGCGGGGGCGATGAGGGAGGCCTCGTGGGCCCAGTACTCGACCATGTCGCGGCGCCCCGGCGATCGACCGTCGCGCAGGGCGTCGAGCAGCGCGGGGTCGTACGGCCCCAGCCGGGCGTAGAACGGCAGATAGTGGCTGCGCGCGACGACGTTCACGCTGTCGATCTGCACGATCCCGACGGTGTCGAGCACCCGGCGCAGGTGGGCCGCCCGGACGACGCCGGCGGGGGTGCGCCGGGACGTGAACCCCTGCGCGGCCAGCGCGATGCGCCGCGCCTGCGCCGGGCTCAGCTCGTCGCGGGGGGCGCGGGCCCCGGCCGCCGAGGCCCCGGCCAACGACGGGCTCACCGCCGCAGTCCGGGCCCTGGGTCGCCGTGGTCGTCGACGAGGCGCTCGCGCACGGCGTACATGGCGGCCTCCACCCGGCTGTGCAGCTGCAGCTTCTCCAGGATGGAGCGCACGTGGTTCTTCACGGTGTTCTCGGAGATGAACAGGGACTTGGCGATCTCCCGGTTCCCCAGCCCGCGCGCGACGTGGACGAGCACCTCGCGTTCGCGATCGGTGAGCCGGGCGCCCGTGGGGACCGCGGCGTCGCCATCGTTGCGGGCCAGGCAGGCGAACTGGCGCATCAGGCTGGCCGCCATCGTCGGGGAGACCAGCGAACCGCCCGAGCGCAGGGTCCGGATCCCCGCGACGACCTCCTCGGGAGGGACGTCCTTGAGGAGGTAGCCGTTGGCCCCGGCCCGGACCGCGTCGAACAGGTCCTGCTCGTCGTCGCTGGTGGTGAGCATGATGATCTGGGTCTGCGGGAACCGGGACTTGATGATCTCGCAGGCCTCGATGCCGTTCATGCGCGGCATCCGTACGTCGAGCACCACCACGTCGGGCCGGTGTTCCTCCACGGCGGCGATCGCGCTCTGGCCGCTGTCCGCCTCGCCGACCACCTCGATGTCGGGCTCGGAGGACAGCACGAGGTCGAGTCCGCGCCGGTAGAGGACGTGATCGTCGACGATGACCACGCGGGTGGGGGCGCCGTCGTAGGCCTGCTCCCCGTCCATGGCGTGGTTCACCGGGTCATCATGACACGACCCGACCGCCGGGCCGAAGAAGCCGACCGGTCGGCGCACGACCGGGCACGCGAAGGCGGCCGGCCCCTTCCGGAACCGGCCGCCTCCCAACGGTGTTCGCAACAACGCCGGGCGGACCGACGCGCCTCACGCGGCGTCGGTCGGGACCTCCAGCGCGATCACGCCGTAGTCCCAGCCCCGACGCCGGTAGACGACGCTGGGCCGGGCCGAGTCCTTGTCGATGAACAGGTAGAAGTCGTGGCCCACCAGCTCCATCTCGTAGAGCGCCTGGTCCAGGCTCATCGGAGCGGCGGCGTGGACCTTCTCGCGCACCTGCACGGGGATGTCGCCCTGGGCGCCCAGTTTCTGCTCCAGCTCGGTGCGCGGCTCGGGCTCCTCGGCTACCTCCGGCTCGGGGGGCAGCGTGGCGTCCAGGTCCACGGCCGGCTCCTCGAGCCTGCGGCCCCGCCGCCGGACCTTGCGCTTGTCGCCGGCGCGGCGCAGCCGCTCCGCGAGCTTCTGTAGTGCGAGGTCCATCGCGGAGTACTTGTCGTCGGAGAAGGCCTCCGCCCGGATCACGGGTCCCTTGGCGATGCAGGTGATCTCGACGCGCTCACTGCCCTTCGGCGCGGCCTTGCTGGTCTCGTGACTGACCACGACGTCGACCCGCTGGGTGCGTGGTGCGTACTGCTCGACCTTGGTGAGCTTGTCGCCGAGAACCTGGCGGAATCGGTCCGAGATCTGGACGTGACGGCCGGTGACGGTGATCTCCATGGGGACCTCCTATGGGGACGGGTGCGTGGGGAGAACGAACGAGACGGCGGTGCGGTGCCGGCATTCCCCCTTCGGTTGGGTCCGGAGACGACAAAACGCCCCGCGTCACCCGCTGCGTGGCCGGGTCGCGAGGCGTGCCTCCATGCCGGAATGTTAATTCATTTCCGGAGCCGTGACCAGCCCATTCACGATAATGGCGACCGTCACACCGGGCCGCGTGCCACGCCGCGCGGGGGTCATGCCGCCGGCGCGGGACGGCCCCGACGCGTCGTGGCGGCGATGCAGGCCGCAGCGACGACGGGGACGCCCGCCGCGTGCAGGGCCCGGGCCGCCTCGACCAGGGTGGCACCCGTGGTCACGACGTCGTCCACGACGATGACGGGACATCCCGCCACCCGGTCGGGCGCCGTGAAGGCCCCCTCCAGATTGGCGGCCCGCGCCCGAGTCGTCAGGCCGGACTGATCGGCCAGCCGCCGCCGCACCGTCAGCGCCCCTGAGTCGAGGCGCACCGCGACTCCGCGCGGCAGCCGGCTCGCGGTCCGACGCGCCAACGTCTCCAGCGGGGCGTCCCCACGACGCCGGCGGGCCTGCGCCGTCGTCGGCACGGGCACGAGGAGCACCGTCGCGCGCGCGTCCGCGGGGTACGCCGCCGTCACCGCCGCGGCGAGCAGGTCGGCCAGCGGCCTCGCCAGGTCGCGGCGGGCATCGTCCTTGTACGCCGACAACGCGTGCCGCAACGGCCCCTCGTACCGCGCCGCGGCCCACGTCGGCGGGAACCCCGCCGGGGTCGGCGACGGCCACACCTGGCGCGCCGGGCCCTCCCATCCGCCGGCCACGTCGCTCGCACAGACCCGGCACCACGCCGTACCCGGCCGGGCGCACCCGCCACACGTCACCGGCAGGGCCAGGTCCAGCGCTTCCCCGATCGCGTCGCGCCATCGCATGGTCGCGAGCCTGCCCCGCACCCCACCCCGACGGGCGGTGGGCCGGCCAGGGCGGTGGACGGCGGCGGGTCGCGACGGGGGTGTGGACGGCTCGTGGTTTGGCACGCGGCCGGCAGCGGGGCCAGGTCAACGGCGGCACCCGGGGGCCGGTGGCCAGCCTCAGCGGCAGCCGTCAGGGCACGACGATGTCCGAGGCGGGCCCGGCGTCCTGCCAGTAGCCGGCGACCGAGATCAGCAGCCGTCCGGCGGTGGTGACCACGCCGACGCGTCCCCCGCCGAGGGCGGCGATGGCCCGCGCCCCGGGGACGGCCCCCAGCTCGGATCCCTCGGCCCGCCCGTCGAGGTCGACGTACGTCGCCCGCAGCTCGGCGGTGGCCGCGCCGCGGGCCAGGACCGTGAGGCGGTACGCCGTGGTCCACGTGAGGTCGACGGCGTCGAGCAGGCCGCCCCCGACGTACAGCGGGGCCGTCAGCGAGCTGACCCGCTGGTCCTGTCCGCGCACGACCCCACTGACGCCGATCCGCACCCGCCCGTCGGCCTGCCGCAGCAGCAGCGCCACGCGCTGGGCGTCGGGGGCCACCTTGAGCGCGACGACGCGCTGCCCCGCCAGCCACGGCGTACCGATCGGAACGGGTTGGGCGGTCCCGAGTTCGCCGCGCGTGTCGATCACCCAGATGGTCGGCGCCCCCGACGGGGCGGCGCCCGCCAGCCACAACCCCTGGTGGCTGTCGAAGGCGGGCCGGACCAGGCCCGTGGCGAACGGCGCCTGCACCGCCGAGTAGCCGACGGCCGGGGTGTCCCCGCGCTGCCGGTGCCTGATGAGGCCGGCGCCGTCCCCCGTCACCGCCGCGAAGTCCCTCAGCCCCGGGCCCACCGCCAGCTTGCTGTAGGTGGGATCGATGCGCGGCAGTTGCACCCCACCGGCGTCCTCGGCCACCTTGCGCGGGTCCGCGGGACGCACGGCGACGAGCCGATCCTGGGTGCGCACCACCGCCACCTCGGGCTCGGGCCCCTGCGCCTTCTCGTAACCCAGCCCGGCGAGGTCGTACGGCGGCCCCGCCACCCCGACCAGCTCCAGCGGCCGGCCGTCGGCCCGCAGCGAGACGCCCGCGACCGACGTGGCCTGGGTGAGTGTGGCGATGGACTGCGCCAGCGCCGCGCGCCGATCCTCGGCGCTGCTCGTCGTGGGGATGGTCAGGTCCAGACGGGCCGTCCCGCCGGTCACCGACACCGACTCCACCGACAGGCGCGTGTTTGCGGGAAACCCCGTGGTCACGGCGCCCTGCAGGTACGTCGGGATAGGCTCGAGCTGGGCCCGCGCCAGGGCGGTCGGCAGGCCGCTGGTGATCGGGAAGAACCGACGATCCGGGATGAGGGTCCGCGCGATCGGGGACGCGTAGGTCACCGAGAACGGCTGATAGGACCGGTTGAAATAGAACTGGTCCAGCCAGAGCCCGAAGTCCGCCGGCAGGTGGGCGATCCGCCACTCGCCCTCGACCTTGTAGAGCTCGACCTGGATCGTGCGCTGCTGCGGCTCGGGGAGCTCGACGTACCGGCCGTCCGCGGCCAGCGTCGCGACCGCCTCCACCGAGGCATGCACCGTGGCGTTGTCCTGGTCGCCCTGCGCCACGGTGGCCTTCACCGCGCCGGTGTAGAGCACCGCCGAGCGCGACCCGGGGGCCCAGCCCTCGGAGACCGCCGGGGTGAGGAACTCCCGGGCCGGGCGATAGTCCTTGCTGACCGTGGGGCCGGACGCCGGGTCGTCGTAGCTCAGCGCGGACCCGGCAACGAGGAAGCCCTTGACGATGAGTTCCGGGCCGGCCCCTGGGATCGGCGTGACCGGGTGCATCCGCAGCGGGGTCGAGAGCGGCGCGGCGACCGGGTCGCCCGGCATCACGCTGCTGCTGGACGGCAGACCCGCGCAGCCCGCGCTCGCGGCCGCCAGCAGCGCGCCCATCGCCGCGGCGCGCACGCGACGGGCGGGTGTCGGGGCGCCGCGGCCACCCCCGCCGACCCGGGAGCAGCCGCCACCGCGGCCACCGCCAGCCACCGGCGGCCTCACGGCGTCGCGTCCAGTTCGGGATCCACCAGATCGAGCTCGGGATCGATCAGATCCAGTTCGGGATCCACCAGGTCGAGCTCGGGGTCCACCACGTCCGGCTCGCGATCCACGAGCTCCAGCTCCGGATCCACCAGGTCCAGCTCCGGGTCGACGACGTCCGGCTCGCGATCCGCCGGCGCTTCGGCGGGGACGGCCGCGGCGGGAACGGCCGCGGCGGGAACGGCCGCGGCCGTGGTCGCCGCATCGCGGTCCGCACCCTCCGCGGGTACGTCGTCGCCCGGCACCAAGGGGTCGTCGATCGCGCCCGCCGTCTCGTCGGCGGGCGGCACGGGCAGCGTGCTCGTGGTGGGGTCCCCGGCGGCCTTGATGGGCTCCCCCAGCGGGACCCCGTCCGCGCCCAGCTCGGCCGAGGTGGGGTCGGCCAGGGGCAAGGGCGAGTAGCCGATGGGCCGGCCCGCGACCCGGGGCAGGGTGAGCCGGAACCGGGAGCCGACCCCGGGTTCCCCCCACGCCTGCAGGGACCCGTCGTGCAGGCGCGCGTCTTCGAGGGCGATGGCCAGGCCCAGGCCGGTCCCGCCCGTGGTCCGCTTGCGCGCCGGATCGGCGCGCCAGAAGCGCGTGAAGACCAGGTCGGCCTCCCCGGCGCGCAGGCCGATGCCGAAGTCGCGGACCGCCACGGCGACCGCGGCGTCGTTGCCGCCCATCTCGACCCGGATCGGGCGGCCCTCGCCGTGCTCGAGCGCGTTGCTGACGAGGTTGCGGATGATGCGCTCGACCCGGCGGGGATCCATCTCGGCGCGCAACGGTTCCTCCGCGCCGACGAGGGTGATCGAGCTGCCCTTGTAGCGGGCCAGCCCCATCAGTCCGGTGAGGACCCGGTCGACGACGGTGCGGATGTCAATGTTCTCGCGGTCGAGGTTCGCGGCGCCGGCATCGATCCGGCTGATCTCCAGCAAGTCGCCGAGGAGCTCCTCGAATCGCTCCACCTCGCCGTACAGGATTTCCGTCGACCGGGCCGACACCGGCGGGAACTTCTCGTGCTCGTCGTAGATCACCTCCGCCGCCATCCGGATCGTGGTGAGCGGGGTGCGCAGCTCGTGCGACACGTCCGAGACGAATCGCTGTTGCAGCGCGGAGAGGTCCTCCAGGCGGGAGATGTGGGCCTGCAGGGCATCGGCCATCCCGTTGAAGGCGGTGGCCAGCTTGGCGAGGTCGTCCTCGCCCTTGATGTCCAGGCGTTCGTTGAGCCGCCCGTTGGCCAGGCGCTCGGCGACGACCGCCGCCTCGCGGACCGGGTCGACGACGAGCCGGGTGACGACGTGCGAGATGAGCCCGACCAGGACCGCGAAGATCAGCACGCCGAGCAGGAAGGTCCGCACCACCATGGCGAGGATCTGCTGCTGCCGGTCGAGCGGGTAGAGGTAGTACAGCTCGTACGGCCCCGCCTCGGGCACCCGCACGATCGACCCGACCACGACGGCGGGCACGTCCTCGCCGCCCCGGGGCACGGTGACGATCTGGACCTGCTGCACCCCGGCGTTCTTCGCCAACTCGTCGCGCATCTGGTCGGTGATCACCCCGATGTCGATGCCCGTGTCGAGCGTGGGCAGCACGATGTCCTTGACGTCGTTCGCGCGGGCCCGCATCAGGATCACCTTGCGGACCCCTTCGGCGCTGTCGGACTCCTGAGCGCGCACCAGGTCCCAGGTGAGCTGGCGCAGGCTGTCCGCGTCGAGCTTGTCCGTCTTGTCGAGGGCCTCCTGGATCGACCCGGCGCCCTTCGCCGCCTCCTCCTTGGCGATGCGGGTGCGGTCGTCCACCAGGCCGTCGGCGATGCGCTGATAGAGGAACGTCTGGAGCAGGCCCATGACGACCAGGCACAGCAGGACCGTGGAGACGACGACCCGGAAGTGCAGGCTATGCCGCCACCACCGGGCCAGCCAGTTGCCGACTTGCGTGGCGCGGCGCCGCAGTGCGTGCCAGGCGGCCCGCGCCAGGCGGCCGAGCCAGTCCGCGGCGGTGCCCAGGTCCCGGCCTAGCCGGCGGGCGTCGAGAGCCATCGCGTCAGCTCGGGCCGGCCTTATATCCGACCCCGCGCACGGTCACCACGATCTCCGGATGCTCGGGGTCCTTCTCGATCTTGCTGCGCAGCCGCTGCACGTGCACATTGACCAGGCGGGTGTCCCCCGCGTGCCGGTAGCCCCAGACCTGCTCCAGCAGCACCTCGCGGCTGAAGACCTGCCACGGTTTTCGCGCCAAGGCCACGAGCAGCTCGAACTCCAAGGGCGTCAGCGGGACGATCTTGCCCTCCCGCTTGACGCTGTGGCCCGCGACGTCGACGACGAGGTCGCCGATCGTCAGGCGTTCCGGCTCGGGGTCCTCCCCGCGGCGCAGCCGGGCACGCACGCGGGCGATGAGCTCCTGCGGCTTGAACGGCTTCACCACGTAGTCGTCGGCGCCGGACTCCAGGCCCACGACCACGTCGATGGTGTCGGTGCGCGCCGAGAGCATGACGATCGGAATGACGGATTCGGCGCGGATCCGGCGGCACACCTCGATGCCGTCCATGCCGGGCAGCATCACGTCGAGCAGCACCAGGTCGGGCTTCGCCTCGCGGACGGCCTCCAGGCCGGAGGGGCCGTCGGCGCGGTGCAGGACCTCCAGGCCCTCGGCGCGCAGGACGATGCCGAGCATCTCCGCCAGGGCCAGGTCGTCGTCGACGACGAGCACCCGTGCCTTCATGACCGCTTCCCTTCTGCTGCTGCCCTGCCGATCCTACCCGCGGGCAACCAGCCGACGACGGCGCGCCGCGCGGCGGCGGCTCGTCGAACGGCTTCGCGTCGGCCCAGCGAAGGTAACGCCGGCCGGCGACAGGTAACGCGGGCCCGGCGAAGGCAGCGGATCAGTAGCGGTAGTGCTCCGGCTTGTACGGACCCTCCACGTCGACGCCGAGATACTCCGCCTGGCCCTTGCTCAGCTGGGTCAGCCGAACCCCGAGGGCGTCGAGGTGCAGCCGGGCGACCTTCTCGTCGAGGTGCTTGGGCAGCGTGTAGACCCCCAGCGGGTAGTCCGCCGTCTTCGTGAACAGCTCGATCTGCGCGATGGTCTGGTTGGCGAAGGAGTTGCTCATCACGAAGCTGGGGTGCCCGGTGGCGTTGCCGAGGTTGAGCAGCCGCCCCTCGGACAGCACGATGATCGAGCGGCCGGCGGGCTGCCCCTCGGGCCCCGCCTGCGCGAACGTCCACTCGTGGACCTGCGGCTTGATCTCGACCTTGCTGACCCCCTCGACCCGGCCGAGGCCGGCCATGTCGATCTCGTTGTCGAAGTGGCCGATGTTGCCGACGATGGCCTTGTTCTTCATCGCCACCAGGTGCTCGGCGCGGATCACGTCGTAGCAGCCGGTCGTGGTCACGAAGATGTCGGCCGAGCCGACGACGTCCTCCAGCGTGGCCACCTGGTAGCCCTCCATCGCGGCCTGGAGCGCGCAGATGGGATCGATCTCGGTGACGATGACGCGGGCGCCCTGGCCGCGCAGCGACTCGGCGCAGCCCTTGCCCACGTCGCCGTAGCCGCAGACCACGGCGGTCTTGCCGCCGATGAGGGTGTCGGTGGCCCGGTTGATGCCGTCGATGAGCGAGTGCCGGCAGCCGTACTTGTTGTCGAACTTGGACTTGGTCACCGAGTCGTTGACATTGATCGCCGGGAACAACAGTTCGCCGCGCTCGGCGAGCTGGTAGAGCCGGTGCACACCGGTGGTGGTCTCCTCGGTGACGCCCTTGATCTGCTCGGCGACGCCGGTCCACTTGGTGGGGTCGGCGGCGAGCGTACGGCGTACGAGCGCCTTGAACACCCCGAACTCGGCGCTGTCCTCCTCCGTCGTCTCGGGCACCCGCCCGTCCGCCTCCCATTCCTTGCCGTGGTGGACGAGCATCGTTGCGTCGCCGCCGTCGTCGAGGATCATGTTCGCGTACGTCGGGGCGCCGTCGGCCCCCGCGGGCCAGGACAGGATCTGCTCGGTGCAGTCCCAGTACTCCTCCAGGGTCTCGCCCTTCCAGGCGAACACGGGCACGCCCTGCGGGTCGGCGGGCGTGCCGTGTGGGCCGACGACGACCGCCGCGGCCGCCTCGTCCTGGGTGGAGTAGATGTTGCAGGAGGCCCAGCGCACCTGCGCGCCCAGCGCCACCAGCGTCTCGATGAGCACCGCGGTCTGCACCGTCATGTGCAGGGACCCGGCGATCCGGGCGCCGGCCAGGGGCTGCGAGGCCGCGTACTCCTCGCGGATCGCCATCAGGCCCGGCATCTCGTGTTCGGCGAGACGGATCTGGTGCCGTCCGGATTCGGCGAGCGCGAGGTCCTTGACCTTGAAGTCGAACACGATGGGGATCCTCTGGGGTCGGGGAGGTGCCGGTCGTGCACCGCGTTCCAGGGTACCGCCGTGGCCGGGGACCCCCGAATCGCCAGCGACGGCCCGCGCCGCCGACAATGGGGGCAGACCTCCCGAAAGGACGGATGATTCGATGGCTGGTGGACTCGTCGCCCTGTTGGACGACATCGCGGCCCTGGCGAAGTTGGCCGCCGCGTCGATCGACGACGTGAGCGCCGCCGCGGGCCGGGCCAGCGCGAAGGCCGCGGGCGTGGTGGTGGACGACACCGCCGTGACGCCGCGCTATGTCACGGGCTTCACCGCGGACCGCGAGCTGCCGATGATCAAGCGCATCGCCATCGGCTCGCTGCGCAACAAGCTCCTCTTCATCCTCCCCGGCGCCCTCTTGCTGTCCCAGTTCGCCCCCTGGCTGCTCACGCCGATCCTGATGCTGGGCGGGACGTACCTCAGCTTCGAGGGTGCCGAGAAGATCTGGGAGAAGATCAGCGGTCATCACGCCGCGGAGGAGGCACCGGCCGCGGCGCAGGGAGCGCAGCAGGAGGAGCAGATGGTGGCGGGGGCCATCCGCACGGACTTCATCCTGTCCGCGGAGATCATGGTGATCGCCCTCAACGAGGTCGCCAGCGAGGGCTTGCTCCAGCGGGCCATCATCCTCACGGTCGTGGCCATCGTCATCACGATCGGCGTCTATGGGGTCGTCGCGCTCATCGTCAAGATGGACGACATCGGCCTGCACCTGGCCGGTCGGCAATCCTCGGCGGCGCAGCGCGTCGGCGAGCTCCTCGTCAAGGGCATGCCGAAGCTGCTGAAGGCGCTGGCGCTGGTCGGCACCATCGCCATGCTGTGGGTCGGCGGCCACATCCTGCTCGTCGGCGCGGACACCCTGGGCTGGCACACGCCGTACGGCCTCGTGCACCACGCCGAGGAGGCGGTGGCGCACGCGACCGGAGCCCTCGGTGGCGTCCTCGGCTGGCTCACCAACACGCTCGGCTCCGCGATCGCCGGCCTCCTCGTGGGCGCCGTGGTGGTGGCGATCCTGCACCTCATCCCACGCAAGAAGAAGGCCGACGCCGCGGCGTCGGCCGGGCACTGACGATCTCGCCGGATCGCGGGGGTCGGTCAGGGCTGCGTCGGCCCGGCGTACGGGCTCGCGTAGGCGATGACGTTGTCCCGGTAGGTGTTCCCCTCCGCCGTGCGCAGCAGCGGGCCGCCGCAGGTGACGATGGCGAGGCGGCGCGGGCCGTCCGTCGGGAAGCTCGGGAGGGCGTCCTTGCCGTGCACGACGAGCCCGTCGATCCGCCAGCGGAGGGCCCGCCCCGCCGCGTCGGTGGTGACCACGAGCGCGCCGGGTTCGATGCGGTGCAGCGCGTGCAGGGCGCCGTCCCCCACCCCCGCGACGCTCACGTGGCCCGCGAGCAGGGTCGTCCCGGTCGCGGCGTCGAGTCCGGGACCCTCCCGCCACCGCCCGACCGTGGCCGGATCGCCGGGTATCACCAGGTCGCCGCCCGCCCCGACGGACTCGGGCACGAGGGGGGCGTCGATGTCCAGGCTGGGGATGCCGAGGCGGTCGGGCCCGTACGCCGGAACCGGTGCGGGGCTGGGCGCGGGGGCCGGCGCGGGTTGGGCGCGCTGATCGAACTGGTACGTCGGCAGCGGTGCCTCCGGCGGCGCCTGCGGGTGCACGCCGCGCCAGAGCAGGGCGACCCCCGCGGCCACGAGCAGCACGAGGAGCACGGCGAGCACCGACCGCCATCGCGACGCACCGCCGCGGCCGTCCGCGCGCGAGGCGCGGGCGGCCGCGGGGGAATCGGTCCGCAGCAGGGCAGGTCCCATGCGGCGGCGGCTAGCCCTCCGTGCGCCGGCGGGACAGGACCACCAGGCCCGCGCCGGCTCCGGCGATCAGGACGATCCCGCCGCCGACCAGCAGCGCGTCCGGGCCGTCCTCCGGCGCGATGCCGGTGTTCACCGTCGTGACCCGCGTCCCCGGCCGCGGCGCCGCGCCCGGAGCGGGCCGCGCGCCGACGCCGTGGTTCGGCGGCGGCGGCGCCGCGGGAGTCGAGGGCGTCGTCGTCGCGCCGGACACCGGCGGGACCCCCGCCGAATAACTCGAGCTGCCGGTGCCCTCCGTGGGCTGTCCCGGCGCGGTGGCGCCCGTCGTGGTTTGGGTGCCCGAGCCGACCGGCGGCCGCGTCGCGGACGTCGACGACGAGGGGGCAGGGGCCGTGGCCGAGTCCGTCACCTCGCCGCCCGGCGCCGGCGGCGCCGCGGTCACCGTCACGACGGTCCCGGGCGCGGTGACCGTGCCACCGGGCACGGGGAAGGGGTACGGGACGGACACGGTGACCGTCGCCGTCGTGGGCGGCTGGGTCGTCGTCGGAGTGACGGTCGTGGTGCTGGTCACCGTAGCCGTCACGGTGTCCGTGATCGTGCTGGTCACCGGCGCGGGCACCGACGCCGAGGAGGTGGCGGTTCCCGGCGGCAGGGTGGGCACGGAACTTGTCGGTGCCGACGTGGTGGCAGGTGCCGACGTAGTGGCAGGCGCCGACGTAGTGGCAGGGGCCGTCGTGCTGGTGGCCGGCTCCGTCGTCGGGGCGGGTGCCGTCGTGGTCACGGGAGCGGTCGTGGTGGCCGGCGCACTGCTCGTCGGGGCGCTCGTGGCCGGCTCGGTGGTCGTCGTCGTGCCGGGCGCCGTACTCGTCGGTGCACTCGTGGCGGGCGCCGTCGTACTCGTCGGGGCGCTCGTGGCCTTAGCCGTGGTCGTGGCCGGAGCCGTCGTGGTGGCGGGCGCCGTGGTGACCGGTACCGTCCCCGTGCCCTGGCCGCCGGCGCCGGGGATCACGGTGTTGACGGGGATCGCGCCGCCGCCGACGGACACGGAGCCGGCGTTGGTGTATTGATCCAGCGTGTCGTCGGTGAGCCGCGAGAAGCCCATCAGCATGAAGACGCGGCCCACGTCGGCCGACTGCGGCGTGATCTGCACGACGGCCTTGGCGGCGGTGCATTCGAGCACCTTCAGCCGGTTCTTCGGCACGAAGGCCTGGCCGACGAGCTGCCCGGAGAGGTTGGCGGAGCCGGACCACATGGTGAAGGCGGTGCAGTCGACCGCCTGGCCGGGACCGGGGGTGTCCGTGAAGGTGATCGGCTGCGCGCCCGTGACGCGCGGCCCCGTGATCGCCCACTGGATGCGGGCGTCGGCGGGGATGCCGTCCTTGCCCGCGGCGCTCGGCGGCAACCACTTGGCCCACTTCGTCGCGGTGGTCGAGTAGTCGTTCTGCGGCAGGACGCCCACGTCGACCCGGTCCCGGTAGACGCTCCCGCTCGCGGTGAACACGAGGTCGTGCGGCCCGGGCTGGACGGACTGGCGCAGCTCGACGCTGAAGAAAGCGGAGCCGTGCACGCCGATGTGGCGCTCGGCGTAGTCGGTCACGGTGAACGTGACGACCTGCCCAGCGACGCCGGCCTTGGCCACGACCTCCCCCGCGCCGTCCTTGAGGTCGAAGTTCGTCCCGCCGAGGATCGCCAACTCCGGCGGCCCGGTCAGGGTGAAGGTGTCGCCGGCCGTGGTCCCGTCGGGCACCTGCCACTTCAGGTCGAGCGTCATCGCCGACCCGACCGTGGTGGAGCTCTGCCGCACGGACACGTCGGTGATGGCGGAGTCGACGGTGGCGGCGTTGGACCAGGCCACGGGGATGGCGACGAGGAGTCCGGCCGAGGCGACACCGCCGAGGATCCGCGACAACGGCAGCCGCCGGACGGTGGGGCGCGAAGGATTCATGGTCGTCTTTCGCTCGGGCCGGCGGCCCCCGAGGGAGGCGTCAACGCCTCCGCCGCCGGATGAAACTGGCGACGACGGGTCAGCCGGGTCGCCTGGACGCCACTTACCATAACTGCAATTCCCGGCCGGAACCGCCGCGAACACACGAACTGGAACGCGTGTCACAACTACTCTGACAAGTACTTTCGCCCAACTGGCGGCATCCGATCGTCCAGGACGAGCGCCTGACATTATGCCAATTGGGGCGCGGCACGCGCCTACGGTTGGCTGACGTCCTCGCCCTCGACGGGCATGTCCAGGACCTCCGACGGGGCGGTCAGCTCCAGGCCGAGGAGGGCGTTCTCCAGGACCTCGGTGAGGGCCGGGTGGATCCAGTACTGGCCGCGGGCCACCTCCCCCACGGTCTGCCCGAGCGACATGGCCTGGATGGCGGGCTGGATGAGCGTCGACGCCTGCGCGCCCATGATGTGGGCGCCGAGGAGCCGCCCGGTCCGGGGGTCGGCGAGCACCTTGCAGAGGCCCTCGGTGTCCTCCATGGCCCAGCCGTACGCCGTGTCGCCGTACCGTTGCACCTTCCCGACGTACGGCGTCCCGGCGGTCGCGAGGTCGCGTTCGGTCGCCCCCACCGACGCGATCTGCGGCGAGGTGAACACGGCCGAGGGCACGAATCGGTGGTCGAAGCTGCGCAGCGCCTCGGGGTGGGCGAGGTTGTGCGCCACGACGCGGGCCTCGTGGTTGGCGACGTGCTTGAGCTGGTACGGCGAGCTGACGTCGCCGAGGGCCCACACGCCCTGCACCGCGGTGCGCCCGTGGGCGTCCACGACGACCCGGCCGTCCTCGTGCACGCCGATGCCGGCGGCCGGCAGGTCAAGGTCCGGGGTGTTGGGGGCCCGGCCGGCGGCGACGAGCAGGACGTCGGCCGCGACGGTCGTCCCGTCCGTGAGCGTCGCCTCGACGCCCCCCTGCGGGCCGGGTCGCACGGCAATGAACTCGGTCCCCAGCCGGACGTCCCACCGCCGCTGCGCGATGTGCGTGAACGCCGCCGAGATCTCGTTGTCCTCCTTGCGGAGCATGGCCGGACCTCGGACGACGAGAGTGACGCGCGTCCCCAGCGCCGAGAACACGTGCGCGAATTCCGCGGCGATGAACCCGCCCCCGACGATGACGATCGATTCCGGCAGGGCGGGCAGGCGCATGACCGTGTCCGAGGTTTCGTACGGCACCCCCGCGTCGCGTATCAACTCCGGGATCTGCGCGGCTGACCCGGCCGCGATGACGATCTGATCGGCCGACAGCCTGCTCTCGCTGCCGTCGGCGCCGCGCACGGTCAGCTCGCGGGGGCCGGTGAAGCGGGCGCGGCCCTGCAGGACCCGCGTGTTCGGCCCGTTGCGCCGGTAGTCCAGCCCCGCGCCGGAGATCGGGTCGATCCGACCGAAGATCCGGTCCCGGATCGCCGGCCAGTCGACGGCCTCGATGCGAGCGCGCACGCCGTACCGGTGGGCATCCCGTACCGTCTCGGCGACCTCCGCGGCGTAGACGAACATCTTGGTGGGGATGCACCCGACGTTGAGGCAGGTGCCACCGAAGACGCCCGACTCGATGACCGCGACCTGTTTGTCGGCGAAGTCCGGGGTCACCAGGGAGTTGCCCGAGCCGGAACCGATGATGGCGAGGTCGACGTGGTCCACGCGTGTGAGGATAACGCCCGCGATTCGACCGACTTGGCCGGCCGCTGCGGCGCCCGGGCGCGGCGGCCGGGCGCGGCGGGCAGGGCGCGGCGGCCGGGTGAGGCCGGGGCTAGCGGCTGGTGTGGTCGCGCAGCTCTGTGATGTGCCGCGACACCGCCGGGTCCATGCCGAGCCCGATCGCCAAGTACGTCGCCAGGTAGTCCGTCGTCGCCATGAGCTGGGCCAACCGGGCCAGGCCGGGGCCGGGATCGGCCTGAACGGTGAGCACCTGCACCCCCGCGTCCTCCGCCGTGGCCACCACGCCGTCGACCAGGGCCGCCCGGTCGGCGTCCTCGGGGGACTCGATCGGGCCGGCCGCGTCGCGCAGCAGCAGCAGCCCCAGCTGCGGCTGCGGCGGGCCGTCGAGGAAGGGATCGGCGAAGATGTCGCGGCCCGCGGACAGGGCGGTCACGCCGTCCCCGCCGCCTGCGGTGAACGGCCCGTCGAACGTCGCCACGACCTGGGAGGCGGCGTCGGGCAGCACGCCGTACGTCGCGGGCACGCGGGCCGTCCGGGCCAACATCGAGGAGGCCCGCAGGGCGGCCACCCCACCGAGGTCGCCCTCCCCCAACACCACGGGCACCGTCTCGGCGATCTGCAGGGCGAGGATCTTGGCCGGGTTGACGAAGGCCTCGCTTGCGGGCCGGCAGGCCTCCGCGCACTCGTCCAGCCGATCGGCGACCTGCAGCAGCAGCGCGTCCGACACCTCGACGACGCCCAGGCGGTCGGCCGCCTGCAGGACCGGCGCCGTCATCGACCACAGCGAGGTCCGGCTCGACGTGCGGGGATTGCGACCGGCCGCGATGTGCACCCCGCGGGCCCGGGCACAGACCGCCGCCAGCGGCGAGTCCTCCGCGCCGACCGTGATCAGGGACGCGCCCCGGCGGGCCGCCTCGGCGGCGACGGCCAGCGGCCCCGGCGCGCGGCCGGACAGGGACACGGCCACGACGAGGTCGAGCGGGCCCACCCAGCCCGGCAGCGGGACGTTCCGGCGGATCGTCACGGGCACCGGCGAGCCCGGCTCGGCGAGCAGTTCCAGGATGTCGCCCACCACGGCGGACCCGCCGAGGGAGGCCACCAGCACCGACCGCGGCCGCTCCTGGCCGCGCAGCCGGTCGACGCCGGCGTCGGCCGCGAGCGTCATCGCCTCGCGCACCTGCGCCCCGGCCGTGGCCAGCGCGCGCAGCGTGTCCCGGCTGTCGATGAGAGCGACCCGCTGGGGGTCGTCCAGGACGGCTTCGTCGATCATCGGCATCTCGAGCCTCCTTCGTCCGCTGCCGCACGGCAGGCCCTCATGGGGCTGACGGTAGCGCCTCGTCGATGAGCAGGACCGGGATGCCGTCCTCGGTGCGGTAGGCGCGTCCCTCCGGCCGCTGCGGATCCATGCGACAGGCGCCGACGCAGTCGAGGAACTGCACTTCTGGGGATTCCGGGGACTGCCCGGCCGCGACCCGGTCGGTCAGCACCCCGCCGCACGCCGGGCAGCGCAGGATCTCCCGCAGCCACGGCTCGATCGAACGGCTCACGGCGTACCCCCGATCCCGCTGCCCCGGACGATGGCCAGGACGTCGTCGCGAACCTGCGCCATCGTGGCGGCGTCGCCGGCCTCGACATTCAGGCGCAGCAGCGGCTCGGTGTTGCTCGGCCGCAGGCTGAACCACCACATGGGCTCCCCGCGGTGCTCGACCGTGACGCCGTCGAGCGTGTCGACGTCGAGCGTGTCGACGTCGACCCCCTGCGGCCGGGCCCAGTCCAGGACGGCCTGGGTCGAGGCGGCGGTGTCGGCGACGGTGGAGTTGATCTCGCCGGAGGCGACGTACCGGTCGTACTGCGCCACCAGCGCCGACAGCGGCCCGTCCTGCTCCCCGAGCGCCGCCAGGACGTGCATGGCCGCGAGCATGCCGGTATCGGCGTACCAGAAGTCCTCGAAGTAGTAGTGCGCCGAGTGCTCCCCACCGAAGACGGCCCGCTCGGCCGCCATGGTGGCCTTGATGAAGCTGTGCCCGACCCGGGTGCGGACGCCCCGGGCGCCGAGCTCGGCGATGACCTCGCGGACGGCGTGGCTGCAGATCACGTTGTAGACGATGGTCACCTCGGCGGCCGGCGTGCCCGCGGCGACCAGCTTGCCGATCTCCCGCGCGGCCACCAGCGCGGTGATCGCCGACGGGCTGACCGGCTCGCCGCGCTCGTCCACGACGAAGCACCGGTCGGCGTCGCCGTCGAAGGCCAGCCCGAGGTCGGCCCCGTGCTCGACCACCGCGCGCTGCAGGTCGCGCAGGTTCTCCGGCTCCAGGGGGTTCGCCTCGTGGTTGGGGAAGGTGCCGTCGAGCTCGAAATACAGCGGTACGACGTCCAGGGGCAGGTCCGCGAGCACGGCGGGCACGGTGTGGCCGCCCATCCCGTTGCCGGCGTCGACGACGACCTTCAGCGGCCGGCTCCCGGACAGGTCGACCAGGCCGTTGAGGAAGGCGGCGTAGTCGGCCAGCAGGTCCCGCTCGGCGATCCGGCCCGGGGTCATCGGCAGGTCCTCGGCGGCGCCGTCCAGCAGCCCCTGGGCCACCCGCGTGATCTCGGCCAGCCCGGTGTCCTGGCCCACCGGACGCGCCCCCGAGCGGCACAACTTGATGCCGTTGTACTGGGCCGGGTTATGGCTGGCGGTGAACATCGCGCCGGGCATCCCGAGGGCGCCCGAGGCGTAGTAGAGGCCGTCCGTCGAACACAGCCCGATCAGCGTCACGTCGAGGCCGTGCTCGGCGACGCCCTGCGCGAACGCCCGGGACAGCTCCGGCGAGGAGGGCCGCATGTCGTGTCCGACGACCACGCCGCGGGCGCCGTCGGGCAGCGCGACCTCGGTCGCGAACGCGGCGCCGATGGCCCGCGCCACGCTCGCGTCGAGCTGGTCCGGGACGGTGCCCCGGACGTCGTAGGCCTTGATGAAGTCGGCTAGTCGGCGGTGCGTCACGCGAAAGAGCCTAATCGGCGCGGACGCTGGGCTTCACATGTCCCGCAGCACCCGCAGCTGGGGCCGGCCGAGCGGGGCGGGCTTGGTGGCGGGGCGGCCCGCCTCGGCGCCCTCGGCGGCCACGTCGGCCTCGGCCTCGTCCTGCGCGGCGCGGCGGCGCTTCGCCTCGGACCCGCGGGCCCGCGGGCGGGCGTCGACGGCGTCGGCCACGGCTAGGAGGTCGGCGTCCTCCTCGGGCTCCACCAGCTCGCCCACCAGCCGCACGACGTCCCAGCCCTTCGGAACGGTCAGGCGGGTGCCGTGGGTGGCGCACAGGTCGTAGGTGTGCGGCTCGGCGTACGTCGCGAGCGGCCCGAGCACGGCGGTTTGCTCCGCGTAGTTGTAGGTCAGCGTGGCGACTGCCGCCCGGGGACAAGCGGTCTTGGAACACCGACGCATGACTGTCACGGAAGTGAGGGTAACCCCCCGCCCCGCCGCGTGCCGAGCCCT
The DNA here is from genome assembly GCA_016699675.1 of Austwickia sp. NCBI lineage: Bacteria > Bacillati > Actinomycetota > Actinomycetes > Micrococcales > Dermatophilaceae > Austwickia > Austwickia sp. Next base: position 3,167,239 of record CP064985.1, on the reverse strand, counting down.
ACCCCCGCACGGGTTGGCGTGTCGTGCGGGGCAGTCGCGGCGCTGTCGGCGCCCCGTCCTACAGTGGGCGGCATGCCGCGAAGCGTCCGACCGACCGATCGCCGCCTCGGTCGGCGGGACCGCCATGGTCGGGGGGTCCGGGGCCCGCTCGCGTGGCCGCCCGTCCCGTCGATGCGGTCCCGCTCAGATGCCTTCGACGACCTCGTCCTCGACGCCGTCGAGCGGATCGAGCGGCGGTTGCCGCAGGGGCTGGGGGATGTGGAGCTGGCCGTCGAACTCGTGCCGCCGTCGGATCCCGCCCCCTGGGAGCCGCAGCAGGTGCCGCTGTCGCGCCTGTTCCCGGCGGACCGCGGGCTGGCGACGCGGGTGGTGCTCTATCGGCGGCCGATCGAGACCCGGGTCGACGACCCCCGCGACCTGGCGGCGGTCGTCAACGACGTCGTGGTGGAGCAGCTTGCGGTCGCCCTCGGCCTCGACCCCACCGAGCTGGACCCGGGCTACGAGGAGCGCAGCTGATCGGACGGCGCTCGGCGCTCAGACCGCGCGGCGCTTGAGCTTGCGGCGCTCCCGCTCCGACAGGCCGCCCCAGATGCCGAAGCGCTCGTCCTTGGCCAGGGCGTAGTCCAGGCACTCGGCCCGCACGTCACACCCCACGCAGACCCGTTTGGCCTCCCGGGTGGAGCCGCCCTTCTCGGGGAAGAACGCCTCCGGGTCGGTCTGGGCGCAGAGGGCGCGATCCTGCCAGGAGAGCTCGCCCTCCTCCACGTCCGGCTCGACTCCGAACACCAGCCGAAGCTCCTGCATGGCCCCTCCTGACGGGAAATGACACCCAGCCCCGTGCGCGGATGCGGTGACCCGCTCGACCGGTTCGACGACCGCCGGTCGATCACGAAGGCGACAACAGTGGAATTACACGCGTGTCATCTTGGATTCGTCAAGCGGTGATCTGGTAATGGACCAGGGCATTCGTTCAGGTCGAACGGCTGGTAGTGAACGCTCCGCGCAGCTCGCAGGTGGTCTGGCCGCCGCGCGGCGCCGTTGCGAAAAACCCCTTCCGTCCCGCGCGCACCAGTCAGGCCCCGCGCCCCGGCGCGGCAACGGGCCACACCCCGGTGGTTGGATGGCCGTCATGCGCATCACCGCCCTGGCCGGCGGGGTCGGCGGCGCCCGCTTCCTGCGGGGCCTGCGAGACCACCTGGACGCGACCGGCCACACCGACGCCGAGCTGACGATCATCGGCAACACCGGCGACGACATCACCCTGTTCGGCCTGCGCGTGTGTCCCGATCTGGACACCCTCGCCTACACCCTGGCGGACGCCGTCCACGAGGAGCAGGGCTGGGGCCGGGCGGACGAGCGCTTCACGCTGGCGGCGGAGTTCGCCGCGTACGGCGCCCAGCCGGATTGGTTCACCCTGGGCGATCGGGACCTCGCGCTGCACGTGCTGCGCAGCCAGTGGCTGGGCCACGGCATGACGCTGTCGGCGGCCACGGCGCGGGTGGCGGACCGCTTCGGTCTGCCCGACCGCGGGGTGCGGCTGTTGCCCATGTCGGACCAGCCCGTCGAGACGCACGTCGTGATCGACCGCGGGGAGGGCCCGGCGGCGGTGCACTTCCAGGAGTGGTGGGTCCGCCACCGGGCGGCCGTTGCGGCCCAGCGATTCGTGGCGGTGGGGATGGAGCACGCGACGGCGGCACCGGGGGTGCTCGACGCCATTCGGACCGCGGACGTGGTGCTCCTGCCGCCGTCGAACCCGGTCGTGTCCATCGGGATCGTGCTGCTGGTGCCGGGCGTTCGGGATGCGCTGCGGGGCACCGCGGCGCCGGTGGTGGGCGTCTCCCCCATCGTCGGCGGCGCCCCCGTCCGCGGGCACGCCGACGCCTGCCTCGCACCCCTCGGGGTGCCGGTCAGCTCCGCCGGGGTCGCCTCGCTCTACGCGGACTTCCTCGACGGCTGGCTCATCGACGCCGGTGAGAGCGGTGCGGAGGACGCGGTGGCGGCGGGCGGACGGTACGTCGTACGGCGTACCGACCTGCTCATGCCCGACCGCGCGGCCGCCGCGCGCCTGGCCGGCGACACCCTCGATCTCGCGTTGAGCCTGAGGGAAGGCTGACGGAGTGGCATCGCCCTCACCGACGGACGACCCGTTCCCTCAGGTTGAGTCTCAGCACGGCCCGGGGGTCGATTCGGCCGCCGCGGTCGAGATGTGGCCGTTGACCGGCATTCCCGAGATCGCGGCCGGTGCCGACCTCGCCGGCGAGCTGGTGGCCGCCCTGCGGCGCGCCCCCGGGGACCTGCGTGACGGCGACGTCCTCGTCGTGTCCAGCAAGGTGGTCAGCAAGGCCGCCGGGCTGCGCGCCCCCGCCGCGCACCGGGCGGGGCTGGTCCTGGCGGAGTCCGAGCGGGTGGTGGCCGAGCGGCTCGGGCCGGCCGGGGTCGCGCGCATCGTCGCCGCGAAGGCCGGGCCCGTGCTGGCCGGCGCGGGCATCGACGCCTCCAACCTCGGGTCCCTCCCCGTCGGCGCGGTGGACGCCGGGGGCCAGGGTGGCGACGTCCTTCTCCTCCCCCGCGATCCCGACGCCGCCGCGCGCGCCCTATTAATAGGAGTACGCGCCGCCCTCTCCGCCCGTGGGCTCGAGGCGCCCGACCGGCTGGGGCTGCTGGTCTCCGACACGGCGGGGCGACCCTGGCGAACAGGGCAGGCCGACATCGCGATCGGCGCGGCGGACATGCCCGTCGTCGAGGATCTGCGCGGCGGGGTCGATGCGGACGGGCGGCCCCTCGGCGTGACGGTCCGAGCGGTCGCCGACGAGCTCGCGAGTGCCGCCGACCTCGTCAAGGGCAAGGTGGCGCGGGTGCCCGCGGCGCTGGTGCGCGGGTGGACCTGGCCGGCGCCCCCCATCCCGGCGCCCGAGGCGGCCGCTGCAGAAGGCGCGGCGACGCTGATTCGTCGGGGCGGCGGCGATTGGTTCGCGCTCGGTCACGTCGAGGCGGTTCGCGCGGCGCTCGGCGTACGGCCCGGGACGCCCGAAGCCGTCGACGTCGGGATCCGCGCGACGACCTCCGAGGCCGTGCCCGCCCGCGTCGAGCGGGCCTGCCGCCTGGCGCTGTTCGACGGGCTGGGAACCATCCCCGCCGGACACCCGCGGGCGCACCTCGCGGGCACCCGGCCGGCCCTGGCCGGGGCGCGGGTGGACCTCGTGCAGTACGGCGTGGTCGCCGAGGCCCCCGACGAGCTCACCCTCGGGGTCGTGGTGGGCCGGCTGCTCCCGGCGCTGGCCGCGGAGGACGTGCCCGCCGCCTTCGCCCGCACCGAACCCGCGGGGACCGGTCATGGTCCCCGCGCCGTGATCGTCTTCGTCGGCGAGGGCTGACGCGCCCGCCGGTCGACACGGGACGAGCCGCGACCTCGTGCGGCGCCTGGGGGCGCCGACCGGAGGGGACGTGCCCCGGGAGCCGACGGGTCACCCGACCGCCCCGACCGGTAGCGTCACGCCATGGAACCTTCTCCCGCCGTGGTCGTCGACACGATTACCGCCCTCGTCGCGAGCGACTGGCCGACGGCGCCGGCCGAGGTCGAGCCGTGGCTGGTCGCGCACGGCGTACGACCTGAGCAGGTCCGCGAGATTCCCCCCAGCCCGCAGACCCTGCCTGGGGCGCGGCACTGGTCCGCCCGCGCCGGATCCGGCTGGGGGGAGGCGCAGCTCGGCTGGGTCGCCTACCACGAGGAGTTCGTCGGGCTGGCCTGGTTCCTGTGGCATACGGCCCCGACACCGGAGTTCCAGGGCGCCGCCCGCTCGCTGGCCGACGCGCTGAGCGCCGCGTACGGATCGCCCGAGGACACGACGGGCGCCCCAGAGCCGACGGACAGCACCGACGCCTCAGGCCGCACCGGGCAGGGCTGGACCAGCCTGTGGCGACTTCCCTCGCACACCATCGACCTGTACACCCACCTCGCTCGGTCGCCCCAACCCGGCCTGCCGCCCGTCGGGCAGTGCGTACAGCTGGAAGTCGACCTCAGCCGCCGGGCGGACGCGCTCGAGCAGGCCGCCCGGGAGCGGTTCACGCGGTGGTCTCCGCCCCAGGGGCCACCACGCTGACGCGGCGGCCCGGCTGCCACGTCCCGCGAAACGTTCCGGCACCCGAGCGCGGCCGATCAGCGTCGGGACCGCGCGACGCCTCAGCGCCAACCCCTGAGCGCCACCCCGCAGCGGGACGGCTCAGCGCGCCGACGATCCCGGCAGGTGGGTCCGCACCGACATCCGGGGGCCGCGCCGCGGTCGGGTCGCGCCGGTGAGCTCCAGCAGGCGCTGCACGCGATAGCGGTGCCCCGCGTACGGCGTGAGCAGCTCGGCCAGCCCCGCGTCGTCGGTCTCGACGCCCATCAGCGCCCAGCCGATGTTGCGGGCCACGTGATAGTCCCCGAAGCTCACCGCGTCCGCGTCGCCGAACGCCACGTGCGCCACCTCGGCCGCGGTCCAGACCCCGATACCGGGAACGGCCCGCAACCGCTCCCGGGCCGCGGCCGGCTCCAGCGCGCTGAGCCCCTCCAGGCGCCCCGCCCGCCGGACCGCCCGCATCACCGTGTCCGATCGATGGCTGTCGACGCCCGCTCGCAGCCACTCCCAGGACGGGATCGCCGCCCACCCCGCGGCCGACGGCGCGATCATCAACCCCAGCTCCGGCCCAGGCCCCGGGGCGGGCTCGCCGAATCGCCGGACCAGCACCCGGTACGCCCCGAACGCCTCCGCGCCCGTCACCTTCTGCTCGATGATCGCCGGCACCAATGACTCCAGGACCAGCGTGGTCCGCGGCACCCGCCACCCGACGAACCGCCGCCGCGCCGCCGCCACGGGCGCGTGCCGCGGCACGAACTCCGTGTCGTCGTCGCCCTCCCCCAGGATCGCCGGGAGCGCCTCCAGCACCCATGCGCGTCCCGGGCCCCACGCCTGGGCACGCACCGTCCCGGCAGCTCGGTCCTCCGCCAGGTGCAGAGTGACGGGCCCGTCCGGCGTGCGCCAGCCCTTCCAGAAGGCCTCCTGGCCCTCGCCCCGCCAGGTGGGGTCGCCCGCGCCCCGGCGTACGACCGCGAGCGCCGCGACCAGGTGCACCCGCCGCGGCAGCTCGACCACCCGCTCGGAGACCGCCCCGCCGGCGCCTCCCGCGGCGGAGTGCGCCGCCCTGGGGGCCGGCGTCACAGGCGCTGACGTGCGGGTCTCCATGGCTGCACAGGGTAGCTTGGCGGGGTGACACTGCCCCGCACCATCCTCGACGCGCTGCTGCGCGACGACGCGACCAAGCCGCGGCTGACCTGGTACGGACCCGGCGGCGAGCGCGTCGAACTGTCCGCCCGGGTGTTCGACAACTGGGTGGCGAAGGCGGCCAACCTGCTGACGGAGGAGGCCGACGTCGGGCCGGGGATGATGGTGGCCCTGGACCTACCGGCGGGGCACTGGCGCGCGGCGTACTGGGCCTTCGCCGCCTGGAGCTGCGGGGCCACGCTGCGTCTCGACGGCGACCGGGATGCCGACGTGCTGGTGACGTGCGATCCGGTGGCCGCGATCGAGGCGACCGGCTCCCTGCGGGTCCTGGTGACGACCGCCGCGCTGGCCCGGTCCCATCCCGACGGCACCCCGCCCGGGGTGATCGACGAGGCGGCGGAGCTCGCGACGTACGGCGACCGCTTCGTGCCGCTGCAGCAGGCGCGGGACGCGGACCCGGCGCTGGTGGCGGGCGACGGCACCGCCTGGCCCTATGCAAGCCTCGTCGGCGACCGACCCGTCGACGGGATCCGGCGGCACATCGACGCCACCCGCGGCGACGTCGCCGCGCGGCTGCGGCTCATGCTCGCGGTCTGGGACGCGCGCGGGTCGATCGTCGTGACCAGCGGCGGCGGCGACGCCCTACGGCGGATCCTGGACTCCGAAGGGGTCGACGAGACGGACTAACCCGTCAGCGCACCGACGCCGGATCCATGACCGACCAGGTCTTCTGGTCGAGCGCGCCGGTGACGGGGAGCCCCTTGGAGCGCTGCCAGCGCTTCACCTCGGTCCAGGTCGTCCAGTCGAACTTGCTGGTCGTCGGCAGGCCCAGCAGGCGCTGCGCGGTCAGCACCTCCGCGCCGGTGGCGCCGAACACCGTCGTGGCGTGCGAGGTGCGCGGCGCGGCGACCGGCGCCGGACAGTCGTCGATGAACCGGCCGGAGTAGAGCGCCGCCGGCTCCGTCGCGGCGGTGTAGACCCGGCACGGCCCCTCGTCCCACGTGGTCAGCGCCACCCCCGTCCACCAGGAGGTGTTCTTCATCGCGCCGTCCCAGGTCAGGGAGGTGTGGATGTGGTCGGTGTGCGGGCTCGACCCGGAGTAGGGCTGCCAGCCGCCCCCGATGTCCCAGGTGCCCCAGATCTGGCGGTTCCAGATGAGGTACATGACGCCCAGCCGGCGCGCCATCGCGCCGTTGTCGGCGGTGAGCCAGGTGACGATGTCGTCGGCGACCTTCTTCTGGGCCGGGTCGGCGGCGTTGATCATGAAGTCGACGGCGCGGCCGTCCTTGTGCTCGCTGGTGCCGGACTCGGTGCAGGAGCGGGAGATGCCGTAGACGGTCTTGGGGTAGATGGTCTTGAGCAGCTCGCCGTACGCGATCGAACCCGGCTTGTCCGTCGGGTCGCAGCTGATCTGCGCGGTGTAGTCGCCGAGGCGGTCCAGGGCGGCGGGCAGCTGTACCTGCGGCGTCGGCATGGTCGTGCCGGTGGCGGGCGGCTTCGGGGCCACCTTGGGTCGGCGCGCGATCGCACTGCCCCGGCCGTACGACGCCCCGGTGATCGCCACATCGGGGTCGGCGGCCGAGGGCACCGCGGCGTATCCGGGGGCGACCGCCAGCACGCCGAGCGCCAGCGCCGAGGCCAACAAAGAGGACACGCCGCGTGCTCGAGAGGTCATGTGGGTCTCATCGGCCAAAGCCACACGCACGTGAGGGCCACCCGCTTGGCCCCGGCCGGTAGATTCGCGGCCATGGACAAAGTGGTCTCAAGTGCCGCCGAGGCGGTTAAGGACATCCCGGACGGGGCATCGCTCGCGGTCGGTGGTTTCGGCCTCTGCGGGATCCCCAGCGTGCTCATCAAGGCCCTCCACGAGCAGGGCACATCGGACCTCGAAGTCGTCAGCAACAACTGCGGCGTGGACGACTGGGGCCTAGGAATCCTCTTGGCCGACAAGAAGATCCGGCGCATCCAGGCCAGCTACGTCGGGGAGAACAAGGAGTTCGCCCGGCAATACCTCTCCGGCGAACTGGAGGTCGAGCTCACCCCCCAGGGCACGCTCGCCGAGAAGATGCGCGCCGGCGGTTCCGGCATCGCCGCGTTCTTCACCCGCACCGGCGTCGGCACCCAGGTCGCCGAGGGCGGCCTGCCGCTGAAGTACGCCGCGGACGGATCCATCGAGAAGGCGTCCGACGCCAAGGAGACCCGCGAGTTCGAGGTCAACGGCGAGCAGGAGACCTTCGTGCTGGAGCCCTCGATCCAGTGCGACTACGGGCTGGTCCGGGCCTGGAAGGGCGACCGGCACGGCAACCTCGTGTTCCACAAGTCGGCGCGCAACTTCAACCCGCTGGCCGCCATGGCCGGCAAGATCACCATCGCCGAGGTCGAGCACCTCTACGACCCGGGCGATCTGGCCCCGGACGAGATCCACCTGCCAGGCATCTTCGTCCAGCGGGTTGTGCACCTCGACGACGTGCAGCGCCACGACAAGCGCATCGAGAAGCGGACCGTCACGCCCACGCCGTTCCCCGCGGGTGCCGGCAGCGAGGACCAGGAGGACGAGGACTGATGGCACTCACGCGTGAGGAGATGGCCGCCAGGGCGGCCAAGGAGCTCAAGGACGGCGACTACGTCAACCTCGGGATCGGCCTGCCGACCCTGGTGCCGAACTACGTCGGCGACGACGTCGAGCTCGTGCTGCAGTCCGAGAACGGCATCCTCGGCGTCGGTGCGTACCCGTTCGACGCCGACGTCGACCCTGACCTCATCAACGCCGGCAAGGAGACCGTCACGACCCGTCGGGGCGCGAGCTTCTTCGACTCGGCGACCAGCTTCGGGATGATCCGCGGCGGCAAGGTCGACGCCGCGATCCTCGGCGCCATGCAGATCAGCGAGAAGGGCGACATCGCCAACTGGATGATCCCCGGCAAGATGGTCAAGGGCATGGGCGGCGCGATGGACCTGGTCCACGGCGCGAAGAAGGTCATCGTCCTGATGGAGCACGTCGCCAAGGGCGGCGCCCACAAGATCCTGAAGGAGTGCGAGCTGCCGCTGACCGGCAAGCGCGTGGTCCAGCGGATCATCACGGACCTGGCCGTCATGGACGTGACGGACGAGGGCTTGGTGTTGCGTGAGCTCGCCCCGGGCGTCACCGAGGCCGAGGTCAAGGAGGCCACCGGCTGCGAGCTGATCGTCAAGCTCGACGGCTGAGCGCCGGGACGAGCAACGACGGAGGGGGTACGGCGCGTCGCCGTACCCCCTCCGCTCGCGTTCGCGAACGCGTCACGAGACGGGCAACCGTCCCGCCCAGCCGCCGCCGAGCCGGGCGACGGCGCCGGTGAACCCGCCCCGCCCGTCGCCGGAGTAGCGCAGCAGGGTGCCCGAGCCGTCGATCGCGAGGATGTCGGAGCTGCCGTCGCCGTCGGCGTCGCCGACGGACCACACCGCGGCCATCGGGGACCATCCGTTACCGATCTTGCGCTGGCCCTTGATCTGGCCGGCGCCGTTGCCCGAGTAGAGGTAGAGGTCGCCGGTGGTGGTGACGCCGAGCAGGTCGTCGTTCCCGTCGCCGTCGAAGTCTCCCGGCGTGACCAGCTTGACGATGCCGCCCCAACCGGTGCCGATGTTGATCGGGACGGTGAGATTGCGGCCGTTGCCCAGCGAGATGACCAGGCGCTGGGTGTCGGTGTCGATGGCCAGGACGTCGGGCTTGCCGTCGGCGTTCCAGTCGCCGGCGCCGATGAAGGACCGGTAGTGGGTCCAGCCGTTGCCGATCTGATATTGGGTCAGCCAACCGCCCGAGCCGTCGCCGGCGTAGAAGTAGAGCCGGCCGTCCTTGAGACGCCCGATGATGTCGGGCTTGCCGTCGCCGTTGAAGTCGCGCGCGGAGAACAGGTCGGTCATCCCACCCCAGCCGACGCCCACCGTGCGTCCCGCGCCGAACCGCGCGTCGCCGTCGGTCCCCTCGCCGGGGTGCAGCAGCAGGTCGCCGCCGGCGTCGCGGGCCAGGATGTCCGCGGTCCCGTCGCCGTCGTAGTCCCGTACGTCGGGGCTGGAGGCGACCTGGAACCACGCGGAGCGCGTCTTCATGAGGCCGCGGAGCTCCTCGCCGCTGACGGTCGCGGTGCCGGCCTCGCCCTCCAGGCGCGCGGTGAGGATCCGGCCGCCGTACTCGCCCCGACCGTCCCGGGTGAGGATGACCAGCCGGCGGAACTTGCCGATGCCGCGCGCGTTGTCGAGGTTGCTCGCCGGGATCGTCGCCGTCCAGGTGTTGCCGGCGTTGGGCACGGCCCCGTCGTACGGGTCGGCCTTGACCGCGAAGTAGGGCTGCCCGCCGACGGTATAGCCGCCGTTGCTCGCCGAGAACTCGGCGCTGATCAGCGCGCCGTTGTAGGTGAGCACGACGCCGGCCGTCGCCGCGATCGCGGCGTCGGTGCGCGCGTCTTCCTTCGGGGTGCGCGCCCCGCCCGAGATCTGCGCGGCGCCCGAATACACCTGACAGGTGATGGTGTCGCAGATGTCGTACCAGGAGCCGGCCGCGCGCTGCGCCTGGCGATAGCGGGCCGCGTACGTGCGGGCCGCGACGGTCTGCGCGTTGAGCGCCGACGCGCCCCAGGAGGCGGGCATCTCGTTGGGGATGACGCCGCGCAGGTAGGTCTCCATGGTGGTGAAGAGCACGCTGCGGACCGCCCCGGAGACGACGCTGGCGTGCACCTCGCCGCGGACCTCCTCCCAGACGCCGCCGGGCAGCAGGACCCTGACGATGCCGGCGTCCGAGGCGAAGGCCACGTCCGAACCCAGCGTCAGCCCGGCCGGGGTGAAGGGCTTCCACGCCCCCGCGGCGTCCTTGTAGTCCAGCTTGACGGGATTGGCCCCGCTCACCCGCCAGGCGGTATAGCCCGCCCCCGTCGGCAGGGTGACCCGGCCCCCGGGCACGACGACCCGCAGCCCCTCGGCGGGCGCGACGACGGTGTCGCCGTCCGCGTCGGACAGGGCCACCCGGATCGCGTCGTTGGGGATCGAGGTGCGCGCGGTGCCGGGGTAGTAGAAGTCCAGGATCTGGGTGTAACTCAGGCCCTTGGTGGCGGCGCCGTACGCCCCCCATTGGCTCATGCCGCGGCCGTGGCCGTAGCCGTGGCCGACCACGCTGAATTGCCCGGATCCGGGCCGGGGACTGACCTCGGCGGCGGTGGCGGGAGCGGCGAACTGAAGCGGCGCGACGACGCCGGTGACGAGCGCCGCGAGCCGGAGGGCAGCGCGACGCAGGCAGGGATGACTATTCATGATGGTTTTCCTTTCGGCCCGCGGTGCCAGAGTCCGAGGCCTGCGGCGAGGGTACCCGACGAAGATCTCGATCCCCGGGACGAGGGGCCGCGCGCGGCTCCCCGTCAACGGGGCCTCGGCGGGGCAGGCTGGACCTGCCAGCCTCGGCGCAGGGGGCCGCCGACAGGTGCGCCGACGAGGTCGCGTCGGGCAGGACGCACGGCACGGGTCGGGAAAAATCGCCCCGACTCCCGTCGCGGGGGGTCGCCTGGCTCAGGTCGCTGCGGCCCCGGTCGAAAGGTCAACCATGCGAATTGTGCCCTCCCGCCGCTCCCGCGCGCGCGCCCTCGGCGCCGCCTCGCTGGCCCTCGCCGCCTGTCTCGGCTCCGGCCTGTCCGCGGCGGCCAGCCACGCCGCGCCGGCCGGACTCGGCATGCGACCCGACGTCGCGACGGACGCCCCGGCCTTCGTGCCGGCGGCGGCGCGTGGCCTCACCGACCAGACGCCGCAGGCGCTGCCCGCCGGGGCCGCCGCCCCAGCGGGCAGCGCGGCCGCCGCGGGCGACGCCGCGACGAAGGTGCTGCCCGCCGCGGCCGACGCCTTGCGGCAGCTCCCCACCGGCGCCGAGTGCCCGGCCGGCATGACGCGCGCCCGCACGCTCTACGCCGGCGGCTTCGAGGACCGGGTCCTGCCCGAGGCGACGTACACCAAGGGGTGGTCCATCGTCTCCGGCGGCCGCACCGGCAGCTACGCCGCCAAGTCCTCGATCAGCGCGACCGACCCCAGCACGCAGCCGAGCGCCGACACCGGCTACTGGCCGCTGGCCATCCCCTACGTGACCAGCGGCGGCGGCCGGACCATCCTGCGGTACGCCATCAAGGGCGACTACCCGGACGACGCCGCGTACGTCGCGGTCAACGCCGAGTCCGGCTGGGCCGCGCCGTCCAGCTCGTGGGGCCTGGTGACCCTGGACGTGACGGACGCGATCACGGCGGCCGACGCGAACTCCCTCGACGTGCGGTTCGCGAACTTCCCGGCCAAGCCGGCGACCAACTCGACGATGTACCTCGACGACATCGAGGTCTACACCTGCAGCGCCGCGTCCAAGACCCGTGGCGACTTCGACGGCGACGGGCTGGCCGACCTGCTGACCGTCAACGCCGGCGGTGACCTGCAGCTGTGGCCGGCGACCGGCGACCTGCACCTGAAGAGCCCGATCCGGGCCGGCTGGGGCTGGGGTGGGGCGACGTGGCTGGGATCGCCCGGCGACCTCAACGGCGACGGACGCGCCGACATCATGGCTCGGTTCAGCGACGGTCGGCTGATGGCGTACTACGGCGACGGCGCCGGCGGGTTCACCGTCGGATCCAAGCAGGTCGGCAAGGGCTGGAACGGCATGACCGGCATCGTCCCGATGGGCGATCTGGACGGCGACGGCAACTTCGACGTGCTGGCCCGCGACGCCGTCGGGAACATCCGCCGGTACTGGTTCGTCAGCGACGGCACGATGACCGGCGGCACCATCGTCGGCGTCGGCTTCGGCGGCTTCACCTCGCTGTTCACGATGGGTGACTTCGACCGCGACGGTCGCTGGGACCTCACGGGCATCGCCCCCAACGGCGACATGCGCGTGTACACCACGCTGCCCACCGGTGGCCTGTGGGGCACCGGCCAGAAGATCGGCAACGGCTGGGCCTTCAAGCAGGTCAGCAGCTCCGGCGACTACGACCGGAACGGCTACGCCGACGTGCTGGGCCTGACCTACGACGGGCGGATCCTCGGCTATCCCGCCAAGGCCGGCGGCACCTGGGGCGACACCGTCACCACGGGCGTGGGCTTCGGCGCCTTCCGGCTCATCCTCTGACGTCCAGCCGCCGGCGCGGCGGTGAGCCGCCAGCGCCGGCGGTGAGCCGTCGGGTCAGGCGGCGATGTCGACGGTCCGGTTGGACCGCGCGGACTCCAGCACGGCCTGCGCCGTGCGGACCGTGGCCAGGCCCTGGGCCATCGTGACGATGTCGGACGGCTCGCCGAGAACCGCGTCCCGGAACGCCTCGTGCTCCAGCAGCAGGGGCTCCTTCTTGGTGAAGCCGTAGCGGATGGAGTCGCCCTCCGTCACCCCGCGGAACTGGGCGATGCCCTCCCACGGGGTCTCGGTCGAGCCGTTGGCGTGGAACGTCAGATCGGCGAGCAAGGTGTCCACCACGAAGGCGCCCCGCTCCCCCGTGATCACCGTGACGCGCTCCTTGAAGGGCGTGAGCCAGTTGACCAGGTGGCTGGTCACGGTGCCGTCGGCGAGCCGCCCGGTGACCGCGACCAGATCCTCGTACTTGCGACCGCTCTTGTACGCCGTGTGCGCCGCCACCTGGGTGAAGGGCTGCTGGGTGACCCACGCGGTGAGGTCGATGTCGTGGGTGGCCAGGTCCATGACCACGCCGACGTCGGAGATCCGCGCCGGGAACGGGCTCTGTCGCCGGGTGACCACCTGATATACCTGGCCGAGTTCCCCGTCGGCGAGGCGCTTGCGGGCCTGCTGCAACGCCGGATTGAACCGCTCGATGTGGCCGACCGCGCCCACCAGTCCGGCGGTCTCGAACGCCGCCGCCAGCCGCTCGGCGGCCGCCGTGTCCTGGGCCAGGGGCTTCTCCACCATGGCGTGCACGCCGGCGGCGGCCAGCTTCGTGCCGATCTCTTCGTGGTACGCCGTCGGCACCGCCACCATCGCGTAGTCGATGCCGATGGCCAGGAGCTCCTCGACGCTGGCCACCAGGGGACGGCCCTTGGCGACGTGGTGCGGGTCGCCCTGGGCGTCGCACACCGCCACGAGATCCACCCCGGGCAGGGTGCTGAGCACCCGACCGTGGTGGCGGCCCATCATGCCGAGTCCGACGAGGCCGGCGCGCAGATTCGCCATCACGCACCCGCCGTGGCCAGCGCGTTGACGGCGGTGACGATCCGCTCCAGGTCGGCCTGGCTCAGGCTCGGGTGCACCGGCAGGGACAGGCACTCCCGCGCGGCCCGCTCGGTCTCGGGCAGGTCGACGTCCGCCTGGAAGGGCTTGAGCCGGTGGTTGGGCACCGGATAGAACATGCCCGATCCGACGTTGTGCTCCTCGCGCAGCGCCTTCGCCAGGCCGTCCCGGTCGTCCGCGACGCGCACCGTGTACTGGTGGTAGACGTGCACCGCGCCCGGGGCGACCGGCGGCGGGGTGACCCCGGCGAGGTTGGCCGTGAGGAAGGCGGCGTTCTGCTGCCGCTGGGCGGTCCAGGCGTCGACCTTCTTCAGCTGCTCGCGTCCGATCGCGGCGTGGAGGTCGGTCATCCGGTTGTTCAGCCCGACCACCTCGTTGTGGTATTGCATCTCCATGCCCTGGTTGCGGTACAGCCGCACGAGCCGGGCGATCTCCTCGTCGGCGCAGGAGACCATCCCGCCCTCGCCGGAGGTCATGTTCTTCGTCGGGTAGAGGCTGAACATGGCGAACGCGCCGAAGGCCCCCACGGGTGTCCCGTTCAGCGCGGCGCCGTGGGCCTGCGCGGCGTCCTCGAACAGCTTGATGCCGCGGGCCTCGCAGACGGCCTGCAGCGCCGGCATGTTCGCGGGATGCCCATAGAGGTGTACCGGCAGGACGCCCACGGTGCGGTCGGTGACCGCCGCCTCGACCGCCGCGGGATCGAGGCAGAAGCTGTCGGGCTCGATGTCGGCGAAGACCGGCGTGGCGCCCGTGAGCGCCACCGAGTTCGCCGTCGCGGCGAACGTGAAGGACGGGACGATCACCTCCATCCCCGCGCCGACGCCGGCGGCCAGGAGGCCGAGGTGCAGGCCCGAGGTGCCGGAATTGACGGCGACGCAGGGCCGCCCGAGCCGGAAGTGCGCCGCGAACTCCTCCTCGAAGGCCTTGACCTCGGGTCCCTGGGCGAGCATCCCGCTGCGCAGGACTCGCGTCACCGCCTCGATCTCTTCGTCGCCGATCAGGGGCTTCGCAGGCGGGATGAAGTCGTTCATGACGGCGGAGGACCTCTTTCGACGATGGCTGCGGGAGGGCACAAGCTGAGCCGGCCGTGCGGCGCCCGATCTGGTCGGCCCGCGGTACCGTCGGGTACGGGCCGGGACCACGCCACGCGGCGACGCGCGGCGATCCAGCCTCGACTCTATCGAAGCGGGCTCCCCGGAGAGGAACGCGAGCCGTGAAGGTGGTCAGTGTCGTCGGGTCACGGCCGCAGTTCGTCAAGCTGGCGCCGGTGGCGCGGGCGCTGGCCGACGCAGGCGCAGAGCACGTGGTCATGCACACCGGGCCGGCCTATCTCCAGGCGATGTACGCCGACCTGTTCGAGCGGTTCGACCTGCCCGGGGTGGATGTCCACCTCGAGATCGAGCCCCCCTCCGCCACCGGCGAGACGGCCGAGGTGCTGGTGGCGCTCGAGGCGGAGCTGGCCGAGCGGCGGCCCGACTGGGTGCTCGCCTACGGCGACACGGACACGACGCTCGCGACCGTCCTGACCGCGGCCACGCTGCACCTGAAGTCGGCGCACGTCGAGGCCGGCCTGCGGTCGTACAACCGGGCCATGTCGCAGGAACGCAACCGCGTCGCGGCGGATCACACGGCCGACCTGTTGCTGGCCCCAACCGTGGGCGCGGTCGAGCACCTGACCCGCGAGGGGCTCGCGGAGCGCACCCGCCTGGTCGGCGACGTCATGGTCGACGTGCTCAACTCCGCGCTGGCCAGCGTGCAGCAGCGGCCGCCGCTGGGCGTGCCCCCCACGAACGGCCCGTACGTCGTCGCCACCCTGCAGCGCTCGGCCAACATCGCGGACCCGGACCGGCTGGCCGAGATCGTCAGGTCCCTCGGCGCGCTGGCCGCCCCGGTGCTCCTGGTCACCAACCCGCGCCTGTTCCGGGCGGCCCAGCGGCACCAGGTCGACCTGCGGGTCGGCAGCATCCGCCGGGTGCCCCCGCTCACCTACCTCCAGATGATCCACCTGTTGCGCGGCGCGAAGGGGGTGGTCACCGACTCGGCGGGCGTACAGAAGGAGGCCTACGTCCTCGGCGTCCCGTGCACCACGCTGCGCTCGGAGACCGAGTGGCCGGAGACGTTGCAGGGCGGCTGGAACGTCCTGGAGCGCGACGTGACCAGGCTGGCGGCGCTGGCCCTGCGCCCCGCCCCGGGGGCACCGCGCGAGCAACCGTTCGGGGACGGTACGGCGGCGCGGGCCATCGTCGCCGAGCTGCAGCGGGGCTGAGGGCGGGCCCGCCGAACGACGGCGTACGCCGTTCGGCGGGTCACGGTGGGCGTGGCTCGCGACGGCGGTCCTCAGGCCGTGACCGCCTCGGGCAGGCGCACCGAGTCGAGCGGGATCACGGGGTAGAGCTCCGGCTCCTGGTCGGGACGCAGGGCCGTGGGACCGTAGATCCACTCGGTGAAGATGTAGTCGTAGGTGTCCCGACTGCGCAGGATCTCGTTGCGCTGCAGCCGCTTCTCCCCGTCGTGGTGCCACAGCTCCCCCCAGACGCGGCCGGTCGACAGGACCCGGCGGCAGTGTTCCGGACGGACGGCGTTGTACGCCGTGAGCACGTCGTCCCAGTCGATGGTGGAGCCGGCGTCGGAGCCTGAGTCAGCACCGGACCCGGCGGCGGCGCCGCGGACCGCCCGCTGGGCGGCGACGTGCTCGCCGAGCACCCAGGCGTCCTCGATGGCCATGATCGCGCCCTGCCATGTACTGCAGGGGCGGGTGCGCCGCATCCCCGAGCAGCGCAATCCGCCCGTGCACCCAGTTGTCGATCGGGTCGCGGTCGAACATGCGCCACCACCGGTCCCGCCACATGAGCGGCAGCCCGGTCTGGATCGGCTCACACAAGCCCTCGAAGGCGGCGTCCAGCTCGTCGGGGGTCCCCCAGTCCTCCTCGCCGGCCAGGGCCTTCGGCGACTCGAACACCGCCACCTGGTTGAACATGTCGCCGCCGCGCAGCGGGTACTGCACGAAGTGGCACCCCGGCCCGACGTACAGCACGACGTCGGTGTCGGACACGTTGTTCTCCCGCACCATCTCGATGGGGACGGCGCCGCGGTAGGCGACGTACGCCGAGTTGACCGGCTGGTCGTCGCAGAGCAACTTGCGTGCCACGGAGTGCAGGCCGTCCGCGGCGATGACGAGTTCGGCCGTCTCCACGTGCCCGTCGGAGAAGGTCACCTCCGCCCCGTGGTCGGTGTTGGCGAAGCCGACGGCCTGGCTGTCCGTGACCAGGTCGACGCCGAGGCGCTCGCAGGCGCGCAGCAGGGTGCCGTGCAGGTCGCTGCGGTGGATGACCAGGTAGGGGAAGCCGTACTTGCGCTCCAGATCGTCGAGGTCGAGCCGGGTGAGCTCGGTGTTGTCGACGGCGTCGCGCATCACCATGGCGCTGGGCTGAACACCGAGGGCCTTGATCTCGTCGAGCAGGCCGAACTCGTTCAGGATCCGGGTGCAGTTGGGGGCGATCTGCATCCCCGCCCCGACTTCGCCGAAGGTCTTGGATCGCTCGAAAAGCCGCACCTTGATGCCCTGCCGGGCCAGGGCGATGCCGGCGGCGAGGCCGCCGATGCCACCGCCCACGATGAGGACGTCGGGTCGCGATGAGGTGGTCATGGTTCTCTCCTTGTCAGGAACGGGGGTGGGGTGGGGGCTCGTCAGAGCCAGGGGCCCAGCGCGGGGGCGGGCCGGCCGTCGGCGCCGACGACGCCCTCGGCCGGACGGCCGGCCAAGTAGGCGGTGACGTCGGGCAGCGAGCCCGACACGTCGGGCCGTACGCCGCGCTTGGTGACGATGTCGTCCTGAAGCGCCAGCAGGAAGTCGTCGGGGAGGTCGGCGAACCGCAGGCCGGTGGCCAGGTCGACCGCGTGGACCAGAACCTCGCGGGCCCGGAGCCAGCCGATCTGAGCGGCCGGGACGGTGCGGCCCTGCGCGGTGACGACGGGGGCGGCCCACTGCTCCTCGCTCAGGGCCGCCATGTCGCGCTCCAGGCGGGCGGCGGCGGTGCCGAACCAGTCCTGCAGCTCGGCCGGCGGGCGACGGCTTCCGTCCTCGATGTCCTGGGCGCGCTGGTCGGACGAGGCGTACATCGGGGTCTCGATGCCGGTGGCGGCCCAGCGCACGAGGTTGCGCAGCGCGTCGGCATTGGCCGCCAGGTGGGCGACGAGGTGGGCCCGGGTCCATCCGGGCAGCGCCGAGGCTTCGGCGTACTGTTCCGGACTCAGCCCCGCGATCTGGGAAGCCGACAGGGCGGTTCCCTGGGCCACCCACCGCAGCGAGTCGTCGAGCGCGGGGCGAACCCCACCGGGCAGCTCGTCGGGGGTGACCAGATAGGGCCCGACCGGAGTCGTGGCGTCCCAGGCCTTGCCCTGCAGCCACTCGCGGGTCCGGAACTGCCAGTCGCGGCAGGTGATGTCGTTGAGCACGGTGAATCCGGCGATGGCCGCCTCGGCCTGCGCCGCGGTGGCCCGGCGCACCGGCGCGCCGATGACGACCGCCAGCTCGACCTCCCAGTCGAACTTCTCGGTCTCGGGGGGCCGCACGATGTCGTCGTGGGCGCCGATCAGGCAGTCCCCGAACTTGGCGAACAGGGTGGGGTATTCGGGTAGGTCCCGGCCCATCCCCTGGATGTGGTTGCGGTAGTTGAGCCCGACGCAGACGACCTTGCTCGGCTGCGGGACCAGGGGGGCGAAGTCGGCATCGGCGACGGCGTACCGGGGCCCGTCGGCGGCCTGCGCCGCCGCGGCCCAGCCGGGCTGCGCGAGGACCGCGCCCACGTCGGGCTGGCCGAGGTCGACGAGCGCGTCGCCGTCGAGGCGTACGGCGGTGGTGTGGCCGGAGCGGCGGATGGTGGCGAGTTTCACGAGAGGTTCCCTTCGGTGTGCGTGCGGGCCAGGTTGAGGCGCTCGAAGATCGGCGCGTCGCTGAACTGGAAGAGGTCGAGGGCGCCGGAGTCGGAGTCGGACGGCGCGGCCTCCGAGCGGATCGACAGGGGCTGCCAGGACGGGACGACGAACAGGTCGCCGCGGGACACGGTCCAGGTCTGCTCGCCGACCGTGACGACCCCGGAGCCGTCGAAGACCTGGTAGACGGACGATCCGGTCTCGCGCCGGGGCGCGGTCTGGGCGCCGCGGACGATGCGGTGGAACTGGGTGCGGATGGTCGGCAGGACGTCGCCCGCGGTGGTGGGGTTGGTGAACCGGATCGCGGCGTGGCCGGGCTCGACGGTGGCCGCGTGGCCCTCGCGCTCCAGGTCGAGCTGGTCGGCGAGCGCCCGATCGGTGTCGGCCCAGCGGTAGCACAGCAGCGGGCTGCCCTCGCGACGGCCGAGCTGGGCGAGCGGGGCGACCCCCGGGTGTCCCCACAGGCGCTGCGACCGGCTGCGCTCGGGCGTGCCGTGCTCGGCCGGGGTGAGCTCCTCGCGGCCGAAGTCGAAGAACTGGGCCTCGACCTCGAACTGGAACGGGATGTCGAGGCCGTCGAGCCACGCCATGGGGGTCGTGGCGGCGTTGTGGTGGGCGTGCCAGTTCCAGCCGGCCTGGGGCAGGAAGTCCCCGCGGTGCATGGGCACCGGGTCGCCCTCGACGACGGTCCACACACCGGAGCCTTCGAGGACGAACCGGAAGGCGTTCTGGGTGTGCCGGTGCTCGGGGGCGTCCTCGCCGGGCATCAGGTACTGGATCGCGGCCCACAGCGTGGGCGTCGCGTAGGGCCGGCCGCCGAGCGACGGGTTGGCCAGCGCGATGGCCCGGCGTTCGCCGCCGCGGCCGACGGGGACGAGATCGCCGGCCCGGCCCGCGAGGTCGAGCAGTGCGGCCCATTCCCAGCGGTGCGGCTGGGCCTTGGTCGTGGGGCAGCGCGGCATGAGGTCGCCGATCTGCGTCCAGAGGGGGACGAGGCGCTGCTGGTCGAAGCCGCGGTAGAGGTCCTGCAGCTCGGGGGTGGCGACCGGCTGGCCGGGCGCGTCGACCGCGACGAGGGCGGGTGAGGTCATGGGGGTTCCTTTCGGGGGCCGGGCGGTCGGCCCGGGTGCAGGGGTTAGTGGGCGAGGACCGTGACGGGCTTGTCCGAGGCCGGCTTGGTCGCGGCGAGGGTCACCAGGAGCAGGACGGCGGCGAGACCGGCGGCGATGGAGAAGGCGAGGAAGTTGCTGCCGACGCCGAGGTTCGCCTCCAGGAGCCAGCCGCCGACCTGCGGGGCGAGGACCGCCCCGAGCCGGCCCACGCCGAGGGCGAACCCGAGCGCGGTGCCCCGCAGCTTGGCCGGGTAGTGGCTGGCCACGGCCGCGATGATGAGGCACTGGGTGCCGTGGGTGCCGACGCCGGCCAGGATGAGCGCGGCGTACACCGGCAGGACGCTGCTCGGGTAGGTGAGCAGGTAGGCCAGGCCGATGGCGGCGAGCGCGGCCGCGGCAATCGCGCTCTTGATCGGGCCGAAGCGGACACCGGCCCACGCCGTGATGATGGAGCCGAGGACGGCGCCGACGTTGAGCGCGATGAGGAATCTCAGCGGGTTGCCCATGTCGAACCGGGCATCGCTGCCCATGAGCTTGGGCAGCGATGCCCAGGCCGTACCACGCGAAGAGCGTGGCCACGGTCGCGATCGAGTACATCACGGTGGCGAGCAGCCAGGGCGCGCGCAGGATGGCGCCGATACCGGTGGCGTGGTCTTCGCGGTGCCCGTGGACCTGCTCGTCGGCGGTGTGGTCGATGCCGTACGTCGCGTCGATGCGCGCCGCCTCGTCGGGGCGGCCGTGGGCTCGCAGCCAGGTGGGCGACTCGGGCAGGAAGACGACGCAGAGCGGCAAGAGGACCAGGACGGCGGCGGAGGCGACGGCGTACATCGGTCGCCATCCGGCGGCCGGGATGACGGAGGTGCCGATGAGCGCGGCTGCCGTGCCGCCGATGGGCACGCCCGACATCATGATCGTCGAGACGGCGGAGCGCGTTTTGGCGCTGACGAATTCGGCAGTCAGGGCGTTGGCGGACGGGACGAGGCCGCCCAGGCCGAGGCCGGCGAAGAAGCGCAGCAGGCCGAAGATCTCCCGGTTGGGAGCGAAGTAGCACAGCGCCGTGAACAACGAGAACCACAGCGTGCACCAGAGGATGGTGCGGCGCCGGCCGAGGCGGTCGGCGAGGGCGCCGGCCGCGAGGGCGCCGACGAGCATGCCGCCGAAGGCCAGGCTGCCGATGAAGCCGGCGGTAGCTGCGGTCAGGCCCCACCCGGGTTCCTTGAGGAGGGACGGGATCGTGGTGCCGTAGACGATGAGGTCGTAGCCGTCGAAGACCACGATGAGCCAGCACAGCAGGATGACCAGCCATGCGGGACGAGTACGCAGCCCCGTGGGCCGCTCGGAGACCAGTGTGCTTGTCATGTCCACCAAGGTCCCGCTGTTCTAATCAGCAGAATCCAATTTTCTGTCTTGCAGAACACGTGCTGGACTGGGCACATGCCGAAAGACCTGAAGACCCCCCCGCCGTACGCCGTTGCCAGCGTCGACCACGCCCTCCGGATCGCGGCATGGCTGCAGCTGGAGGGCTCGATCACGGTCACGAAGGCCGCGAACCGCCTCGGGGTCGCGCGCTCCACCGCGCACCGCCTCCTTGCGATGCTCGTCTACCGCGACTTCGCGCTGCACGAGGACTCGGGCGAATATCGAGCCGGGCCGGTGCTCGAGCTAGCAGGCGCCTCACACTCCGCCACCGCGCGGCTCCGGGAGGCCTCGCTCGGCCCGATCGAGGCCCTCGTCGCCCGCATCGGCGAGACCGCCAACCTCATCATCCGCACGGGGGACACCGCCCGCTTCGTCGCGAGCGTCGAATGCAGCCAGGCCCTGCGGGTGGGCAATCGGGAGGGGATGGTGTTCCCGGCCCACCGCGTGGCGGGCGGCCGGGTGCTGCTCGCCGAGCTCGACGATGCCGCTCTCGCCGCGCTGTACGCGCCGGAACGGTACGCCGACCGCCCCGACGAGCGACCCGACGTCGAGCGACTCCTCAAGGACCTGGCGCGAATCCGCAAGAGCGGCTTCGCCGTCAACCAGGGGTGTCCGAGCGGGGGCTGGTCGCGGTCGGCCGGGCCGTGCCCGGCCCCGACGGCGCCGGGATCGCGGGGCTGTCGATCTCGATGCCGAGCGTGCGGTACACCCCGCAGGACCTGCCCCGCCTCGACGCGGCCCTGCGCGATGCGGCCCAGGCCATCGCCCGACTGTTGTGACGTTGTTCGGGTTCGGCAACTGAGAACAGGGGCACATCCCGACCGCGGCGTCAGCCGCGGCCCACGACGACGAAGGTGACCCCCGCGAATCGGTCCGGGTCGAGGGCCTTGCGCCCGTCGACGACCACGGCCACGCCGGGGATGTCGGCGGCGCCGTACTCGCGGTAATCCGCGTGATCGGCCTGCAAGATGGCGACGTCCGCGGGCTCGCCGCGCTGCCACGGGGCGAAGCCCAGCTCGGCCAGCTCCTCGGGGCGGAACATCGGGTCGTGGACGAGCACGTCGGCGCCGCGGGCGCGCAGGGCATCGACGGTGGGATACACCCCCGAGAACGCCGTCTCCTTGACCCCGCCGCGGTAGGACGCACCGAGCACGACGACGCGGGCTCCCGCCAGGTCGCCGTACGCGGCCGCCGCCAGCCCCACCGTGTAGGCGGGCATCTCCAGGTTGGCCTCGCGGGCCGCCCGCACCACCGTCGCGTCCGGGTCGGTGTGCAGGTAGAGCCGGGGGTAGATCGGGATGCAGTGGCCTCCCACGGCGATGCCGGGGCGGTGGATGTGGCTATACGGCTGGGAGTTGCTCGCCTCGATGACCTGGTAGATGTCGATGCCGCGGCTCGCCGCGAACCGCCCGAACTGATTAGCGAGGCCGATGTTCACGTCCCGGTACGTCGTCTCGGCGAGCTTGGCCATCTCCGCCGCCTCCGCGGTGCCGAGGTCCCAGACGCCGTTCGGGCGGTCGAGGTCCGGCCGCTCGTCGAAGTCGAGCACGGACTCGTAGAACTCGCGGGCGCGCTGCCCCCCCTGCGGCGAGAGGCCGCCGATGAGCTTGGGATATTTGCGCAGGTCGGCGAAGATCCGCCCGGTCAGGACGCGCTCCGGGGAGAACACCACGTGGAAGTCGCGGCCCTCGACCAGCCCGGAGACCTCCTCCAGCAGCGGCTTCCAGCGGTCCCGGGTGGTGCCCACGGGCAGCGTCGTCTCGTACGACACCAGCACCCCCGGGTGCAGCCCCGCCCCGATGCTGCGGGTGGCGGCCTCCATCGTGCGATAGTCGGGCACCCCGTCGGCGTCGACGTGCAGGGGCACCACGACGACGACCGCCTCACTCGCGGCGACCGCGGCGACGGTGTCGAGCGTGGCGCGCAGGCGACCGGCGTCGACGGCAGCGGCCAGGCGCTGGCCGAGCTCGGCCTCCCCCGGGAAGGGCTCGGCCCCCTGATTCACCAGGTCCACCAGGTCGGGCTTCACGTCGGCCCCGAGCACGGTGTGGCCCTGGGCGGCGAACTGCACGGCCAGGGGCAAGCCGATCTTCCCCAGTCCGACAACGGTGATGTTCACAGGCCCCTCGTTCCCTGGTGTGGCGCGTTCGGCGCCGCAGCCCCGCCGCGGGCCGCGCGGCCCCAGCCGATCTTAGGCGCTGCGCCGCAGGCCACGCGGACGGCGGGGCGGCCTGGCGTCAGTCCGTGGGGTCCGGGGCGGGGTGCAACCGGTTGAGGGCGCGGCTGAGGGCCTCGACGACGCGCGGGTCGTATTCGTACCCCAATCCGAGATAGATCCGTTCCATCCCGGCCCGGCGAGCCTCCGCGTAGTCCGGTCCGAGGCGACCGCCGTAGTCATCAAAAGCGTTGGCCACCTTGATGATTCGCGCCCCGATCGGCACGTCGGCGCGGCCCGACATCACCCGGTGGTAGGGGACGGACTGGTTGCAGAGCAGGTTCGCGAGGGGCCCGGGCGGGCCGCCCTCGCGCAGCAGCATGGCCCCCCGGTCGGCGATCCGCTGCTGATCGCTGGGCGCGGCCTGGACAGTGGCGCCCCGGGGAAGGGTACGGCGTAGCTCCAGCTGGCCCAGGTCGTGCACGAGCGCGGCGCTCGAGAGGGCCTCGGTCTCGCGTTCCGACATCCGCATCTCGCGCGCCATGAGGCGGGCCAGCTCGCTGACCCGCGCGGCGTGGCCTTCGGCGACATAACCGACGATCTCCGGCATGCGCGACAGCGACCGCAGCGCTTGGGCGTAGGTGTCCTGGACGTGCACGAATCTGCGTACGGCGAAATCGGTGAGCCCCAGGAAGGCGAGCAGCAGCGGAACCGCGACCAGTCCGAGGACTGAGCTGGTGAGCGCGATGAGGGCCCCCGTGGCCGCGACGGCGGCACCGAGCGGGTAGTGGCTGCGCGCG
This sequence comes from Austwickia sp., assembly GCA_016699675.1. Classification (NCBI taxonomy): domain Bacteria; kingdom Bacillati; phylum Actinomycetota; class Actinomycetes; order Micrococcales; family Dermatophilaceae; genus Austwickia; species Austwickia sp. The sequence continues at coordinate 3,143,336 of CP064985.1, read as the reverse complement.
TCATCGGGGGCGAGGGTGCGCCAGCCACCGAACAGGGCGGCCGTGCGACCCACAGACCGCAGGGGGGCCTCGAACAGGGCCGTCAACAGGCCGATGCCGACGATGACGAACGCCAGCAGCCAGCCGGGCCAGTCCTGGCCGGCGACCTCGAGGGTGGCGCCCCGGAACAGCGGGAGTTCGCGGACGATCGCCGCGGCGACCGCCACCGTGAAGAGCCGAATGGCAGCGTCGAGGGCCGTGTCCAGGTCGTCCCACCGCATTCTGCCCCGCGCGACGAGCACCGCCTGGCCGCCCCACTGCCCCAGCAGGACGACGACGAGGACCTCGGCGCTGGAGCACCAGAAGGGGTAACCATCGAGCTTGGTGGTGACCGCGAGACCCATGCCGGCCGCCGCGGAGATCGATGAGGTGGGGAGCCGGCCCGGGATATCTAACCGGAACTGCTCCGCGACGGCGATGAGCAGCACGTAGAAGAGGAGCGCGGCCCAGTGACCATGGGCGCCGCGCAGGACGTTGCCCGGCATGAGCATGCCGAGGACGACGGACAGCGCGACGAATGCCAGCACGACCACGCGGGTGTGCGTGGCGGTCACCGTGCGCCCCCCGGGGGCTCCTGCGGGGTTCGCACCGTCCGGACCCTGGCCCGCCGCGGGGCCGCGGACCGCGAGCCGTGCTCTCGGGCCGCGTCATCGTCGGGGCCCAGGCTCGTGGCGGCGCGGGACGAGTCGTCCGCCGGTGGCGCATCCGGCGTGTTCGGCGCGGTCGCCGCGATGGCGCCCCCACTGGACAGCTCGTCGGCGATGACATCGGACATGGCGGGGAGGGTGTGGTGGTCCCAGAGCCAAGACCCCTCGTTCAACGGGTCGTCGTGGCCGGGCCGCTCCCGACCCCGAAGCGCGACGGTCAGGGCCTGCAGGACCCGGGGGTCGAGCTGGGCGCCGGCGGAGAGCTGCAGCTCGGCGAGGGCTCCATGGGTGTCGAGCGCTGCGCGTTCCCCGCGCGAGGTCGTCAGGGCGTCGAACGCGTCGGCGACAGCGAGGATTCGCGCCTGGAGCGGGATCTGCTCGCCGACCAGGCCGTCGGGATAGCCGCGCCCATCCATGCGCTCATGGTGGGACCGGATCGTGGGGGCAGCCTCGTGCAGGAAGGGGATGCCCGCCACGATGCGCTCGGCCAATTCCGGGTGCGGCAAGAGGGCCTGCACGTTGGTGTACGGCCCCGTTCCGCCGCGTTGGACGTCGGTGGCCCGCACGACGGACTTCATCGCGATGTCGTGCAGATGCGCCGCGTAGCCCAATGTTCGGCGCTCGTGCTCGGTCAGGCCGAGCTGACCGGCCATCAACTGGCAGAGCTCGTCAACGCGCGCGCCGTGGGCGGCGACGCGACCGTCGGGGCCGTCGCCGGCCCGCGCGAACATGCCGACGATGCGCTCGTGGGCGCGGACCTCGTCGCCGTACTGGACATAGACGAAATGCGCGATCGCCAGCGGCGCCGAGATGAGCACCGCGCTTAACGGGCCGACGCCCGCTGGCCCCCACAGCAAGACGAAGACGAACGCGACTAGGGCGTAGCCGAGGTAGAGCGGGACCAACTCACGGATACTGCCGGCCAGAACATGGCGCGGATTACCCCCCGAAATCGCGATCATGCCGCCGAGGACGGCGACGTTCACCACGAACATCGCCAGGTCGGCGGCGAGCAAGGGGGCTCCCAGGTGCCGCAGCAGCGGCGTTCCCGTCTCCCCCAGCGGGAGGACGTGACCGCCGCCGACGAGTCGGAACACCAGTCCGCCGGCCAGGGTCATCGATCCCGTCATCACGCCGTTGAAGACCGGAACGATGGACCGACCGTACTTCGTGTCGATCTGCGGGACCAACAGGCCGATCACCCCGGCAATGAGCGGGCCGTAAACAACCATGCAAGCCAGCAAGATAGCCGTCATGAATGAGTTAGCCGCACCGGTGGTTGGCAAGTCCATGGTGCGCACACTCACCACTGACAAGGCGAGAAAAATGGCGATGCCGGGGATGTCAGCGCCGGTGAGGGAAAGATCACGAACGGCGACGACGGCCATGAACAGCCAACCGATGGCAATGCTGAGGACATACGCAAAGGGCCCCCACGATTTGCGTGAGGACCCCCCCGGTGCGGGATGTTCTGTCACGAACGACCTCGCTGGGTGCGCATGGTGGTAGTTGTATCAGATCACGGCTGCCAAAAGATGGTGCGCCGACGGATGGTGAGGGGTGTCATGGAAATTCTCCTTGCGCTGCAGGGCTGGTGCAGCGCGATGAGGGGGGCGGGGCGAACCCTACAGCCTCGTCGACCCCCCCCTTCGCGGGAGTCCGTCGGCCGCCTGAGTCCGACTCGGTCGACCCGGAGCAGGTCGACTTCTCAATCTTGACACTCCAAGGCGATCTCGTCGACTTCTGAGGGGAATCCGTTGAGAAATTATACTAAAGTTTGGGCATCCCGTTCCGAAAGCGCGCACATTCAAGGACCACTCGTTTTGGACGCACGTCCAGGAAATGCACGGTCTTAGCGACATATTCTGCCCTCAGTGGCACGGTCCGGAAAGAGCGGGCCCCGCTCGACCCCGCCCCCCCAGGGTAGGTGCCCGGCTCTCCGCCGCGATGTGTCAGACTGAGCCGAAGTCCGCCGCGGCCCCGCGGCGAGGACGGCCAGGGCCAGGACAGCCCGGGCGAGAGCAGCCAGCACGAGGAGCAGGACGATGAGCAAGCGTGCCCGCAAGCGTCGCGACCGCAAGAAGAACAAGGCCAACCACGGGCGCAAGCCCAACGCCTGAGCGGTCCGCCGGACAGCCGAAGGGGCCCTCCCCACCTGGGAGGGCCCCTTCGGGCGTCTGGGCGCACGCATCGTACGGGGGCTCAGCGCTCCTCGAACCGCACGTGCTCCTCGTAGCGCACCGCGTCGTAGTCGACCCGCACCGTCGTGATCCGCGTCATGATCGACAGCCGCAGCGTCTCCGGCGCGGGTTCACACGCACACGACCGCCGGATGAGCGCCTTGAGCAGCAGGTCCCGCTCGTACGCGGTCATGCACTCCCCGCATTCGTCGAGGTGGGCGCGCACGCGGGCGACGTCCTCCGCGGTCATCTCGTCGTCGATGTATTCGTAGACCCGAAGCAGCACCTCGGAGCAGTCCGTGGGTCCGGGGTGGGCAGCGTGGGATTCGGCGTGCTGGCTCACTGCGCCTCACCCCCGAGGAATCCCCGCTCCCGGGCGTAGTCGGTGAGCAGCTCCCGCAGCTGACGACGGCCGCGGTGCAGCCGAGACATCACGGTGCCGATGGGGGTGTCCATGATCTCGGCGATCTCCTTGTAGGAGAAGCCTTCGACGTCGGCGAGGTAGACGGCCAGCCGGAAGTCCTCGCCGATCTCGGCGAGGGCGCGCTTGACGTCGGAGTCGGGCAGGTGGTCCAGCGCCTCGGTCTCCGCGGACCGCAGGCCTCGGGAGGTGTGCGACTCGGCGCGGTGCAGCTGATAGTCCTGCACCTCGGCCGCGTCGGACTCCAGCGGCTGGCGCTGCTTCTTGCGGTAGGAGTTGATGTAGGTGTTGGTGAGGATGCGATACATCCACGCCTTGAGGTTCGTCCCCGGGCGGTATTGGTGGAACGCCGCAAAGGCCTTGGCATAGGTCTCTTGCACCAGGTCTTCGGCGTCCGCGGGATTGCGGGTCGTGCGCAGCGCCGCGGAATACAACTGGTCCAGGAACGGCAGGGCCTCAGCCTCGAAGCGGGCCGCCCGCTCCTGCGGCGTCTCATTGGCCACGTCCACCAGCTCCGCAGTGCTCGGCTCCGCGGTGGGGTCACTCGGCTCGGCCGGTTCCAGGTCCGCCGTCAGCGCTCCGGGGGTCCGATTCGTTTCGCTCATCGCGCTCAAGCCTAACCGGGCGGATCGCTGCCCACTTCCTGAGCCCGGCGTGAGCAGCTGCCCCTCAGGCAGCGCGGGATGGGTGAGGAACAACGGTTCTCCTCGCGGGTGGCGACGACTCCGACGGGGGCGTTAACGCGGGTCGGCGGGGACGCATTCCCCGGCGTACCGGTTCGTCAGCCAGTCCCGGACCGCGGCGACCACGTCGCCGGGGTCGCGGGAGAAGCCGTGCCCGCCCGCGACGGCGACGACGGGGGCCTCGGGGACGGCCGCGCGGATCTCCGCGGGTCGGCCGAAGGGGTCGGTGCCCCCCTGAACGACCAGGACTGGCACCGCGACCCCCACCAGCTCGGCGGCGCGGCTCGCGGCGGGCTTGCCGGGCGGGTGCAACGGGAAGGCCAGCGCGAGGACACCGTCGGCGCCGACCGCCCCCGCCGTACGGCAGGCCACGCGAGCCCCCGCGCTGCGGCCCCCGACGACCAGCGGGACAGCGAGGCGATCCGGGCCGGCCCGCAGGCCCGCGAGGATGGCCAGCCACGCGGCGTCCAGCTGCCGCGGCGGCGCCGCCACCTTGCGCCCGGCCACCTTCCAGGGCTGCTCGACGAGCACGACCTGCCACGGCCGCGGGTCGGTCGCGAGCCTGGTGAGCGCCGCCAGGTCCGGGGTCCAGTCCCCCGAGCCGGCACCGGCGCCGTGCGAAAGGACCAGGGCTCCGACCGGCTGCGGCGGGGTCCACGCGTGCGCTCGGGCGGAGCCGTGGGGGGTGTCGAGAGCGCGGACGGTACGGCGTACGCCGTCGGCACCCGCCGCATCGGTCCCCCGGGCCTCCTCGGCCACGCCGGGCGTTTTCGGCGCGGCACCACCGGCGGCTCGGGTCGGCGCCCGATCTTCCCGGTTCATCCGCCGATCACCTCCCCCGTCATCGGGTCGACGACGCCGACGAGTTCGTCGCGGCCCAGGGGCCGGAGGAGGTCCGGACCGTTGGCCGCGGATGAGCCCACCTCGCGGTCGATCGGATAGGCGGCGAACCGACCGGGCTCGCGGGGCCGCACCAGGTGGGCCACCGCCTCGGGGTCGGTCAGGCCGGGGTCGAGCCAGGCCGCCCAGTCGGCGCGGTCGAGCACGAGGGGCTGACGGTCGTGGATGCGATCCAGGCCGGGTTCGGCGGCGGCGGTGACGATCGTGAAGGTCGTCAGCCACGCCTCGGGGTCGTCGTCGGGGCGGGCCGCGTCGCGCCAGAACTCGTAGAGCCCGCCCAGCGCCACCAGGTCGCCGTCGAGGCGGTGCATGAAGAAGGGCTGCTTGCGGGGCTTGCCCTTGGCGTCCTTCGCGACCGGGCTGGACTGCCACTCGTACCAGCCGTCGGCCGGCACGATGAGCCGCCGGGTCGCGGCGGCCTTGCGGAAGGCCGGCTTCTCGAACAGCGTCTCCGCCCGGGCGTTGGTCATCCGGGCCCCCACGCTGGGGTCCTTCGCCCAGCCGGGCACCAACCCCCAGGTCATCAGGCGCAGCTGCCGCACCGGCTCAGCAGGCCCCGGCGGCTCGGCCGGGTCGGCGTTCCCCCCTGCGGCGCTGCCCGGTCGGGGGACCCGCTCCACACAGACCCGGGCGTTCTTGCTGGGCGCCATGTTGAAGTCCGGCTGCCCCGCCGGCGGTTGCTGCGGGTTCTTGAGGATGCTGCGCACCGCCTCGGCGGTGTGATCGGCCACCACCTCGAGCTCCTCCACGAGCTCGTCGGTGGACTTCGAGGCTGCGTAGCGGCCGCACATGCCGGACAGCCTAAGCGCGCCGTTCCCGACGGGCGGGCGGTTGCGGGGGCGGTGGGGGCCGGTAGCGTGAGGGCTCAGGCCTCCCCACCCTGGGGACCCCCGATGTCAGGAGGATTCATGACCCTCGTCCGCCGCCTCGCCCGTCCGGCGCTCGCCACGGTCTTCGTGACGGGGGGCATCGACGCGCTCCGGCACCCTGGCGGGCGCACCCAGGCCGCGGCCCCGGTGGTGGAGCGGGTCTCGGCACTGACCGGGATGCCGAACGACCCCGAGCTGATGGTCCGCGCCAACGGCGCGACGATGGCGCTCGCGGGCCTGGCCCTCGCCTCGGGCCGCCTCCCCCGGGTCGCCAGCGGCCTGCTCGCGGCGTCGTTGGTCCCGACGACCTACGCGGGCCACGCCTTCTGGACCGAGACGGATCCGGCGGCGCGCAAGCGCCAGACGCTGCAGTTCCAGAAGAACCTGGGGCTCCTCGGCGGCGTCCTGCTGGCCTCCGTCGACACGGCCGGAAAGCCGGGCCTGGCCTGGCGGGCGCGCAACGCTGCGCGCATCGCGCAGCGGGAGGCCCGCAAGAATGCGAAGGCGGCCCGCCGCGAGGCGAAGCTCGCTGCGGTTCAGGCCAAGTTGAAGGTCTCCTGAGAGACGGCGCGCCGACCGTGTCCGACCCCGTCCCGGCCGAGGGTGACTGGGCGGCGCCGTACGCCGCGGCGCCCGTGCAGGCCAGCGTCACCCTGCCCGGCAGCAAGTCCCTGACCAACCGCTATCTCGTGCTCGCCGCGCTCGCCGGCGAGGAGTCGCGGTTGCGACGGCCGCTGCGCAGCCGCGACACCGTGCTCATGGCCGCCGCCCTGACGGCGCTCGGGGCGCGCATCGACGACATCGCCGGGGACGACCCGGCGCAGGCCGACTGGCTCGTCACACCCGGCCCCCTCCGGGGCGGCACCGAGGTCGACTGCGGACTCGCCGGGACCGTGATGCGCTTCCTGCCCCCGGTCGCCGCCCTGGCGGACGGCCCGGTGCGCTTCGACGGGGACGAGCAGGCCCGCGGGCGCCCCATGGGGCCCGGGCTGCAGGCGCTGCGCGATCTGGGGGTCGGCGTCGACGGCGACGCGCTGCCGTTCACGGTGCGCAGCGCGGCCGTGGTCCCCGGCGGTGCGGTGACGCTCGACGCCTCGGCCAGCTCCCAGTTCGTCTCGGGGCTTCTGCTCGCGGGGGCCCGGTTCTCCGACGGGCTGACCGTGGTTCACGACGGCAAGCCCATTCCGTCCACGCCGCACATCTCCATGACCGTGGAGGCCCTGCGCGACGCCGGCGTCGACGTGGACGACTCGTGGCCGGATCGCTGGCGGGTGGAACCGGGGCCGGTGCACGCCCTCGACGTCCAGGTGGAACCCGATCTGTCGAACGCGGCCGCCTTCCTCGCCGCGGCGATGGTCACCGGCGGCCGCGTCGAGGTCCCCGGCTGGCCGCAGCACACCACCCAGGCGGGCGACGGGATCCGGGACATCTTCGACGCCATGGGCGGTCAGGTGTCGTTGAGCCGCGAGGGCCTAGTCGTCACCGGCCCGGACCGACCCGAGGGGCTGGACGTCGACCTGCACGACGTCGGCGAACTCACGCCGGTGGTGGCGGCGGTGGCGGCGCTGGCCGCGTCGCCCTCCTGGCTGCGCGGCATCGCCCACCTGCGCGGCCACGAGACCGACCGGCTCACGGCGCTGGCGACCGAGCTGACCAAGGTCGGGGCCCGCGTCGAGGTGCTCGACGACGGCCTGCACATCGTGCCCGGACCGACCCGGCCGGCGCGGCTGCACACCTATGCCGACCACCGGATGGCGATGGCGGCGGCCGTTCTCGGCCTCGGGGTGCCCGGCGTGGTGCTGGACGACGTCGCCACGACGGCCAAGACCATGCCCGACTTCGCGCGGCGCTGGACGGCGATGGTGACGACGCCCTCGCTGCCGGTCAGCGCCGGACGCGGCCGGGGGGCCTGATGGCGCGGGGCCAGGACCGGTACGACCACTACGAGGATCGGTTCCGGTCCCGGCCCAACCCCCGCGGCAGCAGGCCGCGCACGAAGGATCGGCCCCGGCACGACGACGCCGTCGCCGGGCGCGTCGTGGCCATCGACCGTGGGCGATACACGACGCTGGTGGAAGACCGCGAGGTCCTCGCCATGCGGGCCCGCGAGCTCGGCCGCAAGGGGATCGTCGTCGGCGACGAGGTAGGCCTGGTCGGCGATGTGTCGGGGTCTCCGGACGCGCTGGCGCGGATCGTGCGCGTCGCGGAGCGGGCCAGCGTGCTACGGCGTACCGCCGACGACACCGACCCCGTCGAACGCGTCATCGTCGCCAACGCGGACCAGCTCGCCATCGTCACGGCGCTCGCGGACCCTGAACCACGACCGCGGATGGTCGACCGGTGCCTCGTTGCGGCGTACGACGCTGGCCTATCGCCCCTGCTCGTGCTCACCAAGTCGGACCTGGCGGACCCGGCGGAGTTCCTCGCGGCGTACGACGGCCTGTCCGTTCCGGCCGTCGTGACGAGCGTCGAACGTCGTACGCCGAGGGCCGGCGCCCCCGGTGCCCCCGACGGGGCCGACCCGGCCGAGCCGGCGAACGTGACCCCCGGCGAGCGGATCGTCCACGGGCTCGACGCGCTGCGCGACCACCTGGCCGGGCGCGTGACGGTGCTCGTCGGCCATTCCGGGGTGGGCAAGTCGACCCTGGTCAACGCCCTCGTTCCCGGCGCGGACCGGTCGATCGGCCGGGTCAACGACGTCACCGGGCGCGGCCGGCACACGTCGACCTCGGCGGTGGCCCTGCCCTTGCCGGACGACCCGGAACGCGGCTGGGTCATCGACACCCCCGGCGTGCGCTCGTTCGGCCTCGCACACGTCCCCGCCGAGGAGATCGTCGACTTCTTCGAGGACCTCGCCCCCGGGCACCGCCGCCTGTCCGCGCGGCTGCAGCCACGACGAACCGGACTGCGGACTGGACGACTTCGTCGCGGCCGGCTCCGCGGGCCCCAGCGGCCCGGCACGGCTGGACTCCCTGCGCCGCCTGCTCCGGGCCCGGGCGGGGACACCCGAGTGACCGGCCCGACCGGGCTTGCGGAGGCCATCGCGCGGCACGGCGTCGCGCTGGCCGCATTCGACGTCGACGGCACGCTGCTGACCAGCGATCACCGGGTCACCGACCGGCTGGTGGCGGCTGTTGCCGGGGCCCGCGCGGCCGGCGTCGAGATCGTGCTGGCCAGCTCCCGAGGCGCGTCGGCGCTGCGACCCGTGCTCGCGACTCTGGGCCTCGATGAGCCGGGCGTCCCGTTCGTCGCGGCGGGTGGAGCGTTCGTCGGTACCCGGGACGGCGCCGGTGCCTTGGTCCCGCTGGCGCACCGGCCGGCCCCCCTCGCAGGCGCGCGGGCGTTCGCCCGGTCCGCGCTGGCGGCGGGCCTTGCGGTGGGGTGGTATGCGGGCGACGACTGGTACGTCGCCCAGCCCGACGCGACGATCGAGGCGGAGATCCGCGTCGTCGGGGTCGAGCCGACCGTCGTGGCGGCGTCGGCGATGACGCAGGATCCAAGCGCGCGGCCGGCGGAGCCGATCGGTGCCGACGCCGGGGCGCTCCCTGCGCCGGACAAGATCCTCGTCATGGCCCCCGAGGGGCGCATGGCCGCCGTCGAGGCGCTGCGGGCCGATCTGCCGCCCGGGCAGTCAGCGCAGACCTCGAATCCCACGTTCCTGGAGATCAACGGCGCCGGGGTGGACAAGGCCGTGGCGCTGGCCGATCTTGCGAGCGAGCGCGGGCTCCCAACGTACGGGCTTCTCGCGATGGGCGACGGCCCCAACGACGCCGCCATGTTGGCGCTCGCCGGGCTGGCGGTCGTGCCTGCGAACGCCCGCGAGGCCGCCCGCGCCCACGCCGACGTGGTGGTGCCGAGCAACGACGAGTACGGCGCCGCGATCGTGCTGGAGGCGCTGGCCCGGCGGTCCGCAGCGCGCCCCGAAGGCCGCCGCTGAGCCGCGCGCGAGCCAGCCGTCGCGCCGCTGGCTGCGGGCCACTAACCTGGGGAGATGGCGAAGAACGGCAACGGTTCGAGCGAGGACTCCCGCCCGAAGCCGAAGAAGATGGACAAGGACCTCTACGAGGCCGAGCTGCTGCACCTGCAGGAGCAGCTGGTCGAGATGCAGGAGTGGGTCCGCACGACCGGGCAGCGGCTCGTCGTGATCTTCGAGGGCCGCGACGCCGCGGGCAAGGGCGGGGCGATCAAGCGGGTCACCGAATACCTGAACCCCCGCATCGCGCAGGTCGTCGCGCTGCCCGCGCCGACGGAGCGGCAGCGGACGCAGTGGTACTTCCAGCGGTACGTCGAGCACCTGCCGGCCGCCGGGGAGATCCGGCTGTTCGACCGGTCCTGGTACAACCGGGCCGGCGTCGAGCGGGTCATGGGCTATTGCACGACGGAGGAGCACCGGCGTTTCCTGCGGCAGTGCCCGATCTTCGAGCGGATGCTCATCGAGGACGGGATCATGCTGCGCAAGTACTGGTTCAGCGTCTCCGACGCCGAGCAGGAGCGCCGCTTCAAGTCCCGGCTCACCGACCCGATGCGGCGCTGGAAGCTCTCCCCCACCGACCTGGAGTCGTTGACCCGCTGGGAGGACTACAGCCGGGCCAAGGACGAGATGTTCGTGCACACCGACATCACCGATGCCCGGTGGCGGGTGGTGGAGTCCGAGGACAAGAAGCGGGCGCGGCTGAACATGATCGCCGACCTGCTGGCGTCGGTGCCGTACGAGCACGTGGATCGGCCCGAGTTGAAGATGCCCAAGCGGCCGCCGTCGACCGGTTACCGGCGGACCGATCGGAGCCTGCAGCTGGAGGTCCACGACCACGCGGCGGACATCATGAAGAACGGGAAGGCCGACAAGGGCCGCGTCAGCTACGTCGACCCCGAGGACTGACGAAGGACGCAGCGAAGGGTGGGCCGAGCGCAGCGAGGACCCGCCCGGAGCGGAGTCCGAGGAAGTCCTCGCAGGGGGCCCGAGGACTGACGAAGGACGCAGCGAAGGGTGGGCCGAGCGGTGACTCGCTGGGGCCACGCCCGCCCGTGAGTGAAGCCCGCCCCCGCAGGGGGCGGGCTTCACTCGTGTCGGTCGGGCGAGCCTAGACGCCCGCCCCGACCTCGTGCCGGACCGCATCCGCGGTGCTCCCGGTGCCCGCCGCCTGAGCGGCCGGCACGCTGGCGAGGATGCGACGCATGGTCGTGGCGTGCTGGTCGGCCGACAGGCCGGCGACCAGGTGCCAGACGTCGGGCGCCACCTGCACGGCGCCGGGGAGCCCGGCGGCCTTGAGCGCGGCGGTGTCGACCCGGGCGGAGTCGCGGACCTGCAGACGCACCCGGGTGGCGGCGACGAGGTCGGCGGCCACCACGTTGTCGGGGCCGCCGGCCGCGTCCAGCCACTGCTGGGCCTGCTTCGCCTCGGCGTCGCCGACCACGACGACCGTGGTCTCGGGGGCGTCGGTGCCGAGGTCGGCCTTGTGCGCGGCCTTCTGCTCATCGGTCCGGTAGTCGAAGAAGAGCACCAGCAGCATCGAGGTGACGAACGCCGCCGTGATCGCGATGAGATACAGCGGGATGTTGCTGAAGGCCGGGATGGTCAACAGCGAGCTGAACACGAACGCGCTGGTCCTCAGGCCGCCGCCGAATCCGATGATCAGGCCGCCGACGAGGCAGCCCGCCAGCAGCCGCGGGTAGATCTTCTTGAACCGTAGGTGGATGCCGTAGAGCGAGGGCTCGGAGATGCCGCCGAGGAGGCCTGCGGCGAGGGCGCCGGTCGCGGTTTGGCGCATCTGGATGTCCTTGTCCCGGGCGGCCAGGATAAGGACGCCCGCGGTCGCACCGAAACAGGCGAAGTTCCACGCGCCCATCGGACCCTGGATGTAGTCGTAGCCGAGGGTCTGGATGTTGAGCAGCATGATCGCGTTGATCGGCCAGTGCAGGCCCAGCGGGACCATGAACGGGTAGGCGAGCGGCACCACCACGGCGAAAATGAACGGCGAGAAGTCGTTGACCGCCTTGAGCACGTTCGCCAGACCTGCGCCGGCGTACACACCGATCGGGCCGATGAGGAACGCCGTCAGCGGCAGCATGATCAGCATGGCCAGGAAGGGGACGAAGATCAGCTGCAGGTTGGCCGGGATGATCTTCTTCAGCAGCTTGTAGAGCGGTCCGAGCACCGCGGCCATGAGCAGCGGGGGAAATACCTGCGAGCCGTAGTTGAAGATGGTCAGCGGCAGCCCGAAGATTCGCACGACGTCGACGTGGCTGCCGGCGACGGTCATCTGCTCGGCGGCCGATTTCAGGCCCGCGAACCCGGGCAGCATGACGATGGCCATGATCGCGAACCCGACCCAGGGGTCGGCGTTGAGCTTCTTACTGGCGTTGTAAGCCACCATCAGCGGCAGGAAGACGAACACGGTCTGCCACATGAGATTGACGAACTGCCAACTCACCGGGAGCTGAGTGCGCGGGTCGGCCCAGTTTCCGATGATCCCGAGCGTGCTCATGAGCGACATGAACGTGATGAACAGCGATGCGCCGAGGAGCGCCCCGAGGATCGGCCGGAACGAATCGGACAGGAACTCGAAGAAGCTGTCCAGCCAGGAGAACCTGCCGCGCGGGCCGGCAGCCCGGGCGGCGGCCTTGACATCATCGGCGGAGGCTCCCCCGCCGCCGGCCATCTCGGGCAGGGCCTGGATCTCGTTGTACGCGTTCTGCACGGCGCCGCCCATGATGATCTGGTAGCGGTTGCCGGCCTGCGGCACCGCGCCCATCACGCCGGGAATGGCCTCGACCTGGTCGGTCTTGATCCCGGAGGCGTCGTTGAGTTGGAAGCGGAGCCGGGTGGCGCAGTGGGTCAGGCTCACGATGTTGCCGGGCCCACCGACGGCCTTGACGATCTCACTCGCGGTGTTCGACATGGGGTGTCCTTGGGGTTCGCAGGTCGGTGGGGGTCAGTCGTCGTCGGTCGCGACGAGCGCGCGGACCTCGGCGGGGGTGCCGCAGCGTACGGCGCGTGCGGCGAGGCTCTTGCAGTCGGCCATCGAGTAGGCCCGCACCTTCGCCTTGACCGCCGGGATCGCCGGGATGGAGCAGCTCAGCTCGTCGACGCCGAGCCCGACGAGGATGGGCACGGCCTGGGGGTCGGAGGCGATGCCGCCGCAGACGCCGAGCCACTTGCCCTTCTCGTGCAGGGCCTTGGCGGCGGTCGCGATCAGCGTGAGCACCGCGGGGCTGCAGGGGTCGACCTGCGCGGCCAGCTTGGGGTGACCGCGGTCCATCGCGAGCGCGTACGACGTGAGGTCGTTGGTCCCGACGCTGAAGAAGTCGCAGCCCTCCTCGGCGGCGAACTGCCAGGCCATGACGGCGACGGAGGGGACCTCCATCATGATGCCCACGGACACGTCGGCGGTGCTGCCGACCGCCGCCCGCTCCTCGTCCCAGATCTTCTTGGCCGCCCGCCAGTCGTCGATCGTGGCGATCATCGGGAACATCACATGCAGCTCGGCGCCGGCATCGGCGGCGGCCAGGATGGCGCGGCACTGGGTCCGCAGCACCTCGGGCCGCTCCAGGCCGACCCGCACGCCACGCATCCCGAGGAAGGGGTTCTCCTCGGCGGGCAGCGGCAGGTACGGCAGCGGCTTGTCCCCGCCGACGTCCAGCGTCCGGATGACCAGCGGCTGCCCGGGGCGCAGCGCGGCCGCGCACTCGGCGTACAGCCTGGCCTGCTCCGCCTCGTCCGGGGCGCTCGCCCGGGAGAGGAAGACGAACTCGCTGCGCAGCAGGCCGACGCCCTCCGCGCCGCGGGTCATCGCGTCGCGGGCGTCCTCGACGCCGCCGATGTTCGCGGCGACCGTCACCCGGTGGCCGTCCGTGGTGACCGCCGGCTCGTCCTTGTGCGCCTCGTCGCGGGCCTTGCGTTCGGCGTCCCGCTGCTGCCGCTCCTGGATCGCGGCGATGGCCTCATCGGAGACGTTGGTCTGCAGCGAACCCTTGGTGCCGTCGAGGACGACCTTGGCGCCGTCGGGGATCGCCAGGGCCCGGCCCTCGATGCCCGCGACGGCGGGGATGTCGAGCGACCGCGCGATGATCGCGACGTGGCTGGAGGCGCCGCCGTTGGTGGTGGCGAAGCCGACGACCTTGGTGCGGTCGAGCTGCGCGGTGTCGGAGGGGGTCAGGTCCTCGGCGATGAGAATCGCCTGGTCCGGGAGCTGGGGCTTCTCGCTGCGTTGCCCCGTCAGCTCCTCCAGCACGCGGTGGCCGACGTCGCGGACGTCCGCGGCGCGGCCGGCGAGCACCTCGTTGGCGAGCCCGGCGAGGCGCTGGGCGTAGGTGTCGACGGCGCCGCGCCAGGCGTACGGGGCGCTCTTGCCCTTGTCGATCTGGCTGACGGCCAGGTCGAGCAGGTCCGGGTCGGCGAGGATCTCCTGGTGCGCGCCGAAGATGGCGGCCTTGTCGGGGTCGGCGTCGCCCTCCAGCCGGCGCTGCAGCGCCGAGAGGTCGAGCAGGGCCCGGTCCAGGGCGGCGTTGAGCTTGCGGCGCTCGGTGTGGTGGTCTTCGCCGAACTCGGCGACGGTGATGTCGTCGTGGCGGACCTGGACGACGGTGCCGATGCCGAGGCCGGGCGACGCGGAGACCCCGAGCAGCAGGTTGGGGTCGCCGGAGCGGGGCCGGGCGGGCTCCGCGGGGGTCCTCTGCCCCGCCAGGCCGGCTGCCGGCGCGTCGGGCGCGGGGACGGCCGGGACGGGTCCGGTGTCGTCGGTGCCGATCGGCGGGCATTCCTCGCCCAGCCCGGACTTGATGGCGTCGACGATCCGGGCGACGGCCTCCTCGGCGTCCGCCCCGTGGGCGCTGATCGTGACCTTGTCGCCGCGGGCCACGGCCATCGCCATGACCGCCATGATGCTCTTGGCGTTGGCGGCGTCGTCGCCGCGCCGCAGCTTGATGTCCGAGGAGAACGACTTGGCGAGGTTCGCCAGCGTCGCGGTCGGCCGGGCGTGCAGGCCAGTCGGGTTGGGGATCAGCAACGCCTCCGACGTGACGGTGCGGCCGGCCGCGCCGCCCACCGCACCCGTCGTACCGTCCCCGCTCGGCGCCGCGAGGACCACCTCCGCGGCCACGTCCTGACCGGCCGTGACGATCCCCTTGCGGGGGGTCAGGCTCGCGATCATCTCCGAGTTCGCCACGACAACCTGCGTGAGCAGGCTCTTGGCCTGGGCGGCGACCATGTCGAGGTCGAAGTCGACCAGCACGTCACCGACGCCGACCTGCTGGCCGACCTTCACCTTGGGGGTGAAGCCGGCGCCGGCCATCTTGACCGTGTCGAGCCCGATGTGCAGGAGCACCTCGAGACCATCCGCCGAGCGGATCGTCACCGCATGCCCGGAGGGCTGCAGGTCCGCTACCTCGCCGGCGATCGGGGCCAACAGCTCGTGGCTCAAGGGGTCGATCGAGAAGCCCTCGCCCACCATCTTTCGAGCGAACACCGGATCGGGAATGACCTCGATGGGGACCATCACCCCGGTGAGTGGGGCGCTGAGCTCGATTCGAGCCCCGCCGTCGCTGGTGACCACGTTCGCCTCCTGAGGCTCCGGCTGCCCCGCCCACCTCGTCGTGGGACGTACGTCCGAAGGTGCGAACAGCCTAGTGCCGACCGCCCGCCGCGCCAGTTCAGGGGGCCGTGCCGCTACCGCGTGGCGAGGTCGCCCCAGACGGCCTCGGCGCCGGTGTGGCCGACCCGGAAGGTGAGGTAGAGGACGCCCAACGCGACGAGGGTCGTCACGATGGAGGTCGCCAGGACCAGGGCGCGGGGAGCCCGGTGGGGCTGCGGCGTACCGTCTCGTCCCGGCTCATAACTGACGGAGTCGCGGCCCGGCGTGCCGCGGCGGGCGCGCCAGGCGAGGTACGCCGGGACGAGGGCGCACACGAGCAACAGGCCCGCGAGGGCCGGGAGCAGGTCGCCGACCTCGGCGTGTTCGTGCACGGCGGCGGTCTTGGGGACCTGGTGCTCCAGGCGTTCGCCGCTCTCCTTGGCAAGGAAGGTCAGGGCGAAGACGACGAGGTTCGCCGCGGCCACCGGGATCGCCAGCCGCGACCACCAGGCGGGGCGCCAGGACAGCAACCCGGTGCCGAGCGCGAGCAGCGGCAGGAGGACGACGACGCCGTGGACGAGGAGCGGGTGGGTGGGCAGCCCGAGGATCGTGGTCAGCACTCCCCCATCGTCGCGGGCCCGGGGCCTGCGGGGGGTTTTGACGCGCGGCTGGTCGGCGGCGAATTCGGCCGCGTGAGCAGGCGCGCCTGGTCGGACCGGGGGTGGCCCGGCGATTCGGGATACGTTGGTCGCCATGCCGACGTACGACGACGACCTCCGCCTCGCCCACGTCCTCGCGGACGCCGCCGAGCGGGTGACGATGGAGCGCTTCCGGGCCGTCGACCTGCACGTCGAGACCAAGCCCGATCTCACCCCGGTCAGCGACGCCGATCGCACCGTCGAGGAGCTGCTGCGCAGCCAGCTCGGCCGGACCCGCCCCCGGGACGGCGTCGTCGGCGAAGAGTTCCCGGAGACCGGCCACTCCCCGCGCCGCTGGGTCATCGATCCCATCGACGGGACGAAGAACTTCGTGCGCGGCGTGCCCGTCTGGGCCACCCTGATCGGGCTCATCGATGGCGACGACCCGGTCGTGGGCCTCGTGGCCGCGCCCTCCCTGACCCGGCGCTGGTGGGCCGCGAAGGGCACCGGCGCGCGGACCGGCCGCAGCCTGGCCAGTTCCACCCCGCTGCGGGTCAGCGCGGTGCGCGACCTCGGCGACGCGTCGCTGTCGTACTCCAGCCTCGACGGCTGGCGCGAGGCGGGCCGCGGCCCCGGGTTCCTCGACCTGCTGGAGTCGTGCTGGCGGACGCGGGCGTACGGCGACTTCTGGTCCTACATGCTCGTCGCGGACGGCGCCGTGGACGTGGCCTGCGAGCCGGAGCTCGCGCTGTACGACATGGCCGCGCTCGTCCCGATCGTCACCGAGGCCGGTGGGTCGTTCACGTCGCTGGACGGCCGCCCCGGCCCGTGGGGGCCCGGCGCCGTCGCCACGAACGGCCTGCTGCACGACGAGGTGTTGTCCCGCCTGGCGCCCCCGGCCGAATAATCCGTCCCGTCCCGCGCGGGCAAGCCCTCTGCCCCGCTGGCCCGCTCCCCCTGGCCCGCGTGTCCCCTCCCGCTTGCCCGCTCGCCATCTGGCCCACTCTCCCGCTGGCCCGCGTGTCCCCTCCCGCACTGGCGCCCTCTTTCCCCTACTGACGCCCCACTTCAAGGAGGGCGCCAGTGGGGGAAATGGAGCGCCAGTCGGGGTGGCGGGCACTCGACGCTCAGGAATCGAGGAGTCAGCGGCGGGTCGCCAGGAAGTCGCCGATCCGCCCGATCGCCTCGGCGAGGACGTCCTCGGACGGGAGCGTGACCAGCCGGAAGTGGTCCGGCTCGAACCAGTTGAACCCGGTCCCGTGCGTCACCAGGATCTTCTTCGCGCGCAGCAGGTCGAGCACGAACGCCTCGTCGTCCTCGATCGGGTAGACCTCGGGGTCCAGCCGGGGGAAGCAGTACATCGCCCCGTGCGGCTGCACGCAGGACACCCCGGGGATGTCGTTCAGCAGCTTCCAGGCCAGCTTGCTCTGGTCGTAGAAGCGCCCGCCCGGCACGATGAGTTCGTTGATCGACTGGTACCCGCCCAGCGCCGTCTGGATCGCGTGCTGCGCCGGCACGTTGGCGCACATGCGCATGTTCGCCAGCAGCACCAGCCCTTCGAGGAAGTCCTCGGCGATCTCCTGGGGGCCGCTGACCATGACCCACCCGGCCCGGTAGCCACAGACCCGGTAGGCCTTGCTCAGGCCGCTGAAGGTGAGGCAGAGGACGTCGTCCCCGCAGTACGTCGCCGCGTGGTGATGCACCGCGTCGTCGAACAGGATCTTCTCGTAGATCTCGTCGGCGAAGACCACCAGCTGGTGGCGCCGCGCGATGTCGACGAGCCCCTTAAGGGTCTTCTCGCTGTAGACCGCGCCAGTGGGGTTGTTGGGATTGATGATGACCAGAGCCCAGGTGTTCTCGGTGATCTTGGCCTCGATGTCGGCGAGATCGGGGTTCCAGCCGTTGTCCTCGTCGCAGCGGTAGTGCACCGGGGTGCCGCCGGACAGGCTGACCGCGGCGGTCCACAGCGGGTAGTCCGGCGCCGGCACGAGGATCTCGTTGCCGTCGTCGACGAACGCCTGCAGCACCATCGTGATGAGCTCGGAGACGCCGTTGCCGATGATGACGTCCTCGACGGCGCAGTCCTTGAGGCCGCGGCTCTGGTAGTACTGCGCCACCGCCGTGCGCGCCGAGTAGATGCCCCGGCCGTCGCTGTAACCCTGCGCGTTGGGCAGGTGGTGGATCATGTCGGCGAGGATCGACTCGGGGGCCTCGAACCCGAAGGGGGCGGGGTTGCCGATGTTGAGCTTGAGGATCTTGTGCCCCTCGGCCTCGAGACGCTGCGCCTCGGTGAGGATGGGTCCCCGCACGTCGTACCGGACGTGCTTCAGCTTGTTGCTCTGTCGAATCCTGCGCATGCCGGCAAGTCTGTCACGCCCGGTCCATCGGTTTTCGACGCCGACGACGCGGTACGGCGACGTGCAGGCCCGCCTCGAGCAGGGTGAGCGCCGTCAGCCCACTAATGCCAGACGCGGCCCCCGCCGCACATTACCCGTCGCCACCCGTCACCGTGGTTGCGGGAAATGGCTGCTGGACGGCTCCTGTGGTGATCGCGGCAGATCGCGGACGATCAGGCGGGGAGCACGCTCACGTCGCCCCGGTCGAGCGCCCGCAGCGGCTTCTTCAGCTGGCCGGCGTCGCCGACGACGATGCTGGTCCACGTCCCGTCGATCCAGTCCCGATAGGCCTTGCGCAGCCGCTTCGGCGTCAGCTCCCGCATGTCGTGCAGCACCCGCGTGGTGTGCTCGGTGGTGAGCCCCTCCAACGCCCGCTGGGCGGCCTCGTCGGCGATGGTGTCGGCGGTGGCGTACCGGCCCGGCGCGGTGTGACACAGGAAAGCGATCCCGGCCTCCGTCTCCGCCTCCTCGAAGCCGTCGCGACCCGCGTCGAGGATGTCGAGCATCAGCCCGAGCGACTCGGCGGTCACCTCGGTGCGCACGGAGCCGCTGGCGATGAAGAGACCACCGCCGCGACGGGGCCGGAAGCCACACCGTACGCCGTACGTGTAGCCCTTCTCCTCCCGCAGCACCGCATCGAGCCGGGCCTGCGGGCTGCCACCCAGCAGGTAGCCGAGCACCGGGAACGGCGCCCAGCCGCCGGCCACGGTGCGGTCCGGCCCGAAGCACCCGACGTACAGCTCGCTTTGCACGCTGCCCGGCCGGTCCACCAGAACGATCCGACTGCGCTTGTGCCGGGGACGCTTGGGCGCCGGCTGCACGGGCGACGCACCGCGCCCCCAGCCGCGCAGCGCGAAGTCGACCTCCCCGGCCACGTCGACGTCGCCGATGTCCCCCGCGACCACGACGACCGAGCCGGCCGGGCGCACCACCATCGCGTGATAGGCCGCCACGTCGTCCCGCGTGATCCGCTCGACGGTGTCGGCGGTGCCCCCGGTGGGGCGGCCCAGGCGCTCGTCGGACCCATAGAAGGCCCCGGCGAACGCGATCGCGGCGCGTTGCCCGGGGTGGGCGAGTTCCTGGTCGATCTCGGCGAGCCGGGTGCGGACGTGCCGGCGGACCTGCTGCTCGGGGAACGTCGGGCGCAGCAGCGCCTCCGCGAGAAGCTCCAGGGCGCCGCTCACGTGCCGCCGGGTGACGTCGACCTCGACGATGAGGCCACGCTCGCCGACCCCCGCCCCGAGCGCGACGCCGCGCCGTTCGAGCAGTTCGGCCATCTCCTCGACGTCGTGGTTCTGGGTGCCCTCGTCGAGGGTGCGGGCCATGATCGTGCCGACGCCCTCCAGCTCGCGCGGCTCCCCCGCCAGGGGCGCGGGCAGCGCCACGCGGACAGACCAGACGTGCTGGCCGGGGACGTCGTACACGACGACGCGCACTCCGTTGTCGAGTTCGGTGACCGTCGGGGTCGGGAAGCTCCACGGCCCGGGCGCCTGGACGGCCGGGCGGCGCGGGAACTTGGCGCTCACGCCGCCCCCTCCGTCCGGCTCGGGTCGGCCGGGTCGGGGGGGTCAGCGGCGCCGGCCGATTCGGCAGCATCGTTACGGTCGCCCGCGGCGTTGATCGCGACCACGGCGCGGTGCTGCGGGCGCAGCCACTCGGCCGCCGCCTGCTGCACCTGGTCGGCGGTCACCGCGCCGAGCCGGTCGAGGTAGGTGTTGACCGCGTGGGGGTCGTCGTACAGGCAGGTGTAGTGGCTGATGGCGTCGGCGCGCTCCTCCAGCGAGGTGAGCCCGGACAGCCAGCTGCGCTCGGTCTGGGCCAGGACCGCCTCCATGTCCGCGGCGGTGGGCCCCTGGGCGGCGAACTCCTCGATCAGCTCGCAGGCCCGCTCCTCCAACCGGTCCAGCTCCACCCCGTCGGCCGCCTGCAGGACCAGGAAGCCCAGCGAGACACCGTCGGCCAACCCGAGCGAACCCGCGGACACGTAGTCGGCCAGCTCCTCGGTCCGCACCAGCGCCTTCTCCAGGCGAGACGTGGCCAGTCCGCCGAGGCAGTCCATGGCGCTCGCGGCGGAGAGATAGTCCGGGGTGTTGTCCTCCGGAAGCCGAAATCCCAGGTAGAGCCGTCCGGACGGCACGAACTCGGCGCGGCGCAGGTGGGCGGGTGCACCCGCGGGCTCCAGGGGAGGGGTGCTTTCCCGGTCGGGCACGGGGCCGGCGGGGATGGCCCCGAAGTAGCGCTCGGCGGCGAGGAAGGCCTCCGGTACGCCGACGTCGCCCGCAATCGTGAGCACGGTGTTGGCCGGCGTGTACCAGTGCCGGAAGAACGCGTGCACGTCCTCCAGCGTCGCCGCGTCGAGGTCCGCCATCGAGCCGATCGTCGAGTGATGGTAGGGGTGCCCGGGGGGGAAGACGAGGGTGTAGAGGTCGTTGAGGGCGTTGCCGTACGGCGCGTTGTCGTAGCGCTGCCGCTTCTCCTCCTTGACCACGTCGCGCTGGTTGTCCAGGTTGGCCTGCGTCACCGCGTCCAGCAGGTAGCCGTGCCGGTCGGCCTCCATCCACAGGGCCAGCTCGAAGGCGCCCTTCGGCACCGTGTCGAAGTAGTTCGTCCGATCGAACCAGGTGGTGGCGTTGAGCCGGCCGCCGTGGGCCATCAGCGCGGCGAAGTGCTCGCCGCTCGCGACGTGCCGCGACCCCTGGAACATGAGGTGCTCGAAGAGGTGCGCGAAGCCCGTCTTCCCCGCCGGTTCGTGCCGGGACCCGACCCCGACCCACAGGTTGACCGCGACCGTGGGCACGCTGTGGTCCTCGTTGACGACGACCCGCAGACCGTTGGCGAGCGTGCGGTCCACGATGTCGTACGCGAGGGGCATTGCGACAGCTTAACGGGCTGCGGTCGAACCGACCCTCGGGTCAGTTGAGGGGTTCGCCGCGCAGCAGCCGCCCGCTGGTGCGGGTGCCCAACCGTCTCAGCGCCAGCCGGCCGACCAGCTGCTGGTTAGTCGTGGCGCGCTCGGCGCGGCCGCTGCCGATGAACGTGATGAACCACCGCAGCAGGGTCGTGACTTGCTGCTTGAAGCCGGTGATGTAGAGCAGGTGCAGCACCAGCCAGGCGACCCACGCCGGGAATCCCCAGAGCCGGAACCTGCCGACGCTGACGACCGCCTGGTACTTGCTGATCGTCGCCATCGAGCCCTTGTCGCGGTAGCTGAAGGGCTCCCGCGCGGGGGCCGCCGGGGTGGCCTCGGCGAGCGCGGCCGGGGCGGTGGGGGTCGCCTCCGTCGTGGTCGCCTCGGTCGTCGTCGTCTCGGTCGGTGGGGTTACCTCGGCGGCGATGGCCGCCGCAGCGTACGACGCGGACTGGATCGCCCCTTGGGCCACCCCGGGCACCCCGGGCACCGACATCAGATCGCCGATGACGAAGACCTCCGGGTGTCCGGGCAGGGTCAGGTCCGGCCCGACCACGACGCGGCCGGAGCGGTCGACCTCGGCGCCGGTCTGCTCGGCCACCGCCCGGCCGAGCGCATTGCCCTGCACGCCCGCCGCCCAGACCTTGCACACGCTCTCGATGCGCTCGGTGCGACCGTCCTGGTGCCGCAGCACCACGCCGGTGGCGTCGACCTCGGTCACCAGCACCCCCAGCTGGACCTCGACGCCGAGCTTGGCCAGTTCCGACTGGGTGATCTTGCCGAGCCGGTCGCCGAACGCCGGCAGCACCTGCGCCGCGCCGTCGACCAGCAGCACCCGGGCGCTCGCCGGGTCGATGTGCCGGAAGTTGCCGGCGAGGGTCTTGCTCGCCAGCTCGCGGATCTGGCCGGCCATCTCCACGCCGGTGGGTCCGGCGCCGACGACGACGAACGTGAGCAGCCGCTCCCGCGCGGCCGTGTCCTCCTCGAGCTCGGCCAGCTCGAACGCGCCGAAGATGCGGCTGCGCAGCTCGAGCGCGTCGTCGAGGGTCTTCATACCCGGGGCGTACGTCGCGAACTCGTCATGCCCGAAGTAGCTCTGGCCCGCACCGGCCGCCAGCACGAGATAGTCGTACGGCGTCGTGGTCTCCTTGTCGTGGAAGCGACTGGTGACCGTGCGGCCCGCGACGTCGATGTCGGTGACCAGGCCCTGCAGCACCGTGGCGTTGCGCTGCCGGCGCAGCACCTGCCGGGTCGCGGGCGCGATCTGGCCCTCGGAGAGAATGCCGGTCGCCACCTGGTAGAGCAGCGGCTGGAAGAGGTGCTGCGGCGTCTCGGCGATGAGGGTGATGTCGACGTCCGCGCCCTTGAGGTGCTTGGCGGCGAAGAGCCCGCCGAACCCCGACCCCACGATCACCACCCGATGCCCCGGCCGTGGTGTGCTGCGCATGCGCTGACCTCCCCGTGTCGAAAGTGGTTGGCGCGCCGAGGCGTCCCAACGCCGTCCGCACCGAGGCTACCCGCCCCGATTTCGGTCGCTACCAGCGCAGTCCCGCCGCGAGCAAGCGCGACTCCGTCTCGAACCTGACCTGCGGCGGCAGGGGCGGCCGACTGTCGGGTGCGTCGATCCCCAGCGTGTGGCAGGCCTGCACGAGTTCCAGGTCATAGGCGCCGGTGGCGGCGGTCACGCGAAAGGCTCGTGCCGGCTGCGAGGTGCGGTACGTCGCGGCCACCAGGCTCGCGAGGCGGGTCAGCTCCCGCTCGTGCCCCCCGATCGCGACCTTCGGGGGTACGTCGGCGCAGCCGGACGGATCTGACGACCTCTGTGAGCCCAAGAGTCCCCGCGGGTCCGACTGGTCAAGCGATCGCCGCACCGGGAGCCGCGCCCAGGCCGGCCGTTCGCCCACGAGCAGGCCCATGCCCAGCTCCAGGAGGGGGAAGATGCCGCACACCGCCGCGATCAGTGCCAGATACTGCACCCAGCCCGCCATAGCGCCACCTTCGCCGGCCACGACTTCCTTGCGTGACGCCAGCGTACGCCGGGGCGGCCGGGCGGGACAGCCCCCACAACGCCGTGAGGGCGAACCGTCTGAAACGGTTCGCCCTCACGGCATTTGAGGCTTACTGCCTTGGTAGCGGGGGCAGGATTTGAACCTGCGACCTCTGGGACGATCAGGTCCGATTTCCGCTACTTCGGAATGTCTTCGGTCGGCCGCGATTGACTCGATCTACACGGAGACCGGTTGATCACCGACGTCGCCACTGTACCGGATGTCTCGGGTCACCTCGGCCTCGTTCGCGATGTACGTGATGGGATTTCGATGGGCTCTCACCGCTCGGCCGCCGCATGATGAGATGCACCGAGAAGAATTTTCAGCACTGGTTGCCGCTGGTCGTCTTCTGTTGTCTCGCACCGTCTTCGACCAGTTCGGAGTCGCCGATGGCGGGCCGGATTCGGTGGTTGACATGGGCTCCGTCCAAGCGCACCTTCGATGGGTGGACACCAACGATGTCATCGTCTCCCTGACGCCAGTCGGGGCGGACGGTCCCGCCGAATCAGCGGGACCGGTGACGACATCGTCGGAAGTCCCCGGTGCCGGTGCCGCACCGGCACCAGCGGTGGTGGTAACTCCCCAGCACCATGACGAGTTGCGCGGTGCCGCTGCCGCGGCGGCACCGTCGGCGGTGCCGGGGATTCCCCGGCACCGGTTCCGGCGAGTCGCCGGAACCGCGCTTGCTCGCCGGCCTCTTCGTTGTTGTCCTCGTTGAAGCGGCGGACAAGCTCCTCGAAAACGGTTCCCATGCCGTGGTTGTCGAGGCCGGTGGGCGACAGGTCCAGGTTCGGGTCGAGGAACTTCGACAACAGCGTGCCGATCGCGTCGCCCTTGGAGAGCTTGGGGATCTGGTTGCGCAGCTCGAAGTTGTCGATGTTCTCCTGCACGTTGGGCGAGAAGCCGTCGAGGTAGGCCTCGAAGTCGAGCTTGAGCCGCGCAGCGTTCGTGATCGAGCTCAGCGCCTTCATCGTGAAGGACGACGTGTTGTAGAAGTCCTGCCCTGCGGCTTGGCGCAGAGCCGCGTCTTGGTTGACGATGCCGGCCTTATCGAGGGTCGCCTTGGTCTGGACGACCGCGTCCTTCGTCGTTTCCAGCACCGAGTCGAGCCGGCGCAGCACCGTGAAGGGCAGAATCACGTCGCGGTACTTGCCGCGGACGTAAAGGTCGCGCAAGACGTCGTCGGCGATCCCCCAGATGAGATTGACGATCCTGCTGTGCTTCGCGCTATCCACGCCGAGAACCCTATTGGGAGCCTCCGACGAAAGTGTCGAGATCCCGACGGCTGGTGCCGCTCGCAACGCCTCAGACCCCAAGGCCCCGTCGTCCCTGGCCAAGTTCTTGCGACGCGAGCCGCGTCGAGGCTTCCGTTGCCCGGCGGAGCGCCGCCTCGGCCCGCGCGCGGTCGAGGCGCTGGTTGTCGTCGACAGGTTGGCCACCGAGCGGGTCGCGGCTGGTGATGCCGTAGCGGTCGCGGTAGGCGGCGATGGCGATGACACTCCGCAACCAGTGGATGCGATCGACGGCCGGTGCGTCGCCGATCCGCTGGATCCAGGACTCGCGACGCTTGATGCCAGTTTCGGCGAGGGTCTTGGCGCGCTGTTCGATCAGGACCTTCCGCTCGTCGATTGCCTTGCGTATGTCCGCCGCCATCGGGCCGATGGGCTCGGGGATGAGGCCGGCGATCAAACGTGCTGGCCGTCGGCTTCGGCGGCTACCTGCATCAGAGGTGGCCAACCGGAGCCGGTGCCGCAGCACGGCGGCGACGTCGTCGGCGTCGCCGAGGCCGTACCGGTTCACCGCGACCGGCAGGATGCGGTCGACGTCGTGGCCGTTCCCCTCGGCTCGGCGGAGTTCGGCTGCGAAGGCGCCGTAGGCGTCCGAGGCGAGGACGTCGTCGCGCTGTGCTTCGGTGAGGCCGCAGCGGGCGAGCAGTCGTGCCCAGCGGTCCCGTTGGGCGGCCGCGGCGAGGGTTTCCAGCTCGGCGGCCAGCTGCCGGATGCCTCCCCAGGCTTCCTGCTCGGCCTCGATCGTCTGCGTCGCCGAGAGTTCGGCACCGACGTTGGCGAGGACACCGGTCAGCACCTCGCGGGCTGTGGGGACGTCCTGGTCATCAGGTGTGCCGTGGTTGTCGTCAGCGTCTCCGGTGATGACGTAGGCGTGGTTGTGGTCGCGGCCGCGGGTCATCTCGACGTACAGGTTCTCCCTCGTCGTCGACTCGGTGACGACCACGTGCGAGGTGTCGACGGTGATGCCTTGAGCACGGTGGGCGGTGATGGCGTAGCCGAGGTCGACGTGCTCGGCGACGTACGCGGCCGGGAGGACGACTGCTCCGCTGCGGCGGTCCTGGCGGCGGACGACGAGCGAGCCGTCGGGGCGTACGTCATTGACTGTCCAGCGGTCGCCGTTGCGGACCCAGCCGTTGCGCAGCGTGCGCAGGCGGCGGTCGTTTTGGCGGGTGATGATCCAATCGCCCGTGGTTGCGTTGGTGCCGTCGATCAGGGTGACCGCTCGCCCGTGGGCGCCGCCGCGCTCGGCTTGGGCGCGGACGTTGAGGTCGCGAACTGTCGCGGCGTTGTCGGCGATCAGGATGCTGGCTCGCCCGTGGTCGACGTCGTGCTTCCAAGCGACGTACGCGGCCTCGGTCATGGACTCGCCCGTGCCGCCGTCTACTCGCCCGTGGTCGATGTAGGTGTCTACGACGTCGACTCGCCCGTGGCGAAGGTCGATGCTGGCGAGCTTCTCCCACTTGTTCGTGAAGCGGTGGATGTCGACGAGCTCCGGGGCGTCGTCCCTGGCCTCCACGAGCATCCCGAACGCGCCGCCCGCTTCGACCGACTGGAGTTGCGCCCAGTCTCCGACCAGGAGCACCTTCGCACCGGCCTGTTCGGCGTGGGCGGTGATCCGATCGAGCGTGAGGGTGCCGGCGAGGGTGGCTTCGTCGATGATGACGAGCTGACCGCGACTGAAGCGCACGTGACCCTGCTGGTGCTCGTACAGCCACTTCGCGGTGTTCTCCGTGCCGATGCCGAGCTCCTCCGCGAGGACGGCGGCGGCCGCGGCACTCGGGGCGAGCCCGGCAACGCTGTTTCCTCCGTGCTGCTGGGTCCATGCCTTCTTGAGGACACGCAGGGCGGTGGTCTTGCCTGCTCCTGCTGGGCCGACGAGCAGGTCGAGTTGCCGCCCGGAGACGGCGACCTTCGCGATGGCCTGCGCCTGCTCGGGGCTGAGTCGATGGCCCTTGACCGGTTGGTTGGTGGTCGTGTCGACGACCTCGATGTCGACGGTCGGGGCCGTGATCGCGTCAGCCCGTTTCAGGAGTCGATCCTCGGCCGCGAGCAGGTGTTCAGCGGAGAAGACCGTGGAGTGCTTCGGACGGAACTCACTGCTGCCATCGACGCGCGTGAATGAGGCGGGCGTCTTCGTCAAGTCGGGCGGGGTGAGCCGCAGGGAGCCGTGCTCGGCGGCTTCGACGATCAGCCCGGTGATGGCTTCCCGGTCGCTGGCGGAGGCGAATCGCCAGCCGAGAATCTGCCGGGACGTCTCAGCGTACAGGTTCGCGCGTCGCCAGGTCGATCGCTTCTCGCCGACCGCGATCACCACCGAGCGCCCAACTTCCTCGATGAGGTCGAATGGGATGTCGTCCGCGCGGAGCAGCCGCTGCGGGGCGTTGGCGAGAGCGTTCTGCGCCCAGGTCGTGGCGTCCTCTCCCAGCAGATCCGTCGCGCGGCGGCGCCACCCGGCTGTGAGGTCAGCGAGTGAGTGGATGTGCTTCGGTGGCCGGGTGGTCAGGTTGGCCGTCTGGCGCAGCTTGTTGATCGTCGACCGTTTCGGCTGGTGGCCGTGCGTGGCGACGTACTCCGCGATCGCGGCCTCCGTCGCCGCGTCGATGTCCCGCGACCGTTGCGAGAACGCCGTGACGAGCTTCTGCGGCACGCCGGTGATCTCCCAGGCGGGGTTGCGGTCCCGGCCCCGCGCTCGGCGTTCCCAGCAGACGCCGAGTGCTCGGGTCAGGTGGTCGCTGAAGATCGCTTCGTGCAGCTCGGACACGGCGACGGTCCAGTGATGCAGCGGGGTGCCGTCGAGCGTGCGCCACTTGCCGTCGCGCACGGTCTTGACCCTGTTGGAGATGACGACGTGGGTGTGCAGGTGCGGGTCGCTGGCGCGGGAGTCGTAGTGGTCGAACGCGGTCGCGACGACGCCGGTGGTGTCGAGCTGCACGACCGAGCCACGCGCGCCCTTGGCGCCCGCCCGGGTGGCGACGATCTCGCGCTCGACGAAGTCGAGTGCCTCGGTGACGGCGCGGTGGTGTGCGTCGGCGATGATCGCCTGCGTCCCCGCATCAGTGACCCCCCACAGGATGCTGGCTGACTTCGGGATCGAGAAAGTCATGTCGAACCCGGCCACCGCGTGCTTGCGCTTGCCCGTCTTGGGCTGGGCATAGGTGCGGAATCGGGAGCCGAGTTGCTCGCCCGTGGCCGGATGCTGGCCGTGGCCAATGAGTCGCCGGAGCTGCTCGTCGGCAACCTCATCGCCGACCTTGAGCCCACTGTCGAGGCTGACGACGCCGGAGCCGAGCCAGTAGCCGGGCGGGGTGCCCTCCTCGGTGTAGTAGCGCGTCAGCGGGTCGCGCAGCGACCTGTCCCCGTCACCCACCGCGACCGTGCGCAGCAGGTAGTCGACCCCCTGGCCAGCGTGCATCGACTTGATCGTGACGGTCACCGCGACCACCTCCATTCAGGAGGTAGGTGTGCAGGCGGGACCGCCCCGCGGGTTGGTCATCCCGGGACGGGCGACCTCGGTTGCAAGAAGCGTCGAAGGAAATCAGGAGGCGGTGGGAGCGGGACGGGCGGAGGGCTCAGGAGCCAGGAAGAAGACGATGAGGACGTTGACGAGCAGGACGAGGGTGACCATGAAAGGTGCGGGAGCGCGGGCTGGAGAACGGTTGGACGACAGAATGGCGCTCGTGAGCACCCTGGCCGACGCCGTACTCCCGCTGATCCGAACGCGGTCCGACCTCTACCGCTACGGCGCCGCCAACGCGCACGGCCGGGACATGCACGAGGCGGTCGACATCCTCGAGGCCGCGATCCCCTCGGCCGATCCGGCCGAGATCTACTCCGTCACGCACAAGGCGCTCGCGTCGTCGCTGAAGGTGATCGCGCGCGCGGACGATTCCAGCGGCATCATCGGCGACGCGTGCCGTCGGCTGTTGGAGCTCCACCCGCGGGCAGCGGCTGCGGCCACGACGCCGGTCGGGAAGCTGATCGACTGGATGATGAAGTTCCAGTTCGACGACGAGGTCGACTACTTCGAGCTCGACCCGGTGGCGTACGCGCCGGCCCTCGGCGACGTCGGCATGGCCTCCTATCGGAAGCGGCTGGCCGAGGTCGCGGCGAAGCTCGGACCTCGTCCGGCCGACCGGTGGAACTCCGGCCACTCCCACGAGTGGTTCACCCTGGACTGGAACGCCCAACGTCTCGCTGTCTTCGACCACGACATCGATGCGATCATTCGCACCCACGCCAAGGACCGGAAGGTTGCGGCATGGCTGGAGGACACCGCCGAGGCGTTCGAGGAGATCGGCGAGATCGATCTCGCCATCGACTGGGCGAAACAGGCGACCGGATTCGACCGCGGGCACCAGTCGCTCAAAGCTGCCGACTACTGGTGCGGCCTCCTGGAGACACACCGGCCGGCCGAGGCGCTCGACGCGCGACTCTCGGTGTTCCGCAAGTGGCCGTCGTCGACCTCGGCGGCTCGGCTGCACAATGCGGCGGGCAAGTCCTGGCCGAACTACCGCGACGAGGTTGTGGCGATCCTGGCGGCGAGTCCGCGGGACGCGGTCCTGTTCGCACTTCTCACCTTGAAGGAGCCGGAGTTCGCGTGGAACCTCGCGCATTCGCTGGCGCTCGACAGCGACCACACCTGGAGCGAGCTGGTGAAGGCGTACGAGAAGGTCGACCCGATCGCCACGCTGCCGATCCACCAGCGCCTCGTCAAGAACGAGTTGGTCGAGGCCGGCGCCCAGCATTACCGGCTGGCAGCGCGAAGGCTGGCGAAGATGCGGAAGCTCAGCGCTGGGTCGCACAAGTCAGCCGAGGTCAACGACCTGATCGCGGACCTGCGCGAGACCCATCGGCGCCGTCCGCGGCTGCAGCAGGAGTTCGACCGAGCAGGGCTGCCCTGACGGCGCGTCAGTCTCCGTCGGCCCGAGGCGACCTGCCGCGGGTGACCTTGACGTTGGGCGGCAGCGGCTCGTTCGGGTCGCTGGTCGCCTCCGCACGTTCGGCAACCTCGGCTTCCGCAGCGAGCAGCGAGGCTATGTGGCGGCGCGGCGCGACAACGGCTGCAGGTGTCTGGAGCACACCCTCGTAGCCTTCTACATCGCTCTCCTGCGGTGTCCACGTGCGATGCCGTTCGGCCACCCACTCGGCACCGTCATACTCGGCGATTCCCCAGTCGACGCCGTCGGGGATGCAGATCACGACGAGCTCGGCGTTGGGGCCGCTGGCGGCCTGGCCGAGGGTCTCCACGACGTCAACGAGGCGAGAATCGTTTCTGCGGAGCGCGTTCTCGCCGATGACTCGGTAGGGCTGCATGAACGACGACTTCTCGTCGACCTCCAGTCCGAGCGCAGCGGCGGCCTCGCGGGACAGCCCGAAGCCTCCGGGCTTCGCGTTCACGACAATCATCTGCACAGCCGGCCCCCTCTGCTCCTCTGACTGCCTCCTGGCCGAGATCGACGCTACGGATCGCCTCCGACATGACCAAGCGATTTCCGATAACGCGCCTGCGAGACCTTGAGGAGCGATATCTAAGCGGATATCATGGGGGACATGGCTGGAACGATCATCGAGCGGGCACGCCGCGGCAGTGGACTGTCGCAGCGCGAACTGGCGCGCCGTTCGGGCACCTCGCAGCCCACGCTCTCGACCTACGAGCACGGCACCAAGTCGCCGACGCTCGCTGTGGCCGAGAGGATCGTCAACAGCAGCGGCTTCGATCTCGACCTCGTGCCCCGCGTCGAGTTCACCACCCACCCCGGTGCTCGCGGTGAGCCGTTCGTCGTCCCTGATCGCCTGTGGCGCCTCGACACAGCTTCAGCCTTCGCGACAGTGACGCTGCCCCAGCATCTGCACTGGTCCGGCCCGTCCCGTCCCTACAACCTTCGCAATCGGCGCGACCGCGCCAGGGTCTACGAGATCGTGCTTCGGGAAGGTGAGCCCGGCGATCTGCTCGCCTATGTCGATGGAGCACTGTTGGTCGACCTCTGGGACGAGCTCGTCATTTCGAAGGCGATCCGAAGCGCTTGGGAGCCGCTCATCACTTCGTTCGGTGCCATCGCGTGAGCGACTCACGGCTGAGCGACTTCCAGGTCGAACTGGCCAACGTGTTCTTCTCCCTGCCAGAGTCGGCAGGCTTCCTACTCGCCGGCGGCGGCGCGCTGATCGCGCAGGGGATCGTGCCGAGGCCGACCGAAGACCTCGACTTCTTCACATCGCGTCACTCAGGCAGCGTCGTGGCAGCGAGCGATGCCCTCATCGCTGCGGTCACGGCTCGCGGGTGGACACACGAGTTGGTGCGGACCGGCGAGGAGTTTCGGCGGTGGGCGATCACCGGTCCGGAGACGGTTCTCGTGGACCTCGCGGTCGACAGTCCCGCCTCCAGCACTCCGACCGTCACGATCGCCGGCCCGAGCTTCGCGCCCGACGAGCTTGCGATCCGCAAGACACTCGCGCTGTTCGGCCGCGCGGAACCCCGCGACTTTGTCGACGTCTACGTGCTGCACCAGCGATTCGACCGCGAGGAGACGCTTCTGAAGGCAGCCGAGGCCGATCCAGGCTTCGACCTCGCGATGTTCGCTGCAACGCTGCGGGCCCACGGCCGCATCGAGGACCAGGACTTCCCGGACGTCGGCGTACCCATCACTGCCGTTCGGACCTACTTCGATGCTTGGGCCGACGAGCTCGACCCGCGTTAGTCGTCCTCACGAGCAAACGCCTGGTCCAGCAGCTCGGCGGTCAGCGGGTTCACCTGCTCGTTGCGGCGGATGTAGTGCTCGATCGTCACCTTGGGATCGGTGTGGCCGAGCAACTCGGAGGCCAGGTTGAGGCTGGCCTGATCGTTGATCACGGTCGCGACCGTGCGGCGGAACATGTGCGGACTGACGCCCTCGATGCCGGCGTCGCCCAGGACCCTGCGGAGCTGGCGTCGCACGTTGGCCGTCGTGAGCGGCGTCCCCTCGCGACTGCGGAAGACCAGCGCGTCCAACGAATGGTCGGCCATGATCGCCAGCCGGCGGCGCAGCGCCTCGGCCGTGAACGACGGCAGCGCGATCACGCGGTTGGAGCGATCCGTCTTCGGGTGCTCCTGGCGGTAGGTCCCGACGCCGCGCTCGGAGATCACGGTGCCGCATATGCGCAACGTGGCAGGCGTTGTCGTCAGGTCCAGGTCGCGGCGGCGGATCGCGAGCACCTCGCCGATCCGGGCCGAGGTGCCGAGCACCACCTCGACGATCTGGCCGAGCTGCCCGTCCGGGTTCGGGCCGGACCTGCCGCGCGACTGCTCCCACGCCTTGATCACCGCTCGGATCGCGTTGACCTCGGTCGCAGTAAGCGCGGTCGGCGTCCGCTTCGGCTTGTGCAGCCGCGCGACGCCGTCGATCGGGTTGCGGTGGATCACCTCGTGCCGCACCGCGAGGCTGAACGCGAGCCGCAGCACAGTCTTCGCCCGCTTCGAGCGGGCGTACGACTGCTTGCCGAGCTCCTTGAGCAGGGCGTCGCAGCGGGCGACGCCGATCTCGCGCAGCGCGTAGCCGCGGAAGGCCGGGAGCACGAGCCGGTTCATGTCGCGCTCGTAGTTGAAACGGGTCGCCGGGGCGATCCTGTTCTCCAGATCAAGGTCGGCCAGCCAGTAGTCGACCAGCGCCGGGAAGGGGCTGTCGGGCGTCAGCGTCGTGTCGACCGGCTGGAACGCGTTGCGCTCAGCCAGCCGCCGTTTCAACGCCGCCTCGGCCGCCGGCCTCGACGACGCGGTCGCCTGCACCAGGCGCGTCTGGCCGTCCCAGTCGCGGAAGCGGGTTCGGGACTCGACCTTGCCTTTCGACCGCTGGATGAAGGCGATCTCGCCGTACCCGCCGATCGGGATGCGCGGCCTACTCATGGGAGCCACCCTCGTGTCGCTCCTCCAGCCACGCGGCGATGTCGCTGGCCGCGAAACGCAGGTGCTTGCCAAGCTTGAAGGCTCGCGGCGCCCGGCCGGACAGCCGCCAGTCGTAGATGGTCTGCACGGGGACACCGAGGTACTCGGCGAGCTCCTCGACCCCGATCAGGGGCTCCAGCCCCAATTCTGTGGTGTTCATGCCCATCAGGTGTGCGAGCCGGACCGAGCAGCCCCGAGGCAATCGGAACCGACGACCACGACACCCGGCTGGGCGGCGCTGCGCACCTGTCAATGTGATGGGTAAACGATGGGATCGCATCTCGCCCCCAAAGCGAAAGTCCAGGTCAACCATGGGCTGACCTGGACTTTCTTCGTAGCGGGGGCAGGATTTGAACCTGCGACCTCCGGGTTATGAGCCCGGCGAGCTACCGAGCTGCTCCACCCCGCGTCGGTAGGTCTCCAGTCTACCCGCCACGGGCCAAGCGTCCAAATCAGCGACCGGATCAGGACCGGGCGCCGCTCAACCGGCCGGCGTGGCCGTCGGCGCCGGGGTCGCCGCCGGGCTCGACGTACCGCTGGGCTTCGGCGTACTGCCCAGCACCTGCCCCGACAGCCGCGCCGCCTTCTCGATGGCCGCCTGGAGGGCCTTCTGCGCGTCGCCGTACGCCGCGAAGTCGCCCTTCTTGAGCGCCTCCTGGCCCGCGGTGTACTGCTTCTGCGCCTCCGCCACCGCGGCCCGCAGCTCGGCGGCCGGATCGGCCTGCGCCGGCGGGGTGGCAGGACCGCCGGGGGACGGCGCGGGGGCAGGGGTGGGGGCTCCCGCGTCCCCGCCGAAGAGCTGGTTGAGGGCGGAACCGAGGTCCTTGCCCCACGCGAGGCGGTCACCGAAGGAGACGACGATGGCCTGATTCAACGGGTACGACGTGCCGGACTGGCTACTGACATAGATCGGCTGGACGTACAGCAGACCGCCGCCCACCGGCAGGGTGAGCAGGTTACCCTTCTGCACCCGAGACCCGGACTGGTTGTTGATGCTGAGGAACTGGCTCAAGGTCAGCTGGAAGTCCGTCGAGTTCTGGTTGCTGGCGTTGATCTGGTTCTGCACCTGCGCCGGACCCATGACGTTGGTATTCGCCGGCAACTCGAGCAGCCGCATCTTGCCGTAGCCCTCGCGTCGCTTGCCGGCCTCGTTGCCCGGCTCGGAGTCGACCGCGAGGAAGCCCGTGAGGAACTGCCGGTTCTCACCGGCAGGGGTGAACGACGTGGTCAGGCTGAACGCCGGACCCTTCTGGTCGGGCATGGCGATCGAGAGATAGTACGGCGGCTGGCCGGACTTCACGTCGGACGTCGGCTCCTGCGGGACCTTCCAGTAGTCGCCGCCGGAGTAGAAGGCGTTGGCATCCGTGACGTGATAGCGGCTGAGCAGCTCGCGCTGCACCTTGAAGAGGTCCTCGGGGTAGCGCAGGTGGCTCATCAGCGCGCCCGAGATCTCGCTCATCGGCCGGACCGTGCCCCCGAACGCCCCGGACCAGGCCTTGAGCACCGGGTCGG
Source organism: Austwickia sp. (assembly GCA_016699675.1). Lineage (NCBI taxonomy): Bacteria > Bacillati > Actinomycetota > Actinomycetes > Micrococcales > Dermatophilaceae > Austwickia > Austwickia sp. Next base: position 3,109,322 of record CP064985.1, on the reverse strand, counting down.
CGTCGTCCCAGCTGTAGAGCTTGATCGACCCGTCGTAGGCGTCCACGGTCGCCTTGACCGAGTTGCGGATGTAGTTGACCTGGCCGGCGCGGATCTCCTGGACGGACTGCCGGGTCCGAGTCACCGCGTCGGAGGTGGCGCTGTCGATGGCCTGCAGCTGGCTGTAGGGGTAGTTGGCGCTGGTCGTGTAGCCGTCGAGGATCCACTGCACCCGCCCGTCGACCACCGCCGGGTAGGGGTTGCCGTCCAGGGTCAGCCAGGGGGCCGCCCGCTCCACCCGCTCCTTCGGGGTGCGGTAGTCCAGCATCGTGGAGTAGTCGCCGACCTGGTCGGACAGCATGATGTTGTACTCGCGGTAGACGGTCGCATAGGCCAGCCGCTTGAAGACGTTGTCCATCTTCACGCCGCCATTGCCGCTGAACGTCGTCCGCTGCTCCTGGCCCTGGTCGGACTGGTAGTCGATCTCGCGCGGCGCGGCCCCGCCCGGCGCCCCGGTGATCGAGTAATCCCGCGTCGTCTCCCCGAAGTAGATCCGCGGCTCGAACTGGCCCAGTTCACCCTGCACCGGGATGTCCCGGGCGAAGAAGATCGGCTCGCCGCGGCTGTCGCGCTGGGTGCCGTACGCCGCGACCACGCCGTAGCCGTGCGTGTAGACCGTGTGGTCGTTGACCCAGCTGCGCGACGGGGTGTTGTTGAGGTCGAGTTCGCGGGCGGCGATCACGGTGTCCTGCTTGGCGCCCTTGATCGAATACCGGTCGACGTCGAGGACGTCGGGGAACTCGTAGTAGCGACGCAGGCCCTGCAGCTGCTGGAACGTCGGCTGCACGATGAGCGGGTCGACTACGCGGATCCCCGGGATCGTGGCCGAGTCCGCGGAGAGGCCGCCCGCCTCCGGGGTCTTCTTCGCGTCGTACGGGTCCTTGGTGATCGTGTCGATCCCGAACGCGGCGCGGGTCGCCTCGATGTTGAGCTTGAGGTACGGCGCCTCCAGTGCCTGCTCGCTCGGCTTGACCCGGAAGCTCTGAATCGCGGCCGGGTAGAGGCTGCCGACCACCAGCGAGACGACCACCAGCGAGATCACGCCGATCAGCGGCAGCCGCCAGGTGTGGGTCCAGATCGTCGAGAGGAACAGCAGCGCGCACAGCACGGCCGCGACCGCGAGCACGCCCTTGGTCAGCAGGACGGCGTTGGCCTCGGTGTATTGCATGCCGGTGATCCGCCCGGACGCCTCGACCGACAACTGGTAGCGGTCGATCCAGTAGCCCATCGCGCGCACCAGCACGAACGCCGCCGCCAGCACGGAGAGGTGGATGCGGGCGGCGGGCGTGGTCCGCACCCCGCCGGCGCCCACGGCCAACCCGCCGTACACGTAGTGCGTGACGATGGCCGCGATGATCGCCAGGACCAGCGTCATCGTGAAGAACGACTCCAGGAACGCATACCAGGGCAGGTCGAACACGAAGAACCCGATGTCCTTGCCGAACGTCGGGTCGGTCTTGCCGAAGTCGACGCCGTTCGCGAAGAGCAGCAGCGTCTTCCACTGGCTGGCCGCGGCGAGACCGGCGAACAGCCCGAGCACCAGCGGCACGACGACCGTGCCCACCCGTCGGACCGGGTCGAGCATCTGCCGGTAGCGGTCGAGCGCCTGCTCGGCCTGGGTCGCGGGAGCGTAGATGGGCCGGGTGCGGTAGCCGACGGCCAGGCTGGAGCCGATGATCGCGCCGGCCGCGACCAGCCCGCCGACGAACAGGGCGATCTGCGCCCATACCTGGGTCCAGAACACGCTGCCGAAGCCGACGCTGTCATACCACATCACCTGCGTCCACAGGTACGAGCCGAACGAGACCAGCCCGATCAGCGCCGCGATGACCAGCAGCGTGATGGCCAGCGGCGAGAAGCGCGGGGCCCCCGGGCGGCCCCCGCGGCCGGACCCGGCCGGTCGAGGCCGCGGCATGCCGAACCCGCCGAAGCCCCGGGGCCCACCGGCCCCCGGGCCGCGACCGCCGGGACCCCCGGGTCCGCTCGGGCCGCCCGGTCGCCCGGGACCGCCCGGTCCGCGAGCGCCCGCGCCACCCCCGGGACTGCCCGCACCCGGTCCGCGCGTCGCGCCGAACCGGCCCGCGAATCCGCCCAGGCCGAAGGGGAATCCGTCGCCACCGCCGCGTTCCGACGGCTGGTCTCGACGCGGCGGCTCGCCGCCGGGCTTGTCGGGGTGCTCGCGCTCCGGATCGCCGCCGTTCGCCGCGGAACCGCCCGCCGGCCGGCCAGGGCCCGCCTCGGGGCGGCTCGCTGAGGGGGTGTCGGACGAGCCCTCGCGGGCCTTGTCGTCGTCGTCCCGCTGGTCGTCGAAGCCTTGCTGACTCACGCCGTACCGCCGTCCCTGATCCGTGCTCCCGCGGCCGCCCGGTCCGATCAGCCACGGCGCGCCTACGCGCTCCAACGTACCTGTGCTCCTGCGAGTTTCCCACGTCCGCCGGTCCGACATCGGCGGCCCCGCGGGCGCGTCGGCCGGGATCGGGCACGATGGGGTCCGTGACCTCTGTGCAGCACGTGCATCCCCCGCTGGTCCAGTGCGCGATCGAGACGGAACGGTACGTCGCGTCGGCCGGGTGGGATCAGCCCGTCCGGCTGTTCGCCCTCGTCGAGACGGCGAAGCTGCTCGCGGCCGAGCCCACGCTCGCCGATCAGTTGCGCGCCGGCCGCGACGGGCAGGGCGGCGGCGATGCCGCCTCCGAGGCCGACAGGCCCGGCCGAGACGGCGCGGACCTGGCCACCCCCGAGGCGGATGAGCCGGACGCCCTCTCGGCCATCGAGCAGGACGGGCTGCCGCCCACCGACCCGCTGGAGGACTTCCTGGGCATGCTCGCCTGGCCGGCGGAGGTGGCCGGGGTGGCCCTGGCGATCGAGCGGATCGTGGTCCCGCCCGAGGCGGAGGCCGAGCTGCCCGACGACCCCGACGAGGCCGCGCTGGCCCTGGTGCGCCATCCCGCCCGCGTCGACGTACGGCTCCTCGTCGCCGTCACCCGGGACGGCGAGTCGACCTGCCTGCTGCGGCAGCGCCCGAACGACGCGGACGACCGCGTCGCCATCGGCCGCGACATCGCTCCGGACCTGGTCGCGGGCCTGGCGGCGACGCTGGAGGACTGAGCGCGCGGCCAGCTCGGGGCGAGCGCACCCGCCCATCTCGGCAGCTCAGCAGCCCGGGAGACCCGCGCCCTGGCCGGCCGCGATGGACTCGATCGCCTTCTTCGCCTCGTCGAACGAGCCGACCCGGACCACGTGCAGCCCGTCGGGGATGTGGCCGCGCACGTCGGTGCAGTTGTCCTTCGGCGCCAGGAACCAGTCCGCGTGATCCCCGGCCCGGGCGCCGGCCATCTTGTGGTCGATGCCGCCGATCGGGCCGACCGACCCGTCGTCGGCGATGGTCCCCGTGCCCGCGATCTTCGCGCCGCCGGTCAGCGGGCCGGGGGTGAGCTTGTCGTACAGCCCCAGACTGAACATCAGCCCCGCGGAGGGCCCGCCGATGGAGCCGGCGTGGATGGTGACGTCCACCGGGTAGCGGAAGTCCACCTTCAGCCCGACCCCCACGACGCGGCGGCCGTCGGTGACGGTGGTGCCCACCTGCACGGGCACCTCGGCGCCCGCGCGCTTGACGACCATCGCGAGCTTGCCGCCGTCGGGGACCGCCGAGATCGTCTGCCGCAGCTCCACGACGTTGGTCACCGGCTTGCCGGCCAGCGACACGATCTCGTCGCCCTTCTGGAGCACGCCGTCCGCGGGGCCGCCCGGCACCAGCCCGGCGATGGTGATCGTCACCGGCACCGTGCGCCCCGTCGCCCGCATCGCCACGGCCTTCGCCTCGTCCTGGGCGCTGGTCATCTGGATGCTGGTCTGCTCCTGGATCTGCTGGCGCGTCACGCCGCTGGGATACACCTCCTCCATCGGCCTGATGTCCGAGCCGGGCTGGACCTTGGCCCACAGGTAGTCCCACGCGGTGATCTCGTGCTCCGGGCCGCCGAAGACCGCCACGGTGGTGAAGTAGAGGTCGCCGCTCGCGTCGTACGTCTCGGTCCCCTTCACCTCGATGACCGGCTTGCCGTCGATGCTGCCGAGCGTGTCGTAGACGGGCCCCGGACGGAAGATGACGTACGCCGGGTGCACGAGCATCCCCGCCATCACGATGGCGAGCGCGACCAGCAGGCCGAGGAGCCGGCGCCGTATCCCCGACGTGAACCCCCACCCGTCCAGGCGCTCCCCCCACCGCGCCGGGCGGCGCTGCGGTGCCTCGATCACGCGATCCCCACCCACTCGTCGTCGCCGTCGACGAACCGCTGGTGCTTCCAGATCGGCACTTCGGCCTTGAGGCGGTCGACGAGGTCGTGGCAGGCGGCGAACGCCTGGGCCCGGTGCTCCGCGGCCACCGCGGCCACGACGGCCACGTCCCCGACGGCGAGGTCCCCCGTCGCGTGCTGCACCGCGATCGCCACCAGCCCCGGCCCGCGCGCAATCTCGGCGGCGAGGGCCTGGAGCCGGTCGGTGGCGCTGGGGTGCGCGGAGTATTCCAGCCGCGTCACGGACCGGCCGTGGTCGTGGTCGCGGACGACGCCCAGGAACGTCGCCACGCAGCCGGCCCGGGGATCCTCCACCGCGGCGACGGCGTCGGCCAGCGACGGCGCGGGGCCCACGTGGGCGTGCACGACGCGGGCCGGCGGACGCGCGGCGTCGGGACCGGCGGCTCCGGTGGCTTCGGCACCGGCGGCGGGTTCGGGTTCAGACACGGCCTCGCGCGTTCCTTCCCTGCAGACGCCTGCGCCCCACTCGTGGGAACGCCGCGGCGCCGAAGGTGGTTATCTGGTGGCAGACATCTTCTCAGGTGCGTTTCTCAGGTGCGTCAGGAGTCACCGTGTCCGATACCCCCCGCCCCCGCGACGACGAGCCGGACTTCGCCGAGCTGTTCCGGCAGTTGCTCGGCGACGCGGACAACCCGGCGATCGCCGACGCGATGCGCTCCATGGGCCTGGACCAGGCGAACCCGGCCATGATGGGCGCCCTCGCCGCCCAGTTCAAGGCGCTCTTCGCGGCGGCCCCCACCGAGGGGATCAATCGCGAACTCTGCGAGGACGTGGCCCGCAAGACCGTGTCCGCCGGGGGCGACACCGTGGTCACGGACGCCCAGCGGCGCGAGGTCGAGGAGGCCGTGCACGTGGCGGACCTGTGGCTCGCGCAGGTGACCTCGTTCGAGGCGCCGGAGGCCGGCGCGCAGGCCTGGAGCCGCGCCGAATGGGTCACCCGCACCATGCCGGTGTGGGCCAAGGTGGTCGCCCCGGTCGCCACCGGCGTCAACGCGGCCATCGGCAAGGCCATGCGGGGCCAGTTCGAGCAGTTCACCGCCGGCGAGATGCCCGCGCTGCCCGGGCTGCCCCCGGGCCTCGACCTGGCCGGCATGATGCAGCAGTTCGAGCCGATGCTGGGCCGGATGAGCAGCTCGATGTTCGGCGCCCAGATCGGCCAGGCCGTCGGCGCGCTCGGCGGCGAGGTCGTCTCCGCGACCGAGGTGGGCCTGCCGCTGCTGGAGCGGCCCGCGGTCGCCCTGATCCCGGCCAACGTCGCGGCCTTCGCCGAGGGCCTGGAACTCGACGTCGCGCAGGTGCGCCTCTACCTGGCCCTCCGGGAGAGCGCCCGGGTCCGCCTCTTCGCCGACGTCGGGTGGTTGGGCCCGCAGCTCCTCGGCGCGGTGCAGGCCTACGCCCGCGACATCCGGATCGACACCGAGGGCATCGAGAGCAAGATCACCCAGATCGACGCCCGCAACCCCGAGGAGATGCAGAAGGCCCTCGCCGACACGCTCTTCTCGCCGGAGCCCAGCGAGGCGCAGAAGACCGCGCTGGCCCGCCTGGAGACCCTGCTGGCCCTCGTCGAAGGATGGGTCGACGTCGTCGCCGGCAAGGCGTGTGAGGGTCGGTTGCCGCAGGTGGGCGCCCTGGCCGAGGCCGTGCGGCGGCGGCGCGCCAACGGCGGACCGGCCGAGGCCATCTTCGGCAACCTTGTCGGCCTGCAGCTGCGGCCCCGCCGGCTGCGCGATGCGGCCAACCTGTTCTCCGCGCTGGAGAGCGCCGGCGGAGCCGCGGCCCGGGACGGCGTCTGGGCGCACCCCGACGTCGCGCCGACCGCGGAGGACCTCGACGACGTGCTCGGGTACGTCGAGCGAGCGCGCGGCGGCGCCGGCGTCGACGACGGCCTCGGCGGCCTCGGCAGCGAGATCGACGCCGCCCTGGAGCAGATCCTGGCCAGCGCGGATCGACAGTCGTACGCCGACGAGCAGCGCGCCGCCGCCGAGGAGGACGGGCCCATCGACGGCGGCCCCTGGCCGCGGAACGCCCCGAAGCCACCCGAGCAGCCGGGCGACGAGGGGACCCCGGACGCCACTCGCTGAGGACGCCCGCTGCCCGAGAATGACCGCCCCGACCCTGATGAGCACCTCGACCCGATGACCGCTGCCCGCACCACCGCCGCCCAATGAGCCCTGTCCGATGACCGCGCCGACCCCGACCGACGGGCCCGCCCACCGCGACGCCGTCCGCACTCTGACGGCGTACGCCGCCGCAGACCCGCACCAGGCCCGCCTCCGCGACGAGTTCCTCGCCCACCTGGCCGCGCACCCCGACGCCACCCGCCGCTCGGGACCGCCGGCGCACCTCACGGTGGGGGTCCTCGTCCTCGACCCCGCCGGCGTCCAGGTGCTGCTGACGCACCACCGCAAGGCCGACGCCTGGTACCAGTTCGGCGGCCACCTCGAGCCCACCGACGCCACCGTGCGCGCCGCCGCCGCCCGGGAGCTCGCCGAGGAATCGGGGCTGCCGGGCCTGGAGCTGACGGCCCTCCCGGTGCACCTCGACCGGCACGCCCTCCCCGGCGCGTTCGGACGCTGCCGGGAACATCTCGACGTGCGCTACGCGGCGGTGGCGCCCGCGCACGCCGTACCGGCGGTGAGCCCCGAATCGCACGACGTGCGCTGGTTCCCGGTCGACGACCTGCCCCCGGGCGCGGCGGCTGACCTCGGCGGCCTCATCGCGGCCGCCCGGCGGGCCCTGCTGGGCGAGGGGCTCACCGCCCCGGGAGCGCGGCGATGAGCCCGACCCGAGCCGGCAGGCCCACCGATCGCTCCACCGGCCGCGGTCCGCGCCGTCGGCCGGCCCCCGAGTGGCTGCCCCAGCAGCACGGCGCCTGGGCGATGCTCCTGGTCCCCGCGCTGGTCGGCGCGGTGCGCGGCGGCCTGGACTGGCTGCAGCTCGTGCTGGGTGGCGCGATGCTCGCGGCGTACGGTGCGGCGAACGCCGCCTCCCTGGCCGTGCGGGCCCGGGCTCGGCGGCGGTATCTGCGGCCGATCACGACGTACGCCGGCGTCGCCGCCGCCCTCGGGCTGGTCGCGGTCCTGGTCCACCCGGCGCTGCTGATGTGGCTCTCGGCGTACCTGCCGCTCGGCCTGCTGACCGGCTACCTCACCTGGCGCCGCCGCGAACGATCCCTCCTCAACGACGCCACGACGATCCTGGCCGCGTGCCTGTTCGCCGGCGTCATGTTCCAGGCGGGCCCAGCGCGTCGCGGGCTGGCCACGCTCGCCGCCTTCGCGGAGTGGCGCGTGATGGTGTGGGTGATCGTCGCCCTGTTCGCGTATTTCTTCGGGACCGCCCTCTACGTCAAGACGGTGATCCGGGAGCGGACCAACCCCCGCTATCACCGGGCGTCCGTGACGTACCACGCCGGCTGGGCGGTGTTCTGGGCGCTGGCGGGGGTGTTCGGCATTCCCGTCGGCCCCTGGACCCAGGTCGGCCTCGTGGTGCTCTTCGTGTTGCTCACGGCCCGCGCGAAGGTCATGGCCGGGCGGCGGGTCAAACCCCTGTACGTCGGGTTGGGCGAGATCGCTTTCTCCGCCGCCATCGCGCTGATCACGATTCTGTGGTGACCTCCCCCGCCCGGCCGTCCCCGCCGTCCCCGTCGGCATCGACGCCGTCGGCATCGAATGCGTCGGCATCGGCATCGTCATCCCCGCCCTCGTCGCCTCCCTCGGTGCCGCGGAGACCGCGCCCGGCGGCGTACCCCGCGAGGTAGCCGCGGGCCCGCTCCAAGTGCGGGTACGCGGCAAGCAGGCCCCAGAACCGCGGCGTGTGCCCCGGCTCGATCAGGTGGGCGAGCTCGTGCAGCAGGACGTAATCGCGGACATACGCGGGCATGCCCGCCACGCTTCGGCTGATGCGGATCGTGCCGTGCGCCGGGGTCGCCGAACCCCAGCGCGTGTTCTGGTTGTCGACCCACCGGACGGACACCGGCGCCGCGCGCCCGCCGAGGTACTCCTGGGACAGCTCCCGCGCCCGCCTCGCCAGCGTCGCGTCGGAGGCGCGGGCCCCCGTGCCGCGGCTCAGCATCCGGGCTCGCATCTTCTCGACCCACTCGCGCTCCTGCGCGGGGGTGAACCAGGCGGGGACGTTGACGACGAGGGTGCCGGCGTCGAGCCGGGCGGACACGGTACGCCGTCGCCGGGCGGACCGCTTCACCACCACCGGGAGGTCGGGCCCGCCCCCGCCGTACCCTCCTGCCCCGGTCGACCCGCCCGTCCCGTCCCGGGATTCCTCCGAGCCCTGCCGCGACACGCCTCAGCGACCCCGGAACGTCGGCGCCCGACGCTCGCCCGCCGCCGCGATGCCCTCCTGGAGATCCGCGGTCGCCATGGTGACGGCCTGGGCCAGGCCCTCCCACTCGAGCGCGTCGGCGAAAGAGGAGTGCCCCCCGTCGCGTAGCGCCCGCAGCGTGAGCCGGGTGGCGACGGGCGCGGCCGCGGCGATCCGGTCCGCGGCCTCCAGCGCCGCCGGCAGCACCTCCTCGGCGGGCAGGGCCCGGGCGGCCAAGCCGAGGCGCACCGCCTCCTCGCCGTCGACGATCCGGCCCGTGAGCAGCAGGTCCCGCGCGACCGCGAGCCCGGCGACCTGCGGCAACGACCAGGTGGTGGCCATCCCCGGGTGCAGCCCGAGCGCCGTGAACGGCACGCCCACCTTCGCGCCGCCGGCGACATAGCGAATGTCGCAGGCCAGGGCGACGGCCAGCCCGGCCCCGATCGCGGCGCCGTTGATCGCGGCGATCGTCGGGACCTCCAGGGCCGGCACCGACAGCCAGGTGCGATAGAACCGCAGCATCCGCAGGCGCAGATCGTTGACCGTGGCGTCGGGCTCGCTCGCGATCCAGGACAGGTCGCCCCCGGCGCAGAACGCGCTCCCGGAGCCGGTCACGACCACGGCGGCCAGCAGCGGGTCCGCCCCCAGCAACGCCGCCGCCCGCGCCCACGACGCGGTCATCTCATCGCTCATCGCGTTGCGCTTGTCCGGTTGGTCGAGCGTCAGCACGGCGATGTGCCGCTCCGCGCTCACTCGTCGCTCCACGCGCAGGTGCTCGTACGACGTCTCCCACCACGTCTTTTCCGTCATGGACGGCAGCCTAGGGGAGGACGGGGACACCGCAGGCTGCCGCGGTGGGGCCGCGCGACGCGCCGATTGGCATAACTTCACCGCCTGCCGGGCGGGGGCGTGGTCCTCGCCTATCGTGACAGCGGCCGCGCCCCACGGGGCTGGTCGGCCGCCGAACGCAAAGGAGACGGACATGGCCAGCGAGACCTACAAGGGCGAGTTCTACTGCGTCAAGTGCAAGGACAAGCGCGACGCCGAGGGCGACATCGTCGAAACGAACGGCCGACGCATGGCCAAGGGCAAGTGCCCGGCCTGTGGCACGAACCTCAACCGCATCCTCGGCAAGGCCTGACGACGCTGACGACGCTGACGACGGCGTCATCCACACCCCACCCCCGAACGGTTCGCCGCGGGGCCGGCTGTGGATGACGCTCGGGCGGGGCGAGCGGGGCGGGGAGACTGGCACGGTCAGCACCCGACCACGAAGGGACCGCCATGCCGCAGCTCGCCCCCGCTGGCCCGGTTCGGCGTGGCTCGGGTCTCGTCGTCCTCGACGGGAGCGACTCGCTGACGGAGAGTCTTGCGCCGCTCCTCCACGACCTGGGAGTGCGCCTTGAGGTGGGCACGACGGCCGCCGACGCGGTGGACCTCGCGGTCCGCGCCGGGGACGACGAGGCGGTTCCCGACCTCGTCGTCTTGGCCGGCCAGGCCTGGGTCCAGCCCTCGCGATGGGCGACGTGGCGCAGCCTCGGCATCCCGCACCTTCCCATCGACTGGGAGCGGCGGCGCGTCAGCGTCGGCCCCGTGGTCGTGCCCGGGTCACCGTGTCTGGGTTGCCTGGCGCTGCACCGCTACGACGTACGCCGGTCGGGGCGAGGCACCCTGGCGCGCCCCGACCGGAACCGTCCGGACGGCGGGGATCCGGTGCTGGCCACCCTCGGCGCCGGCATCGCCGCGCTGCTCACCCGCAACCTGGTCCTGCATCGGCGCTACCTGCCGGGGCTCAGCCTCGAGGTGAACCTGCCCGACCCGCACATCGTCACCCGGCGGTGGGCGCCGCACCCACGGTGCGACGGTCACATACCCCAGGACAGAATGGCCCTGTGACCGAATTGCCCAGACGCGCCATCGCGCGGACCGCCAAGCTCGCCGGACTCCCCCTCGGCGTCGCGGGCCGGGCCGCCCTCGGCGTGGGCAAACGCATCGGCGGCCGGCCCGCCGAGCAGGTCGCGCTCGAACTCCAGCAGCGCACCGCCCAACAGCTCTTCCAGGTGCTCGGTGAGCTGAAGGGCGGGGCGATGAAGGTCGGGCAGGCGCTGTCGGTGCTGGAACCGGCGCTGCCGGAGGACATCGTGGGCCCCTACCGGGCGACCCTGACCCGGCTGCAGGAGTCGGCGCCGCCGATGCCCACCCGCAGCGTCGAGAAGCTCCTGCGCGACGAGCTCGGCGCGCACTGGCGCTCGACGTTCGACGAGTTCGACATGACGCCCGTGGCGGCGGCCTCGATCGGGCAGGTGCACCGGGCGATCTGGAAGGACGGGCGGCAGGTCGCGGTGAAGCTGCAGTACCCGGGTGCCGGGGCAGCCCTGCTGGGCGACTTCCGTCGGCTGTCGCAGATCCTGCGCGTGACGGCGGGCTGGGTGCCCGGGCTCGACCTCGCCCCGCTCGTGCGCGAGTTCGAGGGACGCCTGGCCGAGGAGCTGGACTACGCCCTGGAGGCCCGGCGGCAGCGCGCCTTCGCCGCAGCATTCTCCGGCGACGAGTCGGTGTTCGCCCCCGACGTGGTCTTTCAGCAGAGCACCGTGCTGGTGAGCGAGTGGGTCGGCGGCCGGCCGTTGGCCGACATCGTGGTGAGCGGCACGTCGGCCGAGCGCGACCACGCCTCGGATCGCTACCTGGAGTTCCTGTTCTCCGGACCTCAGCTGGCGCGGCTGCTGCATGCCGACCCGCACCCGGGAAACTTCCGGATCCTCCCGGACGGGCGGCTCGGCGTGATGGACTTCGGCGCCGTCGGCGTGGTGCCCGACGGTCTGCCCCCGGCCCTGGGCCAGGCGCTGCGCCACGCGCTCGACGACGACGCCGAGGGGGTGCTTGGCGTGTTGCGCGCGGAGGGGTTCGTGCGACCCGGGATCGACGTGGACCCGCTTGCCCTGCTGGACTTCCTGCGCCCCTTCACCGAGCCGATCGCGGAGGAGACGTTCACGTTCAGCAGGGCCTGGATGGGTAGCCAGGCGGAACGGTTGCGCGATCCCCGGCAAGAGCATTTCGGCCTCGCGTTGCGGCTCAACCTGCCGCCGGAGTACCTCTTGATTCACCGCGTGTGGGCCGGGGGCCTCGGGGTGTTGTCCCAATTGGGCGGGACCGTCCCCGCGGCGGAGATCGCCTACAGCTGGCTGCCGTCCCTGGATCCGGACTGGGACGAGCGGGTCGCCGGCAGTCGCGAAGCAGGCCCCCGCGACGCGGGCGGCGTCAGCGCAGACCGATGAGGTCGCGCCGAATCGTGGCCTGGTAGGCGCCCTCGACGCTGTCCTCGACCGACGCGTTGCGCTTCTTGGCGGTCTCCACGCGGGAGACGGCCAGGCGGAGGCGGTCGAGCGTAAGCAGTGAGCTGTTCTTCATGATGCGGTTTCCCTTCCATGGGCTTTTTGGGCGTGCGGCATCGCTCCAGTCAGACTGGGGAGGGATACCGGGTGACGTGTCAATCATACGTGAGAAGGTAAAGGGAAGACAAATCCCTGCCGAGAAGGCTTGACCTTGTCGACGAAACATCCGATACTTTGCGCCTGACTGGACGATCGACCAATTCGTTTGGCTGGGTGAATTTTCCTGTGCCGCCTCCGGGGTGAGGCCGGGGCGGGGGCAGGCCCTGGGCCAGGGCCTGCCCCCCACCTGCCCGCGATTGCGCGCCCGAGGGGCGCCGTGTGCAGCGCCACGCTCAGGCGGCGACGCTGTCCTTGCGGGGGCGACCGCGGGGTCGCTTGCGGGCGACGATCTCGCCGCCGATGAAGAGCTGGCCGCCCCACACCCCCCAGGGCTCGGCGCGCTCGAGCGCCCCCTGGAGGCATTCGCGTTGCAGCGGGCAGCTCAGGCAGGCCGCCTTGGCCGCCTCCACCTGGTCGGGATGTTCGGCGAACCACAGCTGGCCGTCGTCCGCCTGGCAGGGCAGCAAGGGCGGATGGGTGGTCCGGTGGTCTGGTCGGGTTGCCGTGATGCTCATGGGTTGGTGCTCCTGGTGCGAGTACTCGTCCCGCGACCGGCGCCTCGTGAGCAATGAAGAGGCCGCGGGACCCGTCGTTCGGGTGCCGCGGCCGGAAGAGCCTGATCGTGCGATCAGATCATGGGCTCTCCCCGGCCGGATACCGCGGACGGGAGGTGAGGAAGGAAGGCGTCGCGAGCGACGGAGGTGACGGCGTGGCCATCGGTGCCGGGGCACAGAACGACCCCGAAGCCCCACTCGACATTGGGCATACGGGTGCCGTTGGCCTCACCGTTGGCCGCCAGGCCGAGCGGACCGACCGGACGCACGCGGACATACGCGGCGCCCCGGTCCACGGAGGCGGACGTCGTCGGGGCGGTCTTGGTGATCGTGATGCTCGACATCGTCGGCCTCCTCTCGTGGCGCGGGCGTGGGCCAGGACCGGCCCACCAGACTGGAACCAGGGTAGGCGGCTCCGCGGCTGTCGCCAAGCTATTTTTGACCTGGGCTTTTGTCCGTGGGTGATGCCGAGTCCCCCGCGACTACCGCGAGGACCTCGTCGACCGCCGCGCCACCCACCAGGGCCAGCACCGCCCCGCCGTACCGGTCGAGCTTGCGCGCCCCCACGCCGGAGATGCGGTTCAGCGCGGCGGCGTCGCCCGGCTCGGCCTCGGCGATGGCGGTCAGGGTGGCGTCCGTGAACACGACGTACGCCGGCACGCTGTCCCGCTGCGCGACCGCGAGCCGCCACGCCCGCAGGCGCTCGAAGGTGGCCTCGTCGTACGTCGGGGGGCAGTCGGCGCACCGGCCGATCTTCTTGGCGGCGGCGGTGACGAGCGGTACGCCGCAGCCCCGGCAGGCCACCGCCTTGGCGGGGCCCCGCGTCCCCGACCGGCCACGCTCCCCGCCGCCGCCGCTCTTGGGCGTCGACCGCGCGCCGTCCCCCAGGACGGCGGCCGCGCCGTCGAGGAACCGCGACGGGCGACGGGTGAGGCGACCCCCGGCCTGCCGCGCCCCCGCCCAGCTCAGCCGAAGCTCGCGCCGGGCCCGGGTCAGCCCCACGTAGAGCAGGCGGCGCTCCTCGTCGATGGCGTCCGGACCCTCGGCCATCGTGATGGGCAGGTAGCCGTCGCTGCAGCCCACGAGGAAGACCACGTCCCACTCCAGGCCCTTGGCGGCGTGCAGCGAGGCGAGGGTGACGCCCTGGACCGTGGGCGCGTGCTGGGCGGCCGCCCGCTCGGCCAGCTCGGTGACCAGGTCGCGCAGCCGGGCCTGCGGGCTGGCCGCCACGAGGTCGTCGGCGAGGCGCACCACCGCGGCCACCGATTCCCACTTCTCCCGGACGGCGCCCCCCGCGGCGGGTGGGGTCGGCAGCCAGCCCATGCCGGCCACCACGTCCCGGGCCAGCTCGGGCAGCGGCACCTCCCCCGCGTCGGAGACGGCGGCACCGCGCAGCAGGTCGCGCGCCTGTCGCACCTCCTCGCGTTGGAAGAAGCGCTCGCCGCCGCGGACGAGGTAGGGGATGTCGGCGGCCGCGAGGGCCTGCTCGAAACCCGCGGACTGGCCGTTCGTGCGGAACAGCACCGCGATCTCGCTCGCCGGCGTGCCCGCCCGGATGAGCGCGGCGATGGCCGCGGCGACCCCACCGGCCTCGGCATCCTCGTCGTCGTACGCCGTCAACGACGGGCTCGGCCCCGGCTCGGCCTGCGCCTCGAGGCGCAGCGGCTCGGGGCCCCCCATGAGTCCCGGGCGCTGCTGGCGCAGCACGAGATTGGCGAGGCCGACGACCTGGGGCGTGGAGCGGTAGTTCCGGACCAGGCGGACGATCCGGGCGCTGGAGTGCCGGCGCGGGAAGTCGAGGAGGTGGCGAGGCGTCGCGCCCGTGAACGTGTAGATCGTCTGGCTGGGATCGCCGACGACGCAGACCTCCTCGCGGCCCCCGAGCCAGAGTTCCAGCAGCCGCTGCTGGACCGCGTTGACGTCCTGGTATTCGTCGACGACGAAGTGCCGGTACTGGTCGCGGACCTGTGCGGCGATGTCGTCCCGGTCGGCGAGGATGCCGCACATGACGAGCAGGACGTCCTCGAAGTCGATCACGCCCTGCTCGGTCTTGGCGACCTCGTAGGCGTCGAGCACCCGAGCCATGGCCGTGAGGTCGAGCCCCGCCGGGTCGCGCCGCGCCGCTCGGGCCGCCGCCACATAGCTGTCGGGGGTGAGGCCGCTGACCTTGGCCCATTCGATCTCGGCCGCCAGATCGCGGACGGCGGCCCGGTCCAGTTGCAGGCCGAGGCGCACCCCCGCCCGCGCCACGAGGCCGGCCTTCTGGGGCTGCAGCCGCGGCGGCGCGCCGCCGATGGCCCGCGGCCAGAAGTAGGACAGCTGACGCAACGCGGCCGCGTGGAAGGTGCGGGCCTGCACCCCGCCGACCCCGAGATCGCGCAACCGGGTCCGCATCTCACCCGCCGCGCGCGCCGTGAACGTCACCGCCAGGACCCGACCCGGCTGGTAGGCCCCCGAGTGGACGCCGTACGCGATCCGGTGCGTGATGGCTCGGGTCTTGCCCGTCCCGGCGCCCGCGAGGACGCACATCGGCCCGAGCGGCGTCGAGGCCACGTCGCGCTGCTGCGGGTCGAGGCCGGCCAGGACGGCATCGGCGTCCCAGGCCAGGCCGGCCGCGATCCCGCGCGGGCCTGGCCCGGTCTCCCGGTCGCCGCGCCCGGTCTCCCAGTTGCCTCCCCCGATGTCCGAGCCGCCGCGCTCGGTCTCCGGGTCGCCGCCGCCGGTCCCCGCGGGCGGCGGGGACCCCTCGATCGGTCGCTGGCTGTCCATCGCCTCGCATCCTCCCAGACGCCCCCGACACTGCGGACGACCCGCACCCCGGAGCCACCAAGGGGCACCGCCGACGGGTTGCCGGCGTCCCGTGCGGAACAATCACCGCATGACCGGCAAGACGCCCCACTCAACGCCCACGAAGCCACCCCCGGGCACCGTCGTCGTATACCTGACCGCGTGGTGCCCCTACTGCCATCGGCTGCGCCAGGGCCTGGATGCCGCCGGGGTTCCCTATGCCGCGGTCGACGTGGAGCAGGACGAGGCCGCGGGCCGGTACGTCGAGGGCGTCAACGGCGGCAACCGCGTGGTGCCGACCGTGCTGTTTCCCGACGGGAGCACCCTGACCAATCCGCCGGCCGAGGCGGTGCAGGCCAAGCTCGGCCGCTGAGGGGCGGGCTCAGCCGGCGTCGCTGCGGATGGAGGCCGGCTCGCGACGTTGCCGCAGCGGCCCGCCGTACCAGTCTTCGATCAGGCGCCGCGCGATGGACAGGCGACCCGGGATGCCGAGCCGGCCGGAGCCGATCTCGGTCGCCAGCTGCTCGCGGGTGTACCAGGCCACCTCGGCGATCTCCTGGGGGTCAGGTCGCAGCGCCGCGTCGGTGGCTCGCGCGGTGAAGCCGAGCATCAGCGAGGCGGGGAAGGGCCACGGCTGGCTCCCGACGTACGTCACCTCCCCCAGCGTGAGCCCCACCTCCTCGGCCATCTCGCGCACGACCGCCGCCTCCAGCGTCTCGCCGGGCTCGACGAAACCGGCGAGCACCGAGACCCACCGCTCCTTGAACGTGGGCCCGCGGCCCAGCAGCAGGCGATCCTGCGGGTCGGTGATCGCGACGATGACCGCCGGGTCGGTGCGCGGGAACTGTTCGGAGCCCTCCGCGGTGCAGCGCCGGACCCAGCCGGCGGCGACCGGCTGGGCGGGTGATCCGCAGCGGGGACAGAAGCCGTGGCGGGCGTGCCAGCGCGCCAGCCCGACCGCGGTCATGGCGGCCTCGTAGTCGAGCCCGTCCAGCCAGGCGCCGACCTCCCGCAGCCCGGCCCAGTGCTCCGTCGCCGGGGTGGTCGGGGCGGTCGCGGTGGTCGGGGCGGTCGGACTCGCCGGGGCCGTGGGGTCGATGCCTTCGCCGGCGTCGCGGAGGGCGGCGACGTACGCCGTACCCGCCTGGTCCCGCCCCAGGAACACGTGACCCCAGCCCCGGGCGGCCTCGCCCGGCACCGGGGCGCGCCAGGTGAGCCGGCGGGCCCGGGCATCGCTCCCACCCCCGGCGGATCCGGGGGCGGGAGGCGATGCCGGCGCGACGGGCAGGCGGTCCCCGATGACGTCGAGAACCCGCGTGGTCGTCGTCGCGAGGACCGCGTCGAGCAGGCCCGCGGTACGCCGTTCGTCGGCGCGACGGTCGAGGGTGGGCCGGTCGTCCGGTCGAGGCATGGCGCCAGGCTAGGGCCGGCAGCCGTCATGGGCGATCGACGGGGTCGGCGGGACCTCGCGCCGGACGGTCGAGGCGGCCGGTACGGTGGCTGCGTGACCCCCGACGTCCCCTACCTGGCTGCCCTCGCGTGCGGGGCGGTCGCGGGGTTGCGGCCGGTCCGGGCGCAGCTGGTGCGGGACCGCCCGGGCGATCGATTCGCGGTGGCGTTCGTGGCGGACTCCGAGGGCCGGCCCTGGGTGGTCCGCCTCCCGGCCGATGCCGTCGCGGCGGCCCAGCAGGACGCCTCCGTTGCCCTCCTCGACTTGTTGGCGCGGCGGGTGCCGTTCGCCGTGCCCGCGCCGAAGGGCCACGCGGCCCTCAAGGACGGCCGGCGCGCGATGGTGTACCCCTACATCGACGGGCAGCCGCTGCGGTTCGCCGCGATCCCGCCGGGGCCGGGCCTGGCCAGCGAGCTCGGCCGCGCCATCGCGAGCCTGCACAACGTCGATCGGCGCCTGTTCGACGAGGCGTCGATGCCGGCGTACTCGGCCGAGGACTGCCGCCGCCGGCACCTGGTGGATCTCGACCGGGCCGCCGCCACCGGCTTGGTGCCGGTGGGGCTGCTGGCGCGCTGGGAGCGACAGCTCGACGACGTGTCCCGGTGGCGATTCGCCCCGACCCCGATCCACGGTCGACTCGACGGCCCGCAGGTGCTGGCCGCGTTCTCCGACGATGCCGACGCGGCCAGCGGTCGGGTCCGTGGGCTGCTGGGCTGGGAGAACGCCCAGGTCGGTGACCCCGCCCAGGACCTGGCTCGCCTGTTGGCCGAGGCCGGCCCGCAGACGGCCGACACGGTGCTGGAGGCCTACACGATGACGCGGGTCGAGCAGCCCGACCCACACCTGGAGTGGCGCGCCCGGCTGACCGCCGAGCTGCGGCTCGGCGGGGAGCTCCTGGTGGCGGTCTCCGGGCGCGAGCGCCCGGCCGTGGCCGCGGCGGTGCACGCGTTGCGTCAGCTCGACGAACAGGTCGGCGACCCCGATACTCCGCCCGCGCCGGTCCGCCCGGACCCCGCCGTCGATGTCGTGCCGGCGGGTCCCCCGAGGGGCGATCAGCTCTATCAGAGCGGGGCGCGCCCGGCCGAGCCGTCGCGGCCCGAACCGGCGGCGCAGCCTGAAGAGCCGTCCTGGCCCGAATCGACGACGCGGCCGGTCGAGCCGTCGCAGCCGGAACAGCCGTCGCGGTCGGGCGAGCCGTCGCGGCCCGACCGACCGCCGCCCGTTGCCTCGACCGGTGCGGTGCGCTTCGACGACGAGGACGACGAGGCCAGTCCCGGGGGCGCGTGACGTGGGCGGCTACGCGGTCGTCGTCGCGGATGGCAAGCGGGCCGCGTACGGGACACCGCCTGCCTCGGCGCCCTCGAGGACCTGCCGCCCGCCCGGTATCCCGAGGTGTGCTGGCCGGCCGACGACGCCGACCTGCTGGCGACGCTGGCCCGACTCCGCGGCGCCGGGGTTCTCCCCGTCGTCCTCTGGCAGGCGTTCGCAGCCGTTAGCTCCCGGCTGATGCAGGTCCGGGCGGCGCTGGTCGGGCCGGGCCCGCACCCGGTGCACGTCATCGGCGGCCCGCACGCCTCCGCCGAGCCGGAGGCGTGCGCCTGGGCGGGATTCGACCTGGTGGCGGCGGGCGAGGGCGAGGTCACGATGCGGCTCCTGGCGGACGCGCTCGACGCGGGGAGGGATCCGCGCGAGGTGGACGGGCTCGGGCACCTGGGTCCCGCCGGGTATCGGCCGTCGCCGGGCCGAGCCGTCGAGGCGCTGGACGATGTGCCGTCGTTCGCCATGCGGCAGCGTCGGATCGGGCCGATCGAGATCACTCGTGGCTGCGTGTACGCCTGCCGGTTCTGCCACACGCCGTACGTGTTCCGCGCGGCCTTCCGGCATCGCAGCGTCCCGAGCGTGCTCGAGCACGTGCGGTGGATGCTGTCGCTCGGCAAGCGGCACGTGCGGTTCCTGACGCCGACCGCGATGTCGTACGGCGCGACGGCGGTGGCCCCGGACCTGGACGCCGCCGAGCGACTGCTTGCTGCGGTTCGCACGGAGTTGCCGCCCGACGGGCGGGTCTATTTCGGGACGTTCCCCTCCGAGATCCGCCCAGAGCACGCCACGCGCGAGGCGTTGACGCTGGTCACGCGCTGGGCGGACAACGACAATGTCATCATCGGGGCGCAGAGCGGCTCGGACGCGGTCCTGGGAGCGGCGCACCGCGGGCACGACGTGGCGAGCGTCCGGGCGGCGGTCTCGAACTGCGCTTCGGTCGGGCTCACCGCCAATGTCGACATCATCTGCGGGATGCCGGGCGAAACCGACAACGACGTCCAGGCCACCCTCGACCTATGCCGGGACCTCGTCGCGGACGGCGCGCGGATTCACCCCCACACGTTTCTGCCGCTGCCGGGGACGCCGTGGCGCGACATGCCTCCCGGCCGGGTGGCGCCGGCCGTCCGGGCCCAGGTGGCGGAGCTGACGTCGCGGGGGCAGGCGTACGGCAGCTGGGAGCGACAGCAGGAGGTGGCTCGCACGCTGGCGGAGTTGCCGTCCCACCGCGTCCGCCCCCGACGAGCCCGCCCGAGCTAGCCGCCTCCCCACCCGACGGCGCTAGCCTCACTCGCAACCGATTCCGTCGCCGTCACGGTCGAGGTGCCTCCCGTACCCGGGCTGGCCCCGCAGAATGGGCGCCTTGCCGGCAGCACGCACCGCCGCGCAGTTCGCGTAGGAGGCGGGCGCATCAGGTGCCGCCGCCGGGGCCGAGTTGCCCGTGGGCGCGGCTCCGGCTGCGAGGGGGGCAGCGGGCACGGTCACGGTGACCGTCACAGGGGCCGCCGTCACCGTGACCGTCGTCGTCGGCCCGGGAGTCGTGACGGTGCTCGTCACGACGGAGGTGACCGGCGCGATCGGCGTCGCGGACGACGCTGAAGTGGTCCGTTGCCCCTGCGAGAACGAGCTGATCACCGCCAGGCCAAGGAACCCCGCAGCGGTGTAGATGACGCCCTTCTTGACCTTGCCCATACGCGGCCGGCTCGCCCCACCTGGCTCAGGACGGTGCGGATCGGTGAATGCCATGGTGAAACCCCTCCCCTGATGACCTGGGGGCGGCTGTGGTCGCGAAGGTCCCCCGGTTCGAATGGCGACGGCGCCGCACCGATGCTCGGTTTCCCCGCGGCTCTCCGTCTCGGCCAGGGTAAGCCCGCAATGAGAAAGGGAAACACAACGATTCGGCCCGCTTGGATCCATCGGGCGATGACGCTCACCACCCCGTCCCGCGTCGTCGGCCGCGGACGCTCGCCCGGGCCCGTTTCCTTAGAACCGAACGCGCCCAGCACCCGCCCAGACCGAACAACGAGCGTGGGACGCGCAGCCCTGATCGGGCACGCAGCCGCGCGTCCGCGCCGAAGGGTGCGCCTATGAGGAGCCGGTGAGGATCGCCGCCAGGTCGGCCTCCCCTGCGAGCTCCGGGAACACGGTTTCGCCCGTCGTCACGTAGTAGAACGCCGCGCGCACCGACTCCAGAGGCAGCCCGCGCAGGCGGGCATACGCGAGCCGATAAACCGCCAGCTGTATGGCGGCCGCCCTGGCCCGCTCCCCCGTCGGCGGACGTCCGGTCTTCCAGTCGACGACGATCACGCCAGCCCCGTCCCGGAACACGGCGTCGATCCGGCCGCGGATCGCGACCCCGGCCAGGTGGGTCTCCAGGGCCAGTTCGACCTCGAGGGGGTCGCGGTCGGCCCACTCGCTGGCCAAGAACCGCGCCTTGGATTCGGTCAGGTCCAGGACGTCGTCGCCCTCATCCCCGCTTCCCGGCAGATCGTCGAGGTCGACGATCGCCGCCTGCTGGTAGCGCTCCTCGACCCAGGCGTGAAAAGCGGACCCGGCCCGCGCCCGCGTCGCGGGGGGCGCGGGCATGGGACGGCGCAGCCGGCTGGCGAAGGACTCTTCGTCGGCGGAGAGGGACACCAGCGCGGAGGTCGACAGGTGCGTGGGAAGGTCGATGCGCGGCGTCGTGGCGGCGGCCGCCTGGCGTCGCTCCCGGAGCAACGCCAGGAGCTCCAGATCGTCGAGGTCGCCGGTCGCCGCGCCCGCGACTACCTCGGACTCCAGGGCCGCCACGGCGGCCGACGGCTCCGTCGGCAGCGACCGCACCTCCTCCGCCCAGATGTCGGCCGCGTGCACGAGGCCACGCCGGCGCGCCGCCAGGGCATCATGCGGCCACGGCATCGATTTAGGTCGGCCATCGCCCGGATGCGCGGGCATCCCCGTTCCCGGCTCGGGCTCCGGCATTCCTGCCCACGGGCCGCGGACGAGGGGGACGCCTCCCGCGTCGGCCAGCAGCTCCCGGAGGAACCTGGAGGTGACCCGCGGCGTGGTCGCGTCCGTCCACACCGGGGCCGTCAGGATCGCCAGGTGGCGGCCGCGCGTGAGCGCCACATAGGCCAACCGTCGCTCCTCGGCCACGGACCGCTCACCGCCGGCCTCAAAGGTCGCCGTCAGTTCGCGCTCCAGCTCGGCGAGGTCCGCGGCGCTCTGCCACCGCAGCACGGGAAGGCCGGCAGAGTCGCCGCGTAGGTCGTACGGCAACCGGTCCAGTCCCACGCACCACCCCTTGTCCCGGGCCGTCGGCAGGGTCCATTCGCCGGTGCCCTCGTCGTACGACGACCGTCCCGTCCCGGTGCTCGGAAAGGCGCCCTCGACCAACCCGGGCACGGCCACGACGTCCCATTCGAGGCCCTTGGCCGCATGCACGGTGACCACCTGGACGGCGCCCGACGCCACCGCTGCCGTCGGCGCCTCGAGGCCCCGCTCCTCCTCGAGCGCCACTTCGAGCCACGCGAGGAAGCCGCCGAGCGACGGCCGGTCTGCCGCGGCGGAGAACGCCGCCGCGGCATCGGCGAGGGCATCAAGATGGGTCCGGGCTGCGTCGACCGGTACGTCGGGTCGGGCCAGCAGCTCGACATCGAGCCCCAGGAGCCGCTCGGCCTCGGCGCACATCTCAGCCAGGGGAGCGCCGGTCAGCCCGCGAAGGCGCGCGATCCGCACCGCCAGCTGACCGAGCCGTTCCCGCGCCGGCGTGCTCAGCGTCTCACCCTCGGACCCGACCCAGCCCGGCGGTGGCAGCCGTTCCACGGCCTCGACGATGCTCGGCTGTTCCTCGGGCGGCGCGATCAACGTCGGCGCCGGCGCCGCTGGCACAGCAGCGACCTCGGCAGTAGCGGTCACGTTGGCGGCGGCCACCGCCGGTGGCGCCGACTCGCCGCCCGTCCCAGCATCGCCGCCCGTCCCTGCCTCGTCGATGGTCGCGGATCTGCTTCCCGAGCGGTTCCGTTCGCGCCGGTGCAGCTCGCGGGCCCAGGCCCCGAGGCCGTCGAGATCCGCGGCACCGAGCCGATACGCCGGCCCGGTCAGCAGGCGCATCAAGCGGTCGCCCCGGCCCGGGTCCGCCGTGACGGACAGCAGCGCCACCACGTCCTGGACCTCGGGCATCGTGAGCAGACCACCGAGCCCCACCACTTCGACCGGCAGGCCACGCGCCCGCAGCGCCTCGACGATGGGGACGAACTGGGCGCGGCGGCGGCAGAGCACGGCCGCCGAGGTCCCCGTCGGCCGGCCGTCCCCGTCGTACCACTCCCGCGCGATCCGCGCGGCCACGTACGCCGCTTCCAGGGCCGTCGTCTCGAGGCGGGCCACCTCGACCGCTCCGCGAGCGGCAACAGGTGCGGGTTGGAGCCGCCGGACGGGCACCGGCGAGGCCGCCACCAGGGGGGCGGCGACCCGGTTCGCGGCGACGAGGAGGCCCTCGTCGTTGCGCCAACTCACGGACAGGTGGCGGATCCGCGCCTCCTTGGGCCCCGCATCGTCCCATTCCGGCGCGAACAGGCGCGGGAACTGCGCCAACGTGGTCGCGCTCGCTCCTCGCCAGCCGTAGATGGACTGATGGGGGTCGCCCACGGCGACGACGGGCACCTGGGCGCCCCCGGCCGGATCAGCGAAGAGGGAGCGCAGCAGCACGAGTTGAGCCTCGCTCGTGTCCTGGAACTCATCGAGCAGGACCACGCGGTAGCGGGCGCGCTCGTGCGCCGCGACCTCCGGGAAGTCGCGGGCCAGCCGAGCGGCAACGGCCACCTGGTCGGCGAAGTCGAGGCACCCTCGGGCCGTCTTGGCTGCGGCGTACGCGGCGACGATGGGCAGGACCTGCCGCCGGGCGGCCACCACGGCCAGGAGCTCGCGCACCTGTCGGGGCAGGCCCCTGGCCTTGGAGGCACCGAGCGGAAGTGCCTCGACGCGCCGCTGCAACCGCTCGTAGTAATCGCCGATCTCCGCCAAGCCGCGCAGATGCTCGGCCATCTCCCCAGCGAGGGCGACCACCGCACGCGTGACCGTCGCGGGCGCCGCGGCGACCTTGTCCATCGGGCCGTCGTACGCCGTGACCACCTCGTGGGCGAGCTGCCAGGCGGCGGCCTCGGTGAGCAGCCGGGCATCGGGTTCGACGCCCAGGAGAAGACCGTGTTCCGCGACGATGCGTCCGGCGTACGCGTGGTAGGTCGAGACCACCGCCGCCCCCTCGGTCGCGGCGGGGACGAGCGCAGCTCCAGAGGCCGCCAGCGCTCGCAGCCGTGCCGCGATGCGCGCCGCGAGCTCGCCAGCCGCCTTACGCGTGAACGTCAGTCCCAGCACCTCGTCCGGGGCGAGCCGGCCGTTCGCGACGAGCCACACCACCCGCGCGGCCATCGTCTCCGTCTTGCCGGAGCCGGCTCCCGCCACGACGAGCGTGTTCTCCAACGGGGCCTCGATGATGTCGCGCTGCTCGGGTGTCGGCGGCGGCAGGCCCAGGACCTGCGCTATCTGGGTCGCGTCGAAGGACGGTGAGGGGGTCTGCTCGGCGGCCGGCCCCATAGATCCGGGGCCGGTAGAGGTCCTCGTCTCGGCCGTGCCCAGCGGTTGAGCCGTTCCGAGCCCGGCCGGTGATTGAGCCACCCCGACCGTCGTCAGCAGGGTCGCCGTCATGTCAGATCGCCTCTCCCTCGCCGCTCGCCGGGCAACACGAGCGCCCCGAGCAGGTGCGACACCAATCTCCGGCGCGAGCCGGGAACGTCCCGGCCGCCATGCCGTCCGCGGTCTCTGCGAGCAGTCGCCGGGCCCAGTTCGGGTCGTCGTCGGCGGACAGCGGTGGTTGCAGCTGGAGATCCACCTTGGTGGCAGCGGCGGCCTTGCCAAGCTGCAGCAGCGCAGCGCCCGCCGACCTGTCGACATCGAGGCCACCCGCGGCGACGACGGCCTGATAGGCGCCGAGCTGCGGATGACGCGGCAGGTCGTCGGCACGGGGCTTGCTGGCGCCGGTCTTGAGATCGACGACCCGCACCCCGCCGTCGTCGGACTCCTCGACGCGGTCGATCCGCCCCCTGATCTCGGCCCGGCCGACCGAGACCGACACCTCCACCTCCCGCCCCACGAGCCGCCATCCCTGGCCACGGGCCTGCGCGTCGTAGCGCGCCAGCCGGTTCAGCATCTCGCGGGCCTGGCTCAGAGCCCGCTCGGACAGCCAGCCCGGGGGCAGTCCCAGACTCGGCCAGCGAGCGCTCAACTCGGCCTGCAGGGCGGCGACGTCGGAGTTGTCCACCTCGGCGGCGATGGCGTGGACGAGCGTGCCGACCGCGTCAGCCCCGCCCGACCTGGGCCGTTCGCCGCCGGCCGTGGACAGCAGCCAGCGCAGGGGGCAGTTGCCGAACGCCTCGACCCGGGACGGCGACACCCGCACGGAGGCCTCCGGGTCCCGACGTGGTCGGTCATCGGTGGTCTCCCGAAGCGTCCACCAGTCCTGCGGGCTCGCGCCGGGCATGCCCTCGGTCGCCAGCAGCGCGAGGCGGCGGGCCGTGGCACCGGCGCGGCGGCGGTCCGGGGCCGTGGCCAGCTCACGCCGCAGCCGGGCCACCGTTCCGGCGGCCGTCATCCGCTCCGGCACCGTGAGCGCGGGCCGAGCGTCGCAGCCGGGCGGTGGGCCACCGTCGATGAGATCGAGGTACGCCGAGGGCTGCTCGTCCTCGTTGGCCGTGGCGGTGACGAGGAGCCGTCCGCGGGCCCGGCTGACGGCGACGTGGAACAACCGAGCCTCGTCGTGCCGGACGGCCGCCAGCGCCTCGCGCGGCCCTGCCGACCTCCCGGCCAAGAGGTCGACCAGAGCCTGGGATCCCAGCACGGAGCCGCGCAAGCGCACGTCGGGCCAGACCCCCTCCTGCACCCCGCACACGGCCACGACGTCCCATTCCGATCCGGCTGCCCCGGCGGGCGTCGTCACGGTGACCGCCTCCGTCCGGGGCGCCGCCTCGGCCAGCAGGTCACCCGCGACGTCTTGGCCGAGCACCTGCTCCAAGAAGCCGTCCGGTCCCCGACCCGGCAGCCGGTCGACGTATCTCGCGGCCGCCTCGAACAGGGCCACCACCGCGTCGAGGTCACGATCGGCGCGTTCGCCGGAGGCTCCCCCCTCCGGCGCCGTACGCCGCCACCCCTCGCCCACGCCCAGGGCCGACCAGATCGCCCACAACACGGACTCGGCGGTGACATCGGCACCGCGGCCCCCCGGCTCGTCGTTCGCCCGGGTTCCCGCCGCACTCGCCGTTCCCGCCGCAGCCGCCGCACCCGCCGCGACAGCCCGCGCGAGCCTCCTGGGGGAGGTGCCCTCGGGCCCGAGTCGATCAAAGGTTCCGTCCCCCAGCAGACCGGCCACCAGCGCAGCATCGACGGAACGCGCCGGAGTGTCAACGCCCCGAGGGGCTTCGGCCGCTCGCAGGGCGCGGCGAAGCCGGCGAACACCGGACGCATCCACGCCGGCGAGGGGGGAGGCCAACAGGTCGAGCACCACCGTGGCCTCGAAAGCAGACCCGCCGGACCCTGCCTCGTGGCGAGCGACATCGCGCCCCGCAAGCACAGCGCCCGGGGCCTCGCCAGCCGCGGCCAGGCTGACGCGAAGCAGTTCGAGCAGGGCGGCCACAACGGGCTCCTCCCGCAGCGGCACCTGCGCCCCGGGCAGGACGAGTGGGATCTGCGCACCCGTCAGCACGCGGCGCAGTGTGGCCGTCCGCGCCCTGCCGCGCACGATGACCGCCATCTGCGACCACGGAGTGCCGTCGATGAGGTGGGCTCGACGCAGCTGCTCGGCGACGTGCCGGGCCTCCTGGGTGGCCGAGCGCGCGACCAGCACCTCGACGCCGCCACCGCTCTCGGGGCCGGCGGAGCAATCAGGGCGTCCCGCCCCCCCGGGGCGCGCGGGAAACTTTTGCTGGGTGCCCGCTGACGGCGTCGCGGCCCGGTGGCGTGCCTCGCCCACCGTCCCGATCCGCCCGGCGACCTGCGCCGTCACTGCGGCCAGCTTGGCGGGCTGGCGCCACCGATGCGGCAACACGTATCTGTGGGCCCCGGCGGCCAGATCCATGAAGAGCCGCGGGTCGCCGCCGCGAAAGGACTGCGTGCCGACATCAGGGTCGCCGATCAACAGCAGGTCCGCGCCCCCCGCGGCAAGCGCCGCCACGAGTCTGGCGCCGGGCGGCGTGAGCTCGTGGGCGTCGTCGACAACGATGGCCTGCAGCCCGGGAAAGGACTCGCCGAGAAGGCCGGGATCGTCATCCAGGGCATCCGCTGCCGCGGCCAGCAGCGCCGCCGGGTCCAACCCGCCGGGGTTCGCGAGCGCGGTCACCGCCTCGTACTCCGCTCCCACCCGCGCCGCCGCCACCCATTCGGGACGCCCGTGCACGCGGCCCAGGGCGGCCAGATCCTCGGGGGCGACCCCCCGCTCGGCTGCCCGCATCAGCAGGTCGCGCAGCTCGGAGCGAAAGCCTCGGGTGCCCAACGCCGCCTCGAACCGATCGGGCCACCCCGGTCGGGGCGCGGCGCCGGCGGCGTGGCCGGCCAGCAATTCGCGCAGAATCACGTCCTGCTCGGGGCCGCTGAGCAGACGCGGCGGCGTCAGCCCCTCCAGAACCGCACGTCGCCGCAGAATCCCGTACGCCAGCGACGACGGCGTACGCGCCGCCGGCTGACTCGAGGTCCCACCGACGACTCCCGAGATGCGGTCGCGCAACCGGGCGGCCGCCACCCGCGAGCCGGCGAGCACAAGACACGCATCGAGCGAGACGCCCTCCGCCACCCGGCTCGTCACCGCCGCGATGGCGACCGTGGTCTTGCCCGTCCCGGGCGCCCCCACGACGAGGGCTCGCCCCCCGCGATGGGCCGCCGCGGCGGCCTGCGTCTCGTCCAGTGCAGGCAACGCCCAGCGCGGCGACGCGTCGCCCGCACGTCCGTCGCGGACGGTGGATCGCTGCAGCAGGACCATGGGCCGATTCCAGCACCGGGCACCGACAACGCTCAGCCGTCGGCCTCAGCCGTCGGCATCGTCCCTGGTCGGGAGCGCTACCCGACCTCGAGCAAGGCAGCCGCCGGGGATCCTCGGCCGGCGCCGCACGGGCAGAAGCCGTCCGGCCGTTCAGTACGCCGGAATCTGCGCGTCCACCTCGGTCCGCCAGCCCAACAGACCGCCGGCCACGTTGACCGCCCCGACGTACCCCGCCGCCCGAAGGAGGGCCACGGCCTCGGCGGACCGGACCCCGGACCGGCAGTACACGAGCAGCTCCCGATCGGTGCCGACGCCGGGCAGCCGGGCCGAGGCGCGGAGCGATCCGAGGGGAACCCAGAGTTCCTCCGGCGCCGGCAGCTTGACGATCTCCCGTTCCGCCGCCTCCCGGACGTCGACCAGCAGCGGCGCCGACGGCCCGGCCAGGCGTGCGGCGGCGACGGCCGGGGCGACCTGCGGAACCGACTCGCCGCCAGGCTGCGTCGGCGCACCTGTGCCGTTGACTGCCGGTTCGTCGACACCTCGTACGTCGAGCGCCGCGCAGGCCTCGTCCAGATCGACCAGCCGCACCTCGGCACCCGGCGAGCACGAAGGGCACGCGGGATGGGCCGCCAGCGGCACCGTGCCGACCCTGGCGGCCAGTGCGTCGTACACCAGCATCCGCCCCACCAGCGGTTCCCCCACGCCGAGCAGGATCTTGAGCACCTCGGTGGCCTGCAACGTCCCGATCACCCCCGGCAGCACGCCTAACACGCCGCCCTCCGCGCACGACGGAACCGAACCGGGCGCGGGCGGCCGCGGAAAGACGCACCGATAGCACGGACCGGAGCGGCCGCGACCGACGGAACTCGGCCACCACACGCTCACCTGACCGTCGAATCGAGCCACCGCTCCCCACACCAGCGGGCGGCCCACCAGCACGCACGCATCCGAGAGCAGGTAGCGCGCCGGGAAGTTGTCCGTGGCGTCCACGACCACGTCGTACGGCGTCAGCAGGTCCACCGCGGTCGCCGCGGACAACCGCACCTGATGTCGCTCGATCACCACATGCGGGTTGAGGTCCGCGATCCGGTCCGCCGCCGAGTCCACCTTCGGCCGGCCCAGGTCGGCCGTGCCATGCACGACCTGGCGCTGCAGGTTCGTCACGTCCACGATGTCGTCGTCGACGACGCCCAGCACGCCCACGCCCGCGGCGGCGAGGTAGGTCAGGACGGGGCTGCCCAGTCCCCCGGCGCCCACGACCAGCACCCGGGCGGCGGCCAGCCGCTCCTGTCCGGCGAGTCCCACCCCGGGCAGGAGGAGGTGCCGGGCATACCGTTCCCGCTCGCGGGCGGTGAGCCCACCACCCGCAATGCCGCCCGACCTTGGCGTACTCGACTCCATGCCGGGGAGGTTACTGGCTAGGATTGACGGCACCAAAGGGCCCCCGCCCCACGGCCGAAGGAGCGACGTGACCACGAACGATGCAGTCCCAGCGGGCCGCGGTGCACGGCTGAGCCGGCAGGCGCGCCGGGCCCAGCTCCTGGAGGCGGCCCAGGAAGTCTTCGTCGGCTCGGGATACCACGCCGCGGCCATGGACGAGATCGCCGAGCGGGCGGGCGTGAGCAAACCCGTGCTCTACCAGCACTTCCCCGGGAAGATGGAGCTCTACCTGGCGCTGCTCGACGACGCGAACGACCAGCTCACGGCCGCCGTGCTGACCGCCCTTCAGACGGCCTCCAGCGAGGCCGATCGGGTCGCGGCGACCATGGACGCCTACTTCGAGTTCGTCTCCCGCGAGCGCACGCCGTACCGCCTGGTTTTCGAATCCGATCTGGTCAACGACCCGGCGGTCCGCGAGCGGCTGGATCGAGTGGAGGCCTCGGTCGCGGCGGCCATCGCGCCGCTCATGCAGGCGAACACGGAGTTCACCGTCGACGAATCCAGGCTCCTCGCCGCGGCGATGGTCGGCATGGCCCAGCAGTCCGCGCGGTTCTGGCAGGCGCACGGGGAGACCATTCCTCGTGAGCGCGCGGCCGGGCTCGTGGCAGCGCTCGCCTTCAAGGGGGTCAAGCGGCTGCCGCTGACGTACGCCGAGGTGGACGCCCTGTTCTCGCGCGCGGCCCCGGCCTGACGCGACGCGGACGCGTGCCCTAGCGGCCGGCAGCCAGCCCACCGGGTGATACTGGTCGCCCAGCCCTGAAGCGAAAGGACACAACCCCGTGGAGATCCGTATCGGCGTGCAGCACTGCAGCCGGGAACTCACCCTGGAGTCGGAGCAGGCTCCCGAGGAGATCGAGAAGGAGATCGCCAAGGCAACCAGTTCGGGTTCGATGCTCCGGCTGGCCGACGCCAAGGGCGGCGTGGTGTGCGTCAACGGCGCCGCGATCGGCTACGTGGAGATCGGCGCCCCCCGCAAGGGCGGAGTGGGATTCGGCATGCTCTGATCCGCGGCGGGCCGACCCCGGCTCGAGTCGATCCGGGGGCTGGCCGCACCGTGGCATCTGCGCCCCGACCCGAATTCCTCGTTGGTCGACTGTCCGAATCGTGGCCTTCACCCCGTTCGTCGTGCAAAACAGCCGTACGACGCGCCACTGAGCGCGTCAGGTGGCCGCTTGACGGGGACGCACGGCTGACCAGGGCGTGTGATCAGACTGTTGCCTGCCGAGGCGTGTCAGGGTCGAGGCAGCGGGTAATCAGCCCGTGGAGGGCCACAGGGAGGGCCCCGACACACAGCCCATGAAGGAGAGCAACATGATCGGCACCATTATCGGCGCCATCATCGGCGGATTGATTATCGGCGCGCTGGCGCGTCTGGTCATGCCAGGTCACCAGAACATCTCGGTGCTCATGACGATCGTCCTTGGCATCCTCGGCTCGGCGATTGGGTCGTGGATCGTCTACCAGGTCGGCTACAGCAACAGCAACGGCGGCTTCGCGATCATCCCGTTCCTCGCGGGAATCGCGGTAGCGGCCATCCTCATCGCCGTCTACATGTCGGTCACCGGCCGTCGCGGGATCACCCGCTGACGGCTCACAGGCCACCGCCGAGGGGCCCCGGGCGTGCTGCCCGGGGCCCCTCGGTGCGCCCGGAGCCGCGCCGAGAACGCACTGGCTGGGGCGCCGCGGTATCATGAACAGGACATTCGGTGCCCGATCGGCTCGACGACCCACCCGCGCGGGGTGAAACGCGCGGAATTGAAGACCTCCGATCGGCTCCGCACTACGCCCCCGGGCGTGGCGCCCTACGACGCCGTAGCGCCGCGTGAGCCATCCCGACTCTTCGCCGTGGGCCCGATCGAGAGACGACATTGACCACAGTGCACCTCAGCTCGACGTCCGCGGACGTCGAGCACGACCTACCCACCATCGACGCCGGCGAGAACCCCACCGTGGCCCCCGAGGTCACCTTTGGCAGCTTCGGCGTGCACGACGACATCGTCGCCGCCCTGGCGGACCACGGCATTGTCACCCCCTTCCCCATCCAGGCCATGACCCTGCCCGTGGCCCTGGGCGGACACGACATCATAGGTCAGGCCAAGACGGGCACCGGCAAGACGCTCGGCTTCGGCGTACCGCTTTTGGACAAGGTGATCGCCCCCGGCGACGAGGGTTTCGGCGCGCAGGATTACCCCGGACGTCCCCAGGCTCTCGTGGTGGTCCCCACCCGTGAACTGGCCGTCCAGGTCGCCAGCGACCTCTCCCGGGCCGGCAAGCGCCGCGGCATCCGCGTCGAATGCATCTACGGCGGAAGGGCGTTCGAGCCCCAGATCGACGCCCTCGGCAAGGGGGTCGAGGTGGTCGTCGGTACGCCGGGTCGCCTGATCGACCTCAACCAACAGCGCCACCTCAACCTGCACTCGGTGCGGACCGTGGTCCTCGACGAGGCCGACGAGATGCTCGACCTGGGATTCCTGCCTGACGTGGAGAAGATCCTCGCGGAGACCCCCACCTCGCGGCAGACCATGCTCTTCTCGGCCACCATGCCGGGCGCCGTCGTGGCGCTGGCGCGCCGCTACATGACCCAACCGACGCACATCCGGGCCATGGTCGCGGGCGACGAGGGCAGCACGGTGCAGGCGATCGAGCAGTTCGTCTACCGCGCGCACGCCATGGACAAGGTCGAGATGCTGAGCCGCGTGCTGCAGGCCAAGGACCGCGGGCTGACGATCGTCTTCACCCGCACCAAGCGCACCGCCGCGAAGGTGGCCGAGGAGCTCACCGACCGCGGCTTCGCGGCGGCCGCGCTGCACGGCGACCTGGGCCAGGGCGCCCGTGAGCAGGCCATGCGCGCCTTCCGCAAGGGCAAGGTCGACGTGCTCGTCGCCACCGACGTTGCGGCCCGGGGCATCGACGTGGAGAACGTCACGCACGTCGTGAACTATCAGTGCCCCGAGGACGAGAAGACCTACCTGCACCGCACCGGCCGGACCGGCCGCGCGGGACAGACGGGCGTCGCGATCACCCTCGTGGACTGGGACGACCTGCCCCGCTGGGGCCTCATCAACAAGGCGCTCGACCTGGGCATCCCCGAGCCGGTCGAGACGTATTCCAGCAGCGAACACCTCTACAGCGACCTGGAGATCGACCCGTCGGTGACCGGTCGGCTGCCCAAGGCGGCCCGCGTGCGCGCGGGTCTGGATGCCGAGGAGCTGGAGGACCTGGGCGAGACCGGTGGCCGCGCAGGCAAGGGCCGCGGCGGCGCCGGGCCGCGGGGGCGCCGAGGCGGTACGTCGAGCGAGGGCAAGACGTCGGGCCACGGCCACGGCCGCGGCGAGGCCAAGGAGCACAAGGGCGCCAAGGAGCACGGGAAGGCCAGCGCGGATGGCGAGGCCAAGCCCCGCCGCAAGCGGCGCCGCACCCGTGGCGGCGGCGCGGCGGTCACCGCCGATTGAAGTCCGTTCTGGCTCTGAAGGGTCAGAGCAGGTCTGAGTGAGTCGACAGCTCGCAGTTGAAGCGAGCTCCCCGGCTGAGGCAGTCTTCGCGACTGCCGCCCTCTTTCCCCCACTGGCGCCCGCCTTCATTGCGGGCGCCAGTACCAACAAGAGGGCGCCAGTCGGGTAAGTGGGGCGGCGGGCGTTTGGGGTCTTGGGCCTTCCGAGCACCGCGGGGATCTTGAGCGCCTGAAGTGCGGCCTCATCCCTGGGTCTTGAGCGCCTCGCACCTCTCGTCGGTCTCGGGCACCTCAGATGCCCCGGAATTTTCGGCGTCCTCGCCGGGCAGGCCCGCCCAGTCGCTCATCTCGGCACCGTGGGCCGAGCCCTCCGGGCAGTGCGCCCGAACATCGCACCAGCCGCACAACGCCGACGGGCGCGCCGCAAACATGGTCGAATCGCGCCCGGCTACGGCGTACTCCCGCTCGGCCGACACGAGGTCCCGCACGATCGAATCGGCCTCGGACACCTTGCGCGCGAGGGACTCCGGGGTGTGCTCGTGGGCGACGACCGCCCCTGTCGGCACGTGGTGCAGCTCGACGCGAACGCAGTCTCGACGAAAGACCCGCGCGGCGCCGACGGCGTACAGGGCGAGCGCCAGCGACGTCCGCGCCTCCTCCTCGGTGCACGGGCGGCGACCGGTCTTGTAGTCGACGACGACCAGGTGCCCGTCGCGGTCGTCGAGCCGGTCCACCCGCCCGGAGAACGCCAGGCGATCCGTGGTGAACGCGACGGTCCGCTCGGTGCCGACCGGGCGCGAGTGGCGGGCCTCCCCCAGCGAGCGGAGATAGGCCAGCACCTGCCAGCGCACCCGCTCGCGCCAGCGCTGGGCCTGCTCGGCGTCGCGGAACCCCAACGAGGTCCACTGCGCATCGACGAGGGCCGAAACCCGCTGCGGCGTACGTTCGTTCGGCGCCACGTCCCAAAAGTCGCGCAGGACGGTATGGGTGACCGTGCCCACCGTCGTGTGGGCCCGCTGCGGTCGCGGCGCGGGACGCGGTACGTCGAGATAGCGCAGCCGGTATTGGCGGGGGCAGTCCAACCACGTCAGCATCCGGCTGGGGCTCGCCGAGAACAGCCGCGGGGGCAGCCCCACGAACTCGCCCTGCCGTGCCGACGGTTCACTCACGCCTGCAGGCTAACCAGACCGGTGCGCCGCCCGCGGGAGGCGCCGCGTGCTGTGGAACAACCGCTCGGGTGTGGACGCGCGGCAGCGGCCTCACCCGCGCTGCGAGCCGCGAAGCGCAGACCGGGCCCAGGTCTCGTGCGACTCCGGTTGCTCAGGCCGAGTGCACGAAGCCGATGATGCCGTCCGCCATCATCTGCACGGCGATCGCCGCACACAGCAGCCCCGCAATCCGGCTGACCAGCGTGGTCCCGCCCTCGCGAAGCACCCGGTGGATGGCGCCGGCGTACCGCATCGACAGGTAGACGACCGCCATCGCCGCAGCCAGCGCCAGGATGATCGAGGCGCGCTGTCCCATGGTGTGCGCCCGCTGCATCGACACCATGATCGTGACGATGACCCCAGGCCCGGCGAACAGCGGCACGGCGAGCGGGACCAGGGCGATGTTCGTGCGGGCCACGTCGGCGTCGGCGTCCTCCTTGCCCATGAGCAGCTCCAGCCCGATGAGCAGGAGCAGCAGGCCCCCGGAGACCTGCAGGGCGGGGACGGAGATCTTGAGATACTGCAGGATCTGCTCCCCCACCAGGGCGAACGTCAGGAGCACCCCGAAGGCCACCACGGACGCGCGAGCGGCGACGGCCTGGCGGTCGTGCTTCTTGTACGACTTCGTCAGGCTCAGGAAGACCGGCAATGCCCCGGGCGGGTCGAGGATCACGAGCAGGCTGATGAACACCGAGCCAAAGAAGCCCGTGTCCAGGTTCATTCCTGCACCACTGCCGTCGCCGTCGGCCGGCCGAGCAGCGCCTCGTACACGTCGCGCGGGGTGGTCCGGTCCGCCAGCCGATTGCTCTTTCCGGTGCCGTGGTAATCGCTGGAGCCGGTCACGAGCAGACCTAAAGCTCGGGCGAGGTCGAGGGTGTGCGCCTCCTGCTCCGGCGTGTGGTCGGGGTGGTGCGCCTCCAACCCCACCAGTCCCGCCGCGGCCATCTCCTCGATCACCTCGTTGGCGACGATCCGGCCGCGCTTGGCCGCGAACGGGTGGGCCATGACCGGCACGCCCCCGGCAGCGATGATCAGCCGCACGCCGGCGACGGCGCTGGGCGCGTAATGCTTTGCGCCGTAGGGCGACCCGTCGTACAGGAAGCGCGCGAACGCCTCGTCGCGATCCGCCACCACGCCGCCCGCGACGAGCGCGTCGGCGATGTGCGGGCGCCCCACCGTCGCCGACCCGGTGACCTGCGCCAGCACCTCGTCGTAGCTGATCGGCACGTCGGCGGCCAGGTTCTCGGTGATCCGGCGGGCGCGGTCCACCCGGCTGGACCGGGCCTTGTCGATCTCCTGCAGGAGCGGCGCGTACGTCGGGTCGTGCAGGTAGCCCAGGACGTGCAGGGAGATCCCGCCCGCCGTACAGGACAGTTCGATGCCACGCACGAGCCGTACGCCGTGCGCGGTGGCCTCGCGCGTCGCCTCGGCCCACCCTGCGGTGGAGTCGTGGTCCGTGATCGCCACGACGTCGAGGCCGCGCTCGGCTGCGGCAGCCATCAGCTGGGCCGGGGTGTCCGTCCCGTCGCTGGCCGTGGTGTGGGCGTGCAGGTCGATGAGCACGCCAACCAGCCTATGGGATGGGGCGACGTACGCTGACCGGCATGGATTTCTCCGGCGAGGCCGCAACTTGGGATGACCGACCGGACCGGGTCGCGCGCAGCAGGGCCGTGGCCGACGCCATCCGCGCGGCCGTCGACCTCGACGACCATCCGGCCACCCTGGAGCTCGGCGCGGGCACGGGGCTGCTGTGCCGCCAGCTGGCCGACACCCTCGGACCCGTCACGTTGACCGACTCCGCGCCGGGCATGGTTCAGGTCGCCCGCGCCCGCATTGCTGAGCTCCACCTGACGGCGTGGCGCGCCGAACTCGTTGGCGCGCAGGAGACCGCCCTGCCCGGTGGCCCCTACGGCCTGGTCCTGTCGCAGCTGGCGCTGCACCACATGGCCGACGTGGCGGGCGCGCTGCGCGCGGCGTACGACGTGCTCGCCCGGGGCGGTCGGATCGCCTTGGTCGACCTTGACCACGACCCGGACGGCGCCTTCCACGCGCAGCACGCCGACTTCGAGGGACCAAACGGGTTTCCCCGCGCCGACATCGTCGCCTGGTTGACCCACGCCGGGTTCGTGGGGGTGCGCATCACGACCGCCACCGTGGTGGACAAGGTCGTCCGCGACGAGACGCGCGCATTCCCCCTCTTCCTGGCGACGGCACAACGCCCGGCCTGACGGGGTTCCTCTACCGGGAGCCGGTGGCGCCGGCGCCGGCCGGCGCCACCGAAACCGATGTCACCGGCGCGGCATCAGCACTGTGTAGTCGAAGTCGAGGACCACGTTCGGCAGGTACTTGCCGTCCTCGCCCTTGTACGGGAATTCCGCGCAGGGCAGGTCCTTGGTGGCGACGGTGCGCACGCGCAGGGCGCCGATGTCGTCGCGGCCAGGCAGCACCAGCTTCTCGAGGACCTCCGACCAGGCGTAGACCGTGTGCCCGGCGAAGGTGGGGTTGGTGTGCGAGCCGCCGTTGATCGCCGCGATGGACAGGGCGTTGCCCAGGCCGTTGAAGCTCAGGGCGCGCGCGAAGCTGATGATGTTGCCGCCGTAGACGATGCGGCGGCCGTTGCGGCCCTGGCCCTCGGTGTGCTGGTTGAAGTGGACCTTGGCCGTGTTCTGGTAGAGGCGGGTGGCCATCATGTGGTCCGCCTCCTCGATGGTGTTGCCGTCGACGTGGTCGATCTTCTCGCCGACCTCGTAGTCGTCCCACAGGTACGGCGAGCCGGCGAGCTCGACGTCGTAGCCGCCCTTGCGGATCGACCAGGGCACCTGCAGCTGATCGACCGGCACCGACGTCGGCAGGCTCGGGACCACCGTGTCGGGTGCGGGCTTGGCCTGGTCCTTCTTGTTCACCATGACCCAGCGGTTGTAGTCCAGGACGACCTCGTCGCGCTGGTTGACGCCCACAGAATGCACGTAAACCACGCCGGTCTTGCCGTTGGAGTTCTCCTTCAGGCCGGTGACCTCGGAGGTGGTGGTCAGCGTGTCGCCGGGGAAGACCGGGACGCCGAACACGCCGCCGGCATAACCGAGATTGGCCACGGCGTTGATGGAGACGTCCGGGACGGTCTTGCCGAACACGATGTGGAAGGTCAGCAGCGAGTCGATCGGCATCCGCTCCTGGCCGCAGGCCGCCGCGAAGGTCGCCCCGGAGGAGACCGCGAACCGCGATCCGTACAGCGCCTGGTAGAGCGCCACATCTCCCTCGGTCACCGTGCGGGGCGTCGCGTGCCGCAGCCGCTGCCCGATCTCGAAGTCCTCGAAGTAGTTCCCGCTCATCACCTTCGCCATGGGGCGAATCCTGCCCGATCCGCGCTGCGCACGGCGCCGGTACGGGCGTGCCATCCCTCACGTACGGCGACCCGCATGCGCCGGCCCCCCGTCACTCGTCCGTCCCCCGGCCGGTGCCGCCATGGCAGCGAAGGTGCAGCTCAGGAGCGGTCGTTGACGTCCACGACCGGTACGCCGGGCGGCAGCGCCGTCGGCTCGCTCGGCGGGCGGGGATCCGCACCGGGCGGGGTGCCGGCTTGCGACAGCAAGATCCCGGCGAGCATGACCGCGCAACCCGCGTAGCCCCGTGCGGTCATCGTCTCCCCGAGCAGCAGCGCCCCGCCGATCACCCCGAAGACCGACTCCATCGACATGAGCAGCGCCGCGTGGGACGGCAGGGCGTCGCGCTGGCCGAGGATCTGCAGCGTGTATCCCACCCCGACCGACATGAGGCCGCCGTACAGCATCGGCACCAGGGCCGCGCCGATCCCGGCGTACGGCGTCGGCTCCACGACCGCCGCCGCCCCCAGGTTGAGCAGCGCGCATGTCCCGAACTGGGTGACGGAGAGGCGCAGCGCGTCGAGCCGCGCGTACCGGTCGATGAGCAGGATGTGCCCGGTGAAGAAGACCGCGCACGCCAGCACCAGGGCGTCCCCGGCGGCGATCGTGAGCCCCTCCGTCACGCAGAGCAGGTAGAGACCGACCAGGGCCAGCCCGACGCCGGCCCACGTGAACCGGCCCGTCCGATGCCCCAGCAGCATGCCGACCAGGGGCACGAGCACGATGTAGAGCCCAGTGATGAAGCTGCCCTTGCCCGCCGTCGTGAGCCCCATCCCGGCCTGCTGAAACAGCGCCGCCACGAATAGAACCGCGCCCACCAGGAGCCCCGGGGCCCGGCACCGGCGCCAGGCCGCGAGCCGGTCCGCCCGCGCCGTGCCGCTCCGTCGATCGAGGACGGTGATGAGCGGCAGCAGCGAGAGCGCGCCGAGGGCAAACCGGACCCCGTTGAACGTCAGCGGGCCCACATGCTCCGCCCCGACGACCTGCGCGACGAACGCAAACCCCCAGATGGCCGCCGCCACGAGCAGCATGAGGTTGGCGCGCAGTCGGACCGGTGACATGCGCGCCAGCGTAGGACAGGGCCCAGCCGGTCGTACGCCGTGCCCTCCCCACCGGCGCCCCGATAGGCTGCCCCCATGGCTGACTTCGATGTGGTGGTCCTGGGCGCCGGCCCGGGCGGATACGTGGCGGCGATCCGGGCCGCGCAGCTCGGCAAGAAGGTTGCCGTGGTCGAGAAGCGCTATTGGGGCGGAGTCTGCCTCAACGTGGGCTGCATTCCGAGCAAGGCGCTGTTGAAGAACGCCGAACTCGCGCACACGCTGAACCACGAGAAGGCCAAGTACGGCATCGAGGGCGACGCGACGATGTCGTTCGGCCCGACCCACAAGCGGTCCCGTCAGGTCAGCGCGGGCATCGTCAAGGGCGTCCACTTCCTGATGAAGAAGAACAAGATCACCGAGATCGACGGCTGGGGCACGCTCACCAGCCCGACCTCCATGGAGGTCGAGTCCGACGGCGGCGAGAAGAAGACCGTCACGTTCGACCACCTCATCATCGCGGCCGGTGCGACGGTCAAGACGATGGGCATCGAGCTATCCAAGAACGTCGTGACCTACGAGGAGCAGATCCTCGACGAGAACCTGCCGAAGTCCATCATCATCGGCGGGTCCGGCGCGATCGGCGTCGAGTTCGCCTACGTGATGGCCAACTTCGGCGTCGACGTGACGATCGTGGAGTTCCTCGACCGGATGGTCCCCACGGAGGACGCCGACGTGTCCAAGGAGCTCGCCAAGCACTACAAGAAGCTCGGCGTAAAGGTGATGACCGGCACCAAGGTCGAGTCGGTCGAGGACACCGGCTCCGGCGTCAAGGTCACGGTCTCCCCCGCCGCCGGCGGCGACAAGCAGGTGCTCGAGGCGGAGCGCATGCTCACCGCCTTCGGATTCGCGCCCCGCGTCACCGGCTACGGCCTCGAGAACATCGGCGTGACGGTCTCCGAGCGCGGCGCCATCGAGATCGACGACTACTGCCGCACCAACGTGCCCAACGTCTACGCCATCGGCGACTGCACCGCCAAGATGATGCTGGCCCACGTCGCCGAGGCCATGGGCATCGTCGCCGCGGAGACCATCGCCGGCGCCGAGACCATGCCGGTCGACTACGTCAACATCCCGCGGGCGACCTACTGCCACCCGCAGATCGCCTCGATGGGCTTGACCGAGGCGCAGGCCAAGGACGCCGGCCACGAGATCAAGACGGCGAGCTTCCCGTTCACCGCCAACGGCAAGGCGCAGGGCCTCGGCGAAGGTGTCGGCTTCGTCAAGGTGGTCGCCGACGCCAAGTACAACGAGATCCTCGGCGTGCACATGATCGGCCCGGACGTCACCGAACTGCTGCCTGCAGCAAGCGTCGCCAAGCAGTGGGACCTGACGGCCGACGAGGTCAGCCGCACGGTGTTCGCCCACCCGACGCTCGGCGAGGCCCTCAAGGAGGCCATGCACGGCATCGCGGGGCACATGATCAACTTCTGAGCCACCGCTTCGGCACCGAGGGGTGCCCGCCCCACACCGGGGGCGGGCACCCCTCCGCGTCCGTCGGGTTCAGCCGGTGTTCTGCAGCCCCGCCGCGGCGCCGTTCATCGTCAGCAGCACCACGGTGCGCCACCGCTCCGCCAGCTCCGGGTCGGCGAGCGCGTCCGGCCCGTGCAGCGTCCGCAGCGCGTGGATCTGCAGGTGCGACAGGGCGTTGATGTAGGGGCGCCGCATCTCGATCGCCGCGTGCAGGTGCGGCTTGCGCTCCAACAGTTCCCGCTGGTCGAGCACGTCGAGCACCCACTGCAAGGTCAGGTCGTACTCGGCCAGGATCCGCCCGACCAGCTCCGGCGCGTCGCCCAGCTCCAGGAACGCCTCCCCCAGCGCCCGGTCGGCTTTGGCCAGGCTCATCTCCGCCACGTCGATGAGCGAGGCGAACAGCGGCCAGTCCCGGTAGGCGCGGCGCAGCTCCGCCAGGTCGCCCACCGCGGCGAGGCCCGTCCCCAGCCCGTACCAGCCGGGCACGTTCACCCGCGCCTGCGCCCACGCGAACACCCACGGGATCGCCCGCAGGTCGGCCAGCGACCGGCCGACATCGACCCCGCTGCGGCGCGACGGGCGAGAGCCCAGCCGCAGCTCGCCGAGCTCGTCGAGCGGGCTCGCCTGGGCGAGCAATTCGACCAGCCCCGGGCTCGTAACCAGCTCGCGGTACGCGGTCCGCGACGCGGCGTCGATGCGCGCGCCGACCTCGGCGTACCCCCGACCGCTCTTGCCCCGCAGCCGCGCCCGCTCGGGTTCGTCCGTCAGGAGCACGGCGCTGGTGAGGCGTTCGAGGTGGCGCTGCCCCACGAGCACGTCGCCGTACCGCGCCGCGATCACCTCCCCCTGCTCCGTCACCTTGAACCGGCCGTCCACCGATCCCGTCGGCTGCGCCAGGATCGCGCGGTGCAGCGGACCGCCGCCGCGGCCCAGGGAGCCGCCGCGGCCGTGGAAGAGCGTGAGCCGTACGTCGTGCCGCTCCGCCCACGACACCAGCTTCTGCTGGGCCTGGTCCAGGGTGAGCGTGGCGCTCGCCGGTCCGACGTCCTTGGCCGAGTCGGAGTAGCCGAGCATGACCTCGACGTTGCGGCCGGTCGTCGTCACCCAGGCGGCGGTGGTGGGCAGCGCGAACCACTCCTGCAGCGTCTCGCGGGAGCGTTCGAGGTCTTCTCCCGTCTCGAAGAGGGGCACGACGTCGAGCCGCAACGGGCGGTCGCCGACCGCGAGCCGGGCGAGGGCGCGCACCGCGGCGAGGTGGGCGGCGCTCTGGCTGAAGCTGACGATGTACCGCCCGCAGCAGTGCGGCCCCCACCGCTCCTGCAACCACGCCATCACGCGCAGGGTGTCGAGGACCTCGGCCGTCCGCTCCGAGGCCTCGGCGGTGCGCCGCCCGGCGACGCCGTCGGGCCACCCGTGGGTGGCGAGTCGATCCAGATACGCCGCATCGCGCGCGGCCGCCAGCGGATCGGCGACGCCCTCGACCCCCGTGAGCAGCTCCACCAGGGCCGCCTCGTGGACGGCCGAGTGCTGCCGGACCTCGAGCTCGGCCAGGTGGAAACCGAAGGTCTGGACCAGCCAGATCAGCTGCTGCAGCTCGCCGTACGCCGCCCGCGCGTCCCCCGCTGCCACCAGGCTCTCCTGGACCAGCGCGAGGTCCGCGAGCACCTCGGCCGGACCCGCGTAGGCGAGTCCCGCGCGCTCGGCGAGCGTCAGCTCGAGCCGGGTGACGATGACGAGCATCTTCTGCCGGTGCGGCTCCCCCGGCGAGTCCTTGACGAAGCGGGCCATGGCCTCTGGCAGCCGTACGGCGTCGTTGGCCAGGGCCTCCACGAGCGCATCGGAGGGCGGGGTGCCGACCTCGTCCATGGTGAGCGTCCGCGCGATCCGGCCGGCGATCCGGGCGAGCGCGGCGATGGCGTGCTCGGCCTGGGCGGCCATGGTGCGCCGGGTGACGTCGGCGGTGACGAACGGGTTGCCGTCGCGGTCCCCGCCGATCCAGCTGCCGAACCGCACGAACGCGGGCGGCAGGCTCCGCGACACGCCTGCGTGGCGCAGGCCCTCGTCGACGGCCCGGTAGAGCCGGGGCACCGCCCGCACCAGCGTCTGGTCGAAGACGGTGAGGATCGTCTTGACCTCGTCCTGGGGCTCGGGGCGGGTCCGCCGAAGCGTGGAGGTGCGTTGCAGGATGTCGATGTCCTCGAGCATCCGGCGCCGGGCGAAGTCGCGTTCGAGGCCGCCGGACCACGGGTCGTCGTACCGGTCCAGCTGCTCGCTGATCCGGGCCAGCGCCGTCGCGACCGCGCGGCGACGCGCCTCGGTGGGATGGGCCGTGAGCACCGGGTGGATGCGCAGCCCCGCGATCCGGTCGGCGGCGCGCGGGCCGAGCTCGGTGATCGCCGCGGCGACCGCGCCATCCTCCAGCCCGGTGCCGAAGTCGGCGGTCTCGGCGCGCAGCGACCGCGCGCGCAGGCGCTCGTCGGCGAGGTTGGTCAGGTGCAGGTGCACGGTGACCGCGCGGGCCAGCTCCGCCGCCGTGCCGTCGTCGAGGTCGGCCACCATGGCGTGCGGCCGGGCGAAGCTGTCCCGATTCGTGGCGCTGGCGGAGGCCGCTACGAGCGTGCGCATGAGCTCCAGGAGATCCTCGCGGCCGGACTCCGCCAGCACGCTCGCGTGCAGCGAGGTCAGCAGATCCAGGTCGGAGCGGACGCTGGGGAGCGCCGAGTCCGGTTGTCCGGCAGGGTGATCGCCGGGCGGAGGCGAGCTGGGCAGCGGCATGCCCCCAGCCTAGGAACACCCCGGCCAAGTCCACGACTGTTCACGCCGATGACGGGAGCACATGGCGACCGGTGGGCGTCCCGGCGGCCCGCTGCTCGCCTGCGTTCGAGGTGAACCGATGTCCAGCAAAGGGGCCCGCCCATACACTCCCGCCTCAAGCGCAACGGTGCGTAAGGGAGGTATCTGACATGTCTGACGAGTCCATGCCGAGAGGAACCTACGCCACCTTGGAGGACAGGCGGAGGTGCTCACTGCCGCGGAGCAACGTTTCGAGCGGAGCCGACAGACGGCGGGCCT
Source organism: Austwickia sp. (assembly GCA_016699675.1). Taxonomy (NCBI): domain Bacteria; kingdom Bacillati; phylum Actinomycetota; class Actinomycetes; order Micrococcales; family Dermatophilaceae; genus Austwickia; species Austwickia sp. Next base: position 3,066,935 of record CP064985.1, on the reverse strand, counting down.
CTTCCTGGCGCCCAGTGCATTCCTGGTGATGCTTCTCGCGCCGATCCCCTTGCCCTGGAATCAGAAGGCGCTCGCGGCGATCTTCGTCTTCGTCATCTTGTTCTGGCTCACCGAGGCGATACCGATCCCGGTCACGGCCATCCTCGCGCTCGCCCTGTGTGTCATCTTCCAAGTGCCGGCCGCGGCGGGCAGTCAATCATCGACACAAGTCGTCTTCAGCAGCTTCACGTCATCGACGATCTTCCTCTTCCTCGGTGCCTTCATCATCGCGAAGGCGATGTCCACCCATGGTCTTGATCGCCGATTCGCCCTGTTCGTGCTGTCGTTGCCGGGAATCGGCACGTCGACGTACGGGGTCATCATCGGTTTCGGCCTCATCGCCCTGTGCCACGGGTTCGTCGGCATCTCCAATACCGCGACGACGGCCATGCTGCTGCCGATCGGGCTCGGCATGATGGGCACCCTGGGGCGATTCGTCAGCGAGCAATCGGGAACGGACACGCACCCGAGCCGGCTCCGCTTCGGGACGGCGTTGATGCTGATGATCGCGTACGGCGCGAGCGTCGGCGGCTTGACCACCCCGATCGGCAGCCCGCCCAACCTCATCGGCCTCGGCTTCATCGAGCGGCAGACCGGCCTGCGAGTGTCGTTCTTCCAGTGGGTCCTCACCGCACTGCCGATCGTCATCCTGATGTTCGTCGCCCTGTGCGTCATCCTCGTCATGCTGAACCGACCGGAAGTCGGTCGGATCCACGGCGTTCGCGAGTACGTCGTGCAGGAGCGCCGCGAGCTTGGACCGTGGAGCCGCGGGGAGAAGAACACCCTGGCCGTCTTCGTCGTGGCGGTCGTCCTGTGGTTCTCGCCGGGCTTCCTCGCGATGATCCTGGGCGAGAAGAACGTGGTCGCGGCGTGGCTCACCACCCGACTCGACGAGGGCGCCGTGGCCGTCCTGGCTGCCTCGATGCTCTTCTTCTTGCCGGTGAACTGGCGCGCCCGTCAGTTCACCCTCAACTGGAACCAGGCCTCGCAGATCGACTGGGGCACCATCCTGCTCTTCGGCAGCGGCATCACCCTGGGCACGCTGCTGTCCAGCACGGGGCTGGCCAAGACGATCGGCACGAACGTCGCCAGCGGGCTGGGCGTGTCCAGCCTGTTGTCGATCACCTTGCTGGCCACCGTCGTTTCGATCCTCATTTCCGAGACCACCAGCAACACCGCCAGCGTCGGCATCGTCGTGCCCATCGTGATCCCGATCGCCGTGGCGGCCGGGGTCTCGCCCGTGATCCCGGCCCTGGCCGCGGTGTTCGGCTCGTCGTACGGCTTCATGCTGCCGGTGTCCACGCCGCCGAACGCCATCGTCTACGGGTCGGGGATGATCCCGATCACGAAGATGGTGCGTTCCGGGTTCGTGTTCGACATCATCGGCGCCGTCCTGATCGTCGCGGGCGTGACGGTGATGACGCAGTTGGTCGGGATCGCCTGAGTCGGAGCCATGGCCTGCTCCGTAGCGCAGGACCGGTGCACCGGCCGGGATGGCCGGTGCACCCGTCCTGAGTGCTGAACGCCCGGGCTCAGCTCTCGTCGGCGAGGGAGTCGACGTACCGGAAGATCACGGGGAGCACCACGAGGCAGACCAGCGCGGCCAACGACACCCAGATCGCGGGAGCCAGCTTGCTGATGTCCTTGGTCGCCCACGTCATCAGCGCGGGAGTGAAGCCGGCGAAGAAGATCGCCGCGATGTTGTAGCTCAGCGCCATGCTGGTGGAACGGATGGCGGCGGGGTAGACGCGTGGCAGGGTCGAAGGCGCGATGCCGGCGAAGACGGCAACGTTCGCGCACAGGATCATGTGGACGATCAGCAACACCGGCAGCGACCTCGCCGCGTGCACCCAGGACAGCGCCGCCAGGGGGACGAACAGCATCGCGACCACGCCGTACGTGATCACCCGCCGCGCCCCGAAGGTATCCGCGAGCCGTCCCGAGAACACGCAGACCGCCACCATCACGATGTTGCCGACCAGCGAGGCGAGGAAGGCGTCCCGAGAGGAGAAGCCGAGGCCGATGGCGGGGCTGCTGTAGTAGGTGGGCAGGTAGATGATCAGCGCGTAGACGCACACGGTCCACAGGATCGAGAACACCGCGCCGGCCAGCAGCCGCCCCAGGTGCGTCGTGACGAGCAGATTGATCGGGGTGCTGGCGCCCTCGTGGGCCCGCTGGGCGGCCCGCTCCTCGAAGGCATGGGTCTCCGGCAGGCGCTGGCGCACGTAGAACCCGATCGGGATGATCAGCAGCCCGATGACGAACGGGATGCGCCACGCCCAGTCGATGATCTGCTGCTTGGTCAGCAGCGAGGTGATCGTGAAGCCGATGACGGCCGACATCAGGTTCCAGGCGGCCATGCTGGCCTGCAGCCAGGAGGCGTAGAGCCCGCGACGGTCGGCGGGGGCGTGCTCGACGAGGTACGCCGCGGCGCGCCCGATCTCGCCGCCGGCGGAGAAGCCCTGCAGCAGGCGGCCGAGCAGCAGCAGGAAGGCCGCGCCCGCACCGAGGACGACGTACGGCGGGGCCACCGCCACGATGAGCACGCCGAGGCCCATGATCAGGATCGTCGCGGTCAGCGCGGCCTTGCGGCCCTTGCGGTCGCCGTAGATGCCGAGCAGGACGGCGCCGAGCGGGCGGGCGGGCGGGCGATGAAGCCGACCGCGAACACCAGGAAGGTGTCCAGCAGCGCGGTCGTCTCGTCGCCCTGCTTGAAGAAGTTCGCGGCGATGTAGCTGGCGAAGAAGGCGTAGACGGAGAAGTCGTACCACTCCATCGCGTTGCCGATGGAGGCCGCCAGCACGGCCTTCTTGGAGATCGCGCCGCCGGGGGCGGCCGGGCGCACGGCGGGATTGGTCGAGGTGCTCATGGGTCGGCTCCGGTCAGGTGGGATTCGGCGTTGAATCGAGGCGAAGGAGGGTGTGGGCGAGGGCGACGGCGCCCTGCGCGATGTGCGCGGTCTGGGTGAACTCCTCGGGGCAGTGGCTCTTGCCGGCCGCCGACGGGACGAAGATCATGCCCATCGGGGCCAGTCGGGCCAGGTGCGCGGCGTCGTGGCCGGCGCCGCTCGGGACGCCCTTCCACGGCACCCCGAGCGCGTCGCAGGAGCCGGCGATGAGGTCCTGCATGGCGGGGGTGGCCGGCACGGGGGCCTGGACGCTGAGCCATTCGGCCTCCACCGCGACCCCGCGCCGGCGGGCCTGCTCGGCGATGTCCGCGACCAGCTGGGACCGGGTCGCGGTCAGCCAGTCCGGGTCGATGCTGCGCATCTCGGCCCACAGCTTGGCCCGCTCGGAGATGACGGCCATCCCGGCCGGGGTGGCCTCGATGTGTCCGGGGGTGGCGACCGCGTGGGTGGGGGCGCCACAGGCGACCCGCTCGACGGCCAGGACCGCCTCGGCGGCCGCGACCAGCGCATCGTGCCGGTCGGCCATGGCGGTGGTGCCCGCGTGGCCGGCCTCCCCGGCGAAGGTCAGCAGCAGCCGCTGGATCCCCGCGATCGCGGTGACGACGCCCAGCTCGTGGCCGCTCTGTTCCAGCAGGGCGCCCTGCTCCACGTGCAACTCGACGTACGCGTGCACGTCCTGCGGCCGCCAGGCCGCCGCCAGCGCCCCGGCGGGGTCGCCGCCGAACGCGCCGAGGGCGTCGCCGAGACGCTCCCCCGCCTCGTCCGTCAGGTCCAGGTGGGCGGGCGTCAGGGCGCCGGCGATGGCCCGCGAGCCGAGGCAGGACAGCCCGAACCGGTTGGCCTCCTCGCCGAGGAAGTCGACGACGACCAGGTCGTGCTCCAACGTGCTGCCGTGGTCACGGAACCAGGCCGCCAGTTCGATCGCGGCGAGGACCCCCACGATCCCGTCGTACCGGCCGCCGCGGGCCACCGTGTCGGTGTGCGAACCGGTGACCAGCGCGGGCGCCCCCGGCCGTGAACCAGGAAGCACGCCAATGACATTGCCCATCGCGTCGACGCGGGTGGTGAGCCCGGCCTCGATCATCTGGCGGCGGATCCAGCCGCGGGCGTCGCGGTAGGGCTCGGAGAAGACCTCACGGGCCCAGCCGTCCTGGCGGTCGTCGCGGTACGCCGAGAGCGCCTCGATCCGGTCGGCGATGCGCAGCGCGTCCGCACCCAGCCGGTCGGCCTGGGCCGCGGTCAGCTCAGCCATCGCCGTGACCCGGCAGGTAGCGGAGGAAGTCGATGCCCATGATGTCCTCGCACTCCCCGACGGCCACCGGGTCGGTCGCCGAACTCGACAGCGGCAGAAGATCACTGGGCACGTGGATGAGGATCGTGTCCATGCCGGGCACCGCATCCTTGACCGCGAGCGGGAAGCCGTCGTCGCCGCTGAGCAGGATGATGGTGTCGGGATAGGTCCCGACCCGCTCGGTGCCACGGTCGATGGCCATGTACTCGTTGAGATAGGGAACCGTGTGGTCGCCGATGCGGAAGGTGCCCCGGTCCCACCCGCCGCGGGTCTCCAGCGGCCCCTCGTGGGGCAGTGGGCCCCGGTCGAGGATCGTCCCGCCCAGCCGCCGGATCACGGCTGCGGCCACGTCCTCGCCTTGTCCGGGGTCGCCGACGCCCGCTTGTTCCATGTCGCCGCCGAGGTCCAGGGCCAGCGAGATCGAGCCCAGCGCCGCGTGCTCCTTGACCCAGGACAGCTCGACCACATTGCGGGCGGAGGCGATGAATCCGCCGGTGCGGACCGAGATGTCGCGCAGCACGTCGTCGCAGGTGGAGACTGTGCCACGGTTGACGGACAGGAAGTGCCCGTGCAGCGCCCGGTTGCCGCCGGAGACCACCTGGGTGGAGACATAACCCGGCCGGGTCGTCAGGCCGAGCGAGCCGAGCTTCCCGGTGGGGTGGGCCCGCACGTCGCCCGCCGCGTCGAGCACCTTCACGCCGAGGACGGCGGACTGGATCCAGCCGTTGTGGGTGGTGGAGTAGCCGTTCTGGGCGGTCATCACCGCGGCGATGGGATGCTCGCTGTGCTCCATCAAGGCCTGCAGCGCGTGCACGTAGTCGACGGGGCGGATCTCCCAGGTCGGCGAGGCCGGGGCGCCGATTGCCGTGACGGTGGCCACCCAGGCGTCCTCGGGCAGCTCGTCGACGGAAGCGAGCTGCGGTACGCCGATCGACGTGGCGATGTGGCCCATCAACTCGCCGTGGTGTTGCCAGCCGCCGCCGCCGCAGGCGAAGACGCCCCCGCCGATCACGCCGCGGCGGGCATCGTCACTGGTCAGGTCGCGCATAAGGGTTCCTCCTAGGAATCGTGGGGGGCGGCGGGCGACGCGTGGTCGCCGGTTTCCGCCGGGGATCGGTACGTCGTGAGCCGCAGGGTCTCGGTGTCTTCGGCGGCCTGCTGGGCGGTCTCGTAGCCGGCGACCGCGTGGCGGATGACGCCGAGTCCCGAGTCGCCGTCCAACGCCCGACGCAGCCGGATGGCCGCGGACGGGGTGCCGTCGGCGACGACGGAGACCCCGGCGGACTGCATCCAGCCGGCGTACCCGCCCCCGCCGGAGTGGATCGCCACGAGGTCGGCACCACCGCTGGCCAGCACCATCGCATCCAGCAGCGGCCAGTCGGTGACGCCGTCGGAACCGTCCCGCATGGCCTCCGTGCCGATCCGCGGGTGGGTCATGCCGGCCGAGTCCAAGTGGTCGCGGGAGAACAGCACCGGCGCACTGATCCGGCCGGAGGCCACCGCGTCGTTGACCGCCACCGCGACCCGGGAGCGCTCCTCGTGGCCGAGCCAGCAGGACCGCGCGGAGAGCCCCTGGGCGGGGACGTGCCGGGCGGCCAGCGCGAGCCACTGCGCCACCTCCGGCCGGTCTGGGGTGAGCTCGGCGGCGATGCGGTCGACCTCGGCGAGATCGGCGTCGTCTCCGGACAGCGCGACCCAACGGAACGGCCCGATGCCCCGGCAGAACAGCGGTCGCAGGTAGGCGTCCATGAAGCCGGCAATGGCCCGCACTCGCGCGGATTCGGCCTCGCCGAGGTGTTCGATGGCCTGCACCCGCAGGTTGTTGCCGTTCTCGAAGACCACCGAGCCGGCCGCCTGGAAGGCCAGCATGGCCTCGACCTGGCGGGCGATGCTGGCGCGGGCCGCGGCCTCCACCTCGGCGGGGCGGTCCTCGCGGGCCGTCACCCAGTCCTCCAGGGTGAACTCCTCCGGGACATAGCCGTAGCGGACGTCGTGGGCCGCGGTCTGGTCGGTGACGACATCGGGCCGGCCGGGGCAGCCGGGGGGCCGCTCGGCGGCGGCGTACCGCCGGGCGAGCTCGGGGAACACGATCGCGGCTTCCGCGCAGCAGCACCGCGACCGGGACGCCCTCGGCGGTCCCGCGGGCGAGCGCCGCCAGGGCCTCGTCCAAGTCGTCGGTGGTCAGGTCGGCGCCGCCGGCGGCGTCCAGCCGGGTGATCTTCGCCGGGTCGATCTCCACGGTGAGCGAGGAGAAGCCGGCCATCTTGGCGCTGATCGGCTGCGAGGACCCCATGCCGCCCAGGCCGGCGGTGAGCATCCAGCGGCCGCGCGGATCGGCGTCCCCGAAGTGCACCCGGTTGACGGCGCGCAACAGCTCGTAGGTGCCCTGCAGGGCGCCCTGGCGGCCGATGTACTGCCACGCCGCCGCGGTCAGCCCGCCCCACATGGTCTGGCCCGCCGCCGCCCGCCGATAGAACGTCTCCTCGGTGGCCTACCGCCCGACGGTGTTGTTGACGGCGGAGAGCACCTTGGGCGCCTCGGGGTGAGTCTTGAGCACCCCCACGGGGCGACCGGTCTGCAGGATGAGGGTCTCGTCGTCGGCCAGCGTGCGCAGGGCCTCGACGATGGCGTCGTACGCCGCCCAGTTCAGGGCGGCGCGACCGAGCGCGGCGTACACGACGGGATCCTGCGGTCGCTCCCCCACCTCCAGGACGTTCTCGAGCATCCGCAACAGGCCCTCGGTGCGCCAGGACCGGCAGCGCAGGGCCAGGCCGCGCTCGGCCTTGACCAGGCGGGGCCCGCGGGGGCTGTCCGGGTCGGTCATGACGATCCTCCGGGAGTAATGGGATAAGGGCTTTCGTGCGGCGGGAGCCAGGTCGAGGAGAGGCTGGCGGGTACCCGTTGCTGGAGCTGCTCGACCGCCTCCGACAGAAGGACCAGGGCCCCCTCGGGGTCGGCCTGGGGAGTGGGGCCCACCAGGGACAGCGCGCACAGGCAGCGCCCGTCGGTGAGCACCGGCACGCCGATGCCCCACAGCCCCGGGTTGATCCAGCCCTCGGTGATGTGGAACCCGCGGGCCCGGATGTCCGGCAGCTCGGCCCGGATCTGCTCGGCCGAGGGGGTGGCGGCGGTGAACGGCCGCAGCCCGGCGCCGAGCGCCCGATCGACGACATCGTCGGGGGCGTAGGCGAGCAGAGGGGTGACACTGGCGCCGGCGTACAGGGGTCGAATCTCCCCGGGGCAGTAGGCGAGCGAGGTGGTGCGCATCGAGGCCGCGCGGCGCGTGTCCAGGCACAGCGCCGCCGAGTGGACCCGCACGGTGAGGGCCACCGTCAGCCCCGACCGGGCGCCGAGGTCGCGCAGCACCGGACGGGCGACGTCGACGAGGTGGCTGCGCCCCTCGGTGGATTCCTCGGCCATCCGCCCGCCGGGGAGGAGCTGACCGTGCTGCTCCATGAGGAAGCCGGCGGCCTGGAGGGCGCGCACGTAGCGGTACGCCGTGGAGGAGGGCATGTCGAGGTCGGCGCAGATCTGCGCGACGGAGACCCGGCCCCGGTCCTGGACCAGCGCGAGCACCCGCAGCCCGCGGTCCAGCGAGGACAACCCCTGGGGGGTCACGACGGGCCGCCCCGGGTCACCCAGCGGCCCTCGCCGGGCGCGCCGAGGAGGCCCTGGTCGGCGTCCCAGACGACCCGGCCGCGGCTGATCGTCATGGTGACGGCTCCCCCCGGGGCCAGCCCGTCGTAGGGCGACCAGCCGGCATTGGAGCGCTGGTCCGCCGCGCTGATGGGGTCGTCCGAGGGGGTGAAGACCATGAGGTCGGCGTCGGCGCCGACGGTCAGCTGGCCCTTGTGGGCCGCCAGGCCGTAGCGGCGGGCGGGCGCGATCGTGAGCGCGTCGACGGCGCGGCGGAACTGCGGGCCGAGCCCGTAGCGGCGCAGCGCCGCCCCCAGCGTGAGCGCGACCAACGTCTGTGTGCCCGGCACCCCGGAGTGGTTGTCGAGGATCCGCTCGTGCGTCTTCATCTCCACCGGCCACGGCGCGTGATCGGAGACGACGCAGTCGACCACGTCGGCGGCCAGGGCGGACCACATGGCCTCCCGGTCGGCGTCGGGCCGCAGCGGTGGGTTGATCTTGAGGCGCCCGCCGTGGTGGCGCATGTCGTCCTCAGTGAAGGTGAGGTAGTGCGGGCAGGTCTCCACGGTGAGGTCGGCGCCGTCGCTGCGGTACCACTGGGAGAGCTGGATCGAACGGCCCAGCGACAGGTGGCACAGGTGCAGGCGGGCCCCCTGCGAGTGGGCGACCTCGGCGGCGGTGAGCACCCCCAGGGTCTCGCTGACCGGAGGCCGGGTGCGGCAGTGGGTCAGCGGATCGGTCGAGTCCTGGTGCGCCGGATCGGCCAAGGCCGCCTTGATGATCTCGTTGTTCTCGGCGTGCACGCACACCGTGGTGTCGGCGCCCCGAATCGCGGCCATGACGTTGACCAGATCGGCGTCGTCGATCCGCGGGAACCGGCGCGGGTCGGTGTCGAAGAGCGAAACCTTGAAGCCGACCGCCCCTGCGGCGACCAGCTCTTCGGCCCGGCGGTAGCCGCCATGGGGCTCCAGAGTGCCGAGCAGGGCGACGTCGATCACGGCCTGCTGCGCCACCAACTCGGTCTTGGCCGCCAAACGATCCACCGTGTTGATGGGGCCGGGACCGTCGAACGGCATTTCCACGATCGTGGTGACCCCGCCCGCGGCGGCCGAACTCGTCGAGGCCACCAGCCCCTCGCCGGCGTGGGAGTAGGAATGCACGTGCGCGTCGACCGCCCCCGGCAACACCAAGGCCGTGCCGACGTCGATGTGGCGGGCGCCGGCGCTCGGCGTACGGTCGCGCGCGTGATCGGCCCGCGCCGTGCCGCCCTGCTGAGCACCGGCGCCCGCCACGGCCGATGGCACCGCGTCGTCGGCGGCCTCGACCGCCACGATCCGACCGTCGGCCACGGACACCCGACCACGGGAGTACCGGCCGTCGTCCCAGCCCAGGACTCCGGTGACGATCAGATCGACGCGTTCCTCGTGTGCCATGTCGGGAAAGGTAAGTCGCGGGCCGCCCAGCTCCCAAGCGACTTCCCGCAGATTGGGAAGAACCGCAGGCCGGACGGCGGCCACCGACCGTCCGGACGGGCTATTTTCGGGCAGTGCCCGCCGGGCCTCCCGGATGCGGCGCGACCGGTGGTGGCTAGATTGGGAGCCATGACTGCCCTACGCACCGATGTCGACCCGGATGGCCTGCTGGAGTTTTCGGTGGTCTACACCGACCGAGCGCTCAACCACATGTCGCAGCGGTTCATCGGCGTGATGCAGGAGATCATCGCGATCCTGAAGGAGGCGTACGGCGCTCACACGGTCGGCATCGTGCCCGGCAGCGGTACGACCGGCATGGAGGCGGTGGCCCGTCAATTCGCCCGCGGCAAGCGGTGCCTCGTCGTGCGGAACGGCTTCTTCTCGTTCCGGTGGTCGCAGATCCTGGAGATGGGCGGGCTCGCCGCCGAGGTGACCGTGTGCCAGGCGCGACAGGCGGGCGAGGGAGCCACGGCGCCATTCGCGCCCGCGCCGATCGAGGAGGTCGTGGCGGCGATCCGGTCGAAGCGGCCGGAGCTGGTCTTCGCCCCGCACGTCGAAACCGCGTCGGGAATCCTGTTGCCGCCGGAGTACATTCGCGCGCTCGCGGACGCCACGCACGAGGTCGGCGGCCTCTTCGTCCTCGACTGCATCGCGTCCGGCACGGTGTGGGCGGACATGCGCGAGCTGGGGATCGACATCATCGTGGGGGCCCCGCAGAAGGGCTGGAGCGGGTCGCCGTGCGGCGCGTTTGTGATGCTCAGCGAGGCGGCGCGGACGGCGCTCGACTCGACGACCAGCGACAGCTTCGCGATGGACCTGCGCAAGTGGGTGCCGATCGCGGAGGGGTACGTCGAGGGCAAGCACGCCTATCACGCGACGATGCCGACCGACGCCCTGGCCCGCAACGCCGCGGTGATGCGGGAGGCCCGCGAGGTCGGCTTCGACGTGCTGGACAAGGCGCAGCGGGAGCTGGGCGCCCGGGTGCGGGATCTGCTCGCCGAGCGTGGCTTCTCGTCGGTGGCGGCGCCTGGGTACGAGGCCCCCGGGGTGGTGGTGTGTTACACCGACGACCCGGAGCTGAAGACCGGGGCGGCCTTCGCCAAGGTCGGCGTCCAGGCGGCGGCCGGCGTACCGCTCCAGTGCGGGGAACCGGAGGGCTTCTCGACGTTCCGGCTCGGCCTGTTCGGGCTGGACAAGTGGGCCGACGTCGACGCCTGCGTCGCTCGCTTGGCGGCGGCGCTGGACGAGATGGGCTACCCCGCGGCGTCGTCTTCCTGAGCCCACACCCCCGGCCTCCGCAACCATGGTGATGGCTCCCGCAACCATGGTGACGAGTTTCGGCCCCCAGACCGCGCCCATGGTGATGGCTCCCGCAACCATGGTGACGAGTTTGACTTCGGCTACCGCGAGGGTCGGGCCCGCCGCTTGAGCGCCCGCGAGAGCGCATGCGTCTGGGACGCCGAGGCGCGGGATTCGCCGACGGGCCGTCCGACGTACGTGCCCAGGCTCACCCCCGCTGCCAATGCCAACCCCACCGTCCCGGCCTGCATCAGCGTGGTGAGGCCGGCGTCGGAGCCGCGGGCCATGTATTCGTACAGGCCCCGGTAGACCATCCCACCCGGCAGCAGGGTGATCATCCCGGCGGTGGTGATGGCGAGCGCGGGGACCCGGAACACCCTGCCGAGGGCCTGCGCGCCGAGCCCGACCGCGAACGCCCCACAGGCGCTGGCCGCTTCGGCCGCCAAACCTGCGGCGGAGGCCGTCAGATAGGCGGCCCAGCCCAGGGTCCCGGACGCCAGCGCCACAAGGACGGTGCGCGGCCCGGCGTACGTCGTCAGCGCGAACGCCGCGGACACGAGCGCGGCCAGCCCCATCTGCACGACGGGAGAGGCGACGAAGGCGGTCGAGGGAGGCACATACGCCGGCATCCCCACCCGCTGACCCACCCCGAGGACGACGAGGATGCCCACGACGATGCCCAGCGTCATGAGGAGCACCTCGAAGCCGCGGCCGGTCGCCGTCACGTAGTACCCGTCGATCGCGTCCTGCGCGGCCCCGACCAGCTGCAACCCAGCCAGCAGGACGACGATCCCGGCCGTGACAACCACCGACGGCGAGATGTCGGCCAGGCCGGGCACGTCGTGGTCGCGCGCGTACATCAGCGCCACCGCCACGGCCGTCGGGATGGCACCACCGACGATCTGCGCGAAGAACGCCGCGAGCCGCCGGGCCGCCACCCAGGCCAGCGCCCGGTCGATCGCCACCGCGGTCACCAGCGTGATGAGGATCGCGAGCGGGGTTCCGTTGAGCAGCGCTGCGATGGCGGCGGCCAGGCCGGCGTTGGCCGCGGAGACGAGCCCACGCCGGTAGGGGTGCGGGCGTTCCATGATCTCCGTGAACCGGGCGCGGGCCTGATCGACCGCAACGGGATCCTCGGCAACCTCCCGGACGAGCGCCTGGATGCGCTGCAGCCGGTCGAATCCGTCGCGCGACCCGACACCACCCGCATGATCGTCACCGGGTCCTCGTCGGCGCCGCGGTGATGCGAGACCGTGATGGAGGTGTACGTGACGTCCACGTGCACCGACTTCAGCTCATACGCGTCCGTGAGCTGCAGTACCGTCGCGGTCACGTCCGCCGCCGACGACCCGGTCGTGAGGAGAGCCTCGGCGATCCGCATCGCGAGGTCGATGACCGCCCGGGCCCGCGCCTCGGCTACGCCATCCGCCACGGAGCTGAGCCGCATGCCCCACGTGGGCGGCGCGCCCTCGACCGCGTGCAACAGTCGCGACCGGAGCGCCGTGGCGCTGAGACCGCGGGCGCGGAGTTTCGCGCCGCGCCTGGTCGCCGACGCGGAAGCCCTCGCCTTGGTCTTGTCGTCCCGGGACGCGGCGAGCGGTACGCCGTCCGACCGCGCCTCTCCGTCCTTGGACACCGTGCGCGGGGGTGCGATCTGGTCGGGCCACTGCTGGTACGCCGACTCCAGCAACCCTTCCCGGTGGCCCACGCCGGAGGTTCGGCCATCGGCCCGTGCCCGCAGCTCCCCGTCTCTGCGGGTACGCCCCCTGTCGCCGCCCCGCGCCTCGCCGCCCCGCGCCTCGCCGCCCCGCGCCTTGCCGCGCCGCTCCTCGCCTCGCCCCACCCGGCAAGCCTCGGTCCCCGAGTGGCGCAGTGGCAAACCCGCACGGTACGTCGTGCGGCGGCGCCTGTTCGCCTCACCTCATGGAGGACGGAGTCCTGCCGGGTGCCCGCGCTCGGCACACAAAATTCTTGTGGTGCACGTTTGCGGGCGAGGCAACTTCCGCCCGGCGAAGTGGAGCATCAGTGGGGAGGAGCCCTTTGGGGCGCGAGAATGCTTGCACTGCGACGTTGGCCACCTTTCAGGGCAGGTTATCTGTTGCGATCACGACAGGCTCCATGGCCTGATCGCTGTCCATGCCAGCCAGCAACCTGAGGTTCCCCCCGGACCGTGGAGGCATCGACAATGAGGATTGAGATGCCAGAGAGACGAAAGAAGTACGACCGGGAGTTCCGTGAGGGAGCGGTCCGGATCGTCGAAGAGACCAAGAAGCCGATCGCGCAGGTCGCGCGCGATCTCGGGGTGAACGAGGACACGTTGGGGAACTGGGTGACCAGGTCACGCGCCGCGCGAGAGGGGACATCGAGCTTGTCCACGGGCGATTACGACGAGTTGAAGCGCCTGCGCGCTGAGGTCGCCGAGTTGCGGATGGAGCGTGATGTCCTCAAGCGATCCGTGGTCCTGTGGGTGAAGGAGGCGACGAAGTGAGCGTGGCACGCTTCATCGCTGACCAGAGGACCAACTACCGGGTGCCACACACGTTCACCTGCGCCCTGCTCGGGGTGAGCCTGGCGTGGTTCTACAAGTGGGTGGGCCGCGCGAACGGCCCGGCCGCGAGCTCAGGTCTGCACACCGATCGGGACCGGCGCCGGGACACGATCGACCGGGCCGTGGCGGTGATGTTCCGGAAGCGTCGTGGGCTGCACGGTTCTCCGCGGTTACACGCCGATCTGGTCGTGGACGGGTGGACGGTGAGTGAGAAGACGGTCGCTGACTCGATGCGCCGGCAGGGCCTGGTCGCGCGAAAGATGAAGCGCCGCAACGGATTAACCCGGCAGGACAAGGCGGCACCGAAGTTCCCGGACCTGCTGCGCCGGGATTTCACCGCTGAGCGTCCCAACGCCCGCTGGGTTGGGGATATCACTGAGATCCCGACCACGGGCGGGAAGCTGTACCTGGCCACGGTGATCGACTTGTACTCGCGGCGGCTGCTCGGTGCCGCGACTGGGATCCACCCGGACGCCGACCTGGCGTGCGCGGCGATCACGATGGCCGTCGCGGCCCGCGGCGGCATCGACGCGGTCAACGGCCCGAACTGGCGGGAAAACGAGTCGCAGCGGGTCATTTTCCACACCGACCGGGGCTCGACCTACACGGCGAACTCCTTCACCGGGCTGTGCCGCCGGCTCGGGATCCGTCAATCCATGGGACGCGTCGGATCGTGTTTCGACAATGCAGCCGCGGAGGCGTTCTTCTCCTCCCTGGAGTGGGAAGTCCTCTGCCGGAACGAGTTCACCACTACCCAGGCGGCCCAGGCCGTCCTGCTCGATTGGTGCTACGGGTTCTACAACCACGAGCGCCGACACAGCTCAGCAGGCATGATGAGCCCCATCGCCTACGAAACCACTGCGGCCACCGCCCGGGAAGCCGCATAGCCAAACCTCCACGATTCGGGGGGAACCACAACCCTTGGGTCGCCCCGGCGCGGCACTCGGCCCCCCTCCTCATCCTCGGAATCGCCCTGACGAGGGTGCCGCAACCCGTGGTCTGGAACGGCCTCACGAACAAGCCGCCCTCAGCGACCGACCGCGTGCTTCAGCCGGTTTGGCCACCCCGCCGAGCCCAGATCCCGGCTCAAATCCGGGCGAACGGCTCTGAGCTGGACCGCTTCTGGTTCCGTTATCGATTCGTGACTTCTCCGATCATCTATTGAAGGTCCAGGACAGCCGTATAGGCCGGTGAGGCGGTCGGACCACGCGACCTGCCGCGCACCCCGCTCGCGGGGCGTCGCTATCACGGAAGATGGCCCACGAAAAGAGGATTCGGATGTCCGCCCCCAAGCACCGCGCCCCACGCAGTCGCGCTCGGCTCGCCGCCGTCGCCCTGCCGCTAATTGGCGCCGCCCTGGTAGCCCCGACAATGTCCGCCAACGCCGCGGCTCCGACATCCTTGTACGTCTACGACGGGCCAGGCTGGCTCCGCGACTACATCAATCTGCCAACCCCAGCGACCTGCAATGGGACGTTGACAGTCACAGTGGGGAGCAACGCCCCAGTCAGCCCTTCTTCCGGTGGCAAGAACGTGGTCTTTGCCACGTACCCCGGCGCCGACAAGACCCTGGTCGTCGTCAAGTGTGACGCCACGACCTACCCGACGTACACCTTCGAAACCAAGCAGACATACCAGGCCGTGGCGACGACCGCGGAACCGGTGATCACGGATAAACCGGGAACAGGCAGTGACGCGGTCACGCTGAGCAACTTGCCCGGGGTCACCTGGACCGTCGCCACCACCCCAGCCTCCGCCGTTGACGGTGACTACTACGCCACCTGGTTCGAAGGCGCGAAGACCAAGAACCTGGTCCTTCCGGCGAACACTACTGCGGTCACGGTGACAGCCACTGAGGTCACCGGCTTCACCCTCTTCAAGAGCGGGGCTTTCACTCCGGTGGCCACTGCCTGGTCCCGTGCAGTCACCACCGGGCCTGCGACGGTCATCGTGCCCGCTGCCTCCGAACCGAAGTTCATCGATGCCGACGGCACCAGCGGCGATGCAGTCACCGTGACACCCGTCGCGAATGTGAGTTGGACGGCCACGGGGGGGGCGACAACAGTTCCGATCGACCTTAGCGGCGCCAAGTCGGCGGTGACCAAGAAGCTGTCCGACCTGTTCCCTGCCGAGGCGAAGAACCAGGCAACCATGGGCGTGAAGATCACCGCCACCTCGTCCGACCCGGCGAGTTACACCGTGAAGAATGCCTCCGGGGCGGTGGCGGAATACCTCAAGAGCTTCCAGTACCAGCCAAAGACCATCAATGCGGTCGACACCGTGGTAGCCGCCGTGGACAACCCGGGGACGGCGGCAGACGCTGTCGCGATCACGAGCCCGGCGGGGGTGAAGTGGAAGATCGACGGCGTCGAGGTGAAGGTGACCGCGGGTAGAGAGACCAAGACCCCTGTCAAGACCGCGAGTGTGGTGGTGACGGCAGAGGCTGCCAGCACGGACTACCTACTCAGTGGCAGCTTCGGTGGCACCATCACTTTCACCAATCCGAACATCACGGTCCCGGACCCGTCTGCTTCGATCACACATGTGTCCTCGAACAGCACGGTGACCCTCACCGGGGTGGACAACGTCAGCTACACCGTGAATGGCACCGCCGTGACGGTCGCCACCGGCACTTCTAAGACATTCACGATTCCGGGTACCGGCCAAATTGTCATCATTGCCAAGCCGAAGGCAGGCTTCTCCTTGGCTGGAGCTGCCGGGGACGGTTCGAAGACCTTCGCTGGCTAACCCGGATGTTGCACGGTGCTGCCGTGGTGGGGGTCGGGCCGTCGGTGACGCCTCGATGGAGTTGATGCTGGCTGTCGGGTATGACAACGCCCCGGGATGTCGTTTCCGGTGGGCGTCGTCTTCCACGGACAAGGATGGGCTGCGGTTCGTTGGGGCCGGGGTATTCGCTGGTCAGGGCGGCGCGAGGCCGGTGAGGCGGTCCCAGCCCGCGGTGAATAGCGCGGCCCAGGGCGCGGTGGTCTTGATGTGCAGGAGTCGCGCTCGGGCGCTGCGGGCCAGGGTCGCTGCGATCGTGAAGAGCCGTAGCCGGAGGGTTTTGGGTTCCCACCGGCGGGCCTGGTGGTCGGGGTAGGCGAGCAGACCCAGCCAGGTGAGCAGGTCGCCAGCGATCTGCACGACCAGCAGCCAGATCCGGTTTTGGTCGAACCCCTGCAACGGCAGGTTAGTCAGGCCGCAGTCCTTGGCGATGCGGATCCGGTCTTCGCAGCGGGCCCGGCGGCGGTGGCGTAGTTCCAGGTCGGCGAGCTGCCCGCGGGTGGTGTTCGTGACGAACGCGGTCAACCGGTAGCCCTGCACGTCGGTGAACCGCAGCTGCGCGCCGGGGTGGGGACGCTCGCGACGGACGATCACCCGCATCCCGGGCGGGTACCCCTTCAGGAGATTCTTGCTGGCGAGCAGGTCGGTGAACTCCACGACGGCCGCACCCTCGCGCAGGGCGCCGTCTGCGTCGTAGGCGTCCTGCCACGCGGTCGCGGGCACGAGGGCGTACAGGTCCGGGGTGGCCGCGGGCAGGGTGTACCCGATCGAGTAGGACAGGCCCCGGCGGGCCAGGAAGCCCAAGAACTCGCGGCTGCCGCCAGCGCCATCGGTGCGGACCAGGACCTTCTTGCCCGGCCGGGACGGGTTGATCCCGGGCACCGCGGCCAGCGCGTTCTTGGTCACCGCGACGTGGTCGGTCGCGGTGTTCGAGCCGGCGTTCCCGGGCCGCAGCAGCATCGCCAGGGATTCGCCGGTGCCCTCGGGGCCGTGGTCGAGGAAGGCACACAAGGGGTGGAATCCGAAGGTCTTCTTAAACGTCGCCGCGGCGGCCTCTTTGTCCGAGTGGGCCGTGATCAGCGTGGCGTCCAGGTCGATCACCAGCGGAGCAGCCGCTGACACCTGGTGAGTGGGGGCGTGGGCACCGGCCAGCTTCCAGGCCACGGCTCGCGCTGCGGTCCGGGCCGCCGCCACCGCCTGCTCCACGACACCGACGTCAGCAGCCAACGTGGCGATCGTTCGGGAGATCGTGGCATCGGAGGCGACCAGCCCATACAGGCCCGGTTCGGCACGCAGCAACGCGACATCCCGACAGGCGTCACCGCCCAACGCCAGGGCGATCGCTAGATCCACCAGCACCTTGGCCGGGTCATGGCGAGCCAGCCGCTTACGCCACGGCCCCAACGCGGCGCTCAACGAGGCCGCCAAGCCCGTGGTGGTCGCCGTCCGGGCCAAGAGCACCCCACCGGCATGGGCCACCGCGGGCACCGCCGCCGTGTCAACTCGGACATGGGGATAGGGACCGCTACGCTTACTCACCTGGGAAGTGCCCTTCGACTACGACGATTTCGACCTAGACAACCGACATCCTCGCAGCTCAAGGGCACTTCTCACGTCACGGTACGCTCAACGCAATGAAATCTCCGGGCTAACCCGGATCGTTCACGAGACTCGGGTGTGATCGGCGCGTAGAAGCACGGAAGTGCCTGTCCAGCAAGGGAAACTTGGGTTTGCGACGACTCAAGATCTCCGAACCGGAAGGCACTCCGTAGGTGAAGCGTACTTCGTGGTCTACCGGCTTGTCCGTGACCTCCGATGGTGTCGGCGTGGTGGCCCATGCGGGCAGCGTCGCCACCCGCCTTCTGGCCGACCGGGTCGGCCTCACGTCCGAGTTGTCCAAGGTGATGGTCCGCCGCAACTTCGTCCCCGGTCACGACCGCGGCAGGGTGCTGACCGACGTCGCGGTGATGCTCGCCGACGGCGGGGAGGCGATCGCCGACATCGACGTGCTGCGCCACCAGTCCAGCGTGCTGGGCCGTGTCGCGTCGGCGCCGACGGTGTGGCGGGCACTGGACGAGGTCACACCTGGCCGGTTGAAGAGGATCCAGAACGCGCGGGCGCGGGTCCGCCGCCAGGTCTGGTCCCAGCTGCCTGACGGCGTCCCGGCGAGCAAGGTCGCCGGGACCGATCTTGACGATCTGATCGTGCTCGACACCGACGCGACCATCGTGATCAGCCACAGCGAGAAGGAGAACGCGGCGGCCACGTTCAAGCGGACCTTCGGGTTCCACCCACTCGGGGTGTGGTGCGACAACACGAGTGAGTTCCTCGCCGCCAAGCTCCGCGCTGGCAATGCCGGCTCGAACACCGCCGCCGACCACATCGAGGTCCTCACCGACGCGATCGCGCAGATCCCCGGCACGCACCGCAAGAAGCTGCTCATCCGCTCCGACGGCGCGGGCGCATCGCACAAGCTGCTGGACTGGCTTACCGAGCAGAACCGGGTCCGTGGCCGCAGCGTGGAGTACAGCGTGGGTTTCGCGGTCACCGAGAAGATCCGCGACGCCATCGACCTGGTCCCGAAGAAGGTCTGGACCCCGGCACTCGACGCCGACGGTGGGATCCGCGAAGGAGGTGACGTCGCCGAGCTCACCGGGCTCTTGGACCTGAGCAGCTGGCCGACCGGAATGCGCGTCATCGTGCGCCGCGAACGACCCCATCCCGGCGCCCAACTGTCGCTGTTCGAGGAACGTGACGGCTGGCGCTACCAAGCCTTCGTCACCAACACCACGACCGGACAACTGGCTTTCCTCGAGGCCCGGCATCGGGCGCACGCTCGGGTCGAGGACCGGATCCGGCACGCCAAGGACTCGGGGCTGGGGCGGTTCCCGTCGCGGGAGTTCGAGATCAACCGGGTGTGGCTTGAGGTGCCCTATTTCTTTCGGACACAGGATCCAATAGGATCCTATTCAAGAGGAGAGGAACATGAGTGGGGCAAGGCATCGTTTCAGCCCGGAGTATCGCGAGCAGATGGTCCGGCTGTACTTAGAAGTCGAAGGACGGAAGACCGTTTCGCAGGTGGCCCGTGAGAACGGCCTCGGCACCGAGACGCTGCGGTCCTGGGTCAAGCGTCATAAGGACGAGCACCCCGCCGAAGAGCCCCCACTATCGGTGTCCGAACGCGCCCGGCTAGCGGAACTCGAACGCGAGGTTCGCGAGCTTCGGCTGGAGCGGGAATTCTTGGGAAAAGCGGCGGCCTTCTTCGCCAAGGAGTTCCGGTGAGCGCGAAGTACGCGTGCATCGCGGCGGAGAAGGCGACTCGCAATCCAGATGGCACGGCGCGGTATCGGGTGCGGCAGATGTGCCGATGGCTCGAGGTGTCCGCGTCGGGATTCTATGAATGGTCCTCACGGGCGGAATCGGCGACCGCGACGCGGCGAACTCGACTGGCGGCCATGATCGAGTACGTGTTTGCGGAGTTTGAGGGTCGCTACGGGTACCGGCGTATCCACGCAGTGCTCTCACGCCGTGGCTACCCCTGCCACCCCGAGACCGTGCGTGCCGTGATGGGCCAGCTGGGGCTCGTTGCCTGCCAGCCTCGGACCTCGCGGCGGTGCACAACCCGCCAGGCCGCGCAGGTGGCGGACATCCCCGATCTGGTCGGCCGTGACTTCAGTGCCGATTCCCCGGGTGCCAAACTGGTTGGAGACATCACTTACGTCCCGACCGGCCAAGGCTGGTTGTATGTGGCGTTAGCCCGGAGATTTCATGGTTAGTGTGGCCGGTAAACGCTGAAAGGTGCTCTTGACCTGGGAGAATATCGATTGCTGAGGTCGATATTGCCGGGTCGAAGGGAGCACCTTTCAGGTGAAGCACACTACCCGGATCTACCCCAGAATCAAGGTCGACGCGGCCACCGTTCCGGCGGTTGCCCAGGCCGGTGGGGCGCTGCTGGCCCAGACTGCGACAGTGTCGGGGCTGGCCGCGACGTTGAGTGCGGCGCTGACGCCGTGGCGTAAGTCGCTGGCCCGGCATGACCCGGCCAAGGTGCTGCTCGATCTGGCGATCACGCTGGCCCTGGGTGGGGACGCCTGCCGCGACGTGACGTTGTTACGAGTCGAGCCCGCCCTGTACGGGCCGGTCGCTTCCGATGCGACGATTAGCCGGACGATCGCGTCCCTGACCTCGCAGGTCACCGCCGTGGAGAAGGCCGTGGCCGCGCCCGAACCGCGGCCCGCGCCCACGTGTGGCATCGGGCCGGAACCCATGCCCCGAACCACGCAGCCTCAGCAACCGATCCGCTGGTCATCGACCTTGACGCGACGCTGATCACGGCCCACTCCGAGAAGGAGAACGCCGCCGCCACGTTCAAACATGGCTACGGCTTCCACCCGCTGTGCGCCTTCCTCGACCACGGCAAGACGGGCACCGGCGAACCGCTCGGCATGCTGCTGCGAGCGGGGAACGCTGGGTCGAACACGGCCGCTGACCACATCGCCGTGACCAAGACGGCGCTGGCGGCGGTGCCCGGGATCAACCCCTCCCGGCCCGGCAAGAAAGTCTTGATCCGCACCGACGGCGCCGGTGGCACCCGGGAGTTCCTGACCTTCCTGGACCGGCGCGGCCTGTCGTACTCCATCGGGTACACCCTGCCCACCAGCACGCCCCAGCTGTACGCGCTGATCCCCGAGACCGCCTGGCAGGTCGCCCTCGACGCCGACGGCGACGTCCGGGACGGCGCGGCCGTCGTCGAGCTCACCGACCTCCTCGCGGCTAAGGGTCTCCTCACGGGGTACCCGGCCGGGATGCGGGTCATCGTCCGACGCGAACGACCCCACCCCGGCGCCCAACTCCGCTTCACCGACGTCGAGGGGTACCGGCTGACCGCTTTCGTCACCAACACGACCCGTGGGCAACTGGCCGACCTGGAACTACGCCACCGGCGCCGGGCCCGCTGCGAAGACCGGATCCGCATCGCCAAAGACACCGGCCTGACCAACCTGCCCCTGCAGGGCTTCGCCCAGAACCGAATCTGGCTCCTGATCGTGCAACTCGCGAACGACCTGATCGCGTGGATGGGCATGCTGGCCTACCCCGAGCACCAGGCCCGCCGCTGGGAACCCAAGACGCTACGGCTGCGGCTCTTCACCATCGCAGCCACCCTGGCCCACACCGGTAGGCAACGCCTGCTCCACGTCAAGGTCACGGCGCCCTGGGCGGGACTCTTCACCACCGGATGGGACCGCCTCGCGATCCTGGCCCCGCCCTGAGCAACGCCACCACCCCGCCCCGACAACCCGCAACACAGCCCTCGTCCGTGGAAGACGACGCCCACCGGAAGCGCCGCCCCGGGACATTGTCATACCCACCGGCCAGAATCAGCCCCACCGAGGCGTCAACGACGGCCCGGCCCCCACCAGCAAGCCCCCATGCAACATCCGGGTTAGTGATCGACTGCTATTCGCGGGCGATCGTGGGGTGGGCCATGGCCGAACACTACCGCACCACACTAATCACCGCCGCGATCGAGATGGCCGCCCGTAACATCACCCTTCCGGATGGTGCCGTATTCCACAGCGACCGCGGCAGCAACTACACCTCCGAAGAATACCGCCTCGTCCTCGACCGGTTGGGCCTGAAGCGTTCTGTAGGTCGAACCGGTATCTGCTACGATAACGCCTTAGCCGAATCAACCAACGGCGCATTGAAAGTCGAACTAGTTAACCGTCGTCATTACGCGACGCGTGACGAGGCGGCGCGGGCCATCGCGGCTTACATCGAAGTGTTCTATAATCGGCGCAGGCATCATTCCCGTCTCGGGTATCAAACACCCTGGGAAGTCCTAAACGGTTTCCAACATCCCAGTCAGGCTGCCTGACAAACCCAATAACCGAGTCCGAGAAACGCCGGGCAGCCCAGCTGATGCTGGTGCAGATCGCTGCCGACCTGACCGCATGGACCCGGCTCCTCGCACTGACCGGAGACGCGAAGTCGCTGGCGGCGTGTGAGCCGAAAGCGCTGCGCTACCGCTTCCTTCACGTCCCAGCCCGGCTGACTCACAGCGCCCGCCGACGACGCTTGCGGATACCCGAGTCGTGGCCATGGGCGGCCGCGATCGTCGCAGTCTTCGCCAACATCGCCGCGATCCCACAACCCGCCTGACCCCCCCGTCCGCCCACGACATCACGACCCGGAGAACCGCAGCCCGGCAGCGCCAGCCGGCCCAATGTCGTACCCGCGCACCGTCATCGACTCACCCCACGCAGCGATGCCGTCGTCGGCACCGTCATGAAAGACCGGGGCTAACGCGCCGGATCGACGTGCCGTACCGCTGCTCTCGCTGCAGCGGTACGGCGCGTCGGCGTACCAAAGAGAGCTGCTTTCCCGCGGTGGCACCGGAAACCGAGGGAAGCACTCGCTGCAGTGAGCGTGGACGTCGGGAACCGGCGGCAAGGACGGAAGGGCGCCCTGCCGGCCCAGCGCCGACCACGGGCCGGCCCCGTGGCATGGTGGGCGGGTGAGCGAGAAGCAGACCAAGGCCGAGCATCGGGGGATTCCCGTCACCGACGAGTTCCGGGCGTACATCGCCACGGGATGGGCCGACCCCGACGAGACGCTCCCCCTGCGCGCCGAAGTCGCCGCCTACGCCGCGGACCGGCGCCGCCGCCTCTCCGAGCACTTCCCCGGCGAGCGCCTCGTCATCCCCGCGGGCGGACTGAAGGTCCGCAGCAACGACTGCGACTACGCGTTCCGCCCGCACAGCGCGTTCGCGCACCTCACCGGCCTCGGCGCGGACCGCGAGCCGGACGCCGTACTCGTCCTGGACCCCGCCGAGCAGGGCGGCCACGACGCGATCCTCTACCTGCGTCCCACCTCGGGCCGGGACACGGACGAGTTCTTCGCCGACGCGCGGTACGGCGAGTTCTGGGTCGGACGCCGCCCCGGGCTCGCCTCGGTGAGTGCCGAGCTGGGCCTGGAGACCCGGGACCTGGCCCAGTTCGAGAACGAGGTGGGCAAGGACGTCGGTCTGATCCAGCTGCGGGTGGTCCGCGAGGCCGACGCGATGGTGGCCGCCCAGGTCGACGCCGCCCGCGCCACCGTCACCCAGGACGCCGCGGTCACCCAGGACGCAGCGGTCACCCAGAAAGCCGCGGCTGCCCAGGTCGACGCCGCCGCCCAGCAAGCCACCCACAGCCAGAGTCAAGAGTCCGCGCAGGACGAGGGCCAGGAGGAGAGCGAGGCGCAGGACGAGTACGCCGCAGACGTCGAGCTCAGCCGCTACCTGTCCACGATGCGCCTGGCCAAGGACGCCTGGGAGGTCGACCAGATGCGCGCGGCGTGCGCGGCGACCGCGACTGCGTTCGAGGCCGTCGTCGCGGAGCTCCCCGAGGCCATCCGACGCGGCCGTGGCGAGCGTTGGATCGAGGGCACGTTCAACCGCACGGCGCGCCACGAGGGGAACGGCGTGGGGTACGAATCCATCTGTGCCGCAGCGGACCACGCCAACACGCTGCACTGGATCCGAAACACCGGCGACGTCCACGACGGCGACCTCGTGCTGCTCGACGCCGGGATCGAGATGGACTCCCTCTTCACCGCGGACATCACCCGCACCCTGCCGGCGAACGGCCGATTCACCGAGGCCCAGCGCCGGGTCTACGACGCCGTGTACGCCGCCCAGGAGGCCGGCATCGCGGCCATCCGGCCGGGCATCCAGTTCAAGGACGTCCACGCCGCCGCGATTCGGGTCATCGCGCAGACCCTGTACGACTGGGGCATGCTCCCCGACGGCGTCACCGTCGACGACGCCCTGGACAAGGACAAGGGGCAGTGGCACCGCCGCTGGATGGTCCACGGCACCAGCCACCACCTGGGCCTCGACGTACACGACTGCGCCCTGGCGCTGCGCGAGGACTACATGGACGGCGAGCTGCGGCCCGGCATGATCCTGACGGTCGAGCCCGGCCTCTACTTCAAGTCCGAGGACCTCCTCGTCCCGGAGGAGCTGCGCGGCATCGGCGTACGGATCGAGGACGACGTCCTCGTGACGCAGGACGGCTGCGAGGTCCTCTCGCACCACCTACCCCGTACGTCGAGTGCCGTCGAGGAGTGGATGGCGGGCCTGCTCCCCTGACCCGGGCTGTCCCGGTCCGACCCGGTCAGACCCCCCGGTCCGAGAATCACCGCAGCGGCGCGCCGCCCTCGTACGCCGCACGCACGTCGGCGACCACCTGGTCGGTCTGCCGCGTGAGCGTGCCGCCGTTGTCCACGGCAGCACCGCAGGGACCGACGACCACGCGCAGCCACGACATGCCGCCCGTGGCGTAGTCGAGCCGGACCACGTACACCCCGGTCCCGCCCAGCCCTGCCGTGGTCGGGCAGCCCCGGCCGTCGCCCGCGCGCGCCGCGTCGCTCACCGCCGGCAAACCGGCGACTCGAGCAAGCCACGATCCGTCCGCCGCAACCTCCCGTTGGCCCAGCAGCGCGGCGGTGGATCCGCCGGGAGCCGCGGCGGCCTCGGGGCCAACCAGGGGGTAGCTGCAGATCAGAGCACTGGCCCCCGGCGCCTGTTGGACGAGTCGCCCGGCGAGATCGGCCCCCGGGGGCCCCGGTGCCGGAAGGGTAGCCGGCAACGCCGACGGGCAGGTGGCGGCAGTGTT
Source organism: Austwickia sp. (assembly GCA_016699675.1). Classification (NCBI taxonomy): domain Bacteria; kingdom Bacillati; phylum Actinomycetota; class Actinomycetes; order Micrococcales; family Dermatophilaceae; genus Austwickia; species Austwickia sp. Next base: position 3,042,298 of record CP064985.1, on the reverse strand, counting down.
GGCCTGGCTCAACGCGCCGGACGACGCCGCCTTCCCCGTTGCCGCGTGCGGCAGTCCCGACGCCGTCGCGGTCGTGCGGCGCACGCTGCTCCCCGCGGCCGAATCCGCGCTCTGCGTCGCCGCGCCGCCGCCCCGGCCCAGCGCAACAACTCCCCCACCGACCAGTGCGAGTGTGGCGAGGGTCCCGGCGGCCGACAAGCCGGTACGGCGTCGCGCCGCGCGCTGCTCGACCCGCGCAACGACCCCGTCGTACGTCGTGGCGCCGCGCGACTCGGGCCCCGCTGCAGCGGACAACCGGCCCAGCAGGTCCGCGTCTGCGGGCCCGCCCTGTGGACCCTCGGTCTCCGGAGAGTCGGTCACGCGCTCACCTCCCCCGTCGATCCCCGGGACGCGCGTCGAACGCCCTCGCCCACGCCATCACCCGTGCTGGGGTCAGCACCCGGGCCTGCGCCTGCGTCTGCGCCTGCGCCTGCGCCGAGAATCCGGCGCAGGGCAGCGAGGCCCTTGCTGGCCTGGCTCTTCACCGTGCCGTCGGAACAGCCGAGCAGCCGGGCACAGTCCTGCACCGACCGGTCCTCGGCGTACCGCAAGACCACCACCTGCCGCTGCCCCACCGGCAGCGTCAACAACGCCCTCGCCAGCTCCACGTCGAGACCACCGTCGGGGACGCCACTGGCTCCGCCGGGTCCGGCGTCATCCCCAGAGCTGGCACCGCCGGAACCGGCCAGCGGGTCGGAGCCGCGCCGCCGTTCCGGCAGTGTCTGGGTGGGCACCTCGCCGCGCCACCGGCGCCGCCACCAGGCGCCCTGAAGATGCAACATCACCGTCCGCACGTAGGCCTCCTGCGCCCCGTCGCCGATCTGATCCCAGCGCGGCCAGGTCCGGGCCAGCGCCTCCTGCAACAGGTCCTGTGCCAGGACCTCGTCACCGGTAAGCAGGTAGGCCGTGCGCAGCAGCGCGCGCGTGCGCGCCTGCACGAACTCCCGGAAGCCCGCCGGCTCCGCCATACCCCCTCCTCACCCGTACAGAGGCGCATGGCCCGGCGGGAGGTTGCCGGGCAGTCCCAGCGTGGCACGGACCGCCGCGTCAACCCGTGGCTTGATGAGCCGCGTCAGCCGCGCCCGTCGCGTCGGCCTGCGTCAGCCGCGCCCGTCGCGGGGGTCCACCGCGTCGTGCGCATCCTCGGCGGCGGAGTCGTCACCCGAGACGCCCCCGGAACCGGCCCGCGTCCCGGGGACCGTCGGGGCGGGCTGCTGGCGGGCCGCGCGCTCGGCGTCGAGGGCCTCGCCATAGGTGCGGTACTTCGGCGCCGCCGGACCAGGCTGGACCGCGTGGCCGTCAGGCCCCGGCTGGACAGGCTGACCGGAGGGCGCGACGCCGTACGGCGAGTGCGCGGTCGCGCCCGAGCCCGCCTGGGGTGGCGGAGCGCCGGGCGTCGCCGCACCCGGTCCGGCGCCCGCACTGCCGGCCCCCGCAGCTCCGTACGGGCCGCTGAAGCCCTGGCCCGGCGGCACCGGCGCCGGACCGGCCGCCCCCCGGGACTGCGGTTCACGCCCGGCATCGCTGGGCACGCCACGCCGTTGATCCTCCAGCAGCGCGCGCGCCTGCCCGATCAGGGTGGCCTCGACCAACACCTCGTAGCGCGTCGCCACCACCTGCATGACGGAGGTGAAGTCCCGGGCGCCGCCGGTGAACCGGTAGAGGATCAGCGCCCAGATCATCCCGAAGATCGCGCCGACGATCACCGCGGTGAGGAACTGAGCCGCGCCCCCACCCTGCACGAACGCCCACATCAATAGGCCGAAGAAGGCGCCCATCCACGCGCCGGAGGCGGCGCCGGACGCGAGGATCCGGCCCGACGTCAGCCGGCCGGTGACGCGCTCGACCTGCTTGAGATCCGTGCCCACGATCATGACGTTCTGCACGGGGAACTCGCGATCCGACAGGTAGTCCACCGCGCGTTGCGCCTGCTCGTACTCCTCGAACACGTGCAGGCTCATGGGGTGCGGCAACTGCAGGCGACTCAAGGGGATGCGCGGCTGACCGGCGGGCTGGGTCATCGGGTTCACTTCCTGACGGCGCTCGTCGTACGGGTGGCTACCCGCTCAAACGATCCGCCCCGGACAGACATTCCGGCGCGCGCGCTCCGGCGTCGCGGTGTTGGTGCCCGTCGCCCCGGACGCGCGCTCCGGCTCGGCGCGCTCGCGGGGGGCTGTGCCCGGCAGCACTCGAACGACCCGCGCGAATCGCAGATCACGTCGGCCGACTCGGGCGAAAGCACCGTATCCGAGCACAGTGAGCGGGTCCTCCTGGCTGGCGGGGAGACGGGGGGCGAGCGCATGGGACGGCGTGTTGGGCGCCGGGGGGATGCGCTTCACGGCGACGTCAAGACGCCGGATCGTGGTCGGCAGGGCGCCGTTGACCGGCCGACCACGACCCGCGCATGACGCGGGCTCAAGGGGGTCAGGCGAAGCTGGCCGCAACCAGCAGTCCGACCCGGTCACGTCCGCGAACTGGAGCGGCACAAGCCGTCGCCACGCTCCGCGAGAACGAGACAGAAAAGCCGACGATCTGACCGGGTCTTGGTAAAGCCGACCGTCCAGAACGTTCATCCTGATAGTGACAGTTACGAAAACGCCGATCAAGTCCCGACGCGACCGTTCGTCGATTGTTCGACCCGCCTAGCAGGCACGATGTCTGTCCCGGCGCGCTGCGTCGGATGGATCTGGGAACCGGCGAATGCCCCCACGATCCCGTCGACAAAGGTCGCGCGGACGACCGTTAACAGACGTATTCGCAGGTGAATGACCCGCCCGCACGAGGCAGCCGGGCGGCCGCCGGCTCGTCCATGACCGCCCACAGACCGCTTAACCACCCTGCCGCGGCGGCAACAGCCAATCCTTCGCCACCGTCTCACCATGCGTCGGTTTGCGCAACGCACCGCCGGTCCCAGGTGGCGCTTTCCCGCGAGCCGCCCAGCCCGGGCCTCGAGGCCTTCCGGCCCATGCTGGGCGGCCGGAGCCAGCCAGCCGTCCGAGCAGTTCTCCTAGTCTGGGTCTGTGGTGCTCAGGTGGGCGGACGCCGTGACCATCGGGACGCTCGCGGGCGCCGTTTTGCTCCTCGTGGCCGGTGCGCTGGACAGCCTGGACCGACCCCGGCTGGCGGCCACGCTGGCGCGCCAGAGGTTGCTCGGGCCCCGCGGGCGCCGGGTCGTCGGCGCCGCCCTCGGACCGGCGCAGCTGGCGGTCGGCGTCGTCGTGCTGGCGCTCTGGGTCGGCGGCGCCCCCGGCTTCCGCGAGAGCTGCGCGGTGCCGACCGCGCTGTACGCGGGCTTCGCCGCCTACCTGCTGGTCCTGGTCCGTCGTCGCCCCGGGGCCCCATGTGGCTGCCTCGGCGGGGACACGCCGGCGGGGGTCCCGGCTATCGGGCGGGCGGCGCTGTTCGCCGCCTGCTCGGCAGGCAGCGCGATGAACTGGCCCCCGGCCGCCGGGGCGACCGCGATCGACATGCCCGCGCCGGACCGCCTCATCCTGCTGGCTGCCGCCGGGCTGCTCGCGGCGATCGCTGCCCTGCTGCCGACCGTCCTCACAGATCAGGCCCGGGACGGCGAGGCCGCCCGGCGCTCAAAGGGCCGCCACCAACGCCACGGCTAGCGCCGCCGCGAACGCGCTTAGGAGAATCCCGTGGATCGGGCGCGCGTGGCGATCAAACGCTCGGTCCCATTCGGCGTCCCTTCCGTAGCGCAGCGCCGAGACCGTCATCACGGTCCGGCCGAGACCGAAGCCCACGCCGGCCAGCAGCGCCGGTGCCCACCCCGCCAAGAGCGCCAGCACGGGCACCACGACGTACGCAAGCCCGGAGGTGACATACGTCCGCACCCCGGTACCCATCTCCAGCCCGAACTCGAACGGGCCCCAGAATCGGCCGTGCCGAAGCACGGACTCCGGGACCAGCCGGGCGTTCTGGGGCAACCCGAAGGACAACGCCCCGACCTCCCGAAGCGCGACCACCGCAAACCACACCGCGATCATCGCCGCCCAGAACGCGGGTGGCGCCACAAGTCGCACCAAGGAACCCACGGTCACCAGGACCGCCGCCGAGAGCAGACCTCCCACGACGAGCCCCACCCCGAAGGCGTACTGCGGCCAGCCTCGCCACACGGGCGAGTTCAGCACGAAGGCTGAGTTCCGACTTCAAGTGGATCCAGACACGGAGAAGCCGGCGATGGCGCCCATGGCCAGATACGCCGTGAGCGCGATCGCCGGCCCTGCCCCGGCCCGCCCCAGGCCCGCCGCAACGAGAGCCCCCAACGCCGGAACCGCCGAAAACGCCACGAGCAGGGCGCCGGCGAGGGGATGCCACGCAGGTGGCTGCGGCGGGGCGGTCGTCATGTCAGACCTTGGCCCGGCAGATAGTCAGGTAGCTGTACCAGGTCATGCCGTAGTACTTGACCGACATGACGCCGTCGGAGCACCGCTAGGTGACCCCGTTGACCGTCCAACGCCACGCGTTCTTCGTGGTCGTGGCCCCGCAGGCCGTGGAGATCGGCCGGTAGGACCGCGTCTGGGACCAGCTGATCCGCTCGCTGACGGCCTTGTGCCAGCCGGTGCTGTCGCACATCGTGGACCCGATGTAATAGCCGCCGAAGCACGCACCAGGCTCCGCGGTATAGACCCCCACGTTGTCGCGCTCCTCGGCGTAGCCGTTCGGATAGGCGTCCTTACAGTCCAGGGCGTCCCAGCCGGTCAACCCGGTGGGGGACGTCTCGGCCCGGGCCTGCCCGGCGCGACCGAGAGGGGACCACCCCAGCGCGGTGGCGCCGATCGTGGCCCCGGCCAGCGCCATCGCGCGCAGCACGGTGCGGCGCTTGGCCAGGGAGCCGAGCTCGGTGAGAGCCTTGGTCCGCTCGCGCACCGGCTCCTCGGAAACGGCGTCGGGGATTTCGCTGAGCTGAAGAGTCATCGGGGAATCCTTTACGGGTCAATGGGTCTGTCGGGCGGGCCACAGCGCGAGCGCGGCGTCGGAGGAATCGTCAAGACCTGTGGATGGGTGAGTTTTACGGGGTTGCTCGCGGTGAGCTCGACTTCGTGGCCGTCGGTGTTCGATAGGTAGGCGGCGTAGGTCTGCGGGCCGCCGGCGTGGGGGTGTTTGTCGGCGAACATGAGTGCCCAACCGTTCTCGGCGGCAGCGGCGGTGAGGGCGTCGACCTGGGCCTGATCGCCGGCGTGGAAGGCTAGGTGGTTGAGCCCGGGGCGTTTCCTGTCGTGAGGTTCGGCGAGCATGTCGGGCGACTGTTCGATCACGATGTAGGTGTCCGCCAGGCGCCAACTGCATCCACCGGTCCATTCCTGAAACGGCTGGTAGCCCAGCTCGGTGAGCAGCCATCCCCACTGCGCGGCGGCGCGGTCGATGTCGGGGACCCATAGCTCGACGTGGTGGATGGTCCCGATCGGTGCCGAGCTCACGCGGCCGCTCCCGTCTCGTCGTCGTCGCGTTCGACGAGTTGGCCGTTCTTGAAGGTCGCACCCGCGCGGACCAACGCGACCAGGTGCGGTGCATTGACCGCGCGCCAGCGTGCTTGCGCGGACTCGATGAGCTTGAACGCCATGGCCACCCCGGCAGCCCGGGAGCCGGGTCCCTTGGTGACCCGCTGACGAAGCCGGACGGTGGCGAAGGTCGACTCGATCGGGTTGGTCGTGCGCAGGTGGATCCAGTGCTCGGCCGGGTAGTCGTAGAACGCCAAGAGCACGTCGAGGTCCTCGGTGATCTTCGCGGCCGCCTTGGGCCACTTCGCACCGTAGTCGGCTACGAACGCCTTCGCCGCGGCCTTCGCGTGGTCCTTGTCCTCGGCGTTTCCAGATCTCCGCCAGCGCGGCCTTCGCGCCGGGCTGGGCCGACTTCGGCAGCACGTTGAGGACGTTGGCGATCTTGTGGAACCAGCAGCGCTGCTCACGAGCCTCGGGGAACACCTGCCGGACCGCGGCCCAGAACCCGAGTGCACCGTCGCCGACCGCGAGCACCGGTGCCCGCATGCCACGTCGCTTGCAGCACCGGAGCAGGTCGAGCCAGGACTCGGTCGACTCCCGGTGCCCGTCGTCGAGCGCGATCAGTTCCTTCGAACCGTCGGCACGCACGCCGATCATCACCAGCAGGCACACCTTGTCCTGCTCGAGACGGACCTTGAGGTGGATCCCGTCGACCCACACGTACACGTAGTCGGTCTCGGCCAACGAGCGCTTGTTGAACGCGGCCGCCTCGTCTTGCCAGTCCTTCGTCAGCCGGGTGATCGTGGCCGCCGACAGGCCCGCACCGGAGCCGAGGAACTGGGTCAGCGCCGGGCCGAAGTCGCCGCTGGACAGGCCGTGCAGGTACAGCAGCGGCAACACCTCGGCAACCTTCGGCGACTTCCTCGCCCAGGCCGGCAGGATCGCCGAGGCGAACCGCTGCCGCTGCCCGGTGATCGGGTCGACGCGCTTGTCGTTGACCCGCGGTGCACGCACCGGGATCGCGCCCGCCGCCGTGGTCACCTCCCGCGACCCGTGATGACCGTTGCGCACCACCAGCCGCCGACCCGCCTCGTCGACCTCGTCGGCGAACGCCTCGATGTAGACAGCGACCTCGGCCTGCAACGCTGCCGCAAGCATCTGCCGAGCGCCGTCACGGACGATCTCATCCAACAGCGAACCACCGGCCGACTCGTTGGACGCCGAAGCGTCGTGAACTACCTTGAGCATGGATGTACCTTCCCGAGCCGGCGCGCCAACGCCGACCCCGATCCGAACTTGAGCATGGACTTCGATCTTGCTCGGGAGGTACGTCCACCTCACGTCACCTCGCCGAGCGCCATCCACAGGTTCTGATCATTGCTCGCACCGTCCGGCCCACCTCCGTGACCTCATCAGGAGATTGCCCGGCCCGCGAGCCGTGGCTCATCACAGATTTGCCCCGATGTGACTTCTTCCCGGACCGGTACCGGCCGCTCGGCGACCGTGACCACGCCCCGTCTCGAGGAAGGAACAACGATCGCCATGGCCATCGTCGCGCATTCACATCCGTTCGTCATCGGCGTGGACACCCACGCCCGCAACCACGCCCACTCGATCCTGGTCTGCCCGCAGGGCGAGCTGCTCGACGAGGGCCAGTTCCCGGCCACGACGGCCGGGCTTGCACGGGCTGTCGCGTTTGTCGCGCGCCGCACCGGCGGCGACGTGGCGGTCCTGTGGGTCATCGAGGGCACCGGCACTTACGGGGCGCGGCTGGCCCGCGTCGTGGCCGACGCCGGCTACGAGGTCGTCGAAGCGCCACGGATGAACGCGCGCGCCGACCGTGGCATCGGCAAATCCGACCCGCTGGACGCCCGCCGCATCGCCGCAGCAGCCCTCCCGTTGCAGGTCACAGCGCTGCGCCACCCGCGGGCCGACGACGGGGTCCGGGCGGCTGTCCGCGTCCTGCTCGCCGCCCGAGACCACATGAGCACCGAGCGCACCGCCACGATCAACGCTCTGACCGCGCTCTTACGCGTGGCCGACCTCGGGATCGACGCCCGACGCCCGCTGACCGGCGCCCAGATCACCACGGTCGCCGGCTGGCGCACGCGAGAGGAGCCCCTGGCAGTCTCCACTGCCCGCTGGGAAGCCGCCCGGCTGGCTAAGCGCGTCGCCGCGCTCGATGACGAGCTCAAGGACATCACCAAGCGGATCAGCGACCTCCTTCACCAGAGCCCCGCCAGCGTCCTGCTCGAACAGCCTGGCATCGGCCCCATCACCGCAGCCCGTCGCCCTCACCGCGTGGTCCCACCTGGGACGCATCCGATCAGAGTCCGCCTTCGCCAGCCTCGCCGGCGTGAACCCGATCCCGGCCTCCTCCGGCAACACGGTCCGCCACCGCATCAACCGCGGCGGCGACCGGCGCCTGAACCGCGCGCTGCACATGGCCGTCGTCACCCGCATGCGCATGGACCCCCGCACCCGCGCCTACGTCGAACGCCGAAGCGCCGAAGGACGCACCCTCCGAGAGATCCGCCGAAGCCTCAAGCGCTACCTCGCCCGCGAGATCTACCGCCGCCTTAACCCGGAGATTTCATGGTTAGTGTGGCCGGTAAACGCTGAAAGGTGCTCTTGACCTGGGAGAATATCGATTGCTGAGGTCGATATTGCCGGGTCGAAGGGAGCACCTTTCAGGTGAAGCACACTACCCGGATCTACCCCAGAATCAAGGTCGACGCGGCCACCGTTCCGGCGGTTGCCCAGGCCGGTGGGGCGCTGCTGGCCCAGACTGCGACAGTGTCGGGGCTGGCCGCGACGTTGAGTGCGGCGCTGACGCCGTGGCGTAAGTCGCTGGCCCGGCATGACCCGGCCAAGGTGCTGCTCGATCTGGCGATCACGCTGGCCCTGGGTGGGGACGCCTGCCGCGACGTGACGTTGTTACGAGTCGAGCCCGCCCTGTACGGGCCGGTCGCTTCCGATGCGACGATTAGCCGGACGATCGCGTCCCTGACCTCGCAGGTCACCGCCGTGGAGAAGGCCGTGGCGCGGCCCCGAACCGCGGCCCGCGCCCACGTGTGGCATCGGGCCGGAACCCATGCCCCGAACCACGCAGCCTCAGCAACCGATCCGCTGGTCATCGACCTTGACGCGACGCTGATCACGGCCCACTCCGAGAAGGAGAACGCCGCCGCCACGTTCAAACATGGCTACGGCTTCCACCCGCTGTGCGCCTTCCTCGACCACGGCAAGACGGGCACCGGCGAACCGCTCGGCATGCTGCTGCGAGCGGGGAACGCTGGGTCGAACACGGCCGCTGACCACATCGCCGTGACCAAGACGGCGCTGGCGGCGGTGCCCGGGATCAACCCCTCCCGGCCCGGCAAGAAAGTCTTGATCCGCACCGACGGCGCCGGTGGCACCCGGGAGTTCCTGACCTTCCTGGACCGGCGCGGCCTGTCGTACTCCATCGGGTACACCCTGCCCACCAGCACGCCCCAGCTGTACGCGCTGATCCCCGAGACCGCCTGGCAGGTCGCCCTCGACGCCGACGGCGACGTCCGGGACGGCGCGGCCGTCGTCGAGCTCACCGACCTCCTCGCGGCTAAGGGTCTCCTCACGGGGTACCCGGCCGGGATGCGGGTCATCGTCCGACGCGAACGACCCCACCCCGGCGCCCAACTCCGCTTCACCGACGTCGAGGGGTACCGGCTGACCGCTTTCGTCACCAACACGACCCGTGGGCAACTGGCCGACCTGGAACTACGCCACCGGCGCCGGGCCCGCTGCGAAGACCGGATCCGCATCGCCAAAGACACCGGCCTGACCAACCTGCCCCTGCAGGGCTTCGCCCAGAACCGAATCTGGCTCCTGATCGTGCAACTCGCGAACGACCTGATCGCGTGGATGGGCATGCTGGCCTACCCCGAGCACCAGGCCCGCCGCTGGGAACCCAAGACGCTACGGCTGCGGCTCTTCACCATCGCAGCCACCCTGGCCCACACCGGTAGGCAACGCCTGCTCCACGTCAAGGTCACGGCGCCCTGGGCGGGACTCTTCACCACCGGATGGGACCGCCTCGCGATCCTGGCCCCGCCCTGAGCAACGCCACCACCCCGCCCCGACAACCCGCAACACAGCCCTCGTCCGTGGAAGACGACGCCCACCGGAAGCGCCGCCCCGGGACATTGTCATACCCACCGGCCAGAATCAGCCCCACCGAGGCGTCAACGACGGCCCGGCCCCCACCAGCAAGCCCCCATGCAACATCCGGGTTAACGCCACCGCCCAGCTCGACCAGGCGGCTGCTTGACAAACATAGGAGATTCAACGGCCGCCTGGAACACCTCCGCGGCTCCGCCCTCGGGTTCCGCAACCTCACCAACTACATCGCCAGATCCCTGCTGGAAACCGGCGGATTCAGGCCACGACTACACCCTCAATTGCGATGAGCCCGTAATGGCCGCCGGGGGCACGACGGATGATCTTGCGGGGGGGCATGGCTCCTCCACGAGCAGTGGTGTGGGCAAGGGCGAGACGGTCGACGGGACGCGTTGGTCTCGATGGAGGCCACCCCCAGACCCCGTCGAGATACGTCCGTCCTGAACGCCAGCCCGATAGTGCCAGTAGCCCATTCATCCCGGCAAGGGGCGATCAGCGCCGGGCTGCCGAGCCCGGGTCCTGGTCGGGGTCGGCCGGCTGCGAGGCCGACCCGGGGGACGGCGAAGGGGCGGCTGTGCACCCGCCCCCTTCGCCGTTCTGCCGCCCGGTCCGCGGGTCGGCGTCGCTCGATCAGCGCAGCTTGTAGTCCTTCAGCAGGCTGCGGCCGATGATCATCTTCTGAATCTCGGCAGTGCCCTCACCGATGAGCAGCATCGGGGCCTCGCGGTAGAGCCGCTCGATCTCGTATTCCTTGCTGTAGCCGTAGCCGCCGTGGATCCGGAAGCTCTGCTCGACGCAGTCCGCGCAGTATTCCGCCGCGAGGTATTTGGCCATGCCGGCCTCGACGTCGTTGCGCTTGCCGGAGTCCTTGAGCTTGGCGGCCATCACCATCATCTGGTGCGCGGCCTCTACCTTGGTCGCCATGTCGGCGAGACGGAACAGGATCGCCTGGTGGTCGACGAGCTTCTTGCCGAACGTCTCGCGCTGCTGGGCGTAGGCGACGCCGAGCTCGAACGCGCGGCGGGACACGCCACAGGCCCGCGCGGCGACGTTCACGCGGCCGACCTCGACGCCGTCCATCATCTGGTAGAAGCCCTTGCCGGGCACGCCACCGAGGATCTGGGCGTCGGTCGTCTTGTGGTTCTCCAGGACCAGCTCGGTCGTGTCGACGCCCTTGTAGCCCATCTTCTCGATCTTGCCGGGGACCGTGATCCCGTTCTCCTGCGTGCCGAAGCCGGGCTCCTTGTCGATGAGGAAGGTCGACATGTTCTTGTAGACGCTCGGGTCCCCGGTGTCGGTCTTGACCAGGACCGCGGTGAGGTTCGAGGAGCCACCGTTGGTCAGCCACATCTTCTGGGCGTTGACTAGCCACCCGTCGCCGTCCTTGACGGCCTTGGACTTGATGGCCGAGACGTCCGAACCACAGCCGGGCTCCGACATCGAGAAGGAGCCGCGGATCTCGCCGGCCGCCATCTTCGGCAGGTACTTCTGCTTCTGCTCGTCGGTGCCGTGCTGCAGGAGCATGTACGCGACGATGAAGTGGGTGTTGATGATGCCGGACACGCTCATCCAGCCGCGCGCGATCTCCTCGACCGTGAGCGCGTAGGTGAGCAGGGACTCGCCGAGGCCGCCGTACTCCTCGGGGATCATCAGGCCGAAGATCCCCATCTCCTTCATCGCCTCGACGATCTCGGTCGGGTATTCGTCCTTGTGCTCCAGCTCCGTCGCGACGGGGATGATCTGTTCCTCCACGAACTCCCGAACCAACTTGATGAGTTCGGCCTGCTCCTCGTTGAGGCCTTCGGTGCGCTGCAGTCGGGACATATCACCCTCGTCTCGTGATCGGTTAGTGCTACGAAAGCCGTACGTCGTGCGGTGGGGGGATCCCCGCGCCACGGCTGGCTCGGCTCCCTGCCTGGGGGCGAGTATGCCCCGCCGAGCAGGGCACTCGGCACGTTAGGCCGGGTGAAACCGAACACTCTGCGACCGACGCGAGGACACCGGTCCCAGCTCGCTGGTGGCCCACCGAAAACCCACCTTGCAGGGCCCCGAGTAGCTGCGCGCGACGCTCACCGACGCGCGACGCAGGGGGTGGGTCGTGGTGGTCTCGTTCGGGGCGATGCCCTCGATGAGCGTCACCTCCGGCGGCGCCGCGTCCGGCTGGAAGACCACCTGCAGATAGAGCTCCCGCACCCCGGTCACGAACCACAGCAGCGCCTGACCGTAGTCCTGCGCCAGTACCGGGAGCCCGTGGAAGCCGATCTCGTATTCGAGCAGGTGCACAGCCCCGCGGCGGAGGCGCGGCAGCGCGAGGTCGGCGACGCACATGGAGTCCGCCTTGTCGGCCACGGTCGTGCGAATCGCACACCCCAGGATCGGGGTGATGACGACGTCGATCCCCCGCAGGGGGTGTCCCGCCGAGACCAGATAACCGTCCAGCCCGTCCTCCTCCGCGCGAAGCACCTCCCGGCACAGCACGCTCGGGGCATCGCCGCTGTGGTCGGCCAGGGCACGGGTGTGGTTCACCAGTCGCTCGATGCCTGCGTCCACGTCGCGTCCGAGCCAGTGTTGGACATCATCGATCGCGGCGCGCTGCCGCATGATGTCCGCGCAGGCCGGCCGGGCGTTGTCGGCGGCGAAGTCGGCGGCGGGGGCGGGCACCAGCTGCGCCAGCTGGCCGCGCGGCACCTGCAGGATGGTCTCCAGGGCGCCCAGGGCGCGCAGCGACTGAGCCCGCGCCGGAATGCTGCGCCCACTCTGCCAATAGCTCAAGGTCGCGATGCTCACCGGATGGCCACGCGCCTGCAGGTGTGCGGCGACGCGCTCCAGAGCCAGCCCGCGGGCGGCCAGTGCCGATCGCAAGGCGTCGGCGAACGCTGCGTCAGCCACTCACCGGCACCTCCGTCGGGACTCATCTATCCGCCGCACCCTAACCACTGGTCGGCATGGTGCGGCCGGTCATGAGCCGCCCGCGTCGGGTGGTTCGGCCCAGGTCGCGCGCTGGCCCCGACGAGTCAGCGGGGATCCACAACGGGCGTGACGAGGCCTGCCGCGGGACCGGTTTCGGTGGTGGAATGGGCCCGCAGTGAGGCACCACCCCGCCCAATCGGACCGGGGCCAGGCGAAGAGAGGGACGACAGCATGACCGACCGCTCCTACCGGATCACCGAGATCGTGGGCACGTCCAAGCAGGGCGTCGACGACGCCATCCGCAACGCCGTCTCCGCCGCAGCGCGCGACACGGCCCATCTCGACTGGTTCGAGGTGGTGGAGATCCGCGGGCACATCGTCGACCAGCAGGTCGCCCACACCCAGGTCACCGTGAAACTCGGTTCGCGGATGGACTGACGGCGCCCCGTCGGCGGGCGACGTCAGCCAGCAGCTCCGCGTGTGGGGGCCGCGTCCGCGGGCGCGGCCCCCACACGCGCCGGGCCGCACCCGACCCGCTGCTTAGGCCTCGGCTTCGAGGGCCTTGATCGCGTCGTGCATCTCCAGGGAGCGCTTGGCGCTCTCCACGTGCAGGCTTTCGATCATCTTGCCGTTGTAGGTCACGACGCCGCTGCCCTTGCCGTCCTCCCACGCCTGGAGGATGCCGCGGGCGTCGTCAACCGCCTTCTCGCTGGGGGCGAACGTCGCATTGGCCGGGGCGATCTGGCCCGGGTGAATCAAGGTCTTGCCGTCGAACCCCCACTCCCGGCCCTGCTGGCACTCGGCCACGAAGCCTTCCTCGTTCTTCACGTCGTTGTAGACGCCGTCGAGGATGACCTTTCCTGCGGCGCGGGCGGCCAGCAGGCACAGCTGCAGTCCGGTCTGCACGGGCGACCGGCCGGGCACGTGCTCGGCGTACAGCTCCTTGACCAGGTCGTTCGTGCCCATGACGAGCACGGACAGGCGCGGGCTCGCGGAGGCGATCTCGTAGGCCCGGAACATGGCGATCGGCGTCTCCACCATGGCCCAGAGCGTGGTCTTCGCCGGGGCGCCGTACTTCTCCATCGACGCGACGAGGTCGAGCACCGCCTGTGCCGACGACACCTTCGGCACCGCGATCGCGTCGGGACCCGCCGCGCACGCCGCCTTCATGTCCTCCTCGTGCCACTCGGTGTCCATGCCGTTGACCCTGATGATGAGCTCGCGGTGGCCATACTCGCCGGAGCCCGCCGCCGCGCACGCGTTGAGCCGGGCCTGGGGCTTGGCGTCCGGCGCAACCGCGTCCTCCAAATCCAGCAGGATGCCGTCACACGGCAGGGCCTTGGCCTTCTCGAGGGCGCGCTCGTTGGAACTGGGCATGTAGAGCACCGACCGGCGGGGCCGGAAGCTGGTTTCGGTCATGTCAGGCTCCCTTCGCCTTGGCCTGCGCGGCCGCCTTGGCCTGCGCGTAGGCCTCCTTCAGATCCGGGTCGATCTCGGCCAGCTGCTCGGCGAGGTTCACGACCACGAGGCACTGCTTGCAGGAGGCATCGTCCTCCATCTTTCCGTCGACCATCACGGCGCCGGTGCCGTCGCCCATGGCCTCGACGACCTCGTAGGCGTGCACGAGCTCCTTGGGGTCGGGGCTGAAGACCTTCTTGGCGATCTCGATCTGCTTAGGGTGCAGCGTCCAGGTGCCGACGCAGCCGAGGAGGAAGGCGTTGCGGAACTGGTCCTCGCAGGCCACGACGTCGGAGATGTCACCGAACGGGCCGTAGTAGGCGTAGATGCCGTGCATGGCGCAGGCGTCGACCATGCGGGCGATCGTGTAGTGCCACAGGTCTTGCTGGAAGATGGTGCGCTCGCCGTGGAAGTCGTAGCCCTCGTCGGTCTTGGCCGCGTCCGCTCGCACGAGGTAGCCGGGGTGCCCGCCGCCGACGCGCGTGGTCTTCATCCGCCGGTCCGCGGCGAGGTCGGCAGGGCCGAGCGAGATGCCCTGCATGCGGGGCGATGCGCCGCAGATCTCTTCGACGTTGACCATGCCGCGCGCCGTTTCGAGGATGGCGTGCACCAGGATGGGCCGCTGCAGCTTCGCCTTGGCCTCGAGCTGGGCGAGGATCCGGTCGACGTACTGGATGTCCTCGGCGCCCTGCACCTTGGGGATCATCACGACGTCGAGCTTGTCCCCGATCTCCGTCACGAGCGTCGTGACGTCGTCGAGGAACCAGGGGCTGTCGAGCGCGTTGAGCCGGGTCCACAGCTGGGTCATGCCGAAGTCGGTGGCCTTGCCGATGGCCACTAGGCCCGCGCGCGCCTTCTCCTTGTTCTCGGCCTTGACGGCGTCCTCGAGGTTGCCCAGCAGGACGTCGACCTTGCCGACCATGTCGGGGATCTTCGCCGCCATCTTCGCGTTGCTGGGGTCGAAGAAGTGAATGGCCCGGCTCGGGCGGGCAGGGATTTCCCGCAATGGCGTGGGAGCCCCCACGGCGAGGGGGGCGAAGAAGTCCTTGGCGCTGCGCACGGCGGCATCCTCCTGGTCGACGATTGGGCGACGGCGGGCACGCCAGCCTCGCCAGGCGGCGCAGGCTGGGTCGAATGCGACGCTAGCAGCGGCGATCCGACCAAACCGCCCGGACGGCTGTGACGGCCTTCACGCGTTCGGGCGGTCTCGCCCGGCAGGTAGCCTCGAGAGCGTGACCACCCGCGTGTTCGTCAGCCGCCTGGCCAGCCTGAGCGTGTTCGACCCGCTCGGCGACCAGGTGGGGCGAGTGCGCGATGTCATCGTCACGGTCAGCCCCGCGCGCCATCGGCCGCGCGTCATCGGACTGGCGGTCGAGGTGCCCGGCCGGCGTCGCGTCTTCGTCCCGATGACCCGAGTGACCAGCGTCGAGGGTGGCCAGGTCGTCACGACGGGGCTGGTGAACATGCGCCGCTTCGAGCAGCGCCCGAACGAGACGCTGGTCCTCGCCGAGGTGTTCGACCGCTCCGTCACGGTCCGGGATCCCGAGGGCGACTATCGGGCGGTGATCGAGGACGTGGCGATCGAGCGCGAGGGCACTCGGGACTGGGCCGTGGTCAAGGCCTTCGTCCGCAAGGACGACGGGGACCGGCAGGGGTTCGGGCTGCGCCGCAGCCTGGGGTTGCGGCGGCGCCGCGGCGAGACGGCCACGGTCCCGATCGAGGTCGTCGTCGGACTCTTCACCGCCGACGAGGAGCAGGGCGCCGACCTCCTGCTGGAGAGCTATGACGAGTTGAAGGCCGCGGATCTGGCTGAACTCATCCATGACCTGCAGCCGCAGCGACGCATCCAGGTGGCGACCGCGCTCGACGACGAGAAGCTCGCCGACGTCCTGGAGGAGCTGCCCGAGGACGACCAGGTGGCCATCCTCGCGACCCTGGAATCCGACCGGGCCGCGGACGTGTTGGAGGCCATGCAACCGGACGACGCCGCCGACCTGCTCTCCGAGCTCAGCCCCGAGGCGCAGGAGCGCTATCTGGAGCTGATGGAGCCCGACGAGGCGGCTGACCTGCGGCGCTTGCTCGAGTATGACGAGGACACGGCGGGCGGTCTCATGACCACCGAGCCGGTGATCCTGCCGCCCGAGGCCACGATCGCCGAGGCGCTTGCTGTGGTTCGCAGGGCGGAGATCTCGCCCGCCATCGCCGCCACGGTCTTCGTCTGCCGGGCCCCGTTGGAGACCCCCACGGGTCGCTATCTGGGCATGGTCCACATCCAGCGGCTCCTGCGGGAGCCCCCGCACGCGGCCGTCGGCTCGATCCTCGACAAGAGCGTCGACCCGGTGCGGCCGGACGCCTCCATCGGCACGATCACGCGGGAGATGGCGACGTACAACAACGTCTCCGTGCCGGTTGTCGACGACGAGGGACACCTGCTCGGGGCGGTCAGCGTCGACGACCTCCTCGACCACCTGCTCCCGGACGACTGGCGCGAGGACCGGCACGAGGTGACCGATGCGGGATAACCAACGGACGAGGGAGGCCCGGGACGCTCGCCTGGACCAGCCGCGCGAGGCCGGCCGGCGGGGCGTCCGGCTGCCGAGGCTCGACCCCGAGGAGTTCGGGGTCATCGCCGAGAAGTTCGCCCGGTGGATGGGGACAGCCCAGTTCCTCATCTACATGTCGGTCTTCGTCGCTGCGTGGCTGGCGTGGAATACGCTGATGCCTCCCGCCGTACAGTTCGATCCGCGCGAGCTGAACTACACCATGCTCACGCTCATCCTGTCGCTGCAGGCCTCCTATGCCGCGCCGCTCATCCTGCTGGCGCAGAACCGGCAGGACGACCGCGACCGCGTGGCCCTGGAGCAGGACCGGGCCCGCGACGAGCGCAATCTCGCCGACACCGAATACCTCACGCGCGAGGTCGCTTCGTTGCGGATCGCCCTGCGCGACATGGCGACTCGCGATTTCCTGCGGTCCGAGCTGCGGGACCTCGTCGAGGAGCTCAACCAGCAACACCACCGCGACTGCCCGCACTGCGGCCGCCCCGCCGAGGAGCAGCGCGCCGCGCCCAAGAAGACCAAGTCGGGCAAGGGCAAGCGCGGCGAGACGAAGGGGCCCAAGCCGAGCGAGCCGGACCCCATCGCCGCCGAGGCGCGGGCGCGGCTCGCCGGGGAGCGCCGCGAGGGTGACGCGCCGGGGTCGGGTCCGTCGTAGCCCAACGCTGCGTCGTCCGCGGGTTCGTCGCAGCACCACGTAGGTCGAGCGCCCGCGGGACCAGTCCACCGGGCGACGGCGGCCCCATCTGAGACGACCGTTAGAGTGTGCCGCATGGCTGCTCCGACCCGTGACGCACTGCTCGCCGCCCTCGCGACCGTCGAGGACCCCGAGATCCACCGGCCGATCACCGACCTGGGCATGGTCCAGGAGGTCGAGGCGGACGAGTCCGGTCGGGTCCGCACCCACATCCTGCTCACCGTGGCGGGATGCCCGCTCCGGGAGAAGATCACCCGGGACGTCACCGCCGCCCTGATGGACGTCGAGGGGGTGACCTCGGTCGACGTACAGCTCGGCGTGATGACGGACGAACAGCGGGCGCACCTGCGCGAGACGATCCGCGGCGGCGTGGCCGAGCGGGAGATCCCGTTCGCGAAGCCGGAGTCGCTGACGCGGGTCTACGCGATCGCCTCCGGCAAGGGCGGCGTCGGCAAGTCCTCGATCACGGCCAACCTCGCCGCCGCTCTGGCCGCCGAGGGCCTCAAGGTCGGCGTCGTCGACGCGGACGTCTACGGCTTCTCGATCCCGCGGATGCTGGGCGTCGAACGGCAGCCCACGCAGGTCGACGACCTCCTCATGCCGCCCGAGGCGCACGGCGTCAAGGTGATCTCGGTCGGCATGTTCGTCCCCAACAACACCCCCGTCGTCTGGCGCGGGCCGATGCTGCACCGGGCGCTGCAGCAGTTCCTCTCCGACGTCTACTTCGGCGACCTCGACGTCCTCCTGCTCGACCTCCCGCCAGGCACCGGCGACGTGGCGATCTCGGTCGCGCAGCTCATCCCGGGGTCCGAGATCATCGTGGTCACGACCCCGCAGCAGGCCGCGGCCGAGGTTGCCGAGCGCGCGGGTTCGATCTCCGTGCAGACGCACCAGCGGCTGGTGGGGGTCATCGAGAACATGTCCTGGCTGGAGCTGCCCGACGGCAGCCGGCAGGAGATCTTCGGCACGGGCGGCGGCCAGGCCGTGGCCGACTCGCTGACGCGGATCACCGGCGCGCAGGTGCCGTTGCTCGGTCAGATCCCGCTCGACACCGCCTTGCGCGAGGGCAGCGACGGCGGCCGACCGGTCGCCGTGCACGCGCCCGACTCCCCCGCCGGGACCGCGCTGCGCGGCATCGCGCGGCAGCTCGCGTCCCGTTCCCAGGGCCTCGCGGGCAAGCGCCTGGGGCTGAGCTTCACCTGAGGCGTCCTGCGCCCCCGGCGCGACGACTCCCATCGGAGCCCCAACGTCTCAGGACGCCCACGCCGCTCCGATCGGAGCCCCGGGAGGTGCGCCGCCGCGCCCGGCGTACGGTCGCCGAGGAAGCCACGCCGCGCACGCTCGCTCGGGCTACGTGGCGTCGTCGTCGTACGGCGTGGGGCGACCCGGATCGTAGACGGCGGGGGGCGGCGGTGCGAAGTCCTGCGCCGTCGAGCCAGCACCCGTGGCAGCGGCCGTGGCCGCGCCCCCCATCCCCGCCAGCCCGGCCGAGCCTGCCATCGCCTCCGAACCGGCGCCGGCCGGCTTCGGGTCCTCCAGGAGCGCCTCGCGCACGATCCGACGCGGGTCGTACTGCCGCGGGTCGTAGGCCTTCCAGTCGACCTCGTCGAACTCGGGGCCCATCTGCTCGCGGAGCTGTTCCTTGGCACCCTCGGCCAGGGAGCGCAGCTCGCGGATCCAGGACCGCAGCTTGGCCGCGTACTGCGGCAAGCGTTCCGGGCCGATCAGCAGCACAGCGATCACCGCGATGATCACGAACTCCCAACCGTTGATGTCGAACACCCGCTGCGCCTCCGTTCGGACCGGTTGCCCGCGCACCATCCTGCCTCAGCCGACTGAGTGCGAGCTGTCCGATCGGCGCGGGAGCATTCGATCCGGCCCGGGAGACCCCTAGCGGCCCGCGATGTCGCGCCGCCGGTAGCCGACCAGGCCCAGCGCCACGAGCAGCACGGCCACCAGCGACTCGATGAGCACCGGCGGCCACGCCATGGGTTCGCCCGGGATCTTGGGCAGCTGGGCGAACGGGGTGGCGTTCAGGGCCGCCTCCGGCAGTTTGAGGATGCCGCCCAGCCAGTTGACCAGCATCGACCACGCCACGACCAGCCACGGCAGGACGGCCAGGCGGGGCACCCAGCCCACGACGGTCATGGCGAGCCCGACCACGAGCCACACGCCGGGCAGGAGGGCGAGGCCACCTCCGACCACCCGGCCCACGATCGAAACGTCCTCCGCCACCCCCTGGGGCAGCGCGCACAACGCGGCACACGCCGCCATGACGAGGCTGGGTACGCCGAGCGCGAGCCCGAGGTGGGACCAGGCGAACGCCGTACGTCGGGTCGCCGTGGCCAGCATGACCTCGGCGTGCCCGTCGAGCTCTTCGCGCCGCAACCGCCCCAGGCACTGCAGCGCGAACGCGACGACGAGCGTGACGATGATCCCGAGCATGGCGACGTAGAAGGCCGACTTGAGGTCGGCGATCCCGCGGCCCATCGCGCGGATCCGCTCGGCGACGGCCGCGTCGTCCTTCAGGGCGGTGTCGAACGTGCTGCTCAGCATGCCGACCACGGCACCGAAGACCAGGAGGCCGACGACCCAGACGCCGATGCTGCCGCGCTGCAGCCGCCAGGCGAGTCCGGCCGCGGAGGACAGCGCGGGCGTCGCGTGCGCCGGGCCCGGAGCGGCCGGCCGCAGCCCGGCGCCGAGGTCGCGGCGCGACTCCAGGGCGACGGCCAGGGCCAGCAGGGCGACGGTGAGGAGCGCGGGCAGGAGCAGGACCGGGAGTCGGTCCCCGGCGTACGGCCTCGCCAACGCCGGCCATTCGACGGGCGAGATCCACTGGAGCGATCGGAGCGGGCTGTCGACGGGCGAACCGTCCGCGAGCGCCCGCACGAGGAACGCCGCGCCCAGGGCGCTGAGCCCGTACTGCCGAGCCGTCCGAGCCGAACTCGACAGCTGCGCGGCCACCGCGCCGACCCCCACCCACACGGCGGTGCCGAGCGCCATCCCGAGGCCGAAGGTCAAGCCGCCGGGCCCCGGGGCATAGCCGGCCAGGGCGGCGGCGGACAGGACGCCGTACGCGCTCGCCGCGATCAGGCCCAGCGTGATGGCGGCGGCCAGCGGCGCGTGCCGCCCGATCTGACCGGACCGGAGCAGTTCGAGCCGGCCGTCCTCCTCCTCGCCGCGCGTGCCGCGGATCACGCCGAGCACGGCCATGATGGCGGCCATGGCGAGCACGAAGGTGCCGACCCGGAACATGACGAAGCTGCCGGTGTTCATCAGGTCGAACGGTGGCCCGAGCAGGGCGCGCATGGTCGGGTTCGCGGCGAGCGCCTCGGCGGCGACGCGGCCGGCAGGGTCGTCGGACACGATGCTGCGGTATTGGCTCGCCGTCGTCGGGAACATGCTGGTCAGCACGAGGATCCAGATCAGGTAGAACCACCGGCTGCCGCGCGCCGCCGCGCGCAGGCAGACACCGAAGCCGCTCATGCCGCACCCGCCGGCCAGTTGCGGGTCGCCGAGTCGTCGCCGTAGTGCCGCAGGAACAGTTCCTCGAGGGTGGGGGGCGAGCTGGTCAGAGACCGTACGCCGCCGTCGGCCAGCCGGCTCAGCAGGGCCGGCAACGCGGCCGGCTCGACCTGGCAGGACAGCCGCGAGCCGTCCAGCACCACGTCGTAGACGCCGGGCAGGCTCGTCACGTCGACGGGGGTGGCCGTCTCGGCACTGACCTGGGTGCGGGACAGGTGGCGCAGGTCGGCCAGGGTGCCGGACTCCACGATGCGGCCGGCCTTGACGATGCTGACCCGGTCGCAGAGCGCCTCGACCTCGGAGAGGATGTGGCTGCTCAGCAGGATGGTGCGGCCGCGGTCGCGCTCCTCGCGTACGCACTCCGTGAAAACGCGCTCCATGAGCGGGTCGAGACCCGAGGTCGGCTCGTCGAGCAGGAGCAGCTCGGCGTCGGCCGCAAGGGCGGCGACCAGCGAGACCTTCTGGCGGTTTCCCTTGCTGTAGGACCGACCCTTCTTGCGGACGTCGAGATCGAAGCGCTCGACCAGCTCCGCCCGGCGGCCGGAATCGAGGCCGCCCCGGGCGCGGCCGATGAGATCGATGGCCTCCCCCCCGGTGAGGTTCGGCCACAGGCTCACGTCGCCCGGGACGTACGCCAGCCGTCGGTGCAGTTCCGCCGCCTGCGCCCAGGGGTCCCCGCCCAGCATCGTGACCTCGCCCGCGTCCTTGCGAAGGAGCCCCAGCAGGACGCGCAGGGTCGTGGACTTGCCCGAGCCGTTGGGTCCGAGAAAGCCGTGCACCTGGCCCTGTTCGACGCGCAGCGAGAGGTCGTCGAGGGCGACCGTGGAGCCGAAGGTCTTGCGCAGGCCGCGCGTCTCGATGACGGCGTCGTTCATCAGTCCTCCCGGGATGAGGTCTCCTGCACGCATCATGCACCGATCCAGGGCGGCGCAACCTCAGGCACGTTCCACGGGCATGGCGAGTCCCGGCATGGCGAGTACCGGGCATGGCGGACCTCGGGCATGGCGAAGCCCCGCCGACGGATTAGTCGCGTCGACGGGGCTCCGGGTCTCGGGAGTGCGGCAGCCGGTCAGGCGTGGTCCGAACCACTCTCGTCGCTGCCGTGGTGCTGGACCGCCTCGGCCGCGTCGCGAACCTTCTGCTCCGCGCGAGCGGCGGCGTCGGCCATGGCGTCGGTCGCCGTGCGCGCGGCGTTCTTCACCTGGTCGGAGGCCTTCATCATCTGCACATTCATGAGGCTGCCCAGCTGAGCCGCCTCGCCCTGCAGGGCCGTGAGGTATTCGATGTTGGCGTCCGCGACGCGGTAGGCGAACTGGCGCTGGACCTCCAGGGCCTTGGTCCAGAAGTCGAAGGACCGGTCGATGCCCTCGCGCATCTGCTGGTTCAGCTCCTTGGGGTCCATCTTGGCGAAGCCGGCGGGCATGACGCCCTGCCATTCGTTCATCATCTGCTCCATCGTCGCGACCCAACGCTCCTGGGCGTTGCGGGCGGCGTCGTAGTACGAACCGGTGATGCTCATGAGATGCCTTCCTTGCGGTGGGGATGGGCGGCGGCTCGGCGAAACCACCACTCGTCGATTGAAATAGTACGCACGCCGCGCACGGCATGTCAACCGTCCATGATTGATATGCCAAGCGCCAGCGTGTCCGGCGGCTACGACTCCAGGTGGCGACGTCGCAGGCTCCGGTAGACCCCGATCACCACCTGCTTCTCCTCGTCGGTGAGCAGCGGGTCGGCCAAAACGCTGGCCTCCACGCCGGTGGCCTCCCGCTCGCCGTCCTCGGCCGGTCGCAGCCAGCCGGACTGGCTCAGCAGGTATTCGGTCGAGAGATTCAGGGCCTCGGCGATCGATGAGACCACCTTGAAGGAGGGCTGGTGCAGCCCCCGCTCGACCTGGCTGAGATAGGCATTCGACACGTTGCTCAGCGAGGCCAACTGCCGCAACGAGAGGTCCGCGAGCTGCCGCTGGGCGCGGATGAAGGACCCGAGCGCCCCTGCGCCCGGGGAAGATCCGGTCGCCCCGTCGGGGGTCGACGCATCCCGCTGTTCATCCGTTCGTCGGGCCATGGCCGAGATTCCCTTGCTCATACTCAACGGTAGTTCCATCTAGCGCACCTATAACCATCGTAGGGCCGAGGTCGGATCGGCCGATGATCGTCGTCACACGAGGTCGGATGACTCCCCCCGCGGACATCCCGGCCACCCTCGGAGGCCACATGACCGCGGATCGCCCCATGTCCCCGCTCGAACAGGTGCGACGCGCCTACGAAGAGACCGAGCGTCGCACGAGCGAGTCGATGGAGGGCCTGGTCGCCACCGAGGGCTTCTCCGATCTGCTCGCGATGACGGTCGGCAACGCCATGTCGCTGAGCAAGATGTCCGGCACGTTGCTGGACGACGTCGTACGTCGGACGCGGTTGGCCGGCCGCACCGACGTCACCCGGCTGGCCCAGCAGCTGGCGCGGACCGAGGACAAGCTGGAGCTGCTCCTCCAGCACGTGGAGGGCATCCACGACGCGCTCACCCAGCTGCGCGCCGACCTCGCCCGACCCGGTGCGCCGGCGGCGTCCGCGGCGACGCCGGACCAGGACACATGAACCCGCTGCGCACCCTCACCAAGCTGTCTCGGACCGCGCTGACCACGTCGAACATCCTGCTCACCGTCGAGGAGACGCGCATCGGCGTGACGCCTCGCGTCGTGATCTGGACCCACCGCAAGACCACCCTCTACCGCTACCGAAGCACCACCCGGCGCCACAAGACCCCCGTGATGCTGGTCTTCGCCCTCATCAACCGGCCCACGATCTTCGACCTCCAGCCGGGGAACTCCTTTGTGGAGTTCCTGCTCCACAAAGGCTTCGACGTCTACCTCATCGATTGGGGCGTGCCCGGCGACGAGGACCAGGACATGGGGCTGGCGGAATACGTCTGCGACGAACTCGCCTGGGGGATCCGCGAGGTCCGGCGCTCCTCCGGGTCGGCCGACGTGAGCCTGATCGGGTGGTGCATCGGCGCGGCCCTCTCGGCGATGTACACGGCCCTCGCCCCCCGGGGCATCGTGCGCAACCTCGTGCTCCTGACGATGCCGGTCGACACCAGCGACTCGCTCTACACCACCTGGCTGGCCCGCGATGCCTTCGACGTCGACCACGTCGCCGACAGCGTCCCGGCCCTTCCAGGTGGCTACGTGGACTGGGCGAACCGCCTGATGAAACCCGTGGCCAACTACGTCACGACGTACCGCAAGCTCTGGGAATCCGTCGACGCGGGCACGGTGAACCGACAGACCTGGCAGGCCATGAACAAGTGGGTCGGCGACAACCCGCCGTTCCCCTCGACGGCCTTTCGTCAATGGGTGACGTGGATGTACAAGGAGAACCGCTTGGTCCGCGGCCGGTTGTTCCTGCGCGGCCGGCGGGTGGACCTCGGGGCCATCGAATGCTCGACGCTGGTGGTCACCGCCGACGCCGATCACATCGCGCCGCGGGAGGGGACGCTCCCGCTACTCTCACTCGTGGCCTCTTCTGACCTGGAGCATTTCGACCGCCCTGGCGGACACATCGGGCTCATGGCAGGATCCAAGGCTCGCAAGCAAATTTGGCCCGACATCGCGGCATGGCTCGCGGCCCGAAGCGACGAGGTGGTGCCCCACACGAGTTCGACGTCTCACGATCAGGATTAACCCGCATCCCCTACGAGAACCAGTTCGCACTGACTGCCCCGTAGTGCCGTCGTCAAAGGAGACACGACATGACCACGACGCAGAACCCGTCCGCCCCCAGCTCCCCCACCAACCCGAAGGAAATGCAGTCCTACCTTCAGGGCAACAAGCTGCACGACCGGGTCGCCTTCGTGACCGGTGGAACCCGTGGGATCGGCGCGGCGATCAGCGAGAGCCTCGCCTCCCAGCACGCGCACGTCGCCCTCGGCTTCTCCGGCAACGTCGAGAAGGCGGAGACCCACCTCGCGCTGCTCAAGGACCACTTCCCCGAGCAGAACTTCAGCCTGCACCAGGGCAATGTCGGCGACCCCGAGTCCTGCCGCCGCACGATCGCCGAGGTCATCGAGCAGCACGGCCGCCTCGACATCCTCGTCAACAACGCCGGGATCACCAAGGACAAGGTGATCACGAAGATGAGCGACCAGGACTGGTACGACGTCATCAACGTCAACCTCTCCGGCTCGTTCTTCCTCGCCCAGGCGGCGCTCAAGCACATGATCGAGCGCGGCACCGGCCGCATCGTGAACGTCAGCTCGCTCATCGGCGAGCACGGCAACATCGGCCAGGCCAACTACGCCGCGTCGAAGTCCGGTGAGTTCGGCCTGACGAAGACGCTGGCCAAGGAGGCCTGCTTCCACCTGGAGCGCGCCGGCAAGCTCACCCCCGACAGCATCGGGATCACGGTCAACACCGTGACCCCCGGCTACGTCCTGACCGAGATGGTCGCGGCCATCCCCGAGAAGGTCCTCGACAAGATCGCCTCCGGGATCCCGGTGCGTCGCCTCGGCAAGCCCGAGGAGATCGCCCGCGTCGTGCACTTCCTGTGCGCCGACGAGTCCGGCTACATCACCGGTCAGGTCTGGGGCGTCAACGGCGGCCAGGACATGTGATCCGCGGGGGTGGCTAGGGAGAGATCCCCCGGCCACCCCCAGGGTCTGGGTCTGGTCCAGAACGTCAGCGGAGGAGAAGGAAATGGACAACAAGGCACCCGTAGACCCGAAGGCCGTCGAGGAGGCCGTGGCCCGCATCAAGGAGATGAGCGACAAGCTCATCGAGTCGAGCCGAAGTGCCGGGCTGGCCAGCCTGGACGCCTATGAGAAGTCGCTGGAGAGCATGCTTTCGTTCCAGCGCAAGGCCGGCAAGGCCACGCAGATCGACTTCATCTCCGAGTTCGCCGCGATGCAGGCCAACTACATCAAGGCGATGAGCGAGGCCTACACCTCGGCAGCGCGGCAGATGCTCACCTGAGTCTGCGCCTCGGACACTCCCGGCGTACGACGCAGGACCCTCGACGAGTCGGGCTCCCCGCCCAGGTGGGGAGCCCGTCTCGTTGGTTCGTGGGTGAGGGCCGGTACGCCGTATGCGGCGACGAGCTGTACGCCGTACGGGATGACCGGTTGCGGGCCGTCAGGCGGGACGCAGGCCCGGAATTCGGGTGGCGCGGGACCGCTTGCTGGTGGGCGCCCGGTGCGCCAGGGCCTCGCGGAGCTGGGCCCGGCCGCGGTGAATCCGCGAGCGCACGGTGCCGAGCTTGATGCCGAGCGTGGCCGCGACCTCTTCGTAGGAGAGGCCCTCGATGTCGCACAGCACGACGGCCGCGCGGAACTCGGGCGCGAGGGCGTCGAGCGCCCGCTGCACGTCGTCGTCGAAAGTCCGCTCGTCGTACGTCTGCTCCGGCCCGGCCTCGCGGCTGGGCAGCCTGGCGGCGGCGTCCTCGGCGAGGGCGTCGAACCGGATGCGCTGGCGCCGACGCATCCGATCCAGGAAGAGATTCGTGGTGATGCGGTGCAGCCACCCCTCGAACGTGCCCGGCTGGTAGCTGTCCAGCGACCGGAACACGCGCACGAACACGTCGTGAGTGAGGTCCTCGGCGTCGTGCGGGTTGCCGGTCAGCCGATAGGCGAGCCGGTAGACCCGGGCCGAATGTTCCCGCACCACCTCCTCCCAGGTCGGCGCCACCCAGTCGGGTGTCACCTCGGGGAGGTGGGCTGCGTTCACTGCGGTCCTCACATTCGTCGGCCGGCAGTCCGTGCCGGGCAGCCGTCAGGGTCGACCTAGCCGATGATGCCGCATGTCCCTGGGAATCGCCTGGGGGATGGCCCTGGAGCGGCCTGTCGGACGGCCCGCGACCATCGGGCTCTCATCTCCGCGAGTTGGCGTCCGTCCGCCGAACGCGGCGCCACTAGGCTTCGCCTATGAGCGGGCAGAAGGTGGCCTCGTGGGCCTACACCGAGGACTTCATCGGCGAGACGGTCGCGCTGGAGACCGCCCGAGCGCGGGGGGAACAGCTGGGCGCCACGCCGGTCCTGCCGGGCACCGGGGCGGCCCTGCGGATGCTCGCGGCGGCCTGCCACGCCAAGACCATCGTGGAGATCGGCTCCGGCGCCGGGGTCTCCGGCCTGTGGATCCTCGAGGGGATGCCCGCGGACGGCGTACTGACGACGATCGAGATCGAACCGGAACACGGGCGGGCCGCCAAGTCGGCGTACGCCCAGGCGGGCGTCCCCGCGAACCGGACCCGCATCATCACCGGCGACGCCCGGGACGTGTTGCCGCGCCTCACCGACGGGGCCTACGACATGGTGCACGTGGACGGGGACAAGCGCGACTATCCGGGGTATGTCGAGCAGGCCATCCGCATTCTGCGTCGCGGCGGGGTGCTTGCGATCGACAACATGCTCTGGCACGACAAGGTGGCGGACCCGGCCGCCCGGGACGACGTGACGACGATCATTCGCGACCTCGGCAAGAGCCTGCGCGACGACGACCGGGTCATCCCGACCCTGCTCCCCGTCGGCGATGGGCTGTTCGTCGCCATCAAGCGCTAAGTGCACGCCTCAGGGGCGCCGCCGAAGTGGCGGCGCCCCTGAGGCGTTGGCGTGACGGCGCGCGAACGCTCGGTCAGAGCGGCACGTTCTCGCAGTTCTGGATCGCTCGGCCCAGGTCGGCGGCCTCGTCGGGCGTCATCTCGACCACGAGGCGACCGCCACCCTCGATCGGCATGCGGACGATGATCGCACGCCCCTCCTTGGTGACCTCCAGCGGCCCGTCGCCGGTACGCGGCTTCATCGCGGCCATGTGTGCCCCTTTCTCAGGCGTTACCGTTGCGCTCTTTGTGCCGTCCGGCCCCGGCCGAGCCCGTACGCTGCGAAGCAGCGGCACGACTGACCGGGACGCCCGATGGCGCGCACTCGTTGCTCCATTATCTCCGCTCGCTTCTGGCATGCGAAATCGGGGACGGCCGTGTCGCGCCGCGACAGGTCGATGTCGTGCGGTGATGCGGGCTCCAGCCCGCCGAACAGGAGGAGTGCAGATGTCCACGAGTAGCCCGGTCGAGGTCAGCTGTGCGGGAGGCGTCGCCACCGTCCGCCTGTCGCGTCCGGAGGCCATGAACTCCCTCGACAACGCCACGAAGGACGCCCTGCGGGATGCGCTCGCGGCGGTGGCCTCGGACGAGGACGTCCGGTGTGTGGTGCTGACCGGGTCGGGCCGGGCGTTCTGTGTGGGCCAGGACCTCAAGGAGCACGTCACCGGCCTGCGGGCCGGGGACGCCGACCTCGCGCAGACGGTCTACGAGCACTACAACCCGATCGCGGAGCTGCTCGCCACGATGGACAAGCCGGTGATCGCCGCGGTCAACGGGGTGGCCGCGGGGGCGGGCGCGGCGTTCGCGATGGCCTGTGATGCGCGGATCTTCACTGAAGGGGCGGCGATGAACCTCGCCTTCTCGGGGATCGCGTTGTCGTGTGACTCCGGTACGTCGTACTGGCTGCCGCGCCTCGTGGGTCCGGCGAAGGCCAAGGAGCTGCTGTTCTTCCCGCGCACCCTGAAGGCGGCCGAGTGCCTGGAGTTGGGCCTGGCGACGCAGGTCGTGCCGGAGGCGGAGTTCGAGGCGGCGGTGGCCGATCTCGCGGGCAAGCTGGCGGCGGGGCCGACGAAGTCGTACGGCGCGATGCGGCAGAGCGTGGCGTACGCCATGGGCCGGGGCCTGAGCGACGCCCTGGCCTTCGAGGCGGAGCAGATGCAGCGCACCGGCACCTCGGCCGATCACGCGGCCGCAGTGGAGGCGTTCCTGGCGAAGGAGAAGCCGGCGTTCACCGGTCGCTGACGACGAACCCAGCGCAGCGTAGTTCGAGGAAGCGGCCGGCGGTTACGCCGGCCGCTTCCTCGCGGTCACGGTGGGAAGTCGCTCGGGGGAACGAACCGCCACAGCTCGTACAGCCACCACCACTGGGTCGCCACCCCGAGAGCGGCCCACCCGGCGGCCAGTGCCCACGTCCGTACGGCGGAGGGGGCCCCCCGCCACGCGCCGTCGACGGCGATGACCGCCCAGGGGAAGCACGGCAGCAGGTAGCGGATGACGCTGGTCCCCGGGTCGAGCACGACGGCGAGGTAGAACGGGTAGGCCAGGATCCAGGTGCGCAGTACGGGGCCGAGGCGCGCGGCCCACGGCCCGAGGGCGAGCCCGAGGAGCAGCGCGACGATCGCGGCCAGGGCGAGCCGGGCGGCGGTGCTGCCGGCGCCGCGGAAGAACCATTCGGAGATGCCCACCCAGGGCGTCAGGGGCACGATGTTCTGGCCGTGTCGCCAGGTGGCCATGGTGTCGGTGTACGCCGTGCGCACCCCCGTCCCGAGCCAGGCCACGAGCGGCCAGGTCAGGCCGGCCAGGCCACACCCGGCCAGGGCGGCCAGCATTCCGGTGCCCTCGCGTCGCTGGATGGGTCGGTCGGCGCGGCGGCGCCAGCGGACCACGACGGCGACGAGCGCGACCACGCCGAGCGGGACGGCGATGGGGCGGGCCAGCCCGGTGAGGAAGGCGCAGCCCGCGGCCGCCCACCACTGTTCGCGGTCCAGAAAGCGCAGGACGAGCGCGAGCAGCAGGATCGCGAGGCTCTCGGTGTAGGCCACCTGGAGGACGGGTGAGGGGGCGCAGGTGGCCCAGACGACCACCGCGGCCAGGGCCGCTCGGGGACCCACGTGGTCGCGCAGGGTGGTGCCGATGACGACGGCCGCTGCGCCGCCGAGCAAGAGCGACAAGGTGGCGCCGGCCAGCGCGAAGGGTGCGCCCGTGAGGCCCATGACCAGGCGGGTCAGGACCGGGAACAGGGGGTAGAACGCCCACGGGTTCTGTTGCAGGTCGCCGGTGTAGGGGTCCCGCGGGAGCTCATGCGGGTAGCCGTGCTGGGCGATCTCGCTGTACCAGCCCGCGTCCCAGAGGCCGACGATCGTGCCGTAGGTGACGTGTTCGCCGGTCCAACCGACCGGGACCTGGTAGCGGGTCAGCACCGCCAGCAGCACACCGCTGACGAGCCGGGCGACGGCGTACAGCCCGATGATCCACCCGACGTACGGCACGTGTCGCGCGCCGAGCTCGACCCCGCGGGTCTGCGGGGCGAGGGGACGCGCTCGGGAGGCGGCGCGCGGTCGCGACGCGGCGTGCGCGGGGGTCACGGCGCGCGGTCCCCGCCCGGAGGGTCGGTGGGGTTCGGTTCGCGAGGGGCGTCGGCGGGCTGTGCGGCGTGGGCTGCCGGACCGGGGCCGGCCACGTCGTCGGGGTCGATACCGGGGCCAACGGTCGTCAGCGCCGCGAGGCGCTCGTCCCGGGTGGCGATCTCTTCGGCGAGCCGGTCGAGGACGGCGTCGACCTGGTCCATCCGATAGCCGCGCACGGCCCGGTCGAAGCGCACCCCGGCGAGGTCGGCGCGGGTCAGCTCGCCGTGGCGGCCGGGCGGGAGCACGTCGTGGCCGGTCGTGTGGACGGGCTCCGGCATGGCCACGCTCGCCTCGCTGCCGAGCCTTCCCACGGCGAGGGCGGCGACGGCCCCGGCGACGAGCACGACGAGGGCGCTGAGGAAGACCATCACGGTCTCGATGGTGCCACGGTCGGGGCGATCGACGGCCGTGCCCCCTCCGCGCTCCCCCGCGCGTCGGCCCGCGGGCTCACTCGGGGCGGTGCGGCGGCGGCTGCCCGTCGGACTCGACGATGATCCGGACGGCTTCGGCCACGTCGTCGGTGACCTGCAAGAGGTCGACGTCCGTGGCGGAGATCGTGCCCGCCGGGACGGCGGAGTCGCGCAGCCACGCCACCAGACCGCTCCAGTAGCTGGAGCCGAGGAGCACGATCGGGAACGACGTCACCTTGTGGGTCTGGACGAGGGTGACCGCCTCGAAGAGCTCGTCGAGCGTGCCCATGCCGCCGGGGAGCACGACGAAGCCCTCGGCGTACTTGACGAACATGGTCTTGCGGGCGAAGAAGTAGCGGAAATGGACGCCGAGGTTGACGAACTCGTTGAGGCCCTGTTCGAAGGGCAGCTCGATGCCGAGCCCGACCGACGTGCCGCGCGCCTGCGCCGCGCCGCGGTTGACGGCCTCCATCGATCCCGGGCCGCCGCCGGTGATGACGGCGTAGCCGGCGTCGATGAGGGCGCTGCCGAGGCGTACGCCGAGGTCGTAGGTGGGGTCGTCGCGCCGGGTTCGCGCGGACCCGAACACGCTGACGGCGGGCCCCAGTTCGGCCAGCGCGCCGAAGCCCTCGACGAACTCCGCCTGGATGCGCAGCACGCGCCAGGGGTCGGTGTGCAGCCAGTCCGCCCGGTTCGGCGAGTCGAGCAGGCGCTGGTCGGTGGTCGAGTGCGGGATCTGGTGGTCGCGGAGGGTGACGGGCCCGCGGTGGTACGCCGCGTGGCGAGCCGCGTCCCCGTCCGCGTCGGGCGTGCCGGCTGGTCCATCGGCATTCGGCGGGGGCGGGCCGGCCGGTCCGTGTGGCGTGTGGCTCACCTGCCCCACGGTAACCGCCCGGCCGAGGCCGCCGTCAGGGCTTGCTGGGCGGCAGCGGGTGGACGTGCGGCACCTCGCGGAGCACGGCGGCCAGGTCGACGAGCAGCTGCCCGTCGACGTGGCTGGGGCGGCGCGCGAGCGCGATGTCGCGGTACGGCGCGGGGTCGGCGAGACGGCGTACGACGACGCCCGGGTGCGCCGCGACCGGTGGGCTGACGCTCAGCTCCGGCAGCAGCGTCAGCCCGACCCCGGTGGCGACCATGTGCCGCAGCGTTTCCAGGCTGGTGGCCCGGAATCCGCCGCGCTCGTGCCCGCCCGCGGAGGCGCACACGGCCAGGGCCTGGTCGCGCAGGCAGTGCCCGTCCTCGAGCAGCAGCAGCTCCTGGCCGGCCATCGCGTCGGCGGGCAGCGGCTCGGGCGCGGCGGCCAGCTCGTGCCCGGCCGGCATGGCCAGCAGGAAGTCCTCCCGGAAGAGCGGCTCGGCGGCGAGGGACTCCTCCGGCAGCGGCAGCGCCAGCAGCGCGGCGTCCAGCGTGCCGGCCCGCAGCCGCTCGATCAGCTCCGGGCTCTTCTCCTCGACGAGCAGCAGCTCCAGGCGGGGGAACCGGGCGCGGACGCCGTCCACGATGTGCGGCAGCAGGTACGGCGCGAGGGTCGGGAACAGCCCCAGGCGCAGCGTGCCGGCCTCGGGGTCCGCGACGGCCCGCGCGATCCGGCGGATCTGCTCCGCGTCCTCGAGCAGGTGTCGGGCCTGGGTGACGACCGCCTCCCCCGCCGCCGTGAGCAGGACCGAGCGGGAGCCGCGCTCGACGAGAATCACGCCGAGCTCGGACTCCAGCTTCTTGACCTGGGTGGACAGCGTGGGCTGGCTGACATAACAGGCAGCCGCCGCCCGGCCGAAGTGGCGGTGATCGGCCAGCGCCACCAGGTATTCGAGGTCGCGCAGGTTCACGCCGGCTGCGGCACCGGCGCGCTGGTGCGGATCAGGTGGTCGAACGCGGACAGCGCCGCCGTCGCGCCGGAACCCTCGGCGACCACGATCTGCTTGTACGGCACCGTCGTCGCGTCGCCGGCCCCGAACACTCCGGGCAGGTTGGTCGCGCCCCGGCCGTCGATGACGATCTCGCCGCGGTCGGACAGCTCGACGGTGCCCTTGAGCCACTCGGTGTTGGGGAGCAGCCCGATCTGCACGAAGATCCCCTGCAGCTCCAGCGATTTGGTCTCGCCGGTGGTGCGGTCCTCGTACGTCAAGCCGGTCACCGCCGTACCGTCCCCCACCACCTCAGTCGTCTTGGCGGACATGATGATGTCGACGTTCGGCAGGCTCTTGAGCTTGTCGACCAGGACGTCGTCCGCGCGCAGCACGTCGAGGAACTCGATGACCGTCACGTGGCCCACGACGCCCGCCAGGTCGATCGCGGCCTCGATGCCGGAGTTGCCGCCGCCGACGACGGCGATCCGCTTGCCCTTGAACAGCGGGCCGTCGCAGTGCGGGCAGAAGGTGACGCCCTTGTTGCGGTATTCGGTCTCGCCGGGCACACCCATGTGTCGCCACCGGGCGCCCGTCGCCAGCACGACGGTCTTGGCCTTCAGCGAGCCGGCACCGAACTCGACTGTGTGCAGCCCGCCGGGCTCGGCGGCCGGCACGAGCTTGGTCGCGGCGGCCCCCTTCATGAGGTCGACCTCGTACTTCTTCACGTGCTCCTCGAGGTTCGCCGCGAACGTCGGGCCCTCGGTGTAGGGCACGGAGACGAAGTTCTCGATGGCCATCGTGTCGAGGACCTGGCCGCCGAAGCGCTCGGCCACCAGGCCGGTGCGGATCCCCTTGCGCGCGGTGTAGACCGCCGCCGACGCGCCCGCGGGGCCGCCCCCGACGATGAGCACCTCGTAGGGCTCCTTCTCGGTCAGCTTCGCGGCCGCGCGCTCCTGGGCGCCCGAGTCCAGGCGGCCCACGATCTGGGCCGCGTCCATGCGGCCCTGGTCGAAGAGCTCGCCGTTGAGGTAGATGGTGGGCACGGCGAGGATGTTCTTGTCCCGGATCTCGTCCTGGAACAGCGAGCCCTCGACCGCGGTGTGGCTGATCTGGGGGTTGAGCACCGCCATCGCGTTGAGCGCCTGCACGACGGTCGGGCAGTTCTGGCACTCCAACGACATGTACGTCGTGAACTCCAGGGGGCCCTTGAGCGCCTGGATCGCCTCGACGGTGTCGGCGTCCTCCTTGATCGTGTGCCCGCCGACGTGCAGCAGCGCCAGCACCAGC
This sequence comes from Austwickia sp., assembly GCA_016699675.1. Lineage (NCBI taxonomy): Bacteria > Bacillati > Actinomycetota > Actinomycetes > Micrococcales > Dermatophilaceae > Austwickia > Austwickia sp. The sequence goes on along the minus strand of CP064985.1, from coordinate 3,008,751 downwards.
GACGTGAACTCGTGACCCAGCGGCAGGCCGGCGAACGTCACGTGGATGTCGCTGCCGGGCCGCACGATGTCGAAGCAGGGGTGCCGCTTGTTGGCGCCGTCGAAGCGCGCGGTGACCTTGTCCGACAGGTCCGCGATCTCGGTGAGCATCGCCCGCATGTCCTCAGACTTCGGGCCCTTGCCCAGGGTGGCGACGAGCTCGATGGGCTCCTTCACCATCTCCAGGTAGGTCTTCAGCTGGTCCAAGAGCTCCTTGTCGAGCATGTCTCTCCTCAGGCGAGTCGTGCGGTGGGTGCTGCCGGGTGGATCGAAGAGGGTGCGCGAACGGCGGGCGACCGGCGTGGGTCGCCCGCCGTTGCGCGGAACGTGACTGAGTACGACGCGATCAGAGCTTGCCGACCAGGTCGATCGACGGCTTGAGGGACTCCGAGCCCTCCTGCCATTTGGCCGGGCAGACCTCGCCCGGGTGGGCCGCGACGTACTGGGCGGCCTTCACCTTGCGCATGAGCTCACCGGCGTCGCGGCCGATGCCCTCGGCGGTGGACTCGATGTACTGGATGACGCCCTCGGGGTCGACCAGGAACGTCGCGCGGTCGGCCAGGCCGGCGCCCGGGCGCATGTTCTGGAAGTTGTTGGTGATCTCGCCGTTGGCGTCGCCGAGCATGAAGTACTTGATCTTGCCGATCGTCTCGGTCGTGTCGGCCCACGCCTTGTGCACGAAGTGCGTGTCGGTGGAGACCGAGTAGACCTCGACGCCCATCTTCTGGAGCTCGTCGTAGTGGTCCGCGAGGTCACCGAGCTCGGTGGGGCAGACGAAGGTGAAGTCCGCGGGGTAGAAGAAGAAGATGCCCCACTTGCCCTTCACGTCCGCGTCGGAGACCTCGACGAACTCACCGTTCTTGTAGGCCGTGGTCTTGAACGGGAGGATCTGGGTGTTCATCAGCGACATGGGAGGTGCTGCTCCTTTGTGGTCTCGGGGTGCGCTTCCGATAAGAAACCTATATCGAAACGAGCTAAATCGCTAGGCGACGTTGATCGTTTCTCTGCATGTCGTCCATAGGGTCCGGCTATGACGGGCGTGAGCTGCCGCGATGCCGCTCAATCGGACGAACCACGCGCGAGCGAGGCGAACGTCCGTCACGAAGGCCAGTCTTCCGGATCAGGACAGCCAGCGCAGCAGTGCCGCCTCGGCTTCCCGCAACTGCGCCAGCGGCACCCGTTCGTCGTCCTTGTGGGCGAGCAGGGGGTCGCCGGGGCCGAAGTTCACCGCCGGTACGCCGAGCGCGGCGAACCTCGCGACGTCGGTCCAGCCCTCCTTCGCGGAGACCGGTACGTCGAGCGCGGTGACGAAGTCTCGGGCGGCGGGCCGATCCAGGCCCGGCCGGGCGCCGTCGGCCAGGTCCACGACCTCGACGGCGTACCCGTCGAACACCTCGCGCACGTGCGTCACCGCCTGCTCCCCCGTCAGGTCCGGCGCGAACCGGTAGTTGACCAGCAGCGCGGCCACGTCGGGGATGACATTGTTGCCGCCCCCACCGCTGATCCCGACGGCGGACATCCCCTCGTGATAGGTGAGCCCGTCGACGTCGACGACCCGGGCCTGGTAGCCCGCGAGCGTCGCCAGCGCGGGGGCGAGCTTGTGGACCGCGTTGTCCCCCATCCACGGTCGGCCGGAGTGGGCGGCCACCCCGGTCGTGCTCAGCCGCACCCGCAGGGTGCCCTTGCAGCCGCCCTCCACTTCCGCGCGGGTCGGCTCCAGCAGGACGGCGAAGTCGGCGGCGAGCAGGTCGGGGTGGGAGGCGACGACGTGGCCCAGGCCGTTGCGGGCCGACTCGACCTCCTCGCAGTCGTAGAAGACATAGGTGACATCGCGGTTCGACGCCGGCAGCTCGGCGGCGAGGCGAAGCTGCACCGCCACGCCGCCCTTCATGTCGACGGTCCCACGGCCCCACAGCTCAGGGCCATCGGCGCCGTCCTGCCGCCGGGTGGGCAGGTTGGGCGGATCGGTCAGCGGCACGGTGTCGAGGTGTCCGGCGAGCAGCACCCGCTCGCTGCGCCCGAGTGACGTCCGCGCGATGACGACGTTGCCGATGCGGTCGACACTCAGGTGGCCGAGCCCTCGCAGGGCCGCCTCCACGGCGTCCGCCAGGGGCGCCTCGTCGCCGCTCACCGAGGGGACGTCGCAGATCGCGGCCGTCAGGGCGACCACGTCGAGGGTGAGGTCCAGGTCGGGCGCGGTGGGGGTGCTCATGTCGGCAACCGTAGCCCGAGCCCGGGGGCCCCTCGAAGGCCCAGCGGGTATCGTTGCCGGACTGGCGAATTCGGCCGGAGGGAGCATGATGTCCGGCAGCTTCACCCGCTCGCGTCACCGAGCGGGCATCGTAGGCACCCCAAGTCGGCGCGCCGTGCTGGGCGGGTTGGCCGGCCTCAGTCTGCTGCCCTTGGCCGGGCGCGCCCAGGCCGCGGCGGTGCCCCGGCAGATCGCCGAGCGCTTCTGGCGCCCCGCCGACGTGGGCGCCGGCCGCCTCGGGGGCACGGTGGTCACCCCGGCCGGCGTACGAATCGGCAGCCCCCTCGGCCCCCGCGACTACGCCGACCCGTGGGGCGGGGGCGCGGGAGCGGTCCGGTACGACGTCGCCACCTGGGAGAGTCCGGCCGTGACGCCGGGATTCGCGTGGACGGAGCTAATCGCGTCATGGAACGCGGACACGCCGCCGGGCACCTGGGTGGAGATCCTGATCCGGGGGCTCGACGCCAGCGGGGCGCCCACCGCGTGGTTCGTGATGGGCCGCTGGTGTGCGGCCGACGTCGCCGAGGGCGGGGCGATCACGCGGGCCAGCGTGGCGGGCCAGCGCGCCGCCGGGGCGTCGGTCGCGACCGACACGCTGATGACCGGCGGGGGGGCGGCATTCCGCTCCTGGCAACTGCGGGCGAACCTGCTGCGCCGCGCCGGCACGACCGCCAGCCCGGCGCTGCGGCTCGCGGGCGCGATGGCCAGCGCGGTGCCGACGGCGGGCTCGATGAATGAGCCGACCAGCGCCTTCGGCGGGACAGTGGCCACGCTCGACGTACCGTCGCTCTCCCAGGAGGTGCACGCCGGGCACTACCCGCAGTGGGGCGGCGGCGGGGAGTCGTGGTGTTCGGCGACGACGACGGCGATGCTGCTGGACTACTGGCGGGCCGGGCCGAGCGCCGCCGAGCGGGCCTGGGTCGTCCCGCCCGTGGACGGGCAGGTGGACCTCGCGGCTCGGCGGGTCTACGACGCGGCGTACGGCGGGACGGGGAACTGGCCGTTCAACACGGCGTACGCGGCGACGCGGACGGCGGCGGGGGTGCCGCTGGAGGGGTACGTGACCCGCCTTGCCGACCTGGCCGCCGCCGAGGCGTTCATCCGGGACGGGGTGCCGCTGGGGGTTTCGCTGTCCTTCACGGCCGATCAGCTGACCGGGTCCGGCTACGACACCGACGGGCACCTGATGGTGTTGGTCGGCTTCGACGCGGCGGGCAACCCCGTGGTCAACGACCCCGCCTCGCATCTCGTCGCCAGCAACGCGCGGGTGCGCGCGGTCTATCAGCGCGGCCAGTTCGAGCGGGCGTGGGCGAACTCGGGCCGTACGGCGTACGTGGTGCGGCCGAGCCGCGCGCCGACGCCGCCCCAGACGCCCCTGCCGCCGGCCCCCTCCGCGCCGCGGGTGGGCATCACGCCCGGGGGACGGACGATCCCGCGTCGCTGGTGAGCGAGGCCGCGACGTCGTGCCGGAACAGGTTGTTCTTGGCGTCCTCCAGTGCCAGTGCGGCGGCCTCCAGCTTGTGGGCCTTGGCCGCGGGCTGGCGGGCCTTGAGGTCGTCGTACTCGGCCTGCAGCCGGTCGATGGCCGCGGTCAGGAACTCTCGGGTGGGCGTGGGCCGGCGGGGTCCGTGGGAGTCGTAGCTGGCGATCGCCTCCAGCGCCTTCTGGGCCGCCAGGAAGGCCGCGGACGGCGCCGCCGCGAGCATGAGGTACCGCCAGACCGAGGACATAACGGCATGATGGCGCGACCAGGACGCTCGTACAACTCCGCGCCGTTCAGATGACGCCTCGCCGTTAACTGCCTTCGCCCTTGCGACCTCGGGCGGCCGCTCACCAGGGCACCGTGCTCGCCCATGACCTGCTGGTGATCCGCCGCTCGGACTGTGCCCCGGCGCACCGGCAGGGCTCGCCTAGGGTGTCTGCATGAGCACGCAGCGCACCGCCTGGGGATGGGGACTGGCGACGATCACCGACGAGGGCACGGTCCTGGACACCTGGTATCCGGACCCCGCGCTTGGCGAGCCGCCCACCCAGAGCACGCACGCGGTGCCCGCCGACCTGGCCGCGCTGGAGAAGGCCGACCCGCGCCGCGGCGTACGCATGTCCTTCCAGCTCACCACCATCGACCTGGACGCCGCACCCGCCGACACCGCCGACGCCTATTTGCGGCTGCACCTGCTCAGCCATCGCCTCGCGGCACCCAACACGGTCAACCTCGACGGCATCTTCGGGGTGCTTCCCAACGTCGTGTGGACCTCCGGTGGCCCGTGCTCCCCCGAGGGCTTCGAGGCGACGCGGGCGCGGCTGCGCGCCGAGGGTCCGGTCGCCGTCTACGGCGTCGACAAGTTCCCGCGGATGGTCGACTACGTGGTGCCCGGCGGGGTACGGATCGCCGACGCCGACCGCGTCCGGCTCGGCGCCCACCTCGCCGAAGGCACCACCGTGATGCACGAGGGCTTCGTGAACTTCAACGCGGGCACCCTGGGCCACTCCATGGTCGAGGGCCGGATCAGCCAGGGTGTGGTCGTCGATGACGGCTCCGACATCGGCGGCGGGGCCTCCACGATGGGCACCCTGTCCGGTGGTGGCACGGAGCGGGTCCGCATCGGACGCCGGTGCCTGGTCGGTGCGGAGGCGGGCATCGGTATCGCCCTCGGCGACGACTGCGTCGTCGAGGCGGGCCTGTACGTCACCGCGGGCACCAAGGTCACGTTGGCGGACGGGCGCGTCGTCAAGGCCCGGGAGCTGTCCGGACAGGACAACCTGCTGTTCCTGCGCAACTCCGTCACCGGCGCCGTCGAGGCCCGGGCCCGCGACGGCCACGGCATCACGCTCAACTCGGCGCTGCACGCCAACGACTGAGCTGCATGCCCCCGATTGACGCCAGTCGCGGCGGGCCACGACGTACGCCCTCAGTGCCTGCTCGGAAGAGGCCCTCCGCGGCGAAAGCGCGACGGCGCGGCGCTCGCAAGGGCGTCCGCCGCGAACATTCCGCACGGTGGCGCAGCGTCATCGCGGCGCTCGGCGCCCTGGTGCTGGTCGCGGCGCTCGGCATCGCCGTCAGCCGGTTTCTCGATCCGGGGCTCGGTGGCCCGCCGCGGTGCACGTTCACCAACGCGTCCGGGAGCGTCTTCGACCTCACCCCCGAGCAGGCCCGGCACGCCGCCACCATCGCCGCGATCGCCACCCGGCGCGACCTGCCCCCTCGGGCCGCGACCATCGCCATCGCGACAGCCATGCAGGAATCCAAGCTCCGCAACCTTCCCGACGGCGATCGCGACTCGGTGGGCCTGTTCCAACAGCGACCGAGCCAGGGCTGGGGCACCCCGGCGCAGATCCGCAACCCCGTGTACGCGGCGGGCAAGTTCTACGACGGGCTGGTCAAGGTCCCGGGCTGGCAAACGCTGCCGCTCACCGAGGCCGCCCAAAAGGTGCAGCTCAGCGGGGCGCCGCATGCGTACGCGCAGCACGAGACGGAGGCGGCGGCGTACGCCGAGGCGCTCACCGGCCTCCGGCCCGAGGCGGTGGGATGCCGCCTCAAGGACGCCGCGACCGGACCGAGCGCCCAGCAGGTCCGCGCCCAGCTCGAAACCGAGGCCGGGCTGGCGGCCGACGCCGTGGATGGGGCGATCGTCCTTCAGGCGCGTACCCGGCGGGCGGCCGCCACCGCCGCGGCCTGGGCGGTCGCCGGTGCCGACGACCTGGGCGTGGCCGAGGTGCGACTGGGCTCGCGGGTCTGGCGCCGCACCACCACCGAAGAGTCACTGGCCTGGGCGGCCGCCAGCGAAGAGGCCGCCGACACCGCCGTACGGATCACGCTGGTGCACCGCTGAGCCGCACGGTTTCTGGCGCACCAGCCGAAGCGCATGACTCTGGTGCACGGCTGACACATCGACGGAGCCCGAAGCCTCGCACTGGCGCCCTCTTTCCCCGCACTGGCGCCCTCTTCCCCCCACTGCCGCCCTCCTTGAAGCCGGGCGCCAGTAAGGGAAAAAGGGCGCCAGTCGCGGAACCGGGCGGCAGTAGGGGGGGTAGCGCCCGGGAAATGGGCGCCAGTGCGGGCAAGTGCCCGGGAAATGGGGCGGCAGTTGGGGGGCTAGCTGCGCCTGGGCGTCACAGCTAGCGCGACGACAGGCGGTCTGCCGCAGCGGCGATGCGCTCGTCGGATGCTGTGAGGGCCACCCGCACGAACCGCCCCGAGCGCGGCCCGTAGAAGGACCCCGGCGCCGCCAGGATCCCCCGGTCGGCGAGCCAGCCCACGCTGTCCCAGCAGTCCTCGTCGCGGGTACCCCACAGGTACAGCCCCGCCTCGGAATCCTCGATCCGGAAGCCGGCCGCCTCCAGCGCGGGCAACAGCGTGGCCCGACGGGCGGCGTACCGCTCCCGCTGCTCCGCGACGTGGACGTCGTCGCCGAGGGCCACCCGCATGGCCTCCTGGACTGGCCAGGGCATCATCATCCCGGCGTGCTTGCGCACCTCCAGGATGTCCGCCACGAGCGCCGGGTCGCCGGCGAGGAACGCCGCGCGATAGCCGGCGAGGTTGCTCTGCTTGCTCAGCGAGTAACACGCCAGCAACCCGGTGTGGTCCCCGCCGCACACCCGAGGGTCGAGCAGGCTCGGCACCGACCCCGGCGCGCCGGCGGGACGGGGCGCCGCAGCCGAGCCGCCAGCGTTGTCCGGGGCCTCCGGGGCGTCCGGGCTCTCGGCGCGCCAGTCCAGCTCCGCGTAGCACTCGTCGCTGACCACGATCGCCCCGCGGGCGCGGGCCCACTCCACGACCTTGCGCAGGTGCGCCACCCCCAGGACCTTGCCGGTCGGGTTGCCGGGGCTGTTGACCCAGATCAGGCGCGGCGCCGTCGCGGCGCCGACCGGACCCAGCTCGGTCAGCCCCGCGAACGGCACCGGGGTCGCGCCGGCGAGGCGGGCCCCCACGTCGTACGTCGGGTAGGCCACCGACGGGAACGCCACGGCATCCCCCGGGCCCAGCCCGAGCAGCGTGGGCAGCCAGGCCACCAGCTCCTTGCTCCCGATCGTCGGCAGCACTCCCGCGGGATCCACGTCCGGAACCCCGCGGCGCCGCGCGAACCACGCCGCCACCGCCTCCCGTAGCGGCGCCGTGCCGTAAGTCTGCGGGTAGCCCGGGGCGTCGGCGGCCCCGATGAGCGCACGCCGTACGACGTCCGGGGTCGGGTCCACGGGAGTCCCCACCGACAGGTCGACGAGGCCGCCGGGGTGATCCGCGGCGCGGGCCTTGTACGGCGTGAGGGTGTCCCACGGGAAGTCGGGCAGGGCGAGCCGCCCGGCGCCGCGCCCGCCCGAGGCATCGGCGGCTGGCCGCCCGCCGGGCAAACGACCGGCGGGCGGGACCGCGCTCTCGCGCGTCCCGCCCGCCGGTTTCGCCGCGTCGGTCACTCGCCCTGCGGGGGGAGCGCCGCGATCAGCGGGTGGTCTTTGCCGGTGCGGCCGAGCTTGGCGGCGCCACCAGGGCTGCCCAGGTCCTCGAAGAACTCGACGTTGGCGGCCGTGAAGTCGGACCACTGCTCCGGGACGTCGTCCTCGTAGAAGATGGCCTCGGTCGGGCACACCGGCTCGCAAGCGCCGCAGTCGACGCACTCGTCGGGGTGGATGTAGAGGGTGCGGTCGCCTTCGTAGATGCAGTCGACGGGACACTCCTCGATGCAGGCCTTGTCCTTCACGTCGACACACGGCTGGGCGATGACATACGTCATTGGGATCGATCCTCCTGAGCTGGTCTGACGCCAGGCTTCACCCTAGCGGTGCGGGCGCTCGCGTGGGAGTCGACGGCGCGCCGGGCCTGACCTTTTTCCACGCTTTTTTCGCGGCGCCCGCGGAGGGTGTCAACGCCTGGGCTTCGGGTCTTCGTCGGGCAGGGCGTCGAGCAGCGACCCGGCGGCGGCACGAGCCTCCACGAGCAGCGCCCGCGAGAGAGCCTCCGGCCCCTCCCCCGCGCGGCCGGCATCCTCCAGCGCCCGTGCCGTCGTAGGCGACTCGTTGGGGGCTCCGTGCCGGCCGGGAGCCCGCGCTCGACGTCATGCACCAGGTCCGCCAGGGCCTGGGGTCAGTGCCGCAGCTGCAGTGCGACGAGGGTGAGGTCCGACAGTGCGGCGCGGTACTGGTCCAGCGACTCGGCGAGCGCACCGCCGAGGTCCTCGCCGTCCAGCGCCAGGTCCGCGCGCGCGGCCGCCGCCTCCCGCGCCGTGTGCACCCGAGACTCCAGGTCCTGCGCCGAGGCGATCGCCGCGAGTGCGGTTCCGGCTGCCTCCCAGGCGGTCAGAATGCGACGCCGCAGCGGCGCGGGTCGCCACGCGGGGACGACCGCGAACCCCACCAGCAGCCCGACGACCACCGCGGCGAGCATCAGCCCCGTGTATTCGAGCACCGACCGCACGGGGTCCAGGTGGCGGCTGGACACGTTGAGCCCGACCGAGACGAGCACCATGCAGCCGTTCCCGATCGCGGGTCTGTCGGTGATGAACCACAGGCCCACGACCAAGGCGGCGAGGCTGAGTCCCATCAGCAGCGGCGTCGGCGCGAGCAGCATCACGGCCAGCGCCACCGCGGCCCCGACGAGCACCCCCGTCAACCGGGGCATGGCCTTGGCGAGGGAGGCTTCCCAGCTCGACTGCAGGATCGAGAACGCCGCTAACAACACGGTGGCGGCGAAGGGGTCCCCCGGGCCGAACCACGCCGTGAGCACCAGCATGATGAGCATGCCGAGCGCGGTGCGCAGCGCGTGGCGCAGGTGGATCGAGCGGGTCCGCAGCAACGGCCGGCGGGCCCCCCGCAGGGTCGCCAGCTGCTCGTCGGACAGGGCGACGGCGGAGTCGTCGCGGTCGACCGTCGCGGATTCAACTTGGTCGAGGCCCGCCCCAGCCGTCCGCACCTCCGGTGCCGCCACGCCCACCTCGTCGGGCCCCGCGGAGCCCTCCCCCGCAGCCGGCCCCGCGTGCTCGCTGGCGCTCACGGCCGTAGCGACGGCAGTGTTCGGCTCGGCCACCGCCTCGGAAGCGCCCGGCTGGGTCACGGCGTCGGCGTTGGCGTCGGACTTGCCCGGCTTCGGGGGCTTGCTCCGAAGCTGTTGGGCAACCTCGGCCGCCCGCTCGGTCAGGGCCTCGACCGCCTCGACCGCCGCGGTCGCCGCCGGGTCCTCGCCGACCCGCAACTCCCGGGACGCCTCCTGCAGTCCCAGCCGATACCGTGCGGCGCCCTCCAGGGCCCGTCCCAGGCACACCGGCCGGCCGTCACCGGCCCAGGTGGCGAAGGCGCCGGTCAGGTCGGGAGGATCCGCGTCGAGGACGGCGGCGATCGCGGCACGGGTCTCCTTGCGGGGATCGCCGGTCCCGAAGAGCAGCCGCAAGGCCATCGCGACGATGAGGCCCGCCGCAACGGCGGCGACCAGCTGCGCCGGGCCGAAGGGTCCGCTGGCCAGGGACGCATAGGAGAACAGGGTGGCCATGCCGACGCCCTGACCGACTCCGGCGTACCGCGGCCCGCGCAGCGGCAGCAACGCGCCCACGAACACGATGAGCACGGTCGCCGCGATGGCCGCCGAGCGGGACACTGAGCAGGCGGGGACCGACGGCCGCCACCAGCAGGCCCGGCGCGAGGATGGCCATCAGGCGTACGTCGGCGCGCAGCGGCCCACCTAGAAACGCGATCAGCGAGAACAACGCCACGAAGGCCCCGATGATCGCGACCGCGCCCGCACCGAACGCCGTACCCAACGCGAACGCCGGCCCGCACGCGGCGATCATCAGGATCAGGACGACCGGGCTGCCCTTCGGTTTCATGCGCGCGGCAACCCGAGGCCGCGCCGGATCAATCCAGGCTCCGGTATTCGCCGCGATAGAAGATCAGGGCCGCGTCCGGGTCGTCCGTGGCGTCCAGGCCCACGACCTCGCCGACGATGATCGCGTGATCCCCGGCCGGATGGACGGCGGCGGTACGGCACTCCAGCCGCGCGAGGGCGTCGGTGAGCAGCGGTACGTCGGTCGCGGGTCCTCGCGTGAACGGGATCCGGTCGAGCTGGCCGTGCACCGGGCGGCCCTTCGTCGCCAACCAGTCGGCGGTGCCGCGGGCCCCCGCGGGCAGGATGCTCACGCCCCACACGCCGGACTCGACGATGGCGTCGTGCACGCGGGACTCGACGTGCACGCAGGCGAGCACCTGGAGGGGTTCGATCGACACGGAGGTCACCGAGTTCGCGGTCATCGCGTGGTCGACGCCGCCGACCGTGGTGGTGATGACCGTGACGCCCGTGGCGAAGCGTCCGAAGACCCGCCGGAACAGCCGTGGATCGACGCCGGCGGGGGCCTGGGCGCCCTCGATCGGGGGCTGGACGCCGGCGGGGACGCCCGGCGTCACGGGGTTGGCTGGGGAGGAGCTCATGGTGCTCTCCGCTCGTCGATGGTGGCACCCGGCGGCATCGGCGCGAAGTCGCCGGTGTCCGGGTCGAGGGGCACGAAGGACTCGGTGCTCTGCAGGCGGGCGGCGACGTCGTTGGAGAGCGCGTACCAGCCCGATCCCAAGCGGACCTGCGTTCGGTGCGCGGCGAGAGCGGCGTCGCGGCGCGCCAACGCCGCGAGATCGCCGGTCACCTCCCAGGCAATCAGGGCGTCGTCGACGACCGCCGCCGGGTAGTCCTCGCCGGGCGCCGGCACGGTGATCCGCTCCTGCGTCGCCACGTTCTCGGCCAGCCAGCGCCGGTCGCCCATGGCCCGGCTACGGCGTACGACGACGGCCCACAGCGCCGGCCGCTCCCCCTCCGCGAGCTCCGCGACCGCCGCGCAGGTGGCCTGGTGGACCCGCACGTGATCGGGGTGTTGATAACCGCCGCACGGGTCGTAGGTCACCACGACGTCCGGCCGAAGCGCGCGCAGGTGCTCCCCGATGGCGTCCGCCACCTCGTGCAGGGGCACCCGACACAGCGCCCGCGGATGGTCCATCGTCGGCGTCCCGGCCATGCCGGAATCCCGAAACGCGGCGTTGCCGGGGCCGCGCACGTCCTCGCCGAGGACGTGCTCGACCGCCCCGAGGGCCGCCATCGCGGCGCGCAGCTCCACCCGCCGGTAGGCGCCCAGGGTGTCGTCCAATGCGGACAGGTGATGCGCGAGGTCGGCCGGGATCACCTCGCCCTCGTCACCGAGCGTGCAGGTGAGCACGTGGACGTCCGCCCCCTCGATCGCCCGCTGCGCCACGGTGACCCCGGTGGCGAGCGTCTCGTCGTCCGGGTGCGCGTGGACGAAGAGCAAGGTTCGGTCGGCCGACGAAGTCATAGCGCCTTCCACGGTACCGCTCCGGCCGCGGCCCGAGCCCGACCGCCTCTCGGCATTCGCGACGGTGCGACGGCCGCTCCTGAACCGTACGTCGTGCCACTACCAGGTCCCGCTGTTCATCTCCAGTCTCCCGCTAGGCCAAGCCGCGGCCCTAGTCTTCGCCACATGTCGCCGCAGAACTTCCGTGAGTATCTCGATGACCTCCTCGAGCGGGGCTATTCCATCGATCACGACATCACGGGCTCGGATCCGGATCTGATCGATCCCGGCGGTTCTCCGGTGGACACCTGGCGGGAGGACTATCCGTACGACGACCGGATGAGCCGGGAGGAGTACGAGCAGCTCAAGTACGACCTGCAGGTGGAACTGCTCAAGTTCCAGTACTGGACGCAGGACGTCGGCGGCCGCCACGTGCTGCTCTTCGAGGGCCGCGACGCCGCCGGCAAGGGCGGCACGATCAAGCGATTCACCGAGCACCTGAATCCCCGGTTTGCCCACGTGGTGGCCCTCGGGACGCCGACGACGACCGAGCAGGGCCAGTGGTATTTCCAGCGGTACGTCCAGAATCTCCCCACGGCCGGGCATCTGGTGCTGTTCGACCGGTCCTGGTACAACCGCAGCGGCGTAGAGCGGGTCATGGGCTTCTGCACGGAGGAGCAGCACGCGCTGTTCTTGAAGCAGGCGCCGGTGTTCGAGCGGATGCTGATCGAGGCGGGCACGTCGTTGACGAAGTTCTGGTTCTCGGTGACGAGCGCCGAGCAGCGGACCCGGTTCGCGATCCGCCAGATCGACCCGGTGCGGCAGTGGAAGCTGTCCCCGATGGACGTGGAGTCCCTCGACAAGTGGGAGGCGTATACCGCCGCCAAGGAGGAGACCTTCCTGGCGACGGACACCGACGCCGCGCCGTGGATCACGATCAAGTCCAATGACAAGAAGCGCGCGCGGATCAACGCGATGCGCTATTTCCTGTCGCAGTTCGAGTACCAGGGCAAGGACCACCGGGTGGTCGGCGAGGCCGACCCGAACCTGGTGACCCGGGGCCGCGACGCCGTCGGCGACTGACGACGGCGTCGCGCCAACCCGCTAGGGTCTGCGCTGCTCCTCAGCCTTAAGGTCCGCCTCTGCCTCCCCGGCGTCCTTGCGGCCCCGGCCGACGCGCATAGCCCGGCTGAACGGCGACTCCGGGAACGGCGTGGAACCGCCGACGCCGGGGATCTGCGTGGTGGCAGCGCTATCGCGGTCCCGGCCGGCCTCGAACAGGTTGCGCGGCAGGTGCGGGGTGAGGACGGGCCGGTCGGGGACGGGGTTGACGGACTCGACGGCGGGGAAGACCTCGTCGACGGCTGCCTCGACCTGCGGCAGGTCCTTGGTCGCGTGGTAGCGGGACCGGTCGACCGCAACGACGACGATGGCGGCGGCCACGGCGGCGATGCCAAGCCGGGCCCAGGTGTTGGCGCCGGAGCCGATCGACAGCTGCACCACGGCGGGGGCGATGAGCACCGCCACCAGGTTCATGACCTTGATGAGCGGGTTGATCGCGGGGCCGGCGGTGTCCTTGAACGGGTCGCCGACGGTGTCGCCGATGACGGTCGCGGCGTGGGCGTCGGAGCCCTTGCCGCCGTGGGCGCCGTCCTCGACGATCTTCTTGGCGTTGTCCCAGGCGCCGCCGGAGTTGGCGAGGAAGACGGCCATGAGCACGCCGGCGGCGATGGCGCCGGCCAGGAACCCGGCGAGCGCGCCGAAGCCGAGGGCGAACCCGATGACGACCGGGGAGAAGGCGGCCAGCAGACCCGGTGTGGCCAGCTCGCGCAGCGAGTCGCGGGTGCAGATGTCGACGACGCGCCCGTATTCGGGCTTCTCGGTGCCCGCCATGATGCCGGGGTGCTCCCGGAACTGCCGGCGGACCTCCAGCACGATCGCCCCGGCCGCGCGCGTCACCGCGTCGATGGCCAGGCCCGAGAACAGGAACACGACGGCCGCGCCCGCGATCAGGCCGACGAGCGTCGAGGGCGTGACGATCGCGTACGCCTCGAGGGTCTCGGTGGCGGCGGCGCCGGCCTTGTGCAGCGCCTCGGTCACCGCGTCGTTGTACGACCCGAACAGCGCGGTCGCCGCGAGCACGGCCGTGGCGATCGCGATGCCCTTGGTGATGGCCTTGGTGGTGTTGCCGACGGCGTCCAACTCGGTGAGGACCTGCGCCCCGGCCTCGTCGACGTCGCCCGACATCTCCGCGATGCCCTGCGCGTTGTCGCTGACCGGCCCGAAGGTGTCCATGGCCACGATCACGCCGACGGTGGTCAGCAGGCCACAGCCGGCAAGGGCGATGAGGAACAGCGAGACGATGATGGAGCCGCCGCCCAGCAGGAACGCCGCGTAGACGGCGATGCCGATGATCGCGGCGGTGTAGACCGCGGACTCCAGGCCCACGCCGATCCCCGACAGGACGACGGTGGCGGCGCCCGTGACCGACGTACGGGCGACGTTGCGGGTCGGTTCGCCGTCGGTCCCGGTGAAGTGGCCGGTGATCTGCAGGATGATGAACGCGAGCAGGATGCCGAGGATGACGGCGAGCGCGGCGAGCATGCGCGGGTCGCGGCCCAGGCCGGCGACGTCCGCGTCGATGCCGCGCAGCCCGGCGAAGGTGCTGGGCAGGTAGAGGTACGACGCCGCGGCGCACGTGATCGCCGACACGACGGCCGCGATGGCGAAGCCGCGGTTGATGGCGCGCAGGCCGTTTTCGCCCGGCCGCACCCGGGTGACCATGACGCCGAGGATGGCGGTCAGGGCGCCGATCGCGGGAACGACGAGGGGGAAGACCAGGCCCTGTTCGCCGAACGCGGCGCGGCCCAGGATGAGCGCGGCCACCAGCGTGACCGCGTAGCTCTCGAACAGGTCGGCGGCCATGCCCGCGCAGTCGCCGACGTTGTCGCCGACGTTGTCCGCGATGGTGGCGGCGTTGCGGGGGTCGTCCTCGGGGATGCCCTGTTCCACCTTGCCGACCAGGTCGGCGCCGACGTCGGCCGCCTTGGTGAAGATGCCGCCGCCGACCCGCATGAACATGGCGAGCAGCGCGGCGCCGAAGCCGAATCCCTCGAGCACGGCGGGTGCCTGGGTCCGGAAGATCAGGACGACGACGGCCGCGCCCAGCAGCCCCAGGCCGACGGTGGTCATGCCGACCGCCCCGCCGGTGCGGACGGCGATCCGGAAGCCGGGGGTGCGGTCGCCGTCCCGGGACGCGGCCGCGACGCGCACGTTGGCCTGGACGGCCAGCGTCATGCCCACGTAGCCGATCGTCGCCGAGAAGAGCGCGCCGACCACGAAGAACGCGCTGCGGCCCATGCGGATCGAACCGTCGTCGGCGGGGAGCAGGAAGAGGAGGAGGAAGACCAGGAGGACAAACCACGCGAGGGTGCGCATCTGGCGGTTCAGGTAGGCGGCGGCGCCCTCCTGCACGGCGCGGGCGATCTCGACCATGCGCGGCGTACCCGTCGGGCACTGCAGGACCTGTCGTCGGAACACGGCGCCCATCACCAGCGCCCCGAGGGCTACGACGCCCACCACCAGCACGATCGTCAGGCTGTCCGAACCGAGGGTGAGATCCGAAGTCGTTTCCACGCTGGGCGCCATTGCCCCTCCTCTAGTACCCGAGTGAGGGAACAGTATCGGCGCCACGACCGTCGGTCGACATTATGGACAGGGCGCGCCGGAACCGACCGGTCGCCCGCGGCAGACGGTCGGTTGGCCAGCGATGAACGGTCGTACGCCGGGTCGCGCGGGCGCGCTGCGGTCGGCTCCCGTCCGGCCCGCCACTTCCTACACGCCGTACGAGGCACGACGTACCGCCCGTCGTACAAACGACGAAGAACGAACCGCCGTACGCCGTACGACGTCGCGAGGTCAGAGCAGCTTGTCCGCGGCGGCGACGATCACGCAGGTGGTGAGGACGCCGAGCGCCCGCTCCAGTTCCTCCTGGGTGGGGAACGTGGGGGCGATGCGGATGTTGCGGTCCTGCGGGTCGACCCCACCGGGGTAGGTGGCGCCCGCGGGCGTCAGCGCCACGCCGGCGGACTTGGCCAGCTCGACGACGCGCTTGGCCGTGCCGGGGACGACGTCCAGGCTGACGAAGTAGCCGCCCTTGGGGTCGGTCCAGGAGGCGACGCCCAGCGCCCCGAGGTCGGCGGCCAGGGTCTTGCCCACGGTCTCGAACTTGGGCGCCAGTACCGCACGGTGCTTCTCCATGTGGCCGACGATGCCGTCGGTGTCCCCGAAGAAACGCAGGTGCCGCAGCTGGTTGATCTTGTCGGGGCCGATCGAGCGGATGTCGTCGCGCTTGAGGAACCACGCGACGTTCGCCGGGGAGGACGCGAAGAACGAGACGCCCGAGCCGGCCATGGTGACCTTGGACGTCGAGGCGAAGACGAAGGCCCGGTCGCGGTTCCCGGCCGCCTCGCACTCGGCCAGGATCGGCAGGAGCTCGTCGTGCTCCTCGGCGAGGTGATGGATCGCGTAGGCGTTGTCCCAGTAGAGCCGGAAGTCGCCGGCGGCGGTCGGCATCGCCGCGAGACGACGTACGGTCTCGTCGCTGTAGGTCACCCCCGTCGGGTTGCTGTACTTCGGCACGCACCACATGCCCTTGATCGAGGCGTCCGCCGCGACCAGCGCCTCCACCTCGGCCATGTCCGGGCCGGTCGGGGTCATCGCCACCGGGCGCAACTTGACGCCCAGCTCGTCGCACACGGCGAAGTGCCGGTCGTAGCCGGGGCTGGGTGCCAGGAAGGTGACCTCGCCGGGCCGCCAGGGCGCTCCCCCGCCCGGCAAGGTGTGGAAGAACGAGCTCGCCACGCACAGGTGCATCAGCGCGAGCGAGGCGTTGTCGCGGATCACGATCTGGTCCACGGGGACGTCGATCAGCGGGGCGAAGATCTCGCGGAGCTGCTGCAGGCCCTTCGGGGCGCCGCCGTAGTTGCGCAGGTCGCCCTCGACGTCGCTGGCGTGATCGCCGGCCCCGGGCAGGGCGAGCATCCCCTCGGCCAGGTCGAGCTGGGCCGCGCAGGGCTTGCCGCGGGTGATGTCGAGTTTGAGGCCGGCCGCGACGTACTCGTCGTAACGGCGGCGCGCCTCCGGCGCGACGGCGGCGAGGGCCGAGGTGTCGACCTGCGACATGGGTGCCTCCACGGTGCTGCGGCTGGGTGTCAGCGCTCACGCTACCCAGGCGCCCACGCCTCGCTCGCACCCCGAGCGGGCGGGTCTCGCTTCGCGGACAACGCCGTACGCCGTACGGCGGCACCGCCCCTGCGCCTACCTGCCGCTAACGGCCGCCCCGGCAGCTGACGCTCATGGTGGTGGTTGGTGCTCCCGGTGGTGGTTGGTGCTCACGGTCGTGGTTGTCACCACCACCGTCTGCGCCAGCCGCAACCGTCAGCGCTACCCACTACCGCGAGCGCTCGACCCGCAACCGTGAGCACGGGAGATCGGGCGATCGGGCGATCGGGCGGTGGATCGATAGGGCCGGGCTAGACCGTGAAGCCCAGGCGGTGGCTCCGTCCGGCCGCGAGCTCCGCGGCGTGCTCGGCCAGACCGACGCAGTCGGACAGCGTCGCCCCCGCGGCCAGCCGATCGAGGACGCGCTGCTCGGCCGCCTTGACCTCGTGGGCGCCGGCCACCGCTGCCTCGGCGTGGGCCGGGTCGAGGACGATAATCCCCTCGGCGTCGGCGATCACCACGTCGCCGGGGTTAACGGTCACGCCGCCGCAGGTCACGGGGATCTCATACTCGCCCAGCTCGGTCCCGCTGCGGGAGAACGGGGTGATCCACCGGGAGTAGATGGGCAGCGCACAGTCCCGCACGTATCCGATGTCCCGGTACCCGCCATCCACGATGATCCCCGCCAGGCCTCGCGCCAGCGCGCCGCGAGCGATGATCTCGCCCGCGTAGGCAAACTCCTCCCCACCCCCGTCCACCACGAGCACGCTGCCGCGCGGCGCGTGCTCGACCGCCCACGCGAGGGGGAAGAAGTCGCGCCGCACCCGAACGGTGTACGCCGTCGCGCACACGAATCCCGCCGCCGACCGCAGAGCAATGGCGCTGGTCAGCACGCGGGTCAGGCCGGCCCGGTCGCTGATCGCCGTGGTGTCGACGACGCGGACCCGCTCGGCGAGCGCGGCCAACCCGGCCGGGGTCAGGTCGGACTCGGTCACGGCGTACCTCCTGGGCTCGATCGGTGAGGAGCACAGTAGACCCATGACCGATCCGCGCTCCCCCGCAGCCTCCGCCGTCGAGATCGCCCAGGCCGTCCGGACGGGGCAGGTCCGCTGCGTCGACGTGGTGACCGCCGCGCTCGACCGCATCGCCCGGCTCGACCCACAGCTACGCGCGTTCGACGTGGTCCGCAGGGACGCGGCCCTGGCCGAGGCCGCCGCCCTCGACGAGCGCGCCGCGGAGGGCCCGCTCGCGGGAGTGCCGGTGGCCGTGAAGGCCGCGTACGACGTCGCCGGACTCGTCACCACCCATGGCGGCCGCTCCAATTCGACGCCGGCCCAGGAGGACTCGGAAGTCGTTCGGCGGCTCCGGGGGGCGGGCGCGATCGTCGTCGGCACCACGCACATGCCCGAGTTCGGCCAGTTCCCCTTCACCGAGGGGGCCGCCTGGGGGGCCACCCGCAACCCGTGGGATCCCACCCGCTCGCCTGGGGGCAGCAGCGGCGGTTCCGCGGCGGCGGTCGCGACCGGGTGCGTGCCCGTCGCGATCGCCGGCGACGGCGGCGGCTCGATCCGCGTCCCGGCGTCGTGCTGCGGAATCCTCGGGCTCAAGCCGGTGCGGGGCCGGGTCAGCACCGCGCCGTGGCCGGACCTGTGGGGCCCGCTGGGCACGACCGGGCCGCTGACGAGGAACGTGGCCGACTGCGCGACGACGTACGACGTGATCCGCGGGGCGACGCGGGTGGACCGGTACGCGGCTCCCGAGCCCGCCGAACCGTTCGCGGCGGCGGCCGCCCGCGATCCCGGCCGGCTGCGGATCGGGGTGCTGACCCGTCCACCGTGGCCCGGGCTGCGGACCGACCGCCGGGTGGCCGCGGTCGTCGCCGAGGTGGCGCAGGTCCTGGCCAGCGCCGGGCACGCCGTCACCGAGCTGCCGGGCCGCTGGCCGGACGCCCAGCCGGCCTTCCTGCCGCTGTTCTACGCGGCGCTGCGCGGCGAGGCCGCGCACGTCGAGCACCCGGACCGGCTGGAGGCCCGGACCCGGTCCTCGCTGCGGGCAGGGGCGTGGGTGCAGCCGCAGGTCCGGCTGCAGGCGATCCGCCGGGCCGACCGGATCCGGGCGGCGGTAGAGCGCCGCTTCGCCGCCTGCGACGTGGTCCTGTCCCCCACGCTGGCCTGCCTCCCGCCGCGGCTGGCCCGCCTCGACGGAGCCGGGAGCAGCCGGGCCTTGCTGCGCTCGTTGCCCATGGTGGCGTTCACGACGCTGGCTAATGTCACCGGCCATGCCGCGGTCTCGGTCCCCGGCGGCGCGGTGGGCGGCCTCCCGGTCGGCGTCCAGCTCTACGCGCCGCACAGTGACGAGACGTGCTTGCTCCCGCTAGCAGCCCAGCTGGAACGCCTGCGGCCGTGGGGTCCGCCGCCTATCGGATGACGGAGACGGTGAGCGGCAGATCGCACGCGGCCCAGGCCCGGTCGGCGGTGAGGACGCGCTCGTTCGGAATCCGGGCGGCCAGCGCGAGGCACAGCCGGTCCCCGAGCGATAGCGGCCGCGCCCAGGGCTTCGCGCGCAGAGCTCCCGCCAGGTTGGCATCGTCCTCCGTCACGGGGACCACGCGTACCAGCGGATCCAGGCGGCGTCGGACGGCCCTGCTGTCCCCTCCAGCATCGACGAGCTTGCCGACACATTCCGCCCAGTTAGCGGCCCCCAGAACAGCGGGCTCACCGGACGCCAGGGCCGCACGGACGACCTCACCCCCGGGCTCGGCCTGCACGAGCGCGAGAACCGCGGAGGCGTCGAGGACGATCACTCGATCCCTCGACCGGCTTCCCGCGCCGCCTCGGCCCGCCGGTCGCTGATGAGCTCGTCCACGAGGCTTCGCTCGGGGACGAGGGGCGCCAGCATCCCGTACAGCAGGTCGGCCGCCGTCTTCGGGTCCGGTTGCGGCCGTAGGGTGACGGCGCCGTCGACCACGTCAACGCGCAACGTGTCGCCCTCGCGGAGGCCTAGCAGGGAACGCACGTCCGCCGGGACAACGATACGGCCCTGCTTCCCCATGACGACCGTGGCACTCATGCCACAAGGATGCCACTCAGGTGAGCTATGTGCCACGAGGCCCTGCGGAGGCGCGGTTCGATGTTCAGCCGCCGAGGCGCGATGCTCAGCCGTCGCGGCGGGCCTCGCTGCGCACCCGCGCCGCGCTGCGGGCCCGTTCGGTCCCGTCCAGCACCACCTTGCGCAGCCGCACCGCCTCCGGCGTCACCTCCACGCACTCGTCCTCGCGGCAGAACTCCAGGCTCTGCTCCAGGGACAGCCGCCGCGGCGGGATGAGCCGCTCCAGCACGTCCGCGGTTGAGGACCGCACGTTGGTGAGCTTCTTCTCCTTGGTGATGTTGACGTCCATGTCCTCGGTGCGGGAGTTCTCGCCGACGATCATGCCCTCGTAGACCTCGGTCGTCGGCTCCACGAACAGGGTGCCGCGCTCCTGGAGGTTGAACATCGCGTACGTCGTCGCGGCCCCCGTCCGGTCCGCCACCAGCGACCCCGTCAGCCGGGTGACGATCGGCCCGCACCACGGCTCGTACCCCTCGAACACGTGGTGCGCGATCCCCGTCCCGCGGGTCTCGGTCAGGAACTCGGTCCGGAAGCCGATCATCCCGCGCGAGGGCACCAGGAACTCCATCCGCACCCAGCCCGTGCCGTGGTTCACCATCTGCTCCATGCGGCCCTTCCGGGCGGCCATCAGCTGCGTCACCGTCCCCAGGAACTCCTCCGGGGTGTCAATGGTCAGCCGCTCGACCGGCTCGTGCACCTTGCCGTCCACCTCACGCGTGACGACCTGGGGCTTGCCGACGGTCAGCTCGTAGCCCTCCCGGCGCATCTGCTCCACGAGGATCGCCAGCGCCAGCTCGCCGCGGCCCTGCACCTCCCAGGCGTCGGGGCGCGCCGTGGGCAGTACCCGCAGCGACACGTTGCCCACCAGCTCCCGGTCGAGGCGGTCCTTGACGAGCCGCGCGGTGATCTTCGCCCCGCGCACCCGCCCGGCCAGCGGCGAGGTGTTGGTCCCGATCGTCATCGAGATGGCCGGCTCGTCGACCTTGATCAGCGGCAAGGGGCGCGGGTCCTCGGCGTCGGCCAGGGTTTCGCCGATCATGATCTCCGGGATGCCGGCGATGGCGATGATGTCGCCCGGCCCCGCCGTACGGTCCCCCTCCAGCGGCTTGCGCTCCAGGCCCTCGGTGATGAGCAGCTCGGTGACCTTGACGCGCTCCTGCGTCCCGTCGTGCTTGCACCAGGCCACCTGCTGGCCCTTGCGGATCTCCCCGTTGTGCACCCGCAGCAGCGCGAGGCGGCCCAGGTAGTTCGAGGAGTCGAGGTTGGTGACGTGCGCCTGAAGGGGGGCCTCGTCGTCGTACGTCGGGGCGGGGATCGTTTCCATGATGGTCTTGAACAGCGGCTCCAGGTCGCTGCCGTCCGGCTGGCCGCCGTCGGCCGGCCGCTCCAGCGAGGCCCGTCCGGACTTGGCCGAGGCGTAGACGATCGGGAACTCCAGCGCGGCGGCGTGATGCGCGCGGTCGAAACTGTCCTCGATGAGGTCCATGAACAGCTCGTAGACCTCGTCCTCGACCTCCGCGATGCGGCTGTCGGGGCGGTCCACCTTGTTGATGCACAGCACGACGGGCAGCTGCGCGGCCAGCGCCTTGCGCAGCACGAACCGGGTCTGCGGCAGCGGCCCCTCGCTCGCGTCGACGAGCAGCACGACGCCGTCGACCATGGACAGGCCCCGCTCCACCTCGCCGCCGAAGTCGGCGTGGCCGGGGGTGTCGATGATGTTGATCGTCACGCCGTCGGCGCAACCGGCGGCCCGCGCCGACGGCCCGTTGTAGTGGATCGCCGTGTTCTTCGCGAGGATCGTGATGCCCTTTTCGCGCTCCAGGTCGCCGCTGTCCATCGCGCGGTCCTGGACGTGGTCGTGCTCCCCGAACGCCCCGCCCTGCCAGAGCATCTTGTCGACGAGGGTGGTCTTGCCGTGGTCGACGTGGGCGACGATGGCGACATTGCGGATGTCGGCGCGGGTCTTCAAAGCCATATGGCCCATTCTCGCAGCCCGCGGACCGTGCCTGCGACGCGCCCGCGCCGCGGCGGTGTGGGTGGCTGCGTCACGGCGGCCCGGCTGCTGCGTCACGCCCGCCGGCGGCGGCGGACCCGAATTCACGCAGCGTTCGCTTCGGGGCCACATCCGGGGCCCGCCGGGCGGCGTTCGATGGTCTCGGTCGCCGCGGCGTCGGGCCGCGGCCGGTGGAAAAGCCGAGGCCCGCATGTCCCGCTCGTCCCGTACGCTCGCCGCCAGCCTGCTCCTCGGCTCGCTCCTCGGTGCCGTCGCCGCGTGCGGCTCCCCCGGTTCGTCCGGGGGAACGGGCGGTACGTCGTCCGCCAGCGCGGCCGCAGGGTCGGCGTCGACCGGCGGCACGGGCGGCACCGGCAACACGGTCGGCGGCTCGGGAGGCGTCACCGGCACCGTCGAGACCGCCGGGTCCTCCACGGTGGGGCCGCTGACCACGTCGATCGGGGAGCGGTTCCACGCCTACACCCCCGCCGTCACCGTGACGACGAAGATCACCAGCACCGGGGCCGGCCTGGCGGAGTTCTGCAAGGGTCAGCTCGACATCGCCAACGCCTCGCGGGCCATGGAGCAGGCCGAGACCGACGCGTGCAAGGCCGCCGGCGTCGAACCGCACCAGATCCTCGTGGCCAACGACGGCATCTCCGTGATCGTCCCGGCCGCCGACCGGACGGTGACGTGCCTGACCACGGCCGAGCTGAAGAAGCTCTGGGAGCCCGACGCGGCCGGCCGGGTGACGACCTGGAAGCAGGTCCGCGAGTCCCTGCCGGCGACCCCGTTGTCGCTGTACGGCCCCGACAAGGACTCCGGCACGCTCGACTTCTTCACCACCGCGATCACGGGCGGAGAGAAGAAAATCCGCGCCGACTACGCCGGCAGCGAGGACGACATGGCCACCGTCCGCGGGGTCCACGACCACCCGGGCGGGGTGGGCTTCCTCGGCTTGTCCTACCTACGCGAGAACCCCGACCTGGTCAAGGGCGTCGCCGTGGACGGCGGAAAGGGCTGCGTCAGCCCGACGGCGGACACGGTGCTCGACGGCAGCTACGCGCCGCTGAGCCGGCCGCTCTATATCTACGTCAACGGCAAGCGCCTCAAGGAGCGCCCCCAGGTCAAGGCGTTCGTCGAGTACTACGTCCAGTGGGCCCGCAACGTCGCCATCGACAGCGACGTCGTGCCGGTGACCGAGACGCAGCGCCTCAAGGCCAAGGAGCAGCTGGCCGAGGCGGTCAAGTAGCTCGGCCCCACGACGTACCGCTTCATTCGCTCAACAGGCCCGCGATCGCCCGCACGACGGGCAGGTCGCCCGGCAACCACGCGACGTCCTCCAGCTCCGCGACCGAGAGCCAGCGCACCGCATCGTGATCCTCGCGCGACTGCGGGACACCGCCCGCGACCTCGGCCAGCCACACGCCCATGACGTGCCGCTCGCCCAGCGGCCACAGCCCGCCCGGCGCGGGCCCCGGCACGAACGCGCCCAGTCGGACCTGGGTCCCCAGTTCCTCGCGCAGTTCGCGGGCGGCGGCGTGCTCCCACTCCTCGCCCGGCTCGACCTTTCCCCCGGGCAGCTCCCACCCGCCCGCCAACGGCCCCGGACCGATCCGGCGGGCGGCCAGGAGTCGCGTCGGCGCCGCCAAACGGTCCACCACGGCCACGCCGACGACCCCGACGACCGCGTCGCCATACGGTCGGTGACCCGGCACGTCGGGGCGCGTCGGCGCAGGCGTGGCCTTGCGGGCGTCGCTGGGCGAACGTGTCACGATAGACAGTGTGCCAGTAGGCACGTCAGGCGTTCGCCCTGGTCAGGCGGGGACCTAGGTCCCTTCAGAGGCCCGCGTGGGCGGACTCAAATGGAAGTGCGTCAATGGTGACGCGGCTTGCAGTGCGCAAACGCACCGACGCGTAGAAGGACCTTCATGTCTCCCCTCTCCCCCCAGTCCCTCCTCGACGCTGCCCTCCCGGCGGCCGGCGAGGCCGACCTGAGACTGCCCGATCTCGACCTGGCCACGTTCTTCTCCGGGGCGATCGGCGGTCGCACGCTGCTCTCGCTCGGGTTGATCGTCTGCGTGCTGGGCCTGGCGTTCGGCTTCCTCACCTACCGGCAGCTGCAGAACATGCCGGTGCACGCGTCCATGCGCGAGATCAGCGAGCTGATCTACGAGACCTGCAAGGCCTACCTGGTCCAGCAGGGCAGGTTCCTGCTCATCCTGTGGGCGTTCATCGCCGTCGTCATCGGCGTCTACTTCGGCGCGTTGATGCACTTCAGCGTCGGCCGCGTGGCGATCGTGCTGCTGTTCAGCCTGATCGGGATGGCCGGCTCGTACGCCGTCGCCTGGTTCGGCATCCGCGTCAACACGTTCGCCAACAGCCGTACGGCGTTCGCGGCACTGCCGGGCAAGCCGTTCCCCGTCTACGCGATCCCCATGAAGTCCGGCATGAGCATCGGCATGGTGCTCATCTCGGTCGAGCTGTTCATGATGCTCGTCATCATGCTGTTCCTGCCGGGCGAGATCGCCGGCTCCTGCTTCATCGGCTTCGCCATCGGGGAGTCGCTCGGAGCGTCCGCGCTGCGGATCGCGGGCGGCATCTTCACCAAGATCGCGGATATCGGCTCCGACCTCATGAAGATCGTCTTCAAGATCAAGGAGGACGACGCCCGCAACCCCGGCGTGATCGCCGACTGCACCGGTGACAACGCGGGCGACTCCGTGGGCCCGTCCGCGGACGGCTTCGAGACGTACGGCGTGACCGGCGTCGCGCTCATCACCTTCATCCTGCTGGCCGTTCACGACCCGAAGGTGCAGGTCCAGCTGCTGGTCTGGATCTTCGTCATCCGCGCGGTCATGGTCATCGCCTCGGGCCTGAGCTACCTCGGCAACGAGATCATGGCCAGGGGCAAGTACGCCACGGCCGACAAGATGAACTTCGAGGTCCCGCTGTCGGCCCTGGTGTGGCTGACCTCCGTCGTCTGCATCGTCATGACGTTCCTCACCTCGGCACTGCTCATCGGCGACCTCGGCGACGGCACCCTGTGGTGGAAGCTGTCGATCATCGTCAGCTGCGGCACGCTCGCCGGGGCCCTCATCCCCGAGCTGGTCAAGGTCTTCACCTCGACGCACAGCCGGCACGTACGCGAGGTCGTCATCTCCTCCCGCCAGGGCGGCGCCAGCCTCGACATCCTCTCCGGCCTGGTCGCCGGCAACTTCTCCGGCTACTGGCTGGGGATCGCCATCGTGCTGCTGATGGGGATCGCCTACGGCATCGGCTCGCTCGGGCTCGGCGCGCTCATGGTCGCCCCGGCCGTCTTCGCGTTCGGCCTGGTGGCCTTCGGCTTCCTCGGCATGGGCCCGGTGACCATCGCCGTCGACTCCTACGGACCCGTCACCGACAACGCGCAGTCCGTCTTCGAGCTGAGCGTCATCGAGGACATCCCCGGCATCGAGGCCGAGCTTAAGAAGGACTACGGCGTCGACGTCAACTGGGACCGCGCCAAGCTGCTGCTGGAGGAGAACGACGGCGCCGGCAACACCTTCAAGGCGACGGCCAAGCCGGTGCTCATCGGTACGGCGGTCGTGGGCGCCACCACGATGATCTTCTCGATCATCATGGCCCTGACCGGCGGCCGCGACGAGGAGATGGTCAACCTCTCGCTGATGCACCCGCCGTTCCTGCTCGGCCTGATCGCCGGCGGCGCCGTCATCTACTGGTTCACCGGCGCCTCGATCCAGGCGGTCACCACCGGCGCCTACCGGGCCGTCGAGTTCATCAAGGACAACATCCGGCTGGACGGGGTCACCAAGGCCTCCGTGGAGGACTCCCGCAAGGTCGTGGAGATCTGCACGCAATACGCCCAGAAGGGCATGCTCAACATGTTCCTCGGGGTGTTCTTCTCGACCCTGGCGTTCGCGTTCTTCGAGCCGTTCTTCTTCATCGGCTACCTGATCTCGATCGCGCTCTTCGGCCTCTACCAGGCGATCTTCATGGCCAACGCCGGCGGCGCCTGGGACAACGCGAAGAAGATCGTCGAGGTCGACCTGCACGCCAAGGGCACCACCCTGCACGACGCCACGATCGTGGGCGACACGGTCGGCGACCCCTACAAGGACACCAGCTCGGTGGCGCTCAACCCGGTCATCAAGTTCACGACGCTGTTCGGCCTGCTCGCCGTCGAGCTGGCCGTGCAGATGGCCGAGCAGGCCGGCTCGACGACGCTGACCCACGCGTTGGCGGCGGCGTTCTTCGTGATCTCGGCGTACTTCGTCTACCGCTCCTTCTACGGCATGCGCATCGGCTCGGGCGCCGAGGGCGCAAAGATGCTGGCCGGAGAGCCGGAGCCGGCCGGAGCGATCGCCGAGCCGTGACCGGTCGACGCCGCGGTTGACCGCCGAACGGCCCATGCTCGCGGGAGGGGTGTCCACAAGACGGACACCCCTTCCGCGTGCTTTCCCGCCGTCTCTACCGTGCCCACATGCGCATCTCCGATGTTCTTAAAGGCAAGGGCGATTCGTCCGTGGCGACGATCCGTCCCGACGACGACGTCTCGGCCCTGCTCGCTCTGCTCGCCAGCCGCGGCATCGGCGCCGTGGTCGTCAGCGACGACGGCGCGACGATCGCCGGCATCGTCAGCGAGCGGGACATCGTGCGTCGCCTCGCCGACCGGCCGGACTCCCTGCACGCGGCCGTGCGCGACATCATGACCGTCGAGGTCATCACCTGCACCCCCGAGACCACGGTCGAGGAGCTGTCGGGCGAGATGACCCAGCGCCGCATCCGGCACATCCCCGTCGTCCGGGGCGGCCAGATGATCGGTCTGGTGAGCATCGGGGACGTCGTCAAGCACCGGATCGGGCAGCTGCAGGCGGAGGCCGAGCACCTCGCCGGCTACCTTCACCAGTGATAACGCGGGGTTAGCTCGACCCCAAGCCAGGGCCCGGCTGTATCCGAACTGTGCCCTGACCGGGACGAGAAATCCCCGCAGTGTCGCTGACAGCGCGCCGGGCCGTCGGTTAGGTTGCCATTCACCTGGACCCCACGGTGCGCCGCTGCCCTCAGGAGGGCGTAGCGCGTTCCCCTGAGAAAGGCAGCTCATGACTGCACGTCGTACGTTCGCGGTGCTCGCCGCCGCGTCCCTGTTGACCGTGGGCCTGTCGGCCTGCGCAGAGTCCAAGCGCGACGCCGGGTCCACCGGCACCGGCGGGTCCGCAGCCAGCGGCGGCGGGGGCGGGGGCGACACGTTCACGTTCGGCGCCGCGGGCGCCCCGAAGGTCCTCGACCCCTTCTACGCCACCGACGGCGAGACGTTCCGGGTGGCCCGGCAGCAGTTCGAGGGCCTGGTCATGTTCAAGCCCGGCACCGCGGACCCGGAAAAGGGCGGCCAGAGCCTGGCCACCGACTGGAAGTCCAGCTCCGACGGCTTGACCTGGACCTTCAACCTGCGCGAGGGCGTCAAGTTCTCCGACGGCACCGAGTTCAACGCCGAGGCCGTGTGCAAGAACTTCGAGCGCATGTTCAACCAGACCGGCGGGCAGAAGTCCGCGCTCTACTGGTCGGAGAACTTCGGCGGGTTCAAGGACGGCAAGGAGAAGTCCCTGTACGCCGGGTGCACGGCGAAGGACGCCAAGACGGTCGACCTCAAGCTCACCAGCGTGACCAGCAAGTTCCCGGCGATCCT
Organism: Austwickia sp.; assembly: GCA_016699675.1. Taxonomy (NCBI): domain Bacteria; kingdom Bacillati; phylum Actinomycetota; class Actinomycetes; order Micrococcales; family Dermatophilaceae; genus Austwickia; species Austwickia sp. The sequence goes on along the minus strand of CP064985.1, from coordinate 2,981,177 downwards.
CGGACTACCCTCGTTCTATATGCAGTCCCCCACGGCGCTGGAGAAGTACAACGCCAACCAGGTCACCGCCCAGGGCGAGGGCTTCGCCTTCAACGACTACGTCACCAAGCACCCGACCGGCACCGGCCCATTCATGCTGGACAATTACGACCAGGCCAACAAGACCGTCACGCTCAAGCGCAACGACAACTACTGGGGCGAGAAGCCCAAGATCGCCAAGCTGGTCTTCAAGATCATCCCCGATGAGACCGCGCGCCGGCAGGCGCTACAGTCGGGCAGCATCCAGGGTTACGACTTCCCGAACCCGGTCGACTGGGCTCAGCTCAAGGACGGCGGCAACAACGTCCAGACGCGCCCCGCGTTCAACATCATGTACTTCGGATTTAACCCCAACACCAACCCCAAGCTGAAGGACCTCAAGGTCCGCCAGGCCATCATGATGGCGATCAACCGGGAGCAGATCGTCAAGACACAGCTGCCCGAGGCCGCTAAGGCCGCGACGCAGTTCATCCCGGAGACGGTGGCCGGCTACAACAAGGACCTCAAGGTTCCGGAGTACAACCCGGACAAGGCCAAGCAGCTGCTGACCGAGGCGGGCGCCACCGGCATGACGCTCGACTTCTGGTATCCCTCCGAGGTGACCCGGCCCTACATGCCCGCACCGCAGAAGATCTACGAGGCGGCCAAGTCCGACCTGGAGAAGGCCGGCATCAAGGTCAACACGACCACCAAGCCGTGGAACGGTGGCTACCTGGACCAGGTCGACGCGGGCAAGGCCTCGATGTTCATCCTGGGCTGGACCGGCGACTACAACACCGCCGACAACTTCATCGGCACGTTCTTCTCCAGCCTGGACAACCGGTTCGGCCTGAAGAACTACGACTGGGGCCCGGAGCTGGTCAAGGCCCTCAAGGACGCCGACGCCACGGCCGACGAGGGCGCCCGGGCGAAGAAGTACGAGGACCTGAACAAGAAGCTGGTGGACCAGTACCTGCCGGCCATTCCAGTGTCGCACTCCCCGCCGGCGATCGTCGTCAAGAACACCGTCAAGGGGATCGTTCCCAGCCCGCTGACAGACGAGAAGTTCTCGGGCGTCACGATCGGCTGACCAGTCGTGCTCTGACCGACGCGACCTGACGCGGGCGGGTCGGTGCCTGGCATCTGCCGTGGCACCGACCCGCCCCTGGCAAGGAGGCCCCTGTGGTCCGCTTCATCGTGCGCCGGCTGCTCCAGATGATCGGGGTGGTCTTCGTGCTGTCCCTGCTCCTCTTCCTGTGGCTGCACTCGCTGCCCGGCGGCACGGTCTCGGCCTTGCTCGGCGACCGCGGCACCCCGGAGAGCCGCGCGGCGCTCGAGGAGGCGCTGGGGCTGAACCAGCCCATCTGGGTCCAGTACGGCGCCTTCCTGTCCCGGGCCGCGCGCGGCCAGTTCGGCGCCTCGACGTTCGTGCTGCCGGGCACCGACGCCCTCGACATCTTCATCGCGCGCTTTCCGGCCACCATCGAGCTGAGCATCTGCGCCATCGCGCTCGCCGTACTGCTCGCGATCCCCCTGGGCTATCTCGCCGCCCGGCACCGGGGATCCGCCCTCGACACCGCGGGCATCCTCAGCTCCCTCGTCGGGGTCGCGGTGCCGGTGTTCTTCCTCGCGTTCCTGCTCAAGTACGTCTTCGCGATCCAGCTGCATTGGCTCCCGGACGGCGGCCGGCAGAGCATCGAGGCCACCCACATCACGAACTTCTTCGTCCTCGACGGGCTCATCACCCGCGAGTTCGACGCCTCCCTCAACGCGCTGAAACACCTGATCCTGCCCGCGCTGGCGCTGTCCACGATCCCGTTCGCCGTCATCTTCCGAATCACCCGCGCCGCCGTGCTCGACGTCCTCGAGGAGGACTACGTGCGGACCGCCGAGGCCAAGGGCCTCACGGCGCGCGTCATCCGGGGCCGGCACGTGCTGCGCAACGCGATGCTGCCGGTCATCACGACGATCGGCCTGCAGATCGGGGCGCTGCTCGCCGGGGCGGTGCTGACGGAGAAGGTGTTCAACTTCCCGGGCATCGGCGACGCGCTCGCGCAGAGCTTCGAGCAACGCGACTACCCCGTGCTGCAGGTGCTCATCCTGGCCGCGGCGGCCGTGTACGTCGTCGTCAACCTGATCGTGGACGTGCTGTACGCCGTGGTCGACCCGCGAGTAAGGACCAGGTGAGCGCCATGCTGTCCTCCCGCAAACGGCGTATCGACGCCCTGGCCGCCCTCTCGGGCCCGCTGCGCTCGGCGCCCGGCGACGACGGCGGCGGCGCCGTCGCGACGGTCGACGACGTCAGCGAGGTGCAGGTCGCGGACGCCGGCCACCTCGACGAGAGCATGGGCGTCAGCCTGCTGGCCTCGGCCTGGAAGCGGCTGCGGCGCAACCCCATCTTCCTGACCGGCGCCACCATCGTCGTGCTCTTCCTGCTGCTGGCCCTGTTCTCGCCGCTGCTGGCCCCCCACGACCCGACGGAACGCCTGCTGATCAACCAGATCAGCCAGCAGACCAACCCCGTGCCGGGGCCGCAGGACGGCTTCCCGCTCGGCGGCGACCCCTCGGGGCGCGACCTGCTCTCCCGGCTTCTCGTCGGCAGCCGCCAGACGTTGTACGTCGGGGTGTTCGCCACGCTCGGCGGCCTGCTCGGCGGGCTGACCCTGGGCACCCTGGCGGGGGCGCTGGGCGGCTGGGTGGACTCCCTCGTGATGCGCCTGGTCGACGTGATGCTCTCCATCCCGTCGCTGCTGATGGCGTTCTCCATCGCCGCCATCGCCTCCAAGGGGTCGCAGTGGACGGTCATCATCGCCATCGCGATCGTGCAGATCCCGATCTTCGCGCGGCTCCTGCGCGGCACGATGCTGGCCCAACGGCACAGCGACCACGTGCTGGCGGCCCGCGCGTTGGGGGTCAAGCCCGGCGCGATCGTCTTCAGGCACATGCTGCCCAACGCGCTCGGGCCGGTCATCGTGCAGGCCACCCTCGTGCTCGCCGTGGCGATCATCGACGCCGCGGCGCTGAGCTTCCTCGGCCTCGGCGACCCCGACGGCATCATCCCCGAGTGGGGGCAGATGCTCGGCACGGCCCAGATGTACCTGGCCGGCTACCCGCATCTCGCCTTCTACCCCGCGATCTGCATCATCGTCGTCGCCCTCGGGTTCACCCTCATGGGCGAGTCCCTGCGCGAGGCCCTCGACCCGAAGAGCCGGAGGTGAGCGGCGTGGCCACGACGACCGGCCCGACGTTCGGCGCCCCGCGCCATCGCGTGACCCCCGATGAGGCGTTGGTCCGGGTCCGCAACCTCTCGGTGACGTTCACCCGCCAGGGCGAGCAGCCGTTCACCGCCGTCGACGACGTGAGCTTCGACATCTTCCCCGGCCAGACCGTCGGCCTCGTCGGGGAGTCCGGCTGCGGCAAGTCCGTGACCTCGCTGGCGATCATGGGGCTGCTGCCCCGCCGCGGGAACCGGGTCGAGGGGTCGGTCGAGATGGAGGGCACCGACCTGCTTCGGCTGCCCGAGGCCCAGATGCGGGACCGGCGCGGACGGGATCTCGCCATGATCTTCCAGGACCCGCTGAGTTCGCTGAACCCGGTGGTGCCGATCGGCGTGCAGGTCACCGAGGTCATCGAGCGGCACCGCGGCAAATCCCGCAGCGAGGCGATGCCGCTGGCCGGCGACCTTCTCAAGAAGGTGGGCATCCCGGATCCGAACCGGCGGTTGAAGGAATACCCGCACCAGCTCTCCGGCGGCATGCGGCAGCGGGCGCTGATCGCGATGGCGCTGGCCTGCCAGCCCCGTCTCCTGATCGCCGACGAGCCCACGACCGCGCTCGACGTCACCATCCAGGCGCAGATCCTCGCCCTGCTCAAGGAGCTGGTGGAGGACTCCGGCACGGCGCTGCTCATGATCACCCACGACCTCGGCGTGGTCGCCGGGCTGTGCGACCGGATCAACGTGCTCTACGGCGGCAAGATCGTCGAGCGCGCGGACCGGCACGAGCTGTTCGCGGAGCCCCGCCACCCCTACACCGCCGGCCTGTTGGCCTCGATCCCCCGGCTCGACGCGCCGCGTGGTGCCCGGCTCACCCCGGTGCCCGGGTCGGTGGCGGACAACCTGCCGTGGAGCGGGGCCTGCGCCTTCGCCCCGCGATGCAGCCAGCCCATTGACGAGTGCGTGTCGACGATGCCCCAGCTCATCTCCGAGCTGCCGGAGCCGGCGCCGTGCCGGGCCCTGCGCTGTCACCATCCGATGGCCCCGCCGCGCGCCACGCCCGCGCCCACGCCTGGGCCCACGCCTGGGCCTACGTCGGCGCCGACCATCGCCGAGCCCGAGCAGGAGCGCCCATGAGCACCGCCGTACCAGCGCCCGCCGCACCCGCCGGCGGCGACCCGCGCGACGGTGCCGACGGCCGCGATGTGCTGGTCGACGTGCGCGGCCTCAAGGTGCATTTCCCCATCAAGCGGGGGGTGATCCTGGATCGCACGGTGGGCTATGTGTACGCCGTGGACGGCATGGACCTGCGGATCCATCGCGGCGAGACCTATGGCCTCGTCGGGGAGTCGGGCTGCGGCAAGTCGACGTTCGGGCGGGCCCTGTTGCGGCTGGAGCCCCTGACGGAGGGCACGGTGCTCTTCGACGGGGTCGACATCGCCTCCCTGCGGGGCGAGGAGCTGCGCTGCCGCCGCAAGGACATGCAGATGGTCTTCCAGGATCCCCTGTCCAGCCTCGACCCCCGGCAGTCGGTCGAATCACTGCTGGTCGAGGGCATGCGCGCGCACGGCCTGGGCAAGGACGTCAAGTCCGCCGGCAAGCGGCTGCGCGAGCTGCTGGCCGCGGTCGGACTCCCGGCGGCGGCGCTGAAGAAGTACCCGCACGAGTTCTCGGGTGGCCAGCGCCAGCGCATCGGGATCGCCCGGGCCCTCGCCGTGGACCCGCAGCTCGTCGTGGCCGACGAACCCGTCAGCGCGCTCGACGTGTCGGTCCAGGCCCAGGTCATCAACCTGCTGGAGGACCTGCAGAGCGAGTTCGGGCTCACCTATCTCGTGGTGGCCCACGACCTCGCCGTGGTGCGGCACATCAGCGACACGGTCGGCGTCATGTACCTGGGCGCCCTCGTCGAGGAGGCCGACGCCGACGACCTCTACGCCGCCCCGCTGCACCCCTACACGCGGGCGCTGATGTCCGCGGTGCCGGTCCCCGATCCGACCGTGGAGGACCGGCGCGAGCGGATCCTGCTGACCGGCGACCTCCCGAGCCCGGCCAACCCGCCGGCCGGCTGTCGCTTCCACACCCGGTGCCCGTGGCGGCAGCAGGAGCGCTGCGACTCCGAGCGCCCGGAGCTTCGGGCGGTCGCGATCGAGGGCGTGGCTCCCGGGCATCGGGTGGCCTGCCACTACGCGGAGCAGATCGCCACCGGCGCGCTGCAACCGCACCGGGTCGAGGCCCAGCTCGTCGACCCCACGCTGGTGGAAGACGCCCCCGGTGGGGGCCCCCTGCTGGGGCCCGCGTCAGTGGGCGAGATCAGCTGAGCTGCGCGGCGGTACGGCATACGGCGTCGCACGCGGCGGTCCGGCGTATGGGCCTACCACCGGCCCGAATGCCCCGGGCATGGCAGACGACCCCGGGACGGCCGCGCGGCCCTGCTCCGGAACGACGAAAAGGCCCGGCGTCGCGACGCGACCCGGGCCGGCAACCCGGCTCAGCCGAGTCAATGGTCCGTGGCGGGCGGCGGCCCCTCCTCCGCCGCCCGCCACGTTCCGCAGTCCTTATCGACCCCACCCGCAGGATCGCAAGAGTTTTCCGGAGCAAACCTGGACACTTGAGGGAAGCATCCTGCACTGCGCCGTCCACGGCCCCGACGGGTGTTAACAACCTTCTTCGTATTGAACGCCGCTCGTCCCGGCATGCCCATCTCCAGGCCCCCGTGTGCGGCCACCGTCCCTAGGGTGCCTTTATGCCCCGCCCCCGTCCTGTCCTCGTGATTCAACACGAGGACGGGTGTCCCCCCGGCCTGCTGGCCCCGTGGGCGGAGCGCACCGGGGTCGCCCTCGATGTCCGCCTCTGCCATCGTGGCGAGTCGCTGCCCTTCTCCCTCGGCGAACACGGCGGCCTCATCCTGCTGGGCGGTGACATGGGCGCCTACGACGACGCGAGGTTTCCCTGGCTCACCGCGGCGAAGAGCCTCGTGATCCAGTCGGTCATCCAGAGCGTGCCGTTCCTGGGGCTGTGTCTCGGCCACCAGCTCGCCGCGGTCGCGCTCGGCGGCCGGGTGTCCGTCCGCCCCGAGGGCCCCCGGCGCGGTGTCTTCGCGGTCCGGATGCTCCCCGAGGCGGCCCAGGACCCCCTCGTCGGCGAGCTGGACGGCCACGCCGCCATGCTCCACTGGAACTCCGACATCGTCACCACGGCCCCCGGAGGGGCCACTGTGCTGGCCCGGGACGATCAGGGGCACGTGCAGATCCTGCGGTTCGCGGAGCAGGCCTGGGGCATCCAGGGCCATCCCGAGGTGGATGCCGGCATCGTCTCCGGATGGCGCCGCAAGACCGGCTCGGCCCCGGCGCCGCAGGTCGACACGACGGAAGAGGTCGTCGCGGCGGTGGCCGCCCGCGAGGCCCATCTGGCGCGGACCTGGCGGCCCGTCGCCGAACGGTTCTTCGCCGCCACGCGGCGACCAGGCCCCGGTCCCGGCGGTCGCGCGGTGGTCCCCCTGCCGCCGCCTCCCTCGACGCCGTACCGCGGCCACATCCACCACCGCTGAGCTCGAGACCCCGGGGCTGTGCACCCGGTGCGTGCTGCGTGAGACGCGTTGTCCATGGGGCGCCGTTCCGCTCCCGGACCGCCGAACGCGAGGGCGCCCTGCGCTGCGGGCCCGCAGACGCAGCGGTGCCCCGGCCCTTGAGGACCGGGGCACCACCTCCGACGTACGCCATGGGCCGAGTCAGGCCCCCAGCGACCCGGCTACAGAATGCCGGCCTTGCCCGACTGGAACCGCTCCAGCTCGGTCGTTAGCATCGCGACGTGCTCGCGCTCCTCGGCGGCGAGCTCCTCATAGAGCTCCCGCTCGACCGAGCCCTCCGGGCACTCCTCCACGTGCTTGCTGAAGAAGTCGACGGCGCGCTGCTCGAAGCCGATCGCGACGCGCAGCAGGTTCGCCGGGTCCTCCGGCCGGTGGTCGAGGCCGGCGTAGATCGCGGCGCGGGTGGTCTCGAAGTCGGGCGACGCCGGAGGCACCTCGGCGTGGTAGCGCCGCTGCAGCGTCTCGAGGTGCTCGTCCTCCATCTCCGACATCCGCCCGAACAGGTCCTTCAGGACCGGCTCGCCGGCCTCCTCCGCGGCCTTGCGGTAGTAGGCCCCGCCGCCCAGCTCGATCTCGAAGGCGGTCCGGATGGCCTCCATGGCCTTCTCGTTGTCCTCGTCGATCGGGCCGGCGCCCGCATCCCGCACGAGCGTGCCCTGGCACAGCGGGCACTGACCGTACGGGAACGCGAAGCCCTCCGAGACCTTGCCGCAGCTGTCGCAGCGCCAGGTCAGCGTCTGGCCGGCGCAGCAGATGTAGGACTCGTCGCCCTCCAGCGGCTGGTGGCACTTCGGGCACAGCAGGTGGCTCTCGGCCGCCGCCTCGTCGACCGGGGTCGGGGCGGGGGCGTCGCCCGGGGCCGTGGCCGCCGGGGACGGCGCCTCGTCCTGCGGCGCGGGTGCATCGACACCCAACGTGGCGGGCATCTCGGAGAGGGATTCGGCGGTCGGCTCGGGCATCACTTCCTCCTTCGCGATCACGGGGGATTCGAACGCGTCCGCCATCTCGGACGTGATCGGCCAGGTGCGGTCTTCGGTGGACTCGCCCGAGGCCAGGTAGGCGCCGATGGCCTTGGCCGCGCGCCGCCCGGCTCCCATCGCCAGGATGACGGTGGCGCCACCGGTGACGATGTCGCCACCAGCGAAGACGCCGGGCTTGTTGGTGGCCTGGGTGTCGGGCTCGGCCACGATGTAGCCCCACTTGTTGAGCGTGAGGTCCGGGGTGGACTGACCGATGATCGGGTTGGCGTTCGTTCCGAGCGCGTAGATGACGGTGTCGCACTCGATGTCCTCGAAGACGCCGGTGCCCACGGGCTTGCGCCGGCCGCGCTCGTCGGGCTCGCCCAGCTCGCAGACCTCGGTCTTCATCGCGGTGACGTTGCCGGCGTCGTCGAGGCGGATCTCCACGGGAGCGTGCAGGAAGCGGAACTCGATGCCCTCTTCCTTCGCGTGCCGCAGCTCCTCGATGCGGGCCGGGGCCTCGGCCTCGGAGCGGCGGTAGACGCAGGTCACCTTCGGTACGCCGACACGCTTGGCGACCCGCAGGCAGTCCATGGCGGTGTTGCCGGCGCCGATGACGATGACCGACTCGGACTTCGCCACCGGGGTGTCGAGGTAGGGGAACTTGTTGCCGCCCATGAGGTTGATGCGGGTGAGGAACTCGTTGGCGGAGAGCACCTGGCCGGCGTGCTCGCCCGGGATCCCCAGGAAGCTCGGCGCGCCCGCGCCGGTGGCGACGTACACGGCGTCGTACCCGCGGTCCTTCATCAGCTGGTCGATCGTGAACGTCTTGCCGACGACCTTGTTGGTGTCGAACTTGACGCCCAGGTCGCGCAGCCCCTGGACCTCGCGGTCGATGATGTTGCGCGGCAGGCGGAAGCTCGGGATGCCGTATTGCAGCACGCCGCCGACGACGTGCAGCGCCTCGTAGACCGTGACGTCGGCGCCGGCCTTGGCCAGGTCGGCGGCGGTCGCCAGGCCCGAGGGCCCGGAGCCGATGATCCCGACCTTGCCGAGGGAGCGGGACACCTGCGGCGGGGTGGCGCGGCGCGGTACGGCGTTGTCGCCGACGAACCGCTCCAGCCGGCCGATGCCGACGGCCTCGCGCCCGCGCTTCTCGTTGCGGACGATGCACTGCGCCTCGCACTGGCTCTCCTGCGGGCAGACGCGGCCGCAGATCGAGGGGAACAGGTTCGACTCGTTGATGACGCCCAGCGCGCCGTCGAGGTCGCGGACCAGGACGTGGCGGATGAAGCGCGGGATGTCGATGTTCACCGGGCAGCCGGCGATGCACTTGGGCTTCTTGCACTGGATGCAGCGCTCGGCCTCGGCGAACGCCTCGGCCATGCCGTAGCCGAGGTTCACCTCCTGGAAGTTCGTGGCCCGGATCTCGGCGTTCGCCTCCGGCATGGGGGTCTGCTCCGGCGGGACCTGCATCGCGGTGCGGTAGCCGCGCTTGCCCTCGACGAAGAGCTCCTGCTCGAGGTTGCAGATGTGCCCGTAGGACTCGGTGGCCTCGGCCTCCAGACCACGGAATCGGGACTGCCGCGTCATCAGCTCGCCGAAGTCGACCTTGTGGCCGTCGAAGTCGGGGCCGTCGACGCAGGCGAACATGACCTTGCCGTCGACGGTGACGCGACACGAGCCGCACATGCCGGTGCCGTCGACCATGATCGAGTTCAGCGACACCATCGTCTTCGTGCCCGAGGCGCGGGTGGTCTCGACGCAGGCACGCATCATCGGCATCGGGCCGATGGCCACCACCAGGTCGGGGTGTTCCTTCTCGATGACGTCGGCGAGCGCGTCCGTGACGAACCCGGGCCGGCCGTAGCTGCCGTCGTCGGTGCAGACGATGAGGTCGTCGCAGTACTCGCGGAACTTGTCCTCCCAGAACACCAGGTCCTGGTTGCGGAAGCCGATGATGCCGGTGGTCCGGTTGCCGGCCTCCTTGAACGCGCGCAGCTGCGGGTAGACGGGCGCCACGCCCAGACCGCCGCCGACGAGCACGACGTGCCCGACCTTCTCGACGTGCTGCGGCAGGCCGAGCGGCCCGACGAAGTCGGCGAAGATGTCGCCCTTCTTGTAGCGGTCGCGCATCTCCTGGGTCGTCTTGCCCAGCGCCTGGATCACCAGCGTGATGGTGCCTCGGTCCCGGTCGAAGTCGGCGACGGTCAGCGGGATGCGCTCCGACCCCTCGTGCAGGCGCAGCATCACGAAGTGCCCCGGCTGCGCGGAAGTGGCCACATCCGGCGCTTCGACGTCCCAGAGGAAGGTGGTGTCGGAGAATTGCTGGCGATCAACGATCGTGTACACGGATCTGGACCTCTCTGTCCTGACTTCCTGCCCCGGGGAACCACCCGCTACCCCGCGAGCATGACCAACGCTGCCTGTGTGCTGGGCCACACTCTAGGCGCGCGCGGAAGCGCGCGGGAATGCCCGAAGGTCCCCTACCGACGGGTTGTCCATCTGCGGTCCTGGCGTACTCCCGCAGGGCGACCCGCGCGCCGTCGTGGGCCGGTCGTCGGGCCGGTTGCGTAGCCAGGCCGCGCGGCCGGCCTCTCATCAGGCCGGCCAGCCGTCAGGCCGTCAGGCCGTCAGGCCGGCCAGGCCGTCAGGCCGGGGCGGTCGTGTTCCCCGCCCGGCCAGACCGCCCGGACGATCCCCGCGGCCGCCAGGGCCTTGCGGCACCCCGGGCAGGGCGGGTCGGTGATGTACGCCGTCGCGCCCTTGGTGTCCCGGGTGGCGAACAGCAGGGCGTTGACCTCGGCGTGGATCGCGATGCAGAAGCCCGGAGTTCCCGGCCGGTCGTGGTCGCCCAGCTCCGGCACCTCGTCGTACCCCAATCGCCCCCGCGGGCAGGCGCCGTCGAGGCAGTCGGGCTCCCCCGGGGCCGCGCCGTTGTAGCCGGTGGCGATGATGCGGCGGTCGATGACCAGCACGGCCCCGACCCGGCGTCGGGTGCATTTCGCCCGGGTGGCCACGGCCGTGGCGATGCCGAGGAAGTAGTCGTCCCAACCGGGGACCGGCGCTGGCGCGGACATGGGCGGAATCCTAGACCGAGCCTGCGATGGGACAGGACGTCCTTCCTCGCAGGACCTACCCGACCAGCAGGGCGGCGTGCCAGATGCTCTCCTCCAGGGTCTTGCGCTCCTTCCAGCGGCCCCCGCCGTTGGTGGGGTAGATGAACGCGGTGCCGCCGGGGCTGACGGCGAGGATGTCGTCCATACCGTCGCCGTCCCAGTCGCCGACGCTGGCCACCTTGGGGAAGGTCCAGCCGGCGCCGACCTTGGTGCCGGTGCCGTACATGTTGCCGGTGCCGGTCACGACGTACGAGCGCATGTCCCCGGCGGCGTCGATGGCGTAGAGCCGACTGGGGGTCCCCGGCCGCCCCGACGTACGGACGGCGACCACGTGCCGGAACCCGCCCCACCCCGACCCGACGACCGAACCACCGGCCAGGCCGCCGTCGGCGCGGAAGCTGTAGAAGCGCATCAGCCCGTCGCCGCTGCCGGCGATCAGATCCTGCCGCCCGTCGCCGGTCACGTCGCCGACGGGCAGGATCCAGCGCATCCCCTGCCACCCGTTGCCGACCTTGCGGGAGCTGGTGAAGGTGCGTACGCCGTCGCCGAAGTAGGCGAGCAGGTCGCCCGAGGCCGTGCGCGCGAGGAGGTCGGTGAACCCGTCCCCGTTGGTGTCGCCCACCGACCCGATCCAGGTCATCGAGGCCCAGCCCACCCCCGCGCGCCAGAGGGTGCGCGACTGCGTCGGCGTTCCTGCGGAGAGGATGAGGTTGCCGTCGCGCATCACGAACTTCGCCTCAGCCAGGCCGTCGCCGTTGAAGTCGCCCGGCTCGCCGGTGGGGGCCGGCGAGCACTGGTAGATCGCGAGCCGGTCGATGTCGACGGTGCTGCGGCTGGCGGCGTCCCGCGCGATGACGACGCTGAACGGCTGGCCCAGGGTGGCCTCGTTGGCGCCGTCGGTGAGGTCGAAATGGACGGTACGCCACGAGTTCTGGGCCGCAGCCCCGGTCGCCGCGGGGACCGCCCATGCCGTACCGCCGTACTTCGGCGCCACCGCGACGTCCTGCGCCGCGAAGTCCCCGCGGACGTCGAACTTCACGTAGACGCGCGCTGCCCCGGGGGACAGCTGCGGGGAGGCGAGGATCTGCGGGACCGCGCTGCCGGTGCCGGCGTGGCGCAGGAAGGCGTTCGAGCCCTCGCTGACCAGGGTCATCCCGGAGGTGAACGGGGCAGCCGTGCCGGTGTCGAAGGTCGCGGCGGCCAGCGTGGTCGTCCGCGTCGATCCGGCCGGGCAGTCCCGGCCGGGCGCGGGGTTGACCCCCCAGGCGGGCGTCATGCGCGCGGGGGAACTGGGGGTCACCTGGGTGGACTGGCGCGCCTGGGTCGCGGCGCGGGGTCGCGGCACCGTCGGGTCGTCCGCCGCGGAGGCGGACGGCAGGAGGACGCCGTACGTCGTGAGGGCGAGCGCGGCCCCGGCTGCGATCAGGCTCAGCGATCGGGTGCTGCGCTGCTTCACGGGTCCTCCCGGGGACAGAGCGGGGGCTACGCGGCGACCTGCCGGCGTGCCTTCCCCCTGAGCACGATGGTTTCTTCGGGCGAGGCGGCGGCGGCGCCGTACCGGCCCCAGTCTGCCCGCCGTCGGGGGTCCGGTCCCCTCCTGCGCCGCAACACGCTGCCGGCTGAGGCGATTTCGTCGCTCCCGACCCCGATGGGCGAGCGGGTCGAAACCGAAAAATCGCTGTCCGCGGGCCGCCGGCAGATGGCGTCGTCCCGTGGCGGCTCTGTCCCTCGTCCGGCCGGGCGACGACGGCGAGCCGTGCCTATCGGGCAATCACCCGGGGCTCCCCGACGACGGCAAGGACAGCCGCGACGCGGGGTTGATTCTTCACCTCACCTCTAGGAAGGCAGCATGGCCCATTCCTCTCGCCTCGGTCGTCGCAGCTGGCAGGCGGCGGACATCGACGGGCTCGATGCCTTGCTCGCCGAGCTGGATGCCGGCGCGACGATCCGAGGCGGCTCGCCGCACCATCTGACGATGCATGCCGCCAGCCAGGAGGCACTGCGCATCACCGCGGAGCTGAACGGGCGTTACCACCCGCAGGAGGAGATCGTGGAGCTCATGAGCGCCCTCACCGGACGGCAGGTTGCCGATTCGTTCCGGCTGTTTCCGCCCTTCACCACGGACTTCGGCAGGAACCTCCGCTTCGGCGAACGGGTATTCCTCAACAGCGGTTGCCGCTTCCAGGACCAGGGCGGAATCGACATCGGCGAGGGCGCGCTCATCGGTCACAACGCCGTCATCACGACCCTCAACCACGAGCTCGACCCGGCCCGCCGGGCCGACATGCATCCAGCGCCCGTGCGCATCGGGCGGGACTCATGGCTGGGCGCCAACGTCACCATCCTGCCCGGGGTCACCGTCGGCGACGGTGCCGTCATCGGCGCGGGATCCGTGGTGACCAAGGATGTCCCCGCCCGCACCGTCGTGGCCGGCGTCCCCGCCCGCCATATACGCGACATCAACGACTACTCGTAGGGGTCCCCATCCTCAGCACGTGCACGACTCGCTGATCGGCGTCGACCTCGTACACCAGCCGATGCTGGATGTTGATCCGGCGCGAGTAGCAGCCCGCGAGGTCAACGACGAGCTTCTCGACACGTGGCGGAGCGGCGAACGCGTCGTCGGCGATCAACTCGAGCAACAACTGGGCCTTGGGCTTCCATCCTGCGGCCGCCAATTTCCTCGCGTCTTTCTGGGCTTGCCGCGAATACACCAGCCCCCACCCGCTCACCAGTCCAGGGCCTCAGACCCGGCGCGAATGCCCTCCGCACGAGCCTCGCGAATGGATTCGGTCATCCCGGGGATCGATGCAAGGAAGAGCGTCTCCTGGATCGCGCGCCAGTCATCCTCGCGGACCAGGACCGCATTGCCAGGTTGACCGGTGATGGTCAGTGGCTCGGCCTCGTCGTTCACCTGGTCGATCAGTCGGTACAGGTTCGCGCGTGCGGTTGTTGCACTGACCGCCGTCATCATGTCCACCTCCGTCACGAGCGTACGCGATGACGTACGCACCGGCAGGGCATCCCGCTGGATCGACCCTCCGCCAGCGGAGTCGGCACACCCCAGGTCGAGTGGGCTCTCGTGCGCACGTGAGCTGACCCGCCCTCGGGAGAGCGGACTCACGCAGCACGGCGCACCGCCCGGTCGCTAGACGTTAAACCGGAACTCCACCACGTCGCCGTCGGCCATCACGTAGTCCTTGCCCTCCATCCGGACCTTGCCCGCAGCCTTCGCCTCGGCCATCGAACCGGCGGCCATCAGGTCGTCGTACGACACGATCTCGGCCTTGATGAAGCCCCGCTGGAAGTCGGTGTGGATAACCCCGGCGGCCTGCGGCGCCGTCCAGCCCTGGCGGATCGTCCAGGCCCGGGACTCCTTCGGGCCGGCGGTCAGATAGGTCTGCAGGCCCAGGGTGCGAAAGCCGCTGTGCGCCAGCTTGTCCAGTCCGGGCTCGTCGACGCCGACCGATTCCAGCAGCTCGCGGGCCTCCTCGGCCTCCAGCTCCGCGAGGTCCATCTCCAGCTTGGCGTTGAGGAAGACGGCCTCGACGGGGGCGACCAGCGCCGCCAGCTCGGCCTTGGCCGCGTCGTCGACCAACTGGTCCTCATCGACGTTGAAGACGTACAGGAAGGGTTTGGTGGTCATCAGCCCGAGCTCGCGCAGCGCCGTGAGGTCCACCTGGTCGCGCTTGCTGAAGAGGGTCTCGCCGGCTTCCAGAATGGTCTGCGCTTCTACTGCCGCGTCGTAGTGGCTCTTGTCGATCTTCTTGCCCTTGAGTTCCTTCTCCAGGCGCGGCACGGCCTTCTCCAGGGTCTGCAGGTCGGCGAGGATCAGCTCGGTGTTGATGGTCTCGATGTCGCCCTGGGGGTCGACCTTGCCGTCCACGTGGGTCACGTCGTCGTCGACGAACGCCCGGATGACCTGGCAGATCGCGTCCGCCTCACGGATATTGGCCAGGAACTTATTGCCCAGGCCTTCGCCCTCACTGGCACCGCGGACGATGCCGGCGATGTCGACGAAGGAGACGGTCGCGGGGACGACCTTCTCGCTGGCGAACAGCTCCGCGAGCCGATCGAGCCGGGGGTCGGGCAGCGGGACCACGCCGACGTTGGGCTCGATCGTCGCGAACGGGTAGTTCGCCGCGAGCACGTTGTTCTTCGTCAACGCGTTGAACATGGTGGATTTGCCGACGTTGGGCAGTCCGACGATGCCGATGGTGAGGGCCACGAGGGGCCACTCTACCGGGGGCGGACCGCCCATCCCGCATCGCACCGGCACGTCGAAACCGCAGGTCGGAGCATTGTCGGACCTCCGGTGCAAAGTGGGGGCATGGTCATCTCCAGCCCGGTGCTCGCGGCGACGCTGCTCCTGGCCGTGCTCGTCGGGGGCGCGGTCGGTGCCCTACTCGCCTCGAGTCGCGCGGCAGCGCGGCTCGCGGCGCTGCGCACCGAGCGCGACCTGCTGCGGGAACGCGAGGAGCTGTACGCCGAGAGCCTGGCGGACCTGCGCTCCTCCGACGATCAGGACTCGGCCACGGCCGCCGCCCTGGCGCCGCTGCGCGAGGCCATGACGAGGGTCGAGCGCCAGGTGGGGGTGCTGGAGCGGGACCGGCTGGAGCACTACGGGCAGCTGTCGGAGCGGCTCGCCGAGGTCACCGCCCAGGCCGGGGCGCTGCGGCGGCAGACGGCCGGACTCGCGGGGGCGCTCAACGCCTCCGCGGTGCGGGGCGCCTGGGGGGAGGCCCAGCTCCGCCGGGTCTGCGAGCACGCGGGGATGCTCCCGCACTGCGACTTCGAGGAGCAGGTGAGCGCCATCGCCGGGCACGACGCGGCCGTCCGGCCCGACGTGGTGGTGCGGCTGCCCGGGGAGCGCACCCTGGTCGTGGACGCCAAGGCCCCGTTGGCCGCGTTCCTCGCGGCCCAGGCCGACGGCATCGGCGAGGACCGGCGCCGCGAGCTGCTGCGCGAGCACGCCCGGGCCCTGCGTGGGCACGTCGACTCGTTGGCCGCCAAGCGCTACTGGTCGGCGTTCTCCAGCTGCCCCGAGATGGTCGTGTGCTTCGTGCCGACGGACGCGATGCTTGCGGCGGCGCTCTCCGCGGACCCGGGCCTGTACGACGCCGCGCAGGCTCGCAAGGTCGTGCTCGCCAGCCCGGCGACGCTGCTCGCCCTGCTCCGCAGCGTGGCGTTCGCGTGGCGGCAGGACGCGCTGGCCACCAGCGCCCGGGACCTGCTGCGGCTGGGCGCGGAGCTCTACGAGCGGATCGGCACGGTCGGCAAGCACCTCGCCGCGATGGGCGGATCGCTGCGGCGCTCCGTGGAGGGCTACAACGCCCTGGTGGGCACGCTAGAGGGGCGCGTGCTGGTGACGGCGCGCCGGATGCACGACCTCGGCCTGGCGGACCAGCCGCCGGCGGCCGTCGCAGCCGTGACGGCCACCCCCCGACCGCTGACCGCCGCGGAGCTCATCGCCGCCGTCGAGGACGAGCTGGCCGGCCCGGAGCCGGTCACGGCCGACGACGTGGCGCGAGTGCTGCCGCCGCATGCGAAGCCGGCCACCCGGCGAGGTACCATCGGCGCGTGACCAGCGATTCCTCCGATCTTCGGGCGGACCTGGGTCCTGGGGACCAGCCCCGGGAGGAGGCCGGACGCCCAGCGGACGGGCGGCCCGCGCTGGCGATCGGCCCCGCGAACTACGCCGGCCAGGCCTACCGGTGGGCGGTCGCGGTGCGGGAGCGTACGCCGTACGACGCGTGGTCGTTCACGTACGGCGAGCACGACAAGCCCATGTACTACTTCGTCTACCCCTCGGACCGCTTCATCGGCGCCCCGCAGCTCTACCTACCGCACGCGCGGGCCCGGCGCGTCGACGCCGCGATCGCGGGCGCCACCCACGTGGCCCTCGACGGGTTCGAGCGCCTCTACCGGCTGCCCGGCATCGGCAACGTCCGCCACGACGCCGGCGTCCTCGGCCGCCGCGGGCTGCACATCGCCCTCATCTCGCACGGCAGCGACACCCGCGACCCGGACCACCACCAGGCCCGCAACCCTCACTCCTACTTCGGCGCGTCCGAGCCGGCCTACGTGCGCAAGATGATCAAGCGCAGCGCCCGCAACCGCGCGTTCGCGCAGGCGAGCGGCCTGCCCCTCTTCGTCAGCACCCCGGACCTGCTCTGGGACCTACCCCAGGCGACCTGGCTACCGGTGACCGTGGACGCGGCGGTGTGGCGGACCACCGAGCCCGTGTTGGAGCACGCCCGGCCGAGGGTCGTGCACCTGCCGAGCCGCCGGACCCCGCCGACGAAGGGCACCCACCTGGTCACCCCCGCGATGGAACGCCTGGCCGCGGACGGGATCATCGACTACACCGAGCCGGAGAAGGTGGCCCACGCCGACGTGCCGGCCGTCATCGCCGGCGCGGACGTGATCATCGACCAGATTACCGGCGACGCCTACGGCACGGCCGGCGCCGAGGCGATGGCCGCGGGACGGCTGGTCCTCGCCGGCCTGCACGGCACCCGCGCCAAGATGCCGGAGGATCCCCCGATCGTGGACGTCAGCCCCGACACGATCGCCGACGTGGTGCGGGACATCGCCGCGCACCCGGAGAACTACCGCGCCAGGGCCCACGCCGGCCCCGGCTTCGTCGAGCGCTGGCACGACGGGCGCGTCGCGGCGGCCGCCCTGGCAGGGTTCCTCGGCGACACCCCCTGACCCCGTCACGCGCTGGCGCCGTCAGGCCATGACACGGTCAGCGCGCTGACACCCACGGCCCGGCGGGGCGACCGGCGGCTAGGCGCGCAGCGCCCGCAGCACGCCGTACCCGCCGCCGGCCATCGCGACCAGGGAGATCGCGACCGACGCCACGACGTACGGCGTCTCCCCCAGCATCGGCCGCCCCACCTGGGCGAAGCCCCACACGAGCACGATCGCCACGAGCGGGACGGCGACGACGCGCCAGGCGGTACGCCGGGCCGCGCCCGACAACCGCATGACCCAGATGGTCCAGTACAGACAGATCACCAGGCCGGCCAGGGAGTACGCCTGGATCCCCCACATCCGGTCGCCGACCACCAACCCCAGCGCCAGCGCCGGGATGCGCAGCCCGGCCTCCAGCCAGGCGAGCGCGAACAGCCGCCGCACCTCGTTCTTCACGGTCGCGTAGACGGACAGCGGGGAGGAGACGAAGTTGACCATGAGGTACGGCGCGAGGATGCCCGTGATCAGCCCCGCCACCTCCCACTTCTCCGCCCAGATGGCGACGAACACCTCCCGGCCCAGGAGCGTGATCGGCACGAAGACGGCCACCGCGACCCCGAAGAGGACCGTCGCGAGCCGTGTCACGTGCCGCGAGGTGTCCTGCTCGCCGCGGTGCATCTCCGCGAACCGCACGTAGAAGACGCTGGCCACGGCCTGTCCCAGCAGCGCTACCGGTGCGGCGAGGAGCATCTGCGAGAACCCGAACTGCCCCGCGAACTTCTGGTCGTAGAACGCGGTGATCAGCGGGGTGACCGCGCCGACCGTGACGGCGTTCAGCAGCGCGGGCAGGAGGATCCAGACGGGGAACTGTGACCACCGGCGGATCAGGCCCCAGCGCGGCCGGCGGCGCCAGTCCAGCCCGCAGGCGCGCACCATGAGGCCCGTCGAGAGCAACCGCCCGACGCCGTAGCCGATGCCCAGGCCGGTCCCCGTCTGCCGGGCGGCGCCGAGCGCCAGCTGGGCGCCCACCGTGGCGACGGTGCCGGTGACGTTGGCGTTGCTCACGTCGCGGAACAACTGGCGGCGCGACAGGTGGCTGCGCAGCACGTTGAAACCCGCGCTCGCCCACAACACGAACGGGGCGATGAGCACGGACAGCCGAAGCTCCGGCGGCACGGGACGCGGGCCGTACGCCACCAGGATCGACACCGGCACCAACACCGCCGACAACAGCGTGGCCAGGGTGAGCGTCAACCGGGCCAGGTCGTCGGCCTCGTCCTGCTCCTCGGCCAGCGGGATCGCCAGCTCGAGCCGCAGCGTCACCGCCATTGCGACGATCGTGGCGAACGCGACGAGGTTGCGGAACACGCCCATCTCGTCGTCGCCGTACATGTGCCCGAGCGGCACCTGCGCTGCGAGCTGCAGGATCATCACGACGCCGGTGCCCGCCCCCAGGGTGGCGACGTGCCGGCCGGCCCCGCCCTTGCCGAGCCGGGCGAGCGTCGCCAGCCGCGCCCAGCGGTCCCGGGCAGGGCTCACGACAGCACCGCGCGGACCGTCTGCCACAGAATCCGGAGGTCGCCGACGAACGAGCGGTCCCGGACGTACGCCGCGTAGAGCGCGGCCTTGCGCGGCAGGATCGACTCCACGTAATGCTTCTCCGGGTCCGCGGCCAGGGCCAGCTCGTCCGCCTCGTGCCGGAACGCGATGCTGCCGGGGTCGGTGATCCCCGGGCGGACGGACAAAATCACGGGGCGCAGGTCCGCCGGCCACTGCGCCACATACACCGGCACCTCCGGGCGGGGCCCGACCAGCGACATGTCCCCCACCAGCACGTCCACCAGTTGGGGCAGCTCGTCGAGCTTGCTGGCCCGCAGCACCCTCCCGACCCGGGTCACCCGCGCGTCGCCGCTGGCCGACACCAGCGAACCGTCGTGGACGGCGCGCATGGTCCGGAACTTGTGGATCCGAAAGAGGCGCCCTTCCAGCCCGACCCGCTCCTGCCGGAACAGGACGCCCCCGGGGCTCTCCGCCGCCACCGCCGCCGCGATCACCGCCATCACCGGCGCAGCCACCACCAAACCGACGCCGGCGACGGCCGCGTCGACCGCCCGCTTGGTCGCCGGCGCGTCCAGGGCGGACCGCAGGGACCCCGCCGTACGCCGAAGCCCGGCGCCCCCCGACGTACCGCCGGCCGCCCCCGCAGCCGTGCTCACGCGAGGATCTCGCGGACGGCCTCGACCACGCGCTCGGCCTGGGCCGCGGTCATCGAGGAGAAGATCGGCAGACTCACCACCCGGCCGAATTCCCGCTCGGCGATGGGGAACTGCTCCGGCCGCAGCCCGTAGCGGTCCCGCCAGTAGTGCTGCCGGTGCAGCGGGATGAAGTGCACGCTGCACCCGACGCCGGCCTGCGCCATCCGCGCGATGAAGTCGTCCCGTGACACCGGCGCCCCGGCCCGCAGCCGCAGGATGAACAGGTGCCAGGCGTGCGTGCTGTCCGGCTCGGTCGGCTCGGCCGGCAGGTCGACGGGCAGATCGGCGAACGCCTCCCGGTAGCGCTCGGCCAGGGAGCGACGCGCCGCGAACATCTCGTCCTGCCGCCGCAGCTGCACCCGGCCCATCGCAGCGGCGGGGTCGGTGAGGTTGTACTTGTACCCCGCCTCCACCACCTCGTAGAACCAGCTCGGTGCCGTGCTGCGGTAGCGGTCGAAGACGTCCCTACTGATGCCGTGCAGGCGCATCGTGCGGATGCGGCGCGCCATCGCCTCGTCCGCGACGACCACCATGCCGCCCTCGCCAGTCGTCATGGTCTTGGTCGCGTAGAAGCTGAAGACCGCCGCGCCACCGGGGCCGGCGAGGGCGGCGGCGGACCCGATCAGGGCCCCCCGGGAGTACGTCGGGAAGGAGTGCGCCGCATCCTCGACCACCCGCAGGCCGTGCCGGCCAGCGAAGTTCCCGGTGGCCTCCCGGTCCACGGGCAGGCCCGCCAGGTGCACCGGCATGACGGCCTTGGTGCGCTCGGTGACCGCCCGCTCCGCCGCGGCGTAGTCGAGGCACAGCGTGCCCGGGTCGACGTCGACGATGACCGGCTCGGCGCCGAGGTAGCGCACCACCTCGGCGGTCGCCGTGAAGGTCCAGTCGGGCACGATGACCTCGTCCCCCGGACCCACGCCGCACGCGTCGAGCGCCAGGTGCAGCCCGGAGGTCGCCGAGTTCACCGCGATCGCCGTGACGCCCCCGCCGAGGTAGACCCCGAACTCCTTCTCGAACGCCGCCGCCGCCGGGCCCGTCGTCAGCCATCCCGAGCGCATCGCCTGCGCCACGGCCTCAATCTCCGCCTCGCCGATGTCCGGCAGCGCGAACGGGATGAACGGTTCCGTGCTCTCGCGGCTCACGTTTCCTCCTGGCCTCGGCATGGCCCTCGCGGCATCAACTCACCCGCTGGGTAGGCTACCTTCGGCACCGTGCCGCACCGTTGCGGCCCGACGGCGGCCGAACGCAGCGCCCGAGGAATCGTGCCTGCCGACGGCCCGAGCACGGTCGCACTCGGTGCCAACTGACCCGAGGGGCCACCAGATGAACGTCGTCACGCCCACCGCCGCCACGGCGACCCACCCAGGTCGTCGTGGGGAGCGCCTCGAGCGCTTCGTTGACCGCTACAACCCGCTGGCCCAGAAGAGCCTCATCCTGTTCCCGCTGCTGGCGGTCGCCGGGCCCTTCGCGTCGCTGCGGCCGGGCTCCACCGGGTTCCCGTACTTCTATCGCATCCTGTTCGTGGCCGCCCTCGTCGTGGCCGTGCCGATGCTCCTGATTCGGCTGCGTCGCCGGACGTTTCCGCTGTTGTTCGGGGCCGTCCTCGGCCTCTGGTTGGTGTGGACCTCGGTGAGTCTGCTGTGGACGCCGGACCGCAGCGCCGGTCTGCGCGAGATCCTGGCCGGCGCCTCGGCGCTGCTGGGCGCGTTCGTCATGCTCGTCCTGTCCGCCGGCACCGCGCGCAGCCTCCGTTACCTGCGCTGGGGCTGGATGCTGGCGTTCGGGGTGACCGTCCTCGTGGTGGTCTGGGAGATCTTCACGTGGCGGCATCTGGGCGAGGTGACCGGTGCCGTGGAGTGGTGGGTCTTCAGCGCCTATACCGTCGCGGGCCTCGACACCAACCCCAACGGGCTGAGCAACTTCGTCAACGCCGCGGCGGCGGTGATGGGCGCCCAGCTCATCCGCGAGGTCCGGCCCCGCCGGCAGGCGCGCGCCGCGGTGGACGCCCTGGAGTACGACGGGATGCCGCCGCAGGACCCGCCGTCTGGAGCACCGCAGGCGGTCGCCGGTCGGTGGGCCCGGGGCAGCCGCTGGCGCATCGCCGCCTTACTGCTCGGCCTCGTCGTGGCGGGCTATCTCTCCCTGCTGACCAACTCCCGCTCGGGAGTGCTGGTGATGGCCACCTTGTGCGTCCTCGCCGCGGCCTTCACGCTGCCCACCCGCCGGTACGTCGTGGTCCCGGTGGCCCTCGTCGCGCTGGCGGCCGGCCTCCTGGTCCTGGAGCCCGTCGAGCTCGACACGTTGCGGGTGCAGCCCACCACCCAGCCCGCCGATGTCGAGGCGCGACCGAACTCGCACGTCCACGAGTCCATGACGGCCGAGGAGGTCGCGGCGGACGCCGCCGCGGCGGACCGGCTGCGCGTCGAGCTGATGGCGTCGGGTCTGCGCCAGGTGGAACAGCGCCCCCTGCAGGGATTCGGGGCCGGCGCGGCGCTGACGCGCCTGGAGCAGGATCCCCAGTACCAGCCCAACGCGGACGTGAAGAACCGCCGGATCCTGCCGCTGCACAACACGTTCCTGGAGATGGCGGTCAACTACGGCGTACCGTTCGTGCTCCTCATCCTCGCGCTGCCGCTCGTAGTCGCCGGGGCGGTGCTGCGGCCCCGCGCGCTGCTGCGGTATTGGCCGGACCCGCTCGTGTTCGAGTGTCTCGGTATGCTGCTCGCGTTCCTGGTCATGAGCGTCATCACCAGTTCCTCGATCGGCACGCCGGTGTTCTGGCTGATGCTCGCGTACGCCGCGGCCCTGGCGTGGCACTACTCCGACGTGCTGCGGGCGGTGCGCGGCGCCGACCCGGCCGCCTCCCCCGAGAAAGCGAAGGGCCGATGAAGATCTCGATCCTCTCCCCGGTGTTCAACGAGGAGAAGCACATCGAGGAGATGATCGAGTCGGTGCGGGCCCAGGACCACGAGGACTGGGAGATCTGCTTCGTCGACGACGGGTCGACCGACGCCACGGTCGCGAAGATCGAGGCTGCGGCGGCGGCCGACGGGCGGGTTCGCCTCGTCGCCCACGGCGAGAAGCTCGGCAAGGCGGCGGCGTTCAACCGCGCGTACGCCGCAGCCACCGGCGATGTCGTCACCATCCTGTCGGGCGACGACCGCCTCCCGGCCGGTGCGCTGGCCATCCGGGCCGCCGACATGGCGACGTGCCGCCCGGGCGAGCGCGGGATGGCGACGTACAAGCTGCGGTCCTTCTCGGAGGACCCCGCCTTCGACGCGATGGTCCTGCCCCGGGGCGACGCCACGAGCATGTCCGGCGGGTCGCTGACGCTCAGCCGCGAGCTGGCGGAGGCGATCTTCCCGATCCCGGAGTCGCTGCCCAGCGAGGACATCTGGCTGGGCTGCGCCGGCCCGGCGCTGTCCCGGCGGCACATCCAGAACCCGATCGTGACCTGGGACTACCGCATCCACGGGGGGAACTCGAACCCCCGGCACCGCGGCTTCGAGGCGATGTCCGCCTCCATCGCCCCGCGGCACGAGGCCTGGCGGCTGCTGCTCGACCAGGACCGCTTCGAGCTGCCGGCGGCGGACCGGGCGACGCTGGAGGCGCGGTACGCCGCCGAGCAGCACCGGCGCCGCGGCGACGTCGTCGGCATCCTGCGCACCCGCGGCCTGCCGCTCGTGGACCGGCTCGGGTTCGCGGGGATGGCGGACCCCCGCCTGTGGGCGCTGCGGCGCCGGTTCTACAAGGTCCTGTCCGGCCGCCAGGGCCGCTGAGCCCGCCGTGCGGGTCCTCGTCCTCGGCCGCGGCCTGCCCGGGCCGGGTCAGCCGCTGCTCGGCATCTTCGAATACCAGCAGGCCCGCGCCCTCGCCGCCGCCGGGCACGAGGTGGTCTACGGCGCCCTCGACATCCGGTTCCTGCACCACGTGCGGCCGTGGGGGACGCGGCTGCACGAACGGGACGGCGTGCACGTCGTCGAGCTGAGTCTGCCGCTGGGCCGCCTGCAGTACCGCGGCGGCTATCGCCTGGTCCGGGCCCTCTGGGAGATCCTCTACCGCAGTTGCGTGAGGCGCTACGGCCGCCCCCACGTCGTGCACAGCCACTTCGTCGGGTGGTCCGCGGCGGCAGCCCTCGGCAAGCGCCGGCACGGCTACCCCCTCGTGGTCACCGAGCACACCTCCGGGCTGATGGCCCCCGACCCCCCAGCGCGGATGCTGCGCGGGATCGACATCGCGTACGCCGCCGCCGACGTGCTCATCGCGGTCAGCCCCGGCCTGGCGGGCCGCATCCGGGAGCTGACCGGCCACGAGGCGGTGTACGTGCCGAACCTGGTCGACACCGCCACCTTCGCGGGGGTGCGCAAGGCGCCGCACCAGGGCGTCCGCGTCGTCACGGTCGGCAACCTCATCGAGCGCAAGCGCGTGGACGTGCTCCTGGAGGCGTGCGCGCTGCTCGGCCGCGACGACCTGACGCTGACCGTCGTCGGCGCCGGGCCCGAGCTGGAGACCCTGCGGGCCCGGGCCGCCGAGCTCGGCCTCGCCGGCCGGGTGCGGTTCCGCGGGAGCCTGCAGCCCGAGGAGATCGCGACGGAGTTCGCGGCGGCCGACGTGTTCGCCCTGGCCTCGCGGGAGGAGACCTTCGGGGTCGTCCTGGTCGAGGCCATGGCCGCCGGGCTGCCCGTGGTCTCGACGCGGTCCGGCGGCCCGGAGGGCTTCGTGACCGCCGAGACGGGGGTGCTCACCGGCCTGTCCGCGGCCGAGATCGCGGAGGGATTACGCGCGGCTCTGTCCCGCAGCTGGGATCGCGAGGCGATCCGCGCGTACGCCGTACGGCATCACTCCCCCGCCGTCGTCGCCGCGCGGCTGACCGAGCTGTACGCCGTCGCCATCGCCCGCGCCACCCCCCGTTGAGCCCGCTGCCCACCGCCGGGGCGTGGGCGGTCCTGCGGGATCCGCGGTTCGCCCGGTACTTCACCGCGCGCCTGGTCGCCACCTTCGGCTCCTCGATGGCGCCGATCGCGGTGGCCTTCGCGGCCCTGCACATCGACCCCGCCCCCGGTGGCCTGGCGTTGGTGATCGGGACCCACACCGGCGCCCAGATCCTGTGCCTGCTGTTCGGCGGCGTGGTGGCGGACCGGTGGCCCCGGGTGCGGGTGCTGCAGGGCGCGCACGTCGTCACGGCGCTGACGCAGGGGGTGGCCGCCGCCCTGGTCCTCTCGGGGCGGGCCGACATCCCCACGCTGGCCGTCATCGAGGCTGTCAACGGCGCGGCCAGCGGGTTCGCCGTCCCCGCGATGACCGGCATCGTCCCCTCGGTGGTCGACCGGGACCGCCTGCAGGAGGCCAACTCGCTGCTGGCGCTGGCCCGGGGCACGCTGCGGGTGCTCGGGCCGGCCTTCGGCGGCGCGCTTGTGGCCACGGTCGGGCCCGGCTGGGCCCTCGCGACCGACGCCGTCACCTACACCGTGGCGGTGCTGGTCCTGGCGGGGCTGCGGCTCCCCCGCGGCGCGGTGGAGTCCCCCGCCGGGTTCGTGCGCGAACTGGCCGAGGGCTGGACGGAGTTTCGCAGCCGCCAGTGGGTGTGGGTCATCGTGGCAACGTTCGGGGTCATCAACGCCATTGGGGTGGGGGTCGTGGGCGTGCTCGGCCCGCTCATCGCCGTGCGTACCCCCGAGCTGGGCGAGGCGGGGTGGGGCTTGGCGTTGGCCGCCGATGCCGCCGGCGGGGTGGTGATGACGCTGGTCATGATGCGCCTGCGGGTACGTCGGCCGCTGCTGGTCGGCCAGCTGGCCGTCGCCTGGATGGCCGCGCCGATGGTGTTGCTGGGGGTGGCCCCAGCGGTGCTGCCCCTGGCGCTGGCCTTCGCGCTCAGCGGCACCGTGGTGCAGGTCTTCGCCATCGCCTGGGAGACGGCGTTGCAGGAGCACGTGCCCCAACACGTGTTGTCGCGGGTCTCGGCGTACGACGCGCTGGGCTCATTCCTCGGCATCCCCGTCGGGACGTTCGCCTTCGGCTGGCTCGCCACCCGGTTCCCCCCGGGGCAGGTCGCGATCGCCGGCGGGATCGCGTACGCCGTGGTCGCGCTGGCGGCCCTGCTCTCCCCCGAGGTCCGCCAGCTGCGCCGCGCCTGATCCCGGGACGCTCGCCCGAGCGGCGCTCCGCGCGCTAGTGCAGGTGCCCACCGATATCGGTGGGCGTGATCTCTTCGGAGGCCCCGCGCGCCTTGAGGTCGCGGCGCAGCTCGTTCGGCAGGGCGAACAGGAGTGACTCCTCGGCAGCGGTGACCTGCTGCACGGCGTCGTAGCCGCGCTCGGCCAGGCTGGCGAGCACGTCCCGCACGAGGATCTCGGGCACCGACGCGCCGGAGGTGACCCCGATGGTGGCGACCCCCTCGAACCAGGAATCCTGCAGCTCCGCGGCGTAGTCCACCAGGTGTCCGGCCCGCGCCCCGTGCTCCAGCGCGACCTCGACGAGGCGCACGGAATTGGAGGAGTTGCGCGAGCCCACGACGATCATCAGGTCGCAGTCCCGGGCCATCTTCTTCACCGCGAGCTGGCGGTTCTGGGTGGCGTAGCAGATGTCGTCGCTCGGCGGGTCGATGAGCTGGGGGAACCGCTCCCGCAGCCGGCGTACGGTCTCCATCGTCTCGTCGACCGACAGCGTCGTCTGGGACAACCAGACCACCTTGGTCTCGTCCCGGACGCGCACGTTCGCGACGTCGTCCGGTCCGTTGACGATCGTGATGTGCTCCGGCGCCTCGCCGGAGGTGCCGACGACCTCCTCGTGGCCCTCGTGGCCGATGAGGAGGATGTCGTAGTCCGTCTCGGCGAACCGGCGCGCCTCGCGGTGCACCTTGGTGACCAGCGGGCACGTGGCGTCGATCGTCTTCAGCGAGCGCGCGGCCGACTCCTCGTGGACGGTGGGCGCCACGCCGTGCGCGGAGAAGACCACCGTCGCCCCCTCCGGCACCTGCGCGGTCTCGTCGACGAACACCGCGCCGCGCCCGGCCAGCGTGTCGACCACGTGCTTGTTGTGCACGATCTCCTTGCGCACGTAGACCGGTGGCCCATACAGCTCCAGCGCCTTCTCGACCGTGACCACCGCCCGGTCGACGCCGGCGCAGTAGCCGCGGGGGGCGGCGAGCAGGACACGCTTGGTTTCGGTCACGCGTCCATCGTACGAAAGGCGCCGCGCCGTACCCTGGGCGCGTGCCCCCCGCCGCCGGCCCTCCCGAGGTCCCGCCCGGCACCGTGCCCGGCAAGGCGCCGGGTGACCTGCCCGGCAAGGCCGCCGAGACCACCGCCGAGCGGCCGTGGCCGGTGCGGATGCTGTCGATGAAGATCGCCGAGTACGTCGAGCGCATGTCGCAGCTCTGGGTCGAGGGCCAGGTCGTCGAGCTGTCCCGGCGCTCGGGATCGCTGTGCTTCCTGACCCTGCGCGACCCCGACGTGGAGCTGTCGTTGCGGGTGACGATCTCGGCGTACGCCCTCGACGCCATGCCGGTGCCCCTGCGCAGCGGCCAGCGCGTGGTGGTCCAGGCCAAGCCGACGTTCTGGACCAAGCAGGGCAGCCTGCTTCTGGAGGGGCGCCAGATCCGGCCGGTCGGCGAGGGCGAGCTGCTGGCCCGCGTCGAGCAGCTCAAGCGGGTGCTGGCGGCCGAGGGCGTCTTCGACCGGGAGCGCAAGCGCCGGCCGCCGTTCCTGCCGGAGGCGGTCGGGCTGATCTGCGGGCGCGGCAGCGCGGCGGAACGCGACGTGGTCGAGAACGCGCGCCGGCGCTGGCCCGCCGTGCGCTTCGAGATCCGCGAGGTCCCGGTGCAGGGCTCGGACGCTGTGCTGGCCGTGGCGGGGGCGTTGGCCGAACTGGACGCGCTGGCGCACGTCGAGGTGATCGTCATCGCGCGAGGCGGCGGCTCGTTCGAGGACCTGCTGCCGTTCAGCAACGAGGCGATGGTCCGCGCCGTCGCGGCGGCCCGGACCCCGGTGGTCAGTGCGATCGGGCACGAGGTCGACACCCCGCTGCTGGACTTCGTCGCGGACGTGCGGGCGTCCACGCCGACCGACGCCGCCAAGCGCATCGTCCCGGACGTCGCGCAGGAGCGGTCCGGGCTGGACGACGCGCGGCTCCGGCTGGGCGGCGCGGTGCGCGGACGGCTCGCCGAGCAACGGCGGCTGTTGGCGACGCTGCGGTCCCGTCCCGTGCTGCGCGATCCCGCGGCCATGCTCGCGCCGCACCGCTCCCAGGTGGATCAGCTCCGCGGTCGCGCGGACCGCAGCCTGCTGGCCCGCACCCGCCGGGGCGCCGACGAGGTCGGCCACCTGCGCGCCCAGGTCCGGGCGCTGTCGCCGCTCTCGACCCTGCAACGCGGGTACGCCGTGGTCGAGCACGCCGACGGCCGCCTCGTGAGCGGCCGCGACCAGGTCGAGGCCGGCGAGTTGCTGCGGGTGCGGGTCGCCGACGGCGACTTCGGTGCGCGCGTGGTGGGCTGACCATCGGCGCGAGCAACGCCCGGGGACCACGAATTCCTGGCCAGGCCCGCGCGACGGCCGCGCCGCCAGGGGCCTGTCGGTGCCGCCGCCTAAGGTGGCCTTCGTGACCGCCGCCGAGAACACCGTCCCCGCCGCGAAGACCGTGGACCGCCATGCGGATGTGGCCGAGCTCAGCTACGAGTCCGCCCGCGACGAGCTGATCGGCATCGTCGGCCGGCTCGAGGGCGGACAAGTCGGCCTCGAAGAGAGCATGCGGCTGTGGGAGCGGGGCGAGGCCCTGGCCGACCACTGCGCCGCGTGGCTGGACGGCGCGGAGCGCCGGCTCCGCCGGGAGGACGCGGCGGCCGAAGCCGACGAGGCTGAGGCTGAGGCTGAGGGCTCCTAGCGGGAGCTCGTCTGCGCCGCCGACGGTGTGGCAGCGGCCGTCGCGTCCTGGAGCTGAAGGGATCCCGCGAAGCGCTCGAGGTCGGCGTAGTCGACCTCGCCGGAGAGGACCGTGGTCAGGCCGCCCGGCGCGTCGGCGCCCTGCGCGACGAGGCTGCGCTGGGTCCGTGGGGGGCCGCCCTCCACGGCCGCCGTACGCCGAGTCCACGTGACGCCACCCACCTGCGACGTACCGTCGTCGCGTCCTGCCCTGCTCTGCCGCGACACCCACGTGGCCACCTGCTCCGCGCTCACGCCGTCGCCGGGGCGGGTCTGGGACAACACGACGTACCGGTCGTCGCCCGGCAGGTGGTGGTAGCCGACCTCCCAGGTCGGCACGCCCTTGTCGTCCGCGGCGAGGCGCACGCTCGTCGGGTGCCAGTCGTCCCCGGTACGCACGGTCGCCAGCGGCCAGTGCTTCTCGGCGGCGAGCTGGCCGGCGACCCGCGCCACGTCGACCGTCGTGCGCTCGCGCTGGGCGGGGTGCGGCATGAGCGCGACGAGCACGAACACCACGACGGTCATGATGACCATGGAGATGACCAGGCTGCGCCAGTTGCCGCGGCCGTGGGTGCTGGTCCGCGCTGGGGGTCCGGACGGTGTCGTCGCGGGATCAGCGCCGGTGGCGGGCGGGCTGGGCTCGGTGCTGGTCACGCGGACCATCGTAGGCGGACTGGCATGACCGCCCCGCGCCCGGACCGCCCCGAGGCCGCCGAGACGTCGTGCCCGGCCGGTCGGCGGCCCCGGCCCCTCGCGCGACGAGGGCAGCCCCAACGAATGGCGAGGGGCGGCCGGGTCGTGATGACCCGGCCGCCCCGCTACGCCGTACGTCGTGTGCTCAGGCGTCCTGCGTCCGCCCTGCCGCGGCGGCCTCGCGAGCCTTGGCCCGCTCGAGCGCGCGCTTGCGGTCCGCCTCGTTCTCCTCGGCGATCTGGCGCGCCTTGTCCTCGTCCCGGGTCAGGCAGGTGCCGGACTCCGGGTCGAAGACGTGCATCAGCGCGGGGTCGAAGAGCAGTTCGGCGTCGTCGCCCTCGCGGACCCGGCTGCGCGAGTCGAGGTTCACGACCATCTGGGTGCGCATGCCCTCGCCGTCGAGCTCACGGTCCAGCTCCTCCAGCTTGGACTGGACGGCGGCGTCGGGCTGGTCGTACGGGACGTAGGCGTACTGCTCGTTGCCCAGCCACTCGGTGACATCGACCGGGACGGTGAACCGTACGGCGTTGTCCGGCACGCTGTCGCCCAGCGTGGCGTCCTTCAGGTGCTCCGGCCGGATGCCGACGATGACCAGGTCCTTGCCGCGGATCTTCTCCGCCAGAGCACCGCCGACCGGCACGTCCACGAACGGCAGCTTGAGGTTGCCGCCCTCGACGCGGGCCGGAAGGAAGTTCATCGGCGGGGAGCCGATGAAGCCGGCCACGAACAGGTTGACGGGCTGTTCGTAGAGCTCGCGGGGGCTCGCGCACTGCTGCAGGATGCCCTTCTTGAGCACGGCGACCCGATCGCCGAGCGTCATCGCCTCCGTCTGGTCGTGGGTCACGTAGACGGTCGTGATGCCCATGCCGCGCTGCATCCGCGCGATCTCGGTGCGCATCTGGCCGCGCAGCTTGGCGTCCAGGTTGGACAGCGGCTCGTCGAAGAGGAACGCGTCAGCGTCCCGGACGATCGCGCGGCCCATCGCCACGCGCTGGCGCTGACCACCGGAGAGGTTGCCGGGCTTGCGCTCGAGGTGCTCCTTCAGCTCCAGCATCGCCGCGGCCTTGTTGACCTTCTCGCGGATCTGCCCCTCTTCGAGGCCGCCCTTGTTGAGCCGCAGCGGGAAGGCGATGTTCTCGAACACCGTCAGGTGCGGGTAGAGCGCGTAGTTCTGGAACACCATGGCCAGGTTGCGGTCCCGCGGCGCGAGGTCGTTGACCCGCTTGCCGTTGATGTTGAGATCCCCGGAGGTGATGTCCTCCAGGCCGACGATCATCCGCAGCAGCGTGGACTTCCCGCAGCCCGACGGGCCGACGAGGATCATGAACTCGCCGTCCTTGATGTCCAGGCTGACGTCGTTCACGGCCGGGAAGCCGTCACCGTATTTCTTGACGATGTTCTTCAGCTCGATCTGAGACATGTGCTGATTTCTCCTAAGTCCGTGGGCAGGGCAGGCGTCGCGGGCCTAGCCCTTGACCGCACCCGAGGTGAGACCGGCGACGATCCGGCGCTGGAAGATGAGGACGAGCAGGACGACGGGGATGGTGACGACCACGGCCGCCGCCATGATGGCGCCGGTCGGCTGCTCGAACTGCGAGGCGCCCGTGAAGAACGCCAGGGCGGCCGGCACGGTGCGGGCCTTGTCCGACGTCAGCGAGATCGCGAACACGAAGTCGTTCCACGCGGTGAAGAAGGTGATGATCGCGGTCGTGAACACGCCGGGGGTGGCCAGCGGGACGATGACCTTGCGGAACGCCTCCCAGCTCGTCGCGCCGTCCACCTGCGCCGCTTGCTCCATCTCCCAGGGGATCTGCCGGAAGAACGCCGTCATGGTCCAGATCGACAGCGGCAGGGTGAGCGCGAGATACGGCAGGATCAGGCCGGGAATCGTGTCGAACAGGCCCACCTGGCGCCACAGGTCATACAGCGGCGTGACCATCGAGATCACCGGGAAGAACGAGACCGCCAGCGCCGTGCTGAGGATCAGGCGCTTGCCGGGGAACTCCAGCCGGCTGATCGCATACGCGCAGAACATCGCGAGGATGACCGAGATCAGCGTGGATACGAGGCACACGACGAACGAGTTCCGCAGCGCCGGCATGAACAGCTCGGAGGCCCCACCGCGGAAGATCAGGTCGTAGTTCTCCGTGGTCGGGTCGGTGGGCCAGAAGTTGCCGGCGACCGCCTTGCCCGGTACGGCGAGGTCGGCGGGCTTCTTCAGCGACAGGGCCACCATCCACAGCAGCGGGATGACGGTCCAGATCATGATCAGGATGGACAGGACGAACAGCGTCCACTTGGTCTTGGTGGAGACATTGGTGTCCATGGGTCAGCCCCTTCCCTCGGCCAGGTCGACCTTGAAGCCCTTGATGAAGAGCATCGCGATGCCCACGACCGCCAGGAACAACAGGACGGACAGCGCCGAGCCCATGCCGACCTCGACGCGGCTGATCGTCTGGTTGTAGGCGAGCAACGAGAACGAACTCGTCCCGTTGGCGCCGCCGGTCATGATGAAGATGTTGTCGAAGATGCGGAAGGCATCCAGCGTCCGGAAGAGCAGCGCGACCATGATGGCCGGCTTCATGTTCGGCAGGATCACCCGGGTCAGGATCTGCATGAAGCTGGCCCCGTCGACCTTGGCGGCCTCCTCCATCACGGAGTCGACCTGCGCCAGGCCGGAGAGCAGGAGCAACGACATGAACGGGGTCGTCTTCCAGATCTCCGAGAGGCAGATGATCGCGATCGAGGACGGACCGCTGCCGAACCAGTCGTAGTTGGTGTCGAAGGCGCCGAACGAGAGCGCGTGCAACCAATCGTTGGCGTAGCCCATGGAGGTGCTGAACGCGTAGAACCACGAGAACGCGGAGACGACCGTGATGATCGAGTAGGGAATCAGCACGATCGTGCGCAGCGTCTTGCGGGGAATGATCACGCGGTGCATGACCATCGCAATGATGAAGCCGAGCACCAGCTCGACGGCGACGGTGATGATCGTGATCACCACCGTCACCCAGATCGCCTTCCAGAAGACGCCGTCCTGGAGCGCCGTCAGGTAGTTGTTCAGCCCGACGAACTCGCGGTTGTTGGGGTCGGAGAGCCGGTACTTGAAGAAGCTGAGGTAGAGCGCCTGAAGGATCGGGTACGCCGTGACCAGCAGCATGATGATGAACGCCGGCCCGGCGAGCTTCCAGCCCAGGGACCGCTCGGCCTTCGCCCGATCGGAGAGGTACACCTCTTTTTTCTTGCGCCCCGAGGCGGGCGCAGTCGCCGCCGCGGCGGGCTTGTCGACAGCGGTGCTCATAGCAGCGCCTCTCCCTTCAGGACTCGCTTGATGAGGTCGGCCGCTGCCCCCGGGGTGCTGCTGCTCACCGAGCTCGGCGGACTGTAGGTCTTCTGGATCGCCGTGGAGACGTCACCGTAGTACTGGGTCAGGGGCCGGGGGGCGCCCTCGTCCAACGACGTACGGATCATCGCGGCCAACCCGTTCGGGAACGCCTTGGTGACCTCGGGGTCGTCGTACACGCTCTTGCGCGCCGCCGGGTTACCGGACTTCAGCATGTAGAGCTTCTGGTGCTCCGGGCTGATGATGCACTGGATTGCCTTCCAGGCCTTGTCCTGCTTGGTGCTGGCCTTGTTGACGCCCACCTCGATGCCGCCGAGCGGGGGCTTGCTGGGTTGGCCGGCGACCGTCTGCGGGTAGCGGGCGAACGCCATGTCCGCGCCGATCTCCTTGTTGGCCGCGGGGACGGCGTTCCAGACGTAGGGCCAGTTCAGCATGAAGCCCGAGGTGCCGGGGTTGGTGAAGAGGCTGACCGCGTTCGTCTCGTCGAGCGAGCCCATCGCCGGTCCGCCGACGCCGCTGGAGGACACCTTCTTGATGACCTCGGCGGCCTTCTTGCCGGCGTCGCTGTCGAGGCCCAGCTCCATCGTCTTGGCGTTGTCGGGGTTCTTGGCGATGATGTGGCCGCCGGCGCCCTCGATGAGCGCGTTGATCCACACCATGTAGCCCTCGTAGAGCTTGGACTGGACGCCGATCGTCTTCTTGGTCTTCTGCGCCGCCTCGATCAGCTGATCCCAGGTGACGTCCTTGGTCATGTCGATGCCGGCCTGCTGGGCCACCGACTTGCGATACCAGAGCAGCTGGGTGTTGGCCCACATGGGCGCCGCGACGAGTTTGCCCTTCCAGGTGGCCGCGTCGATGATCGGCTTGACCGCGTCCTCGGTGAGCTTGTCCTTGTACTGAGCCGGCACCTCGGCGAGCCAGCCCGGCTCGGCGAACTCCGCGACGAACACCGGGTCCAGGCTCATGAGGTCCATGCCCGCATCACCGGCGGCGAGGCGGCGCTCGACCTGCTGCCGCTGGTCGCTGGCGCTGTTGGGCAAGAGCTGGATCTTGATGGAGTACTCGCCCTTCGCGGCGTCGGTGCACTCCTTCGCGATCTGCGCCTGGCCACCCTTGGTGGGGTCGGAGCCACCGCCGTCGGGGTTGATATACCAGGTCAGCTCGTTGCTCGGGCCGCTCGACCCGCAGGCGCTGAGGCCCGCGACGGCGGTCAGGGCGCAGGCCGCGACTGCGGCCGCCCGTTTCGTCATCTTGCGATTCCGCACCACGACTCCTTTGTCTCGTCCAGTGCTCGCACGCCGGCCGCGGGAGAGGTAGACGCGGCGACATCGCAGCACAGCGGGGTCCCACCGGTGGGGCGGCGGACCTGGGGGGCACAATGCCACCGGCGCTGGCAAGGCGCACGTCGGCATGCAGCGTACCTTAACGTCTTTTCCGAAGGGTGATGCGCACCCCCCTCCACAACGGCCTGCGACGACGACGCCCGGGCCGCGACGCCGGTCCTAGGCTGGTGGCGGAAACCCCCGCACCCGCACGGCTAAGGAGAGACGGCATGGCCGAATTCGCCTATGAGGACCTGCTACCGATCGGGGCGGACGAGACGCCGTACCGCAAGCTCTCCGACACGGGGGTGCGCACCGTCGAAGGCCCGGACGGGCGCACGTTCCTGCAGGTCGACCCGGAGGCGCTGACCCTGCTCGCCGAGACGGCGATGCACGACATCGCGCACTATCTGCGCCCCGCCCACCTCGCCCAGCTCAAGAAGATCCTGGACGACCCCGAGGCGAGCAACAACGACAAGTTCGTGGCCCTCGACCTGTTGAAGAACGCCAACATCTCGGCCGGCGGCGTCCTGCCGATGTGCCAGGACACCGGCACCGCGATCGTCATGGGCAAGCGCGGCCAGCACGTGCTCACGGCGGGCGTCGACGAAGAGCCCCTGAGCCGCGGCGTCTACAACGCGTACACCAAGCTCAACCTGCGCTACTCCCAGAACGCCCCGATCACGATGTTCGAGGAGAAGAACACCGGCAACAACCTGCCGGCGCAGATCGAGCTGTACGCCGACACGATCCCCGGCCACGAGACGACGTACAAGTTCCTCTTCATGGCCAAGGGCGGCGGCAGCGCGAACAAGAGCTACCTGTTCCAGGAGACCAAGGCGATCCTCAACCCGGACAGCCTCATGACGTTCCTGGAGGAGAAGATCGCGAGCCTCGGGACCGCGGCCTGCCCGCCGTACCACCTGGCCGTCGTCATCGGCGGCACCAGCGCCGAGTTCGCCCTGAAGACCGCGAAGTACGCGTCCGCGAAGTATCTGGACACGCTCCCCACCGCCGGCGACCCGGCGACCGGCCACGGCTTCCGCGACCTTGAGACCGAGGAGAAGGTGCTGGAGCTGACGCGCAAGCTCGGCATCGGCGCGCAGTTCGGCGGCAAGTACTTCTGCCACGACGTGCGCGTCATCCGCCTCCCCCGGCACGGCGCCTCGCTGCCCGTCGCGATCGCGGTGTCCTGCTCGGCCGACCGGCAGTGCCTCGGCAAGATCACCGCCGACGGCGTGTTCATCGAGCAGCTGGAGTTCGAGCCTGGGCAGTACCTGCCGGAGATCAGCCACCGCGACCTCGCCGGCGACCTGGAGGGCGAGGACGCCGCCCAGCAGGTGGTCAAGATCGACCTGACCCAGCCGATGGACGCCGTCCTGGCCGAGCTGACCAAGCACCCCATCAAGACCCACGTCTCCCTGACCGGCACGCTGGTCGTCGCGCGCGACATCGCGCACGCCAAGATCAAGGAGCGGCTCGACGCGGGCGAGGAGATGCCGCAGTACCTCAAGGACCACCCGGTGTATTACGCCGGGCCGGCCAAGACGCCCGAGGGGATGGCCTCCGGCTCGTTCGGCCCGACGACGGCCGGCCGGATGGACAGCTACGTCGACGCGTTCCAGGCCGCGGGCGGCAGCAAGGTCATGCTCGCCAAGGGCAACCGCAGCAAGGCCGTCACCGACGCCTGCGCCGCGCACGGCGGGTTCTACCTCGGCTCGATCGGCGGCCCCGCGGCGCGGCTGGCCCAGGACTGCATCACGAAGGTGGAGGTCCTGGAATACCCCGAGCTCGGCATGGAGGCGGTCTGGAAGATCGAGGTGAAGGACTTCCCGGCGTTCATCATCGTGGACGACAAGGGCAACGACTTCTTCGCGACGGTCGGGCCGAAGGCGATCCAGCAGACCATCCCCAAGCGGCCCGGCATGGAGGATCCGCAGCAGGACATCGACGCCGGACCCGTCGACGCACCGGTCGACGCACCGAAGGAGTAGGTCGATGACGCTTCAGCCACGTCCCGAGACCCCCGCCCAGGCCTGGGCAGCGCTGAAGGCCGGTAACGCCCGGTTCGTCGCCGGCACGCCCGAGCACCCGAACCAGGATGCCGCCCGCCGGGGCGAGTTGACCGGCGGGCAGGCCCCGTTCGCGACGCTGTTCGGCTGCGGCGACTCGCGATGCGCCGCGGAGGTCATCTTCGACCAGGGCTTGGGCGACCTGTTCGTGGTGCGTACGGCGGGGCACGTGATCCACGAGGGCGTCTTGGGCTCGCTGGAGTTCGGCACGGAGGTGCTCGGTGTTCCCCTCATCGTGATCCTCGGCCACGACTCCTGCGGCGCCGTGAAAGCGGCGGTCCAGCACTACCAGGGCGGCTCGATGCCCGGCGGATTCATCCGCGACATCGTCGAGCGGGTGACGCCCAGCGTCATTGCGGCCGCGAACAACGGCAGCACGGCCACCGACGAGGTCGAGGCGGAGCACGTCCGGCAGACGATGCGGCTGATCGATGAGCGGTCCCAGCTCATCCACGCCGCCGTGGAGGAGGGGCGCTGCGCGATCGTCGGGCTCACCTACGCGTTGGCCGAGGGGAACGCGCGCTTGGTCTCCGCGATCGGGGACATCGGGGAGGGCTGACTGGGCGGCGGGCGCCGACCGGGCGGGGGGCTGACGGGGCGGCGAAAGCTGCCTAGTCAGCCCGTACGTCGAGTGCCAGGGCCCGCCTCGCCTGCTCGCTGGTTGGTCTTCGGGGCGGCGACCCAGGCCAGAACGGCCCGGGTCGCCGAGCCGGTCAGAGGGCTAGGCGGTCCTTGACGACGTCGGCGAGCTGGTCGGCCGCCGCCTGGGCCTTGTCCTGAGAGTCGGCCTCGACCATGACGCGGACCAGTGGCTCGGTGCCGGACTTGCGCAGGAGCACGCGGCCGGTCGCCCCGAACTCCTTCTGCGCCTGCGCCACGGCGTCCTGCACGACCTCGTCGGCGTCCACGCGGTCCTTGTCGACGCCCTTGACGTTGACGAGCACCTGGGGCAGGCGGGTCATGACCTTGGCGAGCTCGCTCAGCGTGCGGCCGCTCTCCACCACGCGAGCGGCGACGTTGAGGGCGGTCAGCACCCCGTCGCCGGTCGTGGCGTGGTCGAGCATGATGACGTGGCCGGACTGCTCGCCGCCGAGGTTGAAGCCCTTGGCGCGCATCTCCTCGAGGACGTAGCGGTCGCCGACGCCGGTCTGGGTCGTCCGGATGCCCTCCCGCTTCATGGCCTGCAGGAGCCCGAGGTTGCTCATGACGGTGACAACCAGGGTGTCGTTCTTGAGGCGGCCGGTCGACTTCAGGCCCACGGCGAGGATGGCCATAATCTGGTCCCCGTCGACCTCGTTGCCGTCGGCGTCGACCGCCAGGCAGCGGTCGGCGTCGCCGTCCCACGCGAAGCCCAGGTCGGCGCCGCGGGCGACCACGGCGTCCGCGATCTTGTCGAGGTGCGTCGAGCCGTAGCCGTCGTTGATGTTGAGGCCGTCGGGCGAGCCGCCGATGACGTCGACGGTGGCGCCGGCCCGTTCGAAGGCGGCCGGGCCCACCGTGCTGGCGGCGCCGTGCGCCGCGTCGACGACGACGTGCAACCCGTCGAGGCGGGTGGGGACGCACTCGCGCAGGTGGTCGAGGTAGAACTCGCGGCCTTGCGGGAAGGGGCGGATGCGGCCGACCGCCGAACCCTGTGGCCGTTCGGTCCACTGCGCGCCCATGTGCTCGGTGATCTGGTCCTCGGTGGCGTCGGACAGCTTGTGCCCGCCGCGGCCGAGGAACTTGATGCCGTTGTCGGGCATCGCGTTGTGCGAGGCGGAGAGAACGGCGCCCATCTCGGCGCGCATGCGCGCCGTGAGGTAGGCGATGGCCGGCGTGGGGAGCACTCCCGCGTCCAGCACGTCGACCCCGGCGGAGGCGAACCCCGCGCAGACGGCCGAGCCGAGGAACTCCCCCGAGGCCCGGGTGTCGCGACCGACGACGGCGACGGCCCGGTGGCCGCCGTATGCGCCCCGGTCGCCGAGTGCCCGCGCCGCGGCCACGGACAGGTTCAGGGCGAGGTCTGCGGTGAGGTCCTTGTTGGCCAAACCCCGGACTCCGTCGGTCCCGAACAGGCGCGCTGCCATGCATGTCTCCTTCTCGTGTTCCCCCGGTCGCCGTCCGCGAGATCCCCCCGCACGGCGCGACGGCCCTCGCGTTCCGCGAACGACCGTCACGTCCTAGTGTACGGCGACCGTGCGGCTGCCCCCGTCGCCCGCGAGCACGATGGCGAGCTCGAGGACGCCTCGCGACCCGTTTCGCGCCCGGCCCCGTGACACGCGAACTGCCCGGTGCGGCAACGCCGCCACCGGGCAGTTCGAGGGTGCGCCAGCGCTGGTGGAGCCGAGCCCTGACGCGAAGCGTCAGCGCTTGGAGTACTGCGGCGCCTTGCGCGCCTTCTTGAGACCGGCCTTCTTGCGCTCGGGGACGCGGGGGTCCCGGGTCAGGAAGCCGGCCTTCTTCAGCGCGGACCGGTTGAGCTCGGGGTCGACGCCGTTGAGGCTGCGGGCGACGCCGAGGCGCACCGCGCCGGCCTGCCCGGAGGCGCCGCCGCCGTGGACGCGGACCAGGACGTCGTACGCGCCGTCCAGCTCGAGGGTCTTCAGCGGTTCGTTGACGATCTGCTGGTGGACCTTGTTCGGGAAGTAGTCCTCAAGGGTGCGGCCGTTGATCTTCCACTCGCCGGTGCCCGGGACGATCCGGACGCGGGCGATGGCCTGCTTGCGGCGGCCGGTGGCGGCGCCGGGCGCGGAGGCCGACGGGCGGCGCGCCGGCTCGGCCGCGCGGGCGTCGGTCTGGGTGGTGTATTCGGACAGCGCGGGCTCTTCGAGCTCGAGTTCGGTGGTGATGTCGGACACGGTTCTCCTCGGGTGCGGTGCGGCTGGGTCGGCTCAGTGCGGCGGGGGCCGACTACTGGGCGACCTGCGAGATCTCGAAGGGCACCGGCTTCTGGGCCTGGTGCGGGTGGTTGGCGCCGGCGTACACCTTCAGCTTGCTGAGCTGCTGCCGCGCGAGGGAGTTCTTGGGGAGCATGCCGCGGATGGCCTTCTCGACGGCGCGCTCGGGCGACTTGGCCATGAGCTCCGTGTAGGACGTGGACCGGAGGCCGCCCGGGTAACCGGAGTGGTGGTAGGCCTGCTTCTGCTGCAGCTTGCTGCCGGTGAGGGCGACCTTGTCGGCGTTGATGATGATGACGAAGTCGCCGGTGTCGACGTGCGGCGCGAAGGTGGGCTTGTGCTTGCCGCGCAGGAGGACAGCGGCCTGCGAGGCGAGGCGGCCGAGAACCACGTCGGTGGCGTCGATGACGTGCCACTTGTGCTCGATCTCGCCCGGCTTCGGGGTGTAGGTACGCACGGGTCAGCCTTGCTTTCTCTCGTGATGCTTGCTGGTGCGGGGCGCTCGCGGAGCGGAGCGGTCGTGCCCGGCCCCGCCAGTGGAGAGCCGCCCGCGCGACCGGAATCCGTCGCCGCGTGCACAACAGGCCTCCATGCTACCGAGGCCGCCAACGTCGCCCAAATCCTCCGGAACGGGTCTTGACGTGCAAAAACGTCGCCTGTATGTCGGAGGTGGGCTAGGTATGCAGCGAAACCGTGCAAAAATTCTGTGCATGACTGGCCCTGATCACGGCGAGCCACCCCCTACCGATCCGGATGTCGCCACCATCGCCGACGCCGACCTGATCGCGGACGGGCCACCGCTCCCGGCGTACCCCGTGGACGCCGCGGCCCTGCGCACCCTGGCCCATCCGCTCCGCTCCCGCCTGCTCGCCGAGTTGCGCTCGCTGGGGCCGGCGACGGCGACCGACCTCGCGGTGAGCCTCGGCACGAACACGGGGGCCACCAGCTACCACCTGCGCCGCCTGGAGGAGGTGGGGCTGGTCGCCGACACCGGGGCTGGCCGCGGTCGGCGCCGGCTCTGGGCGGCAGCCACCGACGGTCGCGAGGTCGCGCCGGGTGATGACGAGGACGATGACGCGGCGGCCGAATGGCTGGCCAGGGACTACGTGCAGCACTTCGCCGGGAAAGCCCAGGACTGGATCGGTCGGGCTGGTGAGTGGTCGCCGACCTGGCAGGACGTCACCGGGCTGGACGATCGGCTGGTGCTCGTCACGGACGACCAGCTCGCGGCGCTTCGTGGCGAGGTCGACAACGTGCTCGCGCGGTATCGCCGGGTGGGCGCGGGCAACCCACAGGCCAAGCGGGTGACGTTCTACACCTGCGCCTTCCCGGTGGATCCCCCTGGTCGCGGGACATCCGGGCGCCCCTCGCGGGGCGGGCCTACGCGCTGATCGCCGACGCCAAAGGGAAGCGCCCGGCCGGCAAAAGGCGCGGGACCCCACGCCTCCCCCTGCGCCGGCCGGGCGACGCCCTCGGAGCACCGTCCCCGGCCGGTCGCTGGGGGGCGGCCGGACGTCGGCTCGGCGACGCCCCATTGGGGAGTCAACCAACATGGACGATCGTCCTGGAGATTGATTATGACCGGTAACCGGTTGTTTTTCCCAGCCCGCGGCAAACGGTGTTTGCGCACGACCGCTTCGCTGGCACTTATGCCCGAGGCTCGACGAAGACCGCCACGGTGCGCGCCGGCACGGCGGCCACCCCCCGGCCGGCGTCCCAGGCCGCCGAGCGCACGACCTCGTCGGTGCCCGCCTGCTGGACCGGGGAAAGGCGCAACGCGGCCCCAGCCATCCCCGGCACCTCCTGCCGTACGGCGTTCGGGGTGGCGTTGAAGACCACCAGAACCTGTCGGTGGGCGTCGTCGACGGCGGCCCCGGCCGTGTCGTCGAGGCGCATGACGACCACGCCCGGGTGGGCGGCCCCGGTGCCCGACGCCGGGAAGGAGAGCTTGGCGCGGATGGCCTCCGCGCTGCCCAGCCGGAACAGCGGCGTCGACGCCCGCAGCCGCAGCAGGTCCTGGGCCTGCCCGGTCGCGGCGGCGAGGTCGGCGGCGGTCGGCTTGAGCGCGGCGTCGGCGAGCAGCGGCCGGGCATAGTCCCACTTGCCCTCGTTGTCGGGCGCCGGTGGCAGGCCCCGCCCGAAGCCGTTGTCCTGGCCGGTGAAGTCCAGCAGGTTGAACCAGTCGCCGGAGTCGTAGCTGTTGCGGTCCAGGCTCTTGCTCCGCAGCAGGTCGGAGCCGGCGTGCCAGAAGGAGATCCCTTGCGACAGCGCGACGGTCGCCAGGGCCAGGGTGTTCATCCGCACGCGGTGCGGCATGCTCGTGGCCCGCGGCAGCTTGTAGGCGAGCGCATCGAAGAGCGTCTCGTTGTCGTGCGCGTCGACGTAATTGACGACCTCGCCGGGCTGGTCGGCGTATCCCGCCGGTCTGCCGTGGTAGTCGATCCCGGCCCCGGTGACCGGTTTGCCGGTCGCCTGGCTGGTGAAGGCGAAGGTACGCAGGTTGCCCGCGAGCGCGAGCTGGACCAGGTCGGTGGCCCGCGCCAGCGACTGGGCCTGCGCGGCGCCATCGCCATTGATCAGCGCTCCGTTGGGGTCGGTGGCCACCCCGGTGCCGAAGCCCTGCGCGCGCGGATCGTCGTCGAAGGGGCCGCCGCCGCGGACCGCGTCGCGGAGCCGGTCGTTGAACGTGCCGATGTCTGTGCCACCGAGCTGGCCCTGCGTCGCCTGCTGAAAGCGCGCGTTGTCGGCGACCTCGCCGAAGTTCCAGCCCTCGCCGTACAGCGTGATCGCCGTGCCGGCCACGCCGTCCTTGGCGGGCGTGAGCGCATCAAGGGCCGCCCGGATCTCGCGCATGGTCGCGACCGAGTGGTGGCCCATGAGGTCGAACCGGAAGCCGTCGACCCGGTAGTGCTTGGCCCACACCACGATCGCGTCGACCATGAGCTTGCTCATCATGGCGTGTTCGCTGGCCGTGTTGCTGCAGCACGTCGACTTGGCCACGGCGCCGTTGGAGTCCAGGCGGTGGTAATACCCGGGAACGATCCGGTCGAGCACGGACCAGGGCGCCTGCCCGTGCGCGGTCGTGTGGTTGTACACCTGGTCCAGCACGACACGCAGGCCGTCCGCATGCAGCGCGCCGACCATGGTCCGGAACTGGGCGACGCGCTGACCGCCGTCCGCGCCCGGCGTCGGCGCGGCGTACGAGCCCTCCGGCGCCAGGAAGTGCAGCGGGTCGTAGCCCCAGTTGAAAGCGTCCCGCTTGGCCACCGCCATGACGCAGCGCTGCTGCTCGGGGCTGTCCGGCGGAAGAGAGCGGAGGTCACACTCCGGGGCCGACTGGCCGGCCTTGTCCTCCGGGATGGTCGCGATGTCGAAGCTGGGCAGCAGGTGCACGGTGTTGAGCCCAGCCTTGGCCAGC
Organism: Austwickia sp.; assembly: GCA_016699675.1. NCBI lineage: Bacteria > Bacillati > Actinomycetota > Actinomycetes > Micrococcales > Dermatophilaceae > Austwickia > Austwickia sp. Next base: position 2,938,688 of record CP064985.1, on the reverse strand, counting down.
GTGCGCAGGTGGGCACGACCCGCGCCCTCGTCCGCGAAGGCCAGGTAGCTGCCGCGGTGCTCGGCGGGCACCTGCGGGTCGGCGACCGAGAAGTCGCGGATGTGCAGCTCGTAGATGGCCTGATCGACGCTGGCGCGCAGCCGCGGCGACGATGTCGACCGCCATTGGTCGGGGGCCCAGCGCGGGTCGGTGAGGTTCACCAGCACCGAGCGGGTCGAGTTGAGGGTGAGGGCGACCGAGTACGGGTCGGTGACGAGGTTGGTCTCGACCCGGCCCCTGGCCGGGGCAAAGACCGTCACCTCGTAGAGGTAGCGGGCGTCGGCCATCGCCGCCGTACCCGTCGCCGTCCAGGACCCGTCGGGCTGGCGCGTCATGGGCGTTCGCGTGGCGTCGCCGGTGGGCGCGTCGCCCGCAGCACCGGCCGGCCAGGTCAGCAGGGACACCGCCTGGGCGGTGGGCGCCCACAGCCGCAGGGTGGGCACCCCATTGGACCAGCTCGCGCCGTAGGACCCCTGGGTCGCCTCGGCCGCGTAGAGCGCGTCCAGGACGGCGGCGACCTGCACCCCGGTCGCGTCGAGCAGCCGGCCCCGATCGTCCGTGAACGCCACCGCCACCTGCCCCTGCAGCAGCTGCTCGACCAACGCGGGCCGAGCCATGTCGGGCGGGAGGCGCAGGAGCAGATAGCTCTTCAGCTCCGGGTGCGCCGCGACCACGTCGCCGGGCAGCCCCGTGGGGTCATAGGTCAGGTCGTACGCCGTCGCCCCCGTGCCGGTCAACGCCTCCCCGGTCAACGCCTCCCCGGCCACCGCGAGCCCGCCCGCAGGGGCCGCGTGGAGGCGCCAGGTCAGGCGCGCGGGGTCAGTCCCGGACGGTACGGCGTCGCGCGGCCACGCCACGAGGCCCGGAGCCACCCACACCGCCTTGGCGTGGCTCAGATCCCCGGCGGCGCGGGGCTGCGACGTACTCACCGTGAGCACGTGGGTCGCGAGGACGTAACTGAAGGTGACCAGCGCGCCGTCCTGCGGCACCGTGAACGTGACATACGCACCGTCCCTCGCCCCTCCTGCTCCGTAGTTCTCCGCCCAGCTCAGAGCGTGGGCGACCTTCACCTCATAGGTGCCACCCGGGATCGCCGACGTCGACCAGGTGTAGACGCCGTCCCCGTCGGGATCCGTGAGCCACGACCGCATGCAGTCCGGCGCCCAGTCGGTGGGGCACCCCAGGCGGGCCTGGAAGCTGCCCGGCGCGGTGACGATCGGCCCCTGCGCGTCGGAGGTGACGTAGTGCGTGGCGTGGTCGTAGTAGAACGACACGGGGCGGCCGGGCGCTCGGTAGCCGATGTTGCCGCCCTGGGCCGCCCCACCGGTTCCGTAGTTCTCGTCCCAGGTGCCGTTGATCGCCGCCTTGTAGGCGTAGTCCCCCGCCGGTAGCGCGTCGTACGTCCTCTTCCAGACCCGGTCCTTCGCGTCCAGCGGGAGACTCGCCTGGGCGCAGTCGGGCAGCCAGTCGGCCGCGCAGCCCATCGCCCGGTTGTGCGTGCCGGGGATGCTCACCGACCTGGGCTGATTTACCTGGCCGAGGGGTCCGGTGCCCCCACCCGCACCGGGTGGCGCGGGGTTGCCCGGCGCGCCTGGTCCGTCCGGTCCCCCTGGTCCGCTCTGGCCCCCCGGACCCACGGCGGACGTCCCGACAATCGCTGAGCTGGAGACCGCCGCGAGCGCGCCCTGTCGGTCCTTGGCGATCGCGCGGTACTCCAGCAGGGTCCCCGCAGGCAGCCCGGTGGTGTCGTGGAAGACGCGGTACGGAGGGTGGTCATCGGTCCCCAGGGCGGTCCAGTCGCTCGTGCCGAGCGGGCGATATGCGAAAGACACCTGGGCGAATTGGCTCGCCGACAGGCTCGCGGCGATCTCCGCCCGGCCGGCGACGACGCCGCCGGCGCCCGGGGTGGTGATCGTGACCGCGGGGGGCGTGCTCGGCGTGGCCATCGCGTGATCGGCGCGGAATACCTGCACGGACAGCGGCGGGACGGTCACGGTCACGCGGCCGTCCGTGCCGGAGGTCAGCGGGGCAGACGCGCCCACCAGCGGCGCGAAGGACATGGCGGCGCTGTACGTCGGGAACGTGGCGCTCTGGGCGGTGGTCGCGTTGTTGGCCGCCACGACGTACTCGATCCCGTCGTCCGCCCGCACTCGCGAGAAGGCGTAGAGACCCGCGGCGTCCGAGGCGTAGCGATCGATCTGCGCCCCGTCGGCCAGGGCGGGATGTTCGGCCCGGAGCTGGGCCAGCGCGGCCAGGTGCCGATAGAGGACGCCGGTGGTGTCGTAGTGGTCGCCGGACCCCATCGTCCCGCCCCCCACCAGGGCCTCCGCGGCGTACTGCCCCACCTGCGTGCCGAACATGTCCTGGCGGGCGTCCTTGTCGCCGCCGGCCCCGGCGAAGCCCTGCTCGTCGCCCGAATAGACGACGGGGTTGCCGCGGGTGAGGTACATGAGCGAATGCGCGAGCTCGTCGCGGGCGAGCAGCTCGGCGCCGCCGTACCCGGCCTTGGCCAGCATCATCCCCACCCGACCCATGTCGTGGTTGCCGAGGAAGGTGGGCAGTTGGTAGGCGTTCGAGTCGGCGTCGGTGTACCAGTCGTCGGCCGCGTAGAACTCCCGCAGGCCGGTGGTGGCCTTGCCCTGCGCGAAGGCCAGCGCCGCGGCCTGGAACCCGAAGTCGAGGGTGGCCTGCACCTTTCCGGCCGTGCTGTAGCGCGACTCGACCCTCGAATCGGCGTCGTAGACCTCCCCGAACATGAAGAAGTCGGGCTTGCCCGCGTCCCTGGCGGCCTGCCGCACCCCGGGGGCGAAGCGCTGCCAGAACTCCAGGTTGACGTGCTTCATCGTGTCGATGCGGAAGCCGTCGACGCCGGACTTTGCCCAGGTCGCGTAGATATCGGTCAGGCCCTTGACGACCTCCGGCCGCTCGGTCCACAGGTCATCCAGGCCGACGAAGTCGCCGTACGTCACGGACTCCCCGGCCCACGTCGAGTCGCCGCGGTTGTGGTACATCGTCGGATCGTTGAGCCAGGCCGGCACCTTGCGGGTCTTGTCGGCCTCGCTGCGGAACGTCGGGCGGTAGGGGAAGGTGACCGCCGGATCGACCGCGGGAAAGGTGTCCTTGCCCGCGTAGTCGGCGTCGTCGAAGGCCTGACCGGCGGCGTCCTTGTACGGCGTCGCCGACTTGGGGACATAGGCGTGCGCGCCACTCGCCGAGTCGACGACGTCCGCCGTGTGGTTCGTGATGATGTCGAAGAAGACCTTCATGCCCTTGGCGTGCGCCGCGTCGATGAGGGCCGTCATGTCCTCGTTCGTGCCCAGGTGCGGGTCGATCTGCGTGAAGTCGGTGACCCAGTAGCCGTGATAGCCGGCCGAGGCGTCGGCCCCCGTGCCCTGGACGGGCTGGTTCTTGAACGACGGCGTCAGCCAGATCGCCGTGGTGCCCAGACCCTTGATGTAGTCGAGCTTGGCCACGACGCCCTTGAGGTCGCCGCCGTGGAAGAACCCCTTGTCGGTCGGGTCGAACCCGGTGCTCAGGCGGCCGCCGGTGTCGTTGGCCGTGGAGCCGTTGGCGAACCGGTCGGCCATGAGGAAGTAGAACCGCTCCGTGGTGAGCGCCGCGCGCAGGCTGTCCTTGGCCAGCGCCGTGTCGTCGGTGTCCGCCGCGCCCTTGACTGTCGGCGCCCGCACGCCGAGGAGGTGGGTCCCGTCGTCGTAGCTGACCTCGACCCTCGCCGGACCCTGCAGTCGCAGCGGGAGATTCGCGCCGTTCCTGGCCCCGCCGGCTCCGTAGTTCTCGTCCCACGTCGCGCCGAGGGTCACCTTGTAGTCGTAGGTGCCCGCGGGGATGTCGAAGGTCCTGCGGTACGTCGTGCCGCCCGGCACGGGCTCGAGACGCGTGCCGGCGCAGTCGGGCTGCCAGTCGGCGGCGCAGCCGAGTTCGGACTGCATCGACCCCACCAGCGTGACGACCTTGGCGCCCGTGTCCTCGCCGACCGGTTGCGCCGCGGATCGCACCGTCGGGACGGCAGGCCCCCGCGCGGCGCCCGCGGCCCCGACGCCGACGGCATCGACCGGGCCCAGGGCCGCCGCCGCGACGGCCAGCAGCGCGCTGCCCAGGGCGGCGGCGACTGCTGAGCGGTTCATGGCGGCTCCCGAGGTGGCACAAGTCTCTGGGCTGAGGGCCAACGTCCTTCGCCCGGAACGACATCGGCCATCGATGCGGCGCATCTGGTCGACGTGCGTCAGACAGTAGTGCCTCGCACCGACAGCACACGTGCCCGGATCTCACCCGCGAACCCGCGCGGCCCGGTCCGCGAGCCAGGAGGCGGACCTGCCGAACACCGCCGAGTCCGAGCTGGCATGCGGCTCGGTCCCGTGCTCAGGCGCGAGCCCCGTCCCCGCCCCCATCGGCGGTCGGGGGCGCCCCACGGCGTCGCAGCGACCGGCCGTCCGCATAGCCCACCGCGGCCGCGGCGGCCTCCTGGGTCCACCCATGGGCGAGGAGCTCACCCGCCCGCTCTCGACGCACCGCCGTCGCGTAGGCGTGCGGAGTCATCCCGACCGCCCTGGTGAAGTGCCGCGCGAGCGTCCGGTCGCTGACGCCGAGCCGCGCGGCGAGCTGGCCGAGGCCGAGCGGAGCCTCTTCCGGGTTGTCGAGGAGGTCCTGTGCGCGGTGCGCCAGGTCGTTGAGGTGATCGCGGTGCGCCAGGCGCACGGAGTGCTGCGCCGCCGCGCCCGGACGCCAGGCCGGCACTACGAGCGTGCGCGCGACGCGAGCGGCGATTGCGGGGCCGTGGTCGTGCGCCACGAGGTGCAGCGCGAGGTCGATCCCGCTCGCGATTCCGGCCGACGTATGCAGGCGGGGCGCACAGGTGTAGAGGACGTCGCGCTGCACCCGCACCCCCGGGTAGCGAGCGAGTTCCTGTGTGAGCTCGTGGTGCGTGGTGGCCGGCCGGCCCCCGAGCAGACCCGCCTGGGCCAGGAGCAGCGACCCGGCGCAGACGCTGGCCACGTGCCCGCCCCGGTCCGCGTGCTCGCGCAGCCCGGCCAACATCGCCTCCGGCAGGGGCCGCGGATCTCGTGTCGTCTTCCAGCCGGGCACCAGGACAAGGTCACGTGGGTGCAGCCGCGGCCAGATCGGATCTGCGGTCAGCATCAGCCCATGGTGGGACGTCACGGCCCGGTCTACCCCGACATAGGACACCGCGTACCCACTTCGGCCCGGACCGCTCGCACCGCCCGGACCGCCGCCGACGACCTCGTCGCCCGTGACGAAGACCTGCGCCGGACCCGCGACGTCCATGATGTGCACCCACTGCGGCAACACGATCAGGACACGGCGGGAGGACGGCATGGCTTCATGGTGCCAGGACGTCCGCGAGGGTGCTGATCGTGGCGAAGCGGCCCGCCAGGGCGGCGGCGGTCCGCTCAACCACGTCCGCCGCGGACAGCGTGCCGGAGCCGTCCGCCAAGGCTAGGGGGTGGGTGGCGGTGGCGTCGATACGACCTCGACCGCGTATCCGTAGTCGCTGGCCAGCCGAGCCGTCGTCTCAACGCACTGCTCGGTGCGGATGCCGATGAGCCGGATCCGGTCGACCCCCAGCCGCGTCAGCTGCTGTCCCAGGTTGGTGGTCGTGAACGCGTTGTGGCTGGTCTTGGTGATCAGCGGCTCGCCTGGGCGAGGCTCCAGCCCGGACGCCAGCACCACCTGGCCCAGGGCGGGGTCGAACGGGCCACCGCTGCCGGGGGCCGCGTGCAGCACCCAGACCACGTGTTCGCCCACCCTGCGAGCATGGTCGACGAGCTGTTGCGCTCGCTCCACGATGTCCGGGGCGGAGATCTGCGCCCAGTCCGGGCGGCGTCGGAAGGATTCCTGAATGTCGATGACGATCAGCGCGGTGCTCATGACTCCACCCTCCCGCCCGGACCGCGGCGGGCCCAGGGCGGGAACAGCCCCGGACCGGAACGATCAGGTCAGATCAGGTCAGGTCAGGTCAGGTCAGGTCAGGTCAGGTCAGGTCAGGTCATCGTCGCCCGAGCTGACTGGGGCGTTATGCGACCCAGGGCGCGCATAACGCCCTAGTCACTTCTCCGTGGTGGCTCAGTCTCGGCATCCCGGGGCCAGGACCCGGACCGCGCGGGCCTGGCGTGCTCGGGCCGCCAGCTCGGCATCCGGCGGGTAGCCGACCTCCTCCAGGCACAGCCCGTGGGGCGGCATCACTGTCACGCTCGAGTCCCGCACTCCGACCTCGAGCACCTGACGCGCCCACCCCGGTTGGCGGCGGCCCTCCCCCACCGGCACCACCGCGCCCACGAGGGAACGCACCATCGAGTGGCAGAACGCGTCCGCGATCACCGTTGCGACCAGGACTCCCGCGGCGTCCCGCTCCCAGCTGTAGCGCAGCAGCGTCCGCACCGTCGTGGCGCCGTCGCGCCGCTTGCAAAAGGCAGCGAAGTCATGCAGTCCCTCCAGGGACCTCGCCTCCGCGTCCAGCGCCGCCACCTGAATCGATCGCGGATGAGCGACAACCTCCCTGCGCCGCAGCGGATCCAGTTCCCACGGGCGGTCCGTGAGCCGGTAGGAATAGCGCCGATGGGTCGCCGAGAACCGGGCATCGAAACCCTCGGGCGCGAGCGCCACCCGCCGTACGGCGATGTCCGGCGGCAGCACCCCCCGCAGCCGGCTCACGGCGGCGGCCGCCGGCTCCCGATCGGACCGGCCCGGCAACGCGCCGTACGCCGCGCGCGGCACGTCCACGTGGGCCACCGCGCCGCGGGCGTGTACCCCCGCGTCCGTGCGCCCCGCCACCGTGAGTCGCAGGCCGTCGACCCGCAGGATCGTGGCGAGCGCGGCGGTGAGTGCGCCCTCGACGGTACGGCGGCCGGGCTGGGCCGCCCACCCCGAGAAGTCGGTGCCGTCGTAGCCGAAGTCGAGCCGCAACCGTACGGCGTCGCTCGCCGGGTCCGGCGGATCCGAGCTGGTCACCGACTCAGCGTAGCCCCAGAAGCCCCAGCACCCAGCAGGCCGGCACCCCGCCGCTGGCACCGCACTGACGCCCTCCCTTACGCACTGACGCCCCTCTTCACGAGGGGCGTCAGTGGGATAACGAGAGCGTCAGTGCGGGGACTAGGCGTCCTTGGCCTCGAGCTCCTCGGCACCGGTGGCCAGGGCCGCCGGCTCGACACCACCGGACTCCTCCAGCTCCGTCGCGGGCGTGGCCGCCGCGGGCGCCGGGGCGTCCGCCGCGTCCATCGTGGCCTCGTCCGGCGTCCTGGTGGCCTCGACGGAGGCATCCGTCACCGGGGCCTCGGCCGCGGTCGCCTCGTCCGTCTGCGTGGATTCCGCCGCGGCCGGAGCCGCGTCCTCGACCGGTGCGGCCGGGGCGGCAGGCGCGGCCTTCTTGGCCGCCCGCTTGGTTGCCGCCTCGGCCTCCTTGACGGTGGCCTTCTTCGGCGAGTACGCCTCGCGGACCAGCTCGATCACGGCCATCGGCGCGTTGTCGCCCTTGCGGGGGCCGATCTTCGTGATGCGGGTGTAGCCGCCGGGGCGCTCGGCCATGTCGGGCGCGATCTCGGTGAAGAGGCGGTGCACGACGCCCTTGTCGCGGACGACCGTGAGCACCCGACGACGGGCGTGCAGGTCGCCGCGCTTGGCGAAGGTGATCATCCGCTCGGCCAGCGGACGCAGCCGCTTCGCCTTGGCCTCGGTCGTGGTGATCTTGTCGTGCTCGAACAGCGCCGTGGCGAGGTTCGCCAGGATCAGCCGCTCGTGCGCGGGGCCGCCGCCGAGGCGGGGACCCTTCGTGGGGGTGGGCATGAGATCTCCTGTGGGTCTGCTGACCGATCCGCTCCGCCGCCGTCAGCGGCCGAGCATCCCGGTCGAATCGGTCAGTACTGCTCGTCCTCGGCGAACGCCGAGTCGTCGTCCTCGTCGTACCGGTCGACGATCGCCGTCGGGTCGAATCCGGGCGGGCTGTCCTTGAGCGACAGGCCCATGCCGACCAGCTTGGCCTTGACCTCGTCGATGGACTTGGCGCCGAAGTTGCGGATGTCCAACAGGTCCGCCTCGCTGCGGCCGACGAGCTCGCCGACCGTGTGGATGCCCTCGCGCTTGAGGCAGTTGTAGGACCGCACCGTGAGGTCCAGGTCCTCGATCGGCAGCGCGAGGTCGGCGGCGAGCGCCGCGTCCGTCGGCGACGGGCCCATGTCGATGCCCTCGGCCTCGACGTTGAGCTCGCGGGCCAGCCCGAACAGCTCCACCAGCGTCTTGCCGGCCGAGGCCAGCGCGTCGCGGGGGGCCATCGAGTTCTTCGTCTCGACGTCGACGATGAGCTTGTCGAAGTCGGTGCGCTGCTCGACACGGGTCGCCTCGACCCGGTAGGTCACGGCCAGCACCGGCGAATAGATGGAGTCGACCGGGATCCGGCCGATCTCCTGGTCGCCGGCCTTGTTCTGCTGCGCGGAGACGTAGCCGCGGCCGCGCTCGACGGTCAGCTCCATCTCAATCTTGGCGGCGTCGTTGAGCGTGGCGATGTGCAGGTCGGGGTTGTGCACCTCGACCCCGGCCGGCGGGGCGATGTCGGCGGCGGTGACGACGCCGGGGCCCTGCTTGCGCAGGTACATGACCACGGGCTCGTCGTGCTCGCTGGAGACGACGAGGCCCTTGATGTTGAGGATGAGTTCGGTGACGTCCTCCTTGACTCCGGGGATCGTCGTGAACTCGTGCAGGACGCCGTCGACGCGGATGCTCGTGACGGCGGCGCCGGGGATGCTCGACAGGAGCGTCCGGCGCAGGGAGTTGCCGAGGGTGTAGCCGAAGCCGGGCTCCAGGGGCTCGATGACGAACCGGGAGCGCGCCTCGGAGATGGCCTCCTCGGAGAGGATGGGCCGCTGGGCGATGAGCACGGTGTGTTCCTTCCCGCGGGCGACCGCTATATGAAGCCCGCAAGTGGTGCCGGCCGTGGGGTGCCGGCGGCCCGATCCGCATCTGTCCACGGGCCGGGCCTGGCGACGCACCGGAGCCCCCGACGTACGTCGGGAGTCCCGGACACGCCGGCGGCGGGGGCCGCTGGGGCCCCCGCCTTCGGTGTCAGTTCTTCGAGTAGAGCTCGACGATGAGCTGCTCAGTGAGCACGGTGTCGATCTGCTCGCGCACCGGCAGCTGGTGGATCAGGATCTCCAGCGTGCCGGGCACGACCTTCATCCAGGCAGGGATGGGGCGGTCGCCGAACGTCTGGCGGGCCAGCTCAAACGGGAACAGCTCGCGGCTCTTGGGGCGGATGTCGATGATGTCGTACTGGCTCACCCGGTAGCTGGGCACGTCGACGCGGACGCCGTTGACCAGGAAGTGCCCGTGCGTCACGAGCTGGCGGGCCGCGCGGCGGGTGCGCGCCAGGCCGGCGCGGTAGACCACGTTGTCGAGCCGGGACTCCAGGATCCGCAGGAGATTCTCACCGGTCTTGCCGGAGCGGCGCACGGCCTCCTCGTAGTAGCTGCGGAACTGCTTCTCCATGACGCCGTAGGTGAAGCGGGCCTTCTGCTTCTCCTGCAGCTGGTGAAGGTATTCCTTCTCCTGGATCCGGCCGCGGCCGTGCTGGCCGGGCGGGAAGGGACGGTTCTCGAAGTTCTTGTCACCGCCGACGAGGTCGACCTTGAGCCGGCGGGACTTCTTGGTGATGGGGCCGGTGTAGCGGGCCATGATGGTTCTCCTTCTCGCTACGGGCGTCAGACGCGGCGGCGCTTGGGCGGGCGGACACCGTTGTGCGGCGTCGGCGTGACGTCGCTGATGGCGCCGACCTCCAGGCCGGTAGCGGTCAGGGAACGAATGGCGGTCTCGCGGCCGGAGCCCGGACCCTTGACGAACACGTCGACCTTGCGCATGCCGTGCTCCATGGCGCGGCGAGCGGCGGCCTCGGCGGCCATCTGGGCGGCGAAGGGCGTCGACTTGCGCGAGCCCTTGAAGCCGACCTGGCCCGCGGACGCCCAGCTGATGACTGCGCCGGTGGGGTCGGTGATCGAGACGATCGTGTTGTTGAACGTGCTCTTGATGTGCGCGTGCCCGTGGGCGACGTTCTTCTTCTCCTTGCGGCGCACCTTCTTGGCGCCCGCGGCCATCCGGCTCTTGGGAGGCATGAGTTCTGGTTTCTCCTACATCTTCGGACAGGTGAGTCTGCGGTGTCGGTCTTCGAAGAAGGCCTCGGCGGGGGTGAGGAGCACCCGCCGTACACATCGGGGAGCGTGTCGCCCCCGACGCGGGGTGCTTACTTGCCAGCCTTCTTCTTGCCGGCCACGGTGCGCTTGGGGCCCTTGCGCGTGCGCGCGTTGGTCTTGGTGCGCTGACCGCGCACGGGCAGACCGCGACGGTGCCGCAGACCCTGGTAGCTGCCGATCTCCACCTTGCGGCGGATGTCCGCGGCGACCTCGCGCCGCAGGTCACCCTCGACCTTGAAGTTCTCCTCGATGAAGTCGCGGAGTTTGACGAGGTCGGCCTCGGTAAGGTCCTTGACGCGGGTCGACGGGTCGACCCCGGCCGCTGCGACGGCCTCCTTGGCGCGGGTGCGACCCATGCCGAAGATGTACGTGAGAGCGATCTCCACGCGCTTCTCGCGCGGGAGGTCGACTCCGACAAGTCGTGCCATGAGGAATGGTTCTCCTGATCATTGCGGAGGTCTGGAGCAACACCGTCCCAGCGACGTTGCGCTGGTCCTCGGCCTCCGTGCCGGGGGTGACGTCCGGGTCGATGCCCGGGGCCGGGTGCTGCTGTCGTACTGCATATGCGTCGGCGATGAGATCAGGCGACGTGGTGCATCGGTGGTGCTGCGTGCCGGGCGGTCAGCCCTGGCGCTGCTTGTGGCGCAGGTTCTCGCAGATCACCATGACCCGCCCGTTGCGGCGGATCACCTTGCACTTGTCGCAGATCTTCTTGACGCTCGGCTGAACCTTCATCTGCCTTCGTCTTCGGATCTGGCCCTCCGCGCGCGCATCGTGCTCCACGCGAGGGGGGCGGGTCGGAACGGGATGGGTGGCGCAGCGGCAGTGGCGATGGGCGTCGCCGTACGTCGTGCGCCGGTGCTGCTCAGCGGTAACGGAAAACGATGCGCCCTCGGGACAGGTCATAGGGGCTCAGCTCGACCACCACCCGGTCCTGGGGAAGGATCCGAATGTAGTGCTGCCGCATCTTGCCCGAGATGTGGGCGAGCACCTTGTGTCCGTTGCTCAGTTCCACGCGGAACATCGCATTCGGCAGAGCCTCGATGATCGTGCCTTCGATCTCGATGACACCGTCCTTCTTGGCCATGTCCTCCGCAATCCGTCGAGCCGCCGGCCGAGAGCCGACGGGCACCTTCCGGGCTGGGCCCGGCTATCGTCCCCGGTCATCAGGCCGGGGTGTCGGTCCCGCGAGCGCGGCGACGGCCCCCGACACGACGCGACCTCGGACACCGGTCCCCAGCGGGGCTATGTCGAGGTCGATGCGGGACGGCAGGCACACCGAAGCGACGTTGAACCGACTCGTCAGTCTAGTGCAGGCGTTCTGGGAACGCGAAATCCGCTGCGGCCTCAGCCGAGCGGACCGTACGCCGCCCCCCGCCCAGCCAACTCCGCCGCCCCGCCGTCCGGGGCGGTGAGCACCCACAGGCCCGCGTCCGTGACGGCGACCGTGTGTTCCCAGTGCGCGGCCCGGGACCCATCGACGGTGACCACGGTCCAGTCGTCGGCGAGGACCCGAGTCTGCGAAGACCCGGCCGTGATCATCGGCTCGATGGCGACGGTGGCCCCCGACCGGATGGCGGCCGTGCGGCCCTTGACCCGGTAGTTGTAGACGTCGGGTTCCTCGTGCATCTCGCGGCCGATGGCGTGCCCGGTGTACCCCTCGACGATCCCGAACGGCCGGTCGAGCCGCCGCCCCTGGGCGGTCACCTCGTCCTCGATCGCCGCGCCGACGTCGCCGAGGACCGACCCGATCCGGAAGGCCGCGATGCCGGCCCACAGGGCCGCTCTGGTGGCCTCGGACAGGGCCCGGTCGTCCTCGGTGGCCGCCTCCGGCCCCCCGACGTGGACGCTGATGGCGGCGTCGCCGTGCCAGCCCTGCAGGATGGCGCCGCAGTCGACCGAGACCAGATCCCCGTCGCGCAGGACCCGCTCCCCCGGGATGCCGTGGACGACCTCGTCGTTGACGCTGACGCAGAGGGTGTGCCGGTAGCCGGGCACCTCGGGGAAGGACGGTCGCGCCCCGTGGTCGCGGATGACCCCCTGGGCCAGCGCATCGAGAGCGCCGGTCGTCGTGCCCGCCACCGCCGCCTGCGCGACGGCGGCCAGCGCGTCGGCGACGACGAGACCCGCCGCCCGCATCAGGCGGATCTCGTCGGCGCTCTTGACGCCGAGCTGCTCGCGGCGGCCGAACATCACCAAGGAGCCCCGGAGGTCAGGCGGAGGCGGTCGGGCGGGCCGGCCGCGGCGGCGTCGAGGTGGGCTGCGCGAGCGCGTCCATGCACCGCTGGTACACCTCGTCCATGGAGCCGGTCCCGTCGATCTCCCGCAGCAGGCCACGCCCGCGGGCCATGTCCGAGATGGGCGTGGTCTCGGCGTGGTAGACCTTCATCCGCTCGCGGATGACCTCCTCGGTGTCGTCCGGCCGACCCTCGATCTCGGCGCGCTTGAGCAGCCGCTGGACGACCTCCTCATCGGGCACCTTGAGCTCCAGCACATGGTCCAGGTCGGTGTCGTGGGACCAGTGGAACTCGCGCAACGCCCAGGTCTGCTCCACCGTGCGGGGGTAGCCGTCGAGCAGGTAGCCATGCGCGGCGTCAGCCTCGCCCAGCCGATCGAACACGATCTCGTTGGTGACGTCGTCGGGCACGAAGTGGCCGGCCTCAATGATCGCCTGCACCTTCTGCCCTAGCGGGGTCTGGTTCTTGATGTTGGTGCGGAAGATGTCGCCGGTGGAGATCGCCGGGATCCCGAGCGCCTCCGCGATCCTGGCCGCCTGAGTACCCTTTCCGGCTCCGGGCGGGCCGAGCATCAACAGTCGCATCGCAGCATTCCCTTCCGTCGACTCCCGCGCGTCGTCGTCGACGCGGGCGAGGGCCACGGCATTCGCCGTGCTCAGCGGGAATCCTAGTCTCGGGGATACGCCGCGTGGGCGGGATCGCCCGCCCTGCGGAACACCGCGGCCGGGGCGCCGGTGCCGGTCAGCGCAGGAAGCCCTCGTAGTGGCGCTGCTGCAGCTGGCTCTCGATCTGCTTCACGGTCTCCAGGCCGACGCCGACGATGATCAGCAGTGACGTCCCGCCGAACGGGAAGTTCTGGTCGGCGTTCAGCATCACGAACGCGATGATCGGGATGAGTGAGACCAGGGCCAGGTAGAGCGCGCCGGGCACGGTGATGCGGTTGAGGACGTAGCGCAGGTACTCCGCCGTGGGCCGACCCGCGCGATAGCCGGGGATGAAGCCGCCGTACCGCTTCATGTTGTCGGCGACCTCGTCGGGGTTGAACGAGATCGAGACGTAGAAGAACGTGAAGAACACGATGAGCAGGGTGTAGATCACCACGTGCCAGACGCTGCGCTGGGGCACGATGTTCTGCGCCATCCAGTTGATCCACTCGGGCCGCTCCGGGTTGGCCTGCTGGAACTGGACGATGAGCCCCGGGATGGCGAGCAGGGAGCTGGCGAAGATGACCGGGATGACGCCGGCCTGGTTGACCTTCAAGGGGATGTACGTCGTGGTCCCGCCGTACATCCGCCGCCCGATCATGCGCTTGGCGTAGGTGACCGGGATGCGCCGCTGGCACTGCTCGACGAAGACGACGGCGGCGATGATCAGCAGCCCGATGGCGATGACGAGCAGGAAGGTGTCCCAGCGGCCGTCGCGCTCCTTGATGGACCACAGCGAGGTCGGGAAGCGGGCGGCGATCGAGGTGAAGATCAGCAGCGACATGCCGTTGCCGATGCCCTTCTCCGTGATCAGCTCGCCGAGCCACATGATCAGGCCGGTGCCGGCGGTCATGGTCAGCACCATGATGGCCGGGGTCCACCAGTTGTCGTCGGAGAGGATGTTCGTGCACGACGCCCCGAACAGGCTCTGCGGGTTGTGCGCGAACGTCACGAAGGTCGAACTCTGCAGCACCGCCAGGGCGATCGTGAGGTAGCGCGTGTACTGCGTCAGCTTGCTCTGCCCCGTCTGCCCCTCCTGCTTGAGGGTCTCGAACCGAGGGATCACCACCGTGAGCAGCTGCACGATGATGCTGGCCGTGATGTAGGGCATGATCCCCAGCGCGAACACGGACAGCTGCAGCAGCGCCCCGCCGCTGAAGAGGTCGGCGAGGCCGAGCAGTTGCCCGCTGCCGCCGCCGTTCTTCTGGCACTCGCGCACGGCGACATAGCTGACCCCCGGGGTGGGCACGTACGAGCCCAGCCGGAAGATCGCCATGATGAACAAGGTGAAGAGGAGCTTCTTGCGCAGATCCGGCGTCTTGAACGCGCGGACGAAGGCGGTGAGCACGAATCCTCCTGCAGTGCACGACGACCGGGATGACATCGGCCGGCGCACATCGTCGACTTCGGGGACGATAACACCCCGGGGCCGGTGGTCCCGGCACCCGGGGCGTGATGGGTACGGCGTAGCGCCGCGTGGAATCAGAGCTCGGTCGCGGTCCCGCCGACGGCCTCGATCTTGCTCTTGGCCGAGGCCGAGAACTTGTGCGCGGTGACGCTCACCTTGACGGTGAGCTCGCCGTCGCCGAGCACCTTGACGAGCTGCCCGGGACGCACCGCGCCCTTGGCCGCCAGGTCCTCCGCGGTGACGTCGCCACCGTCGGGGTAGAGCACGCTCAGCCGGTCCAGGTTGACGACCTGGTATTCGGTGCGGAACGGGTTCTTGAAGCCGCGCAGCTTGGGCAGCCGCATGTGCAGGGGCATCTGGCCGCCCTCGAACCGCTCGGGCACCTGGTAACGGGCCTTGGTGCCCTTGGTGCCGCGGCCGGCCGTCTTGCCCTTGCTGCCCTGCCCGCGACCCACCCGGGTCTTCGGGGTCTTGGCCCCGGGCGCCGGCCGGAGGTGGTGCACCTTCAGCGCGTGGCCCGTCGGCTCGGTCGCTTCGCTCGCCTCAGCGGCGTCGTTCTTCGCCATGGTCAGTCAACCTCCTCGACGGTCACGAGATGCGTCACCGTGCGGACCATGCCCCGGATCTCCGGGCGGTCCTCCTTGACGACGCAGTCACCGATGCGCTTGAGGCCCAGCGTGCGCAGGGTCTGGCGCTGGTTCTGCTTGCCGCCGATCTCGGAACGGATCTGGGTCACCTTGAGTCGGGCCATCACGCACCCGCTCCCGCGCGGGCCCGCAGCAGAGCCGCCGGCGCCACGTCCTCGAGCGGAAGGCCACGACGGGCGGCCACGGACTCGGGCCGCTCCAGGTCCTTCAGCGCCGCCACCGTCGCGTGGACGATGTTGATCGCATTGTCGCTGCCCAGGGACTTCGAGAGCACGTCGGAGATGCCGGCGCACTCCAGCACCGCACGCACTGGGCCACCGGCGATGACACCGGTACCGGGAGCGGCCGGGCGCAGCAGCACGACGCCGGCCGCGGCCTCCCCCTGCACGGGGTGCGGGATGGTTCCCTGGATGCGCGGGACCTTGAAGAAGGCCTTCTTGGCCTCTTCGACGCCCTTGGCGATCGCGGCGGGAACCTCCTTGGCTTTGCCGTAGCCGACGCCGACGGTGCCGTCAGCGTCGCCGACGACGACCAACGCGGTGAAGCTGAACCGCCGGCCACCCTTGACGACCTTGGAGACGCGGTTGATCGTCACCACGCGCTCGACGTACTGGTTGCGCGCCTCGTCCTGCGCGCCCCGACGGTTGTCGCGGTCGCGACCGCCGCGGCGGTCGCCTCGCTCGTTACGGTCGCCGCCGGCACGGTCCGCGCCACCGGCGGCACCGGCGCCAGTGCCTCGGCGCTGGGGTCCAGCCATCAGTCGATCCTCTTCTCGTAGTTCGTGGTGCCGATCGCAGCACCGCCACGGGTCACGCTGCTCACAGGACCAGCCCACCTTCGCGGGCACCCTCGGCAATCGCCGCGATGCGCCCGTGGTATTTGCTGCCGCCACGGTCGAACACGACCGAGGAGATGCCGGCCGACTTGGCCCGCTCCGCGAGCAGCTCGCCGACCTTCTTGGCCTTGGCCGTCTTGTCGCCGTCCAGGGAGCGCAGGTCCGCCTCCATCGTCGAGGCGCTGGCCAGCGTCTTGCCCGCCAGGTCGTCGACGATCTGCACGAAGACGTGCCGCGACGAGCGCGTCACGACCATGCGTGGCTGCGCCTGGGTGCCCCGGATCTTCTTGCGAAGCCGCAGGTGGCGACGGCTGCGCGCGGCGGCCTTGCTCTTGCCGCGCTTGGTGATGATCGCCATGGGTTACTTACCAGCCTTTCCGACCTTGCGCCGGATGACCTCGCCGGCGTACCGCACACCCTTGCCCTTGTAGGGGTCGGGCTTGCGCAGCTTGCGGATGTTCGCGGCGGTCTCGCCGACCAGCTGCTTGTCGATGCCCGACACGCTGAACCTGGTAGGGCCCTCGACTGCGAAGATGATGCCCGCCGGCGGCTCGACCGTGATGGTGTGGCTGTAGCCCAGCGAGAACTCGAGGTTGGAGCCCCGGGCGAGCACGCGGTAACCGGTGCCCTGGATCTCCATCTTCTTCTCGTAGCCGCTGGTGACGCCCACGATCATGTTGTTGATCAGGGTCCGGGTCAGGCCGTGCAGGGAGCGCGACATCCGCTCGTCGTCCGGGCGGGAGACGGCGATGGCGCCGTCCTCACCGCGGGCGACGGAGATGGGCTCGCGCACGCTGTGCGACAGCTCCCCCTTGGGGCCCTTCACGCGCACGTTCTGACCGTCGATGCTGACATCAACGCCGGACGGGACGGTGACCGGGAGTCGTCCGATTCGGGACATGGTTTTTCTCCTCCTCGCTTTCCGTCACCAGACGTAGGCGAGGACTTCCCCACCCACGCCCTTCGCCGCGGCCTGCCGGTCGGTGAGCAGCCCCGAGGACGTGGACAGGATCGCCACGCCCAGGCCACCGAGCACCTTGGGCAGGTTGGTCGACTTCGCGTAGACCCGCAGGCCGGGCTTGCTGACGCGGCGGACGCCGGCGATCGAGCGCTCCCGGTTGGGGCCGTACTTGAGGTCGATGGTCAGGGTCTTGCCGACCTCGGCGTCCTCGACCTTCCACGCGGCGATGTAGCCCTCCTTCTGGAGGATCTCCGCGATGTTCGACTTGAGCTTGCTGAACGGCATGGACACGGTGTCATGGTGCGCCGAGTTGGCGTTCCGCACCCGCGTCAGCATGTCCGCGATGGGGTCCGTCATGGTCATTGGGCTTCTCCGCCCTTTCTCACCGGGGTTTCCCCACCCGCCGAATGCGGCGAGGGCGACCTACGGTGTTCCAAACTTTCGGGTGGGTCGGTGGTTACCAGCTGCTCTTGGTGACGCCGGGCAGTTCGCCGCGGTGCGCCATCTCCCGCAGGCAGACGCGGCAGAGGCCGAACTTCCGGTACACCGAGTGGGGACGCCCGCACTTCTGGCACCGGGTGTAGGCCCGCACCTTGAACTTGGGCTTGGCGTTCGCCTTGTTGATCAGCGCGGTCTTGGCCACGGTCAGTTCTCCTTGAACGGGAAGCCGAGGTGACGCAGCAGCGCCCGACCCTCGTCGTCATTCGTCGCGGTCGTGACGATGGTGATGTCCATGCCGCGCACGCGGTCGATGCGGTCCTGGTCGATCTCGTAGAACATCGACTGCTCGTTGAGGCCGAAGGTGTAGTTGCCGCGCCCGTCGAACTGCTTGGGCGACAGGCCACGGAAGTCACGGATCCGCGGCAGCGCGACCGTGACGAGCCGGTCGAGGAACTCCCACATCCGGTCCCCACGCAGCGTGGCGTGGCAGCCGATGGGCATGCCCTCGCGGAGCTTGAACTGCGCGATCGACTTGCGCGCCTTGGTGACGACGGGCTTCTGGCCGGTGATGGCCGTCAGGTCGCGCACCGCGCCCTCGATGAGCTTGCTGTCGCGCGCGGCCTCGCCGACGCCCATGTTGACGATCACCTTGGTGACGCCGGGCACCTGCATGACGTTGCCGTAGGCGAACTCCTTGAGCAGCGCGGGCTTGATCTCCTCGCGGTAGCGGGCCTTGAGCCGCGCCGCCGGCGCCTCGGTCGATTCGGTCGTCGTCGTCATCACAGGTCCTTCCCGGAGCGCACGGCCACCCGGATCCGGGCCGTCTTCGTGCGCCCGTTGCGCTCGACGGTCTCCATCCGGGTCCGGATGCGGGTCGGCTTCTTGGTCTCGGGGTCGACGATCGCCACGTTGCTCACGTGGATCGGCGCCTCGGTGTGCACCAGCCCACCGGTGCGCGACCCGCGCGAGGTCTGGCCCGCCTTGGTGTGCTTGGTCACCCGGTTGACGCCCTCGACCAGCACGCGGCCGGTCTCGGGGTAGACCTCGATGACCTTGCCCTGCTTGCCGCGGTCGCCACCCTTGTCCTGCTTGCGACCCGTGATGACCTGCACGAGGTCACCCTTCTTGATCTTCATCTTGGCCATGGCCTCAGAGCACCTCCGGGGCGAGCGAGATGATCTTCATGAACTTCTTCTCGCGCAGCTCTCGTCCCACCGGGCCGAAGATGCGGGTGCCGCGGGGGTCCCCGTCGTTCTTGAGGATCACGGCGGCGTTCTCGTCGAACTTGATGTAGGAGCCGTCGGGGCGACGGCGTTCCTTCTTGGTGCGCACGATGACCGCCTTGACGACATCGCCCTTCTTGACGTTGCCGCCGGGGATGGCGTCCTTGACGGTGGCGACGATGATGTCGCCGACGCCGGCGTACCGCCGACCCGACCCGCCGAGAACCCGGATGCAGAGGATTTCCTTTGCACCCGTGTTGTCGGCGACCCGCAGTCGCGACTCCTGCTGAATCACTTCTCACTCCTGTCGTCGCGCCGGTTCTCTGCCCCCGAGCGGGGGTCGAGCCTTGCGGAACGGATCTTGGGGTTTCGCTCTTCGGGGTGCCGCCCGCCCGCCGTACGGCGTCGCGGGGGCGCTCCGGCCAGCGGAAGGCTTACTTGGCGCGCTCGAGGATCTCCACGACCCGCCACCGCTTGGTGGCGGACAGCGGCCGGGTCTCCATGATCAGGACGCGGTCGCCGACGCCACACTCGTTGGCCTCGTCGTGCGCCTTGAGCTTGTTCGTACGCCGCATGACCTTGCCGTAGAGGGCGTGCTTGACGCGGTCCTCGACCTCGACGACCACGGTCTTGTCCATCTTGTCGGACACGACATAACCCTGAGCCGTCTTGCGGGACCCGCGCACGGGTGCCTGCGTCGCCTGGGTGCTGTCCGCCATCAGTTGGTCCCTCCGATGTTCAGCTCACGCTCGCGCATGATCGTGTAGATCCGGGCGATGTCCCGACGGACGGCCCGCAGCCGGCCGTGGTTCTCCAACTGCCCGGTCGCAGACTGGAACCGGAGGTTGAAGAGCTCCTCCTTGGCCTTGCGCAGCTCGTCGACGAGCTTGTCCTCGGACAGCTCGCGCAGCGCGCCCGCCGCCAGGTCCTTGCTACCGACCGCCATCAGAAGTCACCACCCTCACGCCGCACGAAACGGCACTTCATGGGGAGCTTGTGCATCGCCAGACGCATGGCCTCGCGGGCCGTCTCCTCCGTCACACCGGACAGTTCGAACATCACGCGACCGGGCTTGACGTTGGCGATCCACCACTCCGGCGAGCCCTTGCCGGAACCCATCCGGGTCTCGGCGGGCTTCTTGGTCAGCGGGCGGTCCGGGTAGATGTTGATCCAGACCTTTCCGCCACGCTTGATGTAGCGGGTCATGGCGATACGGGCGGACTCGATCTGCCGGTTCGTCACGTACGCCGGCTCCAGGGCCTGGATGCCGTATTCGCCGAAGGCGATCGTGGTGCCGCCCTTGGAGGCGCCGGAGCGGTCGGGGTGGTGCTGCTTGCGGTGCTTGACGCGACGCGGAATCAACATCAGGACTGCTCTCCCTCAGTGCTGGCCGGACCGGCGGCCACTGCCGCCTCGGCACTGGCGGAGCCGGCGGACGCGGGCGCCTCGGCACCCTCGCGGCCACCGCGCTCGGGACGGTCGCCACCCGGGCGACGGCCGCGGGCGGGCCGGTCGTTGCGGTCCCCACGCGGGCTACGAGACGGCCGGCCGGGGGCCGCGGCCTGCTGGGCCGCGAGTTCCCGGGCGGTCATGTCGCCCTTGTAGATCCAGACCTTCACGCCGATGCGGCCGAAGGTCGTCTTGGCCTCATAGAAGCCGTAGTCGATCTGCGCGCGCAGCGTGTGCAGCGGCACCCGGCCCTCGCGGTAGAACTCCGAGCGGCTCATCTCGGCGCCGCCGAGGCGGCCGGAACACTGCACCCGGATGCCCTTGGCGCCGGCGCGCAGCGAGGACTGCATGCCCTTGCGCATGGCGCGCCGGAACGACACGCGAGCGGACAGCTGCTCGGCGATGCCCTGGGCCACCAGCTGCGCGTCCATCTCGGGGTTCTTGACCTCGAGGATGTTCAGCTGCACCTGCTTGCCCGTGAGCTTCTCCAGCTCGGAGCGGATCCGGTCGGCCTCGGCGCCGCGGCGGCCGATGACGATGCCCGGGCGCGCCGTGTGGATGTCGACGCGGACGCGGTCCCGGGTGCGCTCGATCTCGACGCGGCTGATGCCGGCGCGCTCCATGCCCGTGGACATGAGCTTGCGGATCGCCACGTCCTCCTTGACGTAGTCGCGGTAGCGCTGCCCGTGCTTCGTGGAGTCCGCGAACCACCGGCTCTTGTGCTCCGTGGTGATGCCGAGGCGGAAGCCGTGCGGGTTGACCTTCTGCCCCATCAGCGGGCACTTCCCTTCTTCTCCGGCTGACTCACGACGAGCGTGATGTGGCACGTGCGCTTGTTGATCCGGTAGGCCCGGCCCTGCGCGCGCGGCTGGAAACGCTTCATCGTGGGACCCTCGTCGACGTACGCCGTGCTGACGACCAGCTCGCGCTCGTCGAACGGCGCGGACGTCTTGTCGGCGAGGAAGCGGGCGTTCGCGATCGCGGACGCCAGGCACTTGCGCACCGGGTCGGAGGCCGACTGCGGCGCGAACTGCAGCACGGCCAGGGCCTCGACGGCCCCCTTGCCGCGGATGAGGTCGACGACACGGCGGGCCTTCATCGGCGTCACGCGCACGTTGCGCGCCTGCGCCTTGCCTTCCATGAGCCTGTCCTTGGTCTCTGTCTGGGCTGCCATCAGCGACGACGCCCCTTCTTGTCGTCCTTCACGTGCCCCTTGAAGGTGCGCGTCGGGGCGAACTCGCCGAGCTTGTGGCCGACCATCGACTCGGTGACGAACACCGGGACGTGCTTGCGGCCGTCGTGCACGGCGAAGGTGTGACCCAGGAAGTCGGGGGCGATGACCGACCGACGCGACCAGGTCTTGATGACGTTCTTGCTCTTGGCCTCGTTCGCGGCGTCCACCTTTTTCTGCAGGTGGTCGTCGATGAAGGGGCCCTTCTTCAGGCTACGCGGCATGTTTCCAGGCTCCTATCAGCGCTTCTTGCCGGTCCGACGGCGTCGAACGATGAGCTTGTCGCTCTCCTTGTTGGGGTGGCGGGTGCGACCCTCGGGCTGACCCCACGGGCTGACCGGGTTGCGGCCACCGGAGGTGCGACCCTCACCACCACCGTGCGGGTGGTCCACCGGGTTCATCACGACACCGCGGACGGTCGGGCGCTTGCCCTTCCACCGCATGCGGCCGGCCTTGCCCCAGTTGATGTTGCTCTGCTCGGCGTTGCCGACCTCGCCGACCGTCGCGCGGCAGCGGACGTCGACGTTGCGGATCTCGCCGGAGGGCATACGCAGCTGGGCGTACGGGCCGTCCTTGGCGACGAGCTGCACGCGCGCGCCGGCAGATCGAGCGATCTTCGCCCCGCCGCCGGGCCGCAGCTCGATGGCGTGGATGACCGTACCGACCGGGATGTTGCGTAGCGGCAGGTTGTTGCCGGGCTTGATGTCGGCGCCGGGGCCGTTCTCGATCCGATCCCCCTGCGCGAGGCGGTTTGGCGCCAGGATGTAGCGCTTCTCGCCGTCGGCGTAGTGCAGCAGCGCGATGCGCGCGGTGCGGTTGGGGTCGTACTCGATGTGCGCGACCTTCGCCGGCACGCCGTCCTTGTCGTGGCGCCGGAAGTCGATGACGCGGTAGGCGCGCTTGTGCCCGCCGCCAATGTGGCGGGTGGTGATGCGGCCCTGATTGTTGCGCCCGCCGGTCTTGCTCAGCGGCCGCACCAGGCTCTTCTCCGGCTCCGAGCGCGTGATCTCGACAAAGTCGGCCACGCTCGCGCCGCGACGACCCGGTGTCGTCGGCTTGTACTTGCGGATACCCATGTTCTCGTCCTGTCGTCCTCGTCAGCGGCTCAGGCTCGCGCCGTGCCGAAGATGTCGATCGAGCCTTCCTTCAGCGTGACGATCGCCCGCTTGGTGTCCTTGCGCCGACCGATGCCGAGGCGGGTACGGCGAGCCTTGCCCTGCCGGTTCAGCGTGTTGACCGAGGCGACCTTGACGTTGAAGATGCGCTCGACGGCGATCTTGATCTCCGTCTTGTTGGCGCGCGGGTCGACCACGAACGTGTACTTGCCCTCGTCCATGAGGCCGTAGGACTTCTCGGAGACGACCGGCTTGATGAGGATGTCGTGCGGATCCTTGCCCAGGGTGCTCACTTGCTGGCCTCCTCGTCATTGGCCGGGACCGAGGCGCCGGCCGCGGCGGGCCCCGCGATGTAGCTGCGCAGCGCCGCCTCGGAGAAGACGATGTCGTCCGCGCACAGCACGTCGTACGTGTTGAGCTGGTCGGCCATCAGCGCGTGCACCGCGGCGATGTTGCGCAGGGACAGCAGCTGCTGCGCCTCCGCGCGGCCGAGCACGACGAGCAGGTTGCGCCGCTCGCTCACCTTGGCGAGCAGCCCCGCGGCGGCCTTGGTCGACGGCGTCTCGCCCTCGACGAACGCGCTCACGCAGTGGATGCGACCATGGCGGGCCCGGTCGGACAGGGCGCCACGCAGCGCGGCGGCCTTCATCTTCTTGGGGGTCCGCTGGGCGTAGTTGCGCGGCTGCGGGCCGTGGACCGTGCCACCGCCGGTGAACTGCGGCGCCCGGGTCGAGCCCTGGCGGGCGCGGCCGGTGCCCTTCTGGCGGTAGGGCTTGCGGCCACCACCGCTCACGGCGCCGCGGGTCTTCGTGGCGTGCGTGCCCTGGCGGGCGGCCGCGAGCTGGGCCACGACGACCTGGTGGATCAGCGGCACGTTGGTCTGGACGTCGAACAGCTCGGCCGGCAACTCGATGGTGCCGCCCGCCGTGCCGTTCGCGTCAAGGATGTCGATGGTCGTCATGGCGTCAGGCTCCCTTGGCCGCCGTACGGACGAGGACGATGCCGCCGCGCGGGCCCGGGATGGCGCCCTTCACGAGCAGCAGCCCCTTCTCGGCGTCCACGGCGTGGATCGTGAGGTTCTGCGTGGTCTGGCGCACGCCGCCCATGCGGCCGGCCATGCGCTGTCCCTTGAACACGCGGGACGGCGTGGCGCAAGCACCGATCGAGCCGGGCTTGCGGTGGTTGCGGTGCGCACCATGGGAGGCGCCGACGCCGGAGAAGCCGTGCCGCTTCATGACGCCCGCGAAGCCCTTGCCCTTGCTGCGGCCGGAGACATCGACCTTGGCGCCCGCCTCGAACGCCTCGGCGGTGACCTCCTGGCCGAGGCTGAACTCGCCGGCGTTCGCCGTGCGGATCTCGACGAGGTAGCGGCGCGGGGTCACGCCCGCCTTGCTGAAGTGGCCCGTCTCGGGCTTGTTGACCTTGCGGGGGTCGATGGCGCCGAAACCGATCTGGACGGCGGCGTAGCCGTCGGTCTCGGGCGTGCGGACCTGCGTCACGACGCAGGGCCCGGCCTTGATGACGGTCACCGGCACGAGACGGTTGTCCTCGTCCCACACCTGCGTCATCCCGAGCTTCTCGCCCAGCACGCCAGAGACCACTCGGTCGGCGCGCCCCGTTGCTTGGGTAGTCATTCTCGCGTCCTCAGAGCTTGATCTCGATGTTCACGTCAGCCGGCAGGTCGAGCCGCATCAGCGAGTCGACGGCCTTCGGCGTCGGGTCGACGATGTCGATCAGACGCTTGTGCGTGCGCATCTCGAAGTGCTCGCGGCTGTCCTTGTATTTGTGCGGCGACCGAATCACGACGAAGACGTTCTTCTCCGTCGGCAGCGGCACCGGGCCCACCACGGTGGCGCCCGCGCGGGTCACCGTGTCGACAATCTTGCGCGCCGAGCTGTCGATGACCTCGTGGTCATACGACTTCAGCCGGATGCGGATCTTTTGTCCCGCCATCGCCTCGTCTGACTCTCTCTCGTCGTTCGTCGTCTCGCCGGGCCTGTCCCGATCCCTCCGACCCCCGCGGTCGGGTGTGTCGCCCTCGCGGGGGAAAGACGCGCACGCCGGAAGAGACCTTCCGTGGTCCGCGTCATCGGTGTCCGGTTGATCCCGGGCTTGGATGTCCCTCGCCCGGGGCCAGTCCCACGGAGCCGAACTCCGCGGTGCTAGTCACCTCTGTTCGAGGGACGGCGAGCGGGCGTGGGCCCACGTCGCGCGTCAAGCAACCGGTCTATAGTTCCACACCCCCGGTACCTGCTCCAAATCGCTGGTCCCGACCGGGGATTCCCTACCGCCGACTCGCTTTCCGCAGGGTCAGGAGCCGGTGGGTCCGCACCGGCGGGGCGATCCGCTCGAGCAGGTCCGCGCTGCCCCACGAGCGGGGCACCAGCGCCCGCGCCAGCGGCGGGGCCAGGATCAGCCGGCGCTGCCCCTCCAGCGTGAAGCCGGGGAAGAGGTCGACGGCCTCCTGCACCCGGAAGGCCCGGACGTCCGGGTTCTTCGGGTTGTCGATGGCGAAGTCGCAGGAGAGGAAGACCCCGCCGGGCTTCAGGACCCGAGCGATCTGGGCCGCGGCGGCGGCGCGCACCCGGTCGTCGAGGATCGAGGAGAACACGAGGTTGGCCACCACCACGTCCATGGCGCCGTCGGGCAGGGGCAGCGCGCCGTCCGGGTCGAGGACCTCGAGCGGGCACTGCGGGAACGTCTGCCGGGCCCGCTCGATCGCCGCCCGTCGGATGTCGACGCCGTGCAGCCGCTGCGGGCTCGCCCCCCAGGCCAGCCAGCGCCCGAGCCAGCGACCGTTCCCGCAGCCGTAGTCGAGGATCTCCAGCTCCCCCAGCCGGTCCCAGAGCCCGGCCGCACGCAGTGCCGCGAGGGTGGCCGTCTCCATGCTCTGGATCCGCTGCAGGTAGACGGGGTTGACGTCGGCGTACTCCAGGTCCGTGTCGTAGCCGCGCGCGGTGTAGATGCGCTCGACGCGCGCGGCCTCGCGGGCCGCGTCCGGCTCCTCGCCGGTCGCGTCGGGCCGGTCGCTGGTCGGGTTTCCCCCGGGGGTTGCTCCTGCGCCCGCTTGGCTGAGGGGTACGGCGGGCGTCGCGGGGGTGGCGGACGCGGTACGGCGGCGCCGGCGGCTCTCACTCCTCCGTCGACCGGCCGCGGTCTCGGCGGCCTGCGCGAGCAGCTCGACCAGCCGGGCCGCTCCGACGGCCTCCGAGAGATGATCCAGGTAGTAGCTCCGGCCCGCCTGGCCCTTGGCGGCCAGCTCGCCGGCGTCCAGCCCGCGCGCCGCGAGCACCGCGTCGGCGAGGGCACGGGGATCGCCCGGGGGGATCGCCCAGCCGGCCCCGGACTCCTCGATGAGCCGGCGCGCGTCCCCGCCGACGGCGCCGATGATCGGCCGGCCCGTCGCCAGGGTCGCGGGCAGCTTGCTGGGCAGCGTGCTCGCGAAGACCGGCAGGTCGGCCAGGCTGATGAGTTGGACCTGGGCGGATCCCAGCACGTCGGCCATGCGCTCGACAGGCTGTGCGTCGGCGAACGTCACGTTGTCGAGGCCGCGGCGGCGGACCTCATCGACGAGGCCGGCCTTCGCCACTCCACCGCCGACCAGCAGGAACCCGATGTCGGTGTGGTCGCGCACCAGCTCCGCGGCACCCAGGACCACGTCCAGCCCCTGGACCTCGCCCATGGCCCCGGCGTACATCACCGTGAACGGCCGCCGCGCCGGCAGGCCCACCTCGGCCGGCGTCTCCACGGGGTGGAACGCCGCCTCGTTGGCCCAGTTCGAGACGAACGTGAGCTTGTCGCGCGGTACGCCGCGGGCGGCGATGACATCGGCCATCCCCGGCGAGGTGACGGCGATGAAGTCCGCCTCGGCGTACAGCCGGTCCATCACCCGGTGCAGGGCCTTCTCGGCCCGCCCGACCGTCCCGCCGGAGATCATCCCGCTGGCCGTCACCGACTGCGGCCACAGGTCCTGGATCTGCAGCCCGAACGGGATGCCCCGCAGGTGCTTGAGGACCAGGCCGGCGCCCGCGGTGAACGGCGGCGACGGCACGACAAGAACGGCGTCGGACCGACCCAATGCCTTGCTCGCCAGGGCCGCGGCGCTCGCGCCGAACGACAGGTAGTTGCCCGCCCGACGTACCGGGTTGGCGTCGTGACTCACGTACAGCGGCGCCCGGTGCACCGTGACCCCGTCGCGCACCTCGCGCTGGTAGGGGCGCAGCCGATAGCCCTCGGCCAGCCGCCCGCTGGGGTAGTTCGGGAAACCGGTGAGCACGTCCACCTCGTGGCCGAGCGCGTGCAGGGCCCGCGCGATGACACCGAAGGTCATGGCGGAGCCGCCCTCGGGGTCGTACCACTGGGTGACCATGCCGATGCGCACGAGTGGGATCCCTTCGCCGGTCTGCGTGCTCAGCCTACGTCGCGCGGCGACCCCGGGTTGCAGCCCGCGGCGACCGTGCGGGCATAGCCGACCGCGGGGCGGGCCGGCTCCAGATACCAGGCGTCCTTCGTCGCTGCGAACTGCGCGTGACAGACGAACTGGTCCCGCATCCCCGCCGTGTCCGCCTCTGGCACCGCGACCACGACCCGACGCCAGGCCTCCTCCGCGACCTCGGTCGTGCCGTGGTCGCGCAGGTAGGTCGTTGGGGTCACCACGAGCGCCCGCTCCCCCTCGCGGGTCACCCAGGTCAGGTCCGCGACCAACGGCGGGTACGTCGTGGGCCCGGCCCCGCCCGGCGTACGGGTCCCGGCCGCGCCCGACGTACCGGTCCCGGCCGCGCCCGGCGTACCAGTTCCAGCGGCACCCGACGTACCGGTCCCGGCCGAGCCGCACCCGCCGACTCCCGCCAGGCAGCCGACCGCCACCAGCACCGCCGTCGCGCTCCCGAGCCGGGGACGCAACGCGGCAGGGCCCGGGCGAAGCGCCCGGGCCCTGCCGCTGTGCTCACGCACGATGGCCGAATCGGCCGTCAGATCACTTGATGATCTTGGTGACGCGCCCGGCGCCGACGGTGCGGCCGCCCTCGCGGATGGCGAACTTGAGGCCGTCCTCCATGGCGATGGGCTGGATCAGGTCGACCTTCATCTCGGTGTTGTCACCGGGCATGACCATCTCGGTGCCCTCGGGCAGGTGCACGACGCCCGTCACGTCCGTGGTGCGGAAGTAGAACTGCGGACGGTAGTTGTCGTAGAACGGCGTGTGCCGGCCACCCTCGTCCTTGCCGAGGATGTAGACGTTCGCCTCGAACTCGGTGTGCGGGGTGGTCGAACCCGGCTTGCAGACGACCTGGCCGCGCTCCACCTCTTCGCGCTTGATGCCACGAAGGAGCAGGCCGACGTTCTCGCCCGCGCGGCCCTCGTCGAGCAGCTTGCGGAACATCTCGATGCCCGTGACGGTCGTCTTCTGGGTCTTGTCGTGGATGCCGACGATCTCGACCTCCTCGTTGACCTTGAGGATGCCGCGCTCGATACGGCCGGTGACGACCGTGCCACGACCGGTGATCGTGAAGACGTCCTCGATCGGCATGAGGAACGGCTTGTCCGTCTCACGCAGCGGCTCGGGGATGTAGTCGTCGACGGCCTGCATGAGCTCCAGGATCGACTTGCTCCACTCGGCGTCGCCCTCCAGCGCCTTCAGCGCGGAGACCTTGACGACCGGCAGGTCGTCGCCGGGGAACTCGTAGATGGAGAGCAGCTCGCGGACCTCCATCTCGACGAGCTCGAGGATCTCCTCGTCGTCGACCATGTCGGTCTTGTTGAGCGCGACCACGATGTAGGGGACGCCGACCTGGCGGGCCAGGAGGACGTGCTCCTTCGTCTGCGGCATCGGGCCGTCGGTCGCGGCGACCACGAGGATCGCGCCGTCCATCTGCGCCGCGCCCGTGATCATGTTCTTCACGTAGTCGGCGTGGCCGGGGCAGTCGACGTGCGCGTAGTGGCGCGTGTCGGTCTGGTACTCGACGTGCGCGATGGAGATCGTGATGCCGCGCTGGCGCTCCTCAGGAGCCTTGTCGATCTCGTCGAACGGCGTGAAGGGGTTCAGGTCCGGGTGAGCGTCGTGCAGCACCTTGGTGATCGCCGCGGTCAGCGTCGTCTTGCCGTGGTCGATGTGACCGATGGTGCCGATGTTGACGTGCGGCTTGGTCCGCTCGAACTTCGCCTTCGCCACTGGGGTCCTCCTGTTGGACTTGGTGTTTCAACGCCGTACGCCAAGCTGGACGTGGCGACGTCTTTCTGGTGGGGATGATGCCTGATGTGAAATTGACTTGAGCGTCAGCGGGACAGTCTACCCGGCCTGCGAGAGCTCACTCACCACGCATCTTCTTGACGATCTCCTCCGAGACGTTCCGGGGAACCTCTGCGTAGGAGTCGAATTGCATGGTGTAGTTCGCCCGGCCCTGCGTCTTGGACCGGAGGTCGCCGACGTAGCCGAACATCTCCGACAGCGGCACGAGGGCCCGCACGGACTTGGCGCCGGAGACGTCGTCCATGGCCTGGATGTGCCCGCGGCGGCTGTTGAGGTCGCCGATGACGTCGCCCATGTAGTCCTCGGGCGTGCGCACCTCGACGGCCATCATCGGCTCAAGGAGCACCGGGTCGGCCCGGCGTAGGGCCTCCTTGGTGCACATCGAGCCGGCGATCTTGAACGCCATCTCCGAGGAGTCGACGTCGTGCGCCGCGCCGTCGATCAGCGTGGCCTTGACGCCCACCACTGGGTAACCCGCGAGCACGCCGACCTGCAGCGCGTCCTGGATGCCGTGGTCGACGCTCGGGATGTACTCGCGCGGCACCCGGCCACCCGTGACCTTGTTGTCGAACTCGTACATCGCGCCTTCGGTGGTCTCCAGGGGCTCGTAGGTCACCTGGATCTTGGCGTACTGGCCCGACCCACCCGTCTGCTTCTTGTGGGTGTAGTCGTGCTTGTCGACCGTCTTGCGGATGGTCTCGCGGTAGGCCACCTGGGGCTTGCCGACGTTAGCCTCTACCTTGAACTCGCGCCGCATGCGGTCGACGAGGATGTCGAGGTGGAGCTCGCCCATGCCCTTGATGATGGTCTGGCCGGTCTCCTGGTCGAGTTCGACCTGGAACGTCGGGTCCTCTTCGGCGAGCTTCTGGATCGCCGTGGAGAGCTTCTCCTGGTCGCCCTTCGTCTTGGGCTCGATGGCCACGTTGATGACGGGCTCGGGGAAGGTCATCGACTCCAGCACGACGTGCTGCTGCATGTCGCACAGGGTGTCGCCGGTCGTGGTGTCCTTCAGGCCGATCATCGCGTAGATGTGGCCCGCGCTCACCGAGTCGACCGGGTTCTCCTTGTTCGCGTGCATCTGGAAGAGCTTGCCGATGCGCTCCTTCTTCTGCTTGGTCGCGTTGTAGACCGGCTGGCCGGCCTCGATGTGACCCGAGTAGACGCGCACGTAGGTGAGCCGACCGAAGAACGGGTGACTGACCACCTTGAACGCCAAGCCAGCGAACGGCTCCTTGGCGTCGGCGTGGCGCACGACTTCCTTGGTCTCGTCCTTCGGGTCGCGGCCGACGATGGCCGGGACGTCGAGGGGCGAGGGCAGGTAGTCGACGACCGCGTCGAGCATGGGCTGCACGCCCTTGTTCTTGAACGCGCTGCCGCAGAAGACCGGGTAGACCTCGGAGTTGATCGTCATCTTCCGGATGGCGGCCTTGAGCTCGGCGTTCGTGAGCTCCTCACCCTCCAGGTATTTCTCCATGAGGGTGTCGTCGCTCTCGGCGACCTTCTCGACCAGCTCGTGCCGGTAGGTCTCGGCCTGCTCG
Source organism: Austwickia sp. (assembly GCA_016699675.1). NCBI lineage: Bacteria > Bacillati > Actinomycetota > Actinomycetes > Micrococcales > Dermatophilaceae > Austwickia > Austwickia sp. The sequence goes on along the minus strand of CP064985.1, from coordinate 2,908,402 downwards.
AGCAGGTCCGCCGGGATCTCCTCGATCGCGTAGTCCTCGCCCTTCTGCACGTCGCCGTGCCAGACAAAGGCCTTCATGGTGATGAGGTCCACGACCCCGGAGAAGGTGTTCTCCGCGCCGATGGGCAGCTGCATGACCAGGGGCGTCGCGCCCAGGCGGTCGACGATCGTCTTCACCGTGAAGTAGAAGTCGGCGCCGAGCTTGTCCATCTTGTTGACGAAGCAGATCCGGGGCACGTCGTACTTGTCCGCCTGCCGCCACACGGTCTCGCTCTGGGGCTCGACGCCCTCCTTGCCGTCGAAGACCGCGACCGCACCGTCCAACACCCGCAGCGACCGCTCCACCTCGACGGTGAAGTCGACGTGGCCGGGCGTGTCGATGATGTTGACCTGGTGGTCCTTCCAGAAGCAGGTCGTGGCCGCGGACGTGATCGTGATCCCGCGCTCGGCCTCTTGCTCCATCCAGTCCATCGTCGACGCGCCGTCGTGCGTCTCACCGATCTTGTAGTTGATGCCGGTGTAGAACAGGATGCGCTCGGTGACGGTCGTCTTGCCGGCGTCGATGTGCGCCATGATGCCGATATTGCGGACCTTGCTCAGGTCCGTGAGGACATCCAGTGCCACTAGCTCTCTCGTCTCGTCTCGTGCGGTGCTCGCATGCGGTGGTGCGCGTGATGCGCGGGTGCTCCGGGGAGCGGCTCGGTCCGTCGGTGCCCACGCCGTACGGCGTACGCCGTGGCCACCAGCGACCCGAGGGTGCCCGGCGGTCGCGACCAACGCGACCGCCGGGCATCGAAGGGATTACCAGCGGTAGTGCGCGAAGGCCTTGTTGGACTCGGCCATCTTGTGGGTGTCCTCGCGCTTCTTGACCGAGGCCCCGAGCCCGTTGCTCGCGTCGAGGATCTCGTTCATGAGGCGCTCTGTCATCGTCTTTTCGCGGCGCTGCCGGCTGTAGCCGACGAGCCAACGCAGCGAGAGCGTCGTGGCCCGGCCGGGCTTGACCTCGACCGGCACCTGGTACGTCGCGCCACCCACGCGGCGGGACTTGACCTCCAGCGCGGGGCGGATGTTGTCCAGCGCCCGGCGCAGCGTGACGACCGGGTCGGTGCCGGTCTTCTCGCGGCAGCCCTCCATGGCGCCGTAGACGATGCGCTCGGCGATCGACTTCTTGCCGTCGAGCAGGATCTTGTTGACGAGCTGCGTCACCAGCGGCGACCCGTAGACGGGGTCGACGACGAGCGGGCGCTTCGGGGCAGGACCTTTGCGTGGCATTACTTCTTCTCGCTCTTCGCTCCGTAGCGGCTGCGCGCTTGCTTACGGTTCTTGACGCCCTGGGTGTCGAGCGAGCCGCGGATGATCTTGTACCGCACGCCGGGCAGGTCCTTCACCCGGCCGCCGCGGACGAGCACGATCGAGTGCTCCTGCAGGTTGTGGCCGACGCCGGGGATGTACGCCGTGACCTCGATGCCACTGGTCAGCTTCACACGAGCGACCTTGCGCAGCGCGGAGTTCGGCTTCTTCGGCGTGGTGGTGTAAACGCGGGTGCAAACGCCCCGACGCTGGGGGCTGCCCTTGAGCGCAGGAGTCTTGGCCTTGCTGGCCTTGTCCTGCCGTCCCTTCCGGACGAGCTGGTTGATCGTAGGCACGTAGTCTCCGTGATCCTGGTCATGACCGGCCTGCTGCCGGCCTCCTTGTGATGCCCCGCCCGACCCTGTCGGGTCGTGCGGAGTGCTCTCCCCTGCACTGTCCGCGCCCCTGGGCACAGTACGCCCGTAGGCGAAGTGTCCGTGGAATGCGCCGACTGCCCGGCGAGAGGACAGCCCGGACCGTCGATGGACCCGGGACATGCCGTCCCAGGCTACCGGCAGCCCAGTTCCGGGACCAAATCCCGGCCGGTGCACGGCGATCCGGGGCGCCGCCACGGGGTGAGGCGCCTCACCTGATCACGCGGCACGCAAACAGGTGGGCGCCGCGATGGGGCCGCCACGAGGTGAGGCGCCTCAGATCCGAGCGGGACAACACCCGTACATACGTGAGCTCCCCCGCCACCAGGTGAGGCGCCTCACCTGATCACGCGACACGCAGAGGGTGGGCGCCGCGCTGCGCGCGACGCCCACCCTGCGCTGCGTTTCTGCGTCAGTCGCGGTCCAGACCCAGCGAGGCGTCGTCCAGGCGGACGGCCTCCCCGGAGCCCGGGCCGAAGACCGGGTAGTCGAACTGCTGGTAGTCGGGCATCGCGTACATCGCGGCCTTGGCCTCTTCGGTCGGCTCGACCTTGATGTTGCGGTACCGCGGTAGGCCGGTCCCCGCGGGGATCAGCTTGCCGAGGATCACGTTCTCCTTCAGGCCCAACAGCGGGTCGCTCTTGGCGTGGATCGCCGCGTCCGTGAGGACCCGGGTCGTCTCCTGGAAGGAGGCCGCCGACAGCCAGCTGTCCGTGGCCAGCGAGGCCTTGGTGATGCCCATGAGCTCCGGGCGTCCGGACGCGGGCTTGCCGCCCTCGGCCACGACGCGACGGTTCTCGGTCTCGAACGCACCCCGCTCGGCCATCGACCCCGGCAGCAGCTCGGCGTCGCCGGCCTCGATGATCGTCACCCGGCGCAGCATCTGCCGGACGATGACCTCGATGTGCTTGTCGTGGATCGACACACCCTGCTGCCGGTACACCGCCTGCACCTCGTCCACCAGGTGCATCTGCACGGCCCGCGGGCCCTGGATGCGCAGCACCTGCTTGGGGTCGACGGCGCCCTGCACGAGCTTGGTGCCGACGTCGACGTGGTCGCCGTCCGCGATGAGCAGGCGGGCGCGCTTGCTCACCGGGTAGGCGTGTCCCTCGGACCCGTCGTCCGGCGTGAGCAGGATGCGACGCGCCTTGTCGGTCTCCTCGATCTGCACGCGGCCGGTGGCCTCGGCAATCGGGGCCACACCCTTCGGCGTGCGGGCTTCGAAGAGCTCGACCACACGCGGCAGACCCTGCGTGATGTCGTCACCGGCCACACCACCGGTGTGGAAGGTCCGCATCGTCAGCTGGGTGCCCGGCTCGCCGATCGACTGGGCCGCGATGATGCCGACGGCCTCGCCGATGTCCACGAGCTTGCCGGTGGCAAGCGAGCGCCCGTAGCACAGCGCGCAGGTGCCGACGTGGCTGTCGCAGGTCAGGACCGAGCGGACCTTGACCTTCTCGACCCCGGCCGCGACGAGCGCGCCGATGACGACGTCACCGAGGTCGATGCCGGCCTCCGCGAGCACCGTCCCGGACGCGTCCACCACGTCCTCGGCCAGCGTGCGGGCGTAGACGCTCGTCTCCACGTCGTCGTGCTGCACGAGCGCGCCCTGGCTGTTGCGGGTCGCGATCGGCATGAACAGGCCACGGTCGGTGCCGCAGTCCTCCTCGCGGATGATGACGTCCTGCGAGACGTCCACGAGGCGCCGGGTGAGGTAGCCCGAGTCCGCGGTCCGCAGCGCGGTGTCCGCCAGACCCTTGCGGGCGCCGTGCGTGGAGATGAAGAACTCCAGCACGGACAGGCCCTCGCGGAAGTTCGACTTGATCGGACGCGGGATGATGTCGCCCTTCGGGTTCGACACCAGCCCTCGCATGCCGGCGATCTGGCGCAGCTGCATCCAGTTGCCTCGAGCGCCCGAGGAGACCATCCGGAAGATCGGGTTGGTCCGCGGGAGGTTGGTCTCCATCTCCTTGGCGACCTCGTTGGTCGCCTGAGTCCAGATCTCGATGAGCTCCTGGCGACGCTCGTCGTCGGTGATCAGACCCCGCTCGTACTGGGTCTGGACCTTCTCCGCCTTGGCCTCGTAGCCGGACAAGATCTCGCCCTTGCGCGGCGGCGTGACCACGTCGGAGACCGAGACGGTCGTGCCCGAGCGGGTCGCCCAGTGGAAACCGGTCTCCTTCAGCGCGTCGAGGCTCGCCGCGACCTGCACCTTGCTGTAGCGCTCGGCCAGGTCGTTGACGATCGTCGACAGGCGCTTCTTGTCGACCGGCGCGTCCACGAACGGGTAGTCCATGGGCAGGGTCCGGTTGAAGATGGCCCGGCCCAGCGTGGTCGTCAGGATCATCTCCGGGACCCGGCCACCCTCGCCGGCCTCGACGCCCTCGGGCAGCTCGACGCCCACCGGCGGCACCAGGTCCTGCAGCCGCAGCGTGATCATCGAGCCGATCTCCAGCTCGCCCGCGTCGAACGCCATCCGCGCCTCCGCCTCCGAGCGGAACGCGCGACCCGCGCCCCGGCCCTCGGCCACTTCGGAGGTCAGGTGGAACAGGCCGATGATCATGTCCTGGGTGGGCATGGTCACCGGGCGGCCGTCCGCCGGCTTGAGGATGTTGTTGCTGGACAGCATGAGGATGCGGGCCTCGGCCTGCGCCTCGGTCGACAGCGGCACGTGCACGGCCATCTGGTCGCCGTCGAAGTCGGCGTTGAACGCCGAGCAGACCAGCGGGTGGATCTGGACGGCCTTGCCCTCGACCAGCTGCGGCTCGAAGGCCTGAATGCCCAGGCGGTGCAGCGTGGGCGCGCGGTTGAGCAGCACCGGGTGCTCGGTGATGACCTCTTCGAGGACGTCCCACACCACGGGGCGGGCCCGCTCGACCATGCGCTTGGCGCTCTTGATGTTCTGCGCGTGGTCGAGGTCGACCAGCCGCTTCATGACGAACGGCTTGAACAGCTCGAGCGCCATCTGCTTGGGCAGGCCGCACTGGTGCAGCTTGAGCTGCGGGCCGACGACGATGACCGAGCGGCCGGAGTAGTCGACGCGCTTGCCGAGCAGGTTCTGCCGGAACCGGCCCTGCTTGCCCTTGAGCATGTCGGACAGCGACTTCAGCGGGCGGTTGCCCGGACCCGTGACCGGGCGGCCGCGGCGGCCGTTGTCGAACAGCGCGTCGACGGCCTCCTGCAGCATCCGCTTCTCGTTGTTGACGATGATCTCGGGGGCGCCGAGGTCGAGCAGCCGCTTGAGCCGGTTGTTGCGGTTGATCACGCGGCGGTAGAGGTCGTTGAGATCCGACGTCGCGAACCGGCCACCGTCGAGCTGCACCATGGGGCGCAGGTCCGGCGGGATGACCGGGACGCAGTCGAGCACCATCGACATCGGGGTGTTGCCGGTGACCTGGAAGGCCGTGACCACCCGGAGCCGCTTCAGGGCCCGCGTCTTGCGCTGCCCCTTGCCGGTGGCGATGATCTCGCGCAGCAGGTTGGCCTCGGCCTCCAGGTCGAAGGTCTCCAGCCGGCGCTGCAACGCGGCCGCGCCCATGCCGCCCTCGAAGTAGAGCCCGTAGCGGTCCCGCATCTCGCGGTAGAGGATTTCGTCGCCCTCCAGGTCCTGGACCTTGAGGTTCTTGAACCGATCCCAGACCTGCTCGAGCCGCTCGATCTGGGCGTCGGCCCGCTTGCGCAGGTTGTTCATCTCCCGCTCGGCACCCTCGCGCACCTTGCGGCGCGCGTCGCCCTTGGCGCCCTCGGCCTCCAGCTCGGCCAGGTCGGCCTCGAGCTTTTGGGCCCGCGCCTCCACGTCCGCGTCGCGCTGGTTGGCCAGCACCTTCTTCTCGGACTCCAGCTGCGCCTCCAGGCTGGGCAGGTCGCGGTGGCGACCCTCCTCATCCACCGAGGTGATCATGTACGCCGCGAAGTAGATGACCTTTTCCAGGTCCTTCGGGGCCAGGTCCAGCAGGTAGCCGAGGCGGCTCGGCACGCCCTTGAAGTACCAGATGTGGGTCACCGGCGCGGCGAGCTCGATGTGTCCCATCCGCTCCCGACGTACGCCGGAGCGGGTCACCTCCACGCCACAGCGCTCGCAGATGATGCCCTTGAAGCGGACGCGCTTGTATTTGCCGCAGTAGCACTCCCAGTCCCGGGTCGGGCCGAAGATCTTCTCGCAGAAAAGGCCGTCCTTCTCGGGCTTGAGGGTGCGGTAGTTGATGGTCTCGGGCTTCTTCACCTCGCCGTGGCTCCACGCGCGGATGTCGTCCGCGCTGGCCAGGCCGATCCGCAGCTCATCGAAGAAGTTCACGTCAAGCACTTGGTGCTTCCCTACTCTCGGTCAGGTTCGAGTACGTCGGGTCGGTGTCGGGTCGCGCCGCTAGGTGGCGACCGGTCGGAACGCGGGTCAGCGTCAGACCTCTTCGACAGAACTGGGCTCACGCCGGGACAGGTCGATGCCGAGCTCCTCCGCGGCCCGGAACACTTCCTGGTCCGGTTCGCGCAGGTCGATCTGGCTGCCGTCGGAGGACAGCACCTCCACGTTCAGGCAGAGGGACTGCATCTCCTTGATGAGGACCTTGAAGGACTCGGGGATGCCGGGCTCGGGGATGTTCTCGCCCTTGACGATGGCCTCGTAAACCTTCACGCGGCCGGTGACGTCGTCGGACTTGATCGTGAGCAGCTCCTGCAGGGCGTAGGCGGCGCCGTACGCCTCGAGTGCCCACACCTCCATCTCGCCGAACCGCTGGCCACCGAACTGGGCCTTACCACCCAGCGGCTGCTGGGTGATCATCGAGTACGGGCCGGTGCTGCGCGCGTGGATCTTGTCATCCACGAGGTGGTGCAGCTTGAGGATGTACATGTAGCCCACCGAGATCGGCGCCGGGAACGGCTCGCCGGAGCGGCCGTCGAACAACTGCGCCTTGCCGGAGGCGCCGATGAGCCGTACGCCGTCGCGGGTCGGCAGCGTCGAGTCGAGCAGACCGGTGATCTCCTCTTCCTTGGCGCCGTCGAACACCGGCGAGGCGACCCGCGTGCGCGGCCCGGCCTCGCGGACCTCGGCCGGCAGGTTCGCCGCCCACTCCGGATCGCCGTCGATGGTCCAGCCGCGGCTGGCGGCCCAGCCCAGGTGGATCTCGAGGACCTGACCGATGTTCATGCGGCCCGGTACGCCGAGCGGGTTGAGGATGACATCGACCGGGGTGCCGTCCTCAAGGAACGGCATGTCCTCGACCGGCACGATCTTGGAGATGACGCCCTTGTTGCCGTGCCGGCCGGCGAGCTTGTCGCCGTCGGTGATCTTGCGCCGGTTGGCGACGTAGACCCGCACGAGCTGGTTGACGCCCGGGGGCAGCTCGTCGCCCTCCTCCCGGTCGAAGACCTTCACGTGGATGACCGTGCCGGTCTCGCCGTGCGGCACCTTCAGGGAGGTGTCGCGGACCTCGCGGGCCTTCTCGCCGAAGATCGCGCGCAGCAGGCGCTCCTCCGGGGTCAGCTCCGTCTCACCCTTGGGCGTGACCTTGCCGACCAGCAGGTCGCCGTCGCGGACCTCGGCGCCGATGCGGATGATGCCGCGCTCGTCGAGGTCGGCCAGGACCTCCTCGGAGACGTTCGGGATGTCCCGGGTGATCTCCTCGGGGCCCAGCTTGGTGTCGCGGGCGTCGATCTCGTGCTCCTCGATGTGGATCGAAGAGAGCACGTCGTCCTGCACCAGGCGCTGGGACAGGATGATCGCGTCTTCGTAGTTCAGGCCCTCCCAGGGCATGAACGCCACGAGGAGGTTGCGGCCGAGGCTCATCTCGCCGCCGTCGGTGGCGGGCCCGTCGGCGATGACCTCGCCGGCCTCCAGCCGCTGGCCCTCCGCCACGACGACCCGCTGGTTGTAGCAGGTGCCCTGGTTGGAGCGCATGAACTTGGCGATCCGGTAGGTCTCGTGGGTGCCGTCGTCGTTGGCCACGGTGACCGTGTCCGCGGCGACGGACTCGACCACGCAGCCCTGCCGGGCGCGCACGACGTCCCCGGAGTCGAGAGCGGCGCGGTATTCCATGCCCGTGCCGACCAGCGGGGCCTCGCTGCGCACCAGCGGAACCGCCTGGCGCTGCATGTTGGCGCCCATGAGCGCGCGGTTGGCGTCGTCGTGCTCCAGGAACGGGATCAGCGCGGTGGCCGCGGAGACCATCTGCCGGGCCGAGACGTCCATGTAGTCGACCTCGCCGCCCGGGACGTCGATCGCCTCGCCGCCCTTGGTGCGGACCAGGACCCGCTCCTCGGCGAAGTGGCCGTCCTCCGTCAGCGGCGCGTTGGCCTGCGCGATGACGAACTCGTCCTCCTCGTCCGCGGAGAGGTAGTGCACCTCGTCGCTGACCTGGCCATCCACCACCTTGCGGTACGGCGTCTCGATGAAGCCGAAGGGGTTGATCCGGCCGTAGGAGGCCAGCGAGCCGATGAGGCCGATGTTCGGGCCTTCCGGCGTCTCGATCGGGCACATCCGGCCGTAGTGGCTGGGGTGGACGTCGCGGACCTCCATGCCCGCGCGGTCGCGGGACAGACCGCCCGGGCCCAGCGCGGACAGGCGCCGCTTGTGGGTCAGGCCGGCCAGCGGGTTGTTTTGGTCCATGAACTGGGATAGCTGGCTCGTGCCGAAGAACTCCTTGATGGAGGCGACGACCGGGCGGATGTTGATCAGGGTCTGCGGCGTGATCGCCTCGACGTCCTGCGTGGTCATCCGCTCGCGGACCACCCGCTCCATGCGGGACAGCCCGGTGCGGACCTGGTTCTGGATGAGCTCGCCGACGTTGCGCAGGCGGCGGTTGCCGAAGTGGTCGATGTCGTCGACCTCGACCCGGATGTCGGCCTCCTCGCCGTGCCGGACGCCCTTGATCGTGCTCTCCCCCGCGTGCAGGGCGACGATGTAGCGGATCGTGGCGACGACGTCGTCGACCGTCAGGGTCGAACTCGTCAGGTCGGCCTCGATGCCGAGCTTCTTGCTCAGCTTGTAGCGACCCACCTTGGCCAGGTCGTAGCGCTTGGGGTTGAAGTAGAGGTTGTCCAGGAGGGCCTGGGCCGCCTCCTTCGTCGGCGGCTCGCCCGGGCGCAGCTTGCGGTAGATGTCGAGCAGCGCCTCGTCCTGGCCGCCGGTGTGGTCCTTCTCCAGGGTGGCCCGGATCGACTCGTACTCGCCGAAGGTCTCCAGGATCTGCGCGTCCGACCAGCCGAGCGCCTTGAGCAGCACCGTGACGGACTGCTTGCGCTTGCGGTCGATGCGCACGCCGACCATGTCGCGCTTGTCGATCTCGAACTCCAGCCAGGCACCGCGGCTCGGGATCACCTTGGCCGAGTAGATGTCCTTGTCGGAGGTCTTGTCGGGGGTGCGCTCGAAGTACACGCCCGGGCTGCGGACCAGCTGGGAGACGACGACGCGCTCCGTGCCGTTGATAACGAAGGTGCCCCGGTCGGTCATGAGCGGGAAGTCGCCCATGAACACCGTCTGGCTCTTGATCTCGCCGGTGTTGTTGTTCATGAACTCGGCGGTGACGAACAGCGGGGCGCTGTAGGTCATGTCGCGTTCCTTGCACTCCTCGATGGAGTACTTCTGCTCCTCGAACCGGTGGTCCCGGAACGAGAGCGACATCGATCCCGCGAAGTCTTCGATGGGCGAGATCTCCTCGAAGATCTCCTCCAGTCCGGAGCGCTCGGGTACGTCGTTGCGGCCGGCCTCCAGGGCCTCCTCGACCCGGGCCTGCCACCGCTCGTTGCCGAGCAGCCAGTCGAAACTCTCGGTCTGCAGGGCCAAGAGGTCGGGTACCTCTAGCGGCTCTCGGATCTTGGCGAACGACACGCGGCCGGAGGCCGTCAGTGCCGTGGACATCTTCTGGTTCGCAGTGCGCGAGGCAGCCAAGGAGGGTCCTTCCACGGGCCTTTGTCACAGTCGGCGGTCGGCGCCGCGCCCACCTGCAATGAGCATCCGTCCCACCACTCGGAGACACACCACGAACCTGCAGGTCACGTGCTGATCAGACCGGTGGGGACGGCCACGTCGTCGCGGGCTACACAGAGAGGGGCAGCGCAAAGCGACAGCATACCCGTGGTGTCGACGGGAGTCCAATCGCCACCCCGTGGCGAGACTCGACCGGAACCACAGTCTCGGCCCGCCGCGTCCGCGCCGACGCGGCGGCGGTTGTGGACCTCGACTCGGGCTCGACGGGCGCCGTCGCGCGGCGCCGAATCTGCAGCCCGGCTCGATGATCCGCAGTCCCAGGTGCGGCCCGTGGAAGACCAGCCTGAGACCTCGAGAATGCCCTGGCTCTGGGCGGTCGTCAAGGTGATCTGCGCTGCTTGTGCTCCCCCGGGACGCGACAGCGGGCCGGTTCCCACTGGAACCGGCCCGCTGTCGGTGCTGCCGAGATGCCGTCAGGTCACTTGAGCTCGACGGTGGCGCCGGCGCCCTCCAGGGCAGCCTTGGCCTTCTCCGCGGAGTCCTTGTCGACCTTCTCTAGGACGGGCTTCGGGGCGCCGTCGACGAGGTCCTTGGCCTCCTTCAGGCCGAGGCTCGTGAGGGCGCGCACCTCCTTGATGACCTGGATCTTCTTGTCGCCGGCCGCCATGAGCATGACGTCGAACTCGCTCTGCTCCTCCTCGGCGGGGGCGGCGTCGCCGCCGGCGCCCGGAGCGGCCATGACCGCGCCCATCATCGGGGCGGCGGCCTTGACGTCGAACGTCTCCTCGAACTGCTTCACGAACTCCGAGAGCTCGATCAGGGTCATCTCCTTGAACGCGTCAAGGAGCTCTTCGGTGCTGAGCTTGGCCATGAGGCTTTCCTTCCTTGCTTCGTGCCGTGAGTGGCTCGTGATGGGTTGTCCTGAGTGACCTCAGGACGCGTCGCCACCCGCGGCGACGTCTTCGGTGGCCGCCGTCTCGGCGGCCGGGGTGTCCGCGGCCTCGGGGGTCTCGGCCTCGGACGCCGCTGGCGCCTCGGCCTCGGTCGCCTCAGCGTCGGACGCTTCGGCCGCGGGGGCGGGAGCGGCCGCTGCGCCGCCCTGCTCCTCGACCTTGGCGCGCAGCGCGTCCACCGTGGCGGCGAACTGCGACAGCGGGGCCGCGAACAGGTAGACGGCGTTGCTGAGCGACGCCTTCATGGCGCCGGCCAGCTTGGCCAGCAGAACCTCGCGGGACTCGAGGTCCGCGAGCTTGGTGATCTCCTCGGCGGTGAGCGGCTTGCCTTCGAGGTAGCCGCCCTTGATGACGAGGAGGGGGTGCGCCTTGGCGAAGTCACGCAGGCTCTTGGCCGCCTCCACCGGGTCGCCCGTGATGAAGGCGATCGCGGACGGACCGGTCATCTGGCCCTCGAAGGCCGTGACTCCGGCCTCCTTGGCGGCGATGTCGGTCAGCGTGTTCTTGACCACGGCGTACGAACCGTTCGCACGCAGCGAGTTCCGCAGCTCCTTGAGCTGCGCCACGGTCAGGCCGCGGTACTCGGTGAGAACGGCCGCACCGGACTCGCGGAACTTGCCCGTGAGTTCGGCGATGGCTGCCTGCTTCTGCGGCGTCGCCATAGAGGCCTCCTTCTCCTGGTGTGCCGGCACCCGTGGCCCCGCATGAAAAAGGCTCCCGGCGCAGGGCACGGGAGCACGGGCGCGGCTTCCGGATGCGGGCGCCGCCAAGTCGTACGTCGTGGCCTGCGCCGGACGCCCCGCTTCTGCGGGGACCTTCGGTCGCTGGCGGGCCTGGCGGCTCGCTGGCGACAACCGGCGGTCATGGGTCGTCGTACAGGTTATCCGCCGGCGAGCGATGCGGCCAAATCGCCGGTCCCGCACCACCGATCATGCGGCCGGAAGGCCGTCCGCGCGGGCTGCGGACGCGCAGACTCGGGGAAGGCGCAGAAAGACGGGAGGCGCGATGACGATCGACGTACGGATCAGGCCGGCGGAGCCCGCCGACGCGGCCGCCATCGCGGCCCTGCACACCGCCAGCTGGCGCTCGACGTACCGCGGCATTCTCGCGGACACCTACCTTGACGGCCCCGTCGACGACGACCGGCGGGCCGTGTGGGCGCAGCGCCTCATCGCGCCGCCGCCGGGCCAGATCGTGCTGGTCGCCGACCCCGGGGCGGCGGGAATCGTGGGGTTCGGCTGTTGGTACGCCGCGGCCGACGCGCATTGGGGCAGCCTGCTGGACAACCTGCACGTGGCGCAGGATCAGCGCGGGCGGGGCATTGGCGGCCGGCTGCTGGCGGCGGGCGCGGCTCGCTGCGCCGAGGAGGCCCCGGGCATCGGCGTCCACCTGTGGGTCCTCGCGGGCAACGACGCGGCGACCGGCTTCTACCGGCGCCACGGTGCGGTCCCGGCCGGGGCGGGCAGCTGGGATGCGCCGGACGGCCGGTCGATCCCGGAGGTGCGGATGGCGTGGCCCCCTCCCGGTGGGTGGGCTCCCCCGGCGCCGACGGCGGGCTAGACGCACGCTGCGCCGTACCGGAGAACCGGTACGGCGCAGCGTGATGCGGCAGTCGAGCGATTGACGCGGGGCGGACCGTCAGACGGTCGCGTCCTCGGCCATGAGGTTGCGCGTCTTGGTGTGATCCACCGGGATGCCGGGGCCCATGGTCGTCGACATGGTGGCCTTGAGCAGGTAGCGGCCCTTGCTGGCGGACGGCTTGAGCCGCTGGATCTCGTCCATCGCCGCGGAGTAGTTCTCCACCAGCGCCTGCTCGGTGAACGACGTCTTGCCGATGATGAAGTGCAGGTTGGAGTGCTTGTCGACGCGGAACTCGATCTTGCCGCCCTTGATGTCGGTGACCGCCTTGGCCACGTCCATCGTCACCGTGCCGGTCTTCGGGTTCGGCATCAGGCCCCGGGGGCCCAGCACCTTGCCGAGGCGACCGACCTTGCCCATGAGGTCCGGCGTGGCGACGACCGCGTCGAAGTCCAACCAACCGCCCTGGATCTTCTCGATCATGTCGTCCGAGCCGACGAAGTCCGCACCGGCGGCCTTGGCGGCCTCGGCGTTGGCGCCGTTGGCGAAGACCAGCACGCGGGCGGTTTTGCCGGTGCCGTTCGGCAGGTTGACGGTGCCGCGCACCATCTGGTCCGCCTTGCGGGGGTCCACGCCGAGGCGCAGGGCCATCTCGACGGTGGCGTCGTACTTCGTGGTGCTGGTCTCCTTGGCCAGCCGCACGGCGGCAAGCGGGCTGTAGAGGGTGTCCGGGGAGATCTTCTCCGCGGACGCGCGGTAGGACTTGCTGCGCTTCATTGCTGTCTCCTTGCTGGTGGTGGAGGTCGTGGTCCGGGCCAGCGCGTGGCCCTGCCACTGGGGCGCCGTCGGACGGCGGCGCCCTGGGTCGCCTTTGGGGCAACCCGGAATCAGCCCTGGACGGTGACGCCCATCGAGCGGGCCGTGCCGGCGATGATCTTCATCGCCTGCTCGACGTCGTTGGCGTTGAGGTCGACCATCTTCTGGGAGGCGATCTCCCGGACCTGGTCCTGGGTCAGTGTCGCGACCTTGGTCTTGTGGGGCTCGCCGGAGCCCTTCGCGATCCCGGCGGCCTTCTTGATCATCTCCGCGGCGGGCGGCGTCTTGAGGACGAACGTGAACGAGCGGTCCTCGTAGACGGTGATCTCGACGGGGACCACGTTGCCGCGCTGGGATTCCGTCGCGGCGTTGTAGGCCTTGACGAACTCCATGATGTTGACGCCGTGCTGACCGAGCGCGGGGCCGACGGGCGGAGCCGGCGTCGCGGCGCCGGCCTGGATCTGCAGCTTGATGTAGCCGGAGACCTTCTTCTTCGGAGGCATGGGCCTCCTCCTTACTTGATCGTGGGCCGACGCCATGGGCGATGACCCGGTTGCACCGACGAGCGCGACCGTCCGGCCTGCCCTTCGGGATATGGAATCGGTCCGGCGGTACGCCGTGCCGAGCTTGGGGTTGCCTGGGGCTCGCGCCCCGGGCGTTCTTACAGTTTGGCGACCTGGTTGAAGGAGAGCTCCACCGGGGTCTCGCGGCCGAAGATCGAGACCAGCACCTTGAGCTTCTGGGTCTCCGGGATGATCTCGGAGATCGTGGCGGGCATGGTCTCGAAGGGGCCCTCCATGACCGTGACCGACTCGCCGATCTCGAAGTCGACCGCGGCCGTGCTGGAAGTGGCCTGGGCGGCGGGCTTGGCCGCGCCGGCTGCCGGCTCGGCCTGCACCGTGGGGGCGAGCATTGAGTAGACCTCGTCGAGGCTCAGCGGAACCGGCGAATAGGCATTGCCCACGAATCCGGTGACGCCGGGGGTGTGCCGCACCGTTCCCCAGCTCTCGTCGGTCAGGTCCATCCGGACCAGGACGTAGCCGGGCATCCGCACCCGGCGCACGAGCTTCTTCTGGCCGTTCTTGATCTCGGTGACCTGCTCCATCGGCACCTCGACCTGGAAGATGTAGTCCTCCATGTTGAGGGACTGGGCGCGCTGTTCGAGGTTGGCCTTCACGCGGTTCTCGTAGCCGGCGTAGCTGTGCACGACGTACCAGTCACCGATCTGACCACGCAGCATCGCGCGCAGCTCGGCGGCCTCGTCGATCGGTGCGTCGATGGCCTCTTCGGCGAATTCGTCGGCGGCGTCCTCGTCCTGGGCCTCCTCGGCAGCCAGCGCCTCGGCCTCGTCGGCCGCGCCACCCTCGGGGTCGTCGCCCGCCGCGCTGTCGTCCGCGTCGCCGCCCTCGACCCGGAGCTCGTCCTCGTCGAGCGCGTCCTCGCCCTCGTCGGCGACGAGCGCCGGTGCCTCGGCATCCGCCGCGTCCTCCGCGTCGTCGTCAGCGCCGTCCTCGGGCAGCTCGTCGAGGGCGTCCGCGTCGGTCTCCGCGCCGGCGTCGGCCGGGGCGATCTCGTCGGCCTCCGCCGCGAGCGCGTCGGGGGTGGGCTCGTCGACGTCTGCGTCGAGACCGAACGGGTCGGCGTGGTCGTCCGAGAAGCCGGGCGTCCGCTGATCAGACACGTCGATGACCTTTCCTCTACATACGGTGGGGCGGCCGTCGGCCGCCGCATGGTCGGGTGCGGCTTAGGAAGCGCCGCCCGCGAAGACCCAGAACACGAGCCTGGTGAACAACTGGTCCAGGCCGAAGACGAACAGCATGATCGTCACGACGAACGCGATGACCACCGCGGTGTAGGTCAGCCACTCCTGACGGGTGGGCCGCACCACCTTGCGCAGCTCGTCGATGATCTGACGCAGGAAGAGCCCGATCGAGCCGAAGAACCCGCGCTGGGCCGGCGTGGCCCGATCCGGCCGGGTGACCGGTCGTTTCGGGGCCTTGGGACGGGAATCGCCCGTGAGGCTGTCGTCGGCCACCGTTCCTCATCTCCTACGCTCATCGGCGCCACAGCGCGTGCGTGCTGTGGCGCCGGTGGCGTGCTGCTCGTCATGCTCTTCTCGCTGGGTCACGGTCGCGGCGCTGGCGTCGTCGTCCGCTTCCGCATCGCAGGGCAGGAGGGACTCGAACCCCCAACCGCCGGTTTTGGAGACCGGTGCTCTGCCAATTGAGCCACTGCCCTACGGACCACCGCGTCGCCGGTCGGGCACGCCGACCAGGACGGGGCTTGCGTCCAGGGGTAGAGCATACGTGACGGTCCGCACCCAAATCCAACCCGCCTCGCCGGGGCCGGACCCCAGGGCGCCCTGACCCCGGCGGCAATTCAGACCGCGCGGGCGATGAAAACCTTCTCCCCGCGCATCAGCCCGAAGCGCACGCATTCCCCCGGCGTCCCGGCCCGCTCCGTGACCTCGAACCCGCCGGCCCGCAACCGATCGACGAAGTCCCGGCCGTAGTAGCGGATGTGGTCCTCCTGGCCGAAGTGCAGCAGGCGCTCCGCCGGATCGACGATCGCGGGGTTCTCGTAGGTCTGGGCCCACGCCTCCACGATCGGCACGAGAGCCACCAGCAGCGCGCCCGGCTTGAGCACCCGGTGAATGCTGGCCAGCGCCGCCGCGTCGTCCACGTGCTCCAACACGTGGGAGGCGACCACCACGTCCAGCGAGTCCTCGGGAAGGTCGATGTTCTCGATGTCGAGCAGCAGATCCGCCCGGCCGGGGGTGATGTCCGCGGACCGGTAGGAATCGGCCCGGCTGCGCAGGAAGGCCTCCATGGCCGGCTCCGGCGCGAAGTGCAGGACGCTGCCGAACGGACCGGGGTCGGCCTCCTCCAGCGCCAGCACCACCAGGCGGTGCCGCTCCACGGACAGGCAGCGCGGACACTTCGCGTCGTACCGGGGCGGCCGCCCACCCGGCAGGAACCGCCCCGCGAACCCGCAGATGTTGCACTCGCGGGGGAACTGGCCGCGCATCTCGCGAAGGGTGAGCGCGACATAGGACAGGCGGCGCAGCCGCTGGAAGCGAGGGACCTGCGGGGTGTCGATGGGCACGGGGCGAGTTTAGTTGCCGCGGCCCCAGGCCCGTGCGGACCTCGCCGACCTCGCCGACGGGACAGCCCTGACCGATGGCGCCCGCGGGGCCGCTTACCGTAGGGAGATGCGGGAGGAAGCCGGCGGGGCCGTGCGGGACCTGGCCACGCTGCCGAAGGCCCACCTGCACCTGCACTTCACCGGGTCGATGCGGTTCGCCACGCTGCAGGACCTGGCCGGCACACACGGCGTACGGCTCCCCCGATCCCTCACCGAGACCTGGCCGCCGCCGCTCACCGAGGCCGCCGAGGCGCGGGGCTGGTTCCGGTTCCAACGGCTGTACGACGCCGCCCGGCACTGCGTTCGCTCCGAGGCCGACATGCGCCGCCTGGTGCGCGAGGCCGCCGCGGACGACGCCGCCGAGGGGTCGGGCTGGCTGGAGCTGCAGATCGACCCGACCAGCTACGCGCCGTACGTGGGCGGCCTGACGCCCGCCCTGGAGATCGTCCTCGACGAGGCCCGGGCGGCCAGCGCGGCGACGGGGACCGGAGTGGGCGTCATCGTGGCCGCCAGCCGGATCCGGCATCCGCTCGAGGCGCGCACGCTGGCCCGGCTGGCCGCCCGGCACGCCGGCGACGGGCCCGGCCAGGTGCTCGGGTTCGGCCTGTCGAACGACGAACGCCGTGGGGACACCCACGAATTCGGGCCCGCTTTCCGGATCGCGCGGAATGCCGGGCTGGCCGCGGTGCCGCACGCGGGCGAGCTGCTCGGACCGGCCGCGGTGCAGGAGACGCTCGAGGCGTTGGCCCCGCGGCGGCTGGGGCACGGGGTGCGGGCCGTCGAGGATGCCGAGGTGCTGGCCCGGGTGGTGGATCGCGGGGTGGCGTTCGAGGTGTGTCCCGGCAGCAACGTGGCCCTCGGGGTCTACCACCGGCCCGCCGACGTGCCGCTGCCGCGGCTCCTCGCCGCCGGGACCCGCGTGGCGCTGGGCGCCGACGACCCGCTGCTGTTCGGCTCGCGGCTGGTGGCTCAGTACGTCGCCGCGCGCGAGGTGCACGGCCTCGACGACGCCGCGCTGGCCGGACTGGCGCGCGCGTCGATCGAGGCGTCGCTGGCCCCGGCCGACGTACGGCGTCGCCTGCTGGCCGGGGTCCATGCGTGGTTCGCCGCTGCCCCCACTTCGCCCGCCACCGAGCCCCCACCCCTGCCACCACTCCCCCCGCCAGCCTCGGGGTCGGTGCTCAGAGGCTGAGGCCCACCAGGACCGGCTCGTTGACCAGCGTCACGCCGAAGGCCTCCTGGACCCCGGCGCGGATCTCGCCCGCCAGGGCCAAGAGATCGGCGGCGCGGGCGCCGCCCCGGTTGGTCAGGGCAAGCACGTGCTTCGTCGACAGGGCCGCCGGGCCGGGCAGGCCGTGGCCCTTGCCGAAGCCCGCGTGATCGATGAGCCACGCCGCGCTCGACTTGACGGTCCCATCGGCGGCGGGGAACGCCGGGGGTACGGCGTCCGGACCGAGCCGCTCGCGCACCCGGCCGGTCAGCGCCTCGAAGTCCGACGCGCTCAGGACGGGGTTGGTGAAGAACGACCCACAGCTCCACGTGTCGTGGTCGGCGGCGTCGAGGACCATGCCCCGGCGGCGGCGCTGCTCCAGCACCCCCTCGCGCGCGTCGGCCAGCGGAACGCGCGCGCCCTGCTCGACGCCGAGGCCGCGAGCCAGGTCGGCGTACGCGATCGGCCTGCTCAGGGTCCCGACGTCGAGCTGGAAGGCGACGTCGAGGACGACGTACCGGCCCGCCGCGGCCGCGTCCTTGAACAGGCTGTGCCGGTAGGCGAAGGCGCAGTCGGCGTTCGCGAAGGTGCGGACCCGCTGCTCGCGCCGATCCCAGACCCGCACGTCCCAGATGGTCTGGGCGACCTCCTGGCCGTAGGCGCCGACGTTCTGGATGGGCGTCGACCCGGTGAGCCCAGGGATGCCGGAGAGGCACTCGACCCCGGCCCAGCCCTCGGCCACGGTGCGGGCCACGAAGCCGTCCCAGTCCTCGCCTGCCGCGACTCGCACGACGGCGCCGCCGCAGAGGTCGGCAGACTCCGTCTGGATCCCCGTCGTGGCCACCCGCACGACGGTCCCCGCGAAGCCCTCGTCCGCGATGAGCAGGTTGGATCCCCCGGACAGGACCAGCAGGGGTTCCTCGGCGTCGTCGACCTCGCGGACGGCGTCGACCAGTTCGTCCGTCGTGGTCACGGTGACCAGGCGCCGGGCCGGGCCGCCGACGCGCATGGTGGTCAGTTCGGCCAGGGGCGCGTCGAACTCCTCACGCATCGAAGTCCGCCACCTCCTCGCCAGCCCGGGCGAGGAGCACCGTCGCCTGGGCGCGGGTGAGGGCCTGCTCCCCGCCGCAGGTCACGATCAGCTCGACGACAGCGCGCGGGCCGGCCGGGTCGTCCTCGGCCAGGCTCTTCACGAGGCCGCGGACCTCGACCCGCACGTCGGTGTCGTAAGGCACCACCACGGGCGCCGTGAACTTGGTGCGGTAGTCGACGACCGCTGTCGGGTCGCCGGCCCAGCGGCAGACCAGGTCGATCGCGGCCCCCATCGTCCACATGCCGTGGGCGATGACGTCGGGCAGCCCGACGGAGCGGGCGAACGCCTCGTCCCAGTGAATGCGGTTGTGGTCGCCGCTGGCGGCGGCGTACGCGATGAGCCGTTCCCGATCCACGACGAGCGAACTGAATCCGAACTCGCGCCCCACGCCGACCGCGTCGACGGGGCGCCGAGTGCTCACTTGCCCTCCCCTCGGACGACCAGCATCGAGGTGACATGCCCCACGAGCGGGGCTGTGTCCGGATCCGGACCGACCGCCGGCGCGCCCTCGCGCATCTCCACCTGAGTGGTGACCATGACGTTGCCGGCCACTTCCCGGACGCGCTGCACCGTGAGCGTCGCGACGATCTCTTCGCCGGCAACGATGGGACGCTCGGAGGCGAACCGCTCCTCGGCGTGCACGACCTGGGCGAAGTCGATCCCCGCCGCGGGGTCCGCCACGTATTGCGCCTCACAGCGCTGGGCGATGACGACCGCGAACGTCGGGGGGGCCACCACGTCGGCGTATCCCGCGGCCCGTGCGGCCATGGGGTCGTGATGGAGCGGACTGCTGGCGCCGACGGCCGTGGCGAAGGCGCGCACCGCCTCGCGGCCCACGACGTACGGCTCGGACGGCGGGTAGCTGCGCCCCTCGAAACTGAGATCGACCGGCATGGCGCTCACCCTAGGACACGCGCCCGACAGCAGCGACGGACCCTTCCGCACCGACAAGCCCGACGGGCCCTACGGCAGGGACAGCCGCCCTGGCGGGCCGCTAACGACGCCGCGGCGGCCGCCTCGCGATGAGGCGGCCGCCGCGGAAGCGTCGGAAGAAGGTGCGACTCAGCGAGTCTCGCGGTGCGCCGTGTGCTTGCCGCACTTGCGGCAGAACTTCTTCATCTCCAGACGATCCGGGTCGTTGCGCCGGTTCTTCTTGGTGATGTAGTTGCGGTCCTTGCAGTCCACGCACGCGAGCGTGATCTTCGGACGGACGTCGGTGGTCTTGCTGGCCACGGGACTACCTGACTTTCGGATCGGGTGAGCTGTCGGCGCCGAACGCGGCGCGCGTCGACACAACAGGATACGCGGTCGGAGGATTCCCGCCGACACCGCATCGGTAGCGAGGGCGGGACTTGAACCCGCGACACCACGATTATGAGTCGTGTGCTCTGACCACCTGAGCTACCCCGCCAAGGGCGATCGGCGCGCCGCCACCGCGCTGGTGAGCGGGCGGCGGAGCCGAGCCGGAGCCCCGATAGGGAATCGAACCCTAGACCTTCTCCTTACCATGGAGACGCTCTGCCGACTGAGCTATCGGGGCGCCCCCGGAGCCAGGGCTCCGGGCGTGCCCGCCCACTGTACAGGGCACCGCGCCCCCTCGCGAAATCCGCCCCCGGCCAGCGGAGTCGGCCGGTGCACCCGCTCCCGGAACTGCCCCCGAGCGGCCCCGAGCGGCCGCGGACGGGCGCGGCCTGCCACGCACGGGCGGCGACGCAGCGCGCACGTCAGTCGTCCACGCCCCGCGCGACGAGGGCGTCGCCGACGCGCTGGGCGTGGCGCACGGTGCGGACCACCAAGGGGGTCGCGAACGCCCGGATGCTGCGGTCCAGCCCCCGGGCGCTGCGCGCCTCGCGGGTCTGCTCGGCCATCCGCGTCACCACCGGGATGGACCGAATGGTCAGGGCCAGGGCCAGCCCGAGCCGCTCCGGGTCCACCCCGAACCGGCGCAGCCGCCCCGCGGCCGACACGGCCGCGTCGAGCATCTCCTGCACCGGGGTGGTCAGCGTCACCAGGCTGGCGGCCAGCACCGCGATGACGAGGTTGGCGCAGGTCACCGCGGCCGTGAGCCAGCCCGAGGCCCATACCTGAAACGCGAAGAGGACGGCGACGAACCACCGCAGCGGGCGCGCCTGCTCCCAGGCGACCGCGGCGGGCACGCGGGCCACGACGTACGCCCCGAGCACCACCACCGCGCCCACCGCCGCGGGGACCGGACCCGGCCGCACGAACAGGGCCAGTGTGAGCGCCGCCAGCAGCAGCACCTTTACGCCCGGCCGAGCGCGGTGGACGAGGCTGTCGCCGGGGACGTACGCGCCGGTCAGCACGCCATCAACCCCCGGTACGTCGCCACCGACTCGGCCCCCGGCCCGTCGGCCACCACGCGGCCCTCGTCGATGACGATCACGCGTTCCCAGTGCTCGACCAGCTCCAGGTGGTGGGTGACCAGCACCACCTGCTGCGCGAGGGTCTCCAGCAGGTGCGTCACCTGTCGGGAGTGCCGCAGGTCGAGCAGGGTGGTCGGCTCGTCGCAGACCAGCACGGTCGGTTCGGTCACGAGGATCGCAGCGAGCGCGAGGAGCTGCTTCTGCCCGCTGGAGAGCAGGTGCGCCGGGTGATCGGCGTGGTCCGCCAGGTCGAACCGGGTTAGGGCCTGCGCGACCAGCCGGTCTCGCTCGTCCTTGGCCAGCTTTCGGCGGCGCAGCGAGAATCCCACGTCCTCGGCGACCGTCGGCATGACGATCTGCGCGTCGGGATCGGGGAAGACGAACCCGACCCGGCGGCGCACCGCGGCGCCGTCGCGGGCGACGTCGAAGCCGTCGACGACCACCCGACCCGACGTGGGCGCGACCAGCCCGTTGATCATCCGCGCGAGCGTGGACTTGCCGGAGCCGTTCGCGCCGACGATGCCGATCCGAGGTTCGGCGAGCGTCAGGTCGACCCCGCGCAGGACCTCCCGCTCGCCGTAGCTGTGCCGGATCCCCTCGAACTCGATCACCGGCGCCGCAGCGGCGGCGTCAACCCCGGCAGCGCCCGGTGCACCGCGGCAGCCACGACCGTCGCCACGGCGGCCTTGACCAGGTCACCGGGGATGAACGACAGGCACGCGGTGGCGGCGGCGGGGAGGCTGAGGTTGCCGCGCAGCGCCATGCCGGGAATCCCGAAGAGATAGACGACGCCGATCCCGCCGACCAGGCACGACACCGCGAACCACCACGTCGCCGCGCGCGGCAGCCGGCTCTGCACGAGGGCGCCCACGGCGGCGGCCCCCACGACGTACCCGATGAGGAATCCGCCCGTCGGGCCCTGGAAGGCCGCGAGCACCGGTCGGCCGCCCGACAGCACGGGCACGCCGAGGGCGCCGACGAGCAGCATCAGCGCGATCGCGGCCCCGCCCCGCTTCCAACCGAGCACCGCGCCGCTGAGCATCACCCCGAGGGACTGCAGGGTGATGGGGGCCGGGTTGCCGGGCAGGTAGACCGGTGGGGCCACCGCGAGGACGGCGGTGAGGGCCGCGAAGGCGGCCACCAGGGCGAGGTCGGTCGCCGTGAAGCGGCCGCGCGCGGAGGGGCCCCGGGCGGTACGTCGGGCGTCGGGCTCGGCATCGACACGGGTGGCCATGACAACTCCTGGGTGGGCGAGGGCGACTCGGCCCGCAGTCGAGCCGACCAGACGCGCCTGAGCCTAACACCTAACTTGAACGCCGTTCAGGACTAGCCTCGGGTGCGGGTCCCTACGGCGTCGGGGGCCCCGAACAGCGCTGGCGTGCCAGGATCGTGGGACCTTCGACCCATCTGGCGCCGACGCGCAGCCAATGAACTGTTCCCCGACGGCGCCCAACTCTGGAGCGCCGCACTGCGAAGGAGTCCACCCCGTGCTGATCGGCATTCCGAAGGAGACGCACGCGGGTGAGACCCGCGTGGCGGCGACCCCGCAAACCGTTGGCCAATTGCTCAAGCTCGGTTATGACGTCGTTGTGGAGAGCGGCGCCGGCGCCCACGCCGCTCTCTCCGACGAGGCGTTCACCGAGGCCGGCGCTCGGCTCGGCGAGGTCGTCGACGTGTGGGCCGCGGACATCGTCCTCAAGGTCAACCCGCCGAACGACAACGAGCTGGCCATGCTGCGTGATGGCGCGACGCTGATCGGCCTGCTGAACCCGCGGCTCGACCAGGCCATGGTGAACAAGCTCGCCGCGCGCAATATCACCGCGCTGTCGATGGATGCCGTGCCGCGCATCTCGCGCGCCCAGTCGATGGACGTGCTGTCGTCGATGGCGAACATCGCCGGTTATCGGGCGGTCGTCGAGGCGGCGCACGAGTTCGGCCGGTTCTTCACCGGCCAGGTCACCGCCGCGGGCAAGGTCCCGCCGGCCAAGGTCTTCGTGGCGGGCGCAGGGGTCGCCGGACTCGCCGCCATCGGCGCCGCCAACGCGATGGGCGCGATCGTCCGCGCGAACGACGTACGACCCGAGGTCGCCGAGCAGGTCGAGTCCATGGGCGCCGAATTCGTCGCCGTCGAGGACCCGAACGCCGAGGTCAGCACCGATGGCTACGCCAAGGAGATGGGCGCGGACTACCAGGCGCTGCAGGCGAAGATGTACGCCGAGCAGTGCAAGGACGTCGACATCATCGTGACGACCGCGCTGATCCCGGGCCGGCCCGCGCCGCGGCTGATCACCGCCGAGATGCTGGACACGATGAAGCCCGGCAGCGTCATCGTCGACATGGCGGCCCAGACCGGCGGCAACGTCGAGGGCACCGTCGCCGGCGAGAAGGCGGTCGTCGCGAACGGCGTCACGCTGATCGGCTACACGGACCTCGCGGGTCGGCTGCCCACCCAGGCGAGCCAGCTGTACGGGCAGAACATGGTCAACTTCCTCAAGCTGGCCACCCCGGAGAAGGACGGCCAGCTCGTCCTCGACGAGGAAGACGTCATCGTCCGCGGCATGTCCGTCGTCAAGGACGGCAAGCTCATGTGGCCGCCGCCGCCGGACCTGGTCAAGGTCTCGGCCGCGCCCGCCGCGCAGCCGGCCGCCGAGGTGGCGCCGAAGCCGGAGAAGCCCGTCAAGGCGCCCATGTCCCAGAGCCGGAAGCTGACCACGGCCGCCATCGTGGCCGTGCTCGCGCTCGTCCTGTTCGCGTTCTCGCCGGAGGCGTTCCTCGGGCACTTCATGGTCTTCATGCTCGCGTGCGTCATCGGCTACTACGTCATCGGCAACGTGCACCACGCGCTGCACACGCCGCTGATGTCGGTCACCAACGCCATCTCGGGCATCATCGTCGTCGGCGCCCTCCTACAGGTCGGCCGGGCCGAGAACAACCTCGTCATGAACGTTCTGGCGTTCATCGCGATCCTGCTGGCCAGCATCAACATCTTCGGTGGTTTCAAGGTCACCGGCCGGATGCTCGAAATGTTCAAGAGGGGCTGACCTAGACATGACCGACACCGTCAATGCCTTCCTGCCGGCAACGCTGGCGCAGGGCACGTACATCATCGCGGCGCTGCTGTTCATCCTGGCCCTCGCCGGGCTGAGCAAGCACGAGTCCGCCAAGGGCGGCAACACCTACGGCATCTACGGCATGGCGCTGGCCATCCTCATCACGATCGTGGCGGCCGTCGGCGGGATTGACTACGCCCGCAACACGGCCGACCTGCAGGACCGGTCCGGCTCCGGCATGAACGGCATCCTG
The DNA here is from genome assembly GCA_016699675.1 of Austwickia sp. Taxonomy (NCBI): domain Bacteria; kingdom Bacillati; phylum Actinomycetota; class Actinomycetes; order Micrococcales; family Dermatophilaceae; genus Austwickia; species Austwickia sp. The sequence continues at coordinate 2,884,277 of CP064985.1, read as the reverse complement.
TTCATCGCCGTCGCTATGGCCATCGGCGCCGTCATCGGCATCTGGAAGGCCCAGAAGGTCGAGATGACCGGCATGCCCGAGCTGATCGCACTGCTGCACAGCTTCGTCGGTCTGGCCGCCGTGCTCGTCGGCTACGTCTCCTACTTCGACGCCCATGAGCGGATCGCCGAGGCCGAGCGCAACAACCACCCCTTCCCGGCCGACCTGGCCGGCTCGCTGGGCCCGATCCACAGCGGCGAGGTCTTCATCGGCGTCTTCATCGGCGCCGTCACCTTCACGGGCTCGATCGTCGCCTACCTGAAGCTGTCCGCGAAGATGAAGTCCGCCCCGCTCATGCTGCCGGCGCACAACATGCTCAACCTCGGCGCGATCGTGTTGTTCTTCATCCTCACGGCGGTCTTCATCAAGAGCCCGAACCTGCTCCTGCTCATCCTCATGACGGTCATCGCGCTGGCGCTTGGGTTCCACCTCGTCGCCTCCATCGGCGGCGGCGACATGCCGGTCGTGGTGTCGATGCTCAACAGCTACTCCGGATGGGCCGCGGCGGCCGCCGGGTTCATGCTCAACAACGACCTGCTCATCATCACCGGCGCGCTCGTCGGCTCCTCCGGTGCCTTCCTGAGCTACATCATGTGCAAGGGCATGGGCCGTTCGTTCTTCAACGTCATCGCCGGCGGCTTCGGCTCGGACGGCGCGGTCGTGGGCGAGGCCAAGGACTACGGCGAGCACCGCGAGATCGACGCGGAGGGCGCCGCCGAGATGCTGCTCGACGCCAAGTCGGTCATCATCACCCCCGGTTACGGCATGGCCGTGGCGCAGGCGCAGTACCCGGTCGCCGAGATCACCGAGGAGCTGCGCAAGCGCGGCTGCAACGTCCGGTTCGGCATCCACCCGGTCGCAGGTCGGCTGCCGGGCCACATGAACGTCCTGCTGGCCGAGGCCAAGGTGCCCTACGACATCGTGCTGGAGATGGACGAGATCAACGACGACTTCGACGAGACGGACGTCGTGCTGGTCATCGGCGCCAACGACACGGTCAACCCGGCCGCGCTCGACGACCCGTCCTCCCCCATCGCGGGCATGCCCGTGCTGCACGTGTGGGAGGCCGCGAACGTGATCGTGTTCAAGCGGTCGATGGCGACCGGCTATGCCGGCGTGCAGAACCCGCTGTTCTTCAACGAGAACACGCAGATGCTCTTCGGCGACGCCAAGGAGCGCGTCGACGACATCCACCGAGCGATCAAGTCTCGAGTCTCGGCCTGAGCTTCTTCCCCTCCCCTGCAGTAGTAGCTTACCCCTGATAGTTTTCGGACTATCAGGGGTAAGCTTATTTCTATGTGGATCGAGAACGGCAGCCCCGTCGCGACCCTGATCGGCGACGTCGTGGGGTCCCGGCGAACCGCCGACCGGACCGTCCTGCACGAGGCCCTGCTCGCGGCGATCCGGGAGGTCAACGCCGCCGGCCCGGTCGTGCCGCTGCGCATCACGCTCGGGGACGAGTTCCAGGGCGTCTTTCGCGATGTGCCGGCGGCCGTCGGCGCCATGCTCACCCTTCGGCTGCGGCTGCTCGGGGCGACCGGCCCGGCGGGCCCGGTGACCGACACCCGGTACGGGCTGGGGTGGGGCCCCGTGCAGCTCCTGGAGCCCGACACCGGGGTTCACGGCGTGCAGGACGGGCCCGGCTGGTGGTCGGCGCGCCGGGCGATCGAGGAGGTCGACCAGGCCGGGAGCCACCGCCGGGGCGGCGCGCTGCGGGCCCGGTTCTGCGACACCGCGGACCCCGACGCCAGACCGTACGCCGACGCCGGCGGCACCCCGCTGGCCGGCCTGGTCAACGCCACGCTGGGCACGCTGGACGAGCTGGTCGCAGGGTTGTCGGACCTCGACGTCAGACTCATCCGTGGGACGGCGGCCGGGCTCACCCAGAGTCAGCTCGCGGCCGCCGAGGGCATCACCCAGTCGGCGGTCTCGCAACGGCTCGCGCGCAACGGGAGCTGGGCGCTGCTGGCGGCGCTGCGCGCGTTGTGGGCTCCGGAGTCGGCGTCCTAGGTCTGCGGGAAGGGGAGGTACGTCGTGAGCTGGCTGGCGTTGTGGTTCCTGGCGCTCGCGTGCCTGGACCTGGCCCGGGGCGCACCCGGCCGTCGAACGCCGCTGACCGTCGGCGGCGTCGTGGCCGTGGCCATGTGGCTGCTCACCGGCCGGACCACCGTCGCCGACCTGCTGGCCCTGGGCGTGGCCCTGGCGTCCTTGTGGGCCTGGCTGGCCGCCAGCCAGGCGGCCCTGTCGGGGTCGCAGGAGCGTCCCCCGGGCGTCCGCCGGGCGGTGGCGACGCTCGTCGTCCCGGCCGCGCTGGCCACCCTGTGTGCCGGGTGGGCCCACCCGATCGACGGCCCCCTGGTGGCCTGGCTCGGCTGGGCGCATCCGCCGCTGCTCGCAGCCCTCTCCCCCGAGCGCGCCGTGGCCGCACTGGCTGCGATCCTCGCCCAGTGGGGCACCGGCAACGTCGTGGTGCGGCTGGTGCTGGCCGGCACCGGCGTACCGCGCACGAGCGACGGCGAGGAGTTCACCGCCGAGCAGCGACTCAAGGGCGGTCGGCTGCTCGGCCCGATGGAGCGCACGTTCATCCTCGGCCTGGGGCTCGTCGGGCAGCTGCCCGCGGCCGCCGTGATCTCCGCCGCGAAGGGCCTGCTGCGGTTCCCCGAGCTGCAGGCGGTGCACCGCGAGAGCCTGCTCGGCCCCGCCGGCACGCCGGTGCGTCCGCCGCCGGGGCCGCAGCGCATCGACACCGCGACGGAGTACTTCTTGGTTGGCACCTTCACGAGCTGGCTGTTCGCCGTGGTCTGCCTGGTCTGCCTGCGCTAACCGCAGGTCCGGCGCTTACTCCAGCGCGCTCACTTCAGCTCGGTCACTCCCGCCCGCTTACACCCGCCCGCATACCCCCGCGCGGTCACTCCCGCGCCCGCTTACTCCAGGGCGGCGTCGGTGAGTTCGGGCAGGAACAGGGCGGCGAGCGCGGCGATCGCGAACGCCGCGGCGAAGACCCCGAACGTCAGCGGCTGACCGCCCCAGCCGAGCAGGTAGGGCACCGACAGCGGGGCGATGATCGAGGCCAGCCGGCCGAAGGCGGCGGCGGATCCGGCGCCCGCGGCCGCGGATCCCGGTGGGATAGATCTCGGGCGACACGGCGTACAGGGCTCCCCACGCGCCGAGGTTGAAGAAGCTGAGCGCGAGGCCGGCCCCGATGATGGCGGCGTCCTCGCGGGCCCCCCCGAAGGCGAAGGCCGCCACCGCGGAGCCGAGCAGGAATCCCGCCAGCGTGCCCCGGCGGCCGACCTTCTCGATGAGATACGCCGCCAAGGCGTAGCCCGGGATCTGGGCGAGCGTGATGTAGAGCGTGTACTCGAACGACTTCACGACGGTGTGCCCCTGCGCGTGCAGCAGGCTCGGCAGCCACGAGAAGGCGCCGTAATACGACAGGTTCACCATGAACCAGACGCACCACAGGGCCGCGGTGCGCCGCCGGTACTCGGGAGACCACAGCTCCGCCGAGGCCCTGCGCGACCCCGCCTCCTGCGCGCGCCGGGTCGCGACCTCGGCCGCGGCGGGATCCTCGGGGGGCTCGACGCCCGCGGATTGCTCGAAGACCCGGACGGCCCGCTCGGCCTCGTCGTACCGGCCCGCCCGCTCCAGGAAGCGCACCGATTCGGGCAGGCCCATCCGCACGACCACGGCGTACAGCGTGGGCACGATGCCGACCAGCAGCGCCCACCGCCAGCCGTCGTCGGAGGTGGGGATCACCTTGAAGCCGATCAGGGCGGCGAGAATCCAGCCGACCGCCCAGAAGGCCTCCAGGATCACGACCATGCGGCCGCGGATGAGGCGGGGTGAATACTCGCTGACCAGCGTCGAAGCCACCGGCAGCTCGGCCCCGAGCCCGAGACCCACGACGAACCGCATGGCCATCAGCACCGCCACGGACTGGGCCAGCGCCGAGGCGCCCGTGGCGAGCCCGTAGATGAGCAGCGTCAGGGCGAACACCTGCCGGCGCCCGATCCGGTCGGCCAGCAGGCCGCCGACGCTCGCGCCGATCGCCATCCCGACGAAGCCGATCGACAGGATCCACGACGTCTGGTCCTTGTCGAGGTGCCACTGCACGGCGAGAGCGGTGACGACGAACGACATGAGCCCGACGTCCATGGCGTCGAGTGCCCACCCGATGCCCGAGCCGACCAGCAGCTTCGAGTGCGCGCGGGTGTACGGCAGGCTGTCGAGGCGCTCCGAACGGGTCGGCACCGGCCCGGAGCTCACGAGCCCCCGCTCGCGTCGCGACTCGGGGCACCGTTCCCCGCGGTGTCCTCCCCGGCCTCGGCCGCCGCCTCGTCCGCGGCGAGCGCGGCCTTGCGGCGCTCCAACGCCATGTCCTTCCAGTCCCCCGGGGGCAGGATGATTTCGGGGTACACCGGCTGCCACATGGCCTCGTAGACCCGCTGCACCGGGTCGTCGAGCTTGACCTGCGAGAGGCCCTCCTCGTATGCCGTCTCGGCCACCCGAATCGCGACCGTGCCGGAGACGCGGCGCAGCTGGGAGATCGAGGGCAGCAGGGACCGGCCGTACGGGGCGACGTCCACGATCTCGGCCACCGCCTCGGCGGCCGCGGCGATCATCCGATCCGACACCCGGCTCGCCTTGCTCACCACGACCCCGAGGCCGATCCCGGGGAACACGAGCGCGTTGTTCGCCTGGGCGATCTCGAAGCGCCGCCCGCCGTATTCCACCGGGGCGAAGGGGGATCCGGTGGCCACGAGCGCCTGCCCGTTGGTCCACTCGATGATGTCCTTGGGCACGGCCTCGGCCCGCGAGGTGGGGTTCGACAGCGGCATGATGATCGGCCGGTCCACGTGCGCGGCCATGTCCCGCACGATGGCCTCGGTGAACGCCCCGGCCCGGGCCGAGGTGCCGATGAGCATGGTGGGGCGGACGTTGCGCACGACATCGGCGAGCGAGATGTTGCCGGGGTCGTCGAGCTGCCAGGAGGCCAGCTCGTCCTGCGGGCGGGCGTACGGCTGCTGAAAGTCGCGCACCTTCTCGCCCAGCCCGGTGTGGATCAGGCCTCGCGAGCCCAGGCACCAGAACTGCCGGTACGACTCGGCCTCGCCCAGCCCCTCGCGGATCATCCGGTCGCGCATGAGGTCGGCGATGCCCACCCCCGCCGTACCGGCTCCGAACACGACGACGCGCTGCTCGCGCATCCGGCTGCCCGTCGTCTTCACGCCGGCGAGGGCCGCCGCGGTCACGACTGCCGCGGTGCCCTGGATGTCGTCGTTGAAGGCGCAGTAGCGGTGCCGGTACGTGTCGAGGATCCGGTGGGCGTTGCCCGCCCCGAAGTCCTCGAAGTGGATCATGGCGTGCGGGAACAGCCGAGTGGCGGTGGCGACGAACTGCTCGATGAACTCGTCGTACACGGCGCCGCGCCGGCGGCTGTGCCGGGAGCCCAGGTAGAACTCGTCGTTGAGCAGCTCCATGTTGTCGGTGCCCACGTCGACGACCACCGGAATGACGCGGCGGGGGTCGATCCCGGCCGCGGCGGTGTAGACCGACAGCTTGCCGACGCAGATCTGCACGCCGCCGACGCCCTGGTCACCGATGCCGAGGATGCCCTCGGAGTCGGTGACGACGATGAGGTCGCACTGGTCGGGTTCGAGGCCGTAGTTGAGCAGCGACTCCTCGATCTCCTCCGGGAAGTCGACGGAGGTGAACACCCCGCGCATGCGGCTGAACGTGTGGCTGAACCGCTCGATGACGTCGCCGATCGTCGGGGTGTAGACGATCGGCAGCATCTCCTCGAGGTGCTCGGACAGCAGCCGGTAGAACAGCACTTCGTTGCGGTCGCGCAGCCCGGCCAGGTAGGCGTACTTCGCCACCGGGCTGGACTGTTCGAGGTAGTTCTCGTAGCTGCGGCGCACTTGCCAGTCCAACGTGGCGACGCCGGGCGGCAGCAGGCCGGTGAGGCCGAAGGCGTGCCGTTCGGGCCAGGTGAAGGCGGTGCCGCGGTTGATCGTCGGCAGCGTCATGATCGTGCTTCCCCGGGTGTGGATCTTCAGCCGCTGCCCGCGAGGTCCGGGCACGAACTCGTAGTTCCGGTTCACCATGCGGTCAGCCTAGCCCCGCACTCCGGCCGAGTCGCCCATCGCGCCAGCTCAGCCGGGTGCGCAAGCCGAGCCGCGGAACGGCTCAGACCAGGCCCGCGAAGTCGGGTTTCTCCTTGGCGAGGAAGGCGCGCACTCCCTCGCGGAACGCCGCGCTGCCGTAGGCCCGTTCGAGGAGTCGCTCATCGTGGTCAAGGTCGCCGGCGTACGCCGTGATGTCGGCGAGCTGTTCCTTGGTGGTGCGCACCGTGCTGGGTGCGGCCTGCAGAAGCCCGCTGACGAGGGCCTCGACTTCCCGATCCAGATCGGCGCGGCTGTCGGACACCGCGACGAGGGCGCCGAGCTCATACGCCCGTCGCGCGTCCAGCAGGCGGCTTGCCAGCAGCATCTGCCGGGTCACGGACTCCCCGAAGACGTGTACGCACCGTTCGAGCAACGGCCGGGACAGGGCGTTGCCGAGGGTCCGGGCGATGGGATAGCCGAACCGGGAGGTGGTCGTGGCGACGCGCAGGTCGCAGTACGTGGCGACGGCCAGTCCCCCGCCGACGCACAGCCCGTCGACCGCCGCGATGCTCACCTGGGGGAGGCGCCCCAGGTCGGTGAGCAGGCGCCGGACGCGTCCCTCGTGCGCCACGGCCTGGGCGCTCTCCGTCATCGCCACGAACTCGGCGATCTCGTTGCCGGCGGCGAAGGCCACCTGTCCGGCGCCGCGAAAGACGATCACCCGGGCCGCGGCGTCGTCAGCCAGGGCGTCGAACAGCGCGCGCATCCCGTCGTACATCACGAACGTGAACGCGTTGTGCCGGTGCGGCCGGTTGAAGGTGACCTCGACGACCGCGCCGTCCTCGCGGCGGGTGACGAGCAGTTCGTCGGCGTGCTGAGCGGTCACGGCGGCCTCCTCGGGCGAGTTCCTACCGCCATCCTCGCCCTCCGCGGGCCAGCACGGCCCGGATCGCGTCCCGCAAGATCTGGGGCGCGGCGGTCATCGCCGGCCCGTACCAGGTCAGGGCCCGGCCGTCGATCAGCGCAGCCGGGACGTCGAAGGCCTCCGGCCCGTCGTGCGTGGTGAAGCGGTAGGGCTCGTCGGGCAGGAGAACCACCTCGTACGGCGTGCTCTCGGCGACCTGCGCCGGGTCGATGCGGGGATAGCGCTCGGCGTGGTCGGCCAGCACATGGTCGACGCCGATCCGGTCCAGGACGTCCCCGGCGTAGGTGTCTCGCCCCAGCGCCATCCACGGCCTGCGCCAGATCGGGACCAGCGCAGTGATCCGGCTTCCGCGCGCGACCGGCTCCGGGTCGGCCCAGGCGGCCACGGCGTCGTCGTACCAGCCTCGAACCGGCGCCGCCAGCACCTCGAGGAGGCGACCCAGCGAGGCCAGCGCGGTGGGGACGTCGCGGATGTCGGTGACCCACACGGGGACTCCCGCGTCGCGCAGCGCCGCGACGTGCTCGGGCTTGTTCTCCTCCTCGTTGGCCACGACGAGGTCCGGCGCGGCCGCGACGATGGCCTCCACCGCCGGGTTCTTGGTGCCCCCGAACCGCGGTACGTCGAGGTCGGCCGGGTGGGTGCACCAGTCGGTGGCACCGATCAGGGGGTGCGGACGGTCGCCGTACGACGTCGCGATCGCCTCGGTGAGCGAGGGGACCAGGCTGATAACCCGCTCGGGAGCGCGCCCCAGCGGGACGGGATGGCCCAGGTCGTCGCGGTCGAGGTCTTCGCGATCGAGGTCGTCGCGAATCGCGTCGTCGCGGTCGAGATCGTCCCGCAGGGTCATGGCCCTATCCTGCCGGGTCTCTCGCCCGGGTCCAGCTCGGCCCCGGGGTCGCCCAGCATGAAGCCGCCGATCAAGCCGCCAGAACTGTGGTGATCCCGACCCTTATCGAGGCCTCATCGGTGGCCTCATCGCACGGATCAGTGACTTCGCCTCGGCGGTCTGGGCGTGTTCCCCGCACTGCCGCGTCAGCCATCAGCACCAGGAAGTCAGGCCGGCCGGGCCCATGAGCTGCGCGATCAGGCGGGTCGGGCCCAGGCGC